>CAVZRR010000007.1:0-57685 GCA_963777725.1 uncultured Gammaproteobacteria bacterium
ACTCCAGCGCCGCGATCGCCCGCAGCGTCTCCCACGACTGGCAGCCCGGGCATTGCCAGAGGAAGCTCGAGCTGTCGAGGCCGCACTCGCTGCAGCGATAGCGCGCGTGGCGCAGCACGACGTTGCGCATCGCGCCGGCCACGGCCCGCAGCTGCTCGCGGGTGGGGTCCGCCCCCGGCGGCAGCAAGGCGCTCGTGATGTCCTTGAGGTCGTTGTCGGCGGACAGCCACTCGCGGACGCAGTCGAGGATGGCCGGATCGTCGAAGTAGCCGCTGACGATGGCCGCGTAGGCGATCTCGGAGCGGCTGGCGAGTCCGTTCTGCAACAGCTCGGCCAGCGTTTCACCGAACACTCCCGGGTCACCCGCCTGCCGCGCGGCGTCCGCGAGCCGCGGCAGCACCAGCGCGAGCAGGTGGAAATCGCGCCGCACGACGCGCCGATAGAGCTGCAGTGCGAGCCGCGGATCGCCCTGCATCCGGGCGAGGTCGCCGCGCAGGATCGCGCTGCGGCCGAAATCGCGTTGCTCGTGGCGCGCGCTCCGCAGGTGATCGCGCGCCGTCGCGAAATCGCGCTCGGCGATCGCCGCCTCGGCCATCTCGCAGTAATAGTGCGCGATCGCGACGGGCTGCTCCGGCACGCCGATCGCGCGCAGCCGCTCGTGCGCGGCCGCGGCTTGCGGCCAGTCGTGCTGCAGCTCGTGGATGCGCACCAGGTGCGCGAGTGCCACGGCCGGATCGCGACCCGATTCGGCGAGCTGCATGAACAGCTTCTCGGCCCGGTCGTACAGTCCTGCACGCACGTAATCGCGCGCGAGCTCGCCGAGTGCGGCGTCGCGGTGCCGCGGGTCGATGCCGGCGCGGTTGACGATGTGCTGGTGGACGCGAATGGCGCGGTCCACCTCGCCGCGACGGCGATACAGGCTGCCGAGCGCGAAGTGCGTGTCGATGGTCTCGTCATCGGCTGCAGCGAGCCCGAGGAACACCTCGAGCGCGCGCTCGGGCTTGTCGTCGAGCAGGAAGCGCAGGCCTTCGAGGTAGCGCTCGCGTCGTCGTGCGCGGCGCCGCCGGCGGTATTCGCCGTACCAGACCGTGGCACCCCAGCCGACCGCAAGCGTGCCCGCGAAGACGAGCCAGAAGACGCCTTTCGGGTCAGACAGCATCAGGCGGCTGCGACGGTGGCGGCGATGCCCGACGCGCCTCGGCCAGGCGCAACGCGTTGCGCAGGCGACCACGCTCGCCCAGCAGGCGGGCGATCGAGGCCGAGCTCCACAGGGCGCCGGCCAGCAGGCCGGCCGCGAACGCGATCAGCAGCGCGAGGCCGGAGGACACGCCGAAGCGCACCACGGCGAGGTCCACGTCGAAACTCTGGCGATTGAGCGCCACGAACAGCACCGCCGCGACGAGCAGCAGCACCAGGGCGGTAATGAAGGCGGCGCGCCGCAGCATCCGGCGGCGTCCGGTCAGTAGGCCGGCAGCGGCTGCTCGGCGGAACGCGGCTCGTCGAGGGGCTCGTTGACGCGCTCGCGCAGATCCTTGCCGGGCTTGAAGTGCGGCACGTACTTGCCGGCGAGTGCCACGGTCTCGCCCGTCTTCGGGTTGCGACCCTGCCGCGGCGGGCGGAAATGCAGGCTGAAGCTGCCGAAGCCGCGGATCTCGATGCGCTGCCCCTGGGCGAGCGCGTCGCTCATGATCTCGAGGATCTGCTTCACGGCCAGCTCGACGTCCTTGGCCGGCAGGTGGCTCTGCTTCGCGGCGATGAGCTCGATGAGCTCGGACTTCGTCATGCTGCGCTCGCCGTCCACTTAAGACTCTCCCCGCAGTCCGATCGGTCCTTCGGTGCGCGGTTTGCGACGGCGGGCCCGGGCCCGCCGCCGCATCCGCAGCGACTCGTTACTGGCCGGAGATCTGCTCCTTGAGCAGGTCGCCCAGGCTCGTGCCGGTGGACGAGTCCGACCGGTAGCTCTGCATGGCTTCCTGTTCCTCGGCCATGTCCTTCGCCTTGATCGACAGCGCGATGGTGCGGACCTTGCGGTCCACGGCCGTGAACTTGGCCTCCACCTCGTCGCCGACCTTCAGCACGGCGCGCGCGTCCTCGACGCGATCACGCGCGAGCTCGGAAGCCCGCAGGTAACCGTCGATGCCGCCGCCGAGATCGACGATCGCGCCCTTGGCATCCACCTCGCGCACCAGGCCGCGGACGATGCTGCCCTTCGGGTGCTCGGCGATCCAGGTCGAGAACGGGTCCTTGGCGAGCTGCTTGACGCTGAGCGAGATGCGCTCGCGCTCCGGGTCGATCGCCACGACGATCGCCTCGACCGTCTGCGCCTTCTGGTAGTTGCGCACCGCCTCCTCGCCCGGGACGTCCCAGGAGAGGTCGGAGAGGTGCACGAGGCCGTCGATGCCGCCCGGCAGGCCGATGAACAGGCCGAAGTCGGTGATCGAGCGGATCTGGCCGGTGACGTGGTCGCCGCGGTTGTAGTTGTCCGCGAACTCGCGCCACGGGTTGGGCTTGCACTGCTTGATGCCGAGCGAGATGCGGCGGCGGTCCTCGTCGATGTCGAGCACCATGACCTCGACTTCCTCGCCGATGTGCACGACCTTCGACGGGCTGACGTTCTTGTTCGTCCAGTCCATCTCGGAGACGTGCACCAGGCCTTCGACGCCTTCCTCGATCTCGACGAAGCAGCCGTAGTCCGCGATGTTCGTGACCTTGCCGAACAGCCGCGTGCCCGCCGGGTAGCGGCGCGCGATGTTCTGCCACGGATCGGCGCCGAGCTGCTTCAACCCCAGGCTGACGCGCTGGCGCTCGCGATCGAACTTCAGGATGCGGACGTCGATCTCGTCGCCCACGTTGACGACTTCCGACGGGTGCTTGACGCGCTTCCACGCCATGTCGGTGATGTGCAGCAGGCCGTCGATGCCGCCCAGGTCCACGAACGCGCCGTAGTCGGTGAGGTTCTTGACCACGCCCTTGATCACGGTGCCTTCGGTCAGCTTGTCGAGCAGCTCGCTGCGCTCGGCGCTGTATTCCTGCTCGACGACGGCGCGGCGCGAAACCACGACGTTGTTGCGCTTCTGGTCGAGCTTGATGACCTTGAACTCGAGCGTCTTGCCCTCGAGGTAGCCCGGGTCGCGCACGGGGCGCACGTCCACGAGCGAGCCCGGCAGGAAGGCGCGCACGAAGTCGATCTCGACGGTGAAGCCGCCCTTGACGCGGCCGTTGATGAGGCCGGAGACGACCTCGCCCTTCTCGAACGCCGTCTCGAGGCGCTCCCAGGTGCGGGCCCGCTTGGCCTTCTCGCGCGACAGGCGCGTTTCACCGGAGCCGTCTTCGACGCTGTCGAGGGCCACTTCGACGTCGTCGCCGACCTTGACTTCGATCTCGCCGCGTTCGTTCTTGAACTGTGCGGTGGGAATGACCGCTTCGGACTTGAGTCCGGCGCTCACCACGACCACGTCGGGGGTGACCTCGATCACGCGGCCGGTGAGGATCTGGCCCGGGCGAATCCGCTGACTCGCCAGGCTCTCTTCGAACATTTGCGCAAAACTTTCGGTCATTACTGTTTCCAGGGCGTTCAGGCCCATGACTCCGCTGGCATCCCGCCCACGAAGGGTTGATTACACCGCACCAGCATCCTGCCGGGCGGACTTCGAGAATCAGATCGCGGGGAAAGCTTCTCGAGCGAGCGCGAGGACCTGTGCGACCACCTGCTCCACCGCCATGCCGGTCGAGTCGATGATCACTGCGTCCGTCGCCGGGCGTAGCGGCGCCACGGACCGCGCCGAATCGCGCCTGTCCCGCTCGTGAATTTCCTGCGAAAGGCCGGCAAGATTAGCAGCGAGGCCCTTTTCTTTCAACTGGTTATAGCGTCTGCGGGCCCGTTCCTCGGCGCTCGCCGTGAGGAAGACCTTGAGCCCGGCGGCCGGGAAAACCACCGTGCCCATGTCCCGGCCGTCGGCGACCAGCCCCGGGGGCACGGCGAACGCGCGCTGGCGGTCCAGCAAGGCGGCCCGGACTGCCGGCATCACGGCCACCCGGGACGCCATGTTGCCGGTCACCTCGGCGCGCAGGTCGCGGGTGACGTCCCGCCCATCCAGCAGGACTCGCTCACCGCCGGCCGCGTCGACCTCGAAACGGACGTCGAGCGTGGCGGCAATGGCCGCATGACCGGGCTCGTCGGTGTCCGCGATGCCGTGCGCGGCGCCGGCCAGCGCCACCAGCCGGTACAGGGCCCCGCTGTCGAGCAGGTGCCAACCCAGCCGCTCGGCGAGCAGCCGGCTGACCGTGCCCTTGCCGGAGCCGCTCGGCCCGTCGACCGCGATGATCGGTACCGTCACCGCAGCGCCCCGGCTCAGGCCCGCTCGGCGAGGCGCAGGCCAACCGCTCGCGCGGTGGCCGCGAACCCCGGGAACGACGTCGCAACGTTGGCGACGTCGCGGATCTCGATCGGGGCGGACGCGCGCAGGCTCGCCACGGCAAACGACATCGCGACCCGATGATCGCCGTGGCTTTCGACGACGCCACCGCCGAACGGACCGCCCTCGATGCTGAGCCCGTCGGCCCGCACCTCGTTCGGCACGCCGAGCGCGTCGAGCCCGCGCGCCATGACCGCGATCCGGTCGCTCTCCTTGACGCGCAGTTCCTCGGCGCCCGTGACCACCGTTTCACCGTCGGCGCAGGCCGCGGCGATGAAGAACGCGGGAAACTCGTCGATGGCGAGCGGCACGAGGCGTTCCGGCACGCGGATGCCGCGCAGGCGCGCCGGCCGCACTTCGATGTCGGCGACGGGCTCGGCCCCGGCGCTGCGGTGATTGACGAGCCGCAGGTCGGCGCCCATCAGCGCCAGCATCTCGAGCAGCCCGGTGCGGGTCGGGTTCACGCCGACGCCCTCGATGACGAAGGGCTCGCGCGCGCCGATGCAGGCGGCGACGATGAAGAAAGCCGCGGACGAAAAATCGCCGGGCACGCTGATGCGGGCCGCCTCGAGCTGCGCCGCTGGCAACACGGTCGCGCTGCCGCCGCGTGCGACGACGTTCGCACCGAAGCTCTGCAGCATGCGCTCGGTGTGATCACGGGTGACGGCGGGCTCGACGACCGTCGTCTCGCCCTCGGCGTACAGCCCCGCGAGCAGCACGGCGGACTTCACCTGGGCGCTGGCCACCGGCATCTCGTAGCGCAGCCCGCGCAGCGCGGCGCCGCCGCGGATCCGCACGGGCGGACGCCCGTCCTGCGTCTCGATCTGCGCGCCCATCGCGCGCAGCGGCTTCGCGACGCGCTCCATCGGGCGCCGCATCAACGACTCGTCGCCGATCAGCTCGGAGTCGAACCCCTGCGCCGAGAGCAGGCCCATGAAGAGCCGCATCGCCGTGCCGGCATTGCCCATGTCGAGCACCGAGCGCGGGCGACCGAGTCCGCGCAGCCCGACGCCTTCGATGACGACCTCGCCGGGCGCCGGCCGCTGCACGTTGACGCCGAGGCTCGCCACCGCGCGCAACGTCGCGAGGCAATCCTCGCCCTCGAGGAATCCGTCGACCTGCGTGGTGCCCGAGGCGATCGCGCCGAGCATCAGCGCCCGGTGCGAGATGGACTTGTCACCCGGGACCCGCACCCGGCCGGCGATGCCCGCGCAGGGCTCGACGACGAACTCGCTCATCGTCAGAGAATCGCCCGCGGATACGAGCCGAGCACGCGGCACAGCGAGGCCTGGCCCTTCAACTTCGCGAGCACGTCCGCGAGCGGCTGCGTCTCGGCGTGCCCCTCGAGGTCGATGAAGAACACGTAGTCCCACTTGCGCCGGCGCGACGGTCGCGACTCGATCCGCGTCATGCTGATGCCTTCGCGCGCGAACGGCTCGAGCAGCCGGAACAGCGCGCCCGGCGCGTCGGTGTGGGCCGCCGACACGAGCAGCGTCGTCTTGTCCTGGCCGCTCGGCGGAAACGACTTGCGGCCGATCACGAGGAACCGCGTCGTGTTGTCGGCCCGGTCCTCGATTTCCGGCACCAGCACGTTGAGGCCGTAGACCTCCGCCGCGGCCATCGGCGCGATCGCTGCCGTGCCGTCCTCGTCCCGCGCCCGTCGCGCACCTTCGGCGTTGCTCGCGACCGGCACGCGCTCGACGCCGGGCAGGTTCTCGGAGAGCCAGCCGCGGCACTGCGCGAGCGCCTGTTGGTGGGCGCAGACCCGCTCGACCTGGCCGAGCGCGCTCATCGCACCCATCAGGTTGTGGTGGATCCGCAGTTCCACCTCGCCGCAGATCGCGAGCGGCGACGTCAGGAACATGTCGAGCGTGTTGTTGACCGTGCCTTCGCTCGAGTTCTCGATCGGCACCACGCCGAAGTCGGCCGTGCCGGACTCCACCTCGTGGAACACTTCCTCGATCGACGTCAGCGGCAGCGCGCGGACCGAGTGGCCGAACTGCTTGAAGACGGCCTGCTGGGTGAACGTGCCTTCGGGGCCGAGGAACGCGACCTTGAGCGGCTCCTGCTGCGCGAGGCAGGCGGACATGATCTCGCGGAACAGGCGCAGGATCTCCTCGTCGCGCAGCGGGCCCTTGGCGGCACGATTGCGCTCGAGCGCCAGGTGCAGCACCTGCGACTCGCGCTCGGGACGGTAGAAATCGACGGTGTGCCCGGCCGCGTGCTTCGAGATCCCGACCTGCTGCGCGAGGCGCGCCCGCTCGTTGATCAGCGCGTGCAGGTCGGCGTCGATGACGTCGATGCGCTCGCGGATCGACTCGAGCGCCGGCTTGACGGGCACCGCCTTGCGCTGCGGCCGGGGCTTGGCAGCCTTGCGCGAGCGACGCTCCGGTGCTTTCGCGCGCGCCACGCTCAGACCGTCCGTGCGGACAGGATGCCGGGAATCGAGCGCAGCTTGGCGAGCACTTCGGGTTCGATCGGTGCCTCGGTGTCGATCAGCGTGTAGGCCAGGTCGCCGCGCGACTTGTTGAGCAGGTCGGCGATGTTGAGCCCGGCCTCCGCGAGGCAGGTCGAGATCTGGCCGACCATGTTCGGCACGTTCTCGTTCGCGATCGCGACGCGATTGCCGCCGACGCGCGGCAGCACCGCCTCGGGGAAATTGACCGAGTTGCGCACGTTGCCGTTCTCGAGGAAGTCGCGCAGCGTCTCGGCGACCATGATCGCGCAGTTCTCCTCCGCCTCGCCGGTGGACGCGCCGAGGTGCGGCAGCGCGACGACCCGCGGATGATCCTTCGACGCCCGCGTCGGGAAGTCGCAGATGTACGAGCCGAGCTGGCCCCGGTCGAGTTCGCGCAGCACGGCCGCCTCGTCGACGATGCCGGCCCGCGCGAAGTTCAGCACCGCGCTGCCCTTGCGCATCAGCCGGATCCGCGCCTCGTTGACGAGCGTGCGGGTCGCGTCGTTCAGCGGCACGTGCACCGTGACCATGTCGCAGCGGGCGAACAGGTCGTCGAGGCTCAGCGCCTGCTCGACGCCCGACGACAGCTGCCAGGCGCGCTGCACCGTGATCTGCGGATCGTAACCGAGCACTTTCATGCGCAGGCCGAGCGCGGCATTCGCGACCTCGACGCCGATCGCGCCGAGTCCCACGACGCCGAGCGTGCGGCCGGGCAGCTCGTGGCCGACGAATTTCTTCTTGCCCTTCTCCACCGCCTCCTCGATCGCGTGATCGTCGCCTTCGAGCGAGCGGACGTAGCCCCAGGCCTGGCAGATGTTGCGCGACGCGAGGAACAGGCCGGCGAGCACCAGTTCCTTGACCGCGTTCGCGTTCGCGCCGGGCGCGTTGAACACCGGGACGCCGCGCCGGCTCAGCTTCGCGACGGGCACGTTGTTGGTGCCCGCCCCCGCGCGCGCGACCGCCAGCACGCTCTCCGGGAATCTCCATCGAGTGCATGTCCGCCGAGCGCAGCAGGACCGCATCCGGGTGGCCGATCTCGGAGGCGACTTCGTAGAGGTCGCGCGGCAGCCGGTCGAGCCCGCGGACGGAGATGTTGTTGAGCGTGAGGATCTTGAAGGACATGCGGAGGGGATAGGGGATAGCGGATGGGGGATAGCGGATAGAGGATAGCGGATAGCGGATAGTGGTCGGAGCCGGAATGGCCGACGGCGTCGGCCCTCCGACTATCCGCTATCCGCTATCCGCTATCCCCCTACCCTGCTTCCGCTGGAACTCGGCCATGAACTGCACCAGCGCCTCGACGCCCGCCATCGGCATCGCATTGTAGATGCTGGCCCGCATGCCGCCGACGGAGCGGTGCCCCGCCAGCGCCACGAGGCCGGCGGCCTTGGCGCCCTCGAGGAACGGCTTGTCGAGCTCGTCGCTCGGCAGCGTGAACGGCACGTTCATCCACGAGCGGGCGTCGAGCGCGACCGGGTTGCGGTAGAAACCGGAGCCGTCGATCGCGCCGTAGAGCTTCTCGGCCTTGGCGCGGTTGTGGCGCTCCATCGCGGCGAGGCCGCCCTGCCGCTTGATCCACTGGAACACGGCGCCGGCCACGTACCAGCTGTAGGTCGCGGGCGTGTTCAGCATCGAGCCGTCCGCGGCCATGGCCTGCCAGTCGAACACGGTCGGCAGGTCCGCGCGTGCGTGACCGAGCAGGTCCTCGCGGACGATCACGACGACCAGGCCCGCCGGACCGATGTTCTTCTGCGCGCCGGCGTAGATGACGCCGAAGCGGCTCACGTCCAGCGGGCGCGACAGGATCGTCGACGACATGTCGGCGACGAGCGGCACGTCGCCGACGTCGGGAATCGCGTGGAACTCGACGCCGCCGATCGTCTCGTTCGGCGTGTAGTGCACGTAGGCCGCGCCCGGCGTGAGCCGCCAGTCGGCGCGCGCTGGAATCGTCGAGTACTTGCCGCCGGCATCGGCGGCGACGTTGACCTTGCAGAAGCGCTTGGCCTCGCCGATCGCCTTCTTCGACCACGCACCCGTGTTGACGTAGTCGGCCACCGCATCGGGCCGCGCCAGGTTCATCGGGATCGCGGCGAACTGCGCGGTGGCGCCGCCCTGCAGGAACAGCACCTTGTAGTTGGCCGGCACGGCCAGCAGCTCGCGCAGGTCGGCCTCGGCCTGGGCGGCGATGCCGACGAAGGCCTTGCCGCGATGGCTCATTTCCATCACGGACATGCCCTCGCCGCGCCACTCGAGCATCTCGTCGCGCAGCTGTTCGAGGACCTCGACCGGCAAGGCGGCGGGACCGGCACTGAAATTGAAGACGCGACTCATGGCGGGCGGGCCTCCCGGGCGATGTTGCAGCGCAGTGTAACTCAGTCGGGGCGGGTGGCTTCCGGCGAGGCCGCCCCGGCATCGGGCTGGCCATTGGCCGCCTCAGCGCCGTTGTCTTCGCTCTCCTCCGGCTCGGGTTCGACCGGCTCGACGCCGATCAACCGCTCGCCGTCGTCGAGACGGATCAGCCGCACGCCCTGCGTGTTGCGGCCGAGCACCGAGATCTCGCTGGCGCGGGTGCGCACGAGCGTGCCGTTGGAGCTCATCAGCATCAGCTCGCCGGTCGTCGCGATCTGCGTCGCCGCGACCAGTTCGCCGTTGCGTTCCGTGGTCTGCATCGCGATCACGCCCTGGCCGCCGCGGCCGTGCGACGGGAATTCCTCGACCGGCGTCAGCTTGCCGTAGCCATTCTCGGAGGCCGTCAGGATCAATCCATTCGGATCCGGGATGATCAGCGAGATCACTTCCTCGCCCTCCGGCAGCCGGATGCCGCGCACGCCGGCCGCCGTGCGGCCCATCGGGCGCACGTCGTCCTCGAGGAAGCGGATCGCCTTGCCGCCCGACGTGCAGAGCATGACGTCGCGCGTGCCGTCGGTGATCGCGACGCCGACGAGCTTGTCGCCCGGGTCGAGGCCGACGGCGATGATGCCCGCGGACCGGGGCCGCGAGAACGCCGAGAGCGGCGTCTTCTTGACCGTGCCGGTGGCCGTGGCCATGAACACGTAGCGCCCTTCCTCGTAGTCGCGGATCGGCAGCACCGCAGTGATGCGCTCCTCCGCCTCGAGCGGCAGCAGGTTCACCATCGGCTTGCCGCGCGAGCCGCGGCCGGCCTTCGGCAGGCGGTACACCTTGAGCCAGTAGAGCTGGCCGAGGTTCGAGAAGCACAGCAGCGTGTCGTGCGTGTTGGCGACGAACAGCTTGTCGACGAAATCCTCGTCCTTCATCGCCGTCGCGGACCGGCCGCGGCCGCCGCGCCCCTGCGCGCGGTACTCGCTGACCGCCTGCGCCTTGGCGTAGCCGCCGTGGGACAGCGTGACCACCATGTCTTCCGGCGTGATCAGGTCCTCGATCGTCAGGTCGGACTCGTCGGCGTCGATGCGCGTGCGGCGCGCGTCGCCATACTGCTCGCGGATCGCGAGCAGCTCGTGGCGGATCACTTCGAGCAGCCGCTCGGGGCGCGCGAGGATGTCGCTCAGGTCGCGGATCAGGTCGAGCAGTTCGCCGTACTCGGCGAGGATCTTGTCCTGCTCGAGGCCGGTGAGCCGGTGCAGCCGCAGGTCGAGGATCGCCTGGGCCTGCGCCTCGGAGAGCCGGTACACGCCCTCGTGCAGGCCGAACTCGGCCGGCAGCCCGTCGGGCCGGGTCTGGATCGCGCCGGCGCGCTCGAGCATCGCGGGCACCACGCCCGAGGTCCAGCTGCGGGCCATCAACGCGACCTTGGCCTCGGCCGAGGTCGGCGACGCCTTGATCAGCGCGATGATCTCGTCGATGTTCGCGAGCGCGATCGCGAGGCCTTCGAGGATGTGGCCGCGCTCGCGCGCCTTGCGCAGGTCGAACACGGTGCGCCGCGTGACGACCTCGCGCCGGTGCCGCAGGAACGCCTCGAGGATGTCCTTGAGGTTCATCAGCTTCGGCTGGCCGTCCTGCAGCGCGACCATGTTGACGCCGAACACGGACTCCATCGGCGTCTGCTTGTAGAGGTTGTTGAGGACGATGTCCGCAACCTCGCCGCGCTTCAGCTCGATGACGACGCGCATGCCGTCCTTGTCGGACTCGTCGCGCAGCTCCGAGATGCCCTCGATCAGCTTGCCGCGCACCAGGTCGGCGATGCGCTCGAGCAGCCGCGCCTTGTTCACCTGGTACGGCAGCTCGGTGACGATGATCGCCTCGCGGCCGTGCGAGTCGATCTCCTCGATCTCGGTCTGCGCCCGCACGACGATGCGGCCGCGGCCGGTCGTGTAGGCGTTGTAGATCTCGCGCGCGCCGTTGATGATGCCGGCGGTCGGGAAATCGGGTCCCGGCACCAGCTCCATCAACTCGGGGATCGTGATCTCCGGCTTGTCGATCAGCGCCACGCAGGCGTCGATGATCTCGCGCAGGTTGTGCGGCGGGATGTTGGTGGCCATGCCCACCGCGATGCCCGACGAGCCGTTCACCAGCAGGTTCGGCACCCGCGTCGGCAGCACGGTCGGCTCGGTCTCGGACTCGTCGTAGTTCGGCGCGAAGTCGACCGTTTCCTTGTCGATGTCCGCGAGCAGCTCGCCGGCGAGCCGCGACATGCGGACCTCGGTGTAGCGCATCGCCGCCGGGGCGTCGCCGTCCACCGAGCCGAAGTTGCCCTGGCCGTCGACCAGCAGGTAGCGCATCGAGAACGGCTGCGCCATGCGGACGATCGTGTCGTAGACCGCCGTGTCGCCGTGCGGGTGGTACTTGCCGATCACGTCGCCGACCACGCGGGCCGACTTCTTGTAGGACTTGTTCCACTCGTTGCCGAGCTCGCGCATCGCGTAGAGCACGCGGCGGTGCACCGGCTTCAGGCCGTCACGGACATCGGGCAGGGCGCGTCCCACGATCACGCTCATCGCGTAATCGAGGTACGACTGCTTCATCTCGTCTTCGAGGTTGACGTGCAGGATTTCGCGGGCGATTTCGGCCATGGATTCGAGGGGCATGAGAAGACCGGCGCAAGCCGGTCGTGAGGGACGAAATGATACCATACGCACCCCTCCCCTCGGCCCGATCCGCATGGAGCCAGTCGACACGCTCGTCTCCGCCCGCTGGGTCATGCCCGTCGAGCCCGACGGCCGCGTGCTCGAACACCATTCGGTAGCCATCCGCAGCGGCCGGATCGAGGCCGTGCTGCCGACGGCCGAGGCGCGGCTGCGCTACGACGCGCGGGAAACGCTCGACCGGCCGCACCACGTGCTGCTGCCCGGGCTCGTCAATGCCCACACCCACGCCGCGATGGTGCTGATGCGCGGCCGCGCCGAGAACCTGCCGCTCGGCCCGTGGCTGCGCACGGCCGTCTGGCCGCTCGAGCGCCGCTGGGTGGACCCCGAATACGTCCGCGACGGCACCGAGCTCGCGATCGCCGAGATGCTGCGCGGTGGCATCACCTGCTTCGCGGACATGCACCTGTGGCCGGACGTCGTCGCGCGGACGGCCGCGGCGGCGCAGATGCGCGCCAGCGTGGGCCTCGTCGTCACCGAGGCGGCGACGAGCTGGGCCACGACGGCCGACGAATACATCGATCGCGGCATGCGGTTGCGCGACGAGTACAAGGGCGACCCGCTGATCTCGACGCACTTCGCGCCGCACTCGCCCTATTCCGCTTCGGACGGCACGCTCGCGCGCGTGCGCCGGCTGGCCGACGAGCTCGACCTGCCGGTCGCGGTGCACCTGCACGAGACCGCGGTCGAGGTCGAGCAGAGCCTGCAGGCCTGCGGCAAGCGGCCGCTCGCGCGGCTGGCCGCGCTGGGGCTCGCGAGCCCGCAGCTGGTCGCGATCCACATGACGCAGGTGGAACCCGAGGACCTCGACCTGCTGGCCGAAGCCCGCGCCAGCGTCGTGCATTGCCCCGAATCGAACCTCAAGCTCGGCGCCGGCGTCTGCCCGGTCGCGCGGCTGCTCGGGCGCGGCATCCGCGTCGCGCTCGGCACGGATGGTGCCGCGTCGAACAACGACCTCGACCTGCTCGCCGAGGCGCGCATCGCCGGGTTCGTGTCCGCCGGAGTCGCCGCGACCCCCGGCGAACTGATCGCGTCGGACCTGGTCCGCATGGCCACGCTCGAGGGCGCACAGACGCTCGGTCTCGGCGAAGTGACCGGCAGCCTGGTGCCCGGCAAATGGGCCGACCTGTGCTGCATCGACCTGCGCGCGCCGCGCAGCTGGCCCGTCCACGACGTCGCGACCGCGGTGATCTACGCAGCCTCGTCACAGCAGGTCACCGACACCTGGGTCGCCGGCCGACGGCTGCTCGCCGACGGACGCCTGCGCACCGTGGATGAATCCGCCGTGCTCGAACGCGCCGAAGCGTGGGCCGCGCGGCTGGACGCGACCGCACCCACCGAGGATCCCGCGAATGGTTGATGCCACCGTCAATGCCGATCCGGCCGAGATCGCCCGCTTCCAGGCGGCGGCGAGCCGCTGGTGGGATCCGGAGGGCGAGATGCGCCCGCTGCACGATCTCAATCCCGTCCGGCTGCGTTACGTCGAACGCACTGCGCCGCTGGCCGGGCGCACGGTCGTGGACGTCGGCTGCGGTGGCGGCCTGCTGGCCGAGGCGATGGCACGCCAGGGCGCGAGCGTCGTCGGCCTCGACCTCGCCGCGGACCTGCTGAGCGTCGCGCAGCTGCACGCGCTCGACGCCGGCGTCACCGTGGATTACCGGTTGGCCTCCGCCGAGCAGCATGCGGTCGAGCATGCGGGACGCTACGACGTCGTGACCTGCATGGAGATGCTCGAGCACGTGCCCGACCCGTCCGCGGTCGTCGCGGCGCTGGCCACCCTGGCGCGCCCCGGCGGCGAGGTGTTCGTCTCGACACTGAACCGGACGCCGACCGCGTACCTCAAGGCGATCCTCGGCGCGGAATACCTGCTGCGCCTGCTGCCCACCGGCACGCACACCTACGAGAAATTCATCCGGCCCTCGGAACTCGCCGCATGGGCCCGCGCCGCTGGACTTACGCTCGAGGATGTCACGGGCCTCGACTACGACCCGTTCACGCGCAGCACGAAGCTCGTGGCGGATGCACGCGTCAACTACCTGATGCACTTCCGCAAGCCGGCTGTGGGCTGATGCGATCCCACGCGGCCCTGCTGCTGGACCTGGACGGCACGCTGCTCGACACCGCTCCCGACATGGGCGGTGCGCTCAACCGGCTGCGCGCGCGAGCACGGCCTCGAGCCGCTGCCGTACTCGACCATCCGGCCGGTCGTCTCGCACGGCGCGATGCGGCTGGTTTCACTCGGCTTTCCCGAAGCCAGCGGTGCCGCGTTCGAGACGCTGCGGCTGCGATTCCTCGCGATCTACGCGGAGCACCTGGCGGAAGGCACTCGGCTGTTCGACGGGTTCGAACTCGTGCTCGAGGCGCTCGAGGCGCGCGGGCTCCCCTGGGGCATCGTCACGAACAAGCCGGGCTGGCTCACCGATCCGCTGCTCGCCGCGCTCGGGCTCGACCGTCGCGCGGCCTGCGCGGTCAGCGGCGACACGCTGGCCGAGCGCAAGCCGCACCCACTGCCACTGTTGCATGCGGCCGGCTTGATCGGCGTACCGCCGCAGCACTGCGTCTACGTCGGCGACGCCGAACGCGACATCCAGGCGGGTCGCGCGGCCGGCATGACCACGGTCGTGGCGAGCTACGGATACCTCTCGCCACAGGACGACCCGGTGAGCTGGCAGCCGCACGGCATCGTCGCGACGCCGCAGGAACTGCTCGACTGGGTGACCGCCGCGACCGGAACCGGGCACACGCGCCTCGGCATGAACGAATCTCCGATCCTGCCGCTACTGCTGCTCGCGCTGCTGGCGCTGGTCGTGTTCGCGGCGGGCTGGCTGGTCGGCCGCCGCCGCACGCACGCGCTCGAGATCGAGCTGGCGCAAGCGCGAGCCGAGCTCGACTCGGGCGAGCGACTGCGGGTTGGGTTCGACGCCGTCGCCGGAGCGGCCCTGCGCAGCAACAGCGAGGTGTTCCTGCAACTCGCCCGGCAGACGCTCGGGCAGCAGCAGCAGCTGGCCGCGCGTGACCTCGCGGATCGCGAGAAGTCCGTGGCCTCGCTGCTGGCCCCAGTGCGGGAGGCGCTCGCCCGCACCCACGAGCAGATCGCACGCATCGAGAAGGAGCGCGCGGAAGCGTTCGGGTCGCTGCGCGCGTCGCTCGAAGGCGTTGCGCTCGGGCAGCAGGCGCTGCAGCGGGAGACGCGCAATCTCGTCACCGCGCTGCGCCGCCCCGAGGTGCGCGGCCAGTGGGGCGAGATGACGCTGCGCCGACTGGCGGAACTCGCCGGCATGGTGGAGCACTGCGACTTCGTCGAGCAGGTGCACGTCGCGGGCGAGGACGGTGCGCTGCGTCCGGACATGATCGTCAACATGCCGGACGGCCGCCAGCTCGTCGTGGACGTCAAGACCCCGCTCGATGCGTACCTGTCCGCGGTCGAGGCCGCCACCGACGAAGCGCGCGACGCCGCGATCAAGCGGCACGCGCAGGCGGTCGTCGAGCGCGTGCGCGCACTGTCGTCCAAGGCGTACTGGTCGCAGTTCGAGCGCAGCCCGGACTTCGTCGTGCTGTTCATCCCGGGCGACCAGTTCCTGAGCGCCGCGCTCGGCGAGATCCCGACGCTGCTCGAGGACGCGATCCGCCAGCACGTGATCATCGCCACGCCGTCGAGCTTCGTCGCGCTGCTGAAGGCCGTCGCGTACGGCTGGCGGCAGAACCTGCTCGCCGAGAACGCGGCCCGCATCCAGGAACTGGCCGAGGACCTCTACAAGCGGCTCGCGAAGTTCGGCGAGCACATGGCGAAGATCGGCCGCTCGCTTGGGCTCAGCGTGGACGCCTACAACAGCGCGGTCGGCTCGCTCGAGCGGCAGGTGCTGCCCGGGGCGCGCAAGTTCACCGAGCTGGGGCTGCGCCCCGAACGCGAGATCGACGAGATCGCGCCGGTCGAGAAACTGACGCGGGTGCCCGCAGACACGCAGGGAGACTGATCTTGCCTACCGACCACGAGCTCCGTTCCTACGTCGCGCCCGCAGGTCTGCTCACGGAGCGCGTCATTCTCGTCACCGGCGCCAGCGGCGGACTCGGCGGCGCGCTGGCCACCGCGTGCGGCGCGCTCGGCGCCCGGCTCGTGCTGTGCGGTCGCAAGGTCAAGAAGCTCGAAGCCGTCTACGACACGATCGTCGCAGCCGGCGGCCCGCGCCCGTCGATCGCGCCGATCGATCTCGAGCGCGCGGACGCCAGCCACTACGCCGCGCTCGCCGATGGCGTGCGCAACGAGTTCGGCCGGCTCGACGGCCTCGTGCATGCGGCGGCCCTGCTCGGTGAGCGAGCCCCGATCGAGCACCACGACGTCGTCACCTGGATGAAGGTGATGCACGTCAACGTCAACGCGGTGTTCATCCTGACGCAGGCGTTGCTGCCGCTGCTCAAGCTGTCGGAGGACGCCTCGGTGATCTTCACGACGAGCGGCGTCTCCGTGCGCGGCCGCGCCTACTGGGGCGCCTATGCCGTGTCGAAGTTCGCTTGCGAGGGCCTGATGCAGGTGTTCGCCGACGAGACGGACACGACCACGCACATCCGCGCCAACAGCGTGAACCCGGGCAAGATGCGCACGCCGATGCGCGCCATGGCCTTTCCGGGTGAGGATCCGACCACTTTGCCGACGCCGGACCAGGTGCTCGCGCCGTTCCTCTACCTGCTCGGACCCGCCGGCCGAGGTACTACCGGCCGCCGCTTCGACGCCCAGTAGGCCGCTTCGCGCGCGACTGCGCGCGCGAGCCGGATTTCCGCGCACCCGCAGCACGCGTGCGCGTTCGGCCGGCCAACCCGAGCACCACGTCGAGTTCCGGTCCCGAGAGTTCGCGGGACCGGCCGCGTGGCAGGTCGCGCGGCAACACCACCGTGCCCCAGCGCACGAGCAGCGTGCGACTCACCTTGAGACCGACGCCGTCGAACAGCGCGCGGATGGCGCCTCGCGGCAGCGGCGTATCGGCGGCAACCTTGAACCAGAAGTTCGTGCCGGCGCCATCCAGTCGCTCGATCGCGGAGAACGTGACCGGCTCGCCTTCGACGTCGATCTCGGTCGGCATCTTCGGCCACTCGTCCGTGCTGCGCGGCCGCAGCACGCGCACGCGGTACTCGACCGCCAGCGCGCTGCCGGCGCGAGCGGCTGCTGCGGCCAGCGTGCCGTCACTGGTGAGGACCAGCAGGCCCTCCTCGCCGAAGCCGAGCGCATTGACCGGCACCCAGCGTCCCGAGCGCAGGCTCGGCAGTCGCGCTTCGACACCCGCACGATCGTCGCCCACGCGGGCCCGCAGCATTTCGCCGCTCGGCTTGTGGTAGAGAATGACGCGCGTCGCCTGCTCACCGGCCAGGCGCTTGGTGACGTCGCGCCCGTCGACGACGATGCGGTCGGTGGCGCGGACGCGCTGGCCGATCTCGGCAGGGGCGCCGTTCACCAGCACCCGCCCCTCACGAATCCAGTCTTCGACCTGGCGCCGCGAGCCGATGCCGTGCTGGGCCAGCAGCTTGTGCAGCCGTTCGTCCAAAATGGCGATCAGCGTTCCTGGCTGTCGTGGGGCGCGGCCACCAGCGTCGGCACTTCGGGATCATTCGCCGGCGCGTCGTCCTCGTCGTCCGCGGCGGCTTCCTCGTCGTCGAACGCATCGTCGCTGGCATCGATGACCGGCTCGGGCAACGCCGCGGCGGTGGCCGCCGGCGGCGCCGGCAGTGCCCCCGCCTCGCCCGGCACCGGCGCGCCGCCCGGAAACTCCAGCTGCACGCTGATGTCGTCGAGATCACGCAGCTCGGCGAGCGTCGGCAGGTCGTCGAGGCTCTTGAGCCCGAAATAATCGAGGAACTCGCGCGTCGTGCCGAGCAGTTCCGGACGGCCCGGCACCTCGCGGTGGCCGACCACGCGCACCCAGTTGCGCTCGTGCAGCGTGCGCATGATCGTGGACGCCACGGTGACGCCGCGCACGTCCTCGATCTCGCTGCGGGTGATCGGCTGCCGATACGCGATCAGCGCCAGCGTCTCGAGCAGCGCGCGCGAGTAACGCGTCGGCCGCTCCTGCCAGAGGCGCGACACGATTTCGGCGTGGTCGGGCCGCACCTGCAGGCGCCAGCCGCTCGCCACCTCGCGCAACTCGCAGGCGCGCTCCGCACAGCGGGCGTCGAGCTCGGCGAGCGCGGCCTGCACCTCCTCGGTCGTCGGGCGCTGCTGCTCGTCGAAAAGCTCGAGCATCTGCGCAATGCTGACCGGGCGGCCGGCTGCGAGCAGCACGGCCTCGAGCACGTTCGACAGTTGGTTCTGGCTCATGATTCGATCCGGTTGGCGGCTTCGGGCCGCTCGTTGTCCACGACGAGGGTGACGTGTCGCGGGGCGCCGGCGCGCACGTGAATCGGCGCGTACGGCTCCGCCTGCACGATCTCGATCAGGCCCTCGCGCAGCAGCTCGAGGATCGCCGAGAACGTGACCGTGACGCCCATCCGGCCTTCGGCCGGACGGAACAGCTGCGTGAACTCGACGAACGCCTGGCTCGCCAGCGCGCCGAGCACGTCCGACATGCGCTGCCGCACCGACAACCGCTCGCGGCTCACGTGGTGGTGCGCGAACATGTCCGCGCGCTGCATCACGTCCTTCAGCGCGACGAGCATTTCCTGCAGCGTCACGTCGGGCAGCATGCGCACGACGCGGCGCTCGACGAGTTCAGCCGAGGCCGCGAACGTGTCGCGATCCACCCGCGGCAGTTCCTCGATGTCCTGCGCGGCGACCTTGAACCGCTCGTACTCCTGCAGGCGCCGCACGAGTTCCGCGCGCGGATCGGCCTCCTCCTCGGCGACACCGCCCGGCCGCGGCAGCAGCATGCGCGACTTGATCTCCGCGAGCGTCGCCGCCATCAGCAGGTACTCGCCCGCGAGCTCGAGCTGCATCCCGGCCATCAGGTCGATGTACTGCGTGTACTGGCGGGTGATCTCGGCGATCGGGATGTCGAGGATGTCGAGGTTCTGGCGACGGATCAGGTAGAGCAGCAGGTCGAGCGGTCCCTCGAACGCCTCGAGGAAGACCTGCAGCGCATCCGGGGGGATGTACAGGTCGCGCGGCATCTGCGTGAGCGGCTCGCCTTCGACGACGGCGAACGGCATCTCGGTCTGCTCGGCGACCTCGGCCGGCACCGGCTCGGCACTGACCGGGGGCGGACCGCCTTCGATGAGCCTCAGTTCTGGTTTGGTCATGCGGCGTCCTCAGCGGTAGGCGAGACCGATGGCCTGCTTGACGTCGTCGAGGGTCTGGCCGGCGACCTCGCGCGCCTTCTCGCAGCCCTCGGAGATGATGCCCCGGACGAGGTCCGGGTTGTCCTCGTATTCCTGCGCCCGTTGCCGCATCGTCGTGACTTCCTCGACCACGCGCTCGATCAGCGGCTTCTTGCACTCGAGGCAACCGATGCTGGCGCTGCGGCAGCCCTGCTGCACCCAGGCCTGCACCTCCGCGCCGGAATAGATCTTGTGCAGGTCCAAGACCGGGCACTTGTCCGGGTCGCCCGGATCGGTGCGGCGCACGCGTGCCGGATCCGTCTGCATGGTCTTGAGCTTGGCCGCGACCGAGTCGGGATCTTCGCGCAGGCCGATCGTGTTGCCGTAGGACTTCGACATCTTGCGGCCGTCGAGCCCGGTGACCTTGGGCGTCGTCGTGAGCAGCACGTCGGGCTCGGGCAGGATCGACCGGCCGGTGCCCTCGAGGTACCCGAGCAGCCGCTCCCGATCCGCGAGCGTCAGGCGCGAGTTGCCGTCGAGCAGCGCGTGCGCCGTCGCGAGCGCCTGTTCCTCGCCCTTCTCCTGGTAAGCCTTGCGCAGGTCGCGGTACAGCGCCGCGTTCTTCGCGCCGAGGTTCTTCACCGCGCGCTCGGCCTTCGCCTCGAAATCAGCCTCGCGGCCGTAGATGAAATTGAAGCGGCGCGCGATCTCGCGCGTGATCTCGACGTGCGCGACCTGGTCCTCGCCCACGGGCACGTACATCGGCCGGTACAGCAGGATGTCGGCACTCTGCAGCAGCGGATAGCCGAGGAAGCCGTAGGTCGCGAGGTCTTTCTCCTTCAGCTGTTCCTGCTGGTCCTTGTAGGTGGGCACGCGCTCGAGCCAGCCGAGCGGCGTGATCATCGACAGCAGCAGGTGCAGTTCGGCGTGCTCGGGCACGCGCGACTGGATGAACAGCGTCGCCACGGCGGGATTGAGACCCGCGGCCAGCCAGTCGATGACGACCTGCCAGGTGTAGTTCTCGATCTGGGCGGTGTCGTCGTAGCCGGTGGTGAGCGCGTGGTAGTCCGCGATGAAGAAGTAGCAGTCGTACTCGTACTGCAACTCGGTCCAGTTCTTGAGCGCGCCGTGGTAGTTGCCGAGGTGCAGCGCACCGGTCGGCCGCATCCCGGACAGCACGCGCCGCGGGGCGGTGACGGAGGAACTCAAGAGCGCGTCCTACGCAGAAATGTCGAATTCAAAGCCTTAATTTTCATCTACTTACAGAATAAATATCAGCCCGCGTTGAGGTTCAGCAACCGCCGCCCCGCGAGACGAAAGCCGGATTATACGCAGGCGAGCCCGATGCCGCCGTCATTCGAATGCGCTGACGTCGCCCTTGCCGCGCCGGACGACCACCGGGGCCGGACCGGACAGGTCGATCACGCTGCTCGGCTCAAAGCCGCAGTGTCCGCCGTCGATCACCAGGTCGACCTGGTGCTCGAGCCGTTCCTTGATCTCGTGCGGGTCGGTCATCGGCTCGGTGTCGCCGGGCAGCAGCAGCGTCGAGCTCATGATCGGCTCGCCGAGTTCGGCCAGCAGCGTGCGGACGATCGCGTTGTCCGGCACGCGGATGCCGATCGTGCGGCGCTTCGGGTTTTGCAGGCGTTTCGGCACCTCGCGCGTCGCCTCGAACAGGAACGTGTACGGCCCGGGCGTGAACGCCTTGAGCGTCCGGTACTGCGTGTTGTCCACCCGCGCGTACTTTGCGATCTCGGAGAGGTCGCGGCAGACGAGCGTGAAATTGTGGTTCTTGTCGGCGTCACGGATGCGACGAATCCGCTCCATCGCTTCCTTGTCGCCGATCAGGCAGCCGAGCGCGTAGCAGGAGTCCGTCGGATAGGCGACGACGCTGCCCTCGCGGAGGGATGCCACGGCCTGGCGGGCGAGCCGCGGCTGGGGATTGACGGGGTGGATGGCGAGCAGGAAGGACATGGCAAAGGCGCCAATCAGCGTTGGGCGCGAGGGACGACTTGGCTATGATACGCGACCCCGCTCGAGCCCGAGCCACCAGTCGCCGCCACGCATGCAGTTCCTGATCGACCTCCTGCCGGTCATCGCGTTTTTCGTCGCCTACAAGGTGGCCGGCATCTACGTCGCCACCGGCGTGCTGATCGCGGGCGTGCTGATCCAGACGGCGGTCAGCTGGATCCGCCATCGCAAGGTGAGCCCGATGCTGCTCACCTCCGCCGTCCTCGTGCTGGTCTTCGGCGGACTGACGCTGCTGATCCACGATGCGACGTTCATCATGTGGAAACCCAGCATCGTCAATTGGCTGTTCGCCGGTGCGTTCCTGGTGAGCCAGTTCATGCGCGGCCCGACCATCATCCAGCGCATGCTGGGCGAGAACGTCACGCTGCAGCCCGCCGACTGGCGCCGCCTGAACATGATGTGGATCGGCTTCTTCATCGTGGCCGGTGCATTGAACCTGTACGTCGCGTACAACTACGACGAAGCGACCTGGGTGAATTTCAAGCTGTTCGGCCTGATGGGCCTGACGTTCGTCTTTGCGCTGCTGCAGGGCGTGTGGATCGCACGCAAGGCCGAGGCCGCCTCCGGCCCGGACGCGAGCTGACATGCTGTACGTGATCATCGGCAAGGACGCGCCCGGCGCGCTCGCCATCCGCCGTCGGGTCCGTGCGCTTCACCTCGAGCGCATCGCAGTGCTGACCGACGCAGGCCGCGTCGCGATCGCGGGGCCCTGCCCGGCCACGGATTCCCCGGACCCCGGCGAAGCGGGCTTCACCGGCAGCGTCATCATCGCCGAGTTCGACTCACTGCAGGCCGCGCAGGAATGGGTCGCCGGCGATCCGTACGTGACCGAGGGCGTCTTCGCGAGCTACGAGGTGCGGCCATTCATCAAGGTGCTGCCATGACCCAGTCGCGACTCGACCGCCTGACGGAGCGCCTGCGCTCGGCGCTCGAACCCGATCAACTCGAAGTGATCGACGACAGCCACCGCCACGCCGGTCACGTGGGCGCCGCCGACGGGCGCGGGCACTTTACGGTCGTGGTGGTGTCGAAGCGCTTCGCAGGGCTGAACACGCTGCGCCGGCATCGCCTCGTCTACGAGGCCGCCGGCGACATGATGACGACCGATATCCACGCACTGTCCATCCAGGCGCTCGCCCCGGGCGAGGCCGGCATTTCCTGATTCGATTTCAAACACAGAGGCTCCCGATGCGTAATTCAAGAATCCTGATCATCCTCGTTGCCGGCCTGCTCGCGGCCTGCACCAAGCCGGCCGGCGACGCGACCACTGCGGCCGACGGCGCGAAGGCCGCCGACGGTGCGAAAGCGGCCGCGACGACCGTGGCCACCGTGAACGGCAAGCAGCTGAGCAGCGACCTGCTCGACGTCTTCGTGCAGGCCGTCTCGGGCGGCGCGCAGGAGCCGCCGACCGACGAGCAGAAAGCTCAGATGCTCGACCAGCTGATCAACATGACGCTGGCCGCGCAGTCCGCCGAGAAGGACGGACTCGCCAAGGACACTGCGGTGCAGGCGCGGCTCGACCTGCTGCGAACGCAGATCCTCGCGGAGGCGGCGAGCGAGAAGTTCGTCAAGGCCAACCCGGTCTCCGAGGAGGATCTGAAGGCCGAATACGACACGCAGGTTGCGGCCATGCCGAAGGAGTACAAGGCGCGGCACATCCTGGTCGAGAAGAAGGAAACGGCGGAGTCGATCATCCGCGAGCTGCAGGCTGTGACTGATCCCGCCAAGCTCGTCGACAGCTTCGGCAAGCTCGCGGAGAAGGAGTCGAAGGATTCGAGCGGCAAGAGCGGTGGCGACCTCGGCTGGTTCTCGCCGCAGACGATGGTCAAGCCCTTCGCCGATGCCGTCGCCACGCTCGAGAAAGGCAAGTACACGACCGAGCCCGTGCAGAGCGAGTTCGGCTTCCACGTGATCCTGCTCGAAGACACGCGCAGCCCCGAGGTGCCCGAGTTCGAACAGGTGAAGCCGCAGGTCGAGATGTTCGCGCAGCGCAAGAAGCTGCAGGCCTACATCGACGGGCTTCGCGAAACGGCAAAGATTCAGAAGTAGAAAAAACTGTCAAGCTGACTTTGTCGGCAGAACGGCCGGCTCTCCGACGGGGGGCCGGCCGTTTTCTTTGGTGGGTCCTATAGCTCACCGCGAGCCCCGACCGCGCTGGTCCGCGCACCCTGCTGCAGCGCCCGACGGCCACGTTCAGGGAGCCACCGCGCGACTGGTTGGCGGGCTCGGCCTGGAGCGCCGAACGACGTCCTCTACAGGCTGCTCGTCCACCCAGAAGGACCCAGTAGTCGACTTTCGATTTGCTTGGAGGAATATTTCTTATGTTTATGTTTTTTATGGCTTTCTAATCGATAGACTTGAAACTGTGAACTGGCTCACAGTTTATCTCCGGCCTGCCCGACTTAAGTCCAATTGGCTGCCACGCGTTGTTTACATAGGTTGTCCAGCAGCGCCGGTTCCGCCACCTCCACCCGCCTTCGCCAGAACACTTGAACCACCGGCGCTAGACGCCTGAATTACCGCCGCTTTCGGTGCCAGGCGCTGGTTGCGACCTTTCGAGACGCCCCCTCAGGAGGGGTACGTAAGTTCACGAATATGTTGAACTCTTGACCGGCGGCTGGCCCCCGATATAGTTCCACTCCGAACTTAACAATAACCCCCAATGTCAGCGGCACTAGCAATTCGGACGGCGCCGCCCTTGAACGGGCCAGGAATGAGCGAGACCGTAAAGAAACCATTGCTTGCGGCCTGTCGCCACTTGCTGCACCCATTGGTGCGGATCCTGTTGCGCCACGGAGTCTCGTACGGCGAGTTCTCGGATTCTGTGCGCGGTGCGTACATCGACATTGCGCGCGCAGAGCTTGTGCCGCCGGGGCGTCCGCACACCGATTCTCGGCTGTCGATCCTGACAGGCATCACCAAGGAAGAGGTCCATCGCATTCGTGCGCTGGACGAAAAGGACGACTCTGAGGTCGGCCTCAACAGAATTGCGCGCGTCCTACAGGGATGGAGTCAGGACCCGGAGTACTTGGGTCCTTATGGATTGCCTCTGGAAATCCCGCTGCTCGGTGATGGCATCTCGTTCGAACAGTTAGTCAGGACCTACGCCGACGATGTCACGCCTCGAGCACTGCTGGAAGAACTCGTGCGCGTGAACGCGGCTCTTGAAACAGATGACGGTTATGTCCGCCTGTTGAATCGCACTTACTTGCCTACACCGCTGGATCCCGTTGGCCTGGAGCGGCTCGGAAACGTAGTGAACTATTTCATCGATACGGTGGACTTCAACCTGCAGAAGAAGAAGCAGGGAGAAGGCAGATTCGAGCGATACGCCATAACCATGGAAGGACTTTCGCCGTCGGCCTTTCAAGCTTTCGACGAACTTATTCGCGAGAAAGGACAGGAACTGCTGGAGATCCTGGATGACTGGCTCGGCCAGAACGAGACCAAAGGCGGGCACAAGTTGCCGCCAACGCAATCGATACGAACTGGCGTCGGGATTTTTCACTTCATTGAGAAGGACCCGGCAATCAACGACGAGATCGAGATGGTTGTGAGCAATCGCACAACCGATCGCCTTAGCAACAAGTACGGAAAAGAAGGGGAACTGAGATGATTTCCAAGGGCAACGTCAGGGCCATTGCGGCGGCAGTCTCACTGACCCTCGCGCATGCCAGCGCAATGGCAGGACCGTCCTCCCCGTCTGACTCGGCATTCGCGAAGCTCAGTCGCCCTAGGCCATCATCGGCGGTGACACGAACGCCATCATCGGCGGCGATACCAACGCCATCATCGGTGGCGACACCAACGCCATCATCGGCGGTGACACCAACGCCATCATCGGTGGCGACACCAACGCCATCATCGGCGGCGACACCAACGCCATCATTGGTGGTGATACCAACGCCATCATCGGCGGCGATACCAACGCGATCATCGGTGGCGACACCAACGCCATCATCGGCGGCGATACCAACGCGATCATCGGTGGCGACACCAACGCCATCATTGGCGGCGATACCAACGCGATCATCGGTGGCGACACCAACGCCATCATTGGCGGTGACACCAACGCGATCATCGGTGGTGACACCAACGCCATCATTGGCGGCGATACCAACGCGATCATCGGTGGCGACACCCGCAAGGCGAAGCGCTCCAACGCCATCATTGGTGGTGACACCAACGCCATCATCGGCGGTGACACCAACGCCATCATTGGTGGCGACACCAACGCCATCATCGGTGGCGACACCAACGCGATCATTGGCGGCGACACCAACGCCATCATCGGTGGTGATACCAACGCGATCATTGGCGGCGACACCAACGCCATCATCGGTGGTGACACCAACGCCATCATCGGTGGCGACACCAACGCGATCATTGGCGGCGACACCAACGCCATCATCGGCGGCGACACCAACGCGATCATCGGCGGTGACACCAACGCCATCATTGGTGGCGACACCAACGCGATCATCGGTGGTGACACCAACGCCATCATCGGTGGCGACACCAACGCCATCATCGGCGGCGACACCAACGCGATCATCGGTGGTGACACCAACGCCATCATCGGCGGTGACACCAACGCCATCATTGGTGGCGATACCAACGCCATCATCGGCGGCGACACCAACGCCATCATTGGCGGCGACACCAACGCGATCATCGGCGGTGACACCAACGCCATCATTGGCGGCGACACCAACGCCATCATCGGTGGCGACACCAACGCCATCATTGGTGGTGATACCAACGCCATCATCGGCGGTGACACCAACGCCATCATTGGCGGCGATACCAACGCCATCATCGGTGGTGACACCAACGCCATCATTGGCGGCGACACCAACGCGATCATCGGTGGCGACACCAACGCGATCATTGGCGGCGACACCAACGCCATCATCGGCGGTGACACCGACGCGATCATTGGCGGCGACACCAACGCCATCATTGGTGGTGACACCAACGCCATCATCGGCGGTGATACCAACGCCATCATTGGCGGCGATGTCGACGCGATCATCGGCGGTGACCTGCTGAACAAGCTCTCAGCTGGTGTCGTTGCACATGGACCAATCGAATCGATTGATTTGGCGAGAGGCCAAATCAGAGTCCTGGGCCAGGCGTATCAGGGTCAGGCGGGCTCTCCCGCACTTGACTCGCTTGCTGGACAGCTTGCTGCGGGCTCGACCGTGCTCGTCACAATCACCGGCAAGGTCAATCAGAAAGGCGGCTCTCCACGGGCGACAGCAGTGTCCTTCTCGCAGGAGCAATACGTGGCTGGCGCCACCGTTGTACAGGTCGTCGGCAAGGTCGGAAAAGTCAGCCCTGAACTGGGCAGCTTCAAAATCGGAAACTTGAATGTTGATTATTCGTCATTGCTCGCCCAGGGCGAGCTGACAATTCGACAAGGTCAAGTCATTGCGGTTGCTGGTGTTCAAGCCTCCAAGGCGCAACCGCTTCAGGCATTGGCTGTTGTAGCATTCTGACCGACTGCAACGCGAGCCCGATCATAGCGATCAACAGAAACATGAGCCCGCGCGTGTTACGCGCGGGCTCTTCTTTTGGGCGAGATCAGGAGCCGGAAGAACTACGTGCCAGACAAATTCCCGGCTTCTGTCATCAGACGCAGCAGGCTCCGATGACGGCTGGCCCTCATAGTAAAAAACGCCCAATCCGACTCGACTGCTTGTCGCCGCGCGACACGATCGGTTTTCGCTTCATGCGAGCTGAGCCAGTCATCGATAATCTGAACAAATTCCGAGGCACGATCCCGGGCGACCTCACGAAAATGTGGGATAGCCGACGGCATTAGACGATCAGAATACGCAAGGCGCTGGATGAAGGGCTGCCGTGCATTCGACGTCGGTGTTACGCGCAAGTCCCTCGAGAACGGGCGTTACGATATGGGTGAATCCGACGACGAGTTCTTCGCCCACGTCGGCAGGAACGAAGTATCTTTTTACTGGTTTCAGCAGGCCATCTTCCGCCTCGACTATCGAACTTGCGTCGGACAACTCTGCCCGCACGGCGCCGGGAGGGACATCACCACCCGCAGCTCGAACAAGGGACGAAAAGCTTGGCTCCTCGCCCCCGAATGGCAGGGCCATGGGTGAACCGGATGAGGTTAGGAACCGGGAATCCGAGTACCACAGCTGGAGAACTCGTGCTGCGTGGTTGCTGTAATAGACAGAATCGCCGTCCTCTGTGCCTGAAGCTACGCCCGTAGCCAGGCGCATTCGAAGGCGCGCGACCTCCTTTCGCGAGAGGCCAGTTCTGACAGCAACCCGCGAGACATTGGTCGTTCGCCCCCTGCTGTCGCGTTCTCCAAGCGCTTCCTGCATGAATGCAGTTTTTGCGAGCTCGGAGAATTGCTTGTATCCAATACCAGAGCGCAAAAGCATTCGAGCGAGCGGACGCAAGCAGACTCCGACCGCATCCATCAATCGAATCTGAGACGAGCTATTCATGTGAGCATCCGATCGGATCGTTTCCAATCAGGCAGAAGCGGCGAAAGTAGCTAACCAACCCGAAACAACGTCCGTCTGTAATGCTCGAGCTCCTCGATCGACTCGCGAATGTCCGCGAGCGCGAGGTGCTGCGATGTCTTCTGCAGTCCTGCGAGGACGTCAGGGGCCCAACGCCGGGCCAGTTCCTTGATCGTGCTGACGTCCAGGTTCCGGTAGTGGAAAAACTTCTCCAGGTCCGGCATTTCTCGCGCAAGGAATCGCCGGTCCTGGCAGATGCTGTTGCCGCACATCGGCGACGCGCTGGGCAGGGCGTGCACATTCAGAAAATCGAGCGTCACGCGCTCTGCGTCCCGCACGGTGGACTCGCTGCGCCGAACCCGTTCGAGCAGCCCGGAACCGCCGTGGGTCGTCCGGTTCCACTCGTCCATGCGTTCCAGCACGGCGTCCGGATGATGGATCGCGACGACGGGACCCTCGGCGAGGATCCGCAGGTGCGAGTCCGTCACGATCGTCGCAATCTCGATGATTCGATCGCGATCCGGGTCGAGGCCCGTCATCTCGAGATCGATCCATACCAGATTGTCAGATTTCGCCGTCATTCGCCGCGGACCGGTACCATGCCTGGATGATTGTCGGTCATTCTAGCAAACGCTAAGCTGCGGCCCGCTCCGATCGTCACCATGCACGCCTTCACCCTGCTGTTCCTGGTCGCTCTCGTGTCACACGCTGCCGTTCAGCTCTGGCTCGCGCGGCGCCAAATTCGGTTCGTAGAGGCTCATGCCGGGACCGTTCCGGCCGGGTTCGCCACGGTCATCTCGCCCGCGGAGCACGCCAAGGCCGCAGCCTATACGGTCGCGAAGCAGCGCCTGGGCATGATCGAGACGGTCTACGAGGTCCTGATCGCGCTGGGCCTGACCGTTGGCGGCGGCATTGCGCTGGTCGGCGCATGGTCGGCCCAGGCCACCACCTCCCCTCTGCTGTCCGGAACCCTGCACGTGCTCGGCGTGTTTGCCGCGATGGCGGTCCTCGGCCTGCCATTCAGCGTCTACCGGACGTTCGTCCAGGAGCAACGCTTCGGCTTCAACCGCACGCGTCCAGCGGTCTTCTTGACCGATCTGCTCAAGGGCTGGACGCTCGGACTCGTGCTCGGCGCGGCCGCAGCTGCCGGCGTGCTCTGGATCATGGCAACCGCCGGCGACGGGTGGTGGGTGGTCGGTTGGGTGGCCTGGCTGTCGTTCTCGCTGCTCGTCACCTGGGCGTGGCCGCGCCTGATCGCACCGCTCTTCAACAAGTTCTCGCCGCTCGACGACACCGAGCTGCGACGCAGGATCGACGCCCTGCTCGCCCGCTGTGATTTCCACGCCAAGTCGGTCTTCGTCATGGACGGGTCGCGCCGATCGTCGCACGGCAACGCCTACTTCACGGGGTTCGGCCGCGAGAAGCGGATCGTGTTCTTCGACACGCTGCTGACCAGCCTGACGCCGGTGCAGATCGAATCCGTTCTGGCCCACGAGCTCGCCCATTTCAAGCTGCGTCACATCCCGCAGCGACTGGTCGTGGGTGCGCTGATGAGCCTCGCCGGTTTCGCGCTGCTCGGCTGGCTCGCCGACCAGCACTGGTTCTACGCAGCCTTGGGCGTCCCGATCCGCAGCGACGCCGCGGCCCTGCTGCTGTTCCTGCTGGTGGTCCCCGCGTTCACCTGGGTGGCGTCACCGCTGCTGGCCGCGTGGTCGAGGCGTCATGAGTACCAGGCCGACGCGTTCGCCGCCGAGCACAGCGATGCGCGCGCGCTCGCCGACGCGCTCGTCACGATGTACAAGGACAACGCCAGCACGCTGACGCCGGATCCGCTGCACTCGGCCTTCCACGACTCGCATCCACCACCGACCGATCGAATCCAACGTCTGCAGGCGCTCGTGCCCGCTTCAGTCGGGGCCCAGTGACGGCGCAGTCGGACACCGGTTGCGTCGTCGAGGCTTACGGGCGCCGAGTGGTCGTGGCCCGCAGCGGCGGCGACCGGATTTCCTGCAAGGTGCGGGGTCGGAGCCTCGAAGCAGTCGCCGGCGACCAGGTGCGCGTTTCGCTCGAGGCCAGCGACGACGAATGGACCGTCATCGAGCGGCTGCCGAGGCGCAATGTGCTCTGTCGCAGCGACAGCCGCGGCCGCACGGAATCGATCGCCGCAAATCTCGACCAGCTCGGCGTCGTCGTCGCGGCGCGGCCGGCTTGCGACCCGTTCATCGTGGACCGCTACTTGGCGGGCGCGAGCTTTGCCGGAATCGCGACGCTGCTCGTCGTCAACAAGCTCGACCTGCCCGCGGACGCCGGCGATCTGTCGTTCGTCGAGCCGTTGCGCGCGATCGGCATCCCCGTCGTGCAGGTCTCCGCGCACGCCGGAACGGGCCTCGATGCGCTGATCGCGGTGCTGTCCGGGCACCGCACGATGCTGGCCGGCCAGTCGGGCGTCGGCAAGTCATCGCTGCTGAACGCGCTGGCGGGCGAAGCGTTGCGTGCGACCGGCGCGTTGTCCACGGCGTCCGGCGAAGGACGGCACACGACGGTGTCGTCGGCCATCCTGCAGGTGCCCTGGGGTGAGCTGGCCGACTCGCCGGGCGTGCGGGACTATGCGCCGCCGGTCGTGCCGCTGCAGGACGTTCAATCCGGATTCATCGAGATCGCGGCACTGGCCCGAGGCTGCCGCTTCCAGGACTGCGTGCATTCCCGGGAACCGCAATGCGCGGTCCAGGTGGCCGTCGCCGCCGGAAAGATCGACGCGCGCCGCTACGAAAGCTACCGTAGGCTGCTCAACCTGACGCGCCAGCTCGAGGAGAAGCGCGGCTGGCGCGGCTGACGCGTCGTGGAGTCCGCCAATGACTGAAACGCACCTCGCCTACCGCGCCCTCGCCCTGCAGGTCGCCTGCCACGCGGTCAACAAATGCCCGGATCGCACCTCGGCGCGGGCACGCATGGCGTCGAGCATCGAGCGGATCGCACGGCACGTGCGGGCCGCCAAGGGATTCCTGGGGCCGGATGTCCGCCTGGTCGTGCTGCCGGAGTATTTCCTGACCGGCTACCCACTCGGGGAATCGATCCCGGAATGGTCCGACAAGGCGGCCCTGGCGCCCGAGGGGCCGGAATACGCGGCCCTGGCACGTATCGCGCAGGACAACGACGTGTTCCTTTCCGGAAACGCGTACGAGACCGACCAGGCCTTCGCCGGGGCTCTATTTCCAGGCGAGCTTCGTGATCGATCCCTCGGGTCAGACCGTGCTGCGCTATCGGCGCCTGGTCTCGATGTTTGCGCCGACCCCGCACGACGTCTGGGACCGCTATCTCGAGCTGTACGGCCTCGACGGCGTGTTCCCGGTCGCCGACACCGCCATCGGGCGGCTTGCGGCCATCGCGTCCGAGGAAATCCTGTATCCGGAAATCGCGCGGGCGCTCGCGCTGCGCGGTGCCGAGGTGTTCGTGCACTCGACCAGCGAGGTGGGCAGCACCCGACTCACCCCGAAGGATGTCGCCAAGCGCGCCCGCGCGATCGAAAACCTGGCCTACGTGGTTTCCGCAAACAGCGGCGGTTTCCTCGATTCCGACCTTGCCGCCCACTCGACCGACGGCATGTCGAAGATCGTGGATTACCTCGGCGAGGTCCGGGTCGAGGCGGGTTTCGGCGAAAGCGCGATCGCCTGCGCGGAAATCGACCTCGCCGCGCTGCGCCGTTACCGCCGGCGGCCCGGCATGGGCAACCTGCTGTCGCGGCAGCGCCTGGAGCTGTTTGCGCCCGTCTATGGCGGCGAGCCGGTCTACCCGGCCAACACGCTGCTCGGCCCGGACGGACAGGTCGTGGCGCCCGACCGGGCCCATTTCGCCGCCACGCAGCGCGCGGTCATCGAGCGGCTAACGCGGCTCGGGCTGGTATGATGCTGCATTGCAAACAGACTTTTTGAACGACCAGTAGAGGAGTCAGGCGCGTGCGCAGAATCATGGTGGGCGTCAAGCGCGTGGTGGACTACAACGTCCGCGTCCGGGTGAAACCGGACAACACGGGAGTCGTGACCGAAGGGGTCAAGATGAGCATCAACCCCTTCGACGAGATCGCGCTCGAAGAAGCGCTGCGGATCAAGGAACGGGGCCTCGCGGACGAGGTGCTGGTCGTCAGCATCGGTCCCGCCGATGCGCAGCAACAGCTGCGCACCGCACTGGCGATGGGCGCCGACCGGGCGATCCTGGTGCAGACGGACGTCGCGGTCGGCCCGCTCTCCGTCGCGCGGATTTTCCGCGGGCTGATCGACAAGGAGTCGCCGTTCCTCGTGCTGCTCGGCAAGCAGGCGATCGACGACGACAACGGGCAGGCCGCGCAGATGCTCGGCGCGCTCTGGGACCGGCCGCAGGCCGTCTCGTGCTCGAAGATCGAGATCACCGACGGCAAGGCGACCGTGACCCGCGAAGTGGATACCGGCCTCGAGGTGCTCGAGGTCGACCTGCCGGCCGTGATGAGCGTCGACCTGCGGCTGAACGAGCCGCGCTACGTGAAGCTGCCGGACATCATGAAGGCCAAGAAGAAGCCGCTCGACACGGTCGGGCTGGCGGACTTCGGCGTGGCTGAGGCGCCGCCGTTCAAGACGGTGCGGGTCGAACCGCCGCCGCAGCGGCAGAAAGGCGTCATGGTGAAGGACGTCGGCGAGCTGGTCGACGCGCTCAAGAAGAAGGGGTTGGTGTGATGAGCAAGATCCTGATCGTTGCAGAACACGATGGCGCGCGGCTGAACCCGAGCACCGGCAAGTGCGTGACCTGTGCGGCGCAGGTTCCGGGCGCGTCGATCGACGTGCTCGTGCTCGCGGCCGACGCCTCGGCCGTCGCTGCGCAGGCCGCGGCGATTGCCGGCGTCGGCAAGGTGCTGGTCGTCGAGAACGCTGCCAACGCCGAGTCGATCGCCGCCGTGCTGGCGCCGCAGGTTGCGAAACTGGCTGCGGGCTACACCCACGTGTTCGGCCCGTCCACGACGTTCGGCAAGGACCTGATGCCGCGCGTCGCGGCCCTGCTCGGCGTCGGGCAGGTCAGCGACATCATGGGCGTCGGTGGTGCGCATTCGTTCACGCGGCCGATCTATGCCGGCAACGCGATCCTGACGGTCGAGGCCCCGGCCGACGCGGTCCTGGTCGCGACCGTGCGCGTCGCCTCGTTCGAGGCCGCCGCCCAGGGTGGCAGCGCGGGCATCGAGAAGGTCGATCCGGGCGTCGCGCTGCCGACCCACACGCGATTCGTGTCGCGGTCGGGTGCCACGACCGGGCGGCCGGACCTGCAGAGTGCCGCGCGCGTGGTGGCTGGCGGACGCGCGCTCGGCAGTGCCGATGGCTTCAAGATCATCTACAGCCTGGCCGACAAGCTCGGCGCGGCGGTCGGCGCATCGCGCGCCGCCGTGGACGCGGGCTACGTGCCGAACGACCTGCAGGTCGGGCAGACCGGCAAGATCATCGCGCCGGAGTTGTACTTCGCGATCGGCATCTCGGGCGCGATCCAGCACATGACCGGCATCAAGGACGCGCGCACGATCGTCGCGATCAACAAGGACGGCGAGGCGCCGATCTTCGAAGCCGCGGACATCGGCCTCGTCGGTGACCTCTTCGCCATCGTGCCAGAGCTCGAGAAGCAATTGGGCGGATGACGCCAGTCCTCAAGGGATTCGTTGCAGTCCCACACGGCCAGGTCCACTTCCGCTACGGCGGAAGCGGGCCAGTCGTGGTCATGCTGCACGATTCCCCGCGCTCGTCGGTGCTGCACGCGCCGAACATCGAGTGGCTCGGCGAGCACTTCACGGTCATTGCGCTCGACACGCCCGGCTACGGCAATTCCACGCCGTTGCCGCAGCCGGCGCCCACCATCGAAGATTTCGCGGATGCGCTCGCCGACACGCTGGGTGCGCTCGGCATCGAGCGCTGCGCGCTCTATGGCTTCCATACCGGCGCGAAGATCGCGCTGCAGTTTGCGGCCGATCATCCGGAACGGGTCTCGCTCGCGGTCCTCGATGGCCTCGCGCTGCCGGCGGAAACGGCGTCGGCCGAGTACCTCGAGCGCTACCTGCAACCATTCGAGCCCACCGCAGACGGCTCCTACCTGGCGCGACAGTGGACCCGGATCCTCGATTTCCATCGTTACTATCCGTGGTTCGCGCCGTCGGCGGCCACTCGAGTGCGCATGCCCCTGCCGGGCGACGCGAGCCTGCACGAATACGCCACGGACGTCTTCATGGCTGGCCCGCATTGGGTGGATGCCTATCGCGCGGCACTGTCGTATGCCGCCGGACCCGTGATTGCGACGCTGCGCTCGCGGACCGTTTTCATGTGCCGCGAGGACGACGTGCTCTACGGCTTCGCTCGACGCATTGCCACAACCGCTGCCCAGCCAGTGCAGCGTCGAGCGGATCCCGCCGCTCACGGCCCAGTGGCGCACGCGGTTGCTCGCCGTGCTCAAGCAGGCCGCCATGCCGCCCGCGGCGGCCTGGTCGCCGCCAAGGCAATCTGCGACGCCCGGCAGCGCACTGGAGCAGCAGCGCTACGCGAACCTGATCCACGGGCAATTGCGGGTCCGCCTGCGCGGTGCGCCGGGCGCGACACCCCTGTTGCTATTGCACGACGTGCCGGGCGCAGCGTCTTCGCTGGGACCCTTCGCGGCAGCGCTCGGCATGGACCGCCTGACGATCCTGCCGGACCTGCCGGGCCTCGGTGAGTCGCATCCCTTGCCCTACCCCACGCTCGGCAGCTACGTGATGGCGCTGTCGGAATTGCTCGAGCAGCTCGGCACGCCGACCGTGGACGTACTGGCCGAGGGCCTCGGCGGCTGCTTTGCAATCGCGCTGGCGGCGCATCGACCGAGCCAGGTGCGCCGCGTCGTGCTCGACGGCGTGCCGATGATCCGCTCGCGCGAACGCCGGCTGGTTGCACGCGACTACTGCCCGCCGATCGAGCCCGATCGCCATGGCACGCACCTGCTCAAGATCTGGCACCAGCTGCGAAATGCCGAGATGACCTGGCCGTGGTTCGATCGCGCCGCGGAGGCCGCGCGGGTTCGCGATCCGGAACTCGACCCGCAGCGGCTGCACGCGGCGCTCGTCGAGGTGATGAAGCACCTGCCGAGCTACGGCGACGCCGCGCGCGCTGCGCTCGAAGCTTCGGTTCGGGACATCCTGCGCGGCGTGCATCAACCGACATTGCTGTTCGACGCTGCCGGCGACACGCGTTATTCGGCAACCGGACGCGCAGCCCGACGCCTCGCCGCGTCCGAAGTCGTCCCTCGTCCACCGGACGTCGCAGGTCGGATCGAGACTGTGAGGCGTTTCCTCGGCTGACGCCAGCGGCTCAGGCCGCGCCGGCAACGCGCACCAGCGCCTTGCCGAAGTTCTCCCCGCGCATCAGCCGGCAGAACGCTGCCGGCGCGTGGTCGAGACCGTCCGTCACGTCCTCGCGATACTTGAAGCGGCCGTCGCGAATCCAGCCGTCCGATCACCCGTTGCATCTCGGCCATCCGGTGCAGGTGATCGTAGACGACCAGTCCTTTCACCGTGGCGCGGGCCGCGACGACCGGCCCGAGGAACGGGCCGCTCGCCGGTGGCGTGTCACGATTGTAGGCATCGATCATGCCGCACAGGATCACCCGCGCGTGCATCGCCAGGTTGGCCAGCGCGGCGGCGAGCACTTCGCCGCCCGCATTGTCAAAGTAGACGTCCACACCGTCGGGACAAGCCTGCTTGATCGACGCCCGCAGGTCGCCCGACTTGTAATTGATGCAGGCCTCGAAGCCGAGTTCTTCGATCGCATGACGGCACTTGGCGTCCGATCCGGCAATGCCGACGGCACGCGCGCCGGTCAGGCGCGCCACCTGGCCCACGGTGCTGCCCACGGGCCCAGTGGCTGCGGAAACCAGCACGGTCTGCCCCGGTCGCGGCTCGCCCAGATACACGAGACCCGCATACCCCGTGAGTCCCGGCATCCCGAGCACGCCGAGCGCAGTCGACGCGGGCGCGAGCGCGGGATCGACCTTGCGGACACCCGCGCCGTTGGACAGCGCGTATTCCTGCCAGCCGCTCTTCAGCAGCACTAACTCGCCTGCTGCAAAGTCCGGGTGGCGTGAATCCACGACCTCGGCTACGGATTCGCCGTGCATCGGATCGCCCGGTTGCAGCGCCACGCCATACAGCGCGTGACCCTTCATCACGTTGCGCAGATAGGGGTCGAGGGACAGCCAGAGCGTGCGGGCCAGGAACTGGCCTTCCGCAGGCTCAGGCGCCTCCACGGTGTCCTGGCTGAAGTCGCCAGGCACCGGGAGACCCTGGGGTACCCGCTCGAACAGGATGCGGCGGTTCGCTCGCAAACCGCGTCAGAGCTGGCCGAGGACGTGCTCGGCGCTCGAGACCTTGAACTCGCCCGGGCCCTCGACGAACACGCCCTTCGCGACGCCGTTGTCGACGATCAGCGCGAACCGCTGGCCGCGGATGCCCATGCCGAAACCCGTCGCGTCGAGCTCGAGCCCGAGCGCCTTCGCGTACTCGGCGTTGCCGTCGGCCAGCATCAGGACCTTGTCCTCGACGGCCGAAGCCTTGCCCCAGGCCTTCATGACGAACACGTCGTTGACGGCCATGCAGGCGACCGTGTCGACGCCCTTCGCCTTGAAGTCCGCCGCGTGCTGCACGAAGCCCGGCAGGTGCCTCGCGTCGCAGGTCGGCGTGAATGCGCCGGGAACCGAGAACAGCACCACTTTCTTGCCGGCGAACAGCTGGTCGGTCGTGATCTTCTGCGGACCGTCCGGGCCCGGCATCGTCAACACGCCTGCGGGCATCTTGTCACCCACTTTGATCGTCATGGTCGTTCTCCTCCTGGGTCAAACCGTGATGGTACCAGCGCATGGTCATCGTGGCTGCGGTGTCGCTTTTGAGTGGCGCCGGGCGTGCCTTTTCGGCGGGACGGCGCAAGTACGTCCGTGTAGCCTCGCGCGCCGCGTCCGTGCGGCGCGACGCCCGCCGAAAAGGCACGCCTGGCGCCACTCAACGCGACGGCAACGATGGCAGCGCGGACGGCGTCTGGCGCTTCCGGCGTCCGGGGTGAGTTCGGGCGGGCGTCACGCGGCATGGACGCCGCGTGCGAGTTACATGGACGTACTTGCGGCGTCCCGCCCGGGCTCATCCCGGACGCCGGGAGCGCCAGACGCCGGACAAGCCGCGTCAGCAGGGACGCGACAAGTACTGTCCCCGCGGCTCACCAACGACCCGACCCTTGTCGTAAATCAGGCCGCCCCGCAGGTACGTGCTGACGACCTGCCCCGTGAGTTCCATGCCCTCGAACGGCGTGTAGCCCTGGGTCGACTCGGACTCCGCCGCCCGCACGACGAACGACTTGTCCGGATCGAACAACACCAGGTCGGCGTCGTAGCCTGCGGCGATGTCGCCTTTGGACTTGAGGCCGAAACGCTGGGCGGCGTTCCACGACGTCAGTTCGGCGATCCGGTTCCAGGACAACCCGCGCTTACGGCCTTCGCTGGCCACACCCGACAGCAGGTACTCGGTGCCGCCGAACCCCGACTTGCCCATGAAGACTTCGCCGGGCTGCGTTCGCGTCCACCTTCATCTCGTGGCGGCAGCAGGCGTGATCGCTGCAGACCCAGTCGAGCTTGCCGTCGAGCAGCGTCTGCCAGAGGTACTCGACGTCCGCGCGCGAGCGAATCGGCGGGTTCACCTTGGCGAGCACGCCCGTCGGCGCGTCGTAGTCGAGCAGCAGGTGGCCGACCGTGACCTCGCGGCGGAAATTCACGTGCGGGAAGGCCTTGGCCATCTTCAGTGCCGCCTCGACCGCCTTGCGTGACGTCAGGTGCAGCAGGTTGATGTTGACGCAGTTGGTCTCGTGCGCGAGGTAGGACGCGATGCAGATCGCGAGCCCCTCCGAATGCGGCGGCCGCGCGGCGCTGTAGGCCTTGAGTCCGGTGAGCTTGCCCTCCTGCTGCACGAGCTTGGTGTAGGCCGCCATGATCTCCGCGGTCTCGCAGTGCAAGCTCAGGCTGATCGCATCGCGCCGGTCCTTGAACTGCTCCATTGCGCGCTGCACGCCGCGCATGACGAACTCGAAGTGCGCGATGTCGTACTTCTCGTCGCGGTCGATCATCAGGAACTCGTGCTGGTGGCTGGACGCCCCGTGCAGCCCGTAGCCGCCGTAGAACATGTAGATCTTGAACGACGTGACGCCGTGCTTCTCGATGAGCAGCGGAATCTCGTCGATGTGACCGCGATCCATCGGCGCGAGGTGATACGCGTAATCGACATGGAACCGGCCCTTGGAGAGGTCGAGCACCTCCGGAAAGAAATCCGCGTAGGCGCCGCCCTTGTTCAGGTAGTACTGGCCGGTGCGGAAATAGTTGAGGCTCGAGGTCACGCCACCCTGCGCCGCCGCGCGGCTCTCGGAGATCGCGTCCTCGGCGAGCGGCGAATAGATGCCCGTATGCATGTGCGGGTCGACGAGGCCCGGCAAGGCCAGCAGACCCTTGCCGTCGACCACCTTGCGCGCGTCGGTCACAGCGATCTCGCGGCCCAGCTTCGCGAACTTGCCGTCGGCGATGGCGACGTCCGCCTTCTGCACCGCGGCCTTGTTGGGCCGGACGACCCGGACGTTCTTGACGAGCAGGTCGTATTTCTTCGCGCCAGCCATGACGAATCCCCTGGAGATCAGCGCCCGAATTCCAACTAAGCGGCCGCGGGACCCTTGGCGATGCGCGGCGCCGCGCGCAGCCGTGCGTCGAGCGACTGCAGCAGTCCCTCGGTCGTCTCCCAGTCGATGCAGGCATCGGTCACGGACACGCCGTACTGCAATTCGGCCCGGTTGGCCGGGATCGGCTGCTGCCCCCAGTGCAAGTTGCTCTCCAGCATCAGCCCGACGATCGAGCGGTTGCCTTCGAGGATCTGGTTGCCGACGTTCTCCGCGACCAGCGTCTGCAGGCCCGGATCCTTGTTCGAGTTGCCGTGGCTGCAGTCGACGACGATGCTGACTGGCAGCTCCGCCTTCTCGAGCTCGCGTTCACAGAGGGCGATGCTGACCGAATCGTAGTTCGGCCGCCCACCGCCGCCGCGCAGCACCATGTGGCCGTAGCGGTTGCCGCGCGTGCGGAACACGGCCGACTGGCCCTGCTGCGTGATGCCGAGGAAGTGATGCGGATGGCGCGCGGACTGCAGCGCGTTGATCGCGACCGACAGCGAGCCGTCGGTACCATTCTTGAACCCGACCGGAGTCGAGAGCCCGCTCGCCATTTCGCGATGTGTCTGCGACTCGGTCGTGCGCGCACCGATCGCAGTCCACGTGACGAGCTCGGAGAGGTACTGCGGCATGATCGGGTCGAGGGCCTCGGTCGCGGCCGGCAAGCCGATGTCGGCCAGGAACAGCAGCAGTTCGCGCGCCTGCCGGATGCCCTTCTCGATGTGGAACGAGTCGTCCATGTCCGGGTCGTTGATCAGGCCCTTCCAGCCGATCGTCGTGCGCGGCTTCTCGAAATAGACGCGCATCAGCACGAACATCGTGCCCTCGACGCGGCGCGCGAGACCCTGCAGTCGCGCCGCATATTCGCGCGCAGCTGCGGTATCGTGGATCGAGCACGGCCCGACGACGACGAACAGCCGCGGGTCCTCGCGATCGAGGATCCGGCGCAGCGCGCTGCGGCTGCGGTAAACGAACTCCTCGGCGGCCGGTGGCAGCGGCAGGTCGAGCTTGACCTGCTCCGGCGTGGGCAGCAGCTCGCTCGAGAGGACGTTGATGTTCTGCAGGCGCTCTTGCATCGGACGCAGACCGTCGAAGTGATGGACGGCCGCTATCTTACACTCAGGCCGGGAACACCCACGCAGGCACGTGCCGCCAGCCCTTGAGCAGCTCCGCGTCGAGCGCCCGCCACTGCGGCTCGATTGATTCGACGAGCCGCCAGTACCGCTGCGAGTGGTTCATGTGCACCCGGTGGCACAGCTCGTGGACCATCAGGTAGCGGACGACGGCCGGGCTCTGGAACATCAGGCAGACGTTCAGGCTGATCGTGCCGGCCGTCGAGCAACTGCCCCAGCGCGTGCGCTGCCGGCGCAGGTGCATCCGGGAATAGCCGATGCCGATCTCGCCCGCGGTCGCGTCGAGGCGCGCAGCGAGCTCGCGCGCGGCAATCCCCGCAAGCCAGCGCAGCAGTGCCCGGCTGACCTGCGAATCCGTACCTTCGGCCGTGCGGACGTGCAGCACGCCGTCAGCGCGGTCGAGGATCGAGGTGCGCTGGGCCACCTGGTAGTTGACCTGCCAACGCTGACCGAGCAACGCGAGTTCGACGCTGGCCGGGCGGCGCTGCCCCGCCTCCGGAACGAGCAACGCAAACTCGCGCGCCCGTCGCTCGGCCCATTCGCGATGCTGGGACACGAAGCGCTCGATCGCCGGGATGCCGATGCCGGGCGGCACGACGACTTCGACCCGCCCACCGGGAAACACTCGCATGGAGAGACGCCGGGCGCGACGGCTGATACGCACGTGCCAACCCGGCGTCGCGGCACGCGGCGCCCACAGCGGCATCTGCAACGGGCTGCTGTCCGCGCTCCGTGCCGCGGCGCCACCGCCTCTTGTTGTCATCCCCTAGAGCTCCCTCAAGCCCGCCGCAATCGGCATGCGAGCGGCCCGCAATCCAGGCAGCAGGCCGCCGACGAGACCGAGTATGAGCGAATACCCGAGACCCGTCACCAGCAGCTGCGGCGTGACGGTGAACGCGAAACTGATCTGGCTGAAACTCGCCCAGTTCAGCGTCGAAGCCTGGTAGCCGTTCAAGCCGAGATAGACCAGCGCCCCGCCCGCGATGCCGCCGAGCAGCCCGAGCACGATGGCCTCGAGCAGCACCGATGCGAGCACCGGCGCCGCGCCGAAGCCGAGCGCACGCAGGGTCGCGATCTCGCGGGTGCGGGACGACACGGCGGAATACATCGTGTTCAACGCGGCGAATACCGCGCCGATGCCCATCAGCACCGCGATCGACGTGCCGACGTAACGGATCAGCGTGACCAGGATGCGCGACTGGTCCGCGTAGAATTCGCGCTCGCTGCGCACGGACACATTGACCCGCGGGTCCGTGTCGAGCCAGCGCCCGAGCTTGGCGAGCGCGGCCGGTGACTCGAGTTGCGCGCGCACCACCTGGACCGTGTTGCCGCGACGGTAGACGCCTTGCAGCACGCTCAGGTCGGTCCAGACCTCGGACTCGGATACGCTGCCGCCGGCCTCGAACACGCCGACCACGCGCCAGACGTGCGAGCCCCAGGTCACCTCCCGGCCGAGGTCCACGTTGCCGAACTGCGCGAAAACGCCGCGGCCGACGATCACCTCGTCCTTGCCGGGCTCGAACATCCGGCCGGCAACGATGCGGAAGCCCTCGCGGACGCCGACCGCGCGAGCCGTGACGCCGCGGAACGGCACGTTGGCGCCGGTGCCGGTGCTGCGCATCGGCAGGTCCACGATCGTGTAGAACTCGGGCGATGCGATCGGCCCGAGCGCGTCCCGGGCGATGCCGGGCGCCGAAGCAATGACGTTGACCTCCTCCCGGCTGAACGCGCTCGACAGCTCGTCCGGCGACCCGCCGCGCAACACCAGCGCGACGTCGTCCCGCCCGGACAGGTCGAGCGCGGCGCGAAACCCCTCGCCCATCGACAACAGCGAGACGAGCACTGCGACGACTCCGCCGATGCCGACGACCGCGACCAGCGACGTGCCGAGCCGGGCCGGCAGGTTGCGCAGGTTCATGGCCGTGACCGCGGCCAGCTGGTTGAGCCAGGCTCTCATGGCGCGTTCATTCCCGACGCAACGCCTCGACGATGCGCAACCGCATCGCCTGCGCCGCCGGCACTGCACCGGCCACGAGGCCGAGGCCCACCATGAAGACCGCGCCCATCAGCATGGCCTCGCGCTGCAGGCTGAAGCCGGGCAGGTACTGGCGAAACACCGGTTCGAACTGCACGCCCAGCCACCACGCGCCGGCGAGACCGAGTGCGCCGCCCAGCACCGTGATCAGCACGGCCTCGGCCAGCACCAGTCCGAGCACGCCGCCATTGGTGAATCCGAGCGTCTTGAGAACCCCGATCTCGTTGGTCCGCTCGCGCACCGACTGCGCCATCGTATTGGCCGTGACGAGCAGCATCGTGAAGAACACGGCGCTGACGATCGCGCGCAGGATCGCGCCGATGTTGCCCACCTGGTTGACGAACGACTGCGCCATCGCCCGTTCGGACGAAGTCTTCGTCTCCGCCGGCGAGTTCGCGAACTGCAGGTCGATCTGGCGTCCGATCGACTGGGCCCGACTGACGTCGTCGACCTTGACCAGGTACCAGCCCACCAGCCCCTTGGCTTGCGACTTCGCCTCCTCGAAGTAGTCCTGGTGCAGCAGGATCTGCCGCGTATCGCCGCCCTCGGGCAGGTCGTAGATCGCGCTGACGGTGAACTTCCCAGGCGTCGCTGCCATCGGTGCGGCGCCAGATCGACGAGCGCAGCGGCACCGTGTCGCCGATCTTCCAGCCCGTCATGTCGGCGACGCCGCGGCCGATCAGGATGCCGGTGCGGTCCGCGAGCCACGCGAGCCGCTCGGCCTCGGGCACGATGTACTCGGGATACATGCGCAGGAACGCCTCCGGCTTCACCGGGAACGCGGGCAGCTGGTTGCGCTCGTTCTGGTACCAGGCGCCGAACCAGGTCTGCGGCGTCACGTCCACGACGCCGTCGATCGCGCGGATGCGGTTCTCGTAGCTCTGCGGGACCAGCTGCGTGAACGAGACCTTGTGCATCGTGATCAGCCGGTCGGCACCGGCGACGTCCACGCCGGACTGCAGTGCGTGCCGCATCGAATCGGCGAGGCCGTACAGCAGGAACGCCACTGCGATCGACGCGAGCGTGAAGAACGTCCGCAGGCGCTTGCGGCGCAGGCTGGCGGCCAGCAGCGGCAGGTAACGGGTGATCAAGCCGCGTCTTCCCGCAGCAGGCCCTTGTCGAGGTGGATGGTCCGGTGCGCGCGCTCGGCGGCGTGCGGATCGTGCGTGACCATGATGATGGTCTTGCCGTACTCGTGGTTGAGCGCCTGCAGCAGGTCGAGGACCTCGTCGCCCGACTTGCGGTCGAGGTCGCCGGTGGGCTCGTCGCAGAGCAGCAGCGTCGGGTCCGTGACGATCGCGCGTGCGATGCCGACCCGCTGTTCCTGGCCGCCGGAAAGCTCGCGCGGCCGATGACGGGCCCGGTCTGACAGCCCGACCAGCTTCAGCGCCGCGGCGACGCGACGACCGCGCTGCTCGCGCGTCAGGTCCTTGAGCAGCAGCGGCAACTCGACGTTGCGCTCGGCCGACAACACGGGCAGCAGGTTGTACATCTGGAAGACGAAACCCACGTGGTCCGCGCGCCACCGTGCCAGCGCACCGCCGCCCAGCTGGTCCACGCGCAGCCCATCCACTTCGAGCACGCCCGAGGTCGGCCGGTCGAGGCCGCCGATCAGGTTGAGCAGCGTCGACTTGCCGGAGCCCGACGGACCCATCAGCGCGACGAAATCACCGGCGGCGATCTCGAGCGAGAGACCGTCGAGGACACGCACGACTTCGGCGCCCCGGCGGTACTCCTTGACCAGTTCGCGGATCCGGACGATCGGCGCAGTCACGACCCGTCGGCCTTCAGCTCCACGGTCGCCCCGTCGCGCAGCCGCCGCGGCGCGTCGACGACGATCGCCTCGCCGCCCTGCAGGCCTTGCAGCACGGCGACGCGATCCCCATCCGCCGGCCCGAGCGTGATGGCGCGACGCTCGACGTGGCCGTCACGCACGACCCAGACGCCGGCTGCATCGCCATCGCGCAACACGGCCGACGCCGGCACCCGCGGATGGCCGGCCTCGCGACCCGAGTCTTCCTCGAGGAAGCGCACCTTGATGCCCATGTCCGGGAGGATCCGCGGGTCGAGCGCCTCGAACGCGATCCGCACCCGGACGGTGGCTTTCTGGCGATCCGCCGTGGGAACGATGCTGATCACGCGGCCCGCGATGGTCCAGTCCGGATAGGCATCGAGCACGGCCTCGACGCGCTGCTCGTCGTGCACGCGATTGATGTACGCCTCGTTGACGTCCACCTCGATCTCGCGCGAATCCATGTCGACGATGGTCGCGATGCCGGTGCGCGTGAAGCCGCCGCCCGCAGAGACCGGCGAAACCGTCTCGCCCGGCTGCGCGTCCTTCGACAGCACGACGCCGGCGAACGGCGCGCGGATCACCAGGTCGTCGAGCCCCTGCTGGCTGAGCGCGAGCCGGCTCTGCGCGACGCCGACTTCCGCGCCCGCGGCCGACAGTCGCGCCTCGAGCGCCGCCACCTCGGCCTGCGAGCCGTCGAGCACGCTCTCGGCGACCAGCTTGCGCTCGACGAGGCTGCGATTGCGCGCGAGAGTCTTGCGGGCGTCGGCCAGTCGTACCTCGATTTCGCGCAGGTTGCGCCGCGCGGCTTCGAGGCTGCTCGCGGCGACCGCGTGCTCCGCCTGTCCGGTGGACGGATCGAGCTTCGCGAGCACCTGGCCCTCGCTCACCACCGCGCCCTCCTCGAACAGCACTTCGGTGATGCGCCCGGTGACCTTCGAGCTGACGGTCGCGAGCTGCCGCGCGACCACGTAGCCCGAGGCATTGAGGACGGCGCCACCGTCGGCGCCATCGGGCGCCTCGACCAGCACCGTCTGCACCGCGATCGGGTGCATTGAGCACGCGCCACGCGATCGCCGCAGCGAATACGGCCACGACCGCGACGATGATCCAGAGGCGCCGCCGCCCGCCGGGGGCGTCGCGATAGCGTTGCGGATCGGAGTCGGCATCGAGCCGCAGGCTTTCCAGGGCTTGCTTGTCGAGCGGCATGAGCTCTCTCTGGCTTGTTCTGGTTGCTTGGAACCGGGCGCGCGGCGACCGGGCTGGCTAGAATGGCCGGTCGCCGGAATCGCTGGCCCCGCGCCGCGAGGACGCGAACCTTACCACAGCCGCCATTGCATGAACCCGCCCCTCGCAGACATCGGACTCAACCTCGCGCACGACAGTTTCGACCACGATCGCGAGCACGTGGTGGCCGCGGCGCGGGCCGCGGGCGTGCAGTACATGGTGATCACGGGCAGCACGCTCGAGAGCACCCGGGCTGCGATCGAACTCGCACGCTCGGCGCCGGGTGCGTTTCGTGCCACCGCCGGCATCCACCCGCACCACGCACGCGAGTTTCACGACGCCGACCTTCCCGCGTTGCGCGCGCTGCTGCTCGCGCCCGAGGTGGGCGCCGCGGGCGAATGCGGCCTCGATTACTTTCGCAATTTCTCGCCGCACGAGGACCAGGAGCGAGTGTTTCGCGCGCAGCTCGAGCTCGCGGTCGAGACCGGCAAGCCGGTGTTCCTGCACCAGCGCGACGGACACGACGCGTTCATGGCGATCCTGCGCGATTACCGGCCGCGGCTGTCGGCCGGCGTGGCGCATTGCTTCACTGGCGACGATCGCGAACTCCGTGACTACCTCGACCTCGGCCTTTCGATCGGCATCACCGGCTGGATTTGCGACGAGCGGCGCGGCCAGCACCTGCGCGAACTGGTGCGCCTGATTCCGCTCGACCGATTGATGATCGAGACCGACGCGCCGTACCTGATGCCGCGCGACCTGCGGCCAAAGCCCAGCAGCCGGCGAAATGAGCCAAAATACCTGGCCCACATCCTGCGCACCGTCGCGGCGTGCCGGGGCGAACCACCCGAGACCGTGGCGGCGGCCACTACTCGCAACGCCGTGACCTTCTTTGGTTTCTAGAAAGTTACTGTAACTGACTGTTTCAAGGGCGATTATGGACACTACAAAGACTCAGGACTTCGTCGACCGTCGCTGGCAGGAATCGATCCTGGCCGAGCTGACCGAGTACGTCCGCATCCCGAACAAGTCGCCCATGTTCGACCCGGACTGGGAAGCGCACGGCCACATGGAGGCCGCGGTGCAGCTGATGCGCCGCTGGGCCGAGGTCGAGGCGCAGTCGTTGCCCGGAGCCCGCGTGGAAGTCCTGCGGCTGCCCGGGCGCACGCCGGTGCTGATGGTCGACGTGCCGGGCGCGGTGGACGACTGCGTGCTGATGTACGGTCACCTCGACAAGCAGCCCGAGTTCTCCGGCTGGTCGGACGGCCTCGAACCATGGACGCCCGTGCTGCGCGACGGCAAGCTCTACGGCCGCGGCGGCGCCGACGACGGCTACGCGCTCTTCGCCTCGCTGACGGCCATCCGTGCCTTGCGCGAGCAAGGCGTGCCGCACGCGCGCTGCGTCATCCTGATCGAGGCCAGCGAGGAAAGCGGCAGCCCCGACCTCGCCCACCACATCGACGCGCTCGGCAGCCGGCTCGGCTCGCCGACGCTGGTCGTCTGCCTCGACGCCGAGTGCGGCAACTACGAGCAGCTGTGGTGCACGACCTCGCTGCGCGGCAACCTGATCGGCTCGCTGCGCGTCGACGTGCTCGCCGAAGGCGTGCATTCCGGCACGGCGAGCGGCGTCGTGCCGTCGAGCTTCCGGATCCTCCGCGAGTTGCTCGCCCGCGTCGAGGACGCGGCCTCCGGGGCGATCCTGATCGAGGAACTGAACGCACCGATTCCGGCCGACCGACGCATCCAGGCCAAGGCGGCCGCGGCCGTGCTCGGCAATTCGGTGTACGCGAAGTTCCCGTTGCTGCCGGGCATGCGACCGGTCTCGAACGACCCGTTCGAGCTGCTGCTCAACAACAACTGGCGACCGACGCTGAGCATCACCGGCGCCGATGGCCTGCCCGCGTTTCGCAGCGCCGGCAACGTGCTGCGCCCGCAGACGACGTTGAAGCTGTCGTTTCGCCTGCCGCCCACGCTGGCGCCCGCCGGCGCGGCCGCGGCCATCCAGCGCACGCTCGAGCGCGACCCGCCCTACGGGGCGCGCGTGAGCTTCACCGTGGAATCGGCGATGGGCGGCTGGAACGCGCCCGCGCTCGCGCCGTGGCTCGCGCAGTCGATGCAGGCTGCCTCGCAGGCGTTCTTCGGGCGCGACGCGATGTACATGGGCACCGGCGGCAGCATTCCGTTCATGGGCATGCTCGGCGAGAAATTCCCGGGCACCCAGTTCCTGGTGACCGGCGTGCTCGGGCCGCAATCGAACGCGCACGGCCCGAACGAATTCCTGCATCTCGAGACGGCGCGCCGTTTGACGTCCTGCGTATCTCGGGTGCTGGCCGACCACGCCAACCGCGAGCGGGCTCGACAGGCGGCTTGAGCGGCGCGCGGTCAGCGCGCGAGCGGATTCGGCTGCGCGGCCTGCTTGACGCGCTCCCAGACCGGGGCCAGCGCCGCGACGACGCCGCCTTGCGCGCGCTCGACGACCGGGAATTCGTCCTGCAAAGCGTCGAGGCGCAGTACGGTCGACGGGCGTCCCTTCGGAAACTCGCCGCGCATCGAGAACACGATCCGTCCCTCGACCGGCGTGTCGCCGGCGAGCTGGCGCACGGCGGCCAGGCGATCGTCGAGCATCGGCAGCGGGTTCGTGAACGTGAAGTGGCGCTTGGGCCCGAACACCGACCACTGCTCCATCTTCTGGCCGGCGAAGATCATGCCGGGCACGTCGAACAGGTCGATGACCAGCAGGCCGCGCTGGGTGAGCAGCAGGTAATTGACGTGGATCTGCTCGCCCGTGCCCGTGGGCAGCAAGACGTTGCGCAATTCGTCGTAGGCCACCGACGAGATCACGTTGTCGATCGCCTTGCGCGCACGGACCTGGCGCAGCCAGTCGCGCGCGAAGATCACCGCGGCCGCCAGCAGGCCGAGCCCGAGCAGCACCCAGAGCCAGAGCGGCAGGCCGAGGAAATTCTTCACGAGCGACCACCCAGTGCTGTGCGCAAGGCCTCGAGGCCGGGTTCGATCTGCGTCTGCACCGATGGCAGCGCGAGCAACGCGTCGAGCGCCGGCGGCACCGGGACCCGCGCACCGATCAGCGGCTCGACGATGTCGTTGAACTTCGCGGGATGCGCCGTCGCCACCAGCACCCAGCGCCCGGCGCGGCGTTGCACCGGCAAGCCACGATAGGCACAGGCGGCCGTCGCGGTGTGCGGGCACCAGGTCTGGCCGAGCTCGCGGTAGTCGCGCCGGATCGTCTCGCGGATCTCGTCGTCGCTGACCGGCACCGCGGCGATTCGGGCGCGAAGCTGGCTGTCGTCCGGGAATAACGTGCGCAAGCGTTCCATGTTGCTCGGGTTGCCGACGTCCATCGCGGACGCCAGCGTAGCGATGCTCGGGCGCGGCCGCCACTCCCCGCCGCCGAGAAACTCGGGCACCGCCCGATTGGCGTTGCTCGCGAGCAGGATCTCGCCGATCGGCAGGCCGGCCTCGCGAGCCCAGATGCAGGCGAGCGCATTGCCGAGGTTGCCGGTGGGGATGATGAAGTTCGGCGCGCGGCCGTCGGCCTGCTGCAACTCGAGGCTGGCCTTCGCGTAGTAGACCATCTGCGGCAGCAACCGCCCGACGTTGATGCTGTTCGCCGACGACAGCAGCAGCGACTTCGCGAGCGCGGGATCGACGAACGCATCCTTGACCATGCGCTGGCAATCGTCGAACGTGCCGGCGACCGACAGCGTGCGCACGTTGCGGCCCCAGCATGCGAGCTGCTTTTCCTGGCGGGCGGAGACGAGGCCGCGCGGGTACAGCACGACCACGTCGACCCACGGCCGATCGTAGAACGCGGCGGCGACGGCGCCACCCGTGTCGCCCGACGTGGCGACCAGGATCGTCAGGCGGCGCGGGTCGTCGCGCGGAATCCGCTCCAGCGTCGCCGCCAGGAAGCGTGCGCCGAAGTCCTTGAACGCGGCGGTCGGCCCGTGGAACAGCTCGAGGACCGACAGGGGTCCGCCGGCACCGTGCACGTCGACCAGCGGGGCCGGAAAATTGAATGCGTCGCGAGTGATCTCGGGCAGCGCGTCGGCCATCGCGTCCCCGGCCGCAAATGGCGCGATCAGCCGCTCGGCCAGCTCTGCCAGGCTCGCAGTACCCGCGAATCGAGCCACGTCGAGTCTCGGCAAGGCCTCCGGCACGTACAGGCCGCCATCCGGCGCCAGTCCGCGAGCGATGGCTGCGCTGAGCCCGACCGCGTGCGACGGGTTGCGCGTGCTCAGGAATCGCATCAGGCCTCCACCAGCCGTGCGCCCTCGCGATCGATCGCCGACGCCCAACTGTCGCTCGCGAGGCCGTGCTTGCGGAAGGCCTCGACCATGCCCGCGCGCACCTGCGTCCGCATCACGCTGCTCGGTCCAGGCGAACACCGTTGGCCCGGCGCCTGATATCGAGCAGCCGAGCGCGCCGGCGTCGAGCGCGGCCTGCTTGACCGCGGCAAACCCCGGAATCAGCTTCTGGCGTTGCGGCTCGATCACGACGTCGAGCAGCGATGCGCGGATCAGCGGCAGGTCGGACGTGTAGCAGCCGGCCAGGAAACCCGCGAGGTTGGCCTGCTGCCAGATCACGTCCGCGAGCGGGACGGTCGGGCTCAGGATTGCGCGCGCCTCGCGCGTGCCGAGCACCATGTGCGGGTGCACGATCACGCAGCGGACGGCGTCCGGCACCGGGACCTGCTTGACGTGCGGATTGTCGATGCCGACCGTGAGCACGAGGCCGCCGAACAGCGACGGCGCGATGTTGTCCACGTGCACCGAGCCACTCGCGACGGCCTCGCCCTGCATCGCGAACTTGAGCAACTGGGTGCGATCGAGCGGCCGATCGACCAGCGCGGCGGCGGCCACGACCGCAGCCACGGCGGACGCCGCCGAGCCACCGAGACCGGAACCGAGCGGGATGCCCTTGATCACGTCGAGGTCGAAGCCGTAGTCGAGGTCGAGGTCCCTTTGCAACGCGAGCGCGGCCATGCCCGCCGTGTTCTTTTCCGCAGCGAGCGGCAGATCGGCCACGACGCCGCGAATCGACCGGATCGACACACCGGGCTTCCCGCGCCGGGTGACCGTGACGCGATCGCCGAGGGCCGCGACGGTGTGGCCAAGGATGTCGAAGCCCACCGCGACGTTGCCGACGCTCGCCGGAGCGAACGCGGTCGCGGTCGTCCGCGCACCGCTCAAAGCTTGGCCCCGAGATACGCGCAGACGCGCAGCAGGTCGGCGAACACTCCCGCGGCCGTCACTGCCGGACCGGCGCCCGGTCCCTGAACGATCAGCGGATTCTTGTCATAGCGCGCGGTCTGGAAGCGCACGATGTTGTCGGTGAGCGCGATGTTCGCGAACGGGTGCGAGGTCGGCAGCTCGACGACACCCACCTGGGCGTGCCCGGCGACATCGACCGAACCGACGTAGCGCAGCACGTGGCCACGGGCTCGTGCCGCCTCGAGTCGCGCCAGCATCGGCGCATCGAACTCGTGCAGGCGCGCGAGGAAGTCCTCGACGCCACAATCGGCGAGCGCGCCCGGCACGAGGCTCTCGACCTGCGCGTCGCCGAGCTCGAGCTTGAGGCCCATCTCGCGCGCCAGGATGATCAGCTTGCGGGCGACGTCCATGCCCGACAGGTCGTCGCGCGGATCGGGCTCGGTGTAGCCGAGCGTCTTCGCCTGCTTCACCACCGACGAGAACGACTCGCGGCCGTCCCAGGTGTTGAACAGGTAGGCGAGCGTGCCCGAGAAGATGCCCTCGATGCGCCGGATCTCGTCGCCGGTCTCGCGCAGGTCGCGCAGCGTCTGGATCACCGGCAGGCCCGCGCCGACGGTCGCCTCGTAGAGGTAGTGCGAGCCCGCGGCGCGACGCGCCTCGCGGACCCGCTCGAAGTCGCCCCAGGCCGCGCTGTTGGCCTTCTTGTTCGGCGTCACGATGTGGATGCCCTGCGACAGCCAGTGCGCGTAGCGGCTCGCCACGGCGGCGCTGGCGCTGCAGTCGATGATCACGGCGTGCGGGAACTGGTCGGCGTGCACGTGATCGGCGAAACGCTCGAGGTCCACCGGATCGCCGCCTACTGCGTACTCTTCCCGCCAGCGCGCCAGGTCGATCGAGCCCTGCGTGAGCCGCATGGACTTCGACCCCGCGATGCCGCGCACGCGCAGGTCGAGCTTGAAGTCGCGCCGCAGGCGCTCGACCTGCGAGGCGACCTGGTCGAGCAGCGCGCCGCCCACGAGCCCCGGGCCGATCAGCCCGATCGAGACCGTGTGCGCCGAGAGATAGAAGCTCGAATGCACGGCACGCAGCGCGCGCGCGCTGCCGCGAGCATCGATCACGACCGAGATGTTGCGCTCGGACGCGCCCTGGGCGATGGCACGCACGTTGACGCTCGCCTTGGCGAGCGCGGCGAACACCTGCGCGGCGACGCCGTGCGCGCCGGCCATGCCGTCGCCGACGACGGCCAGGATGCTGCAGCTGCGGTTGACCTCGACGCTCTGGATCTGGCCTTCGCGCAGCTCGGGCTCGAACGCGCGGCGCACGACGCGCTCGGCGCGATCCGCCTCGGGCTCGGGCACGGCGAAGCAGATCGAGTGCTCGGAGCTGCCCTGCGAGATCAGGATGACCGAGATGCCCTCCTCGCGCAGCGCGCCGAACAACCGGTGCGCAGTGCCCGGTACACCGATCATGCCGGCGCCTTCGAGGTTCACGAGCGCGATGCGTTCGACCGTCGTGATGCCCTTGACGAGCGGGCTCGGCGCCGTGCGGTCGTGGATCAGCGTGCCCGGGGCGTCCGGCGCGAAGGTGTTCTTGATCCAGATCGGGATGCGCTTCTGGACCGCCGGCGCCATGGTCTGCGGATGGATGACCTTGGCGCCGAAGTAGGCGAGTTCCATGGCCTCGTTGTAGGACAACGCGTCGATGACCTGGGCCTCGGGCACCAGGCGCGGGTCGGCGCTCAGCACGCCGTCCACGTCGGTCCAGATCACGATCTCGCCGGCGTCGAACAGCGAGCCGAAAATCGACGCGGAGAAGTCGCTGCCGTTACGACCGAGCGTCGTCTGCAGGCCCTGGCTGTCGGTCGCGATGAAGCCGGTGATCACGACGGTGCCGGTGAAATCGGGCAGCACCGCGGCCTGCAGGTTGGCGCGCGACTGCTCCCAGCGCACGCCGGGCCCCAGCGGGCCCCACTCGACCAGCAGCACGCGGCGGGCGTCGAGCCACTGGACCCGGCCCTGGGACCGCCCACGGCGGCGCAGGAGGCGCTCGAAGAGGCGGGTCGACCAGAGCTCGCCGTAGCCGGCGATCAGGTCGCGGAGGGTCGTCGAGGCGGCGCGGACGAGTCGCACGGTCTGCAGGATGCCGGCGATGTCGTGGCAATCCCGGTCCAGCTCCACCAGGAACTCGTCGTAGAGGTCGCCGGCCAGCAGCTCGCGAGCGATGCCGATGTGGCGCTGGCGCAACGCCTCGATCCGATCGTCGAGGGCGGCGTCCTGCTGCTCGGCCAGCGTCACGAGATCCAGCAACGCATCGGTGACGCCACGGCACGCCGAGAGCACGACCGCCTTGCGCGGGGCCGGGTCGCCCTCGATGATCTCGGCGACGCGCTGCATGCAGGCCGCGTCAGCGACGCTCGACCCGCCGAATTTGTGGACTTTCCAGGCTTGCACGGCTGAATGGCTCCCTAACGACCGCCCGCACGCTCACGCCGGCGCGTCGCTGCGATACGACGGTCGAACGCGGCTCGGGCCGAGGGGAACTCCTTCGACGGCAGTGCGCGGTGACGGTGCAAGTCACTGTATCTTCTTGCAGCGCGGCAGGCAAACTACGCCACCATGGACGACCTGGACTCCCTCGGGCTCCACGCCGCGGTGTTGGCCGCAGGCCCCTCGACCCGCTTCGGCAGCCCGAAGCAACTGGTGCGCCTCGGCGGATCGCCGGTGCTGCACCAGGCCGCGGCCACGGCGGCCAGCATCGCCGGCCCGTCGGTCGCCGTCGTCCTCGGGGCCTTCGCGAAAGAGATCGCCCCGGCCCTGCGACAATCGGCGGCGTCGGTCGTGTTGAACCGGGACTGGGAGGAAGGCCTGGCCAGCACTGTCCGGGTGGCCGTGCGGACCGCACCGCCGCGTTGCGCGGGCCTGCTGTTGCTGCTGGGCGACCAGGTGGCCGTGACGACGGACGACCTGCGACGACTGTTCGCGGCGTGGCGGCGGCACCCGATCCTGATTGCCGCGGCACTTTACTCAGGCGCTCCCGGCCTCCCGGCGATCTTCCCGCGCTGGGCCTTCAGCGACCTGCTCGAATTGCGCGGGGATCGCGACCCGCGCCTGGTCTTGCGGCGGAACGTCGATCGGCTGGTGCGCGTCCCGATGCAGAACGCGGGAGTCGAACTCGATACTCCGGAGGATCTGCTGCTGCTCGAAAGTCTCGAAGTTCATCGCGCCGGCCGTTGACGGCCGGTATTATGTCGCGCAGGCGTAACGCATCGATTGAGAGGCGCGTCGTGGTTTTAATTCGCGCGCCGTGGGGCAATACGCGGAGTGAATAGACTCACCCCACCGGTCGATCGAGGAGACATCAGCATGCGTCGGTCAATGATTTCGGCAGCCCTGGCGGGCGGACTCTCGTTGCTGGCCGCAGCCGCGGCCAGTGCTGGCCCGGTGAGCGACCAGTTCCGCTCGGGCGCATTCGGCGTGCCGTGGACCGCGGGTAAGTCCGCGATCGAGGCGAAGCATCCAGGTGGCAAATGGGACGCCGACGACACCGGACGGTCCCGCTATTGCGCCGCCAGCCGCCAGAGCCTGCTCAAGCTGCCGCCGCAGCACCAGACCCGCGAGATCTGCTTCCTGATGGGCGCGGACGGCACGCTCGGCAGCGCCACGGCGCGCATGGACGCGTCGCTGCCGACCCTGCTGGCGGTGGTCAATCGTTCGCGAACGATGTTCGGCGATTTCGACGCGGTGCGCCGCGACGAGTCCTCGATCCAGTCACGCTCGACGGCGATGCTGTGGATGAAGGATTCGCCGTACCTGGTGCAGGTCGCGAGCGCGAACGACACGAGCGGCAGCCCGGTCGAAGTGACCTTCACGGTGGCTGACGAGGCCGCTCTCCACACCGGCGGCGCCGAACGCGTCTCTCACCGCCCCGCGGGCCAGTAGGAATACGACCCCGTCGTCGCAGTTGTCTGCGGCTCCTCCGGCTCCGGCTGGGGAGCCGCCGGCGGCTGCGCCGCTTCGGTGATCGGCACCAGCGAGAACGACCGCCGCTCCAGCCAGTCGATCAGCGGCTTCCAGCTGTCGAGGTCCTCCTGCAGCAGGGCGCCCTTCATTTCGTGCAGTCCCATGCCGGTCTCGGCCGAGCGGACGTAGGCCTGTGAGTCGCGCAGCACCGCCGCGACCGGAATGCGCAGGCTCTGCAGGAAGCGCATCAGCGACTGGTACGCCTTGGTGTAGCGTCGCGCGCGGTTCGCAACGATGACCAGGCGCTTCTCGGAGCGGTGCACCTTGGCCACCAGCAGCAGGTCGGCGATGCAGCGCGAGGCGGCGTGGATGTCGATGTCCGACGGCAGCACCGGCACGACGATCGCGCTGGCGTCACGGACCGTTTCCGGCATCTGCAACGACGGCAGCGCGGCCGGCGTGTCCACGATGATTCGCTCGGTGCCCGGCGGCGCGCTGAGCGCGAACGCCCGGGTCACGTTGAGGCGCTTCTCGTAAGCGGCGATCGGGTGGATCGTTGGCAGGTCCTGCGGACGCACCTTGAGCCACCGCATGCTCGAGCCTTGCGGATCGAGGTCCATCAGCGCCACGCGGCTGCCGCGCCACGCATAGTAGGCGGCCAGGTTGGTCGCGACGGTCGTCTTGCCCGAACCACCCTTGGTGTTCAGCACGACGATTTTCTGGGGCGCCTTGGGTTGTTGCATGCTTCGCGACCGTGTCCTGACGAGAACGTAACCGACGACGTGCAATCCGGCAAGCCGCTTGGCGCGAATCGGGCGGCATGATGCTGAAACTGCTGCGCAACGGCTATCGCCGCCTGCTCGACGCCTCGATCCTGTTTTCGTTCGACCGCAGCGGGTATCACCGCCACTCGGCACGCTTCGAGGCGGACGACCTCGACGTGGACCTCACCGGGCGCGTCTGCCTGGTGACGGGGGCCAACTCCGGCATCGGCCTGCAGACTTCGCTGGCGCTCGCGGAGCGCGGCGCCACCGTCTGGATGCTCTGCCGTGACCCGGCGCGCGGCCGCCATGCGGCGCGCGAAGTCCGCCGCCGCAGCGGTTCACGTCGCGTCCGACTCGGCCTGCTTGACATTTCCGACCTGGATGCGGTGCGGCGGTTTGTCCGCGGACTCGACACGCCGCGCGTGGACGTCCTGGTGCACAACGCGGGCGTGCTGCCGGACGAGCGCTTGCTGTCGCCGCAGGGGCACGAAGTCACGCTCGCCACGCACGTGCTCGGGCCGTGGCTCCTCACGCGCGAGTTGTTGCCCAGGCTCAAGGCCGCGCGCGATGCCCGCGTCGTGATCGTGTCCTCGGGCGGCATGTACACGCAACGACTCTCGCTCGACGATATCGAGTGGCGGCGTCGCCCCTACGACGGCGTGGCCGCCTACGCGCAGACCAAGCGCATGCAGGTCGTCATGGCGCAGTTGCTGGCCGAGGATGCCGATTTCAGCGGCATTGCCGTCAGCGCCATGCACCCGGGCTGGGCGGACACGCCGGCGGTGCGCACCTCACTGCCCCGCTTCTGGCAGGCGATGCAGGGCCGCTTGCGAACTCCGGCCCAGGGTGCGGACACGGTCATCTGGCTGGCGTCGAGCGTGGCCGCGCGCGGCTCGACCGGCCAGTTCTGGTTCGACCGGGCGCCGCGCTCCCCTCACCTGCTGCCCTGGACTCGCGAGTCAGCTGCCGAGCGCGCAGCACTGCAGAGCCTTCTGCGAGCAGCAGGTGGCGCGGCGGCCGCGTCGCAAGCGAGCGGCCTGACGGCGGCCGACCGCCTCTACTGCGCAGCACCGCGCAGCTTCGCAGCGATGAACTGCCGGTGCGGCACGTGCAGCAGGTCCGAGATGCGGCGGATCAGGTGCTCCTCGTACTTGTGGACGGTCGCGTCGGCCTGGGCCACCCGCCACAACTGCTCGACCAGCCCGACCTTCTCGTCCGCCGAGAACGCCCGGTTGACCTCGGAGGTGAACTGGTGGAGGTCGTGCGCCGCGTCCACGCGTTGCTCCGCCAGCTCGAGCAACGTTGCGCACTGTCCGGGATCGAGACCGAGGATGCCGCGAATCGAGTCGAGCACCTGGCGACGCTCGGGTCCCGAGACGTCGTAGTCCGCCCGCAGTACCTCGACGAGCAGCGCCGCGACCGCCAGGTTCCGTGCCTGCTCGCGCTGCGGGGATTCCTCGCCCGCCCCCGCGCCGAGACGTTCCGCCAACCAGTTCTTCATTTTTTTCACGCGCGGGATGCTGCCACGGTCCGGCGCGCGTGCCAATCGCCGCGGCCATCGGCCAAGACTGTCTCTGGTGGCCGATTTCCGGTCTAATCGCGGGCTGTTACGCGAGGTTGCGAGATGCCCGAGGCGAAAACGCCCCCAGCCGCTGACGCCAAGCGAGGCGCGGTCGATCGCTTCCTGGACCTCGTCGAGCGGATCGGCAACGCGCTGCCCGACCCGACGACGCTGTTCGCGCTGCTCGCCTTGTTCGTCGTCGTGATGTCGGGCGTCGCCGCACAGTTCGACCTCTCCGTCGCGCATCCGACGACCGGCAAGCTCATCGAGCCGGTGAGCCTGTTGTCGGTGGCGGGACTGCACCGGATCCTGACCAACCTCGTCACGAACTTCACGAGCTTCGCGCCGCTCGGCACGGTGCTGGTGGCGATGATCGGCATCGGCGTCGCCGAGGTCTCCGGCTTGATCGGCGCCGTGATGCGCATGCTGGTGCTGAAGTCGCCGCGCGCGCTGCTGACGCCGGTCGTGGTCTTCTGTGGCGTGCTGTCGAATGCAGCCAGCGAGGTCGGCTACGTGCTGCTGGTGCCGCTCGCGGCACTGATCTTCAAGGCCGCCGGGCGCCATCCGGTGCTCGGCCTCGCAGCGGCCTTCGCAGGCGTGTCGGGCGGCTACAGCGCCAATCTCGTGCTCGGCACGATCGACCCGCTGCTCGCCGGCCTGTCCCAGGAAGCGGCGCGCATCATCGACCCAAGCTACGTCGTCAGCCCGGCAGCGAACTACTACTTCATGTTCGTCTCGACGTTCCTGATCACCGGCCTCGGCTGGTGGGTCACGGAACGCCTGGTCGCGCCGCGCCTCGGTGCCGTCGAGGCTGCGACGGATGGCGCGGAATCCGCCGATGCCGCCGCGAATGACGCGGTCAAGCCCCTCACCGCGGCGGAAAAGCGCGGCCTCAAGTTCGCCTTCGCGGGTTTCGTGCTGCTAACGACGCCGCTGCTGTGGGGCCTGTTGCCGGCCGACGGGTTCCTGCGCGAACCGGGCACGGGCAGCGTGCTGCACTCGCCGTTCCTCAAGGGCATCGTCGCGGTCATCTTCCTCTATGGCGTCGGGCTCGGTGTCGCCTACGGCGCAGGTGCCGGCACGGTGAAGAGCGACCGCGACGTGATCAAGGGCATGAGCCAGCAGATGTCGACGCTCGGCGGCTACATGGTGCTGGTCTTCTTCGCGGCCCAGTTCGTCGCGTTCTTCAACTGGACCAACCTCGGCCTGATCCTCGCCGTCGAGGGCGCGGAATTCCTCAAGGCGGCGGGACTGCACCAGATTCCGCTGCTGCTGTCGTTCATCCTGCTGTCGGCCGTGATCAACCTGGTGATGGGATCGGCGTCGGCGAAATGGGCGTTGATGGCGCCGGTGTTCGTGCCGATGTTCATGCTGCTCGGCTATCCGCCCGAGGTGACGCAGACCGCCTACCGCGTCGGCGACTCCGTGACCAACATCATCTCGCCGATGATGAGCTACTTCGCGCTGATCATCGCGTTCGTGCAGCGCTACGTCACGAAGGCCGGCATCGGCACGCTCGTCTCGCTGATGCTGCCCTACTCGATCACGTTCCTGATCGGCTGGTCCCT
>CAVZRR010000008.1:0-114075 GCA_963777725.1 uncultured Gammaproteobacteria bacterium
CCTTCGTCGAGCAGGTAGTCGCGGAACGCGGCGGCCGCCGGGCGGCAGCCAGCGCTGCGGGTGGTGCACGACGTACCAGGTGCGCATGATCGGGGTGTGATCGACGTCGAGCCGCACCAGCGCGCCGGTCTTCAGTTCCAGGAACAGCGTGTGCATCGAGGTCAGGCTGATGCCCAGCTGGGACATCACGGCGTGCTTCGCCATCTCGTTGCCGCTCACCGTCATCCGCTCGCGCGGCACGATCCGGTGCAGGTTCAGGAACGCGTCCTGCATCGCGCGCGTGCCGGAACCGATCTCGCGCTGCACCAGGCTTTCGTGCCGCAGCTCGATCGGCGCGATGCCACGCGCGGCGGCGAGCGGGTGGCCGGGCCACCCAATGATCACGTGCGGATTGCTCGCGAACGGCTCGCGCGTCAGCACCTCCTCGCCGGCGGTGCTTTGCGTCGCGCCCTCGGGTCCGCGTCCCATCAGCGCGAGGTCGACGTCGCCGTCGAGCATCCGGCGCGACAGCTCCTCGCGGGTCAGCACCGCCATGTGCACGGCGACGCCGGGCGAGCGGCGCCGGAATTCCGCGAGCAGCGGCGGCAGGATGTGGGTGCCCGTGGCCAGGATGCCGAGGTGCAGCGTGCCGTCGTCGCGCTTGCGCAGGGCATCCATCTCGCGTGCCAGCACCCCGAGGCGGGTGTGCACGTCGTTCGCCGCGGCCAGGGCACGCTCGCCAGCCGCAGTCAGGCGCAGGCGGCGCCCGAGCCGGTCGAAGACCGGCACGCCCAGGGACTTCTCAAGTTGTTGAATTTGCTGGGTAATACCCGGGCCTGTCATGAACAGGCGGCGGCCTGCCTTGGTCATCGAGCCACTGTCGGCGACGGCCTTGAGGATCTCGAGCTGGCGCAAGCTGAGGTGGCGCGGATCCATAAGCTGAGCTTAGCAAATTACCAATAAACACTAAGTATCCATTAGCAAATGACCGTCCTAAAGTGGGCTCCATGCCGCGACTGCCGCGGCGAGGAGGGCGGCTCGATGACGAATACGGTCAAGACCCCGGCGGCCGGCGCCGGCCAGCGCACCACCGGCAATACGGCCGCCCGCTACAAGGCGGGTGTGCTCAAGTACAAGGAGATGGGCTACTGGGTGCCGGATTACGAGCCCAAACCCACCGACGTGATCGCGTGCTTCCGCATCACGCCGCAGGACGGGGTCGAGCCCGACGAGGCGGCCGCGGCGGTCGCAGGCGAGTCGTCCACCGCAACCTGGACCGTCGTCTGGACCGACCGCCTCACCGCGGCCGAGCACTATCGGGCCAAGGCCTACCAGGTGGACCCCGTGCCGGGCTCGCCCGGCCAGTACTTCGCCTACATCGCCTACGACCTCGACCTGTTCGAGGAAGGCTCGATCGCGAACCTGACCGCGTCGATCATCGGCAACGTGTTCGGCTTCAAGCCGCTCAAGGCCTTGCGGCTCGAGGACATGCGCTTCCCGGTCGCCTACGTGAAGACCTTCAAGGGTCCGCCGACCGGCATCATCGTCGAGCGCGAGCGCCTCGATAAGTACGGCCGGCCGCTGCTCGGCGCGACCATCAAGCCCAAGCTCGGCCTGTCCGGAAAGAACTACGGCCGCGTCGTCTATGAGGGCCTCGCAGGCGGCCTCGACTTCACCAAGGACGACGAGAACATCAACTCGCAGCCCTTCATGCACTGGCGCGACCGCTTCAGCTTCTGCATGGAAGCCGTGCAGCGCGCGCAGGCGATGAGCGGCGAGGTGAAGGGCCACTACCTCAACATCACCGCCGGCACGATGGAGGAGATGTACCGTCGCGCCGAGTTCGCCAAGCAGCTCGGCTCCTGCATCGTGATGATCGACCTCGTGATCGGCTGGACGGCGATCCAGTCGATCTCCGAGTGGGCGCGCCAGAACGACATGGTGCTGCACCTGCATCGCGCCGGCCACGGCACCTACACGCGCCAGAAGACCCACGGCATCTCGTTCCGCGTGATCTCCAAGTGGCTGCGGCTCGCAGGCGTGGACCACGCGCACGCGGGGACCGCCGTCGGCAAGCTCGAGGGCGATCCGCTCACCGTGCAGGGCTTCTACAACGTGCTGCGCGATGCCGTGACCGTGAAGGACCTGCCGCGGGGCATCTTCTTCGACCAGGACTGGGCGGGTCTGCGCAAGGTGATGCCCGTCGCGTCGGGCGGCATCCACGCCGGCCAGATGCACCAGCTGCTGGACCTGTTCGGCGACGACGTCGTGCTGCAGTTCGGCGGCGGCACGATCGGCCATCCGATGGGCATCCAGGCCGGTGCGCAGGCCAATCGCGTCGCGCTCGAGTCCATGGTGCTCGCGCGCAACGAGGGCCGCGACATCGCCAACGAGGGCCCGCAGATCCTCGCCGCTGCCGCGAAGACCTGCCGGCCGCTCGAGGCCGCGCTCACGACCTGGAAGGACGTCACGTTCAACTACGCCTCGACGGATACGTCGGACTTCGTGCCGACCCCGAGCGTCGCCTGAGGAGCCCGCCATGCGCATCACACAAGGCACTTTCTCGTTCCTGCCCGACCTGACCGACGAGCAGATCGGCAAGCAGGTCGAATACGCGCTGCAGCAGGGCTGGGCGGTCTCGCTCGAGTACACCGACGACCCGCATCCCCGCAACGTCTACTGGGAGATGTGGGGCCTGCCGATGTTCGACCTCAAGGACCCGGCGGGCGTGATCGGCGAGCTGCGCGAGTGCCGCAAGGCGCACGCGGACTGTTACGTCAAGCTCAATGCGTTCGACTCGACGCTCGGCTTCGAGACGATGCGGATGTCGTTCATCGTGCACCGGCCGGCCGAAGAGGCCCGCTACAAGCTGCGGCGCGAAGAGTGCGAGAACCGGCTCGTGCGCTACACGCTCGAGCGCGCATGAGCGAGTCGGTCGACCTGCAGGCGCTGCTCGTCGAGACTGGCGTCGGCGAGGTGCTCGACGAGCTCGATCGCGAGCTCGTCGGCCTCGTGCCGGTCAAGACCCGGATCCGCGAGATCGCGTCGCTGCTCGTGGTCGACAAGGCGCGCGCGGCGCTCGGCGTCCAGGGCGCCAAGCCCTCGCTGCACATGTGCTTCACGGGCAACCCGGGCACGGGCAAGACCACGGTCGCGATGCGGATGGCGACGATCCTGCACCGTCTCGGCCACGTCCGCCGGGGCCATCTGGTCGCCGTGACTCGCGACGACCTGGTCGGCCAGTACATCGGCCACACGGCGCCGAAGACCAAGGAAGTGCTGAAGCGCGCGATGGGCGGCGTGCTGTTCATCGACGAGGCGTATTACCTGTACCGGCCCGAGAACGAGCGCGATTACGGCCAGGAGGCGATCGAGATCCTGATGCAGGTGATGGAGAACCAGCGCGAGGACCTCGTCGTGATTTTCGCCGGCTACAAGGGCCGCATGGACACGTTTTTCCAGAGCAACCCCGGCCTCGGCTCGCGGGTCGCGCACCACATCGATTTCCCCGACTACTCGGTCGACGAGCTTGGCGAGATCGCCGAACGCATGGTGACGGCCCTCGGGCTGCGACTCTCGGCGCCGGGCCGGCAGGCGCTCGGCGAATACCTGCAGCGGCGCCGCGAGCAGCCGAATTTCGCCAACGCCCGCTCGCTGCGCAACGCGCTCGACCGGGCCCGGCTGCGCCAGGCGCGCCGCTTGCTCGAAGCCGGCCGCGTCGACGCCGGCATGCTGATGACGCTCGAAGCCGAAGACATCCGCGCGAGCCGCGTGTTCGACGCGGCCCCTGCCAGCGGCGCTACCGAGGAGGCCCCATGCTGAACCCCGGCTATACGACGATCTCGAAGTTCCTGATCCAGCAGGTGCCCGAAGGGCCGCACGGGCGCGAGCTCGCTGCGCTGCTCGTCGACGTCGCGGCGGTCATCAAGGCGATCTCGGCGGCCGTGGGCAAGGGCCCGCTGGTCGGCCTCGCCGGGCTCGCGGGCACCGAGAACGCGCAGGGCGAGTCGCAGAAGAAGCTCGACCTGCTCGCCGACGAGCTGTTCGCGCGCGGCGTCGAGTGGAGCGGCCTGATCGGCGCGCTCGCCTCGGAGGAGATGGAGGACGTCCACTTCGTCGAAGGACACGGCCGGCTCGCGCTGGTGTTCGACCCGCTCGACGGCTCGAACAACCTCGACCTGAACGTGCCGGTCGGCTCGATCTTCTCGATCCTCGCTTTGCCCGAGACGGCGCGCAACACCTCTGCGGTGCTGCAGCCCGGGACGCGCCAGCTCGCCGCCGGCTACGCGATCTATGGTCCCGCGACGCAGGTCGTGATCACCGTGGGCCGCGGCGTGCACGGCTTCACGCTCGACCGCGAGATCGGCAACTTCGTGCTGACCCATCCGGACATCCGCGTGCCGGACGAGGGCTCCGAGTACCTGATCAACGCCTCGAATCGCCGCTTCTGGGAGCCGCCGATCACGCGCTACGTGGACGAGTGCAAGGCGGGCAAGGAGGGCCCGCGCGGCAAGGACTTCAACACGCGCTGGATCGCCTCGATGGTGGCGGACGTGCACCGGATCCTGCTGCGCGGCGGCATCTACATGTACCCGCGCGACCAGAAGGAAGCCAATCGCGAGGGCCGGCTGCGCCTGCTGTACGAAGCCAATCCGATGGCGATGATCATCGAGCACGCGGGCGGCGCGGCCTCGACCGGCCGCGGGCGCATCCTCGACGTGACGCCGGAACGCCTGCACCAGCGCGTGCCGGTGATCCTCGGCTCGCGCGACGAGGTCGCGCGCGTCGATCGCTATCACGCCGAGTACGACCGCGGCGAGGACAAGCCGTACAGCTCGCCGCTGTTCGGCGAGCGCTCGCTGTTCACCAACGCCTGAACCGAACCCGGGAGCGGACTCCATGTCGGCAAGACACCCCATCATCGCGGTCACGGGCTCGAGCGGAGCCGGAACGACGACGGTCAAGACGACCTTCGAGTGGATCTTCCGCCGCGAGAAGATCGACGCGGCCATCGTCGAGGGCGATGCGTTCCACCGCTATGACCGCGCGGCCATGCGCGAGAAGATGAAAGAGTCCGAGGCCACCGGCAACCAGAACTTCAGTCACTTCGGTCCCGAGTCGAACCTGTTCGGCGAGCTCGAGGCGCTGTTCAAGAGCTACGCTCTGAGCGGCAAGGGCCGCTCGCGCACCTACATCCACGACGCCGAGGAAGGCGCCCGGTACGGCGGCGAGCCGGGTACCTTCACGCCCTGGCAGGACATCGGCGAGGGCTCCGACCTGCTGTTCTACGAAGGGCTGCACGGCGCCGTGCAGACGCCGGAACACGACGTCGCGCGCCACGTGGACCTGCTCGTCGGCGTGGCCCCGAGCATCAACCTCGAGTGGATCCAGAAGCTGCACCGCGACCGCAGCCGGCGCGGCTACTCGACCGAGGCGGTCGTGGACACGATCCTGCGGCGCATGCCGGACTACGTGAACTACATCTGCCCGCAGTTCTCGCGCACGCACATCAACTTCCAGCGCGTGCCGACGGTGGACACGTCGAATCCGTTCATCGCCAAGGACATCCCGACCGCCGACGAGAGCTTCCTGATCGTCCGCTTCGCGAACCCGAAGGGCATCGACTTCCCGTACCTGCTGTCGATGGTGCACGACTCGTTCATGTCGCGGCCGAACACGCTGGTGCTGCCCGGCGGCAAGCTGCCGATCGCGATGCAGATCATCCTGACGCCGCTGATCCTGAGGATGATGGACACCAAGAAGCGGGCCTACTGAACGGCGGCGGGTTTCCGCGATTCCATTGCGGGCGCCGTCCGCCTGTAATGGCGCCATGGATGCCCCAGGCGGCGGCAAGGGTTGGCATTGCCTCGACGTCGAAGCGGCGCTGGCCGCGGTCGGTGCCACGCCGGACGGCCTGACCCAGATCGGATGCCGAGCGCCGCCACGGGGAATTCGGCCCCAACGTGCTGCCCTCCGAGCCGCCGCCGGGATGGCTCGCGATCGGCCTGCGGCAACTCAAAAGTCCGCTCATCTACGTGCTGCTGGCGGCTGCGGCGGTCGCCCTGGCACTGGGCGACCTGACCGACGCGGCCTTCATCGGGGTCGTCCTGCTGGTGAACTCCGCGCTCGGGGGATGGCAGGAGTGGCACGCCCAGCAGCAGAGCCAGAGCCTGCAGAAGCTGCTGCGCATCCGCGCGACGGCGCTGCGCGACGGAACCGCAGTCGAAGTGGACGCCGAGGCGCTGGTCCCCGGCGACATCGTCAGCCATCGAGAGCGGCCAGCGTGTGCCGGCCGACCTGCGGCTGCTCGATGATCACGGCCTCGAGGCGGAAGAGGCCGCGCTGACCGGCGAATCACTGCCGGTGCCGAAGGCGGCGCAATGGCGGGGGGAGCCCGAGACCGAGCTCGGCGATCGGCAGAACATGCTGCACGCGGGTACGACCGTCGCGCGCGGCCGTGGCCGGGGCGTCGTGGTCGCCACCGGGTCCGCGACCGTGATCGGCGGACTGGCGATCACGATGGCCGCCACCGAGCGCGGCAAGGCACCGTTGATCGAGCGCATGGAGCGCTTCAGCCGCGTGGTCGCCGTCGTGGTGCTGGCGGCGGCCGTCGTGATCGGCGCGGTCGGCGTGCTGGTCAACGAGCAGTCCATCGCGACGATGTTCGCCTTCGGCGTGGCTCTCGCGGTGTCCGCGATTCCGGAAGGCCTGCCGGTCGCCGTCACCGTCACGCTGGCGATCGCGGCGCGGCGCATGGCGAAGCGCGGCGCAATCGTGCGACGCCTGCCGGCGGTCGAGGGTCTCGGCAGCTGCACGCTGATCGCGAGCGACAAGACCGGCACGCTGACCTGCAACGAGCTGACCGTGCGCGAGATCCGGGTCACGGAGTCCAGCGTGTTCGACGTGAGCGGCGCGGGCTACGAGCCGAACGGCGCGATCGTCCGCGCGGACGGCGCGGCGGCGGACGGCGCGGAGTTGCGGCGCGCGCTCGAGATCGCCGTCGCCTGCAACGACGCCGATCTGCGCCATCGCGAGGACGCCTGGACCTGGCGCGGCGACCCGACTGACATCGCACTGCTCGCGCTCGCGGCCAAGCACGGCGTCGACCGCGATGAACTTCTGACGCCGGGCGCCGCGGGTCGACGAGATTCCGTTCGAGGCGGACCGGCGCTACGCGGCGAGCTATCACGCGCGCGATGGCGTGACCTGGGTGGCGGTCAAGGGCGCGCCGGAGCGCGTGCTCGACATGTGCCGCCTCACGTCCGACGCGCTCGACAGCCGCGCGGACGGCCGCGGAAGGGATGGCGGCGCGAGGCCTGCGCGTGATGGCGCTGGCGTCGGGCGAACTGCCGGCGGCCAGCGACCGGTCCGGCACGCCGGACGAGCCGAGCGACCTCGAGTTCTGCGGATTGGTCGGGCTGATCGACCCGTTGCGGCCGGAAGCGCGCGCTGCAGTCGCGCCGCTGCAGGGAGGCGGGCATCCGGGTGATCATGGTCACCGGCGACCACCCGGTGACGGCGCTGGCGATCGCCCGCGATCTCGGCCTCGCGACCGGACCCGAGGATGTCGTCGCCGGCAGCGATCTGTCCGCAGACCGGCCGGAGACGTTCCGCGCCGCCGTCGAGCGGGCGACGGTGTTCGCGCGCGTCGCACCGGAACAGAAGCTCGCGATCGTCGCGGCCGCGCAGGAGGCCGGCCACTATGTCGCGGTCACCGGCGACGGCGTCAACGACGCGCCGGCGCTGCGGCGCGCCAACATCGGCGTCGCGATGGGCAAGGGCGGCACCGACGTGGCGCGCGAGGCCGCCGGCCTCGTGCTGAGCGACGACAACTTCGCGACCATCGTCAACGGCATCGAGGAAGGGCGGATCGCCTACCGCAACATCCGCAACGTCGTGTACCTGCTGATCGCCGCCGGCGTGGCCGAGGTGCTCACGGTCGGGCTCGCCGTGCTGGTCGGGCTGCCGTTGCCGCTGCTGCCCGTGCAGTTGCTGTGGCTCAACCTGGTCACCAACGGCATCCAGGACGTGGGGCTCGCGTTCGAGCGGGGCCACGGCGACGAACTGCGCATGCCGCCGCGGCGGCCCGGACGAGTCGGTCTTCGACCGGCTGATGATCGAGCGCGGGCTGCTGGCGGGCTTCTGGATGGCCGGGCTCGGCTTCCTGGCGTTCGTCGGCATGCTCGAGGCCGGGACTGCCGGTGGAGTCCGCACGCAACCAGCTGCTGCTGCTGATGGTGCTGATGCAGAACGTCGATGCGTTCAACGCCCGCTCCGAGACCCGCAGCGTGTTCCGGCTGCCCCTGCGCAACAACCCGCTGCTCGTCGTCGGCGTGAGCGCGGCGCTGCTGCTGCACGTCTCGGCGATGCACGTGCCGCTGATGCAGCGCGTGCTCGGGCTCGCGCCGCTCGACGACGTCGGGCGCGCCGTGCTGCCGCTGCTGGCGATCTCGCTGCTGCTCGTCATGGAGCTGCACAAGCTCAGCTGGAAATGGCGTCGCGGAACCTGATCAGCCGAACACGCTGCTTCATGACGGGCGCCATGCGGCGCACGCCGGCGATCGCGGTCGCCGCGGCCAGGCCGCCCATCATCGCGCCGCTGACGCCGCAGGACATGATGTCCTGTCCGGTGAGCCACAGTCCCGGGACCTTCGTGCGCGGCCGCAGCCAGCGCTGGCGCATCCGCGACGGATCGTGGTCGAGGCCGTACAGCTCGCCGCGCTCCCAGCCGCAGAACCACTTCATCGACAGCGGCGTGGAGACCTCCCAGTAGTCGATGCGACCGCGCACCTGCGGCACCTTGTCGTACAGGTGCTCGAGCAGTCGTTCGCCGTAGCGCTGCTTGAGGGCCCGGTAATCTTCGCCGCGCTGGCCCCAGGTGCGCTCGGCCCAGGGCGCGAAGGTCTCGTACGGCGCGGGGGCCACGATCTCGATCGTGGCCTTGCCGGGATGACGCCGCGCAAAGTCCGGGTCCTTCGCCGACGGGAACGAGATGTAGACGGCGGGGAAGGGACCGTCCGGGTCGGCCAGGAACCGATCGAGTGCCGCGTCGTAGTCGTTGCCGGGGTAGATCCAGTAGTTGGTCTTCGGCAGGCGGAACTCCTCGGCCGTGCCCTGCAGACCGATGTAGACGCCGAGGTGGCCGATGCTCGGCTTGACGCCTTCGATCAGGCGATCGTAACCGTGCTGCCCGGCGACCTCCGCCGGCAGCAGGCGCGCGAACGTGTTGATTGCGCCGGCATCCGAGATCACGCAACGCGCGGCGATCTCGGTGCCGTCCGCCATTCGCACGCCGCGCGTGCGTCCCTCCTGCACCAGCACCTGCTCGACGCGCGCATAGGTGAACACTTCGCCGCCCGTCGCGCGGATCCGCGGCAGGATCGTGTCGGCGATGCGCCACGCGCCGCCGACCGGGTAGAAGCCGCCGTGCAGGTAGTGCTTCGCGATCAGCGCCTGGATCACGAACGACGAGCGTTTCGGCGGCAGCCCCAGGTCGCCCCACTGGCCGGTCAGCACGGCGATCAGTTCCGGGTCGTCGGTCAGCTCCGACAGCACCTCCCAGGTCGTGCGGTCGAAGCTCGGCGGCAACCGGCGGCGGAGCAGCGGGCCGGCGATGGCGGCCGCCCAGGGCGGCAGCGTGCGGTCGAGCGTGAACGTGCGCATGCCGCGCGAGACCTCGCCCAGCAGCTGCAGGTAGCGATCGATCGCCTGCGCCTCGCGCGGGAAGTGCGCCACCAGGTTGTCGCGGAACTCCGCGCGGCCGGCCACGGCGTCGTAGACGCGGTCGCCGATGAAGAACCGGTCGTAGTGCGAATCCATCGGCGCCCAGTCGAGCTGGCCCTGGGTCAGGAAGTCCATCATCCGGCGCACCGTGGTGCGCGCGCCCATGTCGCCGAGGTAGTGGACGCCGACGTCCCACTCGTAGCCGGCGCGCTCGTAGCTGTGCGTTGCGCCGCCCGCCGTGTAGTGCTGCTCGAGCACCGCGACGCGCCAGCCGAGCTCGGCGAGCAATCGCGGCCGTCGTGAGGCCGCCGATGCCGGAGCCGATCACCAGCGCGTCGTACGGGCCGTTCAGGCGGCCCGGGCGGTAGCGGCGACCGATGCGGAGCGTGCTGGGCTGGATGTTGCGCATGGCTGGACCTCTTCGTCCGCTACGGTACCATCGACCCGTGATGGCCACGCAACGCCGCTATCGATGGGAGGACCTCGACGACGAGGCGCTGCTGCAGCTGCGCTTCCGTGAGCTGCGCCTGCGCCTCGATTCGAGCAGCGCCTGGCCCGAAGTCGAGCGCCTGCACGCGGACCTCGAGCGGCGCGGAATCCGCTTCAAGCCGCACGCCTGGTTGTCGGACGAGTGGTTCTCGCCGGACCGCGTGCCGGGCATCGCGATCCCGTTCTACGTGGCGCACCCGCGGCTGCGGCTGCTCGAGCGCCGCTGCCTCGGCGTGGTCGAGGGCGGCAGCCGCAAGTGGCTGACGCGCATCCTGCGCCACGAGGCCGGGCACGCGCTCGACACGGCCTACGGCCTGCGCCGCCGGGCCGAATGGCGCCGCGTCTTCGGCAGCCCTTCCGAACCCTATCCGCAAGACTACACGCCGCGGCCGAGCAGCCGGCGGCACGTGCTGCACCTCGGCCATTGGTACGCGCAGAGCCATCCGACCGAGGACTTCGCGGAGACGTTCGCAGTCTGGCTGCAGCCGAAGGCGCGCTGGCGTCGCGAGTACGCTGGCTGGCCGGCGCTCGCGAAGCTCGAGTACGTCGACCGGCTGATGGGCGAGATCGCGGGCCAGCGCCCCGTCAACTGCGACCGCTCCGTCGTCGATCCGCTGTCCGCGAACGAGCGGACGCTCGCGTCCTACTACCGCGGCAAGACCGCGCTCTACCGGTCCTACGATCGGCGTTATGACCGCTGGCTGCAGCGGGCCTTCGCGGCGCGAACCGCGCGCCCGCGCGGCGTGCCCGCGGGTCGCTTCATCCGGGAAATCCAGCCGCAGTTGCGCCGGCTGCTGGTGCGGCGGGCGCGCCTGCATCCTTACCTGGTGGACCACGCGATCGAGACGACCGTGCAGCGCGCCCGGCAGCTCGACCTCGTGCTGCGCGGGTCGCGACGCGAGTGCAAGCGGCAGGTCGTGCGCCTGCACGAGCGCGTCGTGCTCGACGTGCTGCGTCGCAACCGGGAGAACTACGCCCTATGAAGCGCCGCCGGGTCCTGCTGATGGTGCACGAAGCACTGGTGCCGCCGGCCGATCTCGCGGGCCTGTCCGAGGCGGCGATCGAGGAATGCCGGACCGAGTACAACGTGCTGTCGGTGCTGCAGCATCTCGGCCACGAGGTGCGCGTCGTCGGCGTCGGCGACCGCTTGACCGAACTGCGCGAGGCGATGCGCGACTGGCGCCCGCACGTCGTCTTCAACCTGCTCGAGGAGTTCTACGGCATCGTCTCCTACGACCACTACGTGGTCGCCTACCTCGAGCTGATGCGCCAGCCCTATACCGGCTGCAACCCGCGCGGCATGATGATCTCGCGCGACAAGGTGCTCACCAAGCAGGTGCTCGCCTCGCACCGGATCCCGACGCCGCGCTTCCAGCTGTTCCCGGTCGGGCAGCGCTTTCGCGAGCCGCGTCGGCTGAGCTTCCCGTTGTTCGTCAAGTCGGCGACCGACGACGCCTCGCTCGGCATCTCGCAGGCCTCGGTGGTCGAGGACATGGCGCGGCTGCGCGAGCGCGTCGAGTTCATCCACGAGCAGACGCGCAGCGACGCGCTGGTCGAGGAGTACGTCGACGGGCGCGAACTGTACGTCGGCGTGCTCGGCAACGAGCGGCTGACGGCGTTGCCCGCGTGGGAGCTGGATTTCGGCACGCTGTCGCAGGTGCAGTCCGGCATCGCGACGCGCAAGGTCAAGTGGGATCCCGCCTACCAGGCGAAGCACGGCATCGCCACGGGACCGGCGCGCGACTTGAGCCCGGCCCAGCAGGAGGGGTTGAGCAAGCTCGCGAAGCGCATCTATCGCGCGCTGCACATGAGCGGCTACGCGCGCATGGACCTGCGGATGCGCGCCGACGGCAGCCTGTTCGTGCTCGAGGCCAACGCCAATCCGAACCTGACGTTCGGCGAGGACTTCGCCGAGTCCGCGGAAGCCGTCGGCATCAGCTACGAGGCGCTGCTGACGCGCATCGTCAGCCTCGGTCTCGCCTACCGGCCGGAGTGGCGGTTGTTCGAGAGCTGAGCGCACCGGCATCCGCATTGCACCCCCCGGCTGCCGTTGCCCATCATGGTTGCCGTCTCCAAGGGGCCCGCCATGCAACGCACGACGATCACGCTCGACGACGACCTGATGGAGCGCCTCGACGAGTTCATGCGCGAGCGGGGCTACGCCAATCGCTCCGAGGCGATCCGCGACCTCGCCCGGGCCGGGCTCGAGCAGGTGACCCTCGAGGCTTCACCGCGCGCCCAGTGCCTCGCAGCCGCGATCTACGTCTACGACCACGAAGCGCGCGAACTCGCGAGCCGGCTCACCCGCGCGGCCCACGAGCATCACGACCTGTCGCTCGCGACGCTGCACGTGCACCTCGATCACGACAGCTGCATGGAGGTCACGGTGCTGCGCGGCGAGGTGGGCGAGGTGCGTCATTTCGCCGATCACGTGATCGCCGAGCGCGGCGTGCGCCACGGTCGCCTGGTGCTGGTGCCCGTGGACGAGAAGACCGAGACGCATACGCACGGCGACGCGCGCGCCACGCCGCACTCGCACCTGCACATCCGCCGGCGTTGAATCTTTGCTGTGCCGCAGCGCGCAACGGCCACGTCCGCGAGTGCGGCCGCACGCGCCGCGACTTGACGTAACGTGCCGGGTCGCCGCCTGATCACGAGCGCTTCGTCACATAAAGCCGCTCGCATGGCCGCTCGCGCGCGGCGGTCGCGATGCAACGGCGTATGTTCGGCCTCCATGGGCAAACCCACGGATCCGGGTTGGCTGGCCGCGCTGCTCGGGCTCGCGCTGTGCGGGGCATCGCACGGCCTGGCCGCAGAGGGCACCCGGGACGCGTCCGCGACAGATGCCCAGGCCTCCGGCGCCGCTCGTATCCAGGAGTTCCTCAAGCACCAGTTCAGCGCCGTGCGCCGCAAGCGCCCGGACTGGATCGTGGAGCAGTCGCACGACGACGGTCGATCCGCAGACGCGCCCCGGTGAGGACTCGGCCCAGCTGGTGCTGCAGCAGGATCGTCGCGACGGGGCCGACCTGCTGACGCTGCGCTACCCGCTGGCCGAGCACGGGGCGCTGCGCACCTATGCCGGCGCGGGGCTCAACCAGGCGGTCTATTTCGAGGACGGTGGCGAGCCGGCCATCATGTCGCGGCGCAACCGTGCACGATCGCTCGGCGCCGCAGCCGAACTCGGCGCAGAGTTGCGCCTGAGCGAACGCCTGCTGCTGCAGGCGGACCTGCGCTGGGCCGATCTCGACGAGCAGGCGGCGCTGCTGCGCAGCGAGGACGGGCTCGTCGGTGCGGACGCCGTGTCGCTCGGCGTTTCCATCGGCTGGCATTTCCGCTGACGCGACCGCCGGGTCGCGTAGACTCGGCGCTGCAACCACCAGCCGCACAGGTCGCAACGCGCGTACATGCAGGGCATCGTCGCCTGGGCCCGGGAGCTCTGGCCCTTCTTGGTTTCGTTCGGGTATTTCGCCGGCGCCACCTGGGTCACCGTCGACGCCGTGCTGCGCAAGCGGCAGGTCCCGACCATCATCGGCTGGGTCGGTCTCGCGTGGCTTGCGCCGATCCTGGGCGCGCTCGCCTATTTCCTGTTCGGCATCAACCGGATCCGCCGTACCGCGCGAGCGCTCGACCTGAAACGCGATTCCGGTGCGCCTCCGGTCGACCACCTCAAGTCGCTGGTCACCGTGACGGCGGTCGAATTTGCAGGGCGTCATCCGGCGTTCACGGGACTCGCCCGGCTCGGCGAGCAGGTCACCGGCAATCCGCTGCTCGACGGGCACCGCGTCGTGCCGCTGCAGGACGGGGACGCCGCGTTCCCATCCATGCTCGCCGCGATCGACGCCGCCCGTACCTCGGTCACGCTGGTCAGCTACATCTTCGACAACGACGCCGCGGGCGAGGCGTTCCTCGACGCGCTGGTGCGCGCCCGGGCGCGCGGTATCGAGACCCGGGTGCTGATCGACGACGTGGGCGCGCGTTACACGCAGCCCACGATGATCCGCCGGCTGCGCGATGCCGGAGTGCCCGTCGCGGCGTTCCTGCCGACCCGCGTGCCGCGCCTGTTCCAGTACGCCAACCTGCGCATGCATCGCAAGATCCTCGTGGTCGACGGCGAGGTCGGCTTCACTGGCGGAATGAACATCCGCGCGGGCCACTGGCTCACACGTGCACCCGCGCACCCGGTTCGCTGCGTTCACTTTCGCGTCGACGGCCCGGTCGTCGCCGACATGCAGCACGCGTTCGCGGACGACTGGGCCTTCACGACGGGCGAACGCCTCGAGGGCGAGCGCTGGTTCGCGCCGGTGGGGCGGCGCGGCCCGGTCGCGGCGCGCGGCGTGCCGGACGGCCCGGACGGCGACATCGACAACATCCTCGAGATCCTGCTCGGCGCGCTGTCGGTCGCGACGCGGCGCGCCCGCATCGTGACACCGTACTTCCTGCCGGACAGCGAGGTGCTGCGGGCCCTGCACGTCGCCGCGTTGCGCGGCGTCGACGTGGAGATCGTGCTGCCCGGGCGCAGCAACGTGCCGCTGATGGACTGGGCGATGATGCCCCAGCTGCCCGAGCTGATCGAGAAAGGCTGCCGGATCTACTTCGCGCCGCCGCCGTTCGACCACAGCAAGCTGTTCGTCGTCGACGGCACCTGGTCGCTGATCGGCTCGACGAACTGGGACGCACGCAGCTTGCGCCTGAACTTCGAGTACAACCTCGAGTGCTACGACCGCGAGCTGGCTGCCGCGGTCGACGCGATCATCGACGCGAAGATCGCGGTTTCGCGACCGGTCGTGCGCGACGAACTGCTCGCGCTGCCCTATGCGATCCGGCTGCGCAACGGCGTCGCCCGGCTGTTCTCGCCCTATCTCTGAGCCGCGCGCCGCACGCGGATGGCCGACCCGAGGCGGCCGACGATGCGCTGCTCCGCCTCGAGGATCACCAGCAGCGCGACGCCGACTGCGACGATCGCGATGCCGTCGAGCAGGCCCACGGGCCGTGACTTGAAGACGGAGTTCATGGCCGGCCAGTACGTGAACACCAGTTGTGCGGCCACGACCGTGGCCACGCCGGTCAGCACCGCCGGGGTGCCGAGCGCCGCCTGCCAGGAGAGCGACGTGCCGTGCACGTAGCGGATGCTGAACAGGTAGAAGACCTCCATGACCACGATCGTGTTGACCGCGATCGTGCGCGCCTCCTCGAGGTCGAGACCGCGCTGCTGTGCCCAGAAGAACATGCCGAATACGCCGATCACGACCAGCAGCGAGACGAATACGATCCGCCACAGCAGGTAGCCCGAGATCAGCGACTGGCCGGGTGCGCGCGGCTGGCGCAGCATCGTGCCGGGCTCGGTCGGTTCGAAGGCGAGCGTAAGGCCGAGCGCCACCGCGGTGATCATGTTGACCCAGAGGATCTGCAGCGCGGTGATCGGCAGCGCGACGCCGAACGCGATGGCCGCAATCAGCGCCATCGCCTCGCCGCCGTTGGTCGGCAGCGTCCAGCCGATCACCTTGATCACGTTGTCGTAGACCGTGCGGCCTTCGCGCACCGCGGCGACGATCGAAGCGAAGTTGTCGTCCGCGAGCACCATCTCGGCCGCTTCCTTGGCGGCCTCGGTGCCTTTGCCGCCCATCGCGACGCCGACGTCGGCGCGCTTGAGCGCGGGGGCATCGTTGACGCCGTCGCCGGTCATCGCTACCACTGCTCCCTCGGCCTGCAGCGCCTGCACCAGCTTGAGCTTGTGCTCAGGGGTCGTGCGCGCGAACACGGTGACGTCCCGCGCCAGCGCGCGCAGCGCGGCGTCGTCCAGCCCGTCGAGTTCGTGGCCCGCCGCGACCCGCGGGTCGTCGCCGAGCCCCAGCTGCCGCGCGATCGCGTGCGCCGTGAGCGCGTGGTCGCCCGTGATCATGACCACGCGGATGCCGGCCGTGGCGCAGTCGCGCACGGCTTCGATCGCTTCGTCCCGCGGCGGGTCGATGAAGCCGGCGAGGCCGAGCAGCGTCGCGCCGTTTTCGACGTCGGCGAAGTTCAGGTCCTGCTGACCGGCGGGCATCGGCCGCGTCGCGAATGCGAGCACGCGCTGGCCGTCCCGCGCCAGCTGGCTCACCACCTCGTGCCAGTAGCTGGAATCGAGCGGCGCCGAGCCGTCGGCGACGCGCTGCGTCGAGCACATTGCCAGCACGCGTTCGGGCGCGCCCTTGACCAGCGCGAAGGCGCCGTCATCGTGGCTGTGGTGCAGCGTCGCCATGAAGCGGTGCGCCGCGTCGAATGGAATCTCGTCCGTGCGCGGCAGTTCGCGGCGCACCCGGTCGATGTCGTGGCCGGCCTTGACGGCCAGCGAGACCAGCGCGCCCTCCATCGGATCGCCGTCTACGGTCCACGCGCCGTTCACCTGGCGCAGGTTCGCGTCGTTGCAGAGCAGCGCGGCCCGCGCCAGTTCCAGCAGCCCGGGCTCGGCATCGGCTTCGACGTCGCGGTCGCCGCCGCGGAAACCGCCGTGCGGCTCATAGCCGACACCGGTGACCTCGAGCGTGCCGCCCGCCGTCACGACCGCCCGAACCGTCATCTCGTTGCGCGTCAGCGTGCCCGTCTTGTCGGAGCAGATCACCGAGACCGAGCCCAACGTCTCCACGGCCGGCAGCCTGCGGACGATCGCGTTGCGCCGGGCCATGCGGCTCACGCCGATCGCGAGCGTGATCGTCAGGATGGCCGGTAATCCCTCCGGGATCGCGGCGACGGCGAGCCCGACGACCACCATGAAGGCTTCGTCGGCACCGTAACCACGCGCCAGGTGCGCAAAGGCGAACACGGCCGCCGAGATCAGCACGATGACGAGGGTCAGTTGCCGGGCGAAGCGATCCATCTGGCGGAGCAGCGGCGTTTCGAGCTTCTCGACCTCGCCGAGCAGCGCGCTGATGCGGCCCAGCTCGGTCGCCGCGCCCGTGCCGACCGCGATGCCGACGCCTTGCCCGGCCGCGACCAGCGTCCCCGAGAATGCCATCGAGGTTCGATCGCCCAGCGCGGCTGTCGCGGCGACCGGGGCGATCGCCTTGTCGACGGCGACGGACTCGCCGGTGAGCACCGCTTCCTCGATGCGGAGGTTGCGCAGCTTGATGAGCCGCAGGTCGGCGGGAACACGATCGCCGGCCTCGAGGATCACGAGATCGCCGGGCACGATCTCCTCGGCGGCGACAGTGATGCGCCGCCCGTCGCGCAGCACGGCAGCGCGCGGGTCGATCATGCTGTGGATCGCCGCGAGCGCCTGCTCGGCGCGCCCCTCCTGGATGTAGCCGATGACCGCGTTCAGCAGCACGACGCCCAGGATCACCACGGCGTCGATGCCGTGGCCGAGACCCGCGGACATCGCCGCGGCGGCCAGCAGCGCGTAGATCAGCAGGTTGTGGAACTGCAGCAGGAAGCGCTTGAGCGGACCGCGCCGGGCGGCCTGCGGCAGGCGATTCGGGCCGCACGCGGCCTGGCGTCGTGCAGCTTCGCTCGCGGCGAGCCCATCGGCCGAGGTTTCCAGCGACGCGAATGCTTCATGGACCTCACTCGCGTGCCAGTCGTCGCGAGGCGGACCGTAGCGTCCTGGGGCATCGGGCATCGTGACGGATCCTCGTGGCCGCATTCCATTGTGGCCGCTGATCCCGGTAGCGCAAGGACGGAAATCCGCGATCAGGCTGCGATTGCGATGGCGATTGCAGCCGAGAGGGCCAGCAGCAGGTCGATGCCCAGCGCTGCTCGCACGGACAGCCGCCCCTGCATCACGGCGCCCGTGATCCAGAGCAGCGCGACGATTGCGCCGGACCCGAGCGCCAGCGGCGCGAGGGCCAGCGTGTCCGAGAACCAGAGCAACGGCACGGACGCGAGCAGCGCGGCCGTGAAATGCGCCGCCGCGAAACCGCGCGTGCCGCGGGACATCGGCGGATCGAAGCGACGCACGCTGGCCACGTCGAACGGCGGCTTCTGCCAGTGGGGCCCCGCGGCCGTGGCGGGTTGCCAGCCGGGCGGCATGAACCAGACCGCGAACTTGTCACGCCAGCGGGGAGCGCGCCACGACTTGCGCGCGAGGTCGGCATAGACCTCGAGGTTGGCCCACAGCGGGTCCCAGGACTCGAGCGGCGCGCGCGTGCCGTACACGCATTTCTCGTCTTCCTCGACGAACGTGCCGAACATCCGGTCCCAGGCCATGAAGATGCCGCCGTAGTTGCGGTCGAGGTAGCGATCGTTGACCGCGTGGTGGACGCGGTGGTTCGACGGCGACGCGAACCAGCGGTCGAACCAGCCGAGCTTGCCGACCTGCTCGGTGTGGATCCAGTACTGGTACAGCAGGTCGACGATCGCGGCGACGATGAACACCTGCGGCGGGAACCCGACGATCGCCATCGGCAGGTAGAAGATCCAGCCGAGCAGCGCGCCCGAGCTCGTCTGGCGCAGCGCCGTCGACAGGTTGTACTCCTGGCTCTGGTGGTGGACCACGTGCGACGCCCAGAAGATCGCGCTCTCGTGGCCGAGCCGGTGGTTCCAGTAGTAGCAGAAATCATAGGCGACGATCGCGAGCGCCCAGGTCCACCACTGGTCGGCCGGCAGCTGCCAGATCGAAAAGGCCGCGTAGACCGCGGCGTAGATGCCGAAGGCGAGCAGCTTCGTGAAGAGCCCGATCACCTGGCTCATCACGCCGAGGCTCAGGCTGTTCAGCGCGTCGTTGAGCCGGTAGTTGCTGCGGCCGCGCGCGCGGCCGACGCGCATCTCGAGCGCGATCAGCGCGAAGAACACGGGGGTGGCGAGTGCGATCGTCTTGCCCATCAGGCGGTGCCTCAGTCCTCGACGTGCCAGTCGCGCGAGCGTTCGACGGCGCGCTCCCATTGCCGCAGTCGCGCGGCGGCGGCCTCGCGCGGCATCGCGGGCTCGAAGCGCCGGTCCACCTGCCAGTTCGCCGCGACCTCGGCGAGCGAGCCCCAGAACCCGACCGCGAGCCCGGCCAGGTACGCGGCGCCCAGCGCCGTCGTCTCGGTGACCTTCGGTCGCACGACGGGCACGCCGAGCAGGTCGGCCTGGAACTGCATCATCAGGTCGTTGGCGGTGGCGCCGCCGTCGACGCGCAGCTCGAGCAGCGGCTGCCGCGCGTCGCGCTGCATCGCCAGCAGCACTTCGGCGCTCTGGAACGCGATCGATTCGAGCGCCGCGCGCGCGATGTGGGCCTTGGTCGTGCCGCGCGAGAGGCCCACCATGGTGCCGCGCGCGTAGGCGTCCCAGTGCGGGCTGCCGAGGCCGGTGAACGCCGGGACCAGGTACATGCCGCCGGCGTCCGGGACCGTCGCGGCGAGTGCTTCGACGTCGGCGGATTTCTCGATGAAGCCGAGCCCGTCGCGCAGCCACTGCACGACGGCACCGCCGACGAACACGGCGCCCTCGAGCGCGTAGTGACGCACGTCGAGGTGCCAGGCGACCGTGGTGAGCAGGCGATTCGTCGAGCGCCTGCGGCGCGTGGCCGGTGTTCATCAGCATGAAGCAGCCGGTGCCGTAGGTGTTCTTCGCCATGCCCGGCGTGAAGCAGGCCTGGCCGAACAGCGCCGCCTGCTGGTCGCCCGCGATGCCGCCGAGCGGCAGCTCGCGGCCGCCGAGCAGCGCGAATCGCCTCGCCGCGGGCGAGCGACGACGGCACGACGCGGGGCAGCACGGCGCGCGGGATCCTGAGCAGGTCGAGCGCGTAGTCGTCCCAGTCGCCGGTCGCGATGTCGAGCAGCAGCGTGCGGCTCGCGTTCGACGCGTCGGTGATGTGCTGCGCGCCGCGCGAGAGCTTCCAGGCGAGCCAGCTGTCGATCGTGCCGAACGCGAGCTCGCCGCGCTCGGCCCGCGCGCGCAGCTGCGGGTCGCTGTCGAGCAGCCAGGCGAGCTTGGTGCCGGAGAAGTACGGGTCGAGCAGCAGCCCGGTGCGGCGCGTGATCTCGGGCTCGTGGCCGTCGGCCTTGAGCCGCGCGCAGAAGTCGGCCGTGCGGCGGTCCTGCCAGACGATCGCGGGCGCCACCGGTCGGCCCGTGGCGCGATCCCAGAGCACCGTGGTCTCGCGCTGGTTCGTGATGCCGACGGCGACGAGGTCGTCCACGGTCGCGCGGGCGCGCGCCAGCACCTCGGCGATCGTCGCGGCCTGGGTGGCCCAGATCTCCTCGGCGTCGTGCTCCACCCAGCCGGAGCGGGGAAAGTGCTGGGTGAACTCGCGCTGCGCCGTCGCGACGATCGCGCCGGCGTGATCGAACAGGATCGAGCGTGAGCTCGTCGTGCCCTGGTCCAGGGCCAGCACGAATCGTGTCATGAAGCGACCTCTCGGGGCCGCAGAGACTACTACATCGCGGCGCCCGCGGCCTCGGGCGCCGGGTGTTGCCGCCAGCCAGGCCTCGAGCCGCGCGGGGCCGTCGGCCGGCACGTGCAGCGCGAGCTTGCTGCGGCGATAGAGGATGTCGTCGCGCCGTGACGGCCCATTCCTCGCGCGCGCAGGTAGTCGATTTCGCGGGCGTGCAGGCCGGGCAGCACTTCCTCGCCGAGGTCCGCGAGTCGCGGCGGCGCCGCGCAGGATGCGCTCGGCGCGCGACCCGTAGGCGCGCGCGTAGCGGTGCAGCAGCGCGGCGGGCAGTCCTCGGGTAGCGCGACGCGAGCGCGGCCCGAGGAAGGCAGTCGAAGTCGGCGTGCGGCATGTCACCGCCCGGCAGCGGCCGGCCGGCGGTCCAGCGGCCGGCCTGGCTGCCGAGCCGCGGCGCGAGCTGGTCGACGACGTCCTCGGCGAGCCTGCGGTAGGTCGTCAGCTTGCCGCCGTAGATCGACAGCAGCGGCGCGCCGCTCGGTGTCGAGGTCGAGCACGTAGTCGCGCGTCACGCTGGTGGCGCGGTCCTTCGGGTCGGCGAGCAGCGGCCGCAGGCCCGCGAACGTCCACACCACGTCCTTGCGCACGAGGTCGGCCGCGAAGTAGCGATTGGCCATTTCGAGCAGGTACTCGACCTCGCGCTCGGCGATCGCCGGGCTCGCGAGGTCGCCGGTGTAGTCCATCTCGGTGGTGCCGATCAGCGTGTAGTCGCCCTCGTAGGGGATCGCGAACACGATGCGGCCGTCCGGCGACTGGAAGATGTAGGCGAACTCGTGCTCGAACAGGCGCGGCACGACGATGTGGCTGCCCTTGACCATGCGCGGATGGCGGCGCGCCGGCACCGGCGTGGCGTCGTCGAGGAAGCGGTCCACCCACGGACCGGTGGCGTTGACGACCGCGCGGGCCTCGACGCGAGCTCGCGGCCGTCGTCGCGCTCGCAGCGTCGCTCGCCCAGCGGTCGCCACGCGGCGCTCGAGGCTGCACGCAACGCGTCCGGGTCAGCACGGTCGCGCCGTGCTCGCGCGCGTCCATGGCCGTCGAGCACGACGAGGCGCGCGTCGTCCACCCAGGCGTCCGAGTAGACGAAGCCCTTCGTGTAGCGCGGACTCGAGCGGCGCGCCGGCCGGATGCGTGCGCAGGTCGACGCCGGACGAGCCCGGCAGTCGCCGCCGGCGCGCGAGGTGGTCGTAGAGGAAGAGACCGACGCGGATCATCCAGGCGGGGCGCAGGCGCCGCGTCGTGCGGCAGCACGAAGCGCAACGGCCAGCAGATGTGCGGCGCCGCGGCGAGCACGATCTCGCGCTCGCGCAGCGACTTGCGCACCAGGCGGAAGTCGTAGAACTCGAGGTAGCGCAGGCCGCCGTGGATCAGCTTGGTGCTGGCCGAGGAGGTGTGCGCGGCGAGGTCGTGCTGCTCGCAGAGCAGCGTGCGCAGGCCGCGGCCGGCCGCGTCGCGCGCGATGCCGGCGCCGTTGATGCCGCCGCCGACGACGAGCAGGTCGAACTGAGCCTCGGCCGTGCTCATCCGCCAGGTGCCGCGCCACCGCCTGCGCGGTGACGCCGCTGACGCGCACGTTGGATTCGTCGGTGACGCCCGCGATGTGCGGCGTGAGGATCAGGTTCGGCACGCCCGCGAAGCGTGCGCCGGAGGTCGCGTCCACGGGTTCCCGCTCGAACACGTCGAGCGCCGCACCGCCGAGGCGTCCCGCAGCGCAGCGCCTCGCAGAGGGCGACCTCGTCGACGATGCCGCCGCGCGCCGCGTTGACCAGGATCGCGCCGCGCTTCATGCCGGCGATCGCGCTTCGCGTCGATCATGTTGCGCGTCGTCGTCGGTCAGCGGCACGTGCAGGCTCACGACGTCGCTGCGGACGAGCAACTCGGGCAGGGACTGGCGCACCGCGCTCGCCCACGACGGGTGATCGGCCGGCAGCAGCGGGTCGAGCGCGGCGACGCTCATGCCGAGGTCGCGGGCCATGCGTCCGTCACGCGGGCGATCGCCCCGTAGCCCACGAGCCCGAGACGCTTGCCGGCGAGCTCGCGACCCATGAGCTCGGTGCGCGGCCACTCGCCGGCCGCGACGCGCGACGTCGCGAACCACGCCCGACGCAGCAGCATCAGCGCGGCCGTGATGACGTACTCGGCGACCGACAGGTCGTTCGCGCCCGTCGCCGGGTAGACCGCGATGCCGCGCGCTGCGCAGGCCGGGACGTCGATGTTGTCGAGACCCACACCGAGCCGTCCGACCACCTGCGAGCCGCTCGGCCGCAGTCGAGCAGGGCGCCGCGCACCTGGGTGCGGTTGCGCACGATCAGTGCGCGAGCCTCGCGCACGGCCGCGGTGAGCCGCGCGGGATCGTCGACGAGTTGCGGGTCGTAGAGCACGTCACGGCCGGCGAACGAGGCGTCGATGGCCGCTGCGTCCATGAACTCGGTGATCACGATCTCGGGCATGTCCAATTCTCCGCGGCGGCGCCGCTCAGTCGGCGCGATCGACCAGTGCACGGATCTCGGCATGCAGGGCGGCCGGGATCGCGACGCCCTCCGCAGCACGCGCGCTTGCGGTTCGCGAGGCGCCGTGTGCCGGGCAGGCGCGCGCCCGGGCTCCGCTGCGATGGCATCGAGCAGCGTCGTCATGCGCTCATCGTAACCGCCGGCGGAAAGCCGCAGCGGATCGAGCGCGATCAGCACGTGTCCCATGTTCGGCGGGCCGCCCCGGTCGTCGAAGAACGAGCTCGCCTCCCAGCCGTACGCACTGCCGGTCAGCGCTGCCGCCATGATCTCGATCATCAAGGCCAGCGCCCCGCCCTTGGCGCCGCCGATCGGCAGCAGCACGCCGCCGAGCGCAGCCTTCGGGTCGGTGGTCGGATTGCCTTGCGCGTCCACGGCCCAGTCGGGCGGGATCGCCTGGCCGGCTCTCTCGGCGGCGACGATCTTGCCGCGTGCCGCGACGGACATCGCGAGGTCGATCACGAGCGGGTCCGCCCCGCCCGGCAGGGGCGCGGCGAAGGCGAGGGGATTGGTGCCGAGCGTCGCGCGGCGACCGCCCCAGAAGGCCATGGCCTTCGGCGAGTTGCCGAGTACGATCGCAACCAGGCCGCGCGCCGGCCAGTTGCTCGGCGTGCGCGCCGGCCTGCCCGAAGTGGTGGGAACGGTGGATGGCCGCGACGGCGATGCCATTCTCGCGCGCGAGCGGCGCCAGGGAAGTGATCGCGAGGTCGATGGCCGGATAGGCGAAGCCGAAGCCGCCGTCCACGCGCACGGCCGCGCCCGCGACCGGCTCGAGCCTCGGGATCGCGAGGCCATCCACCTTGCCGGCCCGCGCCTGCAGCGCGTAGGAGGGCACGCGCGACAGCCCGTGCCCGGCCTGGCCATCGGCTTCCGCGGCCACGAGCGCGCGCGCCGTCGAGCGGGCGTTCTCAGGACGGGTGCGACTCGCGACCAGCGCTGCGCAGGCGAGCGCCTCGGCTTCGGCGAGGCTCAGACGGACCGGCTCGGACATGCCCGCTCAAGCGCTCCGGTACAGCTTGGTCATCACGAATTCCTGGTGACCGAGTGCTTCGGCAGCCGTGTAGCGGCCATTCGCCGTGCGCACGATCATGTCGATCAGCGCGTCACCGGCCTGGTCGATGGTCATCTCACGACGCACGATGCCGGAGACGTCGACGTCCACGTGCTCGGACATCAGCCGCACGGTGCGCGGGTTACCCGTCACCTTGATGACCGGCATGATCGGGTTGCCGATCACGTTGCCCTGGCCGGTCGGGAAGATGTGCAGCACGTAGCCCGCGGCCGCCTGCAGCGTGCAGCACTCCGCCGCGGCCGACGACGTGTCCATGAAGTACAGGCCCGGACCGCGCGCCGGCGCCTCGGCGGGCTCGAGCACGTCGATGAAGCTCACCTTCTTGCCGATCTTCTCGAGATTGCCGAGCGCCTTCTCCTCGATCGTGGTGAGGCCGCCCGCGATGTTGCCCTTGGTGGGCTGGCTGTCGGAGAGGTCGGAGGTCTTGTGCGCCTCGATCACGTCGTCCTGGTAAGCCTGCCAGGTCTTCATGAACTTCTCGCGCACCTCCGGCGTCGCGGCGCGCGCGGCGGCGAGGTGCTCGGCGCCGGTGAGTTCGGAAGTCTCGCCAAAGCAGCCGTACAAGCCCGCCGGGATCAGCTTGTCGTACATGTTGCCGACGGTGGGGCAGGAGGCGAGCCCGGTCGTCGTGTCGGACTCGCCGCACTTGGCTGCGATCCACAGTTCCTCGAGGTCGCACTCGACGCGCACCTGTCCGGACGTCTGGTGCACGAATTCCTTGGCCTTGCGCGAGGCCGCGGCGATCGTGGCGATGTCGCCGTTGCCCTCGATCCAGAAGCCCGCGACCGGCTTGCCGGTGGCGGCGATGCCGTCGACGATCTTCTGCGTCCAGTGCGGCTCGATGCCGATGACGATGCAGGCGGCCACGTTCGGGTTGGCCCCGGTGCCGATCATCGTGCGGAAGTGCAGTTCGAGGTCCTCGCCGAACTGCAGGCGTCCGTAGGCGTGCGGCAGCGCGATCGTGCCCTGGATGTGGTTCGCGACTGCCACGCAAGCGGCGTTCGAGATGTCGTCCACTGGCAGGATCGCGACGTGGTTGCGGATGCCGACGCGGCCGTTCTCGCGGCGGTAGGCCCAGATCTTCTTGCCTCTGCTCATCGTGGGCCTCCGTTTACCAGCGCTTGGTCTTGAGGTTGTGGACGTGCACGTGCTCGCCCTGGCCGGCGTCGGCAACCATGCGTCCGATGTCCTGGCCGTACTTGATCACGGTGTCGCCGGCCTTGAGCCCCCGGAGCGCCACCTTGTGGCCGATCGGCACCGCCTGCCGCGCCACGAGGCGGAAATCGGAATTGTCGTGGGTCACGACGCACAGCATCTCGGTGCCGGCCTCGAGGCCCTCGACGACGACGACGCCGACGTTGTCCTTCGGATCGTGCACGAGCAGGTGGGGAGTGGTCACGGGTGTTGCCTCCAGCAAGCGGGCTGGCCGGGCGAAGGCCCGGCGCCAGGTCTTATATAAGATACTATACAGCAGACAATGGACACGGGTGCAAGCGCTCGCTTACGATGCAGGTCCCGACCGAGTTCGCCGCCCATGGACGAGTCGCCACGTTACCGGCCCCTCTACCAGCAGGTCTACGACTTCCTGGTCAAACAGATTGCCGCCGGGGAATGGGGCCCCGGCGAATCGCTGCCGTCGGAGCAGGCGCTGGCCGGCCGGCTCAACGTCAGCCAGGGCACCGTGCGCAAGGCACTCGACGCGCTTGCGGCCGACAGCCTGATCGACCGCCGGCAGGGCAAGGGAACCTACGTCGCCGAGCACACGCAGGAACGCGCGCTGTTCCGCTTCTTCCGCATGACGCGGCCCGGCGGCGGCCGGGCACTGCCGACCAGCACGGGCGAGACGCTCAAGCGGCGCGCAGCGCGTCCGGCGGACGCAGCCAGGCTCGCGCTCGAGCCCGGTGCCGAGGTCTACGAGCTCAATCGCGTGCGCCTGATCGACGGCGAGCCGGCGGTGCTCGAGAAGATCGTGCTCCCGGCGGCGCTGTTCGCAGGCTTCGAGCGCCACGATCCGCTGCCGAACGCGCTTTATGCGCTGTACCAGCGGGAGTACGGCCTGAACATCGTCTCGGCCCAGGAAGAATTGCGCGCGGACGCCGCGCGCAAGGACGATTGCCGTCGCCTGAAGCTTGCGCCCGGCGCGCCGCTGCTGCACATCGACCGCGTGGCCATCTCCCTCGAGGGCACGCGGGTGGAGTGGCGCGCGAGCCGCTGCGACACGAGCCACTTCGTCTACGCCGTCACGTTGTCCTGAGCCGGCGCCGCCATGCCCACGGTGCTTTGCGTCGGCCATGCGGTGCAGGACTTCGTGTTCTACGTGCCCGCACTGCCGGACCGCGGCCAGAAGTATCGCGCGAGCCGGTTCGAGAGCGTGGGCGGTGGCCCCGCGGCCACGGCGGCCGTCGCGATCGCGAGGCTCGGCGGCCGGGCCGTGCTCGCCGCGCGCGTCGGTGACGATGCGGCAGCCGCAATGATCCGCAGCGAGTTGCTGACGCACGGCGTCGACTGCGCGCACCTGCGGCGCTGCCCGGGCTGCAGTTCGTCGGCGTCCGCGGTCATCGTCGACGCGCTGGGCGAGCGGATGATCGTCAACCACCTCGATCCTGCGCTGCCTGCGGATCCGTCCTGGCTGCCGGCCGCGGAGAGCGTTGGTGCCGTGGCCGTGCTCGCGGACACGCGTTGGCCCGAAGGCGCGCTCGCCGCGCTCCGAGCCGCGCGCGAGGCGGGCCTGCCGGCCGTGCTCGACGCCGACCGCCCGATCCCGGCCGACGGGGAGTTGTTGCGTGCGGCGACGCACGTGGCCTTCTCGGCCGATGCGCTGGCCGATTACACGGGAGTCGCCGACCCGGCCCGCGGCCTCGAGCGTGCGGCGTCGGAACTCACGGGCTGGTGCGGCGTGACCGTGGGGCGGGACGGAGTGCTCGCGCAGGCCGGTGGCGAGTTGCGCCACTACCCCGGTTTCGACGTCCCAGTGGTCGACACGCTCGGCGCGGGCGACGTCTGGCATGGCGCGTTCGCGCTGGCGCTCGCCGAGGGTCGCGACGAGGCGGCGGCCGTGCGTTTCGCGTCGGCCGCGGCGGCCCTCAAGGTACAGCGCAAGGGCGGCCGATCCGGGGCGCCGACGCGCGCCGAGCTCGATTCATTCCTCGCGGCGCGTGGCGTCGCCTGAAGCAGACCAGAAGGACGCTGCATGAGTATTTCCGCCGGCAAGTATTGGGGAATGCGCCGCATGGCCGACGCCACCGGGCGCTTCAGGATGACGGCCGTCGACCAGCGGCCACCGATCAAGAACCCGATCCGGGCGAAACGGGGCACGCCACAGGCGCCGTGGGAGGACGTCGCGGGCTTCAAGGAACTGCTGATCCGCGAGCTGCAGGCGGAGTCGTCCGCGATGCTGCTGGACCCGCATTACGCCTACCCGCGCGGCGTCACGATGCTCGACGCGCGCCTGGGCTTGATTCTCACGCTCGAGGATTCGATCTTCCAGGAGACGCCGGGCGGCCGGCTGTCGGCTGAGATCGATGACTGGTCGGTCGAGAAGATCAAGCGCGCCGGCGGCGACGCCGTCAAGGTGCTGACCTGGTACCGCCCGGACGCCGATGCCGAGGTCTGCGCCGCGCAACGGGATTTCACGCAGCGGATCGGCGAGGCCTGTGCCCGGTACGACATCCCGTTCGTGTTCGAGCTGCTCGTCTATCCGCTCGCAAAGGACGCCGAGCAGACCACCGAGTACGTCGAAATGAAGACCAAGCAGGCGCAGCTCGTCATCGACAGCGTGCGCGCGTTTGCGGACCCGCGCTTCGGCGTGGACCTCTTCAAGCTCGAGAGCCCGGTCCCGGCCGGCGACGTTCCCGAGCCCGGCTCGCCCGGGTCCGCTGCAGTGCAGGCCTTGTTCGACGAGCTCGATCGGGCGGCCGGGCGCCCGTGGGTGATGCTGTCCGCGGGAGCCGGCATGAGCGAGTTCCGGCGCGTTCTGCACTACGCCTACGGTGCCGGTGCCTCCGGGTATCTCGCGGGGCGCGCCATCTGGCTCGAGGCGTTCCAGCGTTTCCCGGACTGGGACGGCATTCGCGACGAGCTGCGCGGTGCCGCCGTGCCCTACATGCGCGAGCTGAATGAACTCACCGGCGCGATGGCGCGGCCGTGGCACACGCACCCGTGCTACGGCGCTGCGGGCGCTCGCATCGAACCCGCGGATTCAACCTTCCGGCACGTTTACGCCGGATTCGGAGGCTGACATGTCCTTGACCTACGGCGTGGCGGTGCTCGCGCGCCCCACCTTCGACGTTCCCTTTGCCGAAGACATGAAGACGCGGGCCTTTGCCGCCCTCGAGGCGGCCGGCATCCGCACCGTCGGGCCCCGCGATCTGCTGTTCGACCGCGCGGCCGCCGAGCAGGCGATCGCCGACATCCGCGCCTCGGGACCGATCGACCTGTTGCTGATCCTGCAGATCACGTTCACCGACGCGACGATGACGGTGAAGCTGGCGAAGGAGGCGAGCACGCCGATCGCGATCTGGGCCGTGCCCGAGCCGCGCAGCGGTGGTCGCCTGAGATTGAACGCGTACTGTGGGCTCAACCTCGCCGCGCACGCGCTCGGCCGCGCCGGCGTGCCGCACGGCTGGCTGTACGCCGCGCCGGATGCACCCGACCTGTCCGCCAGCCTGCGTGCGCTCGCCACACCGGCGGCTGCGGTGCCGACGCGCGCCCGGCCCGTGCCGGTCGCGGCCGATGCTTCCGCCGAGCGAGTGCTCGATTCGCTGCGCGGCGCGAAGATCACCGTGGTCGGCCAGCATCCGGACGGCTTCGACACCTGCGAGTACGACGAAGGCCTGCTGTTCGACCTCGCAGGCCTGCGTGTCGAGACGGTGCAGCTCGGCCAGCTGTTCGACAAGGCCCGGGCGATGGACGCCGCCCGCGTCGGGGCCGCGCGCGCCGGCGCCGCGCAGGAACTCGAGGGCCTCGATGCCGTCGACCAGCAGCAGCTCGATCGCTCGTTCCGCGTGTTCTGCGCGCTCGAGGACGTCCAGCAGCAGAGCGGCGCCAAGGGCCTCGCCGTGCGCTGCTGGCCCGAGATGTTCACCGAGTACGGCTGCGCGGCCTGCGGCCCGATGGCGATGATGAACCAGAAGCAGGTGCCCGCCGCCTGTGAAGCGGACGTGCACGGTTCGCTCTCGCAGCTGATGCTGCAGGAACTCGCGGGTGAGCCGGCCTGGATGGCCGACCTCGTCGACATCACGCCGGCCGACGACACGGCGGTGCTCTGGCACTGCGGCCTCGCGCCGATCTCGATGCGCGACCCCGCGGCGCACGCCGAGGCCACGATCCACACGAATCGCAGGATGCCGCTGCTGCACCAGTTCCCGATCAAGCCGGGCCGCGTCACGCTGGCCCGCCTGTCCCGGGCGCGCAATGAAACCAAGCTGATGATGGCCGGGGCCGAGGTCATTCGCGCGCCGATGGCCTTCACCGGTTGCTCGGGCACCGTGCGCTTCGACCGCCCGGCGGCCGAAGTCGGGCGCACGATCATGGAGGAGGGGCTCGAGCATCATTTCGCGCTGGCCTACGGCGATCACAAGGCGGCACTCAAGGCGATCGCGGCGCGCTGGAACCTGCCCGTGCTCGAGCTCGCCTGAGATGGGCGCGTTCGACGTCGAGGCGCCGGACTGGGGACGCATCCCTGCGGTGACCGTGACGGGCGCGGCCGAGGTCGCGGCCGACGGCAGCGTGTGCCTGGCGACCGATGCCGGCCCGTTGCGCGTCGCGCTGCTCGACTGCGGTGCGCGACTGCGGTTCGGCGCGGCGGCGCAGGACTACGACATCCTGCTGTGCGAGCCCGCCGCGCTGCCGGCCCGCGTGGAGTCGTACGACGGCGGCACGCGGCTCGTCGCGGGCGACCGCGTGCTCGAGATCGGACACGTGCCGCTGTCCTTCTCGCTGTCGGTCGCGGGCCGCACGGTGCAGTCGTCGCCCAGCGATGGCCATTTCGTGCGGCGCTACCGGTTGCCGCCCTTTGCCCGGCTCGGTGATGGCTGGTTCGTCAGCGTCGAGCTCGGCCACGAGACCCCGGTCTATGGTCTCGGCGAAAAATGGGGACGTCTCGACAAGCGCGGGCAGCTGGTGCGGTCGTTCAACCACGACGCGCTCGGCGTCAACGCCGAGGTCAGTTACAAGAACGCCCCGTTCGCGTGGAGCCCCGAGGGCTGGGGTCTCTTCGTCCACACGGTCGCGCCCGTGGTCCACGGTGTCGGTTACGCGCCCTGGTCGCAGCGCGCCTACGGCCTGAAGATCGACGACCCGTCGCTCGACCTGTTCCTGTTCGACGGCGCGGATGGCGCGCAGATCCTCGGCCAGTACACGGCCTTGACGGGGCGGGCGCCGATGCCACCGCTGTGGAGCCTTGGCCTGATCCTCTCGAAGGCGTACTACCGCACGGCGGAGGAGATCCTCGCCGTGGCGCGCGAGGTGCGCGATCGGGGAATGCCGTGCGACACGATCACGTTCGACGGTCGCGCGTGGCAGGACACCGAGACCCGCTTCGCCTTCGAATGGGATCCGTCGCGCTATCCGGATCCGCGACCGGTCATCGAGGCTCTCAAGGCGCTCGATTTTCGCGTCTGCGTCTGGGAATACCCGTTGGTCTCGGTGCGCAATCCGCTGTTCGATGAACTCGCGGCGAAGGGCTGGCTGCTCAAGGACGCGCGCACCGGAGAGGCGTACCGTTACCAGTGGGACCTCGAACCCTTCGGCGCGGTGCTCACGCCGCTGCCCGAGTCGGGCCTGCTCGACTTCACGCACCCGGAAGCCTACGCCTACTGGCGCGACCGCCACCGCGAGCTGTTCGATCTCGGCGTGGACATGATCAAGCCCGATTTCGGCGAGCAGGTCGAGCCGCACGCGCTGGCTGCGGACGGCGCGCAGGGCGATGCACTGCACAACGTCTACGCGCTGCTCTACAACCGCTGCGTCTACGAGGCCGCGAGCCGTTACGCCAAAGGCGGCGCGTTCCTGTTCAGCCGTGCCGCGTGGGCCGGCTCGCAGCGCTATCCCGCGCAGTGGGGCGGCGATCCGCAGGCGGACTGGGGCGGCCTTGCCGCGAGCATCCGCGGCGGACTGTCCTGGGGCCTGACCGGCGCGCCGTACTACGCGACCGACGTCGGCGGCTTCTACGGCGACCAGCGCGACCCGCTGCTCTACGTCCGCTGGGCGCAGGCGAGCGTGTTCTCGGCGCACATGCGCCTGCACGGCATCGGTGCCCGCGAGCCCTGGTCGTACGGCCCGGAGGCCGAGCGGGCCGCGATGGCCGCACTCGAGCTGCGTTACCGGTTGCTGCCGTATCTCTGGCGCGCGGTCGAGCAAGCGAGCGCGACCGGCCTGCCGGTGCAACGCGCGATGGCGCTCGCCTGTCCTGGCGAGCCCGCGGCCTGGGCCTTCGAGCACCAGTTCTTCTGCGGCGCAGACCTGCTGGTCGCTCCGTGCCTCGATCCGTCGGGGCGCGTACGCGTCTACCTGCCCGAGGGCGAGTGGTGTCGCTTTCCGTCGGGCGGCCGATTCGCCGGCGGCCGGACGCACGAACTCGTGCTCGGGCTCGACGAGCTCGCCGTGTTCGCTCGCCGCGGCACCGGGATTCCGCTCGGGCCGCCGGTGCGGCACACCGGTGAACTCGGTGTCGAACCCGTCGTCACCGAGACCTGGCACGCGGCTTGAGGCCGCCCGAACGGGGCGGCCTGTGGCGATGCCGCAACAAGAGTTCGATGTCTTATATAAGGGTTGTAAGACATAGAATCTTCATGCTACCGTCGTTTTCGTCAGGAGACCGCGCCGCAGCTGCGGCCGCGGCGCGACAGTCAAAGAACACTGCTGGGGAGAACGAAACATGCATGCCCGCAAATCCATGAGCCCGGTCGCCGTTGCCGTCCTCGCCGCGCTCGCCAGCGCACCGGCGGCGCATGCGCAGGAGGCGGCCGCGACCGGCGCCCTCGAAGAGATCATCGTGACCGCGCAGAAGCGCGAGCAGAACCTGCAGGAAGTGCCGATCGCCGTGTCGGTGCTGAGTGGCGCCGCGCTCGACGCGACGGGCGGATTCAACGTCGAGTCGCTGCGCCAGCTGGTGCCGTCGCTCAACATCCGCAAGACGAACACGCAGCTCAACCAGTCGCTGTTCCTGCGCGGCGTCGGCACGATCAACTTCGCGATCGCGGCCCAGCCGAGCGTGGGTTTCGTGCTCGACGGGGTCGTGCTGTCGTCGGCGGGCGAGGCCTTCGGCGACTTCTACGACGTCGAGCGCGTCGAAGTGCTGCGCGGCCCGCAGGGCACGCTGTTCGGCAAGAACTCGTCGGCCGGCGTGGTCAACGTCGTGTCGACGCGCCCGGGCACGGAGTTCGGCGGCTATGCCGACCTGAGCTGGTACGAGGACGACGAGATCCGCCTCAAGGCGGCGGTCGACACGCCGGTCTCCGACCGCCTGCGCGGTCGCACGACGGCGACCTGGGGCGATTTCGACGGCTACATCGACAACATCAGCGACACGAAGGCCGGTGGCAAGCTCAATGGCTACGATCGCTGGGGCGTCCGTTCGATCTGGGTCGCCGAGCCGACCGACAACGTCGAACTCACGTTCATCGGCGACTACCGCAAGTCGGACGACAACTGCTGCGTCGAGGTGATCGGCGCGCCCCTGACCGGCCCGCAGGCTGCGGCCGTGGGCACGCTGCTCGAGGGCACCGACTACCTGAAGGGCGACGAGAGCCGCAAGGTCCGCCAGAACCTCGCGATGACCTCGGAGGAGGAGGCCTGGGGCCTCTCGGCGCAGGCCGACATCGGCATCGGCGACTACACGCTCACGTCGATCACCGCCTACCGGACCTGGGACTCGACCGAGATCCGCGAGGGCGACTGGCTCGACGCCGGCCCGGCCTACGTCGGCATCAACCAGCTGCACGACTTCGGACCGCAGACGCAGGACACCTTCTCGCAGGAACTGCGCATCGCCTCGCCGGGCGGCGAGTTCGTCGACTACGTCGCCGGGCTCTATTACGCCAAGACGAGCGCCGACCGGTACTTCCGCCGTGACACGCAGGTGTGCCGGTCCAGCACGCTGCCGGCCGACGCCACGGGCCTGCAGCCGTGCACGCCGACCGCCTCGGTGATCGAGGCGCCTTCCGCGGACGCTGACTTCGGCGCGGACTTCGACAACTTCGCCGCCTTCGCCGACGGCACTTTCAACGTCGCGGAGCGCTGGCGCCTGATCGCCGGCCTGCGCTGGACCTACGACGACCTGAGCTTCGACCACCTGTACAACTTCTCGCCAATTCCCGGGCCGGGCATTCGCAGCCAGGCGGGTGGCGGCACGGCGCGACTGTCGGGCAGCAATAGTTCAGACGAGTTCTCGGGACGCGCAGGCGCGCAGTTCGACTTCACCGACGACATGGTCGGCTACGCGACCTACGCCCGCGGCTACAAGGGTCCCGCCTACAACGTCTTCTTCAACATGACGGCGAACAACGCCGAGGTCATCGACGCCGAGACGGCCGACTCGTTCGAGCTGGGCCTGAAGTCGACGCTGGCCGACGGCCGCGTGGTCCTCAACGCGGCCGCGTTCTACGCCAAGTACGAGAATTTCCAGGCGAACAACTTCCTGTTCCTCAACAACGTGCTGATCACGACGCTGACCAACGCGGGCGACGTGACGACCGAGGGCCTCGAAGTCGACTTCCTCGCAAGGCCGGTCGACAACCTGTCGATCAGCGGCGGCATCGCCTACACCGACGCGGTGGTCGACCAGTTCTTCACGCCGCCGGGTTCCACGCCGACGGTGCGCGACGGCACCAAGCTGCCGTTGGCCCCGGAGTGGAAGGCCACGCTCGCGGGCGACTACCGGCTGGAGTTCGACGCGGTCGACGTCGTGCCGGGACTGCTGCTCGTGTACACGGATGACCAGTACTCCGACCTGAACGAGCCGGAGATCACGCTGATCCCGTCCTATACGACGCTCGACCTCACGGTCGCGATCTCGGACAAGGACGATCGTTATCGCGTCACGTTCGTCGGCCGTAACCTGACGGACGAGAGCTTTGCCGCGCTGGTGACGCGGGGTGGGCCGGCCAACGCGCCGCGATTGCAGATTCCGCGCGATGCGGATCGCTATTTCGGTGTCCAGTTGCGGGCGAATTTCGGCGGATCGCGCTGACCGTGGCGCAGGCCGAGCCGTTTGGGCCCGGCCTGCTGCATAATCGGGCACAGGCCGCCTCCGGGCGGCCTGTGCTTTCATCGGGGGTTGTAGAGCAGGCGGTGCCGGAGGCATGAAGTCGCTGCTGTCGAGCGTGGCGCGCGCGTTGGGGCGGCTCAACGGGCCGCTGTCGGTCTTCGCGCGCAACCTGGCCGCCGGGCTGCTTGCGGTCATGCTGGCGCTGGCCCTCGCGCAGATCGTCTCGCGCGGCCTGTTCCATCACTCACTCGACTGGGCCGAGGAACTCGCCCGGGTCGCGCTGGTGTGGTCCGTGCTGCTGACCTCGCCCTATGCCTATCGCCACGGTGCCCACGTTGCGATCGTCTCGTTCGCCGAGGCATTGCCGCCGCGGCTGCTGGCGTTCACGAGCCTGCTGCTGAACCTGCTGATCCTGTGGATCCTCGGCGTGCTGTTCGCCGAGAGCTTCGCGTTCTGGGCGCGCGGCCTCGAGATCATGGCCAGCACGCTCGGCGTCAAGATGGCGTGGGTCTACGCGGTCGTGCCCGCGGCGTTCGCGATGCTGATCCTCGTCGGTCTCGAGCTGCTCGCGCGCCTGCTGCTGCACGCGAGCGGCGCGCCCTCGGGCATCGTCATGGAAGGCGCGATGCCCGCCGTCGTCGGGGACTGAGCGCCGTGTCCACGGCCTTCTTCTGGATCTTCATCGCGCTGCTCGCGCTCGGCACTCCGGTCGTCTTCGCGCTGTTGATCGGCCCGGGCTTGAGTCTCGTGCTCGACGACCAGCGGCAGTTCTTCGCGACGCTGCTGTCACGCTTCTACAACGGTGTCGACAGCTTCCCGCTGCTCGCGGTGCCGTTCTTCATCCTGGCGGGCGAGTTGATGAACTCGGGCGGCATCACCCGCTCGATCGTGAACTTCAGCCAGTCGCTGATCGGCCACGTGCGCGGCGGGCTCGCGCAGGTGAACATCCTCTCCTCGATGCTGTTCGCGGGGATCTCCGGCTCGGCGGTCGCCGACGCCTCGGCCATCGGCAAGATGCTGGTGCCGGCGATGGAGCAGAACGGCTACAAGCGCAGCTTCGCGGCGGCCGTGACCGCGGCCGCGGCGGTGATCGGGCCGATCATCCCGCCGTCCGGCATCATGGTGCTGTACGGCTTCGTCATGAACGTGTCGATCGGCGCGCTGTTCGCCGCCGGCATCGTGCCCGGGGTCATGATCGGGCTCGGGCTGATGCTCACGACGCGCATCCTGGCGACACGCAACAACCTGCCCGTCGCCTCGCGGCGCGCGACCTGGCGTGAGCGTGGCCAGGCCTTCCGCAAGGCGGCACTCGCGCTCGTGATGCCGGTGATCCTGCTCGGCGGCATGCTGTCCGGCTTCTTCACGGCCACCGAGGCGGCCGCGGTCGCGGCGGGCTACGCGATCATCGTGGCACCGTTCGTGATGCGCACCGTCGACTTCAAGGAGATGAGGCGCATCTTCGTCGCCACCGCGATGCAGTCCGGGGTGATCCTGATGCTGGTCGGTGCCGCGGTGACGTTCGCGTGGCTGGTCACGGTCTCCGGCATGGCCGAGGGCATTGCGAACGCGATGCTCGGCATCACCGACAACACGACGCTGCTGCTGTTCCTCGTCAACCTGCTGCTGCTGCTGATCGGCATGTTCCTCGATGCCGGCCCCGCGATCCTGATCCTCGGTCCGGTGCTCGCGCCGATCTTCGTCGAGATGGGCGTGCACCCGGTGCACTTCGCCCTCGTGATGTGCGTCAACCTGACGCTCGGGCTCGCGACGCCGCCGATGGGGCTGGTGCTGTTCGTGACCTCGTCGGTCTCGGGCGTGCGCGTCGAGAGCATCGTGCGCGCGATGCTGCCGTTCCTCGCGGTCGAGATCGCGGTGCTGTTGCTGATCACGTTCTTTCCGCCGCTGACCCTCGCGGTGCCGCGCTGGCTCGGCCTGATCCAGTGAGCAACCCGCTGGTCATGCGCGTGCTGCTCGCGGTGATCCTCGCGGTCTGCGCGGCCGGCGCATTCCTGGCGCGGGCCGAGCGCGCCGAGGTCACGATCCGGATCGCGTTCCTGGCCTCGAGCGACGACGAGGACTACGTGGGCGCGATGGCGTTCAAACAGAGCGTCGAGGCGGCGGCCGGCGAGCGCGTGGCGGTGCAGGTCTTTCCGTCCGGCCAGTACTGCGGCAACGAGCGAGAGTGCATCGAGGCCCTGCAGGGTGGCATGCTGGAGATGCACCAGACGACCTTCGGCGGGCTCGCCGCGCTGTTCGGGCCGGCGCAGGCTCTCGACCTGCCGTACACGTTCGCCGATGACACCGTCGCGGAGTGCGTCATGGATGGCCCGTTGCTCGCACGGATGGGCGACGCCATCCTCGAGCAAGGACTCGGCCTGCGGCTGATGGCGGTCGGCAACACCGGTGGCTGGCGCAGTTTCGCCACGACGCGCCAACGCATCCAGTCGCCCGCGGACCTCGCGCAGTTGCGCATCCGTACGCTGCCGTCTGCGCTCGAGCAGGAGATGGTCCGCGCGCTCGGTGCGAGCCCGACGCCGCTGCCATGGTCGGAGGTCTACTACGCGCTGTCCGCCGGGCTGCTCGACGGCACCAAGAACAGCGTGCAGGACGTGGTCGGCATGAAGCTGCACGAGCACGTGCGGTTCCTGTTCGTCGACCGCCACAGTTACATGGGTTCGATGTGGTGGTACTCGGAACGGCAGTGGCAGGCGCTGCCAGCGGACCTGAAGCCCATCGTGGCCGAGGGCTTTCGCGTGCTGGCCATCGCGACCCGCGAGGCGGCTGCGGCGCGCCAGGGGCCGGCGTTCGAAGCCTTTCGTGCCTCGGGCGGCGTCGTCGACGAGGTGACGCCGGAGCAGCGCGAGGCATTCCGGGAGGCGACGCGCGGGTTGCGCGACTGGTATGCGAAGCGGTACGGGGCCGAGTGGCTGGAACGACTGGATGCGGCGGTGGCCGCCTGTGAAAATAGCAACGGAGGGGAACGATGAGAATCCTGTTCGTGGATGCCGGCAACTACTGTCGGTCGCCGGCGGCCGAGGCGGTCTGCCGCGCGATGGCGCAGCACGCGGACCTCGGCGAGCAGGCGAGCTTCGGTTCCGCCGGCCTGAAGGACAAGCATGCGGGTGACACCGCCGACCCGCGCACGATCGCGGCCTGTGCGGCGCGGGGTTACGATCTCGGAGCGTTCCGTTGCCGGGAGATCACGGCTCGGGATTTCGCAGACAGCGACCTGATCCTGGCGATGGACCGCGAGAACCTGCGCCAGCTCGAGCAGCGTCGGCCCGTGGGCAACACGGTGCGCATCGAACTGTTCCTCGGTGATCGCGAAGTGCCCGACCCGTACTTCGGCGCGACCGACGGCTTCGACCTGATGATGGACCAGATCGAGGCCGGCGCGCGGCGCCTGCTCGCGACGCTCGGCGTCGAGGCCTGAGCGCGCGTGGAGCGACGGTGACGCAATTCGACTACGACTTGTTCGTGATCGGCGCCGGCTCGGGCGGAGTCCGGGCGGCCCGCGTCGCGGCGGGTTTCGGCGCGCGCGTCGCGGTCGCCGAGGCCGACCGGCCGGGAGGCACCTGCGTGATCCGCGGCTGCGTGCCGAAGAAACTGCTGGTCTACGCCGCGCACTTTCGCGAGGATCTCGAGGATGCCGCGGCCTACGGCTGGTCGGCGGACGCGACGTTCTCGTGGCCGACGCTGATCGCCAACAAGGATCGCGAGATCGCGCGCCTCGAGGACATCTACCGCACGCTGCTCAAGTCCGCCGGCGCCTCGTTGTACGAGGGCCGGGCGACGCTGGTCGATCCGCACACCGTCGAAATCGCGGCGCGACGGTACACGGCACGGCACGTGCTGGTCGCCACGGGCGGTCGCCCGGTCCGGCCCGAGATTCCCGGCGCCGAATTCGCGATTACCTCCGACGAGGCGTTCCAGCTCGCCGAGTTGCCGCGCCGCGTGCTGATCGTGGGCGGCGGCTACGTCGGCGTCGAGTTCGGCGGCATCTTCCACGGTCTCGGTGCCGAGGTGACGATCGCCTACCGTGGCGAGCAGATCCTGCGCGGCTTCGACGACGACGTGCGTCACCACCTGCACGACGAACTGGTGCGCAAGGGGCTCGACGTGCGCCTGCAGTGTGACTTGCGCAGCATCGAGCGCCGCGTCGATGGATCGCTGGCGGTCACGCTCGTCACGGCGGGCACGCCGCAGCAGCTCGAGGTGGACGCCGTCCTGTTCGCGACGGGTCGCCAACCGGTCACCGCCGGCCTCGGGCTCGAAGCGGCCGGCGTGCAGCTCGACGCGCACGGCGCCGTGATCGTCGACGAGTATTCGCGCAGCAGCGTGCCGAACATCCACGCCGTGGGCGACGTGACGAATCGCGTTGCCTTGACGCCGGTCGCGATCCGCGAGGGCGCAGCGGTCGCGACGACGCTGTTCGGCGGCCGGCGCGTGGCCGTCGATCACCGCGACGTGCCGCACGCCGTGTTCAGCCAGCCGCCGGTCGGTACGGTCGGCCTGTCGGAAGGCGCGGCCTCTGCGGCGTACGAATCCGTGGACGTCTACACGGCGACGTTTCGCCCGCTGAAGTACACGTTGTCGGGCCGCAACGAACGCACGCTGGTCAAGCTGGTGGTCGATGCGGCGAGCCAGCGGGTCGTCGGCGCGCACATGGTGGGGCCCGATGCGCCCGAGATCATCCAGGGCATCGCGATCGCGGTGAAGGCGGGGCTCACCAAGGAGCAGTTCGACGCGACGGTGGCCGTCCATCCGACCGCGGCCGAGGAGTTCGTGACGCTGCGCGACAAGCGCGCGGCGCGCCGCTGACGCGCGCTCAGCGGTAGAGCAGCAGGTCTGCGCGTTCCTCGCGCCAGGCACGCTCGTCGGGCGTCGCGAGCGCATCGAGGTCGGACGGCGTGGCCGCCGGGTCGTCCACCCAGCGCCGCAGCAGCTCGCTGCCGTTGATCAGGTCGATCGCGAGCCGGCCGTGCTCGTACTCGTACGGGAAGTCCCGCCACAGCTCGTAGTCGGGGCGCAACCGCGCAGCGCCTTGAACGCGAGCGCCTGCAGCCGCCAGGGCTGGAAGGCCGCGTGGTCATACGACGGATCCTCGACGTGCACCTGCAGGCCCGCGCAGAGCCGGCCGACGTGCTTGTGGAACGTCGGCTCGAACCAGCACGGACGCAGCCGGCAGCCGCGCAGCCACTGCGGGGCGAGCCGCTGCATCTCGGCCAGCCACAGGGTGGCGTCGAGGTCCGGCGCGCCGAACAACTCGAGCGGGCGTGTCGTGCCGCGGCCTTCTGACAGCGTCGTGCCTTCGAGCATCACGGTGCCGGCATAGCAGCGCGCCATCCACAGGTTCGGCGCGTTCGGGCTCGGGTTGATCCAGGTGCGTTCGCCGAGCGGCCAGCCGTAGCCCGGCGCCGCCTCCGGTTGCCAGCCGCGCATCTCGATCACGCGGTAGTCGACGTCGAGGTGCAGCGTGCGGACGAACCAGTGGCCCAGCTCGCCAAGCGTGAGACCGTGGCGCATCGGCATCGGGCCGGCGCCGACGAAACTCTCCCAGCCGGCGCGCAGCGTGAGGCCCTCGACCGGGCGGCCGACCGGGTTCGGACGGTCGAGCACCCAGACCGACTTGCCGTGCTGCGCCGCCGCTTCGAGCACGTAGCGCAGCGTGGTGATGAACGTGTAGATCCGGCAGCCGAGGTCCTGCAGGTCCACGAGCAGCACGTCGAACGTGTCGAGCATCGCCGCGGTGGGGCGACGTACTTCGCCGTACAGGCTGAAGACCGGCACGCCGTGCGCCGGATCCTGGAAATCCGGCGACTCGACCATGTTGTCCTGCTTGTCGCCGCGCAGGCCGTGCTGCGGTCCGAACGCCGCGGTGACCCGCAGGTCGTCGAGGGCGCAGAGCGCGTCGAGCGAGTGCGTCGAGGCCTGTGGTCACCGAGGCCGGATGCGCCAGCAACGCGACGCGGCGTCCGGCCAGCGGCCGGCGCAGCTCCGGCTCGGCAAGCAGCCGGTCGATGCCGAAGCTCACCATGGCAGGCTGCGGTCGATCTCGAGCACGAAGCCCGCCGGGTCGTGGAAGTCCGGCCGTTCGGACGGATGCGCGAGCGCCCAGTGCGAGACGCCGCCGTCGTTGCGCTCGATGACTGCGGCGAGGCCGAGGCGCAGCGTCGAGTCGCCGGGCAGCGCGAGCAGCGTCTCGCGAGGCACGATGGCTTCGAGCGCGATCCGGTCGTCCGTGATGCTGGCCGCCACGCTCGGCGGCGTCGCGTGCTCGAGCGGTGCCATGCCTTCCCGGTAGCCGGTGAAGCCGTAGAACGCCCACTGCGTGGACGGCGAGAAATTGAACTCGCAGTAGGCGGACGACGCGTGTCCGGCGATGAAGGCCTCGAAGCAGGTGTGCTGCCAGAGCCCGTCGGTCGGCCGCGACGGGTGCGAGCGGCGGCACCAGGATGCGGCTGACGTCGCCATCGACGAAATAGCGCAGCCGCAGCGCACCGTCGGCCGTCGTCGAGATCTCGACGTCGATGCGGCGCACCACGCCCAAAGTGGGCGAGGCCGGGTGGCGAATCAACTCGACGCTGCGTGGCGCGGGGATGGGCATCGGCGAATCATACCGGGTCAGATTGGGCGCAACAGGCCCGGGTCGGGGCGCTCCAGCCAGCGCAACACGGCCTCCGCGAACCGCTCGCACTCGCCGATCGCGCGCTCCCAGTCGCGGATCCGCGCGGCGTGGTCCTGGCCGTAACGATAGAAATCCTGCCGGTCGGGCAGCTTGCCGTTCGGCAGCCGGGCCAGCAGGGCCGGCGAGGGCGTGACCAGCAGCATGTCGTCGAGCCAGGGGTGGCCGCGCGGCGCGCGGCGCCAGGGCAGGTGCTTGTCGAGCCAGCCCGGCGTCACGTAATCGTTGAAGTGCGGATAGAAGACCAGCCGGCGGCGGCTGCCGGCCCGGGTCAGGCGCGGGTAGGGCAGCAGCAGATGGTAATCGACGAGCGCGCCGTCCCAGTAGTTGCCGGGCGGGGCGCCGGCGATGTCGCGCACCGGCGCGCAGACGAGCGGAATCGTGCCCGACGCCAGCAGTGCGTCCTCGTCGTTGCGCGCGTCGAGCGGGATCCGTTGCAGGCCGAACGCGTCGTAGGGCTCGGTCATGAAGCCCGGCGGCGCCGGCCGTGAACAGCACGCGCTCGAGGTGTCCCGCGAGTCGCTCCCGAGACACGGCATTGCTCAGCACGGCCCGCGCGAATGCAGCCTTCGACTCGGCGTCGGCGAGCGGGCCCCGGGCGCGCGCCGTGACGATCGCGAGCGAGACCCGCTCGCGCACTTCGAGTGGGCGACCGCCGAGCACGGCCTGTGCGATGCGCCGGCAGGTGGCCGCCACTTCGCTGGGCGTGGGCTTTCTCCGTGTAGCACTGGTCGTGGACGTAGGCGTGTCGCAGGCGGTCCAGCGCGGCCAGCGGATCGTGCTGCGCGAGTGCCGCCATGCGCCACGCGCCGATCGAGGCGCCGATCAGCTCCACTGGCGCCGGCGCCGCCTGCAGCCACTCGCGGAACAGCAGCTTGTCGAGCGGGATCAGCGCCAGGCCCTTGGGCCCGCCGGCCGCCGCCGGGATGCAGGCAATGTCGGCCGGCGCGATGCCGTGCTCGCGCACGTGCTCGATGGCGCCGGGGCCGGCGCGAAACGCGAGCATCGATTCGCCGTTCAGCACGGGTAAGATGGGCCGCAACCCGGGACATCCAAGAACATGATCAAGATCCTGCTGCTCGCCATCGTCGTGCTGGTCGTCTACGTGATCTACCTGCGCACCAAGCGCCAACGCTGATCGGCGCGGACTGTAGAGGATTTCGGCGCGGGCGGGAACGCGTCCCGTGGCTCAGAGCAGGTCGCGCAGCCGGTACCAGAGCATGCCGAGCACCAGGGCCGGCGTGCGCAGCCAGCGGCCACCCGGGAAGACCCGGTGGTGCAATCGCCCGTAGAGGTCGAAGCGCTCCGCCTGGCCGGCGATGGCCTCCGCGGCGAGCCGGCCCGCCATGCCCGCCATCGCGATGCCGTGGCCCGAGAACCCCTGCAGGTAGTAGACGTTGCCGCCGATGCGGCCGAAATCCGGCGCGCGGTTCATCGTGATGTCGACGTAGCCGCCCCAGACGTACTCGAGACGGGTGTCCTCGAGTTGTGGAAAAACCCGCAGCATCCGCGCGCGCGTGGCCTGGCCGGTGTCGCGCGTGTCGATGCCGGAGTAACTGACCCGGCCGCCGAACAGCAAACGGTGATCGGCGGAGCGGCGGAAATAGTCCAGCACGAAATTCGTGTCGGCGACGGCGACGTTTTCGCGGATCAACGCGGTGATCCGCTCCGCGCCCAGCGGTTCGGTCGCGACGACGTAGGTGCCGACCGGCATGACGCGCCATTCGGAGCCGGCACGCAGGCCGGCCACGTAGCCGCCGCGCGTGAGCACGACGAAGCGCGCAGTCAGCGTGCCGTGCGGCGTGACGACTCGCGCGGGGTCGCCGCGCTCGATCCGGGTCACCGGCGATGATTCGAAGATCGTGACGCCCGCAGCGACGGCCGCGCGCGCCAGGCCCAGCGTGTAATTGAGCGGGTGCAGGTGCCCGCTGCGCGGATCGAACAGGCCGGCGCAGTAGCGCTGCGTCGCCAGCAATCCCTCGACTTCGTGGCGCTCGAGGAACCGCGGCGAATGGTAGCCGTAGACCTCCGCCAGCTCGCGCTGCAGTTCGAGCAGTTCGTCGCGCTGGCGCGGCTTCGTCGCCGCGTGCAGGTGCCCCCAGTTCAGGTCGCAGTCGATCGCGTGCCGGGCGACGCGCTCGCGCACCCAGTCGAGTGCGTCGATCGAGACGTCCCACATCCGGCGCGCGACCTCGGGACCGACCTGCGCCGCCAGGCTCGCCTGGCTCGTGCCGTAGCCGAAGATCGCCTGGCCGCCGCTGCGGCCCGAGGCGCCCCAGCCGACGCGCTCGGCCTCCAGCAGCGCGACCCGATAGCCGCGCTCGGCGAGCTCGAGTGCGGTCGCGCAGCCGGCGATGCCCGCGCCGACCACGCAGACGTCGAACTCGGCTGCGCCGCTGCAACTGCGGGTGCGTGGGAGCCGGGTGCGCCGTGGCCGCGTAATACGAGTCGACGTGAGGCATGCCGGCCGACTGTAACCTCCGGCGCGGTCGGCGCGGTACCCGCAGATAGCGCAATCGGTGCGGCTGCGGCATGCTGCGGCGCGCCCCGCGAGCCACGCGGGCCAAGCGGAGGATTCGTGCTGCACCTGGGTCCATACATACTGTGCGCGGTGGCCGTCGCGGGCCTGCTGGTGGCCGAATACCGGCGCTCGCGGGCCGGCCTGTGGCTCGCGAAGCCCATCGCGTCGCTGGCGTTCATCTGGGCCGGGCTCGCGGCCGGCGCGCTCGATTCCGGCTACGGGCAGCTCGTGCTGCTCGGGCTCGTGCTGTGCCTCGTCGGCGACGTGCTGCTGATCCCGCTCGAGCGGCCGGCCGTGTTCCGGGCGGGCGTCTTCGCGTTCCTCGCGGGCCACGTGGCGTACTCCGCCGCGTTCCTGACGCGACCGCTCGATCCGCTCGGACTCGCCGCCGGAACCGTGCTGCTCGCCGTCGTCGTCGGCGCCGTCTTGCGCTGGATCGGTCCCACGCTGCCCGCCGGGATGGTGTGGCCCGTGCGCGTCTACATGATCGTGATCGGCCTGATGTCGGCGCTGGCGTGCGGCGTCACGGCGGCGGGCGGGCCGTGGGCCGTCGCGGTCGGTGCGCTCGCGTTCACGGCCTCGGACGTGTCGGTCGCGCGGGACCGCTTCGTGCGCCACGAGTTCGTGAATCGCGCCTGGGGCCTGCCGCTGTATTACGCGGCGCAGCTCGCGATTGCGACGACGCCGGCGCTGCTCTGATGCTGCAACCCGATTCGATGCTGCCGGACGTACCGAGGCACCCCGCGCCCTGGAACCTGCGCGGCTCGGCCTGGATCGTCGCGCTGAAGTTGCCGCCGGGCGCGCCCGCCCGTGACGCGTTCCTGCCTCCGGGCCTCGCGGGCCAGGGCCGTGGTCTCGCCTCGTACCTGATGTACGTCGACTATGTGGAGTCGGGTGCGGCCCGTACCGCGAGCTGCTGTTCATTCCGGGCGCGTTCCCGTTCGGCGACGGGCGGCGTCACCTGACGATCAGCCGCATCCTGGTGTCGACCTGGGACAGCGTCGTCAACGGTCGCAACAACTGGGGCATCCCGAAGGATCGCGCCGACTTCGAGGTGGAGCAGGGCCTCGACGGCGGCCGCGAGGACCGGGTGCGTGTCGTCAGCGAGGGCCGCGAGTTGTGCGAGTTGCGGTTCGCCACGCTGCGCTACGCGCCGTCGTTGCCGGTGCCAGGCGGGCTGCTGCCTGCACGGCTGCGCACGCTGGCGCAGAGCTTCCGGGGCCGCACTTATTACTATGCGCCCGTCGCGGGCGGCCGGGCTCGTCTCGGCCGGCTGCTGTCGTGGCGCTTCGATGCCGCGCTGTTTCCGGACCTCGCCGCCGCGCCGGTGCTGGCCGCATTCAAGGTCGAGTCGTTCCGCATGACGTTCCCGGTCGCGGACGTCACCGACTGACCGGCAGATCCGGCTCCCTCAGGCGGCTTTGTCCAGTCCGACCGCCCCCGCGATCGCCGCATGCGCCGCCGCCAGCCGCGCGATCGGCACCCGCGGCGCCGAGCACGACACGTAGTCGAGCCCGATCGAGTCGCAGAAGCGGATCGAGGCCGGGTGGCCGCCGTGCTCGCCGCAGATGCCGACCTTGAGGCCGGGGCGGCTCGCGCGGCCCCAGTCCACGGCCAGCGCCATCAGGCGCCCGACGCCCTTGACGTCGAGCACCTCGAACGGATTGTCCTGCAGGATGCCGCGCTCGTTGTACATCGGCAGGAACTTGTTCTCGGCGTCCTCGCGCGAGAACGAGAACGTCGCCTGCGTCAGGTCGTTGGTGCCGAACGAGAAGAACTCGGCGACTTCGGCCAGGTTCTCGGCGCGCATGCAGGCGCGCACCACCTCGACCATCGTGCCGAACTTGCACGGCACCGGCACGCCGTAGGTGACCTCGACCTCGCGCTGCACGGCCGTCATGTAGTCGCGCACCAGGTTCAGTTCCTGCGCGGTGCAGACCTGCGGCACCATGATCTCGGGGTGCACCTCGATCCCGGAGCGGATGCAGTTCGCCGCCGCCTCGAGCACGGCCCGGATCTGCATCGTGTAGATCTCGGGGTAGGTGATGCCGAGGCGCACGCCGCGGTGACCGAGCATCGGGTTCACCTCGCGCAGCGCGCGCGCCTTGCGCAGGATCGCTTCCTTGCGCGCGATCACGCTGTCGATCAGCCGCGTCTCGGCGAGGTCGCGCAGCGTCGCGGGCAGCTTGCCGTCGGAGATCGAACGCGCCGCCTCGGTCAGCACCTCCATGCCGCGGGCTGCGCCGCGCAGCTCGTTCAGCTTCGCGACGTCGTCCTCGAGCTGGCGCTCGGTCGGCAGGAACTCGTGGATCGGCGGGTCGAGCAGCCGGATCGTCACCGGGTGCGGCGCCATCGCCTTGAACAGTCCGGCGAAGTCCGCGCGCTGGATCGGCAGCAGCCGGTCGAGCGCCGCGCGCCGCTGCTCCGGCGTGTCGGCGACGATCATGTCGACGACGATCGGCAGCCGGTCGCCCGCGTTGAACATGCGCTCGGTGCGGCACAGGCCGATGCCCTTCGCGCCGTAGCGGATCGCGCGGGCGGCGTCGTCCGGCGTGTCGGCGTTGGCGCGCACGCCGAGCCGTGAATGCGCGTCCGCCCAGCCGAGCAGCTTGACCAGCGACGGCGAGAAGTCCGCCTCGACCGTCGGCACTTCGCCGCGGAACACGCGGCCGTTGCTGCCGTCGATCGTGATGACGTCGCCTTCCTTGATCACCTGGTCGCCGACGAACGCGAGTCGCGCGGACACGTCGACGTGGATGCCCTCGGCGCCCGCGACGCAGGGCTTGCCCATGCCGCGCGCGACGACGGCCGCGTGCGAGGTCTTGCCGCCGCGGCTGGTCAGGATGCCCTGCGAGGCGAAGAAGCCGTGGATGTCCTCGGGCTTGGTCTCCTCGCGGACGAGGATCACCTTGTGGCCCTGCTTGCCGAGCGTCTCGGCGCGATCGGCGTCGAACACGGCCTGGCCGCTCGCCGCACCGGGCGAGGCGGGCAGGCCCGTCGCGAGCGGCTGGCCCTTGTGCTGCGGGTCGAGTCGCGGGAACAGCATCTGCTCGAGGTGCGCCGGGTTGACGCGCAGGATCGCTTCCTCGCGCGACAGGATGCCTTCCTCGTTCATTTCGACCGACGTGCGCACCATCGACGCGGCGTTCATCTTGCCGTTGCGTGTCTGCAGGCAATACAGCGTGCCGCGCTCGATCGTGAACTCGAAGTCCTGCACTTCGCGGTAATGCCGCTCGAGGCGGTTGCGCAGGTCGACGAGCTGCGTGTAGATCGCGGGCATCTCGACGGCGAGGTCGGCGATCGGCTTCGGCGTGCGGATGCCCGCCACGACGTCCTCGCCCTGCGCGTTGGTCAGGTACTCGCCGTAGAGCTGGTTCTCGCCGGTCGCCGGGTTGCGCGTGAAGCCCACGCCCGTCGCGCTGTCGTTGCCCATGTTGCCGAACACCATCGTCACGACGTTGACCGCGGTGCCGTTCGCCATGGCCGGCGTGATCTTGAACTCGCGCCGGTAGTCGATCGCGCGCTTGCCCATCCACGAATTGAAGACGGCCTTGATCGCGATCTCGAGCTGCTCGTACGGATCGGCCGGGAATGGCCGGCCGGTGTGCTGCTGCACGACGCGCAGGAACCGCTCGCCGATGTCGCGCAGTTCGTCCGGGCCGAGCATGACGTCCTGCTTGACGCCGACGCGGGTCTTGACCGCCTCGAACTGCTCGTCGAACGCAGAGTCGGGCACGCCGAGGGCCACCTTGCCGAACAGCTGGACGAACCGCCGCCAGGCGTCGTAGCCGAAGCGCTCGTTGCCGGTGCGGCGGATCAGCGCGGCGAGCGTGGTCTCGTTGAGGCCGAGGTTGAGGATCGTGTCCATCATGCCCGGCATCGACATCGCCGATCCCGAGCGCACCGAGACGAGCAGCGGATCGTCGCTGCCGCCGAAGCGCTTGCCGGTGCGTTGCTCGAGCGCGCGCATGTGGGCGCGCACCTCGTCCATCGCGCCCTCGGGCAGCTGGCGCTGCGAGTCTTCGAGGTAGGCGAGGCAGGCCTCGGTCGTGATCACGAAGCCGGGCGGCACGTTGAGCCCGATCCGCGTCATCTCGCAGAGATTGGCCCCCTTGCCGCCGAGCAGCATCTTGTTGCGGCCGTCGCCGTTTTCGAACGCGTAGACCCATTTCCGCTCGCTGGTGGTCATCGGGAGCCCTCGGCAGGCCCGAACACCGGGCCTTCGCGCCGCTAGTGATAGCGCGTCGGGCGGCGGCGGAAAATACGTGGATCTCAGGGGCGCCGCGCGGCTTCACGCAGGCGCCGGCACTTGTGCCGGTGCGGCGCACGGGCGACCATCCGGCCACAAGGCGCCGGAGCGTCAGGGGAGCGGCGATGGAACAGAAAATCGGCATGGTCGGGCTCGGCCGCATGGGCGGGAACATGGCGCGGCGGATCGCGCGCGCCGGCCTCGGCGTCGTGGCCTGGGACCGCGCCGCAGGCGCCCGCGCGGGCCTCGCCGGCGAAGAGCGCGTGAATACCGTCCAGACGCTCGAAGCGCTCGTCGCTGCGCTGCCTGCGCCGCGCGTCGTCTGGTCGATGCTGCCGGCCGGCGCGCCGACCGAGGCAACGATCGTCGAACTGCGTGGCCTGGTCGCGGCGGGCGACGTGATCGTCGACGGAGCGAACGCTTACTACCGCGACAGCATGCGGCGGGCGCAGGAACTCGAGGCACTCGGCCTGCACCTCGTCGATGCCGGCGTGTCAGGCGGAGTCTGGGGGCATCGTCAACGGCTACGGCCTGATGGTCGGCGGCCGGCCGGATGCGGTGAAACGCGTCGAGCCGTTCCTGCGGGTACTGGCGCCGGCCGCGGACCGGGGCTGGCTGCACTGCGGCCCGAGCGGCGCCGGGCACTTCGCCAAGATGGTCCACAACGGCATCGAGTACGGCCTGATGCAGGCGTATGCCGAGGGCCTGGCGCTGCTGCGCGCCAAGACCGACCTGCAGCTCGACGTCGCGAAAATCGCCGAATCGTGGCGGCACGGCACGGTCATCCGTTCCTGGCTCCTCGACCTCACCGCCGAGATCCTCGCCGAGGACGACCGGCTGGAGGCGATCGCGCCCGTCGTCGCGGATTCGGGTGAAGGTCGCTGGACGGCGATCGAGTCCGTCGAACTCGGGGTGCCGACGCCGGTGATGACGCTCGCGTTGATGGAGCGTTTCGCGAGCCAGGGCCACGACGATTTCTCGAACCGGGTGCTCGCCCGGTTGCGGCAGTCGTTCGGCGGTCACGCGGTCACGCGCGACAACTCCAAAGGCTGACCTACGGGCGGACGAGGGCGCCGGCGTCCGCGATCACGATCGTGTCGCCGCGGGCGACGCTGAGTGGCGGGCGTGTCGCCCACGCCGGCCAGCAGGTCGCGCAACGCGTCGTGCTTGGCCGCGCCGGTCACGAGCCAAAGCCGGGCGCGTGCCCGGGACAGCGCCGGATACGTCAGCGTCATGCGCCGCAGGCCCTGGTATTCGCCGGTCAGCGCGACGTCGCGGTCCCGGACGCCGAGCACTGGGTCGCCCGGGATCAGCGAGGCCGTGTGGCCGTCCGTGCCGAGCCCGAGCTGGACCAGGTCGAGTTGCGCGGGCGAGCCGGCATAGTGCTCGAGCAGCCGCTGGTAGGTGACCGCCGCCGCGGCGAGGTCGCCGCCCTCGACCGGCATCGCCAGCAGGCGGGGCGCAGGCAGCGGACCGTGGCGAACCAGGATCTCGTCGAGCTTCGCCCGGTTGCGCCGCGCGTCGCCGGCGGGCGCAATCCGCTCGTCCACCTGGCCGACATAGATCCGGTTCCACGGCAGCTCGTATTCACGCAGCTCGCGCAGCATCAGCCACGGGGTTTCCCCGCCGCTCAGTGCGATGACCGCCTGGCCGCGCTCCGTGACGGCGCGGCGGCAAACGTCGGCAACCTCGGCGGCAGCGAGGCGTGCAGCGCCCAGCGCGTCCTCGGCGGACCTCAATCGCACAGTTCACCTCCGTTGGCCGGCGGGTCGTACCAGCCGCCATAGCGCTCCACCATGCGCTCGGCGGTCGCGGGCCCCCAGCTGCCGGCCGCGTAGGGTTCGGCCTGCGGACCGCTCGCGAGCAGCCGGTCGACGATGTCCCAGGCCACCTCGACCGAGTCCTGCCGCGCGAACAGCGTCGTGTCGCCACGCATTGCGTCGCCGAGCAGGCGTTCGTAGGGGGTCATTTCGTCGGCGTGCGAGTTGCAGGCATAGAGCTCGATTTCCCGGCCGGCCATCGCCTCCCCCGGCGACTTGACGCGCGTGCCGAGAGCGATCGCGACGCGGTCGGGGCCGAGCCGGAATCTCAGGTAGTTCGCCCGCGCGGGCAGCGGTTCGTCGAACAACTGCTGCGGTGGTCGGCGGAACGTCGCCATCACTTCGGTGGCGGTGACCGGCAGGCGCTTGCCCGTGCGCACGAAGAACGGCACGCCGGCCCAGCGCCACGAATCGATGTCGAAACGCAGCGCCGCGTAGGTCTCGACGTCGGAACCGGCCTGCACGCCGTCCTCGTCGCGATAGCCCTGGTACTGGCCGCGCACGATGCTGCGCCGTTCGGGATGCAGCACCGCACGCAGGATCTTGGTCTTCTCGTCGCGCAGCGCCTCCGATCCGGCGCCGACCGGCGGCTCCATCGCGAGGATCGCCAGCACTTCGAGCAGGTGGTTCTGCACGACGTCGCGGACCGCGCCGAGCTCCTCGTAGAGCCGTCCGCGGCCTTCGACGCCGAATTTCTCGGCCATCGTGATCTGCACGCTCTCGACGTGGGTGCGATTCCAGATCGGCTCGATGATCGAGTTCGCGAAGCGGAAATAGAGCAGGTTCTGCACCGGCTCCTTGCCGAGGAAATGGTCGATGCGGTAGATCGAGCTCTCGTCGAACACCTGCTGCAGCGCGCGATTGATGGTCTGCGCGCTCGACAGGTCGCGGCCGAGGGGCTTCTCGACGACCACGCGCGCGCCCGTGGCACAGCCCGAGGTGCCGAGCTTGGTCGCGACGGTGGCGAACAGGCTCGGTGGAATCGCGAGGTAGTGGCACGGGTGGGCGGCGCCGTCGAGCGCGGCACGCAGCGCGGTGAAGGTCGCGTCCTCGCGGTAGTCGCCGTCCACCAGCCGGAGCTTGGCCGCGAGCCGCGGCAGCAGCTCGGCGTCGGCCGGCGCGCCGTGCTCGGCCAGGCTCGCACGCATGCGCTCGACCAGCGCGTCGTGAGCCGTGCCGCCGCGGGCGACACCGACGACGCATTCCGGCAGCCGCCCGCGCCGCTCGAGGCTGGCGAGCGCGGGGAAGATCTTCTTGTAGGCGAGGTCGCCGGTGATGCCGAAGATGACGAGCGCGTCGCTCGGCGGCGGGCTTGAGGTCTGCAAGGTTTGCCTTTCCTGGCCGTGCTCGCGGTTTGCCACGTTGCAATCCCGATGCCGGCAGAGTCATAAGTTTACAGGCCCAGCACACGTTTGAACGCCAAACCGGTCCCGAGCGATGCCCGCCAACCTTTCACCCGAGTACAAGGCCGCCGCCGACGCGTTCCGCAAGGCGCGGGACCCGCAGGAACGGCTCGACCACCTGCGCGAGATGCTGCGCGTGATCCCGAAGCACAAGGGCACCGACCACCTGCAGGCCGACCTGAAGCGGCGCATCAAGGAGCTCGACGAGGAGGTTGCGGGGCCGAAGAAGGGCGGGGTGCGCGGTGGACCTGCGCTGGTCGTGCGACCAGAGGGTGCCGCGCAGGTCGCGCTGGTCGGGCCGCCGAACAGCGGCAAGTCGCTGCTGCACGATCGGTTGACGGGTTCCGGCGCTCGCAGCGGCCCGTATCCTTTCACGACGCAATACCCCGAGCCCGGCATGCTCAAGTGGCAGGACGTGCATTTCCAGCTCGTCGACCTGCCGGCCATCGCCGAGGCGCATCCGTTGCCCTGGCTCGGCGGCGCATTGCAGATGGCCGACGCCTGCCTGCTGGTGATCGACCTCGCGGATCCCGATTGCCTGCAACAGGTGGCGACCGTGCAGACCCAGTTGCGCGAGCGCAAGGTCAGCCTCGTCACCCGCTGGCCGGCCGACGTCGATGCGGGCGCGGCTGGCCTGCAGTCCGCGTCACCGGACGACGACGTCTTCGCACTGCAGTTGCCGACCTTGCTGCTCGCGAACAAAGCCGACCTGCTGACCGAACCGCAGACCGACCTCGAAGCGCTGGCCGAGCTCGAGGAGCCGCATTTCCCGGCGCTGCTGATCTCGGCGCAGTCGGGCCTCGGCCTGGGCGACCTCGGCGGCTGGCTCTGGCGGCAGCTCGGTCTGGTGCGGGTCTATACGAAGGCCCCGGGCAAACCGCCCGAGAACGAGCGGCCGTTCACGTTGCGCATGGGTGAGCAGACGGTCGCGGACGCGGCCCGCCTGGTGCATCGGGAGATGGCGCGCACGCTGAAGTACGCGCGCGTCTGGGGACGCTCGGTGGCCGCCGATGGACAGCATGTCGGGCGCGATCATCGTCTCGCGGACGGCGACACCCTCGAGCTGCACACCTGACGATTGCCGGCTGGGCCATAATGGCGCATGGCCGAACGGCGACCCATTGCGACGCGCGAGACCGGCTGGGCCCGCGCGCTGGCCGCCGCGATCGCCCGCACCGGGCTCACGGCGAATGCGATTTCCGTGCTGGGCGCGGTGTTCGCCGTCGTCGCGGTGGCGCATTCCTGTTGTCGGGCGGCACAGGCTGGCGCGGCTGGCTGGTCGTCGCGGCGCTCGGGATCCAGCTGCGCCTGCTCTGCAACATGCTCGACGGCATGGTCGCGGTCGAGCATGGGCGGGCCACGCCGGTGGGCGCGCTCTACAACGACGTGCCCGACCGGATCGCCGACACGGTGATCCTCGTGGGCGCCGGCTACGCTCTCGCGGCGGGTGGATGGAACCCGACGCTCGGCTGGGCCTGCGCCGTGATGGCGCTGTTCACCGCGTTCGTCCGCGTGCTCGGCGGCGCGCTCGGCACGCCGCAGTTCTTCTTCGGGCCGCAGTCCAAGTCGCAGCGGATGGCGGTGTTGACGGGCGGCGCGTTGCTCGCCGCGGCGATGCCGTCCGTCGCGCGGGCCGGGCAGGTGATCACGCTGGCGCTCGCCGTGATCCTGGTCGGCTCGACGGTGACGGTCGTCCGGCGCACGCTGCGCATCGCAAGGGAACTGCGCGCGCATGCTCCTTGAGCGGATCGTCTCGGCGTGCCTGCGCGGCTTGTGCCGCCTGTTCACGGGCGCGCAGCCGCGCTGGCTGTGCGACCCGCGCTCGCTGGCGCCGCGCGTCTACTTCGCGAACCACTGCTCGCACCTCGACACGGTCGTCGTCTGGAGCACGTTGCCGGAGACGCTGCGCGAGCGCACGCGCCCAGTCGCGGCGCGCGACTACTGGGGCCACGGCACGGTGCGGCGCTTCATCGCCGAACGCGTGTTCGACGCGTTGCTGATCGATCGCAAAGGCGTCGAGGGCGCGGAACAGCTCGAGCAGCACCGGCAGCAGACGCTCGACGCGATGACCGCGGTGCTCGACAGCGAGCGGTCGCTGATCCTCTATCCGGAGGGCACGCGGGGCAGCGGCGCGGCGGTGCAGCCGTTCCGCGCGGGGCTTTACCATCTGGCGCGGGCGCGTCCCGCGGTGCCGCTCGTGCCGGTGTATCTCGGCAACCTCGCGCGGATCCTGCCGAAGGGCGCTGCGCTGCCGGTGCCGATGCAGGGGCAGGTCGTGTTCGGTCCGGAGCTGCGCATCGCGATCGGCGAGGACAAGCAGATGTTCCTCGAGCGCTGCCGGCAAGCCGTGCTGGAACTGGCGGGAGGGCGCGACATGAGCCTGTTCGCGGACCGCGAACTCGTCTGGATGATCGGCGGCATCCTGGTCTTCCTGTCGATCGCCTCGCTGATCGCGTGGGTGCTGAAAGGACGGGCTCGCAGCGAATCCGCGCAGGCGACCGTCGCCAACCTCGTCGCCCGGATCCGCGCGTGGTGGGCCATGGTCGTCGTGTTCGGCATCGCGATCGCGACCGGAGGCTACGGCTCGCTGGTGATGTTCGCGATCGTCTCGTTCCTCGCGATGCGCGAGTTCATGACGCTGCTGCCGACGCGTCGCGCCGACCACCGCGCGATGGTCTGGACGTTCTTCCTGTTCCTGCCGGCGCAGTACTTCTTCGTCGCGATCGGCTGGTACGGGATGTTCGCGCTGCTGATTCCCGTCTACGCGTACCTGCTGCTGCCGTCGGTGCAGGTGCTGGCCGGCGACACCGAGGATTTCCTCGCGCGCACCTCGCGGCTGCAGTGGGTGCTGATGATCTGCGTGTTCTGCGTCAGCCACGCGCCGGCGCTGCAGATGCTGGACATTCCGGGCTACGAAGGGCAGGGCGCGAAGCTGCTGCTGTTCCTCGTGGTCGTGACACAGATCTCCGACGTGCTGCAGTACACGGTCGGCAAGCTGTTCGGCAAGCGCAAGGCCGTGCCGACCGTGAGCCCGAACAAGACGGTCGAGGGCTACCTCGGTGGCGGCGGGCTCGCCGTGCTGATCGGCACGGCGCTGTGGTGGGCCACGCCGTTCGCGCCTTGGCAGGCGGCGCTGCTGTCGCTCGTGATCGTGCTCGCGGGCATCGCAGGCGGGCTCGTGATGTCGGCCGTGAAGCGCGACCGGCAGGTCAAGGACTTCGGCGCGCTGATCCCGGGTCACGGCGGCGTGCTCGACCGGATCGATTCGCTGTGCTTCTCGGCGCCGCTGTTCTTCCACCTGACGCGCTTCTTCTTCACCTGAGCCATGTGGTTCGCGATTGCGGCGGCCTGGGGGCTGGCGGAGGCGACGCTGTTCTTCATCGTGCCCGACGTGCTGCTGACGTGGCTCGCGGGCTTCCGGCCGCGGCTCGTCTGGCGGGCCGTGGCGGCGTGCCTGGGCGGGGCCTTGCTCGGCGGACTGCTGATGTACCTGGCGGCCGCGGACTCGCCGGAGCGGATGAGGGCGCTGCTCGAGCTGGTGCCGGCGATCAACGCGGATTTCATCGCTGCGACGGGCGCGGCGCTGCAGGAACACTATGGCTCGCAGATGCTGCGGGCGGGATTCAGCGGCGTGCCGTACAAGATCCTCGCGGTCGAGTCCGCGGCCCAGGGGCAGTCACTGGCGACGTTTCTCGGCTGGAGCGTGCCGGCGCGGCTTTCCCGCTGGGTGCTGATCGTGCTGCTCGCCCGCGGCGTGACGCTGTTCGTGCGGTCGCGCTTCGCGGCGGCGGATCGCGTGCTGTGGACGCTGTGGGGCGTCGGCTGGAGTATCGTCTACGTCGTGTATTTCACGCTGATGGGTTGGTGAGGCCGTGACGATCCCGCTCTGGTTCAAGCTCGCCTACAGCGCCTTCGTGCTCTACATCATGCTGGTCTGGTGGAAGAACTACGGCTGGAAGAATTTCCTGTGGTTCTCCGACATCGCGTTCATCGGCGCCGTGCCGGCGATGTGGCTCGAGAGCGCCGCGCTCGCCAGCGTGCTGACCGTCGCCGTGCTGGTGCCGGAGTTGCTGTGGAACTTCGACTATGCGGGCCGGCTGCTGCTGCGGCGGCGAATCACCGGGCTCACCGACTACATGTTCGAGCCGGAGCGACCGCTGTTGCTGCGCGGCCTGTCGCTGTTCCACGTGCCGCTGCCGCTCGTGCTGTTGTGGATGATCGCCGCGTACGGCTACGACGCGCGCGTCGGGCTACCCGGCGCGATCCTGCTCGCGGCGGTCGTGCTGCCCTGGAGCCGCTGGGTCAGCACGCCGGACAAGAACATCAACTGGACTTACGGGCTCGGCGCCCGCCGCGTCAGCTGGCCCGCGCCGGTCTACGTCGCGGTGTTGTTCGTTGGCTTCGTGCTGTTCGTGTTCATCCCCACCGACTGGCTGCTGCGGCACCTCCTGACTTGAAAATCCCAGGCGGGACACCCTAGAATCGCGCCCAGCATCAAGAAAGGGACACGGGTCCCGGCCAACCTGCCTTCCCGGGCAAGGTGGCGCGCGTCGCGAGACGCGGATGCGGCCGGAAGGCAACGAAGCGGGTGAAAGCTCACTGAACCCTCCGGCGCTCGAATCGTGGCGCGGAGGGTTTTTCGTTTCAGCCTCCCGCCCGTCGCGCGCCGCTCGTTGGACCCACCGGTCAGGTCTGCAACGCCCGCAGAGGGCCTGGAGGTTTGACCATGTTGACCGTAACGAACGCGCTGATCGACTACTGGAAGCGGCTGCCCTTCGAGCCCCCGGCCGCTCGCCGCCGTCGCCTGGACACGTTGATCGAGCGGATTCGCGCTGCCGCCGAGCGACGCGACGCGCTGCTGCCCTTCGCGCTCGGCGACGTCGAGGACGGCATCGTCGCGGCCGCGACTCGCGAATACCTGCACTCGGCCGGGGCCGCTACGCGCGATCGCCATGCCGCGCTTCATGACACGATCGAGTGGATCCGCCGCAGCCTCGTACTGAACCGCGGTGCCGTGTTCGCCGAGTTGCTGTCGCTCGAGGATGAGTCGGTCACGGCTCGGCTGGCGCCGCTGCGCCTCGGCCTGTCCACCAGCGAAGTGGCAACGGCGTGCCGCAACCTCGCGCCGCGACCGGGCAGCCTGGTGGCCGAGTTCCTGTCGGACTGGCTCGGGTTGCTCGATGGCGGCGAACTGCAGGCCGAGCGCAGCATCGTCTGCGCGGCACTCGCGGAGACCTGCGCGAAGGCCGCCTGAGCGAGTTACTGCGCGGACGCGGAAGCATCCGCGGCCGCCGGGCGAATCATGCCGCGCCAGGCGTTGGCATCGCGCGGCTTGCCGTCCTCGAGCCACGCGAAAACCAGCGAATGCCAGTGCACGCGCTGCACGTAGGCGCGCGTCTCGTTGTACGGGATGTTCTCCACCCAGACGTCCGTTTCCATCGGCGCGGTCGGCAGCCAGCGTCGGGCCGCGCCCGGCCCCGCGTTGTAGCCGGCGATCGCAATCGGCCACTGGCCGTCGGCCCGGTCGAGCAGTCCGCGCAGATAGGTGGAGCCGAGCTTCACGTTCACGGATGGAATCAGCAGGTCGCCGAGCGAAGGCCGCGCGCAGCCCCGCGGAGGCGGCCGTGCGGCGCGCGGTTTCCGGCAGCAGTTGCATCAAGCCGGTCGCGCCCGCGCTCGAGCGCGCGTCGGTGCGGAACAGGCTCTCCTGGCGGATCACCGCGTAGATCAGTTCCTCGGGCAGCCGTGTCGCGCGCGCCGCCTGGCGCACCTCGGCGTCGAACGGCCTCGGGTACAGCAACTCGTAGTCATTGAAGATGCCGAGCTTGGCCGCCGTCGCGATCGCCTGCAGGTGCCAGCCCCAGCCCGAGGCCAGCCGCACGGCCTGCGCCTGCAGCTCCGGTGCGAGCGCATCCGTCGCCACGCGCCACTCCAGGTTCGCTTCGCTCTGCAGATCCACCAGGATCAGTTCGCGCGTCCGCACGAGCCCCGGTTCGGCAGCGACACGCTGCAACGTGGCGGCATCGCGCGGAATCGGCTGCAGCGACGGCGTAAAGCGCTGGCCGAGCCGCGCGGCGGACAGCGCTGCGTACCAGTTGTCGGTCGGCAGCACGGCCGCATAACCGCGGCTGGCGGCCTCTCGATCGCCGCGTTGCTCGGCGGCGCGCGCATCCCAGTAGCGCCAGCGATTCTGGTTGCGCAACGTCTCGGGCATCTCGGCAAGCGCCCGCTGCACGAGCGCCCAGTCGCCGACCCACAGCGCGGCACGCACGCGCCACTCGTGGCCGCGCTCGTCGAGGTCGTCGGGGTGCACTTTCGCGAAGAATTCCAGCGTGCGCGGATGGCGACTCCACGCGAACGGCAACGCGACGGCCAGCGCGAACGGGCTCGCGGCGCGCTCGTCGAAACCGCGCGCCTGGACGAGTGCCGGAAACCGTGCTGCTGCGGCCTCCGTGTCGGCACGCGCCGCACGTGACCACCCGTCGAGCAGCGCGGGCGTCTCGACGGCGCGGCTGGGCGCGGCGATCAGGGCGTCGACCGCGGTTCGCGGCTGCTCGATCAAGGCCGCCCATTGGTTGATCGGTGCCGCCTGCGCGTCCGGCAGCGAACGCGCGAGGAAACGTGCCAGCGCCGCTTCGCCCGCACCCAGGGCGAGGCGGGCCCGCTTCTCGACCAGCGCCGGGGTCAGCAGCGATTGTCCGCGCAGCCAGTCGATGACCGGATCGCAGGCGGGCGGCAGGCTGCCCGGCGTGAGGTACATCGCCGTCGCGGATTCCTCGAGCCCCGCGGTTCGCCCGAGCGCGATGCGGGCCGCGAGTGCGTTGCAGCGGGCGGCCGCTGTGTCGTCGAGGTCCTCGCGATAGGCGGTGAGGTAGGCGTCCCACTGCTTGCGCAGCGCGAGTTCCATCAACCAGCTGCGGCGCAACGAACGCGCGACCGGCTGGTCGCCGTTGGCCGCCAGGAATGCCGCGATGTCCGCGGCAGCCGCCGGATCCGTAAGCCGGCGCTGCAGGCGCGCGGCCTGCAGGTACGGGTAGAGCGGGTAGCTGCGCAGGGCGTCGCTGTCCGTCGACCGCGGCGTCGGGTGCGAGGGTGGCGACCGCGGCGTAGGCCGACTGGAACTCGCGGCGGGCTGCGGAGTTTGGATCGGCTTTGACCGCTGCGGTAGACAGGACCAGGAGCAGCGCGGCGAATCGGAACAAGGGCATCAGACGCATCCGCACAGTTTACCGACAGGTCTGCATCCAGCGCTGATCCACGGGCAAGCTACTTGCAGAAGCGCCACCGGTCTTGAGTACCAGGTCGGTAAGTCCATGATTCTCAAAGATTCGCGGTCTCGCCAGAATTGGGATTCCGCAAATCCGACGGATCCGACCACCGGCACCTCTCGGAAAGCACGGTTAACAATTCTGTTGCGGTGCCGCAAACTGCGCGGTACGCCCGCGTGGACTCAAACGAAGGGAGATGTCCCCATGCTCTATTCCGGAACCGCTTTCAGCGCCACGGCGCTGGACGACGGCATCGTCGAACTCAAATTCGATCTCACGGGAGATTCGGTCAACAAGCTGAGCGCGGCCGCGCTCAAGGACTTCGACGCGGCCACCCAGGCCATCGCGAAGGACAAGTCGGTCAAGGGCGTGATCGTCACGTCCGGCAAGCCGGTGTTCATCGTCGGCGCCGACATCACCGAGTTCACGGCCATGTTTGCCGCGGGCGAGGAAGCGATCGCGAAGAACGTGCTCGAGGTGAACCGGATGCTGTGCCGGTTCGAGGACCTGCCGTTCCCGACGGTGGCCGCGATCAACGGCGTCTGCCTCGGCGGCGGGCTCGAGCTCGCGCTCGCCTGCGACTATCGCGTGATGTCGACCGCAGCCTCGGTCGGCTTCCCCGAAGTGAAGCTCGGCATCTTCCCGGGCTTCGGCGGCTCCGTGCGCATGCCGCGCCTGGTCGGCGTCGACAACGCGGTCGAGTGGATCGCGACCGGCGCGGACAAGAAGCCCGACGCGGCGCTGAAGGACGGCGTCGTCGACGCGGTCGTGACGCCCGAGCAGCTGCGTGACGCGGCGCTGGCGCTGGTCAAGCAGGCGATCGCGGGCAAGCTCGACTGGCAGGCCAAGCGCGCCGAGAAGATCGCGCCGCTCAAGCTGAACCCGATCGAGCAGGCGATGGCGTTCTCGAGCTCGATGGCGGTGGTGGGCGGCAAGGCCGGCCCGAACTATCCGGCCCCGATGCTGGCGCTGAAGAACATGCAGGAAGCGGCCACCAAGGGCCGCGACGAGGCGCTCGCGATCGAGGCGAAGTATTTCGCCAAGGCCGCGGTGACGCCGCAGGCCAACGCGCTGGTCGGGCTCTTCATGGCCGACCAGATGGTCAAGAAGACCGCGGGCTCGTGGGCGAAGAAGGGCGCCAAGGACATCAAGCAGGCCGCCGTGCTCGGCGCCGGCATCATGGGCGGCGGCATCGCCTACCAGAGCGCCGTCAAGGGCACGCCGATCATCATGAAGGACATCCGCTCCGAGGCGCTCGATCTCGGCATGAACGAGGCCGGCAAGCTGCTCTCGAAGCAGGTCGAGAAGGGCAAGCTGAAGCCCGACGCGATGAGCGCCACGCTGGCGCGGATCCGCCCGACGCTGAATTACGGCGACTTCAAGGAAGTCGACATCATCATCGAGGCGGTCGTCGAGAACCCGAAGGTCAAGAAGGCGGTGTTCGCCGAGGTCGAGGGCCTGGTGCGCGACGACACGATCATCGCGTCGAACACCTCGACGATCTCGATCAGCTACCTGGCCGAGGGCCTGAAGCGCCCGCAGAACTTCGTCGGCATGCACTTCTTCAACCCGGTGCACATGATGCCGCTCGTGGAAGTGATCCGCGGCAAGCAGTCGTCGGACGAAGCGGTGGCGGCCACGGTCAAGCTGTCGCAGAAGATGGGCAAGACGCCGGTCGTCGTCAACGACTGCCCGGGGTTCTTCGTCAATCGCGTGCTGTTCCCGTACTTCGCCGGCTTCCACATGCTGTTGCGCGACGGCGCCGACTTCATGGCGGTCGACAAGGCGATGGAGAAGTTCGGCTGGCCGATGGGCCCGGCGTACCTGATGGACGTCGTCGGCATGGATACCGCGGTGCACGCCGCGGGCGTCATGGCCGAGGGTTTCCCCGACCGGATGAAGCCCGATTTCACGAGCACGACGCAGGTGATCGTCGAGCAGAAGCGCTACGGGCAGAAGACCGGCAAGGGTTACTACACCTACGCGCCCGACAAGAAGGGCAAGCCGAAGAAGGCGCCCGATCCCGAGACCTACGAGCTGATCAAGGGCGTGGTCGCGGCCCGCAAGGAGTTCGCGCCGGACGAGATCGTCGCGCGCTGCATGGTGCCGATGGTCAACGAGGTCGCGCGCTGCCTCGAGGAGAAGATCGTCGCCTCGCCGCACGAGGCCGACATGTCGCTGATCTACGGCATCGGCTTCCCGCCGTTCCGCGGCGGCGCGTGCCGGTACGTCGACCAGATGGGTGTGGCGAACTTCGTGGCGCTCGCCGACAAGTACGCGGCACTCGGCAAGCTCTACGAGGCACCGAAGCTGCTGCGGGACATGGCGTCCTCCAGCCAGAAGTTCTTCGGCTGACCCTCGGCCCATCACGAATTCGGGAGAGATCAACATGAGTCTCAATGCACGCGATGTCGTCATCATCGATGGCGTCCGCACTGCCATGGGCCGCTCGAAGGGCGGCATGTTCCGCAATGTGCGGGCCGAAGTGCTGTCGGCCGAGCTGATCAAGGCGCTGTTCAAGCGCAATCCTGCGGCCGACATGAACGAGGTCGAGGACGTGATCTGGGGCTGCGTGAACCAGACGCTCGAGCAGGGCATGAACATCGCCCGCAATGCGCTGCTGCTCGCGGGCCTGCCGCACCATGTGGCTGGCCAGACCGTGAACCGGCTGTGCGGCTCATCGATGCAGGCGCTGCACACGGCGGCTGCGCAGATCATGACGGGCCAGGGCGACGTGTTCGTGATCGGCGGCGTCGAGCACATGGGCCACGTCGGCATGATGCACGGCATCGACCTGAACCCGTCGGCGTCGAAGTACTACGCCAAGGCCTCGAACATGATGGGCCTCACGGCCGAGATGCTCGGCCGCATGCACGGCATCACCCGCGAGATGCAGGACCAGTTCGCCGCGCGCTCGCACGCAAAGGCCTGGGAAGCCACGCAGACCGGGCGCTTCAAGAACGAGATCGTCGGCATCGAAGGCCACGACGCGAACGGCTTCCGCGTGCTGTGCGAGATCGACGAGGTGATCCGTCCCGAGACGACGGTCGCCGGACTCGCGGCGCTGGCGCCGGCGTTCGATCCGAAGAACGGCACCGTCACGGCCGGCTCGTCGTCGGCGATTTCGGACGGCGCCTCGGCGATGCTGGTGATGAGCTACGAGCGGGCCAAGGCGCTCGGCCTGAAGCCGCGCGCGAAGATCGTCTCGATGGCCGTCGCTGGCTGCGACCCGGCGATCATGGGTTACGGCCCGGTGCCGGCGACCAAGAAGGCGCTGAAGCGCGCCGGCCTCAAGATGGAGAACATCGAGGTCGCCGAGCTGAACGAGGCGTTTGCCGCGCAGTCACTGCCGGTGATCAAGGACCTCGGCTTGATGGACACGTTCGACTCGAAGGTGAACCTGAACGGCGGCGCGATCGCGCTCGGCCACCCGCTGGGCTGCTCCGGCGCGCGCATCACGACCGCGCTGGTCAACGTCATGGAGCAGAAGGGCGCCACGCTCGGCCTGTCGACGATGTGCATCGGCCTCGGCCAGGGCATCACGACGGTGCTCGAGCGGACCTGAGTTCGACTGCGGCGGGGGCGGCCACCGGTTGGCCGCCCCCGCCGGCGTCTCGAGCCCGGAACTCGGACCGCAGTGGCAGTGTCCACTGCGGTATGCGCCGCTGCACGCGGCGCGGATCGACCCGAACCCCGGGGGAGGCAGCGATCATGCCCAGACCACCCTCACGTCGCGCGCCCGCGATGGCGGGTGCCGTCCGCCCACTCCCGTCCCATTACGGCGCGTTCGAATCCCCCGAGCAGCTCGCCGGCGACGCGCGGATCTCGCCGAGCGTGCGCGAGTGGCTGCTCAACGAATGGGCCGAGGACCTCAAGGCGCAGCTGCGGGCATCCGACGAAAACATGGCCAGCGAACAGCCGGGCCGCGCCGGGGAACTCCTGCGGCGCGTGCACGTCTGCCTCGAGCGGCTGTCACCTCCCGAGGGCCGGCACTGAATCGGGCCCGCGGGTCGAGGCGGACGCCCACGGGGCGACGCTTGGCTGCACTGCACAAAACCCCGATACCGGGCGGAGGCCGGTTGCGCGATATTCGGCCGCACCGAATACGCCGGGAGGCTCCATGGACACCAAGGCCAAAGACGACGCAATGCAACTGGCGGAAGACGCGCGCCAGGCCGACTGGGAAGCGGTGAGCTTCACCGCCGAGGTGTTCAAGGGCAACTTCCGCTGGGACCTGCTGCATCCGTTCCCGGCGCAGTCGGCCGAGGACAAGAAGATCGGCGACGACTACATCGAGAAGATCCGCCCGGTCATCGAGAAGAACATCGATCCGTGGCAGATCGACGAGGACGGCGAGTACCCCCGCGAGGCGCTCGAGGCCATGGCTGCGGTCGGCCTCTTCGGCATGAAAGTCCCGAAGGAATATGGCGGTCTCGGCTTCTCGGTCACGAACTACGCCCGCGTGCTCGGCTTCATCGGCGGTTACTGCGCGTCCACGGTCGCCTTCATCTCGGCGCACCAGAGCATCGGCGTGCCGCAGCCGCTCAAGGAATTCGGCACCGAGGAGCAGAAGCGCAAGTACCTGCCCCGGCTCGCGAAGGGCGAGATCTCGGCATTCGCGCTCACCGAGCCGGGTGTCGGCTCCGACCCGGCGCGCATGACGACCATCGCGACACCGTCCGCGGACGGCAAGTACTACGTGCTGAACGGCGACAAGCTCTGGTGCACGAACGTCACCGACCCGAAGACGACGCTGATCGCGGTGCTGGCGCGCACCCCGGACAAGGTGCTGCCGAACGGCAAGTCGCTGCCGCAGATCTCGTGCTTCGTGGTCGAGACCGCGTGGCCGGGCGTCGAGCGCGTGCGGCGCTCGCGCTTCATGGGCCTGCGCGGCATCGCCAATGGCGTCGTCGCCTTCAAGGACGTCAAAGTCCCGGCCGAGAACCTGATCGGCAAGCCGGGCGAGGGCCTCAAGATCGCGCTCGCGACGCTGAACGTCGGCCGCCTGGGGATCCCGGCCGCGGCGATCGGCGGCGGCATGGCGCTCGTCGATGACGCCAAGTGGTGGACCTCGACGCGGCAGCAGTGGGGCCAGCCGGTCGGCAAGCACCAGGCCGTGGCGAAGATGATCTCGGGCTACATGGCGCAGTTGTTCGCGATGAAGGCGATGGTCAACGTCGCCTGCGCGTTCGCCGACCACAAGAACGCCGACATCCGTCTCGAGGCCGCGGCCGCCAAGTACTGGTGCTCCGAGACGCTGTGGAAGATGTACGACGACTACCTGCAGGTGCGCGGCGGGCGCGGTTACGAGAACGCCAAGTCGCTGTACGAGCGTGGCGAGCGCCCGACGGCCGTCGAGATGGGCCTGCGCGACGCGCGCATCAATCGCATCTTCGAGGGCTCGTCGCAGGTCATGCACCTGATCATGGCGCGCGAGGCGCTCGACACGCACTTCAAGCTCGTCATGCCGATCCTGCAGCCGAAGCCCGGCCAGAAGGTCACCAAGAGCGAGGCCATGATGAAGGCGGCCGGCTTCTACGGCACCTGGCTGCCGAAGCTGTTCCTGCCCGACACGGGCGGCCACCTCGAGGCGAAGCACCTCTCCGAGCGCAACCGCAAGCACCTCGCGTACGCGGCAAAGACCAGCAAGCTGCTCGCGCGCCGGCTGTTCGCGACCATGGCGAAGTACGGCCCGAAGCTCGAGAAGGAGCAGATCATCCTCGGCAACTTCGTCGACATCGGCGTGGACCTGTTCGTCATGGGCTCGACGCTGTCCTATGCCGACCACCTCGTCGCGACGAACCCGGCCGACCAGTCGCCGCAGGAACTCGCGGACCTGTTCTGCCGCGAGGCGCGCCGGCGCATCGAGGGCAACTTCCGGGCGGTGAAGAGCAACTTCAATCGCTCGTACAACAAGGTGGCCGGGCTGCTGATGGACGGCAAGCTCGACTGGCTCGCGGAGGGCTCGATCAACCCGATCCCGCCGAAGTACCGCGACTGGGAGAAGAACGACTACGAGCACCCGGCCACCGGCGCCGGCCAGCGTGCCGCGGCGGCCGCTGCCGGCAAGGAGGCCGCGTAGCGAACTGAGCGTTCAGTTCAGCACGGCCACCAGCCCGTCGAAGCTGCGGGCCTTCGCGGCATCGGCGGCGGCGACGCCGTCGCGGTTGCGCAGCTTGCGGCTCGCCCCGGCCGCGAGCAGCGCTTGCACCGATTCCAGGTCTCCGGACTGGCTCGCGAGGATCAGGGCCGTGTCGCCGTGGGCATTCTGCAGGTCGGTGGGGGCCGCCGACGCCAGCAGTCGGCGCACGACGGCCGCGTGCCCGCCCGCCGCGGCGAGCATCAGCGGTGTATCACCGTTGCCCGTGCGGGCCGCGAGACTCGCACCGGAGCGCGCGAGGCGATCGACGACGTCCGCATGACCGCGCGCCGCAGCGCAGGCGAGCGGTGTCACGCCTTCGCGATCGGCCGCGTCGACGGTGGCACCGGCTTTCAGCAGCGAGGCGACGACCGCAGAGGCGCCGTTGCACGAGGCGAGCCAGAGTGCGGATCGACCCGCGCCGTCCCCGGGTGACGGCGTCGCACCGGCGGCGATCAGCAGATCGACGATCGAAGCCTGGTTGCGCCCTGCGGCTGCGATCAACGGCGGGACGTTTCCGGCACCCCGGGCATCGGCCTCGGCCCCGGCCGCCAGCAACTGCTGGACGACCCGGGCATTGCCGGTCTCGACTGCGACGAGCAGCGCAGGCGGCTCCTGCTTCGAGCGCGCATTGGGATCGACGCCGTTCGCAAGCAGTGCTTCCAGCGCGGCCTCGCGGCCCAGCCGCACTGCGACGATCAACGGTGACGCGCCACTGCGGTTCACTCGGGAGGCATCCGCGCCGGCCTGCAGCAGCAGTGCAACCGATTGCGCCGCATCCGCGGCGACGGCGACCAGCAGTGCCGTTTCGCCGCCCGGCGTCGTCGCGTTCGGATCGGCGCCCCGACGCAACAGATCGCCCAGCATCGTCGAGCTCTTGCGACTCGCCGCAACGGTGATGTCCGGCCATCCCTGGTAAGCATCCGTCGCTGCCCGTGCGCTGGGATCGGCGGCCGCTGGAGCCGCGGCTGCGACGTTGAAGTGCACGGGTGCTGCGCCGGCCGCGAGCAGGGCCTGCGCCTGCTGCGTTCGCGAGCGTCGCAGCGCGTAGACCAGCGCGGTGTTGCCAGCTCGATCGGCCGCGGTAACGCTCGCGTGGGCCCGCAGCAGCTCGGTACAGGCCTCGGGCCGCTCGGAGCCGCAAGCCAGCATCAAGGGCGTGACACCGTAGTGATCGGCTGCTTCGATGCTGGCTCCGCGTGCCAGCAGGACAGCCATGGCGTCCACGGCGCCAGCGTCGGCTGCATGGTGCAGCGCGGTGCGTCCGAAGTCGTCCGCCGCGTTCACGCGGTCCTCGTCCAGCAACGTTTCGATCGTCGCCACGTCATCGCGCGCAGCCGCGCGCCACAGAGCGCTGCGCCTCGCGGATTCGTCGGTCAGCAGGTCGTGCGGCCGGAATTCCAGCGGCAGTGCCTGACGCCGCACCAGGGCCTGCGCGTCCGGATCACCGAGTTCCGCCGCGCGGGCCAGCCAGCGGTGTGCCGCCGGCCGATCCGGCGTTTCGCCGGTGGCGTACAGCGCCGCGAGAGCGTACGCGGCGCGAGCGTCGCCAGCGTTCGCCGCGGTCTCGAAGAGTTGCCGGGCCTGAGCTGGATCCTGCGCAGTGCCGAGCCCGGCGAGGTGCATCGTGCCGAGCAGGTACTGGCCGCCCGCGTGACCGCGGCCCGACAGGTCGGTCAATACGCCGATGGCCCGGGTGTAGTCCTTGATGCGAATCGCCGCTTTGGCCGGTTCAAGCGGATCGGCGGTCACCGTTCGCCGGCGCGGGGGATGCGCTCGTCGCGATCCCGAGCAGCATCGTGCAAGCGAGCAGCGCGCCGCACCGGGGCGCGAATCGATGCGAGCGGTTACGCGGTGCCATACTTGGTCTCGACCTGCACGCCGACTTTCTGCAGGAATTCCGCGGGCAGGATGCCGCCGACGCTGACGATCACCGCGTCGTTGGCGAGTTCCAGCTCGCGACCCTGGAAGGCGAGCACGACCGACGCGGGTCCGATGCGCCGCACCTGCGACTCGAGCAGCACCTGCAGGCGGCCGGAGCGTGCCGCGGCTGCGACGCGCTCACGATTGCGCGGCTTGGCGCGGGAGAAGGCATCGCCGCGATAGGACAGCGTGACCTGCCGGCCGCCGTTCTCGGCGACGCTCGCCGCTGCCTCGAGCGCGCTGTCGCCGCCGCCGACGACGAGCACGTCCTGTCCCTTGTACTGCTCCGGGTCGAGCAGCCGGTAAACCACTTTCGGCAGTTCCTCCCCGGGTACGTCGAGCTTGCGCGGCGTGCCGCGCCGCCCGATCGCCAGCAGCACGCTCGCCGCGCGATGCTCGCCCCGCGTCGTGCGCACCAGGAATCCGTCGCCCTCGCGGCGGATCGACTCGACGCGCTCGCCGTAATGCATCGGCAAATTCATCTTCCGCTCGACGCCGCGCCAGAACTCGAGCAGCGCCTCCTTCGAGGTGTGGCCGAAACGCAGCCGGCCCACCAGCGGCAGCGTGACCGGCGAGGTCATCACCATCTTGGCCCGCGGGTACTGGAAGACGCAGCCGCCGAGCGAGTCCTGCTCGACCGTCGCGAACTTCAGGCCGTGCGACATGGCCGTCAGCGAGGCCGCGAATCCGGCCGGGCCGGCACCGACGATGAGCAGGTCGAGCGCGCCGGCCCCGCGTGCCCTGGGCCGGTGCTTGTGAATCGCGTTGACGGCCTGCATGCCCTGCGACAGGGCGTTGCGGATCAACCCCATCCCGCCGAGCTCGCCGGCGATGAAGATGCCGGGGACCGTCGATTCGAAACTCGGGCTCAGCAGCGGGATGTCGATGCCACGCTGCGCCGAGCCGAACACCAGCGTGATCGCATCGACCGGGCACGCGCTGCGGCAGGCGCCGTGGCCGATGCAGTCGGACGGGCTGACGAGCTGCGCCTTGTTGCCGATCAAGCCGAGCACGTGGTGCTCCGGTTGTTCGGGACACGCCTTGACGCAGGAGCCGCAACCGATGCAACGAACGGTGTCGATCACCGGATGCAGCGATGCGGGCTCGGCGAAGCCCGCTGCGGCCGACCGCTCGCGAGCCGTCACGCTGCGACGTTCGACGTTTTGCTGGCGGCGCAGGTACCAGCCCCAGATCAGGGCCAGCGGCGCACCGTACACGAGCAGCATCGCGGAGTTCATGCAGCCAGACTGTATCGGTCGTTCGCCGCCCACGTAACCGGCTGCAGGCCGTCCAAACGAGAATTGCTGTCATTCGCGCGCTGGCGCAGTTCACATAAACGAAAAGTCGCCGGCAGTCTGCGGTGCATCCGTATTGCGACGGACGTAGCCTCGGCGCGTTCCGCTGCAAAGCGGGCTCAGGACAGGGGGCCTCGATGGCAATCGGTTTCGTGCTTGCCGACGCGCGCCGTGGATTCGCGCTCGGACTGGCGGCGGGTCTCGCGTTCGCGTCGGCCGCATTCATCATTTACGGGAAGGTTGCGGAGCCGGCAGCCAGCATGGTGGCGCGACCGCAGGTCAACGCATCGGCCGCGCCTTGGCACGCAGGCGTTGCGCAAGGCAGCTTGAGCGCCGCGGTCCGTGCGAGCGCTCGGCTCCTGCCCGGGACGGGCGAGGTCGCCGACCTGCTTGCGCGCGCCGAGGATCACCGTCGCAAGCGCGAGTTCGCGCAGGCCTGCGCCCTGTATGCCTCGGTCGTGGCGCGCGGCGGCATGACCGCGGATGGCTGGGCCGACTATGCCGACGCGCAGGCCTCGGTCGATGGACAGTTCGCCGGCGAACCCGCGCGTTACATCGCGGCCGCGCTGGCGCTCGATCCGCAGCACCCGAAGGCGCTGTGGCTGCAGGCGAGCCTCGCGCACCAGGAGCGCCGTTACTCCGACGCGCTGGCGACCTGGCGGCGACTGCAGGCCGTCGTGCCGCCCGATTCCTCGGACGCCCGGATCGTCGAGGCCAACATTGCCGAGGCTGCGCGCCTCGCCAGGAGCTGAGGGAGCCGTGTCCGCAGTCCTGCAAAGCAGCGACGCGCCGCTCAAGGCAACGCGTCGTCCGGCGATCACGCTGCCGCAGGTGTTCTCGCTCGCGACGCTGGCCCTGCTGTTCTGGGGTTATCGCTTCCCGACCGAGCAATACCTCACTCCGCAGTCGGGTGTCGGCTATGCGTTCGGCATCCTCGGCGGATCGGCGATGCTGTTGCTGCTCGTCTACCCGCTGCGCAAGCGCGTGCGGGCGCTCGCGTTCATGGGCACGACCAAGCGCTGGTTCCAGGCGCACATGGCGCTGGGCGTGATCGGCCCGGTGCTGGTGCTGTTCCACGCCAACTTCAGCCTCGGCGCGACGAACAGCAACGTGGCGCTCGCCTGCATGCTGATCGTCTCCGGCAGCGGATTGTTCGGCCGCTACTTCTACACGCGGATCCATCATGGCTTGCACGGACGCAAGGCGAATCTCGCCGAGCTCAGGGCCCACGCCGACAAGCTGCGCTGGGTGACCAGCAGCGTCGATTTCCTGCCCGGCCTCGTCGGCCGCATCGAGGCCGAGGAGCAGCGCATCGTCGCCCGGTGCGAACGGATACTGCTGTTGGCGCGTCCGCTGGTCGGCGCGGTCGGCGTGGTGCTCGCCCGTCGCCGGCTGCGACACTACGTGACGGGCGCTCTGCGCGCGTCGTCCACGACATCCCGTCACCCCAGCGGCCACCGCAGGAAGCTGAAGGGCATTGCGCGCCAGTACATCGACCACCGCCTGGCCGCCACGCGCCGCGTCGTCGAGTTCGGCGCCTTCGAACGACTGTTCTCTTTGTGGCATGCGCTGCACCTGCCGCTGTTCGTGATGCTGCTCGTTGCCGGCATCGCGCACGTCGTCGCGGTGCACGTGTACTGACCCGCAGGCGCCGATGCACCATGCGCGATCATTCCTTGCCGTGCTGGTCGTGACCGCCGCGGTCATGGCGGGAGGGCGCGCGCAAGCGGCTGGCCTCGAGACCCTGCTGATGCCCGGCAAGGTCATTGCGGGGCACGCCGAGATCGAGCAGGAATGCACGAAGTGCCACGACCGCGCCGACCGCGGCCGGCAGCCGACGCTGTGCATGGACTGCCACGAGGACGTCGGCGCGGACGTCCGCGGACAGCGCGGATTCCACGGCCGGCTGCCGGCGATCGACCGTGCGCAGTGCAAGGCCTGTCACTCCGAGCACCTCGGCCGCGACGCCGACATCGTCAAGCTGAGCCGGCCTGCGTTCGATCACGCCCGGACCGATTTCGCGCTGACCGGCGCACACGCGGCGAGCGCTTGCGATGCCTGCCACAAGCCGGGCCGCAAGTTTCGCGAGGCGCCGTCCGGCTGCATCGACTGCCACCGGACCGCCGAGCCGCATGCCGGCAAGCTCGGCACGGACTGCGCCGGCTGCCACGAGACGACCACCTGGGCGCAGGGTCGTTTCGATCACGACAAGACCCGCTTCGTGCTGCGCGAGCGCCACGCCGAGGTGACCTGCTCGGCCTGTCACGGCGGCAATCGCTATGCGGGCACCCCGACGCAGTGCGCGGCCTGCCACGCGCCTGACGACGTGCACCGCGGCGGACGCGGGCCGGACTGCGGCAGCTGCCACGGCATCGCCGGCTGGAAGACGACGCGTTTCGATCACGGACGAGAGACCGGCTACGCGCTCACGGGCGCGCACGCCCCGCTTGGCTTGCAAGAGTTGCCACACCACTGCGAACCTGACCGACCCGCTGCCGCGTGACTGTGCGGGCTGTCATCGCAAGGCGGACTCGCATGCGAGTCGCTTCGGCGAGGGGTGCGACAAGTGCCACGGCACGAGTGCGTGGCAGCCGGCCACGTTCGACCACGTCCGCGACGGTCGCTACGAGCTGCTCGGGCGGCACGCGAAGCTGGACTGCCATGCCTGCCACACCGGCGTCGTCGCGCAGCAGAAGCTCGGTACCGAGTGCTACGCGTGCCACCGCAACCAGGATGCGCATGCGGGGCAGCTCGGCCAGGACTGCCAGCGCTGCCACGGCGTCGAGCGATGGCGTGCCGGCGTCGCCTTCGACCACGAGCTGGTGGACTTCCCGCTGGTGGGACTGCACGTCGCCGTGCCTTGCCACGAATGCCACGCGACCCCGTCCTACAAGGGCGCCGCGCAGGACTGTCACGGTTGCCACCAGCGCGAGGACAAGCACCAGGGTGCGCTCGGCAAGGATTGCGAGAGCTGCCACTCGCCGAGCGGCTGGGGCTTGTGGGAATTCGACCACGTCAAGGCGACCGGATTCGCGCTGTCGGGCGCGCATGCGCGTGCCACCTGCGACGGCTGCCACAAGCGGCCGGCGGCGGAGGTGAAGCTGTCCGGAGACTGTGCGTCCTGCCACGCGCAGGACGACGTCCACCACGGGCAATTCGGTCGCCAGTGCCAGCGCTGCCACGGCTCGGTCACGTTCAAGGGCGCAAGGATGCAGTGAGGACCATGCCATGAGCAGCATCCGCCTCGTCCTCGTGCTGCTGCTCGGCGTGCTCGCCGGCGGCACGGTTTTCGCGCAGGGCGCGGGACGGCAGTTCGACCACGTCACGACGGGCTACGAGCTCACCGGATCGCACCGGGTGCAGTCGTGCGAGTCGTGTCACGTCGATGCCGTCTTCAACGGCACGCCGCGCGCGTGCTTCTCCTGCCACTCGCCGGGGTCGCGCGTCGGAGCGACGCCGAAGCCCGCCGGACACATCCTGAGCGGCGAGCAGTGCGGCGCCTGCCACTCGACCGCAACCTGGGCACCGGCCACGCGCTTCGATCACGAGCAGGCCCTCGGCAACTGCGCGTCCTGCCACAACGGCGCGCAGGCGCCCGGCAAATCGCCGGGCCACGTCCAGACGGCGATGGACTGCAACGCCTGCCACGGCTCCCGGGCGTGGAGTCCCGCGAAGTTCGACCACTCCGGCATCACGGCGGCGTGCTCGACCTGCCACGACGGCAGCCGCGCCACCGGTCGCGGCGCACAGCACCTGCCGACGACGGATCGGTGCGACTCCTGCCACACCTACGGTGGCTGGTCGCCCGTGCAACGCGTCGATCACGCGCAGGTCGTCGGCGCCTGCGCCTCGTGCCACGACGGCGTCCGAGCGGCCGGACGCCACGCCAGTCACATTCCGAGTTCCACGGCCTGCGACACCTGCCACTCGACCGCGGCGTGGCGGCCGGCGCAGTTCGATCACACGGGCCTGGCGGAGCGTTGCGTGAACTGCCACGACGGCGTGCGAGCCACCGGCGTCGGCGCGCAGCACATCAGGGCGACCGTCGCCTGCGATGCCTGCCACGCTACGACGGCCTGGCAGCCGGCGACCCGCGTCGACCACGGCAACGTGCTCGGCAGCTGCTCGTCCTGCCACGACGGCACCCGGGCGGCGGGCCAGCACGTCAACCACATCGTGACGCGCGCGGAGTGCGACAACTGCCACGCGACGACGGCCTGGCTCCCGGCGAAATTCGATCACACCGGCACCGTGGGCAACTGCGTGCAGTGCCACGACGGCGTCCGGGCGGGCGGCAAGGCCGCCACGCACCTGCGCACCAGCGACGTCTGCGAAGCCTGCCACGTCGTCGCGGCCTGGGCGCCGGCCTCGGGCGTCGACCACACGCAGGTGAGCGGCGCTTGCGCCACCTGTCACGACGGCACGATCGCCACCGGCAAGCACGCCAACCACATCCCCGGCGACGGCGCCTGCGCCGACTGCCACAGCACCTCGGCGTGGGTGCCGGCGAACTTCAGCCACGCGGGTGTGACGGCGACCTGCGTCAGCTGTCATGACGGCGCGCGGGCCACGGGCAAGAGCAGCACGCACATCCAGTCGGGCACGGGCTGCGAGTCCTGCCATGCCACGTTCAGCTGGCGGCCCGCGACCCGCGTCGATCACGGTCAGCTGACCGGCAGTTGCTTTTCCTGCCACAACGGGACGACCGCCGCCGGCAAGAACGTCGCGCACATTCCGTCCGGCACCGACTGTGCTGCCTGCCATTCGTCGACGGCCTGGAATCCGGCCACGCGGGTCGACCACGCCCAGGTGATCGGCGGCTGCGCCTCCTGCCACGACGGCACGACGGCGACCGGGAAATCGCCGACGCACATCGCAACCGCGGCTGAGTGCAGCAACTGCCACCGAACCACGGCGTGGCAGCCGGCGACGGGTTTCGACCACAGCGGGGTCGCCGGCAACTGCGCGAGCTGCCACGACGGCGTGGGCGCGACCGGCAAGGGCGCCGCGCACATCACCAGCGACTCGAGTTGCGAGAGCTGCCACGCGACGAGCGCGTGGCGACCGGCCGTGCGGGTGGATCACGGGCACGTGACCGGCACCTGCGCTTCGTGCCACGACGGCGCGAAGGCCATCGGCAAGGGCACGAACCACATCCCGACCACGGCGCAGTGCGAGACCTGTCACTCGACGCTCGCCTGGCGGCCGGCCACGTTCAGCCACGACGGCATCGCTGCGAACTGCTCGAGCTGCCACGATGGCGTCAAGGCGCCCGGCAAGAACGCCGGTCACCTGTTCACGAGCGGCACGTGCGAAGCCTGCCACGGAACGAGCGCGTGGCAACCGGCGACGCGTGTCGATCACGTGCAGGTCATCGGGACGTGCTCGAGCTGCCACAACGGCACGACGGCCGCGGGCAAGCCCGCGACCCACGTCGTCACGACGGCCGAATGCAGCAGCTGCCACAGCACCGCGGCGTGGCAGCCGGCCACTGGCTTCGACCACACCGGCGTCACCGGCAACTGCGCGAGCTGTCACAACGGCAGCAGCGCGACCGGCAAGTCCGCCAGTCACATCCCGTCGAGCAGCACCTGCGAGGCCTGTCACTCGCCGGCCGGGTGGCGGCCCGCGACGCGCGTCGACCACACGCAGGTCATCGGCAGTTGCTTCTCGTGCCACAACGGTACGATCGCCATCGGCAAGCATGCCGCCCACATCGCGAGCGACACGAGCTGCGACAGCTGCCACACGGCTTCGGCGTGGAAGCCGGCGCTGCGGGTCGACCACAATCACGTCACGGGCACCTGCAACAGCTGCCACGACGGCGCGCAGGCGCCGGGCAAGCCTGCGAGCCACATCCCGACCACGGCCCAGTGTGGTGACTGCCACTCGACGCTGGCGTGGCTGCCGGCGGCCTTCGATCACGCCGGCGTCACGAGCGGTTGCCGGACCTGCCACGACGGTACGACCGCCAGCGGTCCCTCGACGGGGCACATGACCTTCCCGGTCAACAACTTCGAATGCAATCACTGCCACACGACGACGGCATGGTCGCCGAACACGTTCCGGCACGTGGCCGGCGGCGGCTATCCGGGCGATCATCGCGCAGCGCTCAGTTGCACGAGCTGTCACGCGGCCAACACCGATGCGGCGACCTGGCGCGCGCCGGCCTACAAGCCGGACTGCGCCGGCTGCCACGCGAGCCGCTTCAAGCCCGACCCGCACAAGAAGTACGGCGACGTGAAATACACGGTCAGCGAACTGCGCAATTGCTCGGGTGCGTGCCACGTGTATACGAGCTCGACGCTGACGACCATCCTGACGCGGCGCTCCGGGCCCGAGCACCGCATCACCGACAACAAGTTCGACTGATGGCAAGTCGAGCATTCCGCTGGCTGCCCGCGCTGCTGCTGCCGTTCGCCGCGGCCGTGACGCACGCGCAGGCGGCGGGCCGCCTGGTCGAGGAGGTCGGCGTTTCGGAGCAGCGCGGCTACGTTGCCGTTACCGTGCTGTTCGGCTGCAGCCTTCGCTACGTGAGCCACACGCCGGCCAGCAGCGGCGACCGGGTCAGCGTGCGCCTGTCGCCGCAGCCGGATTGCGGCGCGCCGGTCGGGGGCTCGATCGTGCCGCCGGCGCTGGACGGGCACGGCGTCATCCGTTCGATCGAGATGAGCCGGGCCCTGGGGACGGACCTGGAACTGCGCATCGGCTGGTCGCGTCCGGAGCAATTCGTGCTGGTGCCATCGTTCGATGGCCGCGGCTTGCGCATCCGGCTGATGCGCGCGGAGGAAGATCGCTCGAAGGTGAGCGTGCGCGAAGTGACCGGCGGCACCTCGACGTATGCGGTGAACCTCGACGCGGCGAAGACGCCGTTCGCGGCGGAGGCCATCGCCGCCGCAGCGGAGGCCACGGGTGTCCGCACCTACGTGTCCGAGATCGTGATCGACGAGGAGCGGTGGTATCGGCTGCGCGCGGGGCCGTTCCTGTCCGAGTCGGATGCCCGGCGGGTGCTTGCGACGGCTCGCGCCCGGTACCCGAAGGCCTGGCTCGCCGTCGGCGACGATGCGACGCTCAATGCGGTCGGTTCGCCGGATGCCGTCGCGAGCGTCCCGGCGACGCGCCCGGGTGGCAACGCGACGCTGATGCCGGCCGAGATCGAGCGGACGCTCAAGCAGGCGCGCGAGGCATTCCGGCGCAAGGACTACGCGACGGCGATTCCGCTGCTCACGCGGCTCATGGAGCAACCCGAGTTTCCGCAGCGCGCGGAAGCGCTGGAACTGCTGGGCCTCGCGCGGGAGCGCAACGGCCAGCTGGCGCATGCCGAGGCGGAATGCGAGGAGTACCTGCGCCGCTACCCACAGGGCGAGGCGGCCGACCGGATCCGCAAGCGCCTGCGCGCGCTGACGTTCGCGACCAGCCCGGCCAGCCTGCGTGCTCGCGAGGCGGCCGCTGCAGAGTCACCTTGGAAGCTGTACGGCGGCGTGTCGCAGGTCTACCGGCGCGACGACTCCAGTTTCGACAACGGCACGGCCTCGAGCGACCAGACGACGCAGAACGCGCTGCTGAACGACGTGGCGCTCTCGGCGCGGCGTCGTGGCGAACGCTTCGATTTCGCCAGCCGGGTGAGCGCGGGCTATGCGCTCGACATGCTCGAAGACGGTCCGGGCAACCAGTCGCGGGTCTCGCTGCTGTTCGCCGAGGTCAACGACCACGCGCTCGACTGGACCCTGCGCGGCGGCCGCCAGTCCGGCAGCTCCGGCGGGCTGCTCGGCACGTTCGACGGCCTGTATGCCGGCTACCAGCTGCGGCCCCGCGTCCGATTGAATGCGCGATTTGGCTACCCGGTCGAGTCCACGCGCGAAGGACCCACGACGGACCGGAATTTCTATGCACTGTCGGCCGATTTCGGCACGTTTGCCGGCGGCTGGGACCTGTCGCTGTACGGCATCTCGCAGGACTACTTCGGGCTGACGGACCGGCAGGCCGTCGGCACCGAGGTCCGCTACTTTCGCCAGGGCCTCACGTTCGTCGGGCTCGCGGACTACGACATCCACTACCAGGAGCTGAACAACCTGTTGCTGCTCGGCACGATTGCGTTGCCCGCGCGGTGGACGATGAGCGTGAACCTCGATCACCGCAAGAGTCCGTCGCTCGCAGCGCGCAACGCGATGATCGGCCAGCCGGTGACGAGCTTCGACGAGCTGTTCGGCCTGTTCTCGATCGAGCAGATCGAGCAGCTGGCGCGCGACCGGACCGCCGAGTCCGACGTCTACACGCTGTCGCTGTCGCGACCGTTCGGCGAGCGCTGGCAGTGGTCGATGGATTTCTCGAGCGTCAGTCTCGGTCCGACGCCTGCATCCGGGGAGGTCGCCGCGACGCCGGACGCCGGCACCGACCTGATCGTCTCGACGCAGGCGCTCGGCTACGGCCTGTTCGGCCGCGGCGACGTGACGTCGCTCGGCTTGCAGTACCAGACCGGCGACACGACCGACCTCAAGTCGCTGGGCCTGAATGCGCAGTTCCCGCTGGGACAGGCCTGGCGGCTCGGGCCGCGCCTGCGCGTGGACCAGCGCGACTTCCACGCGGACGGCTCGCAGCAGTGGCTGTACGCGCCGGGGTTGCGGACGGAACTCCGCTGGCAGCGGCTGTCGCTCGAGTTCGAGGGTGGCGCGGAGTTCGCGCAGCGGTCGCTGGGGGAGGCCGACGAGGACACGACGCGCTACTACCTGAGCCTGGGGTACCGCTATGACTTCTGAGCGCAGGCTGGCGCGGGTGGGTCGGCTGGCAGGCGTCGTGGCCGTGCTGCTGGCCGCCGGCTGCGCGACGCCCGAATCCGCGAGCGGCGGGCGCGAGTACCTGGACGAGGTCACTGCGGCGACCATCACCGTCGGCAGCCCCACGCTCGTCTTCGCTCGCGAGCGGCCGGAACTCGCCGTGCACGCGCGCGACTACCTGACGCTGGTGCCGGTCGACGTCAATCGCGCCGGGACCCACTCGCAGTACTTCTACGGCTACGTCTGGTCGACGCTCGACAAGCGCGGGCTGGCGGAGGAGGCGACGGCCGCCTGGCGCTTCGACCTGGTGGCCGACGGCCGGCGGATCGCCCTGACGCCGCTGGCTGGCGAGCCTCGCGATCTCGGGTTGGGCGAGCCTCCGCTGCCGTCGCCCGCACGTTCGGCGCAGGTGCTGGTGGCACCGACCAGTCGCGAAGTCCAGGCGTTCGTCGCCGGCGCGAGTGAGTTGCGGGCCGTTGCGACGCACGACGGGGGCGCCGAGCGCTTCGAACTCTGGCGGTGACCGGCACCGGCTACCGGCTACCGCAGGTGCGGCGCTGCCGGTCGTCTGCTAAGTTGCAGAGCGGACGTTCCGGGAGTGCCGCGCAAATGAAGAGCTGTCTCGTCACCGGCGCGAGCCGCGGAATCGGGCTCGAACTCTGCCGCCAGTTGCAGCAGCGCGGCCATCGCGTCACAGCGGTTTGCCGACAAGCCTCGGCGGAGCTGCGTGCGCTGGAGCTGCACCGTCATCGACGGCATCGAGCTGACCGACGCGGCGTCCGTCGCCCGGCTCGCGGAGCGAGTCGCCGGTCAGCGCATCGACGTGCTGGTCAACAACGCCGGCATCCTGGCGCGCGATTCGCTCGCCGAACTCGACTTCGATGGGATGCGGCGGCAATTCGAGGTCAACACGCTCGCGCCGCTGCGGGTCACGCACGCATTGCTGCCGAATCTCGGCGCGGGTTCGAAGGTCGTGATCATCACCAGTCGCATGGGTTCGATCGCCGACAACGGCAGCGGCGGGTACTACGGCTATCGGATGTCGAAGGCGGCCGTGAACATCGCCGGCGTCAGTCTTGCCCGCGACCTGCGCGATCGGGACATCGCGGTGCTGCTGCTGCATCCCGGCATGGTGGCGACCGAAATGACGGGCCATCAAGGCGTGCCAGCGGCCGAGGCAGCGCGGAATCTGGTGGCGCGAATCGAGTCATTGGGGTTCGAGCAGAGTGGCAGCTTCCACCACGCGAACGGCGAGCCGCTGCCCTGGTGACCGGCACCGGCTAAGCCGGCAGCAGGCCGGCCTCGCGGATCACGCGCACGACATCCTCCGCGGTGTCGACGCGGTGGATGAACTGCAGGTCCTCGAGGCTGATCGTGCCTTCCTTCAGCAGCGTGTCGGTGACGAACGCGACGAACTTGTCCCAGAACTCGCCGCCCACCGCGATCAGCGGGAATCGCTCGAGCTTGTTGGTCTGCATCAGCGTCGCGATCTCGAACGCCTCGTCGAGCGTACCGAAGCCGCCCGGCATCACGACGAACGCGCACGAATACTTCACCAGCATCACCTTGCGCGCGAAGAAGTGATCGAACTGGATGAACTTGTCGAGGTACGGATTGGGCTTCTGCTCGCGCGGCAGCGTGATGTTGCAGCCGACACTCAGGCCGCCGGCCTCCTGGGCGCCGCGGTTCGCGGCCTCCATGATTCCCGAGCCGCCGCCCGTCATCACCGCGAAGCCTGCGCGCGCGAGCGCGGCGCCCACCTCGCGCGCCAGCTGGTAATAGCGGTGCGACTCCGGGAAGCGCGATGACCCGAAGACGGTGACGCAGGGCTGCTTGAAGGCGAAACTCTCGAAGCCGCGCAGGAACTCGAGGAAAAAGCGCACGGCGCTCTCGAGGTCCGCCTCGCGCGAGCGGCGCCCGGCCAGGAAGAGCTTCTCGGCGCCCTCGAGGTGCGCGAGCAGCGCACCGCGATTCGTCGAGTCGTCGGGCTTGTCGTTCGCCATGATCCATCCATCGCGGCTTCCGCGGCGACTTGCGTCACTCGTGCGCGATCTTCTTGTCCGTGAACAGGTAGTCCTTCAGTTCCTTGTCGAACCGGCCGTCGTTGCGCCGGATCCACTCGAGCACCATCGCCGCGTGCTCCTTTTCCTCGTCGCGGTTGTGCGCCAGGATGGCCCGCAGCTCGGGGTTCTTGCAGGCGTCCACGCGCTGCTGGTACCAGTCGACGGCCTCGAGTTCCTCGATCAGCGAGACGATCGCGCGGTGCATGTCACGGGTGGCTTCGCTCAGGTCGCTGGCGGCTTCGTGCAGGTCTTCGTGGCTCACTGTGGTTCTCCTTGGTGGTCAATCGCGACGCTCGACGCAGCGCTGAAGGCGGCAGGTGCCGCTGCTGGGAAGCTTCCTGCAGATTGCCGAGGACCGCAAGATTGGCCGGCTGGAATGTGCTCGCCTGGGCCGAGGCCGTCACACGCCGCCGCCGCCGCCGCAACTGCAGCCTCCCTCGTGATCGTGGTCGAGACCGTGGTCCGCGCCGTGCGCGTGCGCATGCGGCTCGGCGCGCGCCAGGGAGTGCGTGAGCCAGAGCGACACCGCACGATCCGGATCTCTTCTCCGGAGTGACCACGGCCTCGATTCCCTTCAGCGACCTGGCGATTCGCGCTTCATCCGTTGATCCTCTGCGTGATGAACTCGTCGCGGCTGCGGCCGGCGACGCACGGGTTGTGCTCGCGCTCCTCGGCGATCGTCGACACGGTGCGTCCGTGGCCGTCGTGGCCCGGATAGACGAGCGTGTCGCCCGGCAGCACCATCAGGCGCTGCGTGATGCTGTCGTACAGCGCGCCGGCATCTGCGTCCGGGAGGTCCGGTTCGACCGCAGGCTCGAATCAGCAGCGCGTCCCCGGTGAACACGCGGTCGCGCCAGAGATACGACAGGCAGGCGGGCGTGTGGCCGGGCGTGCCGAGCACGTGGATCACTTCGTTGCCGAACGTGATCGCATCGCCGTGGTGCAACCGCAGGTCGGCCGTGACGGGCGCGCGCTCGCCCGCGGCCACTTTGGCGGCGGTGCGCGACCGGATGACGTCTGCGACCGCGGGGTCACCGGGATGGGCATGCGTGCAGAGCACGTATTCGAGCTGCAGGTCGAGTTCGGCCAGCATGGCCAGCAACGTGACGGTCATTCGTTCCGCGGCGGGATCGATCATCACTGCGGCGCCGGCGTCCGTATCCGCGATCAGGTACGTGTACGCGGCCGTGGGCGCGTCGTAGAGCTGGCGGAAAAAGGCCATTGCACCTCCAGTTCTCGATACCGTTGCCGAACCCGCACGGCGATGGTCGTCCTGTCGCCAGCGGCGCTTCACAGGTGAATACTCTGCAGATCCCGTGCCATCCGTGAGATATCAATAAAGTTAGTTAAAACAGTGATATACGCTGTCGACGGCAAGAATCCTGGATCGGTCGCGAGGCATGGACTGCCATTCATGGCAGAATCGCTGGCAGCGAACTGACAGCAACGCATCCTCGAGGCCGACGCATGACTCGCAACAGCAGCGAACCGCTCGCGGAACTCGTCTCGTTCATCGAGGGTCTTGGCAGAGCCGCGAATCCTCACGGACCTCGACTACCGGATCCTCGCCGCGAACAAGGCGTACCGCGATGCCTATGCGCCGCACGGATCCGTCGTCGGCCGTCACTGCTACGAGGTTTCGCATCACTACGCGGTGCCCTGCGACGAGGCCGGCGAGTCGTGCCCGCGCCGGGCGGCGCTCGTTTCGCGGCGCACCGAGCAGGCGCTGCACATCCATCACACGCCGCGGGGCGACGAGCACGTGCAGGTCGAGCTGAACCCGGTGCGCGACGATTCGGGGGAGGTGCGGTATTTCGTCGAGCGCATGCAGTCGTTGCCCACGGCGCGCGCAGCAGCCTCGTCGGAGGGGCTCGCCGGACGTGCGCCGCGGTTTCGCGAAATGCTCGAACTCGTCTCGCGCGTGGCGCCCAGCGAGACTTCGGTGCTGCTGCTCGGCGAGACCGGCACCGGCAAGGAGATGGTCGCGCGGCTGGTGCACGAGAGCAGCCGCCGCGCCACGGCGCCGTTCGTCGCCGTCGACTGCTCGGGGCTCACGGAGACGCTGTTCGAGAGTGAACTGTTCGGTCACGAGAAGGGCGCCTTCACCGGCGCCACCGCGCGCAAGCTCGGGCTGGTCGAAGCCGCAAGCGGCGGGACGCTGTTCCTCGACGAAGTGGGCGACATCCCGCTCGCGCAGCAGGTGAAGCTGCTCAGGCTGATCGAGAGCAGCAGTTACCGGCGGGTCGGCGGCGTCACGCCGTTGCGGGCGGATTTCCGCCTCGTCGCCGCGACGCACCGCGACTTGCGGCGCATGGTGCTGGAAGGCGGTTTCCGCAGCGACCTGTACTACCGCATCAGCGCCTACCCGATCCCGGTGCCGACGCTGCGCGAACGTCGCGACGACATCCTGCTGCTGGCGGAGTCGCTGCTGGCGCGTGTCCGCCCGGGACAGCCATTCGTGATCGACGAGGCCGCGCGGCGCGCGCTCGTGGCCTACGATTACCCCGGCAACGTTCGTGAGCTGCGCAACATCGTCGAGCGCGCGAGCCTGCTCGCCGACGACGCAGCGCATCGAATTGCGGCACCTGCCGGCCGAGGTCGTGACGCCGGGCGCACCGGTCGGTGCGGTTGCTCCCAGCACAGGCGGCGAGACCTCCGGGCGCGCGTTGCGCTCGGCGGAGCGGGACGCGCTGGCCCTCGCGCTGGCCCGCCATGACGGCAGCCGCCGCGCGCTCGCCGAGACGCTCGGCATCAGCGAGCGAACGCTCTACCGCAAGCTGCAGGCTTACGGCCTCAATCCGCGACGCCGGGAGACGGGCCACTCGTGAGCGCAGCGCTACCGTTGCTCGTCGCGCTGCTCGAGGTTTACGCGGCCGGCGACGTCGCCGACTGCCGCAAGTCCGCCGCGGCGGATTCCGTCGCAGCCCGCACCGCAGAATTGATTCCGCCGGGCGCGACGGTGCTTCGTGCTCGGTGATACGGCGTATCCGTCGGCCACCAAGGCTGCGCTCGAGGCCTGCTACGAGCCCACCTGGGGCGCGCATCGCGCCACGACGCTCGCGATCCCGGGCAATCACGATTACGTCGCAGGACGCACCGACGACTTTCTCGCGTACTTTGGATCCGGCGCCGCGGCCGAAGGGTATTTCGCCCGCGAACTGGACGGGTGGCTGGTCATCGGCCTCGATAGCCACCTGTCCGGAGATCGTCTCGATCAGCAATACGCCTGGCTCGAGGCGACGCTCGCAGCGCACGCGGACACCCGCTGCACACTGGCGATGTGGCACACGCCATTGTTCTCGTCCGGCCTGCATCGCGGTGCCGGCGAGCACATGCGGCGTTTCTGGGCGCTGCTCGACGCGCACGGCGCCGACGTCGTGCTCGGCGGACACGAGCATTTCTACGAGGCTTTCGAGCCGCTCGACGCCGAGGGACGACCCGGTCGAGGAGGGCATTCGCTCGTTCGTCGTCGGTACCGGCGGCGCGCGGCTGTATGGCTTCTGGAACCCGCCGTATGCGAGCCGCGCGCGGATCCTGAAGCACGGCGTGCTGCGCCTCTCGCTCGACGATGGCGCGTTCGCCTGGCAGTTCATTCGCGTCGACGGCGGCGTGGCGGATGCCGGGGAAGCCCGGTGCCGGTGGTCGGATCCGTCGGATTTGGCACCGCCAAATCCGACGGATCCGACCACCGGCACCGATTGACGTGCGATCATTCGTCCACTGAGGAGTGGCACTGCATGCCGAGCATCGTTCCGGAAGGCGCAACCCGCGGCTGGATCATTCCGATCGGCGGCGCGGAGAACAAGGAAAACGACCGTCACATCCTCGAGCGCTTCGTGCGCTGCTCGGGCGGGCGTGACGCCGACATCGTCGTGATTCCCACGGCGAGCCGGCTCCACGAGACCGGTCCGCGTTACGAGAAGCTTTTCAAGGACATCGGTGCGGCCCGGGTCGACGTCATGGATTTCGACACGCGCCGCGACTGCCAGGAACCCGGGCGCTTGCGACGCCTCGAGGAGGCGAGCGGCATCTTCTTCACGGGCGGCAACCAGCTGCGCCTGACGACGCTGCTCGGCGGTACGCCCGTCGCGAAGCTGGTGCGGACCCGCAATGCGAGCGGCGTGTCCGTGGGCGGCACCAGCGCCGGCGCCAGCATCCTGAGCGAACACATGATCGCGTTCGGCGACGAGGGCTCGTCGGTGATCTCGGGCAGCGTGCGCCTCGCGCCGGGGCTCGGGCTCACCAACCGCTTCATCATCGACCAGCACTTCCGGCAGCGCGACCGGCTCGGGCGCCTGCTCACCGCGCTCGCCTACAACCCGTTCGCGATCGGCATCGGCCTCGACGAGGACACCGCCGCGTTCATCGGTCCGGACGAGACGGTGGAAGTGGAGGGCAGCGGCGGCGTCACGATCGTCGATGCGGCCGACGTCAGCTATTCGTCGATGGACAGCGTCACCGAGGGCCAGCCGGTGTGCATGCTCGGCCTGCGGCTGCACGTGCTGGTCGCCGGCGCGACGTTCAACCTGCACACGCGGGTCGCGTCGGCCGGGTCGCTCGCTCGCTCGAAGGAGTAACGCGACCGATGCGCATCCTCGACCGTTCCGTTTACGTCGGACCCTCGCTCTACGCGCACTTCCCGGTCATCCGGCTCGAGCTCGATCTCGGCGAACTCGAAGCCTGGCCGACCGGTCGGCTCGGCAGCGGTTTCGTCGACGCGCTCGCCGAAGCGCTGCCCGGGCTCGCCGAGCACGGCTGCTCGTATCGCGAACCGGGTGGCTTCTTCCGGCGCATGCGCGAGGACGAGGGCACCTGGCTCGGCCACGTCCTCGAGCACGTCGCGATCGAGCTGCAGAACATCGCTGGCGAGAACGTGACGTTCGGCAAGACACGCGGCGCGGGCGCGCCCGGCGTCTACACCGTCGTCTACGAGTACGCGCAACGCGACGAGGGCATTGCGGCCGGCGAGCTCGGCTTGCGGCTGCTCTGCTCGCTGCTGCCGGAAGCGATCCGCCCGTCCGGCAGCGTTCCCGAAGGCTGGAGCTGGCCCGAGGCGCGCGACGAGTTCATCCGGTTCGCGCAGCGCCGGGCGCTCGGTCCGTCGACCGCCTCGCTCGTCAAGGCGGCCGAGGCGCGCGGCATCCCGTGGCTGCGGCTCAACGACCAGTCGCTCGTGCAGCTCGGCCACGGCAAGTACCAGCAGCGCATCCAGGCGACGGTGACGGGCCGCACGCCGCACATCGCGGTCGAGCTCGCGAGCGACAAGGAAGAGACCAACAAGATCCTCGCGACGCTCGGCTTGCCCGTGCCGCGCCAGGAACTCGTGCAGAGCGAGGGCCAGGCCGTGCGCGCGGCGCGACGCATCGGCTTTCCGGTCGTGACGAAGCCCTACAACGGCAATCACGGCCGCGGCATCTCGATCCGGCTCACGACCGACGAGGAGGTCGCACAGGGCTACGTTGCCGCGCGCGAGCACTCGCGCTCCGTGATCGTCGAGACCTTCCTCGAAGGCGACGACCACCGGCTGCTGGTCGTGAACGGCGAACTCGTCGCCGCGACGCGCCGCACGCCGGGGCACGTGGTCGGTGACGGCGTGCACACGATCACGCAGCTCGTCGAACAGGTGAACCAGGATCCGCGCCGCGGCGTCGGCCACGAGAAGGTGCTGACGCGGCTCGAGCTCGACGCGCAGGCGGCGAAGATGCTCGAGCGTGCCGGGCTCACGGCGGATTCGGTGCCGGAGGCGGGGCAGGGCGTGTTCCTGCGTTCGACGGCGAACCTGTCCACCGGAGGCACGGCCACCGACGTCACCGACGTGATCCACCCGGACAACCGCGAGATGGCGGAGCGTGCGGTGCGCGCGATCGGCCTCGACGTCGGCGGCGTCGATTTCCTGTCGACCGACATCACGCGCAGCTATCGCGAGATCGGCGGCGGCATCTGCGAGGTCAATGCAGCGCCGGGCTTCCGCATGCACGTGGCGCCGAGCGAAGGCATGTCGCGCGATGTCGCGGGCCCCGTCATCGACATGCTGTTCCCGTCCGGTTCGCCCTCGCGCGTGCCGATCGCCGCGATCACGGGCACCAATGGCAAGACGACGACGGCGCGGATGCTCTCGCACATCACGAAGATGGCGGGCTACACGCCCGGCCTGACGACGACGGACGGCGTCTACATCGACGGCCACCGCACCGTGCAGGGCGACATGACGGGCCCGGTGTCGGCGCGGATGGTGCTGGCCGATCCGCAGATCGACATCGCCGTGCTCGAGACGGCGCGCGGCGGATTGCTGCGCGCGGGCATGGGCGTCCGTGAGGTCAATGTCGGCGGCGTGCTCAACGTGCAGTCCGATCACCTCGGCCTCAAGGGCATCGACACGCTCGAGCAGCTCGCCGAGGTCAAGCGCATCGTCGTGGAGATCGCGACGGACTGCGCGGTGCTGAATGCCGACGACCCGTTGGTGCTGAGGATGTCCGGCTACACCGACGCGAAGAACATCTGCTACGTGACGATGAATCCCGAGCACACGCTGGTGCGCGAGCACATCCGCGCGGGCGGTCGCGCGTGCGCACTCGAGGCGGGCGTGAACGGGCAGATGATCACGCTGTACGACCGCGGCGGGCACATTCCGCTGCTCTGGACGCACTTGATCCCCGCCACGCTCGAGGGGCGCGCGCTGCACAACGTGCAGAACGCGATGTTTGCGGCGGCGATGGCGTTCTCGCTGGGAATCAAGCTCGACGCGATCCGGCAGGGCCTGCGCACGTTCGACTCGACGTTCTTCCAGGCGCCGGGGCGCATGAACGTGTTCAACGAGCACCCGTTCAAGGTGCTGTTCGACTACGGGCACAACGCGCATGCGGTCGCCGTGATGGCCGACCTGGCGCAGCGGCTCGACGTCACCGGCCGCCGCATCGTCGTGCTCGCGGGGCCCGGCGACCGTCGCGACGAGGACCTCATCGCGATCGCGCACGCGGTGGCGGGACGTTTCGATCACTACATCTGCCGCCGTGACGACAGCTTGCGGGATCGCGCGCCCGACGAGGTGCCGCGGCTGCAGGCGGCGGCTTTGCGTGCAGCCGGTGTCCCGGAGGGGGCGATCTCGATCATCCCGGACGAGCAGGAGGCGGTCGACGCCGCGCTCAACATGGGCGAGGCCGGCGACCTGCTGCTGGTGTTCGCCGATGCGCTGGTGCGGTCCTGGAAGCAGATCACCAAGTTCAAGCCCGCTTCCGCCGCGCCTTCCGCCTCGTCCGACGCGACGGGACAGGTGGGTCGCGGACCGGGCGAGGGATTGTCGCCCATGCCGAATCCTTCACCGCAACCGACGCACGCTGCCATGGCCGAGGGCGCGGAGAGGCCGTCAGCGCTCAACCTCGATGGCATGATCCGCGACGAGCGCGGCATTCGCTACGCTCCGGAGACAGAAGACTGACCGTCACGCTCGCCCTGCCGTTCGACGACTCGCGGCGCCTGACGGGGAACAACCTGTTCTTCGCGTCGACGGGTGCCGTGCTCGAGGTCGTCGGCATCGATCCCGACGCAGCGCTCGTCGCGCAGTGGCGCGCGCGCGTCGAGCGCGCGGTGCACCGGCTCGGCTGGGATGGCGAGCCTCGCATCGTGGCTCGTACGGCACGTGAAGGGCATGTCCCTCGCGGTGTCCGCCCCGTTCGATCAGTTGTTCACCGCGACCGAGCTGAACGAGTGGGCGCTGTGCTCGGCGCTGCATGACCGCGATCCCTCTCACTGGGGCGCGCTGAAGGAGACGCTGGTCGCCGCGGCGATCGAGGCCGGGTCGGTGAGCGCCGACACGCTGCCGCCGGAGATCGATGAGGAGCCGGCGCTCGCGAGGCTGGAGAAGCTGGCGGCCGCGGAATCAAGACCGGACCTGCGCGCGGTGTTGGATGCAACCGATTCGCGCGAGCTGCCGTGGCTGCTCGACGACGAGTTGATCTCGATCGGCTGTGGTGCCGGAAGTCGCAGCTATCCAGTGGGTTCGCTGCCATTCGTCGCGGATGTGCCCTGGCCCGAGCTGCACGATGTGCCGACCGCGCTGGTGACGGGCTCGAATGGCAAGACGACCACGGTGCGGCTGATCGCGGCTTGCCTGGGCGCCGCAGGGCATCGGCCCGGATACAGTTGCACGGACGGCCTTTTCATCGGGCGGGAGACGCTCGACAGCGGCGATTACTCAGGTCCGGTCGGCGCGCGGACGGTGCTGCGCGAGCGACGCGTCGAGGCGGCCGCGCTCGAAACGGCTCGCGGCGGCATCCTGCGGCGCGGCCTCGCCGTGTCGCGGGCGCACGCCGCCGTCGTGACGAACGTCAGCGCCGACCATCTTGGCGAGTACGGGATCGACGACCTCGGGGCGCTGGCCGATGTGAAGTTGACCGTCGCGTCGGTCGTCGGCGCGACGGGCCTGCTGGTGCTCAATGCCGACGATGCGATGCTGCGTGCGAAGGCCGGCGGGCTCGAGTCACGTCTTGGGCACATGCCGGCAATCGGCTGGTTCTCCCTGGATGCAGAGCACACGTTGCTTCGATCGCACCGGGCGGCGGGCGGCGCGACCTGCGGCGTTCGCGACGGTCACCTGCTGCTGGTTCGAGCCAGCGAAGAAAGCGACCTGGGCCCGATTGCACGCATGCCGCTCACCGTGGACGGCCTGGCGTCCTACAACGTTGCGAATCTCGCGGGCGCGGCGCTTGCGGCGGCGGCACTCGGTGTCGAGCCGGCGACCATAGCCGCCGCGTTCGCGAGCTTCGGCGCCGATCCGGGCGACAATGCCGGTCGCATGATGCGGTTCGATTTCGACGGCGCGCAGGTGCTGCTCGATTACGCGCACAACCCGGACGGGCTGCGCGGCCTGCTGCGAGTGGCCGCGGGGTTGCGCGGCGGGGCCGGGCGCCTCGGATTGCTGCTGGGCCACGCCGGCAATCGCCTTGACGCCGATTTCGAGCGACTCGCCGCCGCCGCCGCCGAGTTCAGTCCCGACCTGGTGGTCGTCAAGGAGATCGAGGGCTACCTGCGCGGTCGAGCGCCGGGCGAGGTACCGCGCATCCTTCGCTCAGCACTGCTGCGCCACGGGCTGCCCGAGTCGGCGCTGCCGATGCGCTCGAGCGAGGTCGAAGCCGCGCGCTGTGCGCTCGACTGGTCCCGTCCGGGCGATGTCGTCGTGCTGCTCGTGCATTCACTGGCGGCCCGCGCCGCCGTCGTCGAGATGCTGCAGGCCGGTGCGGCCTAGGGCTGCCGCCACTGGCCTTCGCGGCGCGGATCTGCGGCACCTTCGACGGCCCCGCTGCCGCGCAACACGACGCCGTGCAGCCCGGATTCCTCTCCGCGACCGCCCTTGAGCTCGATGCCGCGCGCGGCCAGACCTTGCACGACCTCAGGCGGGAACTTCGCGACTTCGCCATAGAAATCCTGGCCGCGCGCAATCAGGTTCGGCAGGTCGATCGCCTGCTGCAGCGGCAGGTTCCAGGCCAGCAAGCCGACCAGCGCCTTGGCGTTGTACGCGAGGATCGCCGAACCGCCGGGTGATCCGAGCGCCGCGAAGCAGGCGACCGTCACGGTCGAGCACGATCACGGGCGACATCGACGAGCGCGGTCGCTTGCCGGGCGCCACGGCGTTGGCGATCGGGCGGCCATCCTCGACGGCGCGGAACGAAAAGTCCGTCAGCTGGTTGTTCAGGAAAAAGCCGCCCACCGCGCGTCCCGAGCCGAACAGGGACTCGACCGAAGTCGTCATCGACGCGACGTTGCCTCGCGCATCGACGACGACGAAGTGACTGGTGCCTGCAGCCTCGACGGTCGCATCCGCGCCGAACCGGGCTGCGACGGGTCCCGGTGGCTCGCCCGCAGCCGGCGCCGCTCCGGCGCGTTCGCCGATCAGTGCAGCGCGACCCGCGACATACGCCGGATCGAGCAGGCCCTCGATCGGTACGGTGACGAACGCAGGGTCGGCGACGTAGCGGTCACGATCCGCGTACATGATGCGACTCGCCTCGGCGAACAGGAACCACGCCTGCGGATCCGCCGGGCCACGCTCAGCGATGTCGGTGCGCTCGAGGATTGCGAGCAGCTGCAGCAGCGACACGCCGCTCGAAGGCGGAGGCGGCACGCAGACCACGTAGATCCGATACGGGCGGCACAGGGCGTCCTTGGTCGAGAGGTCGATACGCTGCGAGATCGGCGACCGTCAGCGTGCCCGGCCGTGGTTCAGCGCTCGTGCGAGCGACGATCTCGCCGTCGATCGGCGGTTCGAGCAGCGCGCGCGGACCGCGCGCCGACAGCGTGCGCAACGTTGCAGCGTACTCGGGATTGCGCAGCGTCTCGCCGGCTTGGACGGTCGTCCCGTCCGGTTTGCCGAACAACGCGCGCGCGTCAGCCAACGTGGCCTGCCGGAACTGGCTGTTCGCGAACCGCGCCAGCCGTTTCGGGACGACGAAGCCTGCGTCCGCGGCTTCCGTCGCCGTCTCGAATAGCGATGACCACGGCAGCACGCCGTGGCGTTCGTGAGCGAGACCAAGCATTGCCATCACGCCGGGTGCGCCGGTCGAGCGGCCACTGGTGACCGCGTCGGCATAAGGCAACGGATTGCCGTCGTCATCGAGGAACATGTCCGGAGTCGCGCCGGCGGGAGCCGTCTCGCGCCCATCGTAGGCCGTCACCTTGCCGGTCGCTGCGTCGTAATGCAGCAGGAACGCGCCGCCGCCGAGCCCCGAGCTCTGCGGCTCGACGAGGCCGAGTGCGGCCTGCACGGCGACCGCAGCGTCCACGGCGCTGCCGCCGGCCTTCAGGATGGCGACGCCCGCTTCGACGGCGAGCGGGCTGGCCGCGGCGACGCCTGCGGCGGGCACGTGGTCGACAGGTTGAGTCGGCGCGTGCTGGCACGCTGCGAGAACGACGACACAGGCGAGCAGGGCCGTCGCCCGGGGGATCTTGATCATCCGCAACACCGGCAAGAAATCGAAGTGGGGACTCGGAGCTTAACGCATTCGCAGCGCAACGGTCGTGGCGTGCTAGCCTTCGGCAATGCTCACGCGGATGCTTTGACGTTGCAGGCACGGCTGCCATTTTCAGAGGCGTGCGAGCGCAACAAGGCACCGATCCTCGAAGTGCTGCGTGAGGTGTTCGCCGACCGATCGCGCGTCGTCGAGATCGGCGCCGGTACGGGCCAGCACGCAGTGCACTTCGCTCGACACCTGCCGCATCTCAGTTGGCAACCGACGGATCGCAACGAGTACCTGCCGGGACTGGCCGCGCGCATTGCAGCGGAAGGCACGTCGAACCTGCGCCCGCCGCTCGAACTGGACGTGCTGCAGCCTGAGTGGCCGCCGTTAGACGCCGACGCGGTCTTCAGCGCCAACACGCTGCACATCATGGGCTGGCCCGAGGTCGAGGCGTTCATTCGCGGCGTGGGGCGCCTGCTTTCGGGCGGCGGAACGCTCGCCGTATACGGTCCGTTCCGCTACCGCGGGACGTTCACGACGCAAAGCAACGCCGACTTCGACCACATGCTGCGCGAGCGCGATGCGGCCAGCGGTATCCGCGACTTCGAGGACGTCGATCGGCTGGCGGCCCGAGCCGGACTGGAATTCCTGCGCGACGTCACGATGCCGGCCAACAACCAGCTGCTGGTGTGGCGCAGGGTGCTACGCTCGGGGCCATGACTCGCAGGATCCCGGTGGCACGCCTGGGCGCCCCGTGCGCTGCGCTGGCCGCGCTCTGGCTCGCGTCCTGCGGTGGTGGCGGCTCCGGCTCGCCGGGCTCGACGCCAGTCCCGCCGCCAGCGCCACCGCCGCCACCGAGCAGCGGCCTCGACGCGCGACCGGACAACACGACCTGCGTCGCCGGTGATCGTCCGACGCAATCGGCGACGCTCGGCACGGAACGTGCTTTCGCAAGCTTACCGTCGTTCTCCAACCCCGTGCTGCTGCTGCAGGCTCCGAACGATGCGGCGCGCTGGTTCGTCGTCGAACAGGGTGGCGTGGTTCGAACCTTCGCCAACCAGCCCGGTGTCGCATCGTCCACCGTCTTCGTCGACATCACCGCGCGCGTGCGTTCGGGCGGCGAGCAGGGCTTGCTTGGGCTGGCGTTCCATCCGGATTTCCCGACGGACCCGCGCGCCTTTCTCTCGTATACGAATGCGACAGGCGACCTGGTCTCGCGCGTCTCCGAGTTCCGCACTCGTGATGGTGGTACGACGCTCGATCCCGCGAGCGAGCTTGTCCTGCTCTCCGTTCCCCAGCCCGCGACGAATCACAACGGTGGCCACATCGCGTTCGGTCCGGATGGCTTTCTCTACGTCGGTTTCGGCGACGGTGGCAGTGGCGGCGATCCGTGGGGCGCGTTCGGCAATGGCCAGAACCTGCAGACCCGCTCGGCAAGATGCTGCGCATCGACGTCGACGGGTCGACCGGCGCGATTCCCTACCGAATTCCTGCCGACAATCCGCACGCAGGCAATGAACTCTGCAACCTGGGTGCAGGCGCGCAAGCCTGTCCGGAAATCCATGCCTACGGATTCCGCAATCCGTGGCGCTGGAGTTTCGACGCGGACAACGGCGATCTCTGGGTCGCGGATGTCGGTCAAGGTACGCTCGAGGAGGTCAACCGCGTCACGCTCGGCGGCAACTACGGCTGGCGCTGCTTCGAGGGCACGAACAACTTCAACGCGAACTGCGGCCCTAACGCGGCGAGCAGCTTGCCGCCGGTCGCTCAGTACGGGCGCAGTGCGGGCCAGTCGGTCACCGGCGGCTTTGTGTATCGCGGTGCGGCCATCCCGGCGCTCGCGGGCCGGTACGTATTCGGGGATTTCGTCACCGGCCGTCTCTGGCACATTGCTCGCGACACCGCGCCGACGCTGACCGTCAGTGCCGGTGTCGACAGCGGCCTATCGATCGCTTCGTTCGGCCAGGGCCTCGACGGTGAGCTCTACGTGGCCCATTACGGCGGTACGCTGCACCGTCTCGTCGCGGTTTCGACGGGCGGGGGCTCGATCGCAACCCAGTTGTCGGCGACGGGCTGCGTACTCGCGGGTGACGCAACGCGACCGGCGGCCGGGCTGGTTTCCTACGCGCCGAAGGCACCGTTCTGGTCGGACGGTGCCGACAAGGAGCGGTTCCTGGCGCTGCCCAACGGCGCCACGATTCGCGCAGGAGCCGATGGCGACCTTGAGTTTCCGGTCGGCACGGTGCTGGTGAAGAATTTCCGCCTCGGCACGCGACGCGTGGAAACGCGGCTGTTCATGCGGCACACGGACGGAGAGTGGGCCGGCTACACGTACGAGTGGAACGCGCAGGGCACGGACGCGACCCGCGTGATCGGCGGCAAGACGGCGTCCGTCGCGGGCCAGTCGTGGGTCTACCCGAGCGAGGCGCAATGTCTCGCCTGTCACACCGAAGCGGCCGGGCGCAGCCTCGGGCTGGAGCTGGCGCAATTGAACGGTGCGTTCACGTACCCGCAGACCGGCCGCACGCGCGAACCAGGTCGTCACGCTCAATGCCATCGGGATGTTCAGCCCCGCCGTCACGACCGCGCCGTCGGCGCTGCCATCGATGCCGGATCCGTACGGCACGGCGGGTTCCCTGGACGAACGCGCGCGGGCCTATCTGCACACGAACTGCGCTCAGTGCCACCGGCCGAACGGCGGCACGCCGACCGATCTCGACCTTCGTTATACGACGCCGATCGGCAGCACCAACGCCTGCGATCGTACGCCCCAGGCCGGTGACCTCGGGATTGCCGGTGCGCGCATCATCGCGCCGGGCGATGCCGCCCGATCCGTGCTGGTGTCGCGCGCGAATCGGCGTGACGCCCTTGGCATGCCGCCGCTCGCGAGTACGCTCGCCGACACGGCCGGAGTGGCGCTGCTAACCAGCTGGGTGGATTCGCTCGGCGGCTGCAATTGAGGCGTCCTCGTCCCAGATGCGCTGCCAGAGCTTCGGCAGCACGGCCGCGGGAGGGCGCTGAGTCGGCACCTGCTGGGTCGGCACCGCGGTCACGCCATCGTCGTCGCGCTCGGCCACGACGAATGCAAACACGAACCACGGCGTCTGGCCCATCCGCAGGTCCGACATCACGATCGGCGTGACGCCGTCCTGAGGCACGGTGTCGGCGGCAGCCGTGTCGACCAGTCCGAGCATCTGCCCCAGCGTGCTCGCGGATCCGTTCGCGACGCGCGCCTCGGGCGACGCCTGCTGCACCCCGTAGAAGCCCTTCGAGAACCAGGCGAGGCGCTGCACGGCCCATTCGTCCTGCACGTCGTCCAGCAGTCGCGATTCGCTCGCGTGGCGCGTCAGGCGCACGGTCGGCTGCTCGTCGAACAGCGAGTAATAGCCCTCGTGATACGCACCGTCGTCCATGACCACGACGCGCCAGAGCAGGCTGTTGAACGGCGACGGCGTCACGAGCACCCGTCCCTCGGCGAGATCCGAAGCGGCGAGCGTGCGATTCACGATGCCTTCGACGTGCGACTGGGCCGCGACCGTCCAACCAAGGTACAGAGTACTTAGCGCGAGCCCGGCCGCGTTCCAGCGCTGCGCGCGGACCGGATCGCGATTGCGCAGCCACAGCCAACCCGCGATGCCCGCGATCAGCGGGATCGTGTAAAGCGGATCGATGATGAACACGCTGCCGACGCCCACCGGGTAGTCGGAGAAGGGCAGCAGCACTTGCGTGCCGTAGACCGTCATCGCGTCGAGCAGCGGGTGCGTGACGAGCGCCAGCCAGACGAGAGCCAGCCACTCGCGATAGCTCGCGCCGGCTCGGCGGTGCAGTCGGTGGATCAGCAGTGCCAGTGCCGGCGAGGCCACCGTCAACCAGAACAGCGAGTGGCTCTCGGCGCGGTGAAACGTGAAATCGCGGACCGGGTCGCCGTAGGGCAGCAGCACGTCGAGGTCCGGCAGCGTGCCGCAGACCGCGCCCCACAGCGCCGCGCGCGGGCCGACCTTGCGGCCGAGTACCGCGGTGCCCACGGCTGCGCCGAGCGCGATTTGCGTCAGGGAGTCCATTTCGATCGACTGTTTCGGCGCCGGAGCGGCGTCGGATGCCCGGTCGGGTGCGCAAGATAGGGGCGATGGACCTTGCGAACAAGCCCCTCTGTCGCGGGCGGGGCCGGCGATGGCTCGGCGCGGACGCATCCAATCGTATCTGCGGTGCGACTTAGTGCTATTACTGCCACACCCGGTCCCGTCACCAGCATGTCCACCGAATCCAAGCGCAAGCAGAGCGCCGTCCCCGCGACCCGGGTCGGCCGCATGTTGCGTTTCGGACTTCTGAGCGGCGAGCTGGCGCTGTCGACCGCGATCGGCACGGCCCGGCAGTGGGGCGCTGGCAAGCCGGTCGACCTCGCGGCGGCCGTGCTGACGCCCGGCAACGCCGAAATGCTGGCTCGCCGCCTCGCCACGCTGCGCGGCCCGGCGATGAAGGTGGGCCAGCTGCTGTCGCTCTCGGGCGACGAGATGGTGCCCGAGGCGTTCCGCAACGCCCTCGGCGTGCTGCGCTCGCAGGGCTACTCGATGCCGGACAGCCAGCTGCGCCGCGTGCTCGGCCGCGAGTACGGCAAGGGCTGGCAGCAGAAGTTCGCGCGATTCGACTTCGAGCCCGTGGCGGCGGCCTCGATCGGCCAGTTGCACCGCGCGCGCAAGCACGGCGGCCGCGAGCTGGCGTTGAAGATCCAGTATCCCGGGGTCGCGCGCAGCGTCGACAGCGACGTCGAGAACCTCGCCGGCCTGCTGCGGCGCCTCGATTTCATCCCGATCCAGCTCGACGTGCGATCGCTCGCGGCCGAGGCCAAGCGCCAGCTCAAGCTCGAGACCGACTACGAGAGCGAGGCGCGCAACCTCGAGCGCTATCGCCGCCTGGTGGCGGACATGCCCGACGTGATCGTGCCGCGCGTGGACCGCACGTTGACCACGCGGCACGTGCTGGCGATGGACTGGATCGACGGCGAGCCGCTCGAAGCGCTGGCCAGCGAGGCGGTGCCGCAGGCGCGTCGTAACGCGGCGGGCCGCACTCTCTACGACTTGATGTTCCGCGAGCTGTTCGAGTTCCGCTTCATGCAGACCGATCCGAACATCGCGAATTACCTGTACGTCCCGGCGACGCACCAGCTGGTGCTGCTGGACCTGGGGTCCGTCGGCGAGTACCCGGCGACGCTGGTCGAGGGGTACCGCAAGGCGTGCAGGGCCGTGCTGTCCGGCGACGACGCGGCGCTGCGCGAGGCCGTCTTCGAGATCGGCTACGCGCATCCGGACGATCCGGCGGAGATGACTCGCAACTCGGTGGACATCGTCCGCCTGGCCTGCGAGCCGCTTGCGCACCGCGGACTCTATGATTTTGCGGAGTCCGGGCTCATGGTGCGCGCGCGCGATCTCGGTCTCGCGGTGGCGTTCGGCAAAGGCCTGCGCTCGCCGCCACCGGAGACGATCTTCCTGCACCGCAAGTTGATCGGCACGTTCCTGATCTGCGCGAAGCTGCGCGCGCGGGTCAACGTGCACGCCGCCATCGAGCGGTATCTTTAGGAACGCAGGCGCGACCGGGCGACGACCAGCAGCAGCCCCGTCACTGCGCCCAGCGCCGCGAAGGCCATGTCCTTCTGTGCGTCCCACTCGTCGCCTTGCGTGCCGAGGTAGGCCGCACCGAGGTCACCGCCGAAGACGATCGCGGCGCCCCACTCGATGAGCTCGTAGATGACCGAGTGAGAGACCAGGAAAAGCAAGGGCAACAGGTAGCGCCAGATCCCGCGAGGTGTGGCGCGGGCCTGCAGTAGTTCCCAAGCTGCCGGCATGACCAGCATTCCATAGCTGAAGTGCACCAGCCGGTCGAAATGGTTGCGGACCGCTATGGCGCCGGTCCCGGAGTATCCGCCCGTCATGGTCGCCAGCCATTCCCGCCACGGCACCTCGCTGTAGGTGTAGTGCGCGCCGATCTCGTGCAGTACGAAGAAGATGAACAGGCACGTGTAGGCAAAGTTCGAGAAGCGCAGGCGGCGGTAGGTCAGCACCAGCGATGGCACGGCGACGAGCACGAGCACATTCTCGAGCAGCCAGTCCTGCCGATAGGCTGGCGCGATCGCGAGCGCCGCGAAAATGACGCAGAACAGGACGAGCAGCACCAGTGGGTAGCGGTCCTCGGTACGCATGCCGCTTGTTCCTCAGGCCGACGCCTTGCGCGGCGACACCCACATGCGGATCTTTGCTCGGAAGACAACCTCGTCCTGAGCATTCATCACGTGCACGATGACGGGGATCTCGGCTGCGGTTTCGCCGAACCGGAGTTCCGATTCGAACTCGGCGACTGCGCGCAGGTCCGTTGCCGCTTTCTTCAGGTACTCCACCGTCATGCCACGCGGGATCCAGCGGTGCGTCGGCGGCAAGGTCGCATCGATCATCGTGCCGGCCGCGAGCTCCGCCATGCAGCACATCGCGATCGCGTTGACCGTGCCAAGGTGATTGCGGACCGAACGGCGGTTGCGGATGCGCACTTCGCAGCGACCCGGCTGCAGGTCGACAAACGTCGGGCGGATGCTGCCGAAGTAGGGCGCCTTCAGGCAGACGATGCGCGAAAAAAGCCAGCGGCCGCCGGGTTGCGGCGACAGGCGTCGCCAGGCCATCAAGGCGGTGTTCGACATGAATTCTCCTCGACTTCTCTCCAAAGAGCGGCATAAACGCTTGCGGCGGGACTGTTCGGTGCGATCGCCGGCAGCGGAGCCCGCCGCACCGTCATCCGTTCGATCTCGCTCCAGTCGGGCATCTCGGTCGCGAGGATGCCCGGCAGCCGGGATCGCGCCTCGGCAATGATCTCGGCGTGCAGCGACCGGCGCCGGTCGACCATCGAGAAGAACGGCAGGATGCGCAGGTCGGCCCAGCCTTCGGCAGCGACGAACGCCAGCAGCTGCTCGAGCATGCGCAGCGACAACGGTGCCGGCAGCATCGGCACGACGACGGCGTCGGCCGCGCGCAGCACGTTCTCCGACAGCAGCGAGATGCCCGGCGGACAGTCCAGGAACAGCAGGTCGCAGGCATCACGCAGCGAGCGCGTCATGCGCAGCAGCCGCTCGGTCCGGTGCTTGCGCTCGCTGATGTGCAGGTCGAGATTGCGGTCGGAGAAATCGGCCGGAACCAGACCCAGGTTGACATAAGCAGTGTTTGCGACCAGTCCCGAGACCTCCAGTTTGCCGCGCACCAGCTGCCGGGCGGAGGCCTGTTCCCGAGGTTCACCGCGCAGCACGTAGGTGGCGGCTCCCTGCGGGTCGAGATCCCAGAGCACCGTGGATTGCCCGGAGGCGGCCGCCAGGTAGGCCAGGTTGACCGCAGTGGTCGTCTTGCCGACCCCGCCCTTGATGTTGGAGACCGCTATGATGCGCATGGTGGATGGCCCCAGCGGAACTGTAACGTGCGTCCGGCATTCTAAGAGGTCGGTCCCGAAACGGAGCATCGCGTGAAGAAGGAACAACGATCCAGGCGCCAGGAACTGCTGCGCGAAGCCTGGTTCGATCGCGACTTGAGCTGGCTCGAGTTCAATCGCCGCGTCCTGTGCCAGGCCCTCGACGAGCGCACGCCGCTGCTCGAGCGCCTCAAGTTCCTGGCGATCTTCACGTCGAACCTCGACGAGTTCTTCATGAAGCGCGTCGGCGCCATGCGCACGCGTGCTTATGCCAGCGGCAACCCGGTCACGATCGACCAGTTCCACGCACACATGACCCGGCTGCGCGAGGCGCTGTTCCCGATGCTGGTCGAGCAGGCCGAGTGCTTTGCGGGGCTGCGTCCGGCGCTGGCCGCACAGGGCGTCCGGCTCGCCGCATGGTCCGAGCTGAGCGAGGCGCAGCAGGCCGAAGCCTGCGAATATTTCGACAGCCACGTGTCGCCGGCGTTGACGCCGCTCAGCCTCGATCCGTCGAACCCGTTCCCGTTCATGTCCAACCTGTCCACGTCGTGGGGCTTCGTGCTGCGCGACCCTGCGGCCGCCGAGCCGGTGCACGTGCGGGTCAAGGTGCCGCCCACGATCCAGCACTGGGTGCCGCTGCGCTCCGGGGTGCCGGCCGAGCAGCGTTGTTTCGTGTCGCTCAGGGACATCGTGCTCCACAACGCGCACAAGCTCTTCCCCGGCGTCTCGATCGAGGCCACGACGTTGTTTCGTGTCTCGCGCAACGCCGACATCGCGATCGAGGAAGACACCGACAACAGCATCAAGGAGCTCGTCGAGGAGCAGGTGCGGCAGCGGCGCTTCCAGCCGGTCGTCCGCCTCGAGTCCGACGAGTCGCCGCGTCGCGAGATCATCGACGGGCTCATGGAGCAGTTCGAGCTGCGTGACAGCGACGTCTACGCGCTCGCCGGGCCGCTCGACTATACGACGCTGTTCGAGATCGCGTCGCTGCCGATCCCGGCCTTGCGCGACCCGCCGTGGGCACCGATGGTGCCGCTGGGCCTCGACGACGAAGCGGACCTGTTCGCCGTGATTCGCGCGGGCGACGTGCTGGTCCATCACCCGTACGAGAGCTTCGACGCGACCGTCGAGCGCTTCATCCGCGATGCCGCCAACGACCCGAGCGTCACGACGATCAAGATGACGGTGTATCGGCTGGGCGACGACACGCCGTTCGTGCGCTCGTTGATCAAGGCGGCGGAGAACGGCAAGCAGGTGGCGTGCCTGGTCGAGCTCAAGGCGCGCTTCGACGAGGAGCGCAACCTGCACTGGGCCAACGAGCTGCAGAAGGCGGGCGACCACGTGATCTACGGAGTGCGTGGGCTCAAGACGCACACCAAGCTGGCACTCGTCGTGCGGCGCGAGGGGGACGGATTGCGGGCCTATGCGCACATCGGCACCGGCAATTACCACGTCAAGACGGCGCGGATGTACACCGACTTCGGATTGCTCACCTGCGATCCGGCGATCACGCGCGACGTCGTGAACCTGTTCCACCACCTGACGGGTTATTCACGCGGTCCGCAGTTCAATCGACTGCTGGTCGCACCGCTCAACATGCGCGAGCGGTTCATCGAGTTGATCGAGCGCGAGATCGAACACCAGGCGGCCGGCCGCCCCGCGCGCATCGTCGCGAAGATGAACCAGGTCGAGGATCTGCCCGTCTGTGAAGCTCTGTCGCGCGCTTCACAGGCGGGCGTGCCGATCGACCTGATCGTGCGCGGGTTCTGTTGCCTCAAGCCCGGGGTTCCGGGCTGGACCGAGAACCTGCGGGTGCGCTCGATCGTCGGGCGATTCCTCGAGCACGGCCGGGTGTTTCACTTCGCGAACGGTGCGGAGAACCCGCTCGACGGCGAGTTCTTCATCGGATCCGCCGACTGGATGGATCGCAACCTGTCGCGTCGCGTCGAGGCCGTGACCCCGATCCGGGTGCGCCACCTGCGCGAGCGTTTGTGGGAAGACCTCTCGGTTCAGCTCGAGGACCGGCGCAACGCCTGGCAGATGCAGCCCGACGGGACTTACCAGCGGCTGGAAGCCGCGGAAGGCGCATCGGACGTCGCCCGTGAGGGCACGCACGCGACCCACATGAAGCGCACTCGCGCCCGGCTGCGCCGCTGACCGATCGGAGCCGACCACCGGCACCTCAGGTGGCGGTTTGAGGCACCGGCAGCGAGACGACGTTGTCGGCCGATCGCTCGGCGGGCTCGTCGGCGAGGCGCTCGAGCCGCCCTTCGACGGTGGCGCCGCAATCCATTTTCAGCTGTCGGTAGCTGATGTTGCCGGTGACGCGCGCATTGGGCTGCAGTTCGAGAAAGTGCTCGACCTCCAGGTCGCCGCGGATCGTGCCGTTCACGACCGCGTCGTGCACCTTGACCGCGCCGCTGATGCTGGCTTTCTCGCTCAAGACCAGCAGCCCGCGCATGCCGGGCTTGCAGAGCACGTCGCCCTCGACGTGCCCGTCCACGCGCAATCCGTCGCTGATGATCACGTCGCCGACGATCTCGACGCCGGGCGCGATCAGGCTCGAGAGCTTGCTGACCTCGATCGAGGGATGCTGTTTCCTGCGGAACATGCGCGGTCGTCCTCCGTCGTCACTCGCGCGAGCGTCCGGCACGGTTGCGGCCGCTCTGCGCATTGAAGAAATTCAGCTGGCTCGCGAGCTCGCTCGCCTGCGAGTTGAGCTCCATGACTTGCTGCTCGAGCGCGGCACGCGTCGCGCGCTCGAGCTCGAGTTCGGCGCGGAGCCGGGCGACTTCCGCGTTCAGCGACGCATTCTGCTGCTGGAGCGCCGTCACCCGCGCTGCAGGACCCGCAGCGTCCGCGTACAGGCCCAGCCCGGCCAGCACGGCGAGTGCGACGAGCACCGTGACGAGCACGGTCCTGAGCGCGATCCGTGCCCTTCGATCCGAGATGATCTCCAGCCGGGACGTGGTCAGGTGCCACGTATCCGCGTCGATTCCCGCCTTCAACGCTCGGCTCCCCGGCCCAGCACGTGCGAAAGATACTGGCGCGGCTCGACGCGCACGCCGCGGCGGATCACCTCGAAATGGAGGTGCGGCCCGGTCGATCGACCCGTGGACCCGACGAGAGCGATCTGCTGGTTCGGCATCACGACGTCGCCTGCCCGCACGAGCAGCTTCGAAGCGTGGCCGTAGAGCGTCGAGAGGCCGTCGCCGTGGTCGATGACGACGGCGCGGCCATACGCGCCTTTGTAGCCGGCGGAGACGACCCGGCCGCCGCCGCTCGCGAGGATCGGCGTGCCGTGAGGGGCCGGAATGTCGAGGCCGGTGTGCCGCGCCAGCCGGCCGGTGAAAGGGTCGTGCCGCACGCCGTACTTTGACGTCACGCGCACACCCTGCCCGGCGACGGGGAGGCGGTACGGGTACGCCATGTTCTCGACCTCCTGCTCGGCCGCGGCGTCCGCCAGCAGATCGAGCGCCGATTCCACGCGTTCGATCTGTGCCTCGAGCCGGAGGAGGTCCGTGCCGTCGACGCCGACGGACGGGCCGAGTGCGACTGGAAGCGCGGCGAGACCGGCGACCGGCACGAACGGCCCACCGGCCGGCTTCGTCGCGTCGGACTGCGGCGCAACGGCGGCCGGCACGTCGAGGCCGATGCGCTTGCCGAGCGCCGCCGTCTCGCCTTCGAGCCGCGACAGGCGACCCGCCAGCGAGCCGAGATGCCGCGCGAGCACTTGTCCGCCGGCATGGTCGGGACTTTGCGGTTCGTTGTTGCCTGCCGCGATCGAATGCGCAGGCGCATCGATCCTGGCGATGCCGTAGCCAATCCCGATGCAACCGAGTGCCAGCAGCAACAACACCGCGCCGGAGACGAGCGCAAGCCGACCCGCACCGATCGTGCGCATCGTCGGGTTCGTCACGGGACCCGCGGAGATGATGACGAATGCCACTGGTCTGTGTCCCTCCGGCCAAGCGAGTGGGCGGGCGCGTGCTCAAATCTCCGCGATGCGCCGGCCGGAGACAAGCACCGCGCGCAAATCTGATTCAATCTGTGATCGAAGCCACACTGCGCGGTATGCTGCGGCCATTGGCAGCAGTGCAACCGGGGCGAGTCGGGCATGGCGCGGGAAGCGAAATCTGGCGAATCCGGACACCGTGGCCGGCGATTTCCGAGGCTGGGTCGTTGCCTCGGGCTGATCGGCGCAGTGGCACTGCTGGTCGCTTGCGGCGGAGGTGGCGAATCGAACTCCAGCGCGCCCCGACCCAGCGGCACACTGACGGTCAGCAGTTGCACGATCGCGGAGGGCGCTGCGTCGTGTCCCGGTTCGATCAGCTGGACGACGGTCAACGCGACGTCGCCGCGCGTGCTGCTCGGCAGTGCGACGCTCGCCACGACGGCCACCGGCAGCAGCACGACGCCCGTTGGCGCCACGAGCCAGACGGTCACGCTCTTCGACGGGACCACGCCGCTCGACACCAAGTCGCTGGCTGGCACCTGCATCTCGGCGAGTGCCTGGGACGGCAACTCGTGCCGCGCGTTCGCCGTGCGCTCGACCGCGCGGGCACCGACGCCGTTCATCGAATCCGGCCAGCCCGTCACGCTGGAAGTCGTCATCTACACACCGCCTGGAGTCGGGCCGTTCCCGGCGGTGATGTTCAACCACGGATCGACCGGCAACGGTGACGACCCGTCCCAGTTCCGCGTCACTTACACGAACGAAGCGGTGGCACGGTTCTTTGCCGACCGCGGCTGGTTGGTCGCTTTCCCGCAGCGGCGCGGCCGGGGCGGCTCCGACGGGCTCTACGACGAGGGTTTCACGCCGGATCGAGCGCGCTACTCCTGCCTCGCCACGCCGGCACTGGCGGGATTCGAGCGCGCACTGCTCGACGCCGACGCGGCGGCCGTCTACCTGGCGGGTCGTGCCGACGTCGACTCGTCGCGCATGCTGAGCGCCGGGACCTCGCGGGGCGGCATCCTCGCAGTCGTGCACGCCGCCCGGCGCCCGGACCTGTTCGACGGCGCGGTCAATTTCGTCGGCGGCTGGCTCGGCGAGGGTTGCCAGGACGCCATCACCGTCAATCGCCAGACCTTCGTGCGGGGCGGCGCGTTCCGTGGCGCGACGGCCTGGCTCTACGGCGACAACGATACCTTCTACAGCCTCTCCCACAGTCGCGCGAACTTCGACGCGTTCGTCGCCGCGGGCGGCCAGGGCAGCTTCCGCATCTACACGCGCGCGCCCTCCCTGAACGGTCACTTCATCGTCAACGATCCGTCGCTGTGGTCGACGGACCTCGACGCGTTCCTGCGCTCGTTCTGAGGCGCCCGCCGGTCCTATCGATCAGGGCAGGAGCGCAGCACCGCAACTTCCATGTAGCGCTCGCGCGGTGGCGGCCGGCGCGTTAGGCGGCAGGCTTCTGCGCGCGCCGCCTCGGCGGCTTCTTCCCTCGGCATGGAGGCCGCCAGCAGTCGATCGTTGGCCGCCTGGCGCAGGTCGTCGAAGCTGTCGTGCGGCCCGAAGCAGTCACCGAGTCCATCCAGCCACAAGGGCGGCGTGCCGTCCTCGTACATGCAGTAGGTTGCGAACACGGCATCGGTGCGCCGTGACTCGGCGGCTTCGAGGCTGTTCGTGAAGTAGAGCGCCTGGTCGCTGGCGAAGCTGTCGAGGGGATCGAACTTGCGGGCCTCGGCTTCCGCGGCGGCGCGGAATCCCGGATCGGACGGCGGCCGCCGCGAGTAGATCAGGATCGCGTCGTCGCCGCGGGTGGCGACGGGAATGCTGCTCGACGTCAGGAATTCCGCTTCGACCCGCGAGTCCAATGCGAGCATCGAGCGGCCGGCGAGCAATGGCGGGATTGCAAGTACGACCAGGCTCAGGGCCGCGCCGGTCGGGCCGCGTGGCCGGAATTCGCGCTGCGGCAGGACCCACAGCAGGGCCAGCAGGCTGTCGGTGACCAGGAAGAGCCCGAGCGGGTTCTGCGAAGTGCGCGACCCGGAGGTATCCCGCGACAGGTCAGTCGTCACCTGCAGGTACAGCGAGCCAACGTCCGCGAGCATGACCGCCCCGGCCAGCGCGAGCCCGACCAGCACCGCGGGCACGAGCTGGCGCAACGCATCGGGAAAGCCGCGCGACAGGACGAGCAGCCCGACGATGCCACCGAGCGACAGCAAGTGCAGGAACCCGCCGGCCACGGGTATCGGCACCAGGTAATCGGTGAAGGCGCTCTGGCTGCCCCAGACGCCGCGCCAGCCCAGCGTGCCGGCGATCGCGGCCGGCAGCACCCACGCGAAGACGAGCCAGGTTCCGATCGTGATTTTCTTCAATGCTGTCGTCCTTCGTCGGCGAGCAGTATGCCCCGAACGTCGCCACGCATTTCACCCGAAATCGTGGTGAAATCCGCAGCATCCGCTCCGCGACTGCCTGCGAGGCCCCGACCATGCTGACCGCCACGCGACTCGCCGATGGGCTCTATTTCGGCGAAGGGCCGCGCTGGCACGCGGGGCGACTGTGGTTCAGCGACTTCTATGACCACGCGGTGAAGTCGATCGACGAGACCGGCGCGATCCGCACCGAGCGGATCATCGACGACCAGCCGTCCGGACTGGGTTGGCTGCCGGACGGCGAGCTGCTGGTCGTCGCGATGCACCGCCGGCACCTGCTGCGTGTCGATGCCGACGGCGTCAACGTGCACGCAGACCTGTCTGGTGTCGCGACGTATCACGCCAACGACATGGTCGTGGACGCGCACGGGCGCGCGTATGTCGGCAATTTTGGCTTCAACCTGGACGAGGCGCTGAAGTCGCGCGGGGTCGAAAGCGTGATTGCGGATCACCCGACCGCGAAGCTCGCGCGCGTCGACCCGGATGGCAGCGTCCACGTGGCGGCGGAGGGCCTGCATTTCCCGAACGGCTGCGTGATCACGCCGGACGGACGCACGATGATCATCGCCGAAACGCTCGCGATGCGGCTCAGCGCGTTCGATATCGCCCCGGACGGCACGCTGTCGAATCGCCGCGTCTGGGCCCGGCTCGGCATGCGCGCGCCCGATGGCATCTGCCTCGATGCCAACGGCCACGTGTGGATTGCAAATGCGATTGCGCCCGAGTGCGTGCTCGTGGCGCCCGGCGGAGAGATCCTTGCAACCGTGCAGACCGACCAGCCGTGCTTCGCCTGCATGCTCGGCGGCCTGCAGCGCCGGACGCTGTACATGATGACCGCGCCGTCGTCGGTCGCGGACATCGTCTCGAAGTCGCGTCAGGGGCATATCCTCTGCGCCGAAGTCGAGACTGGCGGGGCCGGACGGCCCTGAGATTTCCCGCAACCAAACTGGAGGTGCGCCATGGCGAACAATCCGGTCAGATGGTTCGAGATCTACGTGCAGGACATGTCTCGGGCGAGGAGTTTCTACGAGACGGTCCTCGGAGTGAAGCTCGAGAAGCTCGAGGGACCTGACCTCGAGATGTGGGCGTTCCCGATGGCCATGGACCAGGGCGGCACGTCCGGTTCGCTGGTCCGTGCGGCGGGCGTTCCCTCCGGTGGCAACAGCACGCTCGTCTACTTCGGCTGCGAGGACTGCGCCGTCGAGGCGTCGCGTGTCGTGCCGGCGGGCGGCAGGCTCGAGCGCGAGAAAATGTCGATTGGCCAGTATGGCTTCATCGCGCTCGCTTATGACACGGAAGGCAACATGATCGGGCTGCACTCGATGCAATAGCGGCCCGGCGGGACCTACTTCCCGCTGAGCCCCCTGAGCGCCACCGTCATCGCGGAATCGAGCTTGGCGGCGCGATCCTCGAGGCTGAGCCGGCGGAACGCCGGCGCGCAGGCCAGTTCGAGCGCGTACGTGTAGAGCGCCTCGGCGGCGTTGCGCAGATCGGCCGGCGACTGGCGGCCCGGAGCGGCCGCGCGAATCGTGAGCGCCAGTTGCTCGAAGATCGCCGATTGCTGAGGCGCCACGACGGCGTCGATCACGTCGCCCCAGAAATACTTGAACGCGCGCAGGTTGGGGAGCAGGGCGCCGAGTTCCTCGCCGCGCTGCAGACCGTACTGCAGCAGCTTGCGCAGCCGCTCCTCGGCATTCATGCGCTCGGCCGCGAGGGCGGCGGCCGCCCGGCTCGCGCTGTCGAGCTCCTCGGCCAGCAATTGCGCCGCGATGTCCGGCCAGCCTTCCGGAAACTGGAACAACACGCTCGCGCGCGTCGTGCCGGCGGCTCGGGCGAGTTCGGCCAGCGAAAGCTCGTCGAGCCAACGGGAACTGCACATCTCACGGGCGGCCGCGAGGATCGAGGCACGTGTTTTCTGGCCGCGCGGCGTCTTGGCGCCGCGTCGGGAGCGAGGCTGGATGGGGGTGGGCACCCGCGGATACTAATAGACACAGCGAATATGTCAACAAATAGTGGACAAGCTATACATCATGTATATAGAATATTGCTGCAATGCATCATCCGATGGCGGCCGCGTGGCCGTCCAACGCACGCCATCCCGTCAGGAGTGCCATGAGCCCCACCGAAGCGCGGATAAACAGTTCCCCCGAACCTGACACCAACGGTGGTCCCCAGTTCGATCCGGGCAGGCTCGATCTGCCAGCCGTGATCCGGGCGATCTTCGACTGCACGCGGAACGTCACGCTGCACCAGGCGCTCGAGTCGTTCGGCGTCCGCGCCGACCCGCTGAGCCCGGTGCGGCCGATCTACCCGACTGGCCAGGGCACGCCGGTGGTGACTGTCTGGCGCGAACGCATCGAGGCCGACGTCGACGGTTCGCTGATCTGTCGCCTCGATCCGACCGTTGCGGATTCGCCGGAGACCGCGCTGCTGCTCGCGAGGCACGTCGGGCGAGAGGTCTACGTGCTGCTGCTGAAGCGAGATCCAAACGCGCTGGACCCGCGCCGCGCGGGCCGCAACGCACCGGACATCGTGATGTGGACCCTCGAAGCAACGTGCGATGACGGGTTCGTGCTGCGCCGGCCGACGGCGTCTACGGTGCACGCATGACGCGCGCGCTTCTGCTGCTCGGTTCGCTGCTGGTCATCGGTACGGCGGCAGGATTTCATTTTGATGGCCGCCCGCTGTCCGGCAAGGGCGCATCTTCAGTCGAGGATCCGCACCAGGTGGGTCCCGCGAGCTGGTACGGTCCAGGGTTCCACGGACGCCAGACCGCAAACGGCGAACGCTTCGACCAGGACGCGATGACGATGGCGCACCGGTCCATGAAGTTCGGCACCTGCGTGCGCGTAACCCGCGTGGACACCGGCGACAGCGTGTTGGTCCGCGTCAACGACCGCGGTCCCTACGTGCCGCCGCGCATCGCAGACCTGAGCCGCGGGGCTGCCGCGGAACTCGGCATGCTGCAGCGCGGCGTTGCAGACGTGCGGCTCGAGCCGGTGCAGAAAGCGGACTGCTGACGGATCCGGCACCGCTCGCGTCCAATCGACGCGGCATGCGACCTGTGCTAAACAGGCGTGGGGCTGGCATCGGGTCGTTGCCCCAATCGAAAACAATCCTTGGGGGATCTCCATGAGTGGACGCGACCTGTCGCCCTGGCGCGGGGTTTTGATTTCCCGTTGGCTCGCACTCGTCCCGCTGGCAGCGATGCTGGCGCTGGGCGGTTGCTCCAGCGACTCGAACAACAATTCCTCGAGCCCGCCGCCGGTCACGCCACCGCCGTCACGCCGCCACCAGTCCAGCCGCCTCCGCCCGACTACATCAACGCGCCGGCGACAGGCCCGGTGGCGACCATCCGCCGCACCGCGAGCGGCGTGCCGCACATCAAGGCGGACAATCTCGAGTCGGCGACGTTCGGCTCGGGCTACGTGCAGGCCCAGGACAACATCTGCCTGCTCGCGGACGCGTTCGTCAAGGCGCGCAGCGAGCGCGCGAAGTACTTCGGGCCCGGCCCCGGCAACATCCATATCATCAACGACTTCAGCTACAAGGCGCAGGGCATCCAGAGCGGCGCCGCGGCGGAACTGGCGACGCTGAGCCCCGAGAGCCGCGCGATGCTGCGCGGCTTCGTGGCCGGCTACAACAAGTACGTCGAGGAGACCAATCCCGCCGACTTCCCGGCCGAGTGCCGCAATGGTCCCTGGGTCGTGCCGATCACCGAGGAAGTCCTGCTGGCGCACTTCCGCATCGTGGCCGGGTTCGCGAGCGGCGATCTCTTCGCGACCGGCGCGATGTTCGTCGCCGTGCCGCCGGGCGTGGATCCGAATCCGGTTCCGGTCGCCGCCGTCGCGGCGAACGCCCAGAAGCTGCGGCAGCTGAGCGAAACCGTGGCCTTCGCGCGCGCAGGGGCCGCCGAGCGCCGCGACTACACCGACACCGGACTCGCGAGCAATGCCTGGGGCATCGGTGCCGACCTGAGCGAGAACGGCAAGGGAGCGCTGCTCGCGAACCCGCACTTCCCGTATACGGGCGTGCGGCGCTTCTACGAAATGCAGATCACCGTGCCGGGCTACATGAACTTCCACGGCGCGGGCCTCACCGGCTCGCCGACGCCGCAGATCGGCTTCAACGAGAACCTGGGCTGGTCGCACACGGTCAGCACCAGCCGGCGCTTCACGCTCTACGAACTGCGCCTCAAGGCGGGCGACAATCTCACCTACATCAAGGACGGCCAGGAGCGCCCGATCACGCAGCAGACCTTCCAGATCCAGGTCAACACCGGCGGCCCCACGCCGCTCACGCTGCAGAAGTCCTTCTACTACTCGGAATACGGTCCGATGCTCGCGGCCGACCTGGTGACGCAGGGCGGACTGCCGGCCTGGGGCGCCACGGGTCGCGCCTACAGCTACCGCGATGCCAACGGTGATTCGCGCAACCTGCTCGACACCTGGCTGCAGATGGCGCGCGCCACCAACCTCGACGAATTCCAGGACGTATTCCGCAACTGCGGCAGCACGTTGTGGGTCAACTCGACGTATGCAGACGACCAGGGGAACGCGTACTACATCGACAGCTCGTCGGTTCCCAACCTGTCGGTCGCCGGGGTCGCGTCGGTGCGCACGAAGCTGGCGCTGAGCGCCGCGTACCGTTCATTGTTCAACGCCGGCCTGACGCTGCTCGACGGCTCGAACTCCGTCGAGGACTGGGTCGAAGGCACGTGCCGCGGCTTGGTGCCGTTCGAGGGTCACCCGAAACTCGCACGCCAGGATTTCGTGCAGAACTCCAACGACAGTTACTGGGCGACCAACCCCGCAGCGCCGCTCGAGGGATTCTCGCCGTTGTTCGGGCTCGAGCGGACCGCGCAGGGTCCGCGCACGCGCATCGGGCTCTTCATGCTGCAGAACCCGACCAATCCGGGCTATGCGGCGGTGGCGCCGGCGGGTCAGGACGGCAAGTTCGGCGCGACGGACCTCGCCCGCGTACTGCACAACAACCGCACCTGGTACGCGGAGGAGTTCCTGACCGAGCTGCGTGCCCGCTGCGACGCGATCGGCTCGAACCCGGTGAACCTGCCGGGCGGTGGGTCGCGCACCGTGGACGGTGCGTGCAACGTACTGAAGAACAACTGGAACGGCGTCTACGATCTCGACAGCGTGGGCGCGCACGTGTTCCGCGTGTTCATCGGCGACTATCGCAACAAGTTTGCGAGCCACCTGACCACGCCGTTCAATCCGGCCGACCCAGTGGGCACGCCGGGCGATCCGGCGGCGGTTGATCCGGCCAACCTCGCGAGTGACCCGATGCTGCAGTCACTGGCTGTCGGCCTTGATCGCCTCGACTCGGTCGGCATCGGCTACGCCGCAACGCTCGGCAGCGTGCAGGCATTCCAGCCCAGTGGCGGTGTGCCCCCGGGCGGCACGGCGGTGACGCTTGGCCAGGCGTTCCCCTGGCACGGCGGCGACGGCACGATCGACGGCGCGTTCAATGCGGTCCGCGCGGTCAATTCGCCGGTGCAGGAGGACACGCGCCTGCCGCGCCTCAATCCGGCGGCGATCGATGGCACGGCGGGCCTGTCGACGACGCCCGGCGAGGGCTGGCCGATCGCTTACGGCACGAGCTGGCACTTTGGCCTCGAGTTCACCGACAGCGGTCCGCGCGCTTTCGGCCTGTTGAGTTACTCGCAGTCGTCCAATGCCGCCTCGCCGTTCTTCAACGACCAGCAGCAGCGCTACTCGGACAAGAACATGCGTTCGATCCCGTTCACGGAAGCCGAGATCGCGGCCAGCCTGTTGCCGCAGGGCGAAGTGACGATCAGCGCCAACTGAGGCGTCGCGCATCCCGGGGTCGTTCGATGGCGAACGGCCCCGGGCCTGCGCTCAGTCGCTCGTGCTGGTGCCGATGCCACCCGAAAACCGAGCCACTGCCGAAGAGATTCGCGATACGGTCGCTGCCGTGTACCGTGCGGAATCCCGCGCGGTGCTCGCGACGCTGATCCGCCTGCTCGGCGACTTCGAACTTGCAGAGGAAGCGCTCCACGAGGCTTTCCGCGCGGCACTGGAGCAGTGGCCGCGCGACGGCGTACCGGATCGACCGCGCGCGTGGCTCGTGTCCGCCGGTCGCTTCAAGGCGATCGACCAGCTTCGCCGGCAGGCGCGCTTCGAGCCGCTCGATATCGAGCGGCACGACGTAGCCGCAGAAGAGACCGCATCGGCGGCTCTCGAGGGCGTGCCCGACGACCGACTGCGACTGATATTCACCTGCTGCCACCCCGCGCTGGCCGCCGACGCCCAGGTGGCGCTGACGCTGCGCGAGGTCTGCGGACTGGCCACCGAGGAGATCGCGGCGGCGTTCCTCATCCCGGCCCCGACGCTGGCCCAGCGCATCGTGCGCGCCAAGGCCAAGATCCGCGATGCGCGCATTCCGTACGAAGTGCCGGCGGCGTCAGAGCTGCCCGGGCGCCTCGAGCCGGTGCTGCGCGTCGTCTATCTCGTGTTCAACGAAGGTTACGCGGCCAGTTCGGGCGCGGCGCTGGTCCGGCACGATCTCTGCGCCGAGGCGATCCGCCTGGCTCGCCTGCTCGTCGAGTTGCTGCCGGAGCCCGAGGCAATCGGGCTGCTCGCTCTGATGCTGCTGCAGGATTCCCGCCGCGCCGCGCGGATTTCCGCGTCCGGCGAGCTGATGCTGCTCGACGAGCAGGACCGGTCACTCTGGAACCGGGCGCAGATCGAGGAGGGCACGGCACGGGTCGATCGCCTGCTCGCTGCGCGTCGGCTCGGCCCGTACACGCTGCAGGCGGCCATCGCGTCCGTGCACGCGCGGGCGCCGGACGCCGCCGCCACGGACTGGCGTCAGATCGTCGTTCTGTACGACGCGCTGCTGCACCTGGAGCCATCTCCCGTCATCGAGCTCAATCGTGCTGTCGCTGTGGCGATGCGCGATGGCCCGGCTGCGGGTCTCGTCCTGGTGGACGCGTTGCTCGAGCGCGGCGAATTGGCCGACTATCGCCTGGCCCATGCGGCGCGCGCAGACTTTTGCCGGCGCCTCGGGCGCACGGCCGAAGCGCGAGCGGCTTACCAGCGTGCGCTCGAGCTGACGAGCCAGGAGACCGAGCGACGATTCCTCGCGCGCCGGCTGGCCGAGCTGGACGAACGCTGAGCGGGATTTCTTGTCGCGGTGTTGTCGATCCGGCCCACCGTCGTTCGACTACCCAATGAGAGGAGATACAGCCATGCGCTTCATGATCATCGTCAAGGCCACGCCGGATTCCGAGGCGGGCGTCATGCCCGAGGACCAGCTGATCGCGCAGATGTGCAGGTACCACGAGGAGTTGGCGCAAGCAGGCATGCTGCTCGATGCGTCCGGGCTGCAGCCCAGCGCCAAGGGCTGGCGGATCAGGTACTCCGGCGACAAGACCAGCTTCGTCGACGGTCCGTTCACCGAGACCAAGGAACTGATCGCCGGGTACACGCTGATCGAGGCGAAATCGCGCGAGGAAGCCATCGAGTGGACGCGGCGTTTCCCGAATCCCGCCGTGGACGGCAAGGCTGGGGAAATCGAGGTGCGGCAGCTGTTCGAGCTCGACGACTTCGATCCGAGCCCGGCGATCGAGCGTTTTCGCGAGCTGGAGGCTGCATTGGAGAAGACCAAGGCCTGAGGAGGAGGGCAAGTCATGCTGAAGATCATCCTGTTCGGCACCGCCTAGTGATAGCCCTCGCCGGGCTTGAGCTTGCCGCGGAAGATCCAGAACACGAACACCGTGTAGCCGAGCACCATCGGCAGCAGCAGCGTGGTGCCGATCAGCATGAACACCTGTGAGCCGACGTAGGCGGCCGTGTCCCAGATCGTCAGCGTCGGCGGCACCAGCCAGGGGGCGTTCGAGATCACGAGCCCGGCGTAGGCAAGCATGAAAATGCCGACGGCCGCGAGGAACGGCTGCACCGTGCGGCCGGACAGCGTAGCGCGCCAGCAGATCCACGCCAGCAGCAGCGTGGCGAGCGGCACCGGTGCGAGGTAGAGCACGTTCGGCAACGTGAACCAGCGCTCGGCGATGCGCTCGATCGCGAGCGGAGTCCACAGGCTGACGACCCCGACGAACAGCATCAACAGCGTCAGCAGCCGTGGCGTAAACCGGCGCGCGCGAACCTCGACGGGGCCCTCGGTCTTCATCATCAGCCAGGTCGCGCCGAGCAGCGCGTAACCCGCGACCACGCCGAGTCCGCACATCAGCGAGAAAGGCGTGAGCCAGTCGAATGCGCCGCCGGCGAACTGGCCGTCGACGACCGTGATGCCCTGGATCAGGCCGCCCAGGATGACGCCCTGGCTCAAGGCCGCCACGGTCGATCCCGCCGCGAAGGCGATGTCCCACTTCCGATGGCGCGGCTTCGCGACCCAGCGGAACTCGAAGGCCACGCCGCGGAAAATCAGCGCCAGCAGCATCAGGATCACCGGCAGGTACAGCGCCGGCATGATCACCGCGTAGGCCTTTGGGAATGCGACCCACAGGCCGCCACCGCCGAGGACCAGCCACGTCTCGTTGCCGTCCCAGAAGGGCGCTACCGAGTTCATCATTTGGTCGCGATCGGCCTCGCTGCGGAAGTACGGGAAGAGAATGCCGAGGCCGAGGTCGAAGCCGTCGAGCACGATGTAGAGCGCGACCGCGGTGCCGATCACCAGTGCCCAGATCACGGGCATCGTGTATTCGATTCCGGTCATGTCACACCTCCGCCCGCCAGCGCCTCGCGCGTCGCCCGTTGCGCAGCCGAGAGTGGCCGGTTGGGCAGTGACGGGTCGGTCCCGTGCGCCGTGGGTGTCGGTCCCTTCTGCAACAGCCGGCGGATGTACAGCACGCCGACGCCGAACACCACGCAGTAGACGAACACGAACAGTGCGAGCGAGATCGCCACCGTCGAAGTGAGCACCGGCGAGGTCGCCTGCGCGGTGCGCAGCACGCCGTGCACGATCCACGGCTGGCGACCAATCTCGGTGACCATCCAGCCGGCGAGGATCGCGATGAAGCCGAACGACCACGTGTAACCGACGGGCCGCAGGAACCAGGAGGAATCGAACAGTCGGCCGCGCCACCACAACCATGCTCCGACGAGCCCGATCGCGATCATCAGCATGCCGATCGCGACCATGATGCGGAACGAGAAGAACACTGGCCACACCGGCGGCCGGTCCTCGACAGGGAAGTCCTTGAGGCCGGGGAACAGCCCGTTTGGATCGTGCGTGATGATCAGGCTCGCGCCTTTCGGGATCGAGACCTCGAGTCGGTTGCGTTCGGCCTCGGCGTCGGGCCACGCGAACAGCACGAGGTCGGCCGGTTTGCTGCCGTCCCAGTGCGCCTCCATCGCCGCCACCTTGGCGGGCTGGTGCTTCGCAGTGTTGAGTCCGTGGAAGTCGCCGATCACCAGCTGCAGTGGCGCGAGCACGGCCAGCATGCCGACACCCATGCGCATCATCGTGCGGCCTTCCTCGACGAAGCGTCCGGCGAGCAGATAGCGCGCGCCCACCGCGAGCACCACGAGCGAAGTGGTCAGGTATGCGGCGACGAGCATGTGGACGAAGCGGTACGGGAAGCTCGGGTTGAACACGATCTGGAACCAGCTCACCGGGTACGCGATGCCGTCGCGCATCTCGAAGCCCACCGGCGTCTGCATCCAGCTGTTCGCGGAGAGAATCCAGAAGGCCGACAGCGCGGTGCCGAACGCGACGATGACCGCCGCCATCGCGTGCAGCCACTTCGGCACGCGGTCGCCCCCGAACAGCATGATGCCGAGGAACGTGGCCTCGAGGAAGAACGCGGTCAGCACCTCGTAGCCGATCACCGGCCCGATCACGTTACCGGTGACCTCCGAGAACCGACTCCAGTTCGTGCCGAACTGGTACGAGAGCACGATGCCCGAGACCACGCCCATCGCGAACGAGACCGCGAAGACCTTGGTCCAGAACCGGGCCAGCGTGCGGTAGTGCTCGCGGCCGGTGCGCAGGTGGGCGATCAGCAGCGTGGCGATGAACGCCGAGAGGCCGATCGTGAAGGCCGGGAAGACGATGTGGAAGCTGATGGTGAACGCGAACTGGATTCGCGAGAGCAACACCAGCGTGTCGGGGGCGAGGTCCATGGTCCGCGTGCTCCTCAGAATCCGAATCTTACCAATGCATTCGACACCCGCGCCCGGATGGCTTCCGATTTCATTGGAAACGAACGGAAAAAGTCTTTCCGGGTCAGCGCTGCATTGCGTGTCCGCACGTTGGCCGCCCACGCTGCGGCACGCGTCTCGTCGCCCGCCATGGCCTGCGCCGCCGTGGCGATCATCGCAATCAGCACATGGGCACCCGGTGAGCGGGCCGCCCGTTCGGCCCACTGCGCGGCCTCGGCGTCCTCGCCCAGCGTCATGTGCGTGAAGGCGCGAGTGCCGAGCATCGCGTAATAGAGTGGATCCAGCGGGCTCAACTGCATCGCGAAATCGACATGGCTGCGGCCCTCGAGACCCCGTCCCGCGAGGGTCTCGGTCCAGGCGCGGGCATAGATGCCCTGCGCATAGTTCGGGCTGATGGATGTCGAGCGCTCGAGCCAGCCGAGGCTGCCGTCGAGGTCGCCCTCCAGCCAGAACGTGCGTCCCATCGTGAAATTGACAAACGGGTCGAGCGGGTCAAGGTCGACGCCGCGCTCGGCATGTCGACGGGCCAGCGCGATCTCCGTGGCGAGGTCGTCCGTATTGCGCAGGAATGCAGTCTGGAAATGCACGAAAGAAAGCCCCGCGTGGGCGCGCGCAAATCCCGGGTCCCGCGCTACCGCGTGTGAGAACAATGCCGCTGCGGCGGCGTTATCCTTGCGGTTGAAACG
>CAVZRR010000009.1:0-86678 GCA_963777725.1 uncultured Gammaproteobacteria bacterium
ATCGATCGGCGCGAGGTGTCCGTCGGCGTGAGCTGCGGCGTTGCGACCTATCCGGATGACGGCCGCGACGCGACGTCGCTGCTGCGCGCGGCGGACGTCGCGCTGTTCCGCGCGAAGGAACTCGGCCGCAATCGGCTCTGCGTCCACGACCCGTCCATGCTCGTGCGGGCGTCAAACCGCTTCCGCGTGGAGCAGGCCCTGCGCAAGGCGATCGAGGGCGGGGACTTCGTGCTCCACTACCAGCCGCAGGTGTGCCTCGGCAGGCAGCGCACGACCGCGGTCGAGGCCTTGCTGCGCTGGCGGCGCAGCGACAACCAGATCGTATCGGCCGGTGAGTTCATCGAGATCGCCGAGCAGTCCGGCCTGATGCTCGACCTGAACGACTGGATCCTCGAGACGGCGGCCGCGGCGGTCAGCAAGTGGCGCAGCGGTGGCTGGCCGGATGCGCGCGTCGCAATCAACGTATCGGCGCAGCAGTTCGTGACCGGAAATTTCCTTGCGGACATCGAGCGCCTGCTCGCCCGGCACGGCCTGCCGCCCGACGCGATCGAACTCGAGCTGACGGAAACGATGCTGCAGACAGGCGCCGTGACCGTCGAAGCGCTGCACGGACTGCGGATGCTCAACGTGGACACCGCGCTCGACGATTTCGGCACCGGCTTTTCGTCGCTGACGTCGATCGAGCAACTGCCGCTCAGCCGGGTCAAGCTCGATCGCAGCGTGATCGCCGAGGTGGACAGCAACCCCCGCTCGGCCGCGATCGTGCACTCCATGATCGGCCTTTGCCGCAACCTGGGCCTGCAGGTGACGATCGAGGGCGTCGAGCGACCTGCTCAGCTCAACTTCCTCGCGGCCTGCGGCGAGGTTTCGGTGCAGGGCTTCCTGATTGCGAGGCCGGCCGAAGAGTCCGCGATCATCGGCCTCGTGCGCGATACACGCGGCCACCTCGATTCGCCGCTCAAGGCCGCGCAGCAGGCCCCGGCCGCCACCGTCGAGGACGATCTCACCAGTTCGGTGCGAATGCTGCGCGGCCGCCGCCGCACTCACCGAGGTGAGTTCAACCGAAGATCGCCGCAAGCGCGCCGTCGAGCTTCGGGTACTTGAACTTGAAGCCTTCGTCCAGCAGCCGCCTGGGCAGCATCCGGTCGCTGACCAGCAGCAACTCCGACATCTCGCCGAACAGCAGCTTGAGCGCCGCCTCGGGCATGGGCAGCACCGTCGGCCGGCCAGAGCGCCTTGCCCAGCGCCCGCGTGAACTCGGCGTTGGTGACCGGATTGGGCGCCCCGGCGTTGTACGGGCCGCGGGCCTGCGGATTCTCCAGCAGCCACTGGCCGATCGCCGCGATGTCCTCGCGATGAATCCACGGGAAATAGTGGCGCCCGTCACCGAGCCGGCCGCCCGCGCCCATGCGGAAGGCCGGCAGCATCTTCGCGAGCGCGCCGCCGCCACGGTCGAGCACGACGCCGATGCGCATCACGCAGACGCGCACACCGAGCGCACTCGCCTTCCCGGCTTCGCGCTCCCAGGCCGCGCACAGCTCGTGCGTGAAGCCCGGAGTCGGCGGCGTGTCCTCGTGGATCGGCCGGTCGCCCTGCTCGCCGTAGTAGCCGACCGCGGAAGCTGAAACCAGCACCGGCGGCGGCTGTCGCGCACGGCCCATCCATTCGACCAGTCGCGCCGTGATGTGCACACGGGAGTCCAGCAACAGCTTCTTGCGACTCTCCGTCCAGCGCGCGTCGCCGATCGGTGCGCCGGCCAGGTTGATCACTCCACCGAAGTCAGCCGCGTCGAACTCGTCGAGCCGCGTCGCGGCCGAACGGGCGCCCTCCGGCAGTCGTCGCGTTCGACTGGCGCGTCAGGATCACGACCTCGTGGCCTGCCGCCGCCAGCCGCGGGCACAGTGCATGACCGACGAACCCCGTGCCACCCGTGATGAGAACTTGCATCGTGACCACCCCTGTCGCGCGGCAGGCAACAATGGATTCACCGCGAGCTACTGCGGCACGGTCACCGCACCACCCGGGAGCGTGTAGCCGACCGATGCACCGGGACCGACCGGCAGGTCGAAGAATACCCAGCCCGCGGTCATCAGCAGACCGATCACGAGGAACCCCAGGGAGATACGGCAACATCGCGGCGATCAGGCTGCCCATGCCGAAGCCGGGGACCCAGCGCTGGCAGAACACCAGCACCAGCGGGAAATAGACCAGCAAGGGCGTGATCGGGTTGGTCACGCTGTCCCCCATGCGAAAGGCCGCGGTGGTCATCTCCGGCGAAATCCCGAGCAGCATCAGCATCGGCACCAGCACGGGTGCGAGCATTCCCCACTTCGCGCTGGCCGAACCGATCACGAGATTGATGCTCGCGCCCAGCACGACGATGCGCCGCGACCAGGACCGGCGCAGGCAACTCCAGCTGGCCCAGGCCCGCGGCCCCGTTGATGGCCAGGATGACGCCGAGGTTCGACCAGTTGAAGAGCGCGACGAAATGCGCGGCAACGAAGGCCATGACGATGTAGTAGGACATGCTGGCCATGCCCTCGCTGATCATGCGGATCTCGTCGCGATGGCTGCGATTCACGCCGGCCGCACGGCCATAGGCCACGCCGGTGACCAGGAACAGCAGGAAGAAGGCAGCCACCAGGCTCTGGAAGAACGGTTGCAGCGACTTGATGCCTCCGCCGTTCTCGGCCGCGGCCTCGTCGAACAGCGGCGCGCCGCCCCCGACTCCGGACCAGACCGCCGGCCAGACGAGCAGCGCGAACAGCAGGACGACGACGAGGGCGCCGACGCTCGCAGCGCGCAGGCCGCGCTTCTCGGCGGCGGTCAGGTCCGTGCCCACGGCGGCGACGGGCGCCTCGGCCGTCGGCGTCCACTCGCCGAAGCGCGGCGCCACGACGCGCTCGGTGATGAACCAGCCGAGCGGCACCATGAAGAACGTCATGCCGGCGATGAAGTACCAGTTGCCCGCGATGTTCATCTTCCAGTCGGGCGCGAGCAGCTGCGCGGCGGGCTCGGTGATGCCGAGCAGCAGCGCATCGAGCTGGCCCGGCAGCAGGTTCGCGGAGAATCCGCCGGCGACGCCCGCAAACGACGCCGCGATGCCGACGATCGGATGCCGCCCGGCGGCCGCATACAACGCGCCGGCGAGCGGGATCATGACCACGAAAGCTGCGTCGGCGGCCTGGTTGGCCATGACCGACACGAAGATGACGATCGGCGTGAGCCAGGACTGTCGGGGCGCCCCTGACGGCGGCACGCATCGCTGCGCCGGCGAGTCCGGTGCGCTCGGCCAGGCCTGCGCCGAGCATCACGAGCAGCACGTAGCCCAGCGGCGCGAATCCCGTCAGCGTGCGCGGCATCTCGACGAACAGGCGTTCGAGATTGCTGCTGGAGAGCAGGCTGGTCGCGCGAATGTGCTGCTGGGTGACCGGGTTCACCGCTTCCCACCCCGCGGCGGCGCCGACGGCGCTCAGTACGATCACCGCGGCGATCAGCCAGACGAAGATCAGCACCGGGTCCGGAAGACGGTTGCCCGCGCGCTCGATCGCGTCGAGCACGCGCTGCCCGCGCGTGACGCGGCGCTGCACGGGCGCGTCCGCTGCCACGGACGGGCGCGTCAACGAATCGCGCCGCGCGGCGGGCTCGCCAACCAGGCCTCCGCCATTCGCACCCAGGCGCTGCCGCCCAGCGGGATCAGGTCGTCGTTGAAGTCGTAGCTCGGGTTGTGAAGCATGCAGGGACCCAGGCCGTGACCGCCCTCGCGATGCTCGCCGTCGCCATTGCCGATCAGGAAATAGCAGCCCGGAATGGCTTGCAGGAAGTAACTGAAGTCCTCGGCGCCCATCGTCGGCCGGAAATCGAGCACGTTCTGCGCGCCGACCACCTCGCCGAGCACGCGGCGAGCGAAGTCGGTCTCGGCCACGTGATTGACGGTGGCCGGGTACTGGCGCCGGAACTCGAACTCGCATTGCGCCTCGAAAGCCGCGCAGGTCGCCTCGGCGATCGTCTTCATGCGCCGTTCGATCAGTTCCAGCACTTCGTTCGTGAACGTGCGGACCGTGCCCTCGACGACGCAATCGTCCGGCACGACGTTGACGGCCTCACCCGCGTGGATCTTGGTCACCGAGATCACGCCGGTGTCGAGCGGATGCTTGTTGCGCGTGAGGATGTTCTGGAACGCCTGCACCATCTGGCACGCGGCCGGCACCGGATCGATGCCGTTGTGCGGCATCGCCGCGTGTGCGCCCTTGCCGCGGATCGCGATCCTGAACACGTTGCTCGAGGCGAACGCGGGGCCGGCGCAGAGCGCGAACTGGCCGACCGCGAGCCCCGGCCAGTTGTGGGCGCCGAAGATCGCCTCCATCGGGAAGCGCTCGAACAGGCCGTCCTTGATCATCTCCCGCGCGCCGCCGCCGCCCTCCTCGGCCGGCTGGAACACGAGGTACACCGTGCCGTCGAAGTTGCGGTGCTTCGCCAGGTGCTTCGCGGCCGCGAGCAGCATGGCCGTGTGGCCGTCGTGCCCGCAGGCGTGCATCCGGCCGGCGTGCCGGCTCGCGTGGCCGAAGCGGTTGTGCTCCGTCATCGGCAGCGCGTCGATGTCGGCGCGCAGGCCGACGGCCCGGTTCGAGGTGCCGTTGCGGACGATCCCCACGACCCCGGTCGTGCCGAGCCCGCGATGCACTTCGATGCCCCAGTCCGTGAGCTTGCTGGCGATCAGGTCCGACGTCCGTACTTCCTCGAAGCACAGCTCGGGATGGGCGTGGAGGTCGCGGCGCACGGCCGCAATGGACGTCGCGTCCGCGACGATCGATTCGATCAGCTGCATCCGGTCGGTTCCCTGTGAGTCCGTCGTCGATTATGCCCGGACCGTGGGCTTGACGTTCGCATTGAGCCTGAAAAGGTTGCCCGGGTCGTACTTGTTCTTGACCTCGACGAGCCGCCCGATGTTGCCCTGGTAGTTCTCGTCCACCTGCCGTTGCGGCTCGTTCGCGACCTCGTTCGTGTAGTAACCGTCGGTGTGGCGCTGCAGCTTCGACCAGTAGTCCTTGACGTACTTCACGTGCGGTGCGCCGTCGCGCTCGATGTCCCAGGTGACGACGGCGAACATGTTGAGCCTCGAGCGGCGGTGCGGAAACGCCGTCGCGTCCGGCGCCACGCGGCCGATCGCGCCACCGGAGTGCTGGAAGAAGACGACCGTGCCGCGCTGCGGGTCCGGCTGGAAGCCATCGATCAGCGTCGCGACCAGCTCCGGCGGGAAGCCGTTGATGAAGCCCGACTTGAGATACTCGCCCCGGTTGCGCGGGTCGGTGATGTCGGAGCTGCGCTGCAGCTTCACGTAGTCGACCGATGCGATGGAGTCATTGAGCGGCTGCCCCAGCTTGCGCAGCGGCGCCAGCACGCGATCCGCGTCCCCGGCAGGCCCGGAATAGCAGACGCTGATGATGAAGGCGCCGTCCTTGCCACCGGCCGGCGAGTGCATGACCGCGTCGCAATACAGGTCGTCCGGCGCTTCGAGGCTGTAGGTCGAGTAGAAATCGAGCAGCTCGCGCGCGCGCGCGATCGGGAACACCACGTCGCCGCCGATGACCTGCCGCTGCATCGGATGCAGGCCAAACTCGAAGGACGTGACGACGCCGAAGTTGCCGCCGCCGCCACGGACGCCCCAGAACAGGTCGGGATTCTCCTCGGCGCTGGCGTGCAGCAATCGCCCGTCGGCGGTGACGATGTCGACGCCCATGCACGTTATCGAGCGCGAGCCCGAATCGCCGCGCGAGCCGGCCGAAACCCGCGCCGAGCGTGAGTCCGCCCACGCCCGTATGCGACACCGTGCCCGCCGTCGTCACGAGTCCCAGCGCCATCGCCTCGTGATCGAGCTCGCCGAGCAGGCTGCCGCCGGCGACGTAGGCGGTGCGAGCCAGCGGATCGACGCGCACGCCCCTGAAGCGGGACAGGTCGATCTGCATGCCGCCGTCGCAAGTCGACTTGCCGGCGTAACTGTGCCCGCCGCACTTCACCGCGAGCAGCAGGCCGTGATCGCGCGCGAAGCTGACCGCCGTCCGCACGTCGGCCGTGCCGCTCGGTTGCACGACCAGGGCGGGATGTTTGTCGATGGAGCCGTTCAGGACCCGCCGCGCCTCGTCATAGCCCGGCTGGCCCGGCAGCAGCAGCGCACCGCGCAAGCTGTCGCGAAGTTCCTGCAACGCGGACTTGGCGAGCGAAACTTTGGCGCCGCTGCCGGTCACGGCTTCGATGTCACCAGCGATCGGCGCCATCGCGGCCAGGGCACGAGTGTTGACGACCGACGTCGCGAGCGCGGCCGCCAGCGACGACATGAAGAAATCACGTCGATTCATGGTCGATCCCCCTGCGGATCCGGTTCTTGTAATGCGCCGGAGAATACGCCGGCGGGGGAGCAAGTCCAACTGCGGCGCCCTGGGGTACTCGACGAGACCAGCTCGGCCGGCGGATTATTGCACTGCGGGAGACCCGGCTTCAGATCCGACATTTTCCGTGCCTGCGGAAACAATTTCCGCACTCCGCCGGGTCTACTCGAACGCAATGTCGCTGCACGGGCCCGGACCGCGCTCGCGACAGTGCGCGATTCCTCAAACACGCAATGGAGAGAAAACGATGAGCATCAAGACTCTGGCGATTGCTGCTGCGGTCAGCAGCCTGCTGACGATGGGCGCCATGGACACGGCCTCGGCGGGCGAGAAGGCCGACAAGGAGAAGTGCTACGGCGTCGCGATGGCCGGCAAGAACGACTGCGCGGCCAACGGCCACTCGTGCGCCGGCCAGTCCACGATGGACAAGGACCCGACCGAGTGGAAGTACGTGCCGAAGGGCGAGTGCGAGAAGATGGGCGGCACGACCGCCGCTGGCAAGAAGGCGATGTAAGAGAATGAATCGGGACGTACGCGCTGCTGGCCGTGGTCCCGTCGGACCGATCCCGGTATCCGCCGGGATCGGTCTGCGTTCGGCGCACCACGAATCGCTGGTGCGTGAGCGCCCGGCCGTGGGCTGGATCGAGGCCCACACGGAGAACTATTTCCACGACGGCGGCCCGCAGTTGCTCGCGCTCGAGCGCGCGCGGGCGCTGTATCCGTTGAGCCTGCACGGCGTCGGGCTGGGCCTCGGCTCGGCCGCGCCCCTGGACCGCGAGCACCTCCGGCGCGTGAAGCGCGCCATCGATCGCTTCGAGCCTGCGCTCGTCAGCGAGCACGCCTGCTGGGGGCATTCGGGCGGCGAACACTTCAACGACCTGCTGCCGCTGCCGCAGACGGAGGAAGCCCTGCGACACCTCGCGTCCCGGGTGCGCGAAGTGCAGGACGTGCTCGGCCGGCAGATCCTGGTCGAGAACCTGAGCAGCTACCTGGCCTTCACGTCTTCGCAGCTCACCGAGTGGGAGTTCCTGTCGGCGCTGGTCGAGGAGTCCGGCTGCGGGCTGCTGCTCGACGTGAACAACATCTTCGTCAATTCGGTCAATCTCGGGCTGGACCCGCTGCAATACATCGCCGGCGTGCCGCCAGCCGCTGTCCAGGAGATGCACCTCGCCGGCCATCTCCGCAAGCAGGTCGGCCAGCGCGTACTGCTGATCGATGACCACGGCTCCGCCGTGTGTCCGGACGTCTGGCGCCTGTTCGAGGCGGCGTTGCGGCGCTTCGGACCCGTCCCGACGCTGATCGAATGGGACACCGACGTGCCTGCGCTCGATGTCCTGGTGGCCGAAGCGGCATTGGCCGACCGATACCTGGAGCGAGCCCGTGAACTCGCCGCCTGAGCCCACGAACCTCGCCAAGCTGCAGGCGCGCTTTGCGGCTGCGCTTCGCGGCCCGGGTCATGACGGCGAAACGACCGATCCGGCACTGATCGCCGGAATCGTCGACGACGGGCTCGACGCCGGCTGCGCGATTGAACCTGTATCGCAACAACACGCGCGCAATGTTCGTGGGCGCGCTTGAGCGCGGCTTTCCCGTCATCGTGCGGCGCGTCGGTGACGGCTACTTCCACCGGCTGGCCGCGGAGTACCGCGATGCGCATCCTTCGCGCAGCGGCGACCTGCACTGGATCGGGGAGAGTTTCCCGGCGTGGCTTGCGGTCCGCCTCGCGGGCACGGAATACGGCTGGTTGGCCGATCTCGCACGACTCGAGTGGGCCTGCGAGGAAGTGCTGGTCGCTGCCGACGTGCCTGCGATTTCGATCGAGGCGCTCGGCGGAGTCGCCCCGGAGGTGCTGCCACAGGTACGGATTCGGCTGCAGCCGGCCCTGCGCTGCGTCAGTTCCGCGTATCCGGTGTGGTCCGTCTGGCGTGCGAATCAACCCGATCAACCTGGTGGCGCAGTGGCCGCGGATCGCGGCGCCGAGCACGTGATCGTCACCCGCGCCGACGACCGTCCTGTACTGCACCTGCGGCCGGAAGCCGAAGTGCGTTTCGTCGCAGCGTTGTCCGCAGGCGCTGGCCTGCAGGATGCGCTCGAAGAATCATCCTTGCCCGTCGAGGACCTGCCGCAGGCGCTGGCCTGGCTCTTCCAGAACGGACTCGTCGTTGCGCTCGAAGCCCCTGCCCCCGGAGAAGAAGCATGACTCTCGCCGCTCGGCTGCATCATTTCAACGACTTTGCCGAGCGCGCCGCGCGACTGCTGGTGGCACCGCTGCTCCTCGTCACCCGGGTCTACGTCGCCTGGCAGTTCCTGAAGTCGGGCTGGCTCAAGATTGCAGACTGGGAGACGACGCAGTTCCTGTTCGAGGAGGAGTACAAGGTGCCGCTGGTCTCGCCGATGCTGGCCGCCTTGGGCGGCACATTCGGCGAACTGGTCTTCCCGGTGCTGCTGATCCTCGGTTTGCTGACCCGTTACGCCGCCGCCGGACTGTTCGCAGTCAACATCATGGCAGTGGTCTCCTACGCGCACGTGCTGCTCGGCGAGGGGTTCGAGGCCGCGCTCGGACAGCATTACCTGTGGGGCCTGATGCTGCTGGTCGTCCTGGTGTTCGGACCTGGCCGGCTGTCGGTCGACGCGTGGCTGAAGGCCAGCGGGGGAAAAGCCCGCTAGCACTTCAGCCCCGGCCGACGCCTCACTCTCCGATCCGGCCTCCGTCCAGCCTGCGGATCACGACCGTCGCCGGCCGCGGGCGCCGCGGATTGCTCTCGTTCCCGTAGGGCCAGTTGCTCACGGTGGACGGATTCGCTGTCGTCGGCGCGCCGAACTGGTTGTTCCAGTACGTCGTCGATTCGCCCGGATGCTGGATGTTGACGAACATCGTGCGCTGGTCCGGGGTCATCACGACGCCGGTGATCTCGCAGCCGCGCGGCCCGGTCATGAAACGCTTCAACTCGCCGGTCTCCGGCACCGCCGCCAGCATCGCGTTGTTGCCGATGCCGTCGTAGCCGCGACTCGCGAGGTTCTGCGACGAATTCGAGATGTCGGTCTGGATCCAGACGATGCCGCTCGGATCCACCCAGATGCCGTCGGGAGAGCCGAATACCGGCTGATCCGGCGGCACGTTCGGGTCATAGCTCGGGTCGCCGGCCAGCAGGAAGATGTCCCAGCGGAATGCCGAATCGTCGGTCCGCGACTCGCTGAAGCGAACGATGTGGCCGTACGGGTTCGAGCTGCGGTTGCTGTTGACGCGGAATTGTTGCCGGTGCCGTTCGTCAACGTCACGAACACGTCGCCGGTGTGCGGGTGCGCGGCGACCCACTCGGGACGGTGCAGCCTCGTAGCACCGACCGCGTCGGCCGCCATGCGGGTGCGGATCAGCACGTCCGCCTGGTCGGCCCAGCCGTTCGCCGGCGTGAGCGCGCCGCTGCCGTGCACCAGCGGCAGCCATTCGCCAGTGCCATCGTCGCTGAACTTCGCGACGTACAGCGTGCCGTGGTCGAGCGGGCTCAGGCCACGCGCGCGCAACTGGCGCCACGGCGCATTACCGACGAACTTGTAAAGGTAGTCGCCGTTCTCGTCGTCGCCGCTGTAGACGACGACGCGACCTTTGCTCTCGGTGCAGGTGGCACCCTCGTGCTTGATCCGACCCAGCGCGCTGCGCTTGACCGGCTGCGACTTCGGATCGAACGGATCGAACTCCACGACCCAACCGAAGTGGTTGAGTTCATTGCGATTGAGGGCCACGTCGAAGCGCGGCTCGGCCCTGTGCCAGTTGTAGCCGAACCCGGAGCGAGTCACGCCGTAGCGTGCCTCGAGGGGCGTCGCCGTCCACGACGTGTCGTCCGTGCCGAAGTAGCCGTTCCAGTTCTCCTCGCACGCCAGGTAGGTGCCCCAGGGCGTCACACCCATGCGCGCAGTTGTTCAGCGTGCCGAGCGGCGACGGGGTGATGGTGGATCGCAGCATCGGGTGGTCGGCCCGGACCGGCCCCGAGAACTGCATCGGCGTCGTGCCGGTGATGCGACGGTTGCGCGGCTCGCCGGGTACGACATCCCACTTGCCGTCGGCGCCTTTCTGGATCGCGATCACGCTGACGCCGTGGCCGGCGAGCGCCTTCGCCACCTTCTCGCGCCCAGCCGCGTCACTGGTGATCGCCGAGCCCTGCGCAGAGCTGTAGATCTGGCTCGCGTCGGTGTACTCGTGGTTGACGACGAGCAGCCCGCGCGAATTGCCGAACTTCGGCAGCGGGAAGTAGTGCGTGCCGTCGTGATTGAAGCCGACCTGCAGCGCCTGCTCGGCGGCGGTGTTCGAGGCGTCCTCTTGAACGGGACGGCACCGGCCAGCAGCGGTGTCCCCCAGGGCGCCAGCACGTGCCAAGTGTAGCCGGGACGATGATCGCGTCTTCGGAACCGGCACCGGCATTCGGCCAAAGGCATCGCGGGATGCGCCTTGGTCGAGGGCGACGGCCCGCCACAAGGGCGGTTTGCCAAGACAATGACGATTGAACGCGGACCCGGCCGAAGTCTTGCCCGATGACGGCCGCCGGCCACCGCGGTCGGAGCCCGGACTCAATGTGCGCTATCGCACGGAGCGGCCGGGGCGAGAGAGGTATCTTGACGCTCGCAGGAGTGCATGTGGCTCGGTCCACTCGCTTCGCTCCTGCGACTCTTCACGAAGGGAACGCTCATGAACAGACTCATCTACATCATCGGCGCGATCGTCGTCATCGTAGCCGTCCTGTCGTTCTTCGGCCTGCGCTGAGACGCTGCCTCAGGCTGTCGCGAGCATCGGCGCGATCGGGCTGATCGACGCACGGACCCTGCCGTCCGACGCGAGCCGCCTGGAGCCCGCGTCGCGCAGCAATCGATCGTAGGCCCGCCTGACGACCGCGTAGCACTCGCAGCTGCGCTCTTCGAGTCCGACCCGGTCCAGGATGGCGATACGTCCGCGCCGGTACTGGATCAGCCCCGCTTTCTGCAGCTTCAGCGCAGCGCACGGTCACGCCTTCCCGGCGCACTCCGAGCATGTCGGCGATCCGCTCCTGTGTCACGACGATCTCGTTGCCCTGGCGCCGGTCGAGATTGAGCAGCAACCAGCGGCACAACTGCTGATCCAGCGCGTGATGCCGATTGCAGGCCGAGGTCTGCGCCATGTGCGTGAACAGCGCCTGCGTGTAGCACAGCAGCTGCTGCATCAATGGCTCCGAGCGATTGGCATGCGCCTGCGATCGAGCGCGCGGTCATCCGCAGCGCATGGCCGGCGCTCTGGACGACGGCACTGCTCAGGGCGTGCCCGCCCCCCATGAAGGCGCAGACTCCGACGACACCCTCGCTGCCGACCACGGCCACCTCGACGGACGCCCCGTCCTGCATCGACGAGACGAGCGACACGACGGCGGTCGCCGGAAAATAGACGTGCTGGAGCACGACACCCGACTCGTACAGCATCGCGCCCGTCTGCAGCTCGACCAACTCGAGCTGCGGCTCGAGGCGCCGCCACTCGAGGAACGGCAGCGCCGCAAGCACCCGGTTCGTCGTGCGAAAAAACGAGGCATCTGCCATGTGATCTCTCCTGGCCGCGTGGATCGCCGCGTCAATCAAGGTTCCGCTCACCGACGCTTTCGCATGCCCAGCAGCATGGCGATCGCTGCACCGGCAGCGACTGCCGCCGATGACCGACCACGGGTTCGAGTGCACGAACTTGTCGGTACGGTCGGCGGCGTCATGCGGTCTTCTTGACGCGCGCGGCCTTGCGGGCCACTGCCGTCGGCTGAGTCGCTCAACTTGTCCATCAATTCGGCGTTTGCATTCATGGTTCAGGCACTCCTCCAGCATCGTTGCGAGTCGATTGCACCACGCGACGAGTCGCCGGGGAGTCGGCTGGACGGGGCATGTCTCGTAGGACGATGCCGACGCGGGCGGCTCTCGCGTCACGGCACGTCGGCGGGCTGCGGATTCGATCAGCTGGGAACGGCGCGCACGCGGTGCGCAACCGCAGAAGTGAGCGGCTCTGTGTGCTGGAAGACGGACGCGTGCGACCGATGGGAATAGCCTGTTCCTCGAATCGACAACGACGCACAGAGGAATACGCTTGAACAAACACACAATCACCGCAATCTCCGCCGCAATCGCCCTGGCCATGAGTGCCAGCGCCATGGGCGGCACCACTTCGGACGCGCAATACAAGGCTGCGCAGGAGAGCATTTCGGCTCGCATGGTTCCGACCAGGCGGCCTGCAAGTCGATGGCCGGCAACGCCAACGACGTCTGCATGGCTGAAGCCAACGGTCGCGAAAGCGTCGCCACGGCGAAGCTCGAGGCGACTCGCGGGAACTCCGAGCAGCACCGCCAGGACGTGCGCATTGCCGAAGCGAACGCTGCCTTTGCGATCGCCAACGAGAAATGCGATGACCTCGCCGGCAACGCGCAGGACGTGTGCCGCAAGGAAGCGAAGAGCGCGGCGGTCGCCGCGAAATCCGATGCGGAGCGGGTGAAGACCACCGCTGCTGCCAACACGACCGCCAGCGATGCGTCGTCCGAAGCGGGCAAGAAGGCCGCGTCCGAGAAGCGCGACGCCGCTTACGCAGTTGCCAAGGAAAAGTGCGGCTCGCTGGCAGACGATGCCAAGTCAGTCTGCATCAAGGAAGCCAAGGTGCGCCACGGCCAGTCCTGACCCAAGCGCACTCCGGCTTGATGGCCCGGTGACCCTCCGTCCCGGGCCTTTTCTTTGCGATGCTCGGCTTTCCAGATTACGCCGGCATGGCGATGCGCGATCGTTCGTGAAAGCGCGCGGCTCGCGTCGCGGTAACACTCTTCCACCGCCTGGCGATCCTCGTCTTCCGGCAACGCTTCGCGCGCTCCCCGGACGATCATTTCGGCCTGGCGGAGCAGCGCGGCCCGGTCTGTCGGTCGATGCGTCGCCCCCGCGATCACGGCGATCGTCTCCAGGAGGCGGATCGTCACGACTGCGCTCGACCGGGCGTATTGCCTGATCGGGCCGAACGACGCGTCCACGATCTCCGCAAACGTAACGGCCGGCGCGACCACCCTCAGTCGACCCTGCTCGTCCAGGCGGAACGGGGACGGCATTTCCCGCTGCGCAAGGCGATGCAGCGCCGACCCCAACCGGTCGACGCAGGTAATCGCCGTGAATGGATCGTTGATGCCGGGGGAGAGCGCCCGCACCGCGATCTCGACGAGTTGGTGGATGGGGAACTCGATGTCCTGGGTGGCGGTCCGCTGGTCGCCCAGGACGAAGGCGGAGTTGATCCGCTCCTCGAGCGGTTCGGTGACCCGATCCCCAGGCCAGACCGTCACCAGCGGGCACCCCATGACGACGTATTGTCCGGGCCGTCGCTCCAGCCGAAGCAGCGCGTTCTCGTCTGTCGCCAGCGCCATCAGGGCATCCGCGTCGATCGACTGGAGGTAGCCGTCCTCAGCCGACCCGACGGGCCGGGCCTCGAGGTCGAAGTCCGCGGGCAGCCCTGTGCTGGCGAGCACGTCCGCGGGCCGCGGTGCCCCGCGCCCCATGCTTTCAGGGAAGAGTCGGTCGATTCCGTGGATCAGTTCGCCATGGACACGCGCGACGACTTCGTCGGCCTGGATCGAAACGGAGACGTGGTGGATGAAATAGATCAAGACCCCCAGGCTGACGATCGCGAGCAGGACCCCAATGGTCACGGACAGGTGGGGGACGAAGGCGACCTCTTCGGCACGGCGGATGGTGCGCAGGACGAGCAGGCAATACACGAAGGTGGCGATGAACGCGCCGAGCACCACCTGGTTCTTCGTGTCGCGCATGAAGGTGCGCAGCAGCCGGGGCCCGAGCTGCGACGAGGCGAGCGACAGGACGACCAGGGTCATCGAGAAGACGACTCCGGCGATCGTGATCATCGAACCGGCGATCGTGCTCAGCACCAGGCTCGCCCCCTCCGCGCCCCCGGTGTAGGCCCAACTTTTCCCGGCCATCCATTCACCCACCGTCACCGACTCGTCCAAGGCGACGGTTACCGAGGCGAGCGCAACCGCCGCACCGGCCAGGATCCCGGGAACGAACCAGAAGCTCGAGCGAAGCCGTTCCCAGTACTCGAGAAGATGTGCTTTCACAGCGACGGCACCTCCGTGGCTCGGCGGCGCGCGGCGAATTACGAACCGAGCCCGTTGAATGTAGCCGACACATCGTACCGCCATCCGCCGCGGCATTGGGCCTGCGCGACGGGCGTGACCGCAATGTGCGGTAAGGAACGGACGCGGCAGGACTTTGTCTATACATATATCCCGCTGATGGCGGCCACGCTGATACCGCTATCGCGCTGATCGCTCCGGAGTACTTGCGCCGGCCTCGACTCCGCCTCATCCGAGGAGATCGCACAAATGAACACGACCACCGATCGAACCCTCGCCACCGTGCTCGGTGTCCTGCCTGCACTGGTGATACCCATCAGTGCCGCGCTCGCCGACAACACACCGATGGGTGGCGGGATGATGGGCAACGGCAGCACGTACGGGCACATGTACGGCTTCAACGGTGGCTGGCTGATCGGGCTCGTCGTCGTCGTGCTCGGCATCGTACTGGTCGCCGTCCTGCGCAGGACCAGGTGAGTACGGTCGTCAAGGCCACCGCGAGTGGTCGACCCCCGAACCCATTCAATTTCGAAGGAAACGCCAAAATGAAGACCTCCATGCTGATCGCCGCGATCGCCGCCTGCGCCCTGTCGACTCCCTTCGCATCGGCGCAGGACAAGGCCGCGCCGGATAAGCCGGCGATGGATATGAACATGGACATGGGGCAGCGGATGTCCCAGATGCAGCAGAACATGACGGCAATGCAGGCGCAGATGGCCAGGATCCGCGCAACGACCGATCCGACGGAACGCCGCAAACTGATGCAGGCGCACATGCAGGCCATGCAGGAAAACATGACGGCGATGAGCGGGATGGGCGGCCCGATGATGATGGGCGGCGGCCAGCCGGGCGGCATGGCCATGGGCGATGGCAAGCCGATGGCCGGCGGCGACAAGATGCAGCGCCACCAGATGATGGAGAACCGCATGAACATGATGCAGATGATGATGGAACAGATGCTGCAGCATCAGCAGGCGATGGAGTCCATGCCTGCGAAATAGGGTCCGCGGGTAGCTGCTCAGCGACCGGCGCTCGGTGCGCTACCGAACAGACTCCGCCGGCAGCTCGCGTAGCCTTGGAGACATCGGCCACGCAGGATCGTTCCGGGAATTCGCCGCGTGACGGTGAGGTCGAGTGGAGGATTCAGCATGAACAAATCATTGATTACCGGGCTCGTCGTCGGCGGCGTGGCAGTGACGGCGGCCGGCGCATTCGCCGGCTACAAGGCACTGGACGAGCAGCGCTACGCAGAAGTGCTCAACGTCGAGCCGCTGACCCAGACGGTCCGCACGCCTCGCCAGGTCTGCTCCGACGAGATCGTGACGCACCAGGCGCCCGTGAAGGACCCGAAGCGCGTCACCGGCGCCGTGATCGGCGCGGTGGCGGGCGGTGTGCTCGGCAACCAGATCGGCGGCGGGACCGGCCAGACGGTCGCAACGGTCGCGGGTGCTGCCGCCGGCGGCTATGCCGGCAGCAAGGTCCAGAAGAGCATGCAGGAAGGCAACACGACGCAGACCGTCGAGCAGCGCTGCCGGACGGTCTACGACTCGGCCGAAAAGCCCAACGGCTACGAAGTGCGTTATCGCCTCGGCGACCAGGAAGGCACCGTGCGCATGGACCGGGACCCGGGCCAACGGATTCCGGTCGAGAACGGCCAACTGGTGCTCGCCGACCAGGGTAACCGCCAGTAACCGCAGTGCTCACCGAGTGAGCTCATAAGGAGAATCGAAATGTTGTGGACAATCGCTGTCGTATTGGCCGTGCTCTGGCTGCTGGGGCTCGTCAGCTCCTACACCATGGGCGGATTCATTCACATCCTGCTGGTCCTCGCGATCGTCGTGGTCCTGATCAATGTGATCCAGGGCCGACGGGCCTTGTGACGAGCTGAAGAGCCCCGTTGCCCTGCCGGCTCACGGCAGGGCAACGTGCGCCAGGAGCAAGCATGAACTCAGTGAAGATTACAGCCCTCGTGCTGATCGTGGCCGGGGTCCTCGGACTGGGCTACGGCAGCTTCAGTTTCACGAAGGAAACGCACGACGTGAAGCTCGGGCCGATCGAGATGTCGGTCAAGGAAAAGGAAACGGTCAACATTCCAGTCTGGGCCGGCGTCGGCGCGATCGCGATCGGTGCCGCGCTGCTGCTGCTGGGCGGCCGCAAGGCCTAGTCGAGCTTCTCGACGACCACGCGGCCTTCTGCATTGACGAAAACCCGATAGCGATTGCCGTCCTCGCATGAGGCGGTGTAGTCGTCCTCGCCCGCTTGCGTGGCGCTGACGACACGCCCGCACGGCAGGCCCTGCAATGCGATCACCGCCGTCAGGTCCTGGGTCACCGCGACGTCGCTGGCCACATCCTCCGCCGCGAGCGACGTTCCCGGATACGACACCAACGCTGCAGCGGCCATCGCCAGCGACATTCGGATCTTCTTCACGTTGCTGCTCCTGCCATCAGATTGGATTCGGTGAACTTCCGGGGATCGGCGAGAATGCCCCAGATCGCGGCGCGTGACTGGACGATGTCCCGCGCCAGGGGCGGATCGCTGTCCTGCAGCAGCGAGAGCACCTTGAGCAGCAGCATGTCGTAGGAGCGGCGCAACTCGGGCAGCGTCGCCGTTCCCTGCCGCTTGTGGTAAGCGCGAAACTTGCCGAGCAGGTCGTCCACCTGGTTCTTGAGCGAAAGCTTGGTGAGCGTACCGATGGCCTTGGTCTGCCGGAGCCGCGTGCCGAGCGACGCGAAGTCGAGGGGTGCTGCGGCAGGCGGAGAGGCGGCCGGCGCCTGGGTCGCCTTCGAGACGACCCTCGGTGCAGCTGTCGGTGCGGGTGCCGGTGTCGTTGCAGGCGTCGGTGCGACGCACTGACCGGGGGCGCCTTCGTTGTCGCGACAGGAGTCTTCGGGACGACGACGCGCGGAGCAGGCGCGGCGCGCTGCGCCGGAGGCACCGGCTCGACGACCGGGGGCGGGACGGCTGGTTCGCGTGCCACCGGAACCTCGGGTGCCACAGGCGTCGGGCGCGGTCACGGTCTCCGGTGGGCTCGCGACAGGCGGCTGCGGTGCAGGCGCCGAGACTGCAGGCGCAGCCGGCCGGCGACGGCCTCCTCCGCCTGTTTGTGCTTCACCCCCGCACAGCCGGCCGCAACGCAACAGCACAGCGCGAGTGCACACAGCGCAGTGGAAGACGTTGCCGGACGATCGATCATCGGGCTCCTCGACGTTGCGCGACGCCAGGGCGGAGAATGCCACCAAGAATAGCGCCCCGCGGTTCGCTGGCGAACCCGGGGCGCTGAAGATTCAGGCCATTCTCAGACGCGAATCAGTTCGTTTCGCGTCCTACGAGAACCACGAATCATCGGCCTTGCTCTCCCAGGCGGAGAGCTGCTTCTCGGCCTCATCCTTGGCGATGCCGTAGCGCTCCTGGATCTTGCCCGCGAGCTGGTCGCGGCGACCGGCGACGACGTCGAGGTCGTCATCGGTCAGCTTGCCCCACTGCACTTTGGCCTTGCCGGTGACCTGCTTCCAATTGCCTTCGATACGATCCCAATTCATAGGTTTCTCCTCGTGGTGGGTGGTTGAAACATCACGCACTCGAGCCCAGGGCTCGGGAGCGGACGATGATCTCGTTCAAGAATCCATGCGTGCAGTCTAGTGAACGGACCGTGAGCAGTCGGTGCGGTGGCGCACTGAGGCCCGACTGGTAAGATCGGGCGATGACGCAGCGACTCGTCTTCCTGGTGCCGGGATTCTTCGGTTTCACTTCGATCGGCGCGGTGAGCTATTTCGAGGACGTGCAGCAAGCGCTCACCCGCGCGCTCCGACGACGCGGCATCGCGGCCCGCATCGTGATCTGCACGACGCAACCGACGGCGTCGATCCCACGGCGCGCGGATGCGCTGCGCCGGCAGGTGATCGCCAGTGGCGGCCTCAAGGCGCAGGAACTGCATTTCATCGGCCACTCGACGGGCGGGCTCGACGTGCGCATGCTGCTGACTCCCGGCGTGAAGATCGCCGGAGGCGGCACGGAGGAGCGCATCGCGGCGTTGACCCGGACGGCCATCTCGGTGAATACGCCGCACCACGGCACACCGCTCGCGAATCATTTCGTGACCATCCAGGGCCAGACGCTGCTGCTGGTCATCAGCGCGCTCGCGACGTCCGGGCAAGGCCGGCGCGCGATCGTCGCTGCGGCGAAAGCGATCGCGATGGTCGCGCGGCTCGACGACTGCCTCGGGCGCAACGAGGGGCCACTCGACCGCCTTGCTGCCGGTGTGCTGCGCCGGATCCGGTTCGATCGCCGCGACCCCGTCTGGAAATACCTCGGCGAGATCGAACGGGACCAGGGGGCGGTGCTGCAACTCACGCCCGAAGGGATCGAGCTCTTCGACGCGGCGGTGACGGATCGTGCGGGAATCGACTACGGTTGCGTCGTGTCCGGCGTGCCCAAGCCTCGCGAGCAATTCCGGGTCAAGGAATTCATGGATCCGGAATATCTGGCAATGCGCTCGCTCTTCCGGCTGCTGCACGCGCTGACGGCCAAGCCGCATCCGCGCTATCCCTACCCGAAACCTGCCACCCGGACGCAACGCTTGCTCGATCGCGGGCTCGGCTTCAAGGCGACTCCGGGCATCAGCGACGGCATCGTACCGACGCTGAGCCAGCTGCACGGCCGGGTGCTGCACGTCGTGCGCGCCGACCACCTCGACGTGGTGGGGCACTACACCCTGGCCGGCGGCAGCTCCGGAAACTGGTTGCCGTCGGGCGCTGGCTTCACCCGCGAAGCCTTCGACGCCACCTGGGACGCGGTCGCCGCAGCCATCGCGAGGAAGTGACTGCCGCGGCCACGCGCCTTTGCGCGCAGCAGGGCCAGGTCCGCCCTCTTCAGCAGCGTCTCGGCATCCGTGCCATCGGCGGGATACACGGCGATCCCCATGCTGGCCGTGACGTACAGGTTCTCGCCGGCGATGCGATGCGGCTCGGCGATCGCGGCAAGCAGCTTGTCTGCGCTGAACGCCGCATCTTCGGGACAGGCGACTTCCGACAGCAGTATGACGAATTCATCGCCGCCCTGACGGCACACGGTGTCCGAGTCGCGCACGCACGACACCAACCGCTTGGCGACGGACTGCAACATGGCATCGCCGGCTGAGTGACCCAGCGAGTCGTTGATGCGCTTGAAACGGTCGAGGTCCATGAAGAGGACTGCAAACGAACGCCCGTGGCGACGCGAAGTCGCGATTGCGCAGGCCAGTCGGTCGTTCAGGAGCAGCCGGTTCGGCAAGCCCGTGAGGACGTCGTGTTGCGCCAGCTCGGACATCCGCAGCGACATCTCGCGCGCGGCGCCGACGTCGTGAAAGACGATCACTGCGCCAGTGACCCGCCCGTGCCGATCGTGGATCGGAGCCGCGGTGTCCTCGATCGCGGATTCGTGGCCGTCGCGTCGAACCAGCAGGCAGTTCGCGCTGAGTCCGACCGTGGTGTCCTGCCGCATGGCCAACGCCAACGGGTCCAGCGCGGGTTCCCGGCTCTCCGCATCGATGATCCGCACCACGTCCTGCAGTGGCCGACCAGCGGCCTCCGACGCGGCCCAGCCGGTCATTTCCTCGGCCACCGCATTGAGGTAGGTGACGTTGCCTGCAACGTCGGTGCTGACCACGGCATCGCCGATCGAGTTGAGCGTGACCAGGGCTTGCTCGGAGTCCCGCAGCAGGGACTCGACATGCGCCGCGCGCTCGAGCATGGTGTTCAGGGCCTTCGGCAGCGAGTAATGGTCGAGGTGCTCCAGCAGCAGGTAGTCCTGCGCGCCGCGCTGCACCGCCGTAATGGCAACCGGCTCCTCGCATTTGCGGCTCAGCACCAGGACGGGAATGCGCGGCGCCACACGCAGCAGCGTCTCGAGGGTTTCGATCCCCTGGCTGTCCGGCAGGGACAGGTCCGCCACGACGGCAGAGATCGCACCCTCGCCGCTGGCGGCCAGCCGCTTGATTCCGACCTGGCATCGGCTCGCCGACTCGACGATGAAGCGGCCGTCCTGCGACTCGGCGAGTGCCGCCTTGATGGCGCGAACTTCTCCAGGTCGCGCCAGCACGAGCAGTCTGCTGCGGGACATGCGATTCTCCTCCACTACGACTAACCTACCTGCGCAGCATGCCGTGCGGCGTCGTCACCGTCGGTGCGGTGACGGACATTGCACAGCGACAGCGTTCGGGCGCAGGCTGTGTTGCGTGCGCCACCGAACGGAACTTTCCGCGTCGGTCGCTATGCTCAGATGGCGGGATGCTTTTCCCTGTCGTCCTGACGAGAGATCCAACGTGCAAATGCCGACGCGGGCCCCAGCCGAGAATCGCCTGCTGGCTGCGCTGCCCGGCCGGGACCGGCGGCACCTGCTCGATGGCTGCGCGGAGGTGGACCTGACGCTTTCCGACGTCATCTACGAGCCGGGCCAGAGGATTCGCCAGGTCTTCTTCCCGACCGACGGTTTCATCTCGCTGATCACCCCGATCAACGGTCACGATCGCCTCGAGGTCGGTCTCGTCGGCGACGAGGGCATGCTGGGCAGCTCGCTGGTGCTCGGCGTCAACGTGGCCCCGACACTCGCGCTGGTACAGGGCGCCGGCGTGGCGTGGCAGATGGACGCCGAGCCCTTCCGACGCGAACTCGAGCAGAGCGACGCACTGCGGCGCGGACTGAAGCGCTACCTGTACGTCGTGATGCGCCAGCTCGCACAGACAGCCGCCTGCACGCGATTCCACGTCGTGGAGGCAAGGTTGGCCCGCTGGCTGCTGATGACCCAGGACCGGGCGCATTCCGACACGTTCCACGTCACGCACGAGTTCCTCGCCTACATGCTCGGTGTACGGCGGGCCGGCGTGACCCGGGCGGCCAGCTCGCTGCAGTCGCGCAAGCTGATCCGCTACAGCCGCGGCGACATCAGCATCCTGGACCGGAGCGGACTCGAGGCTGCGGCCTGCAGTTGCTACGCCGCCGACCGCGAGACGTACTCGAGCTTCTTGCACTGAGCCGCGAACGCGCGGGTCCATCACCGCGACACAAAAAACCCGCGCAGCGTGAACTGCGCGGGTTTCGAGCGGCTTCCCGCCCGGCAATTACAGCGCGGCGAGCGCCGGATTGCTGATGATGACCTCGACCCGACGGTTCTGCTGGCGACCGGCAGCGGATTCATTGCTGGCGACCGGAGCGCCCTCGCCGGCCCCCATGGCGGTGACCCTGGCAGCATCGACGCCCTGGCTGACCAGGTACGAACGAACCGAGTCAGCACGCCGCTGCGACAGCCCCAGGTTGTAGTCGTCGCCGCCGACGCTGTCCGTGTGTCCCTCGATGGCGACCGTGCGGCTGGGATACTTCGCCAGGAACGTCACGAGCTGGCCGAGGTTGCTCGTCGCACCAGGCTTCAGCTCGGCGCGGCCACTCTCGAACAGCACGTCGCCGAGCGTCAGGACCAGGCCGCGATCCGTCGGCTTGGCCTTCAGCGCATCAATCTGGCGCTGCAGCTCCGCATTCTCTTCGTTTGCGTCGGCCGTGGCCTCGCGGGCCACGTCGACTTCACGTGTCCGGGAATCCAGCTGAGCCGAGGCACGCTCGGCGGTGATTTTCACGCGCTGGTCTTCCAGGTAGCGGGTCTGGGCCTGCGCGCTCGCGATCTCGACCTTGCGATCCGCGATGTAGACCCGATGTTCCCCGAGGGCACGATCGGCTTCGGGCTGTTCGGCGGTGCGCACGGCGGCATCTGCCTCCTTGATCGCAACCGGCGCGCGGCTGGCGAGGTTCGAATCGGACTGCAGCTGCGTCAACTTGGTGCGCACTTCCGAGGCGCCTTCCGGGACCGCGGGGGCTGCTGCGCAGCCCGCAAGCAGCACGGCGGCCACGGCGGCGGCGATCAGGGTCCGGCCAACGGCCACGCTGTTGTCGATGGTGTTCATTTCGCGTCTCCAGATTTGCGCGCCATCTCGTCGATCAGCGTGCCGGTGCTGCTCTGCATTTCATCGTTGACGATCCGCGCCTTGACGAACGCCGTCCGGGCGGACGCCAGTTCCGCCTCGACTCGCGATTCGCCAGCCAGACGCTCGGCGGCGACCATTTCCTCCGCCTGCACGGCGGTGTTGGCGGACGCGAGCTTGGTGCGTGCTGCACTCAGCTCGCCCGCGGCGTGACGGCTTGCATCCGCTCGCTCGGCGCTGGTGATGGCCTGCTGCGCTGCCTGCAGCTGCGCAGTCGGCGCAGGCGGCGTCGATGCGCATGCCGACAGCAGGAGGACGCCGGCGAGGCCGGTTGCCGCGCGCAGGCTCGAGCCCGGGCGTAGTCGCGATATTGAGGTCATTTGAACTCTCTGCGTGATGAAGGTGGCCCACCGACGGTGCCGGCAGCCGACCAGGAGCATGAGTGTGCGCGGTCGCGCGCGGTAACTCTGTTCGCAAGCGAACATTCGTGCGGTGAACTCGAGTCGGTACGCTCCCGCACCGACGACGAGATTGCGAGTACACTGGATGCGTCCCTTCTTCTCGCGGAGGGCCGCCATGGCTCGCGCACCCGCGTCGCTCGCGCATCACGTCCACAGTCCCGAGCAGAACCTTCTGCTGGCGGCCTTCACGCCCGAGGAGCGCGCGCGGGTTTACCCGCATTTGCAACTCGTCCCGCTACCGCTCGGCAAGTCGCTGTATGAGTCGGGCAAGGCCCTGCGCCATGTCTATTTTCCGGCCGACTCCATCGTGTCGCTGCTTTACGTGCTCGAGAACGGCGCGTCGGCAGAAATCTCGGTCGTCGGCAATGAAGGCGTCATCGGCATCGCACTGTTCATGGGCGGCGAGACCACGCCGAGTCGTGCAGTCGTGCAAAGTGCCGGCCATGCGTACCGGCTCGTCGGCCAACGGCTCAAGGACGAGTTCCACCGCAATGGCGGCGTGCAAGTGCGGCTGCTGCGGTACACGCAGGCCCTGATCACGCAGATGGCGCAGACCGCGGTGTGCAACCGTCATCACTCGGTGGACCAGCAGCTCTGTCGCTGGCTGTTGCTGTCGCTCGATCGCCTGTCGTCCAACAAGCTGGTCATGACCCAGGAACTGATCGCCAACATGCTCGGCGTCCGCCGTGAAGGCGTCACCGAGGCCGCCGGCAAGCTCCAGAAGCTCGGGGCCATCGAATACAGCCGCGGCAGGATCACCGTGCTGGACCGGCCGATGGTCGAACAGCTGAGTTGCGAGTGCTACGCCGCGGTCAAGAAGGAATCCGATCGGATTGCGAGCCTGATGGTCATTCCCGGCGCTTGATCTGACGCTGGGCTTCACGCCCGCCGCACGTCCTTGTGCCTGATCACGTCCCCTGTGCACGGCCGCGTCCGTGTGGCCTGTATTCAACGCCCGCTCTACAAGCTCACTGCTCGCAGAACAGCACTCCGTCTCGATTGCCGGCGCGGTAGCTACCACACTGCCTCGGCGAAAGGCCCGTCCGGTTCCAGTTACCGTTCATGGTCTGGCACGTGGCCGTCAGGTTACCGTTCGAGTCCGTCGAAACGTCACGACAGGACCGGCTGAAGGAACCTTCCCAGCGGTACGCCACATTGCTGCCACCGCTCGTCGCCTCGCAGAACAGCGTGCCGTTGCGATTCCCGGCGCGATAGGTGCCGCATTCACGGTGCGACAGGCTCGTCCGGCGCCACGCGCCATTCGAGGACTGGCAGGTCGCCCGCAGCGTTCCGGACGAATCGACCGCGACATCGCGGCAGGAATCCAGGAACGAACCGGACCATCGGCCAACGCTGCCGCTGCCGGTACTTGCACCCGTGCCCGTCGACTCGCAGAACAGGTTCCCGTTGCGGTTGCCGGCCCGTTGGCCGGGACAATTCTGTGCCTTCAGGTTGCTGCGCTTGTAGGTTCCGTTGTCCTTGCGACAGGTGGCCTGCAGCTTACCGTGCTTGTCGACCGTGGCGTCGCGACAGGAAGTCAGGAACGATCCGCTCCACTGACCCACGTTCCCGTTGTTGCCGACGCCGGCATCATCGGACTCGCAGAACAACCTCCCGTTGCGATTTCCGAACGCCCTGCAGGACCCGATCACCGCCGAGGCGAACTCATACTTGCCTCCGTCGCGCCGGCACTGGGCGTACAGCGTGCCGTTCTGCACGTACGGTCGCTCGCAGCTCTGGCGCCACGATCCATCCGGGAGACCGTCATTGGCAGCCCATGCCATCTGCGGCAATGCGGCCACGCCGGCGGCAATGCCGATCGTCGCAAGACCGCCGAACAATGCTCGTGTGATTCCCATGGCTCTCTCCTCTCGTGCGCGCGATGGCCGGGCCAGCAGCGGATCCACTGGCACCCTTCACGGTTGGAAGCTAGACCCGCACGCCCACCGGGTCTGTACGTCACCGTACGCAAGCCCCCTCGACGCACGGTCGGGAAGAGCGTCGCGGGCCGAATTCCTGCTAGTGTTGCAAGGTGGCCCCGACACTCCATCGTGACGCATGAGCGCAAACGCCGAGGTCGCCGCAACGTGACTGACGGGGCATCCGACCGCGTCCGGCCCGGCCCACGGGTCGGCGAGGCGCTCTATGGCGGATTGCTGTTCGCCGGCGGGGTGGCCGCGCTCGCGCTCGCGCTGCCGGGCAGCGCCGCCGCCGCGCAGGACTGGCCTCTCCTGCTGTTCTTCCTGCTGTTCGGCTTGTTCACGATCTCGATCGGGTACGCACATCCGGTCTTCGGCTACGTGTCGTTCGACCGCGTGGCGCAGGTTTCGAGCATCCTGGTACTCGGCCCGGTCGATGCCGCGTGGATCAACGGGCTGGCCTCCCTCATCTACCCCTGGCACCGGCTGCGCTACGGGGTACCGCTGCGCACGGTCGCACTCGCGGCAGTGACGAATGCCGGCTTGATGAGCCTGATGGTGCTGGCGTCCGGTTTGATGTATGTCGCGATCGGCGGTCCGGTACCGCTCGGCCATCTCGGGCTGCAGTCGTTCGGCGCGGTCGTGCTGATGCTGGTCGCCATGCAGGTCATCAACGAAGCGGGAATGATGGGACTGGTGCGGATGCGCGGACAGCCGGCCCGCGACTCGCTGAGCCTGTTCGATACCGCCACCGAACTGACGGCGGGGCTGATTGCGGTGCTGGTCGCAATCGTCTGGAACCGGATGGAGATCGAGGTCTTCCTGCTGCTGCTCGCCGTGCTGGTCGCGGGCATGCTGGCGCTGAAGCGATTCGCAGAAATGCGACTCCGGCTCGAGCGGCTGGTCGAGGAACGAACCGAGGCGCTGCAGGAGAAGACGCTGCAGCTCGAGCGCCTCGCAGCACGGGATACGCTGACGGGACTCTACAACCGCCGCCATGCGGACGAATTCCTTCTGCGCGAAATTGCACGAGCCCGCCGCGAGGGGCACCCGATCGGCGTCGCACTGGCCGACATCGACCACTTCAAGCGGATCAACGACGACCACTCGCACGGCATCGGCGATCGCGTGCTGGAGCGGGTGGCGCGGATTTTCACCGAGCGGGTACGCGGCGCCGACCTCGTGGCGCGCTATGGCGGCGAGGAATTCCTGTTCTGCTTCATCGGTATCGACGAGACAGATCTGGTCCGGCGCTGCGAGGAACTCCGCCTTGCGCTCGAGCGCGAGGACTGGACGACGCTGTCGCCAGGACTCAGCGTGACGATGAGCATCGGCGTGGCCACCTGCAACGGTGAGTCGCAGGCCTCGGCGCTGCTCGATCGCGCCGACACCTGCCTTTACGAAGCCAAGCGACGCGGCCGCAACCGGGTCGTCTACCGAGCAGGGCCTGCGCGCCGGCGCCTTCTAGCGTCGTCCGGCAAGGCCTCGCGCGGCCAGCGCTCAGCGCCCCTGCATCAGCTCGATGAATCCCGGGTCTTCGCGCAGCGAATCGAGATCGGGGTCGTGCTTCATCCAGCCGAAGTTCTCGTATCCGCCGGACATCGCCTGCCGCAGCGTGTCGACGGCGCGGCCGGTCTCCCCGAGCCTCGCGTACAGGCAGGCGCAGTTGTAGAGCATCATCGGGTCGCCGGGGCTCAACTCCAGCGCGGCGGCGCCCTCGCGAATCGCCTCGTCCTTGCGGCCGCGCTCCGCGAGCGTGATCGCGTAGTACATCCGTGCACGCGAATCGTCCGGATTCTGCAGCAGGTAGTTCGGCAGCAGCGCGAGCAGCTGCTCGGATGCGACGTCTGCCTCGGCCTTGCGCCCGAGGCCCTCGCAGGTCTGCGCGAGGTCGGCATAGGCCGCGTAGAAGCCCGGCTTGATGTCGATGACGCGGCGGAACAGGTCGAGCGACTCCTCGAGTTCGCCATTCGAGAAATGGATGCGCCCGAGCGTCCAGTACGCGATGAAATCGTCGGGATCGAGCTCGATGGCCTTGCGGCTCGATGCGCTGGCCTCGTCGAACTTGCCCCAGATGAAATAGGACAGCCCCATCGCGGCGTAGGCCTCCGGGAGGTTGCTGTCGTACATCAGCGCCTTGAAGCTGAGCTCCTGCGCCTTGTCCCGGTACCGCTCTTCGCGCGAGAACCACTGGTACATCTGCCCGTAGGCGCTCGAGCAACCCGCGTAAGCGGCCGCGTAGCGCGGATCGAGCTCGATGGCTTTCTCGAACAGCTGGATCGCGTACTCGACGCTGCGCTTCGTCAGCCGGTACAGGTAGTCCTGGCCTCGCAGGTAGAGGTCGTAGGCCTGCGCGTTGACGGTCTGCCGCTTCGTCAGCGAGACCTTCTCGGAGAAGCTGAGCTTGAGCCTGCAGCGCCTCGACGATCTGCTGCGCGACCTGCTCCTGGATGTCGAAGATGTCGTCGAGCTTGCCCTTGTAGGTGTTGCCCCACAGCTGGCGATTGGTCGCGACGTCGACGAGCTGCACCGTGATGCGGACCGACTCGTGGAAACGGCGCACGCTGCCGCCGATGATGTAGCGGGCGCCGAGCTCGTTGCCGATGGCCCGGATGTCCTGCTTGCGCCCCTTGAACTGCATCGATGCCCAGCGCGAGACGAGTTCGATCTCGCTGACCAGCGACAGGCGGGCGATCAGCTCCTCGGTGAGCCCGTCGCTGAAGTAATCGGTTTCCTGGTCGGGGCTGATGTTGTCGAAGGGCAGCACCGCGAGTGCGCCCTGCTCGATCAGTGGGTCGGTACCTTGCGCAACAGTCGTGGCTGCGGAGACGGCCCGCGGGTCGTCGGCGGATGCGCCCGCCTTGTGATGCTGCGGCGGCGGGGCGATCGTGACACCGACCCGCTCGAGCGACCGCAGGATCGTCCTCAGGTTCGTGTCCGCGTCGCCCTGGAAGTACTCGATGTGCTGGATGCCGGCGAGCGGATACCGGAGGCTGGACGGAATCTGCGTCGGCTCGAGGTGCACGGGCAGGATGTGACCCTTGCGCTCGCTGGCCAGCACGACTTCCTTGGCGACGTTGTGCGAGCGGACGGCCGACTCGGTGACCACCAGCAGCAGCACCTTGGCGTTCTCGAGCGCCTTGACGATCTCCTCGCCCCACAGCGTGGCGCCGTCGATGCCGCTCTGGTCGATCCAGAGCGACACGCCCGCGCTGCGGAGCTTGGCCGCGAGGTCGAGGACGCGATCCTTGTCCTCGCGGGAGTAGCTGATGAAGACGTCGGCCGGCTCTGCCAAGGGGGGATCCATCCAGGCGCGGCCCAACGCCGCGAGCCGTCAAGGCTAGCTCATCGCCGCCGGCCTGAGAAGGCGCGGCTCCCGGGCCTAGCGCCGATCCCGCTTGGCCTGGTTGCGACGACCCTGGCTGCGCAGGTGCGCATTGATCACCGTGCTGCGCGAACGGTGCGCCCGGCCGAGCGTGGCAGTGACGCCGGCTCGTTCGTTCATGAAGCCGGGGGCCCCGATGGCGCCCAGGGCTGCAGACCGGCCCGCGGCCGGGGCCTTCGGTGAAACGGTCTTGCGCGGCCCCGCCGCGGCGACCGCCACCTTCACCCTCTTGGGCGGCGACTTCTTCGTCGCAGCTCGCGCCGGCGGGGCGGTGACCTGGACATGGCGCGCCTGGAAGCGCGCCCGCAGGTCCTCGAACAACGCCGCCTTTTCCTTCGTGCGGGCATTGGCGGCGCCGCTGTTGCCACGCTTCGTGCCGGTCTGGTCACGAATGGCGAGTCGTTGCCGCTTGTAGAGGTCGCGGTACTTGTCGCGCCGCTTCCGGGTCAACTCGACCTTGAGCTTCAGTGTCCGCGCATCGAGCTTGCAGATGGCATCGCGGCGCGACGCCTCGAACAGCTTGAACTCGGCGGCGGTCAGCAGCTTGCGGGCGTTCGCGCGGTCGTTGGCCATCGGGTGCACTCCGGGTTGCGGCGATTCTTGCCGCGACCCGGAGTATACGCAGCACGACGCTAGAACTTGTACGAGACGTCGAGCTTGTAGACGACGCCGATCGACTGCTCGAGGACGGTGACGCCGCCCTGCTCGATCTCCAGCTGCTCGTCCAGCAGGTTCTGCGCGCGGAACTTGAGCGCCATCTGCTCGATCGGGTAGTAGCTGTAGACGATGTCGAGCGAGTGGAACGGCTGCTCGTAGGCATCCGGCGCCCCGTTCGACCCGGCAAAGAAGATCCGCTCGTCGAACGCGTTGTAGGCGAGCGACGCGCTGTGACGCTCGTTCGGCGCGTCGACGCCGAGCTGCAGGTTGACGACCCACGGCGCGTGCTGCGTGAGCCGGCGCTCGTCGTTGGTCAGGTTCAGCGCGTTGCTGCCGATCTTCAGGTTCGAGTCGCTGAGCGTCACGTTGCCGGAGACGAAGAACGCATCGGACCAGTTGCCGAGCGGCAGGAAGCCGAGGCCCTTGAGCCACTCGATCTCGACGCCATACACATCGGCGGACGCCGCGTTGATGAACGTCAGCCCGATGTTGTCGTCCGTGCCGGGCGCCTCGACCGTCTCGATCGGGTTCGTGATGTCCTTGTAGAACAGCGAAACCGTCAGGTTGTCGCCGCTGCCGAAGAACCACTCGCCACGCAGGTCGAGGTTCGTCAGGTCGGACGACACCAGGTCCGGATTGCCCCGCACGCGCGCCTCGGTCAATGGATCGATGAAGGTCGCGTCCGAGATCTCCCGGAGGTCCGGTCGTGCCGTCGTCTCGCTCCAGCCGAAGCGCAGCTGGAACTGGTCGGCCCAGAGCTCGCCCGGCATCCAGGTGAGCGCGGCGGCGGGATAGTAGTCGTCTTCCGCGACGGCCTGGTTCTGGATGTCCTCGACCGGCACCCGGATGATGCCGACGCCGGTGTCGTACTCGTACTGGTCGATCGGCACGGAAACCCGCGCGAAGTCCTCCCAGCGGGCCCCGGCACTCAGTCGCCAGGTCTCGTTCCAGGTCACATCGACGTTGCCCCAGGCGGCGTCGATCGTTTCGCCGGCGAGGTAACTCTCGGTACCGATGCCACCCAACGACAGCACATAGCCGTTCGCGGGGTTCGTGATGTTCTCATCCGTGAACACCTGGCCCGGCGTGCCGACGAGGTTCGGCAGCGCGGCCGACGCCGTGGTGCCGAGCCCGAGCTGCGTCTGCAGGTAGCCCCGGCCCTTCTCGTAGTAATCGTAACCGCCGCTCGGCACGACCAGAAAGTCGCCGGTCTCGAACGGCATCTCGAGCTTCATGCCGTAGCTGGTGACGTCGTCCTGCAGCTCCGTGAATCGATAGTCCGCCGCCGTCGCGGACGAGCGGATCGACGTGGACAGGAACTCTCCGGTGTCCGGGTCAAGCCGGTCGACCGCCGAGAACTGCACCTCGTTCGGGATATCGGTATCGGCGCTGGCATCCGTGTAGTACCAGTCGAACACCAGGTCTTCGAGGTTCCTCACGCCGGGCACGAAGTCCAGCACGTCGAGCGTCGCGCCGCCCAGCGTGTGGCGGCCACTCAGCTGCAGCACTTCGAGCTCGCGCTCCTCGAAGCGGATGCGGTAGTTGCGCAGCGCTGCGCCGGCGTTCGCCTGGAAATTGAAGTTGTTGCCGACCGTCAGCGAAGCCTCGTCCTCGGTGTTGCGCAGGTAGAGCCACGACGCCTGCAGCTGCTGCTCCTCGGCCCAGTCGAGGCCGACGGCCACGCTGCCGGTCAGTGTCGTCTGGCGGATCGTGCGCTCGGTCACGTCAAAGTCGACCTCCGGACTCGTGGCCGAGCGATTGATGCGCTCGCGATTTCGCCACTGGTCGCCGTAATCGACGACCGCGAGGCCGCCAACGCGCCAGTCGCCACTTTCGCCGGGCTGCCACATGTTGCCCAGCGTCGCCTCGACGTTGATGTCAGGGTCGAGCGACTCCTTGGTGAAGTCGAGATTGCGGTTCAGGTTGGTCGCGATGCCGCGGTTGATCTGCTCCGCCTCGGCCAGCGTGTGGAATCCGCCGTCGCGGTTCAGCGCCCGCAGGATCCCGGTCGGCGTGATGTCGCCGGTGTAATCGTTGATCGCAGTGGTGATTTCGCGCGGCAATGCACGAGTGCCGTCATCGGTGCCCCAACGGTCGTCGCTGCCGCCCGGGTACGTGAGGCCACGGCCGGTGCTGTCGGAATTCCAGCCGGTGCCGACCTCGAGGTCGGCCACGAACCGGTCGGGCAGGCTGCGCGTGCGCACATCGACGTTGCCGCCGCCGAACGCCGCCGGCTTGTCCGGCGAGTAACCCTTCTGGATCTTCAGCGTCTCGACGATGGCCGCCGGGAACAGGTCGAGCGGGATCACGTTGCGCGTGAGATCCGGCGACGGCACCTGAGCACCGTTCAGCGTCGTGCTCGAGTAGCGCTCGCCGAGGCCACGGATGTAGATGTACTGGCCATCCACTACGGTCACGGCGGGCAATCGCCGCAGCGCGAGCGATACGGTGCTGTCGCCGACGCGGCTGATCTGCTCGGCGCCGACGACGTCGGCCACGATCGACAGCTCGATGCGCTCCTGCAGCACCTGCTCGGCCGCCGTCCGCTGGCGGCCCTCGACGACGATCTCCTCGAGGCCTTCGGCGTTGACCGACGCGGCCTCCGGCGGAGGCGGCGCCTCCTGCGCGACCGCCGGCAGGCCTCGGCCTGCCGCAGTCGCCGCGGCCAGGGCGAGCAGCGCCCTGACCGTGCTACCCAGGGATGAGGGCCTCATGTTTGCTCTCACTGAGTGATCCAGAGCGGCTCGTCGGCATTCGACGCGCGCAGGCCGAACGCCCACGGGGACGTCCAGTTGTCGTTCTGCAGCACGGCACCGACCTGGCCGCTCGCGGGCGCCATCGTGAACGCGGTGCCGGTCGCATCGGCGAACGCGGTCGCCGTGAAGTAGGTCCGCGGCGCGAGCACCGAGACGCTGGCATTCGCAGAGTCGGTGATCACGACGTTCCCTGTGTTGAAGGCGTAGTTGCCGCCGTTCGTGCTGGGATTGAGGCCCCGCACCCAGTCGACCAGCGGATCGCCGTTCGCGAGCGTGCCCTTGGCCGGCTCCTCGCACGCAATGATCGTGTTGACCAGCGTCGATTCGCCGGCGGCGGCAGCAGCCAGCGACACGCTGCTCTCGATCTCGAGGCACTCGTTCGAGGTCTTGCCGTTGGCGGTCACGCCGTACGCTGCGTAGACGATGCTGTCCTGCAGCTGGATCCGGCCGCCCTGGCGCACCAGCGGGCCCTCGGAGTCGCCGTGCGTGCCGGCGTCGAAGTTCGACGTGATGCAGGTCATGTTGCGGATCGTCGGGTTGGTCAGCGGCGTCGTGTCGAGCGGCGCGCCGGCGTTGCTGCGGCCTTCGCCGATGTTGTCGCCCTCGACGCAGCGATTGCCATCCGTGCGGTAGTGGATGACGAGCGCCTTGTCGATCGTGCCGCTCCAGCCGTCCGAGAAGTCGAGGGAGTCGTCACGCGCGAACAGCACGACGGCGTTGCTGACGTTGACCGCGCCGCCGAAGAACTCGAGGCCGTCGTCGAACGTGCTGTAGACCTGCACGAACTCCACCTCGGTGCCCGCGCCGACCGCGTTGAACGTGATGCCGTTCAGCTCGTCGCCCGGCGCCACTTCGAAGCCCGTGTGCTTGACGACCACGTAGCGCAGCGAGCCGGAGCTCTCGGCGTTGTCGTTGCCGCCGTAGTTCGAGGGCTGGCCCTCGGCCGTGACGTGGCACTGGTTGTTCAGCCGCTGGTCGTCGGTGCAGTTGTTCGTGATGCCGTTGCCGTTGATCACGAGGCCGCCCCACAGCGAGACGTCGTTGGCACCGGCGGTGTTCGAAACCGCATCGGCGAACGCGGTGAACGTGATCGGCGCGGAAGGAGAGCCCTGCGCGATGATCTGCGAGCCGCGGTTGATCAGCACGTAGTCCGCCGAATCGGAGAACGCCAGCGTGTTACCCGCAGCGATCGTCAGCTTCGGCCCGGTGCCGCCGGCCGGCGCGGCGCCGCTGCTGACGTTCTGGCCGACGAACAGGCTGTCCTGGAAGAGATGCACGCCCGAGATGAACGGGATCGTGAGGTCCACCAGCAGCGGGTTGGTCGTGCCGACGAAATCGGCACCGTAGACGCAGTTGCGGCCGTCGAACGTGCCCTGGCGAACCTGGCTCGAGTTGGGAATCGTGTACGAGGCGCACGGGTTGGTGCTGCCGCCGCCGCCCGAGGTGTTCTGGCTGTTGTCGACCGAGTTGTCGGTCGTCGCGACCTTGAGGTCCACGCCGCCGCCCTCGCAGGCAGCCAGGCCAACGATCGCGACGCCCGCGAACAGCAAGCGATACATGTTCATGCGCAAACTCTCCTGAGTACGACGGCAAGGAAACGGGAAGCGCGTACCTTAGGGAGCGTCCGTGACTGAAAAGTGACCAGCGCATGACGACGGCGTGACGGTGGCCCGGACTGCGCGCGGGCCGCCGGCAGCGTGCGCGTGGCAGATCCGCGGCAAGGGAGGCAGAATGCGGGCGTAACGATCTCGCGTGACCCGGATCATCAAACAGTCCTCGACGAATCTCGCGGCAACCCGGGACCGGCTCCTCACGATCGGGCCCGGCCTCGCCGGCCTGCTCGGCTACCAGCGGAACAACCTGCCGCACGATGTCGTCGCGGGACTGGCCGTGGCCGCCGTCACCGTGCCGGTCGGCATCGCCAACGCGCAACTCGCGGGCCTGCCGCCGGCGACCGGCCTGTACGCGAGCATCCTGCCGCTCGTGGCCTACGCGATCTTCGGCACCTCGCGGCAACTGATCGTCGGTACGTCCGCGGCGGCGTCGGCACTGGTCGCTTCTGCGGTCGCACCACTGGCGGGCGGCGACCCCGCGCTCTACCTCGCCCTGTCGATGATGCTGGCTCTGCTGGTCGGGCTGATGTGCATCGGCGCGAGCTTCCTCCGCCTCGGCGCCATTGCCGACTTCCTCTCGAAGCCGATCCTGGTCGGCTTCATGAACGGCCTGTCGATCAGCATCGTGCTGGGCCAGCTCGGTCCGCTGTTCGGCATCCAGATCGCGTCGAGCGGGTTCTTTCCGCGCGCCTTCGAGTTCATGCGCAGCCTGTCGCTGACGCACCTGCCGACGCTGGCGATCGGTCTGCTGTCGCTCGCCGTGCTGGTCGCCTCGGGGCGCTACCTGCGCAAGGTGCCGGCCGCGCTGCTGGCGATGCTCGTCGCCGGTCTCGCGGCGTGGCTCTTCTCGCTCGAGCCGGCCGGCGTCTCGATGATCGGCAAGGTGCCGGCCGGCCTGCCGATGCTGTCGCTGCCGCGCGTCCCGCTGCATCACCTGCCGGTCCTGCTCGCCGAGGCCGCAGGCCTTGCGCTGGTCAGCTTCTCGAGCATGATGCTGGTCGCGCGGAGCTTCGCCGACAAGAACCGCTACGACATCGACGCCGATCGCGAGATCGCGGCGCTCGGCGCCGCCAACATCGCCGCAGCCGTATCGCAGAGCTTCGTCGTCACCGGTTCGGGCACGCGCACTGCGGTGGCGGAATCTGCAGGCGCGCGCACGCAGGTCGCGGGCCTGGTGGCCGCCGCCGTGCTGGTGCCGGTGCTGCTGTTCCTCACGGCACCGCTGCAATTCGTGCCGACGGTGGCCCTCGCCGCGATCCTGATCACCACCGGGCTGTCGCTGATCAACTGGGAAGACCTGCGGGCGATCTACCGGATCGATCCGCAGGAATTCTGGCTGGCGATGATCGCGACCGTCGGCGTGCTGCTGTTCGGCGCGATCCAGGCCATCCTGTTCGTGGTCGTGCTGGCGCTGCTGCGCTTCGTGCGGCTCACGGCGCGGCCGAAGGTGGAAATCCTCGGCGAGCTCGCGGGCAACGCGGGCTACCAGTCGCTCGAGCGCCACCCGGCCGCAGCCTCGCCGCCGGGACTGGTGCTGTTCCGCTACAACGGGCCGATCGTTTTCTTCAGCGCGCCGCACTTCAAGAAGGCGGTGCGCAAGGCCGCGGCGGATGCCGGACCCGACCTCAAGTGGTTCGTCATCGACCTGCTGCCGGTCAGCATGATCGACGCCACGGGATTGTTCGCGATTCGCGACGAGTTCGACGCGCTGCGTTCGCGCGGCATCGTGGTGGCCGCAGCCGGCCGCGACACCGAGTGGGCCGATCGCGCGGCCCGGCGGGACCTGAGCGGGGTCCTGACCGGCATCCGCTTCTTCCCGACGCTGCGGCTCGCCGAGCTCGCCTATCGCGCGGAAACGCAGGCCTAGCCGCTAACGCGTCACCCACCGGTAGGCGGTGCCGGCGAGGCCTTCGGGGTCGAACGGTCGCCACTGGCCCTCGGGCTGCGCCAGCCGATCGGCGACGATCCACAGCACCACGGCGTTGAAACCCAGCCCGCAGTGGCTGCCCGGCACGCGGATGTTCTCGTGCATGGCCGGGTCGCCGTCGAACATCGCCTGGTGCTTCGGCACGACCCCGTCACTGTCGGAATACAGGCAGCTCATCGGCACCGGCGGCCGCGCGCGCAGTTGCTTCACGCGTGGCTGCATCGCGTGCGCCGCCGATCCGAGCGGGTGCGCGACGAGCCGGTACAGCGCGTGCACGACCGGCGGCGACTGGCTGCCCTCGGGACCGACCGTGACCGGGCTGCCGAGCGTGATGATGCCGCGCACGCACTCGGCGGCGTGGTGGGCGACGTACAGCGCGAACGCACCGCCGAGGCTCCAGCCCACGATGCTGACCTTGCGGCCGTGCTTGTGGTGCATGAAGCGCACCTTCTGCTCGAGCGCGGCGACGTGCTTGCGCTGCAGCCCGACGTTGCGGCCGAAGCCCCAGGTCTCGACGACGTAACCGCGGTTGCGCAGGAACGCCTTCATCGCGGCGAGCGGAATCTCGCTGCTCAGGAAACCGGGCACCAGCAGCACCGGGTGGCCGTCGCCGTGCGGCGCGCGCAGCAGGAAGGGCAGCGCCTGCGGCAGCATCGCGAGCTCGAGCGCCGCGCGCAGCTCGAGCAGCGAATGCAGCGTGCGTGGCGGACCTATTCGGGACGGTGCAGTGGCCATGGAGTAGGATCCCCAGCGATCCGCCAACGATAACAGAGGTGCCGGTGGTCGGATCCGTTGGATTTGGCGCTGCCAAATCCGACGGATCCGACCACCGGCACCTTCGGAAAATGCTTATGAAGAGACTGACCGGCCTGGACGGGATGTTCCTGCATCTCGAGACGCCGCAAACACCGATGCACGTCGGCTCGCTGGCGCTGCTCGACCTGCCGAAGGGCTACCGCGGCGACTTCCTCGAGGACGTCAAGCGCTTGTACGCGCGCCGGATCCCGCTCGCGCCCGTGGTGAGCCGGAAACTGCTGGAACTGCCGCTGCACATGGCCAATCCGGTCTGGGTGCAGGCGGAGTCCATCGACCTTGACGCGCACATCCGGCGCATCGTGCTGCCGAAGCCTGGCACGCAGGCGCAGCTCGAGGACTGCGTCGGTCAACTGCACTCGATTCCACTCGACCGGACCCGGCCGCTCTGGAGCGTCGCCATCATCGAGGGCCTGAAGAGCGGCCAGGTCGCCTACTACACGAACATCCACCACGCCGTGATCGACGGGCAGGCTGGCGTCGAGTTGTCGAAGGCGATCTTCGATCTCACGCCGAAGTCGCGACGCGTTGCGCGCGTGCCGCATCGAACCATGCGGCGCGGGGACGAGCACCCCTGGCCCGGCGCGCTGATCGCAGGGGCCTTGCGACACGACGCGGAGCAGTATGCGAATTTCGTGCAGCAGCTGCCGGAGCTCGCCCGCAGGCTCGCCGGCATGAGGCGCGCTGCAAGGAGCAGTGCACCCGGCGGCTTCGCGCCAAGGACTCCGCTCAACGTCGGCATCAGCGCCGAGCGCGGCTTCGCCGGCGTGTCGGTACCGATGAAGGAAGTCAAGGCGATCGCGACGGCATACGAGGCGAAGGTCAACGACGTCGTGCTGGCGATCTGCAGCGGTGCCCTGCGGCGGTACCTGGGACACCACGGCGGTGTCCCGGAAGAGTCGCTGATCGCGGCCATGCCGATCTCGCTGCGCGAGCCCGGCAATACCGAGTTCACGACCCAGGCGACCATGGTCCGGGTCGCCCTCGCCACCGACATCGCCGACCCGGTACGCCGCCTGCGCGTGATCCGCGACGCGACTAGCGCTGCGAAGTCAACCAGCGGCCGCGGCAAATCACTGCTGCCCATGGACTTCCCGACCATCGGCCTGCCTTGGATCGTGCACGGGCTGGCGTCGCTGTATGGTCGATCGGGCCTCACCAACCTCGCTCCGCCGATCGTCAACGTCGTCGTCTCGAACGTTCCCGGCCCGCCCGTGCCGCTGTATTTCGCGGGCGCCCGAGTCGCCCAATACTGGCCTCTGTCCATCGTCCAGCACGGGCTCGGCGTCAACATCACGGTGGAAAGCTACGCCGGCGCCCTCGGCTTCGGCGTGACCACGGCTCGCGACGCCATGCGGGATCCGCGCCAGTTCGCCCGGGCGCTGCTCGCCGCGCACCAGCAATTGATGAAGCGGCTGTGATCTCGAGAGGTGCCGGTGGTCGGATCCGTCGGATTTGGCAATGCCAAATCCGACGGATCCGACCACCGGCACCGGCCCATTGAGCGTATAAAGGTAGACCCCCCTCCGAGCCGACGAGAGCGTTCGAGCAATGCACGACAAGTCCCGCGTCTTCGACAACGACCCGCCCTACGGGGCCGCCAGCGACATCGCCGCGGAGCGGCGCCAGCGCATTGCCGCCGAGCTGGCCGCCGTGCAGGAACGCAAGCAGCGCGATCTTTCACTGCAGACGTCGATGTCGAGCTCGCCCGAAGAGCGCATCAGCCTGTGGGAGCGACGCCACGGCATGAGCCTGCCGCGCGATGCGGCGCACCCCGTGCTGCCGTTCATCGCCAAGAGCACCGGACTGCTGCTCGAGCAGGTCCTGGACGAGCAGCGCCGCCGGGCCAGCCTCCGCGGCAACTGATCGATCGACGCGTCAGCGCGTCGGCGCGTCAGCGGGCCATCGGGTTCCTGCCGGGAGAGTGCTATTCTCGGCGTGCACAGGGGATGACCGCGCACAAACAGAACGATGGCCGCGCTACCGCAGCTGCAGAACCTCGATGACGATGCCTGGGACGACCTCCTCAATTACATAGAGGAGCGTCGGGTCATCCCGATCATCGGGCCCGACCTGCTGCGCGTCGAAACCGAGCGCGGCCCGCGCCTGCTCTACGAGTGGCTCGCCGAGAAACTCGCCGCCCGGCTTGCGGTCGACGTGACCGGGCTGACCCAACCCCTGACGCTGAACGACGTGGTCTGCTGCTACCTCGGCCAGCGCGGCCGGCGCGAAGAGGTCTACACCCGGCTGCGCTCGATCATGCGCGAGGTGCAGCTCGCACCCACGATGGCGCTGCGGCAACTGGCGCAGATCACCGACTTCGACCTGTTCGTGACCACGACGTTCGATCCGTTGCTGGAGCAGGCACTCAACCTGGAGCGGTTCGGCGGCCAGCCGACGGCAGACGTCATCGCCTATGCGCCGAACCGCGTCGCGGACCTGCCCGCCGAGCGCAGCCAGCTGCAGCGCCCGGTGGTCTATCACCTGCTGGGACGCCTCTCGGCCTCGCCCACCTACGTCGTCTCCGACGAGGACATGCTCGAATTCATCTGCGCGCTGCAGTCCGAGCACCTGACGCCGGAGAAGCTTTTCCACGAGCTGGAGCACAACCACCTGCTGCTGATCGGCAGCGATTTCTCGAACTGGCTGGCGCGTCTCTTCCTGCGCATGGCGAAGCGCCGCAGGCTTTCGGATCCGCGCGACGTCGGCGAGGTGTTCGCCGACGACCACACGATGAAGGACGAGCGGCTCGTCGCATTCCTGCAGCAGGTCAGCGTGCGCACGCGCGTCTACTCCGGTGCCGAGGCTTTCGTCGCGGAACTGCACCAACGCTGGCAGCAGCGCCAGACGACCGCGGCGCCCGCGCCTGTCGCCGGCACCGCGCCGCAGCGCTTCCTGCCGCCGTCACGCGAGATGCCGGAGAACGCGATCTTCATCAGCTACGCGCGTGAGGACCTGCCCGCCGTGCAGCGTCTCAAGGCCGGTCTCGACGCCGCGGGCCTGACGACCTGGTTCGACCTCGACCGTCTCGAGGGTGGCGACGACTACGACCGCAAGATCCACGCGAACATCGCGCGCTGCAGCTTTTTCCTGCCGGTGATCTCGGCGACGACCCAGCGCCGGCTCGAAGCGTATTTCCGGCGCGAGTGGAGCTATGCAGTGGATCGCTCACGGAACATCGCCGAGGGTGCGGTCTTCATCCTGCCGGTCTGCATCGACGACACCTCGGAGGCGGCGGCCCTGGTGCCTGACAAGTTCAAGTCCGTGCACATCTCGCGCCTCCCGGATGGCGAGCCGACGCCCGACTTCCTGCGCCGGCTGCAGGATCTCTTCAGCGCACGCCGCGCATGAAACCAACGCCACCCGACCTGTCGGCCTCGGTCACGATCGACCCGGAAAATCCGTGGCTCGGTCTGTCGTCGTACTCCGAGGAGACCCGCGCGTATTTCCACGGCCGGGACGAGGAAGCGGCCGAGCTCGCTCGTCGCGTGCAGCGCAAGCTCCTCACCGTGCTGTTCGGCCAGTCCGGGCTCGGCAAGACTTCGCTGCTGCGGGCCGGCCTCGTGCCGCGGCTGCGCGGCGAGGGCTTCTGCCCGATATACGTGCGCGTGGACTACTCGCCCGAGTCGCCGCCGCCGTCGGAGCAGATCAAGCAGGCGATCTTCAGGGCCACCGCCGCAGCCGGCCACTGGTCCCGGCCCGGGTCGGCGATCGAGGGTGAATCGTTGTGGGAGTTCCTGCATCACCGCGGCGATCTGCTGCGCGATGCGGCCGGCCGCACGCTGCTGCCCCTGCTGATCTTCGACCAGTTCGAGGAGATCTTCACGCTGGCGCAGGCGGATGACGCTGGTCGGCAGCGCGCGAAGGCATTTCTCGAGGACCTCGCGGATCTCGTCGAGAACCGCCCGCCGGCGGATCTCGAGCGACGGCTCGAGCACGACGAGGCCGACGCCGGGCACTACGACTTCTCGCGCGCCGACTACCGGATCCTGATCGCACTTCGCGAGGACTACCTCGCCCACCTCGAGAGCGTGAAAGGCATCATGCCCTCGATCACGCAGAACCGCATGCGACTGGCGCGCATGAGCGGCGCGCAGGCGTTGAGCGCCGTGGTCAAGCCGGGCGGGCGGCTCGTATCGCAGGAAGTGGCCGAGTCGATCGTCCGCTTCGTTGCCGGTGGCTCGGAACTCACGAATGCCGAGGTCGAGCCATCGTTGCTGAGCCTCGTGTGCCGCGAGTTGAACACCGTGCGCCTGAACCAAAGTCGCGCGGAAATCTCGGCCGACCTGCTGGCGGGTTCGCGAGACACGATCCTCACGGAGTTCTATGAGCGGGCGCTCGCCGACCAGCCGGCCGGCGTGCGACGGGTGATCGAGGACGAGTTGCTGACGGAGTCCGGCTATCGCGAAAGCCTGGCCGAAGAACGCGTGACGAAGGCTCTCGCCGCGGCCGGTGCGGCGCCGGACGCGCTCGCGAAGCTGGTAGACCGTCGCCTGCTGCGCATCGAGGAACGGCTCGACATGCGCCGCGTGGAACTCACGCACGACGTGCTGTGCAGCGTCGTGCGCGGCAGCCGCGACCTGCGCCACGAACGCGAGGCCCGCGACGAGGCCGAACGCCAGCTCGCCGCGCAGCAGGCGCGCGAGGCGGAGACGCATCGCACGCTCGTCCGCACGCGCAAGGTGGCGCTCGTCAGCGCGGTGCTGATGCTGGTGGCCGTCGCCAGCGCCGTGTTCGGCTGGGTCAATTACCGCCGGGCGCACCAGGCGGACCTCGCGGCGCAGCAGGCGCGCGCCGACGCGGAAAAGCTCGTCGGGTTCCTGATCGAAGATTTCTACGCCGAGCTCGAGCCGACCGGGCGACTGGAAACCATGGGCAAGCTCGCGCACCTGGCCGTGAGCTATTACGACGGGCTGCCGCCAGAGCTCCGGACGCCCCAGACGCAGCTCTACCGTGGCATGGCGCTGGTGCGCGAAGGCGGCGCGCTGCTCGCCCGGGGCGACGTCGAGGCCGCCAACCCGAAGCTCGACGAGGCTCGGGCGCTGTTCGAGGCATTGCGGGCGGCGGACGCCAGCAACGAACAGGCCACGATCGGCCTCGCACTGACGCTTTTCGCTCGGTTCTCGAGTTGGGGTCCCGCCGGCGCGCCGGGCGGCAAGGAAGGCGACCTGCAGCTGGCTGCGGACCTGCTGCGGCCCCTCGTCCAGGAAGCGACGGGTTCGCGCCAGGCGAAAGTCGTCTATGCGGACGTGCTGAATTTCCTCAGCCACCAGCAGACGAAGGAAATGGGCATCGCCACCTGCGAGGAGGCGCGCAAGGTCCTCGTCGGCCTGGGCGCGCTCGACTTCACCGACCTGAACGCCGCGTCGATCTACGCCGACACCAGCGACTCGCAGGCCCGTCACGCCCTGGCGCTCGGCAGGCTGGAGGAGTCCGAACGGCTCACGCACGAGGTCTACGCGATCGCCGAAAAGGTGCTGGCGCAGCGCCCGGGGGACTTCCGATCCATGCGCAATCGCGCGCTGGCGGCCGACCTCCTCGGCCAACTGGCCATGCGCCGCCACGACTATGTCGCCGCCGCGGAGTACGCGGCACGAACCGAACTGGCCGGCCAGAACTATGTGCAGTTCAACCCGTCGGACCTGAGTGCCTGGGACTACTGGATCCGCGGCAAGGACCAGGTGTCCGATACGCTGTTCGAGCGCGGCCGCGTGCTCGAGTCGATCGACGTGCTGCGCGCCGCCGTGGCGCTGGAGAAGGACGCCCGCCTGCCATCCAGCCTCAGTCCGCAGCTCAACTGGACGTGGGCCGAGCTCGCAGGACAGGAAGCCCGGTCCGGGCAACGAGCCAATGCGGAGAAGTCGCTGCGGGAAGCGATTCGTGCGAACGACGAATTGTTGAAGGTCTCCGGCAATACCGGCCAATGGCGCGAACTGCTGCCGCTGATGCCCGATGCGTGGCGGCAGCGGTTGGACCTGTATTTCGGGGACTACCCGGCCGCGCTCGAGGGCTCCGCAGCAAATGCACGTCGCCTGGGTGGGCTGCAGTTGCCGGCGGATGACGAGAACGCCCAACGGATTCGTGCCAATCTGCTGCGTTTCACGCTCGGCACCGCAGCAATGGCGGCCCTGCGACTTGGCCGCGACGCCGAAGCCGAGAGCGCGCTGCGGGAGCGGCTGACCCTGCCGCCCAACCCGTTCTCCGGAGCCGATCCGCAGGATGAGGTGTCGCGCTCCCAGGTGATGCTGGCCCACGCCGTCACACGGCAGGGTCGTAGCGCCGAGGCGCGCGAGATCCTGCAGCCCGCACTGCAGCGCTATCGCGCCGCACAAACGCAAGGCGCCAGCGGCATCACGTTCCAGCGTGATCTCGCCTATGCCCTTTATGCCAACGCAATCGCGCAGGACGGCGACCGCGAGGGCCGGGAGCAACGGGAAGCGTCGCTGGCGGAGGCCGCGAAACTGCTGTCGAACCTGCCGGCGGAGGCGCAGCAGATCTGGGACATACGCGTGGTGGCCGACCTGGTCGACGCCGCCCGGGGCAGTTGACGAACCTGCGGAGCAAGGACGATGTCTGACCGAGCACCGATCCCACGTGACCCGGACAACGACTACACGCCGGAAATGGCCGAGCGCCGGGCCGAGTTCCTGCGCGAGAAGACCGGCACGACGCTGAACCACGTGCGGCGCGCGTCGTTCGACCCGGCCGTGCTGCCCGGCAACATCGAGAATTTCATCGGCGTCGCGCAGGTGCCGATCGGCCTGGCGGGGCCGCTGCGCATCAATGGCGAGCACGCCCAGGGCGACTTCTACGTGCCGCTCGCGACCACGGAAGGCACGCTGGTCGCGAGCTACAGCCGCGGCATGCGGGTGGTGTCCGAGTGCGGCGGCGTCACGGCGACCGTCGTCAAGCGTTCGATGCAACGCGCGCCCGTGTTCATGTTCGGCACCGCGCGCGAGGCGCGCGATTTCGGCGAGTGGCTGACCCAGCGCTTCGACGACGTGAAGCAGGCCGCGGAAGCGACCACGCGCAGCGGGCGGCTGGTCGAGATCGAGCAGTACGCGATCGGCAACCTGCTCTACCTGCGCTTCAACTACACGACGGGCGACGCGGCCGGCCAGAACATGACGGGCAAGGCCACGCATGCCGCCTGCGAGTGGATCCACGCGACGCACCCGTCGCGGCCGAAGTACATGCTGTCCGGCAGCATCGACACCGACAAGAAGCACTCGGCGATCAACACGCTGCGCACGCGCGGCCGCCGCGTGGTCGCCGAGGCCGTGATCAAGAACGACGTGCTGCAGCGACTGATGCGCGTGGACACGCGCACGCTGTTCAAGGCGCGGCAGGTGTCGAACGCCGGGGCGTTGCTCGCCGGCACGGCCTACAACGGGCCACACGCGGCGAACGGCATCACGGCGATGTTCATCGCCACGGGACAGGACGTCGCCAACGTCGCGGAGTCGCACGCGGGCATCACCTACGCGCAGCTGCTCGACAACGGCGACTACTACTGGTCCGTGACGCTGACCTCGCTGATCGTCGCGACCTACGGCGGCGGCACCGGCCTGCCGACGCAGCGCGAGTGCCTCGAGCTGCTCGACTGCTACGGCAATGGCAAGGCCGACAAGCTCGCCGAGATCGTCGCGGCCGTGGTGCTCGCGGGCGACATCTCGCTCGGCAGCGCCGTGCTCGCCGGCGACTGGGTGACGAGCCACGAGAAGCTGGGCCGCAACCGGCCCTGAGCCGTCACGGCACCAGCGACAGGAACAGGAACGCCGCGAAGATCACCAGCTGCACGGCGCCCTGCATCATGTTGGTCCGGCCGCTGCCGAGCGCGATCGAGCCAACCACGAAGCTGAGCGTCATCAGCACCATGTCCTTCGCCGCGAGACCGAGCACCAGCGGCAGGTCGAACAGCGCCGCGACCAGCACCACCGCCGGCACGGTGAGCCCGATGCTGGCGAGCGCCGAACCCAGCGCCAGGTTCAGGCTGGTCTGGAATCGGTTGGCCAGCGCGGCACGCAGCGCCGAAACGGTCTCGGGCAGCAACACGACGAGCGCGATCGCGATGCCGACGACGGCGTGCGGCGCGCCGGCGGCCCGCACAGCCGCCTCGATCAGCGGCGACAACATCTTGGCGAGGCCGACGACCGACACCAGCGAAACCAGCAACAGCGCCAGGCTCGCCAGCGCCTGCCTGACCGAGGGCGGCGGCGCGTGGCTCGCCTCGTTGGCCGGATCGACCCGCGGCAGGAAATAATCGCGATGGCGCACGGTCTGGAAGAACACGAACACGCACCACAGCAGCAGCGACGAAACCCCGACGAACGCCAGCTGGGTCGGTGAATAGCTGCCGCCCGCCGCGCTCTTCGTGAACACGGGCATGACCAGCACGAGCGTCGCCAGCGTGACCATGGCCCCAAACGCGGGACCGGCACCCTCGATCCGGAAGGTCTGTTCGCGGTGGCGCAAGCCGCCCAGCAGCAGGCAGATGCCGATCACGCCACTGCTGATGATCATCACGGTCGCATAGACCGTGTCGCGCGCCAGGGCCGCCTTGTCCGGCCCACCAGCCAGCATCAGCGAAATGATCAGCGCGACCTCGATTGCCGTGATCGCCAGTGCGAGCACCAGCGTGCCGAACGGTTCGCCCACCCGATGCGCAACGACCTCGGCGTGGTGGACCGCGGCCAGCACGGAAGCCACCAGTGCGATCACCGAGAGCACGGCCAGTGCCGTCCCGAGCGGCATCAGCAGCGTGGTTGCCAGCAGCGACGCGGCGCCCAACGGGACGAAAACGGGCCAATGGGTCAAAGCTGTCGCTCTTCTGCGGTGACGGGCCGATAGAATGGCAGACAAACCCGGAGCCCCGCCAATGAGATCAAAGGCCTTCCCACTGCTGCTGCTCGCCTGTGCAGCGCTCACGCCAACGATCGCGAGCGCCTTCACTTTCGGCTTCCTGCGCAACACCGTGCTGCAGCGGCTCACACCGGAAGACATCCAGATCGGCAGCCGGGCGACGCGCGTCGCGCTCGACAGCGGCGAGAACGGCGAGTGGTCGAATCCAGCCACCGGCGCGTCCGGCACGATCCGCATCCTCGCCACCGTCGACGTGGACGATCGCAGGGGTTGCCGGCGCACCCGGCTCGCGGTCACCGCCGGCGGGCAGACCGGCAGCGGCACCTACATCCTCTGCAAGGTTCCGAGCGGCGAGTGGAACTTCTACACGCCGCGGCCCGGCGCCACGCTGACGCCGTCTCAGGCCGAACCAGGCGCCCCGGCAAACGCGACGTAGACGCGCTTGTTGCGCCGTCCCTTGCTCTCGACCTTGGTCACCGCGACGGGTCCGATCTCGCCGGTCGCGGCGACGTGGGTGCCGCCGCAGGGCTGCAGGTCCACCCCGGGAATCTCGAGCAGCCGAATGCGGCCCGCGCCACGCGGCGGCTGCACGGACATCGTGCGCACGAGCTCGGGCTGACGATCGAGTTCCTCGTCGCTGATCCACTGCGAGCGGATCGGGTGGTTGGCGGCGATCAACGCGTTGACGGCCTCGCTCACTCGCTCCTTGTCGACCTCGTCCTGCGTGTCGAAATCGAGCCGTCCCTTGTCGGCCGCAATCTGCCCACCCGTGACCCCATACCGCAGCACCGAGCCCAGCAGGTGCAGGCACGTGTGCATGCGCATGTGCGCGTGCCGGCGCTCCCAGTCGAGCGCAGCCTCGACCTCCTCGCCGACCGCGGGCACGATCTCGTCCGCGGCAAGCACGTGCAGGACCCGTCCGCCCTCGCCTTTGCGGGTGTCGACGATGCGCAGCTCGCGTCCATCCGCTGTCCGCAGCACGCCCGTGTCGCCGGGTTGCCCACCGCCGAGCGGATAGAACACGGTGCGGTCGAGCACGACGCCGCCCGCCGCGACCTCGACGACTCGCGCGGGACACTGGCGCAGGTACGCGTCCTGCTGGAACAGCGGTTCAGTGATCGGCATCGGCGTCACGGTCTTCCGGAACGAGCTTTTCGAGGAAATCCAGCACGATCGCCCGCTCCTCGGCATTGCGCACGCCGCCGAACGTCATGTCGATGCCGGGTGCAAACGCCTGCGGCGCCGCCAGGAATCGATCCAGCGTCGGCCGATCCCAGTGGCCCTCGATCTTGCGCAGCCCGGCCGAATACTCGAACGAGTCGAGGCTGGCGATCCGGCGCCCCACGACCTGCCACAGCGAAGGGCCTTCGAGCGGCGGCTCGTCCGGCTGGTACGCGTGGCAGGAGATGCACGCCTCGAAGGCCTCAGGTACCTCCAGCGCGGCCTCGGACGACGCCGCAGCCTCGCGGTTGCCGATCGCCAGGACCAGCCCAAGCATGACCGGCGTGATGATGCGAGTTCGATGCCTGCTCATTGATCCTCCACCTCCCCCCCCGAGTATCCATGGCGACGCGCGCGGGTCAAACCGTTGCAACCGCGGCGGGCGGCCAGAAGAAGTCGCGCGGCCGGCTCAGGAACCGGCGCAGCACCCGCGCCCAGAGCCCGCGCGTCTGCTCGGGCGTGATGCCACGCGAGCGCAGCGCGACCTTCAGCGCGAGCCAGAAGCTGACGACCAGGTTGACCAGGCCGATCAGCAGCACGCCCGCGAAGCTGACCACGACGGTCGACACCGGCACCGCGAACTCGAGCGCGTTCAAGCCGTAGGCGAAGTTGGCGCTCGAGAAGGCGACGTGACGGATGTCGAGCGGCAGTCCGAGCAGCTCACCCGCGATCGGCGTGCAGCCCAGCATGCAGCCGAACAGGAAGTTACCCGCCAGCGCGCCGAGATTGTGCTCGACGTAGTCGGCAAGCCGCCCGAGCCGTTCGTCCCCAAGCAGTCGGCGCAACGACTTCACGCGGCGCAGTCGCTCGGGCACGCGGTGGTACAGCGACTGGTTGTCGTAATAGCCCGAGATGAGTCCGCTCAGGAAAAGATAGACGCCGGCGATCGCCGCGTGCAGCAGCGCGAGGCTGCGCCACGGATGCAGGTCGTGCAGCAGGTGCGCCGCCTTGTCCGGCCCCACCGGATCCCAGCCGAGGAACCGGCCCGCCGTCATCGCGATCGCAAACGCAGCGAGCAGGCAGATCGTCACGTTGCCCGCGATCGAGATCCACTGCGTGCGGCTTACCTCGGCCGCGAGGTCCGCCAGCACGTCCAGCCGCGCCTCGCGATTGTCCCGGCCGTCGAGTTCCGCGGCGAGCGTCGCGGCGGTCATCGCCGGTTGCTTGGTGGCGATGGTCAGGTGCAGCACGTGGATCAGCACGAAGCCGACGCCGTAGTTGAGGCTGAACGCGACCGCCTCCCAGACGGGGGGCAGGTCGAGCTTCGCGGTCAGGATCTTGACCAGCGCCATCGCGGCGATGATCAGTCCGGCCCCGGCCGCGGCGCGGTACATGGCGAAGTATTCGCCGCGGGACGCGGTGATGTAGTGCTCGCCGGAGTGGCTCGCCTGCTCCGTGACGCGCCGCGCGAGCAGTTCAGTGGTGCCGCGGAACAGGTCGCGGATGCTGTTGCGGCGATTCTCCTGCCGGACCAGGCGCAGGAAGAACTCGAGCTCGCGACTGTGCGCCACGCCGGCCGCGCCGGGTGCAGACGGCACGAGCAGCTCACGCAGCTCGCGCAGCCGCGCGAGGATCTGCTCGATCCGCGCCAGCAGGAAGACGAGGTTGACGCCGACGCCCGCCTCCCGGGAACGGCGGCGCAGCGTGTCCACGTACTCGTCGCACTGGCAGAGCAGCACCTCGAGGTGCCCGTCGTCGGGAGACGACGGCAAGGTCTCGGCATGGTGCTCGATGAAGCCACGCACCTCGGCCATCTGGGCGAGGAACGGCGATTCGTGGCGCGCCAGCGCGGGCAGGTACTGCAGCAGCGCGGTGTCGGTGCCGAGCGCCGCGAGCCGCACGGAATCGAGCCGCATTGCCTCGAGGGCCTCGTGGCGGCATTTGCGCCGCGCCGGCGCAAAGTCGTCGCCATCCACGCCGATCGCGTCGAGCAATGCGGCCCAGTCCGCGCGCGGCACGGCGAACATCCAGCGGTGATCCTCGGGGTGGTCGAACACCTCGACGACCAGGTCGCGCAGGTATTCGGTGTCCACCGCGGGGGGCAACAGTCGCCCGAGCAGGCGCCGGACCAGCCCGCTCATGAAACCCGGGTTGGTCAGGATGCCGGACTCCGCATAGAGAATGCGGTGCATCCGTGACGTGAGCAGGCCGCCGAGATGGGCGTTCAGGGCCGCTGCGAATTCGGGTCGGGCGCGCAGGACGCCGATCAACGAGCGCAAGTGCTCGCTGGCGGCCGCGAGGCTGTCGCGACCGCGGGGACGGATCTCGGCGACCAGCCGCGCGAGCCACTCGCCGGAAGTGACGGGCGGGCGGTCCTGGAGTTCCTGCAGCAGGCGGGCGAAGGCCTCCGTGCGATCGTCAGTCGCGCTGGGATTCATGCATCGATCCGTGAAGGGCTACGTGGCGCCGATGTTACAACGGCGCCGCCGGTCGGCTGCGCCCGACAGGGAATCACACGATTGTTCACCTGTGCCACGTGGCTTAGCATGGGCCTGCACCGCTGCCGAAGGAGGAATTCCCATGACCGACCATGTCACCACCCAGACCCTCAAGGACGACCTGTCGACCGTATTGCGGGATGCGGAGGCGCTGATCAAGGCGTCGGCCGAGCACGGCGGTGAGAAGACCGCCGAGGCCCGGGCGAAGATCCGCGAATCGCTCGATGCCGCCAAGCGGCGGCTGATGGAAGCCGAGCGGGCTGCGGTCCGTCACGGGGAAGACGCCGTGCATGCGACCGAGGATTACGCGCGACGCAACCCCTGGCAGGCCATGGGCATTGCCGCGGGCGTGGGCCTCGTGCTGGGCGTGCTGCTGGCCCGGCGCTGAGCCGCCAATGAGCCTCGACACTCCGGCGCCCGGCCCGGCGGGCAACCTGCTGCGCTCCCTGGTTCGGCTGGGCGGCAGCGTGCTCGCGGCGGCCGAGACCCGCTTCGACCTGCTCGCGACCGAGCTGAACGAGGACGCCACGCGCGGCGTGCGCCTGCTGGCTTTCGCGCTCGCCGCGCTGTTCACCGGCTTGTTGGGCGCGTTGATGGCTGGGGCGACTGTCGTCATCGTGTTCTGGGACACGCACCGGGTCGCGGCGGCCCTGGCCGTCACGGCGATCTTCTTCGGCGCAGCGATCTTCTGCGCGCTGGTGGTCCGTCAGCGGCTGCGCCAGAAACCGCGCTTGCTGGACGCGACGCGCAGCGAGCTGAAGAAGGACTTGGCGGCGATCCGCTCGCACCAATGAGCACTCGCGTCGAACGACTGGCCGTCCGTCGCCGCCTGCTGCAGGCGGAGTGCGCCGTGCAGCGGGGTGAGATCGGCGGCATCCAGTCGGACCTCGAAGCGGGCGCGGCACGGGCGGATCACGTCATCTCAGTCGCGCGGCGGCTTACGCCGTTGCTGCTGGTGGCCGGCGTGGCGACGGCCGTGCTGATCGGCCCGGCTCGCCTGCTGGGCGTGGCGCGCCAGGGCCTGGCCCTCGGCCTGGTCGCCAGCCGCGCCACACGCCTGTTGCGCTGAAACGGCGCGTCAGTCGGAGAGCAGCTTGCCGCTGCGGACGGCCTCACGCCCCGCGATCTTCGCGACACGGCGGCCTGCGGTCGCGAAACGCTGGCTCTCGCGAGCGTAGAGCACGCCGTCCGCCGGACTCTCGAGCCGGGTGACGCTTCCGGAGAGCGGATCGACGAGATCGGCAATGTGCTCGCCGCGGCGCACGGTGTCGCCGGGCTCGCGCAGGAACACGACCACTCCGCCGTGCGGCGTCTCCACTGGAATTGAGCCCGCGAGCGGTGTCGGTTCGCGCTTGAGCGCAGGCAGCGACGTCGGCGTTCGGGCCACGAACCCCCGCACGGCGAGATACTCGATCAGCGCGTCGGCATCGGCGGCCGCGAGTGCGTGGCTCACGTCCGTCTCGCCGCGGAACTCGACTGTGACTGCCACGCAGGCTGCGGGCAGCGGGACCGGCTTGCCGAGACGCTCGGACAGCAACGCGGCCAGCCTCGACCAGAGCGTCGAGCAGGCTTCGTCGAACGGGTCGTCGCCCGACTGGTCCGCCAGCAGCGAGACCTCGGCGCCGAGCAGCCGTGCCAGCGGCTCGACCGCCGGCCACAGCTCGGTGGCCGTGTAGAGGTGCAGCACCGCCTCGTTGTCGCAGTGCAGGTCCAGCACGACGTCGGCGTCGATCGCCAGGCCGAGCAGCGCGCGACGCAGGCTCTGCAGTTCGGTCGCGGCCGGCAACTCGTCGCAGGCGACGCGCAAAGCCTTCCGCACCAGTGTCACGTTGGCGTCGACGTCCCCGACCAGTTGCGACGCCACGAGCGCGCAGACCCGGGGCGCCACGTCCGCATAGTGGCGATTGAAATTCTCGCCGCTCGCGAGGTCGAAGCGGCCCTGGTGCAACTGCAGCAGCCGCTGCGAGAGTCCGATCGGATTCGCAACCGGTACGAGCACGACCTCGCCACGCAACAGGCCGCGCTCTTCCAGTTCGACGAGCCGGCTGCGCAGGTGGTGGGCCACGAGCAGCGCCGGCACTTCGTCGGCGTGCAGCGACGCCTGGATCGTCGCTTTGGGGCGCGCCCCGGGCGTCCCGAAGTGCAGGCTGTGCAGCTCGCGGGCTGTGCCGGGCGCGGGCGAAGTCAGTCGATGGCGATGCAGGATCATGATGCTCCCTGGCGGGCTGCCGCGGATCCCGCGATGATGCCAGACCTTGCCGCGACGCCTTTCACTGTCCCCCACCCCTGGTCCATGATCGCGCCATGACACGAGCCGAGGGCGTCGCCGAGTTCACGCTGAAAGCGATCGTCGTCGGCGTGGTGCTCGGCATCGTCTTCGGCGCGGCGAACGCCTACCTGGGCCTGCGCGTCGGCATGACCGTCTCGGCCTCGATCCCGGCGGCGGTGATGACGGTGGCGGCCTTCCGGCTGCTGCGCGCGCGCGGCACCATTCTCGAAGCGAACATGTCGCAGACGGTGGCCTCCGCCTCGACGTCGCTCGCGACCGGCACCATCTTCACGATTCCCGCGCTGTTCTTGTGGGGCGTGGTGCCGCCCTACCTGCAGGTCGTCGCGCTCGCTTTCCTCGGCGCGCTGCTCGGCATCGCGGCGATGGTGCCACTGCGGCGCTTACTGATCGTGAAGGCGCACGACGAACTCCCCTACCCCGAGGGCACGGCCTGCGCCGAAGTGCTGCGCGCCACCGTCGAGGAATCCGGCCGCGCCGCGACCGGCAGCGCCTGGATCTTCCGCGGCATGGCGGTGGGCGCAGCGGTCAAGATCCTGATCTCGCTCGTGTACCTGATCCCGGGCGAATTGAGTGCAGCGGTCCCGGTGCTACCGAAGGCCGAGCTCGCGCTCGAGGTGGCGCCGGCCCTGCTCGGCGTCGGGTACATCCTCGGCTACCGGCAGGCCGCCGTCTGCGTCGCGGGCGCGATCATTTCCGCGCTGGCGATCACGCCGCTGATCGCGTGGCTGGGCGCATCGCTGACGGCACCGTTGTACCCCGAGACGGTGCGCCTCGTCTCGGAGATGAGCGCAGGCGACATCTGGTCGCGTTACGTGCGTTACATCGGCGCCGGTGCCGTGGCCACCGCAGGCATCCTGACCGTGGTTCGCGGCCTGCCGACGATGGCCGGCGCGTTCGTGGCGGTCGCCCGCGGACTGCAGGACGACGGCAGTCGCGGTGGAGGACCGGTCGAACGCACCGATCGTGACCTGCCTGCCGCGTTCGTGTTCGGCGGCGTCGCGACCGTCGTGCTGGTCGCCGGCCTCGTGCCCGGGGTCTTCGCGGGTGACATGAGCGCCCTGCAGCGTGGCGTGCTCGCAGCGGGCGTCGGTCTGTTCGGCGTGCTGTTCGTCACGGTGGCCGCACGCATCGTCGGCATCGTCGGGGTGTCCTCGCAGCCCACGTCCGGGATCGCTCTGGTGACGCTGCTCGGCACCGCCTCGATCTTCGCTGCCGCCGGGTGGGTGGACACGAGCGCGCGCGCCGGCGTGCTGACCGTGGGCACGATCGTCGCGGTCGCAGCCAGCAAGGCCGGCGACATCTCGCAGGACCTCAAGACCGGCTGGCTGGTGGGCGCAACGCCGGCACGCCAGCAGGTCGGGCAGTTGATCGGTGCCGCGTTCGCCTGCTGGGCCGTCGCCGCGACGGTGATGCTGCTCGGCAATGCGTATGAATTCGGCTCGCGCGAGATTCCGGCGCCGCAGGCGACGTTGATGAAGACCATCATCGAGGGCGTGCTGGCCGGCGCGCTGCCCTGGGACCTGGTGCTCACGGGCGCGGGCCTTTCGATCGGGGCCATGCTGTGCGGCGTCTCGGGCCTCGCGTTCGCGATCGGCGTCTACCTGCCGCTCGCAACGATGGCGCCGCTCTACGTCGGTGGTTGCGTGCGCGCGCTCGTGGAGCGCAATCGTAGACCGCGCGCCGAGGGCGAAGGCGATCCCGGCATCCTCGCAGCCTCCGGGCTGGTGGCTGGTGAAGGACTGGCGGGCGTCGCCGTGGCGGGCCTCGTTGCCGCCGGCCTGGCGCCGAAGGCGATGGAGCCGCGGCTCGGCGGACTGACGGGCGAACTCGTGGCGTTGGTGGTCGCGATCGCGGTCTGCGCGTTCCTGCTGCGCGGCGGACGCAGCAACGCGCGCTAGTTGCGCTGCCCGGAACGGAGCGGCAGTATCCTCGAGCCTCAGGCCAGACCGTGTCGCCACCGTGATCAGTGCCACTGACATCGACGAAGCGCCCGCGAGCCTCAATCCAGAGGGCGCTCGCGCCTACGTGGAGGCCCGCACCCAGGGGCTCTGCCACGAGGGCGCGCTCGAGATCGCCGAGCACGTCCACCGCAGCGTGCTGAGCGACGCGGCCCGCCTCGAGACCGTCGAGTTCAAGCTCGCGCACCTCGAGCGCGCGCTGCAGGAACTGAGCGACGTGGTGTACCGCCAGCAGCAGCAACTCGATGTCGCGCTCGCGATGAACCAGCGGCTCAGGCAGCAGATCGAGGAGATCGACGGTCGCGGCGCCGATGCCACGGCTGTCGAGATCCCGCCGCACTATTGAGCGACCGTACCGGAGCGCACGGGTGATTCGCAGGGCCTGGACCGTGTACGCCGCCGTGCTCTCCGCCGCGATCGTGATCGGCGAAGTGACCAACGTCGCGGGTGGCGGGCGCGTCGATCCGCGCACGCTCGCCAACTGGGTGCTGACCGTGGTGCTGCTGGTCGCCACCTGGGGGTACGCGCTGCGCAAGCCGCTCGGTCCTCGGCACTACTGGCGGCCCGCGTTCTGGGTGCTGTCGTTCGCGACCCTGGTGACGATCGTGCCCGCGGCACTGGCCGGGCGCGCGGCGATGGTCGTGGTCGCTGCGCTGTTGCCGTTCGTGGTACCCGCGTTCGTCGCAGCCTATCGTTATGCCTATCGCTCACCTGAGTTGTGGCCGGCCGAGGAGACTTCGCCATGAACCAGACGCCCGCGATGACCGCCGCCGCGATTCAGCAGGTGATCGCTGCGCAATATCCGGGACTGCTCGGCGTCGAACTGCTCGAGGCCGGCCCCGAGCGGGTCGTCGGCCGGCTGCCGGTGCGACCGGAAATCTGCACGGTCGGCGGCATCCTGCACGGCGGTGCGGTCATGGGCTTTGCCGATACGCTCGGCGCGGTCGGCACGTTCATGAACCAGAGGCCCGGCAGCCGCACGACGACGATCGAGTCGAGCACGAAATTTCTCGCGAGCGCGCCGATGGGTTCGGTGCTCACCGGTGAATCGGTCGCGCTGCACAAGGGGCGCACGACGATGGTCTGGCAGACCACGATTCGCCGCGAGGATGGGCGGCTGTGTGCCGTCGTCTCGCAGACGCAATTGATGATGGAGGCCAAGGCGGCGCCCGCCGAGTGATGGCTCGCGTCGTCGGCGCAGGACTGCTGTATTTCGCGCTGACGTTTGGCGCCGGGTTCCTGCTCGCCCCGATTCGCATCCTGGTCCTCGAGCCGAGAGTGGGAGTCCGCACTGCGGAGTTGCTCGAGATTCCGGTGATGATCGGCGTGACGTTGCTGGCGGCACGCTGGGTCACCCGCCGGCTCGCCGTGCCGCCTGCGACGGGCCCGAGGCTGGGCATGGGCTTGCTCGCCGCCGGGCTGCTGCTGGCCGCGGAATTCACACTCGTATTGCGCTTGCGAGGCCTGACGCTCGAGGATTATTTCGCGTCTCGCGATCCCGTCTCGGGCAGCGCCTACTATGCGTCGGTGCTGCTGCTCGCGCTCTTCCCGCTGCTGGTCAATCGACCGCGTGCAGCTCCATCCCTGAACGCAAGCGTTCGCCGTCACCCGTGACGACGATCAGGTTCTGGCCGAACTTCACGCCGCGCAGCGTCGCGTCCCAGCGATAGGTCTTGAGCGTCCTGAGCGGCTCGTCGCCTTCGACGGCGCCGGTCACCTGGTTCGTCGTGGTAATGCTGCAGCGCGTGCAGGGCTTGACCCGGCGCAAGCGGACGCCACCTACGGTCAGGTCGCCGAGCGCGTCCTCGCCGTACGGCGGCAGGCCGTCGAGCACGAGGTTGGGTCGGAAGCGGTTCATCGGCAATGGAGCCGCCAGCCGCGCATTCAGGTCCGCGAGAGACGCGAGCGAGATCGCGAGCAGCGCGAACCCATCCGAGAAGCGGCTGACTGCGTCGACTCCGCCCGTCCACGCCGCATCGCTCGGCCGCCGGTGGGTCGGGTCGAATCGCACCAGGCGGAGCGGCCGGCCGAGGAAGTCGCTGAGCCAGCGCGCCGCAACCGCGCCTTGGTCGTGCGCCTGGCAGCGGTCCCGCCAGACTGTGACCTGCACGGGATCGCCGCGGAAATCAAACGGTACCGCGATGTCCGGTGCGCCCGGCGCAGTCAGGTGTAGAGCCCGGTCGTCGAGCTTGGTCGAAATCAACGCGAGACGCGGTTGCTCGCGCTGCGTGAGGAAACGGCCTTCCGGGGTGACGATCATCCACTCGCGGTCGTGCTCGAGGCCCGCCTCGGTGAGACGCGCGGTGTCGAGGTCCACACCTCGGCAGGACTTGATCGGATAGACGTGCAGGCTGGTGAGGATCAAAGCGCCAGCGGCTGGGGCCGCCCGACCTGGTACCCCTGCACGTAGTCGACACCCATCCGGCGCGCGGACTCGAGCGCGCCCATGTCCTCGACGTGCTCGGCGATGACGCGGAAGTTGAGCGAGCGCGCGAGCTTGATCATCGCCGTGACCATGGCCTGGTTGACGGCGTCCGACGCGAGGTTGCGGATGAAGTAGCCGTCGATCTTCAGGTAGTCGAGCGACAGGTTCTTCAGGTTCGCGAACGAGCTCAGGCCGCGCCCGAAGTCGTCGAGCGCGAACTGGCAGCCCATGCCGTGCAGCACGCCGATGAAGCGGCGCGCGTGCTCGATGTTGGTGATCACCGAGTTTTCGGTGACCTCGAAGCAGACCCGTTCCGGCGCCACGCTCGACCGGTCGAGGCAGTCGACCACGAACTCGAGGAACGCCGCGTCGCCGAGTGTCTGGCCGGAGAGGTTGATGCACAGGCTGCGGCCGGGTGCGACCTTGACCGCGCCACGGCCCAGCGCCGCGAGCGCCGTCTGCACGACCCAGCGATCGACGTGCGGCATCAAACGGTACCGCTCCGCCGCCCGCATGAATTCACCCGGGCCGACCATGGCGCCGTTCTCGTCGCGCATCCGCAGCAGGACTTCGAGGCCCGGTCCGCTGGTCTGCTCCGGGTCGACCGCGAGGATCGGCTGCGAATACAGCTCGAACCGGCCGTCCTTGAGCGCCGACTGCAGCTGCTGCAGCCAGTGGATCTCGCCGCGGCTGCGCGCCACCGCCTCGTCGCGGGCCGAGTAGACGTGGACGTGCCCGCCCTGCTGCTTCGCGACGTAGCAGGCCGAATCCGCCGCGCTGATCAGGTCCTCGAGCGTGCCACTCTCGCGCGAGACCTCGACCAGGCCGATGCTGACGCCGATGTTGAAGATCTTGTCCTTCCAGACGAAGCGGTAGTCGGCCACGGCGCGCACCACGTCGTCGGCGATCTGCCGTGCTTTCTCGAGCGGACAGCCCGCGAGCAGGATGCCGAACTCATCGCCGCCGAGGCGGCCGACCGTGTCGGAGTCGCGGACCGCATCCTTGATCAGCGCGGCGACCTCACGCAGCATGTTGTCGCCCGCGGTGTGGCCGCACTCGTCGTTGACCGCCTTGAAGCGGTCGAGATCGAGGTAGCAGAGGACGTGCCGGTGCCCACCATCGTGCGCGGACTCGAGCGCTTCCTGCAGGCGCCGCTCGAATTCCCGGCGGTTGACGAGGCCCGTCAACGCATCGTGGCTCGCCTGGTAGGTCATCTGGCGCGTGAGGCCACGCAGGTCGCTCACGTCGCGCAGGCCGATCACCGTCCCCGAGAGCTCGCCCGACGCGTCCCGCAGCGGCGAGACCGTGAGCTCGATCGAGCGTTCACCCTCGCCGTCGCCGGACACCACCATGCCGCGCCGGCCGAGGTGCACCCGGCCGCCGGTCGTGAGGCACTGCCGAACCGGATCGCCGAGCGTCTTGCGCTCGCTCTCGTCCATCAGGTCGATGACCTCGAGCAGCGTCTTGCCGAGCGCATCCGCCGCGGGCTTGCCGAGCAGCGTCTCGCCGGCCTTGTTGACGTAGACGATGTGGCCCGAGACGTCCGTCGTGATGACGCCTTCGCCCAGCGCGTCGAGTGCCTCCCAGGCCGCGCCGTGGACGCGCGCCGCATCGCGCGTCGCGCTCATCTCGACCGCCGACACCAGCAGCGCCGGCTGGCCCTCGTAGGAGATCCTGGAGAACGTGAACTCGAGTCGCACCGGGTGGCCGTCCGTCGCCCGCAACTCCACTTCCAGGCGCTCGGGCGCCGGCGTCCCGGCCAGGTGACGATTCAGGTGCTCGGCCAGCAGGTCGGAAAAATCGGGATGCACCAGCTCCGGCAGCGACCGGCCGACGAGTTGCACGGGCGATGCGACGCCGCAGAGCTCGGCGAACCGGGCGTTCGCGATCTGGATGCCGTTGCGCTCGACGGCCACGGCCTCGTGCATCGCTTCGGTGAGACGGCGGTAGACGACCTCGCGCTCGGCGCGGATCGTCTTGTCCTGCTGCAGGCGCGCGATCATCCGGTCGGCGCTCTCGGCCAGCTCGCCTGCGCTGCCCTCGGCGGCATGGGGTCCGAGCCGCTCGGCGAGGTCGCCGGTCTGGGCCACGGCGGCAAACCGTTCGCCGATCTCGCGGACGCTGCGGACTTCGCGCGTGCGACGGACCAGCATCACTGCGAGGCCCACGGCCAGCAATCCGACGACAACCAGGGCGGCGATCAGCATGTCATTGTCCGGACTGGCCATGTCCCCGGGGCACTCGGCACCCGCCGGCACCCGTTCCCCTCTGAATTTGTTGTTCTAATCAAGCGTGAACGCAGCATAACGGAACCGCTCGCCGTCACCTTCCAGATTCACCATAATCACCCGGCTGTTTCAGCTTGTCGCTCGATGACGAAGTCCTTAACCTTTGCACCGGAATCTGCAACCCCCATGATCGACGTCAATTCCGCTCGCCGCCAGATGATCGAGCAGCAGGTCCGCGCGTGGGACGTGCTCGATCTCGCCGTGCTCGAAGCGATGACGCGCGTGCCGCGCGAAGAGTTCGCGCCCGCGCCGTATCGAAACCTCGCCTTCGCCGACATGAACGTGCCGCTCGGGCACGGGCAGCACATGCTTTCGCCGAAGCTCGAGGGCCGGATCCTGCAGGCCCTCGAGATCCAGCCCGGCGACCGAGTCCTCGAGATCGGCACCGGCAGCGGGTATTTCGCCGCGTGCCTCGGCGCGCTCGCCCAGACGGTGCACTCGGTCGAGATCCACGCCGATCTCGCCGCTGCGGCACGCACCAGCCTGCTGCGCACGCGCGCGCTGAACGTCACGGTGGAAACGGCGGACGCGTTCACGCGCACCGATGCCGATGTCTACGACGTCATCGCGCTGACGGGCGCGCTGCCCGTCTACGATCCCCGGTTCGAGCGGATGCTGGCCGAGGGCGGACGGCTGTTCGTCGTCGTCGGTGAGCGCCCCGTCATGGAGGCCCGGCGGATCACGCGCACCGGCCCCGACGACTGGTTGCGGGAAGGCCTGTTCGAGACGTCGATCGAGCCGTTGCTCCATGCCGCGGAACCGCCGCGGTTCGTGTTCTGACGCGGATCCGTCCAGCGGGGGACTAGCCAGTACCGCGCCAAGTGATATAGTCTAGTACAACACCAGTTGACCTCAGGGGCGACCGCGTCGCCATAGGGTAAGTGCATGCGTAAAAAATCGTTCCTGCTCGCTTGCGGTGTGGCCGCGGCCCTCTGCGGGCCACTCGCCCAGTCCGAGAACCTGCTCGACGTCTACCAGGCCGCGGTCAAGAGCGACCCGCTGATCCGCGAGGCCGAAGCCCGCCGGCTCGCCGCGCTCGAAGCGAAGCCCCAGGCGCGCGCGCTGCTGCTGCCGCAGGTTGCCCTGAACGGCCAGGCCTACACGGCCGAATCCGACAGCGAATCCTATTTCCCGCAGGTCAACACGACGACCGGCGAGGTCGTTTCGGTCGGCAACCGCAACGAGACGGACACCGACCAGTACTGGGATTACACGGCGCGGCTGACGCAGACCATCTTCCGCTGGGACCAGTGGCAGACGCTGAAGCGCGCCGACTCCGAGGTCGCGCTGGCCGAGGCCAATTACCGCGCCGCGCAGCAGGACCTGATGGTGCGCGCGTCGCAGCGCTACTTCGACGTGCTCGCCGCCGAGGACACGCTGGCCGCGGCCGAAGCGACGCTGCAGGCGTTCAGCCGCCAGCTAGAGCAGTCCGAGAAGCGCTTCGAGGTCGGCCTGATCGCGATCACCGACGTGCAGGAATCACGCGCCGCCTACGACAGCGCGACGGCGGGCGTGATCGCGGCGAAGCGGGCCCTGGCGAGCAGCCAGGAACTGCTGCGCGAGCTCACGGGCGAAACCTACGCGTCGCTGGTCAAGCCCGCCGACGACATGCCGCTCAACCAGCCGCAACCCGCCGACCCGCAAGTCTGGGTAGACCAGGCGCTCGAGCAGAACCTCGACGTGATTGCCGGGCGCCTCGGCGTCGAGGTCGCCAAGAGCGACGTCAAGATCGCGCAGTCCGGCCACATGCCGACGCTGGACCTGTTCGCGCAGCGCACCGAGAACGATCGCGAAGCGGATCAGATCAACACGCGGATCGACCGCTCCGGCGACCCGAACAATCCGCCGCCGGTGCCGGTCGCCGGCATCGCCGATTCAAACCGGACGGACGACGTGATCGGCGTGCAGGTCAACATTCCCATTTTCGCCGGCGGCGGCACGCAGTCGCGCGTGCGCCAGCAGGTGTACCTGCACCGCGCGGCGCGAGAGAAGCTCGACGGGGCCATGCGCGGCGCGGAACGCGAGACGCGCGACGCCTACCTCGGCGTGATCGCCGAGAAGGCGCGGGTCGTGGCCCTGCAGCAGTCCGTGAAGTCGAACCTGACGGCGCTCGAGGCGACCGAGGCCGGCTTCGAGGTCGGCACCCGCACGACCGTGGACGTGCTCGACGCCCGGCGCCGACTGTTCGAGGCGCAGCGTGATTACGCGCGCAGCCGCTACGACTACCTGATCAACCTGGTGCGGCTGAAGTCGGCGTCCGGCGTGCTCGCACCCGTGGATCTCGCGTCGATCAATGCGTTCCTGACGACGCCGACGGCGCTGCCGCCGTCGCAGCCGCCCTCGCCGCCTCCGGCGGGCTGAGCAGCGGCGCAACCATCGCGACGAGCCGTTGCACCGCGCCCCGGCTCTGCGCGACCGCCTGCTGTCCCAGCGCGCCCTCGGCGCGTGCCCGCGCCGGGTCGTCAAAACTTTCGCCCACCCGCTGCGCCAGCTCTTCCTTGCTGCGCACGATGCGCAGCGCGCCGCATTCCTGCAGCAGCTCCGCGACGTCCTGCGCGTTGTGCGTATGCGGCCCCGACAGCATCGGCAAGCCGAGCACCGCGGGCTCCAGCAGGTTGTGCCCGCCCACTGGCACCAGGCTACCGGCGACGAATGCGACGTCGGCGGCGGCGTAGAACATCTGCAGTTCGCCGAGCGTGTCGACCAGGAACACCGCTTGGTTCGCGCCCGGGAGCGCCCCTGAACTGCGCTGCGCGAACGCCTGCCCCCGCTTGCGCAGCAGCGCGCGCACCGACTCGAAGCGCTGCGGATGGCGCGGCACGAGAATCAGCAGCGCGCCGGGATGCCGCTCGAGGACCCGCGCGTGCGCGGCCAGCGCGGCCTCCTCCTCGCCTTCGTGCGTGCTGCCCGCAATCCAGACCGGTCGCCCCGGACCGCACTGTTCGCGAAACGCGCGACCCGCCGCGATCGACGCCGCCGGGATCTCCATGTCGAACTTGACGTTGCCGGTGACGCGGACACGTTCTGGCGCGGCGCCGATGGCCTTGAAGCGCTCGGCGTCCGCGGCGGTCTGCGCGCCGATCAGGATGCCGTGCGACAGCGTCTCCTTGAACAGCGACGCCATCAGTCGATACCGATCGACCGAGCGGGTCGAGACGCGCGCGCTCGCGAGGACGAGCGGGATGTGCCGTCGGCCGAGCTCGTGGTACAGCGTCGGCCAGATCTCCGTCTCGAGGATGATCGCCACCCGCGGCTGCAGACGGTCGAGGAACCGGCGCACCGAACCCGGCAGGTCGTACGGCAGGTAGCAATGCCCCACCGACTCGCCGAAGAAACTGCGCACCCGTTGCGCGCCGGTCGGCGTGACCGTCGAGACGACGACCGGGACCTCCGGGAATTCCCGCCGCAACGACTGGATCAGGCCGACCGCCGCCTGCACCTCGCCGACCGAGACTGCGTGGATCCACAAGCAGCCCGGCACCGCCTGCGGCTTCACGAGCCCGAGCCGCTGGCGCAGTCGGCCGCGGTACTCGGGCACCCGAAACGACTTCCATCCCTCCATCGCGATCACGACGGGCGCGAGCAGGTAGGTCAGCAGCACGTAGAGCAATCGCATCAGGCGTCCTTCACGCCGCGCAGCAGGTGCTGCCACGCGGCATCGTCGAAGCGACCGGCCGGCAGGCCGGTGGTGACCTTGCGCAGCGAACGCTGCAGCCGCTCGAGCACCGCCTGCTCCCAGTCGCCACGCGGCCGCTGGCGGCCGCGATCGAAATCGAGCACGTAGACCGAGCCGTCGTCCCCGAGCAGCAGGTTGTGCGCGTTGAGATCGGCGTGGTGCACGCCGTGCGCGTGCAGCCGACCCACACACGCGCCTACGGCGCGCCACGTCACGGCATCGAGGGGACCGTCGGCCAGCGCGTGCGCGAGCGTGCGGCGCGTCGGCAATTCCGTGGTGACCAGGTCGGCGCGATAGAAGAGCCCATCGCGTTCGTAGCGCGCGGCGACCGGCGCCGGCACGGGCAATCCGGCCGCCCGCAGCTCTCGCAGCAGCCGCCATTCGCGAAACGCGCGCGTGCGACTCGCGCCGGTCCACAGGTAACGATCGCCGAGCAGCCGCGCGACGAGTCCACCGCGGCGGTAGTGGCGCAGCACCCAGCGTCGCTCGCCGTCCTGAACGAAGGCGACCGTGCCGCGACCGCCGGCGGTTTCCTGCAACGAGCCCGCGGCGCGCCAGTGTCCGTGCGCGAAGATCCGCTCGTCCGGCTGGTCGCAGCGCGAGGCATCGTATAGCATCGCGCCGCGCGCGGTCGGGGCGACGATTTCCGGGCCTGCGCTCACGCTGCTCGAGACTCCTGGCGGGCTTGCACGGACGGATTGTTCACCATCGGACTGCCGCTGCCTACCGCTCCCGCCCATGTCACCCGATTTTTCCAGCACTCCACCCCGGCGCATCTGCGTGCTGCGGCTGTCGGCGCTCGGCGACGTCTGCCACGCGCTGCCGGTGGTGCGCACGCTGCAGGACGCATGGCCCGGCGCGGAGATCACGTGGATCATCGGCAAGCTCGAGCACAAGCTGCTCGGCCACCTGCCGGGCATCGAGTTCGTCGTGTTCGACAAGAAGGCCGGCCGCGCAGCGTACGCCGACCTGCGCCGGCGGATGGCCGGCCGCCGCTACGACGTGCTGCTGCACATGCAGCTCGCCTTGCGCGCCAGCATCGCAGCCTTGCGGGTTCCGGCCGACGTCAAGGTCGGCTTCGACCGGGCGCGCGCCCGCGAGCTGCAGTGGCTGTTCACCAACGCGAAGATCGCACCGCGCGAACGCGAGCACGTGCTCGACAGCCTGTTCGGCTTCGCCGAGCGACTCGGGCTGCGCCAACGCTCGATGCGCTGGGATATTCCGCTGCCCGAGGGGGCGCTCGAGTACGCACGACGCGCGATTCCGGACGGCCAGCCGGCGCTGGTCATCAGCCCCTGCTCCAGCCACGCGCTGCGCAACTGGAGCCCCGAGCGGTACGCGGCCGTGGCCGATCACGCATCGGCGCGGCACGGACTGCGGGTGCTGCTGTGCGGCGGGCGCAGCGCGCTCGAGCTGGAGTACGGCGAGCGCATCGCCGCGCTGGCGAAAACTCCCGTGGTGAATCTCGTCGGCCAGGACACCTTGCTCGAGTTCCTGGCGACGCTGCAGCGCGCAAAGGCGCTGCTCTCGCCGGATTCCGGCCCGGCCCACATGGCCACCACCGTCGGCACCCCGGTCATCGGCCTGTATGCCGCGACCAACCCGGCTCGCACCGGACCCTACTACAGCCGCGCCTGGTGCGTGGACCGCTACGAAGCCGCGGCGTTGCAGTTCCGCGGGCGCCCCGCCGTCGAGCTGCCGTGGACCGAGAAGATCGAGGAGCCGGGCGTCATGGACCTGATCACCGTGGATGCCGTCGTGGAGCGCCTCGACGCGCTGCTCCAGGCGCCGGCTGACGCCCGACCCGGCGCTGGGCGATAATGCGGGCCCGGCCTCCAGCGAGAATTCCAACCGTGACGGCAGCACGCAGCGAAAAGCTCATCCAGCCGAACGCCAAGAACCACTACGAGGTGACGGAGGCCGACCTGCCGTTGTCCTGCCCCATGCCCGGCATGCAGTTGTGGAACAGTCACCCGCGCGTGTACCTGCCCGTGGAGAAGACTGGGTGGGCGAAGTGCCCGTATTGCAGTGCGGAATACGTGCTCAAGAGGGGATAGGGGATAGGGGATAGGGGATCGTAGATCGGTTGTGGCATCAGGGGTCAGTGGCACTGCGTCTACAGCGACGCGGAAGGCTCAGCAGCCGCCCTCCGACTATCCCCTATCCCCCATCCCCTATCCCCTCTTCCCATAGTCCGCATAGCTTTTCTCTTCCACCAGCGTCGAGCCCAGCCGCAGGTTGATCTGCTTCTTGATCGCGGCGCGCTCGTCGTTGGTCACGTAGACGGCGCGCGCGAGCTCGATGAACTCGGCGTCGAAACGGCCGTCGCGCTCCTGGTCGCGGATCCGGTCCTCGATGTCCCAGAGCTTGCCATTGACTTCGCGCAGGCCGGCCCACTCGGCGCTGATGTCGGTCGCTGAATAGGCCGAAGCCTTCCAGGTCTCGGTCAGCAGCGAGAGTTCGGTGCGCACGTTGTGCAGCTTGGCCGCATCGGTCATGCGCTGCGACTTGATCTCGAGGATCGTGATCTTGTCGATCAGTTCACCCGGAGAAATGGGCACGAGCAATTCGGCCATGGGAACCTCGGTTCGCGGAGCAACACGGCACGCTACCCTTTTCCGGGATTGCGGAAAAGGGCTGGCGACTTCCCCATCACCTGATCCCAGATCGCGCTGACGGCCGCGCGGGTCTCGGCGAACTCCGTGGCCGGCACCACGGTCTCGGCCGCCTCCAGCGACAGGTGGTGCATGCGCTGCCGGTAGGCTCGATAGGCGCCGGTCAGCACGTCCACGGTCTGCTGCGAAACCAGGTCGATCGACGCGAGGCTTTCGAGCTGGCGGATGTTGTCCGAGTACGTGACCAGCTCCGCATGGCGCTCGGACCAGAGCAGCGTCCAGTACTGCGCGAGGAACTCGATGTCGGTGATGCCGCCGGCGTCCTGCTTGAGGTCGAACTGGTCTGGGCCGGACCGTGACAACTCGGCACGCATCCGCTCGCGCATTGCGCGGACGTCTTCGCGCAGCGTGTCGCGGCGCACGGCAAAGCGCAGGATGTCGCGGCGCAGCGCCTCGAAGCGCTCGCGCAGCGCGGGCGCGCCGGCCACGGACCGCGCCCGCAGCAGCGCCTGGTGCTCCCAGGTCCACGCATCGCTGCGCTGGTAGTCGCCGAAGCCCTCGATGCTCTGCACCAGCAGCCCGCCTTTCCCGCTCGGCCGCAGCCGCGTGTCCACCTCGTAGAGTCGGCCCGCGTTCGAGTGCACCGTCAGCACGTGCACGAGCCGCTGCACCAGGCGCAGGAAGAAAACGCCGTTGTCGACGATCCGCGGACCCGTCGTCTGCTGGAATTCCCCGGCCGAGTCGTGCAGGAAGACGAGGTCGAGGTCGGACCCGTAGCCGAGCTCGATGCCGCCGAACTTGCCGTAAGCCACGACGATCAGCCCGGCGTCGTGCAGGTTCGCCTCGTCCGGTCCACAGCGAGGCACGCCGTGACGCCCGACGACTGGATCCCACGAAAGAGACAGCGCCTCGGCCACGATCATTTCCGCGATGTCGGTCAGCCGGTCGCTCACCTTCATCAGCGGCAAGCGGCCCGTGAGGTCCGGCACGGCGACCCGGAACACCGCTGCGCGCTGGAACTCGCGCAGCAGGTCCACCTGTCGCTCCGGGTCGTCCGCGCCGGCCCCCGCCATGCGCGCGCGCAGGTCCTGCTCGAACTCGGCACGCGTGGGTGTGGTTTCGAACAGGCGCTCGTCGAGCAGCTCGTCGAGCAGCAGCGGGAACGCGGCGATCTGGTCGGTCAGGAACTGCGAGTGCGCGCACAACTCCACCAGCCGCTGCCGCGCCACCGCGTTCTCGTTCAGCAGCGCGAGGTACACGGTCCGGCCGCCGATCAGCTCGATCACGTGCAGCACGCGCCCGAGCGCCTGCGCCTCGGCGTCGCCGCCGGCGACGGCCTGCAGCAGCGACGGCAGCAACGTGTGCAGGCGCCGCCGTCCGGTTTCATCGAGCCGTCGGTAGTAGGCGCTCTCCCTCAGCACGTTGATCTGCGCCAGCACCGCGTCCGCTTCGCCGATCCGTGCCTTGCGCAGCAGCTCGAGCCGCCGCGCATCGTCGATCTCGGGCTCGAGCAAGGTTTCGAGCGCCCGATCCAGGCCATCGTCTGCGCCGGGCTCCGCGGGCCCGAATATCAAAGTGCGGAAATGGCCGCTGACGCGCCGCCGGTGCCGCTCGAGCTCCGCCGCCAGCGCTGGCCAGTCCGCGGCCCCCATCGCGAGCGCGAGACGCGTGCGCCCGGTGTCGTCGCGCGGCAGGTCGTGCGTCTGCTCGTCGTTGCGCTGCTGCAGTCGATTCTCGACCCGGCGCAGGAACCGGTATGACTCGCCGAGCTCGACGACGGCTTCCGGCGACAGCAGCTTGTGGCCGGCCAGCAGCGGCAGCGCCTGAAGCAGGCTGCGCGTCTGCAGCGCGGGCTTGCCACCGCCGCGAATCAGCTGGAACGCCTGCACGATGAACTCGATCTCGCGAATCCCGCCGGGCCCGAGCTTGACGTTGTCGCGCAACTCGCGGCGCTCGACCTCGCGCGCGATCAGGTCCTTCATCTCGCGCAGCGATTCGAACACGCTGAAGTCGAGGTAGCGCCGGTACACGAACGGCCGCAGCACGTTGCGATACAGCTCGTCGAACGATTCCGCGCCGTGCACCGGCCGCGCCTTGACGTAGGCGTAGCGCTCCCAGTCGCGGCCGTGCTGCTGCAGGTAGTCCTCGAGCGCGTCGAAGCTGACGATCGCGGGGCCCGAATCGCCGAACGGCCGCAGCCGCAGGTCAACGCGGTACACGAAGCCCTCGGCCGTGACGGACCCGAGCAGTTGCGCCACCCGGCGGCCGAGGCGCGCGAAATACTCTTCGTGCTCGAGCGGCCGCGCGCCGCCCGTCTCGCCGTGCTCGGGGAACGCAAACACGAGATCGATGTCGGACGAGAAATTCAACTCGCCGCCGCCGAGCTTGCCCATCGCCAGCACGAGAAGTTCGAGCCGCGCGCCGTCGCTGCCTTGCGGTGCGCCGTGGCGGGCCGCCATTGCGGTATCCGCGTAACGGCAGGCTGCGCGGATGCAGACGTCGGCGAGCAGCGAGAGCTCGCGCAGCACGGTATCGACATCCGCGAGTCCGGCCAGGTCGCGCCACGCGATGCGGGCCAGGTGACGCCGCCGGAAACGGCGCAGCGCGTCCATGAACGCCGCATCGTCGGTGCTGGATGCAACGACCGCGGACTCCAGGTCGCGCTCGAAATCGGCGAGTTCCTGTGGTTCGCTCAAACGTCGCGCGGCGAACAGCCAGGGCAGCAGCTCGCGATCGCGCAGGCAGGCGTCGGCGACGAAATCGCTGCAGGCCCAGACGAGCGGCAGCGCATCAGCCGCGCCGGCCTCGCGGGGCACGTCGGCCAGGCCGCCCTGCTCGTCCAGGCGCGCCAGGCGCTCCTCGAGTGCTGGACGCAACGCGGATGGAATCGATTCCAGTGGCCAGTTCAAGATCGCCTCACTTCGCCGTCACCCGCGCCGCGAGCAGTGCACCTGCGGCCAGCAGCAGTGCGGCCAGCAGGTAGGCCGCGCCCGGGAAATGCAGGCGCGCACCCTCGCCGATGAAATACGCGAACACGCCCGCGAACAGGCCCGGGCCGATCATCGTCGCGATGCCGAGCACGCTGCCGTTGGCACCCTGCAATTCGCCCTGCTCGGTCGGACCGATGTGCCGCGTCATCAGCCCCTGCGCGGCTGGCGAAGCAAGGCCCCACAGCGCGACGATCGGCACGCCCGCCATGAACAGGATTCCCGTCGGTGCGAGCCCGTAGACGACGAAACCCGCGGCACCGCAGGTCAGCCCCGCGAGCAGCACGCGTCGTTCGCCGAAGCGGCGCACCATCCGGCCGACCAGTCCGCCCTGCACGATCGCGGAGAAGACGCCAATCACCGCGAGCGTGAAGCCGACCGTACGCGCGTCCCAGCCGTAGCGATATCCCGCGTAGAGCACGAACGTCGCCGGCAGCGCCGCGTGCGCGAGGCTGCTCAGGAACACGACGCCGGCGAGGCCGAACAGCTCCGGGTGCGAGCGCAGCAGCCGCAGCGAGCCCATCGGGTTGGCGCGCCGCCACTCGAACGGGCGGCGTCGCTCCGGGGGCAGCGACTCCGGCAGCACGAACAACCCGTACAGCGCGTTCGCGAGGCTGAAGCCGGCCGCCGCCCAGAACGGCAGTCGCGGATCGATGCTGCCGAGCACGCCGCCGAGCGCCGGACCCAGCACGAAGCCGAGGCCAAACGCGACGCCAAGCTTGCCGAACGCAGCCGAGCGACGCTCGACGGGCGTCACGTCGGCCACGTAGGCCATGCCGGTGCTGACGCTTGCAGCACAGACGCCCGAAATGATCCGGCCGACGAACAGCCAGGCGAGGTTGGGCGCCAGCGCCATCAGCACGTAGTCGAGGCCGAGTCCGAGGTTGGAAATCAGGATGACCCGTCGGCGGCCGAAGCGGTCGGACAGCGCGCCCATGATCGGCATGGACACGAACTGCATCAGCGCCCACGCCGTGCCGAACACGCCGTAGACCTTGGCGGCCCCGGCCGTGTCGCCGCCGAGGAAGTCCTCGATCAGGTGCGGCAGCACCGGGATGATCATGCCGAGCGCGAGCATGTCGAGCACGATCGTGACGAAGATGAACACGAGCGCTGCGCGGCGAGGAGCGCGCGCCGGACTCGTGTCGCTCATGGGCGGTTCAGCCGTACTGCAGCACGGAACGGGCGGCGTGCCCGTCGTAGTGGAAACCGGGTGCCATGCCGAGATCGAGCAGCACGCCGAGTCCGCAAAGCGTGTAGCCCGCCTGCAGGCTCAGCGCCGCCGACGCGTCGAGCGTGCCGCCGGTCGCGAGCACGTCGTCGATCAGCAGCAGGCAGCCCTGGCCGCGCTGCATCTCGAGCACGCCGGTGCCGTACTCGAGGTCGTAGGACCGATCGACGACGGGCGGCGGTAGCTTGCCCTTCTTGCGGATCGGCACGAAGCCCTTGCCGCGCCGCTCGGCCAGCGCAGAGGCGAGGATGAAGCCACGCGACTCGATGCCGGCGACCGCATCGACGCGGTGCCACTCGTCCTCCGAGAACAGCGCTTCGACCGCAGCGATCGTGGCACTGAAGCGCTCCCGCAGCAGCGGGCTGATGTCCCGGAACAGGATGCCCGGCTTCGGGAAATCCGGGATCTCGCTGACCAGTTCTTTGAGTTCCTGCATGCGCGCCAGCCTAGCGAAAATCCGCGGCAGCCGCGATACGCTCAAGCCGCCTTCCAGACCGGTTGCAGCCGCGCCGGTCCGCGTCGCGCGTCGAGGCTGCCGACCAGCACGAGGCACCCCGCGACCGACAGCACGAACCCGGCCAGGAAGGTCGGCGCGTAGCCCACGGCGTCGGCGATCGCGGCGCCGGTGAAATTGGCGAGCCCCATCGTGAACACGATCGCGCAGGCGAGCAGCGTGTAGTCGGTGCCGGCGTGCTCGGGATCGGAGGCGTCCATCATCAGCGTGAACAGCGCGACCGTGGCCATGCTGCCGAGCAGGTGCTCCGCGACCGTGCCGGCCCAGAACATGCCGAGCCCGCCGATCCCGTGCGCGGCGGCGACGTAGAACAACAGGCTCGCGGATTGCAGCAGCCCGCAGGCCAGCAGCGCGGCGCGGCGGCCGGCCCGGAATGCGAACCAGCCCCCGAGGGCCGCGCCGCCGAGGCTGGCCACCGAGCCCACGGTGCCTTTCATCAACGCGATCGTCTCCTTGCTGAGCCCCGAGTCGCGCATGAACGGGCCGATCAACGTGGCCACCATCGAATCGCCGAATTTGTAGAAGCAGATCAGCACAATGAACGCGCCCATGCCCGGCACGCGCAGGCGCTGGATCCATCCGGCCGCGAGCTGGCTGGCACTGGGCCGCCGCGCGGCCTCCGGCGGTGTCGGCTCGCGCAGCCACAGCACCGGCAGCACCGTGATCGCCAGCAAAGCGGCCATGCACGCGAACATCGTCGCCCAGTCGGTGCGGGCGAATACCCAGAGCAGCAGCCCGCCGCCGAGGATCATGCCGATCCGGTACGCGCCGACCTGGATGCCGTTCGCGAGGCCGCGCTCGCGGGTGTCGAGGATGCGCACCGCGAGTCCGTCGGTCGCGACGTCCTGGCAGGCTGCAATCACGTTGAACAGGAACGCCGCGGCCAGCACGACGATGAAGCCACGGCCGAGGTCGACCTGCGACAGCGCGAGCGCGCCCACGACGGCCGCGAGCTGCAGCGGCAGCAACCATTGCCGGCGGGTGCCGCGATGGTCCACGAATGGCGCCCACAGGAACTTGAGCGCCCACGGCAGGAACAGCAGGCTCGTCGCGCTGATGGCCTTGAGCGACAGGCCGGCGTCACGCAGCAGCACGGGCAAGGCCTGCGTGAAGAAGCCGTAGGGCAGACCCTGGGCCACGTACAGGCTGGTCAGTAGCCAGATCTTGTGACTGCGACTCATCAGGGCTGCCAGAATCGCGGTTCACGCCGGAGGAAAGCAAGTGAACGTCGCCGAAGCCATCGACAGCCGCATGAGTGTCCGCGCCTTCCTGCCCACGCCGGTGCCGGAGGCGACGGTGCGCGCGATTCTCGATACTGCACGACGCTCGCCTTCGGGCGGCAACCTGCAGCCGTGGCACGTGCACGTGCTCACGGGTGCGCCGCTCGCCGAGCTGGTGACGATCGTGCGCAGCAAGCTGCCGACGCATCCTCGTGGCGAAGGCTCCGAGTACGACATCTACCCGCGCGAACTGTGGGAGCCGTACCGGTCACGGCGCTTCAAGTGCGGCGAGGATCTCTACGCGACGATCAACGTGACGCGCGAAGACAAGCTCGCGCGGCTGCTGCAATTCGCACGCAACTACCAGTTCTTCGGCGCGCCCGTCGGCCTGTTCTTCTTCATCGACCGCCAGATGGGACCGCCGCAGTGGTCGGACCTCGGCATGTACATGCAGAGCGTCATGCTGCTGGCGCGCGAGCACGGGCTCGACACCTGCGCACAGGAGGCGTGGTCGGTCTGGTATCGCACCGTGGGCGAGTTCCTGCAGGTGCCACCGCAGCTGATGCTGTTCTCGGGCATGGCGCTCGGTTATCGCGACGAATCGGCGCCGATCAACACGCTGCGCACCGACCGGGCGCCGCTCGAGGAGTTCGCGACGCTGCGGGGGTTTTGAGACGGGACAGAGCACGTCCAGCGGCCTGTCGGAAAACCTGACAGGTCGCCACGTCCGGTCGGAAATCATTCAGTTCGAGATCCGCTCGCAGCCGGGTCAAGAGCGTGAAGCCCGTCACGCCTCGGGCCCTTTGTTGGTATAAAGCCACAAACTCAAGCTGACGCTGCGCTTTACAGACTCTGCTCCTCCACCCGCCTCGACCGTGGATCCAAGCGATGAAATCCGCCGAAGTACGCGGCTGAAGCAACGCTGGCACGCAAACTGCAATTGTTTACCCAGCGCAGTGTCGTACGTGAGCAACGGAGGAAATCGAATGAGCCTGAGCTGGATCAGTGACCGCAGCCTGAAGGTGTCGCCCCGGGTCCGTCTCGTTCAGGACGACGAGGCCGAGGCACTGCGTCGCAAGCTCGAGGGCATCGCCTGGCGGCCGGAAAACGGCTTCCTCAAGGACCAGGTGCTCGACAAGTCGCCCCCTTCGCTGGGGCGTGGGTCCCGGGCTGCCTAAGCAGCGCGCAAACGTCGTCTCTCAGGGTCGCTGGCGGCGCCGCGCTTCCATCGGGTGTTCCACCCGCCGCAGTTTGTCGGTGAGGTGCGTGAGACTGAGCCAGGGATGGCGCAACGTCATCCGGGGGCCCGCGTAACGCATGATCTCCCGGGCCTGCTCGCGCTGCGCCCGCTTGTAGCAGTGGATCGGACACTTGGCGCAGGTCGGCTTGCCCTCGCCATACGGGCACTTCTCCAGCCGCTGCTCTGCATAGTCGAGGAACTTGCGGCATTCCTCGCACGGGCCGTCCGCTCCCGCCGCGTGATGGTCGCGGCAATAGATTTCCACCATGCACTGCATGGTGCGGTACTCGCGCTTGAGGCGGGGCGTTTCCAGAGTCATCGAGCATCCTGATCGGTTGCGCGGACAGCTTGCCGCAGCCGGGCGCCACGGCGCGCTCGTGGCTTTCCGAAGCAGGCGGATCTGCGACAATGCGCGCCCCCTTGCGCGGCCCCGACACGCTCATGCAGGCCCCTGCCCCTGCCCACCCGACCGCCGCCTCCGGCTTCGCCGCAGCGGTCACCGCGTTCCTGATCTGGGGACTCTTTCCGCTGTACCTGAAGCCGCTCGCGACAGTGCCGGCGCCGGAGATCATGGCGCACCGGATCGTCTGGTGCTGCCTGCTGGTGTTCGGCTGGCTGGCGGTGCGCGGCGAAGTGGGCCTGGTACGCGCCGCGCTGGCCGACCCGATCTCCCGGCTGCGACTGATGGGCTCGGCCGTGCTGATCAGCGTCAACTGGCTGATCTACGTCTGGGCGGTCAGCAACGGCCACGTGGTCGAGGCGAGCCTCGGGTATTTCATCAACCCGCTGCTGAACGTCGTGCTCGGCGTGATGGTGCTGAAGGAGCGACTCAATCGCGCGCAGTGGTTCGCGGTCGGGCTCGCGGGCCTCGGCGTGCTGTACCTCGCGATCGTCTCGGGCCGCCCGCCGTGGATTGCGCTGTCGCTGGCGGCGAGTTTCGGCATGTACGGCCTGATCCGCAAAGTGGTGGCGGTCGAGGCCGTGCCGGGCCTCGCCACAGAGACGTTGCTGCTCGCGCCGTTCGCCGCCGCGTTCCTCGTCTGGAGCGAAATGCAGGGCAGCGGCGCACTCGGCCACTCGAGCTTCACGATCGGCGCGCTGCTGGTCGGCAGCGGGCTCGCCACGGCGCTGCCGCTCGCGCTGTTCGCCTACGGCGCGCGCCTGATCCCGCTGTCCACCGTCGGGCTCGTGCAGTACATCGGCCCCACGCTGCAGTTCCTGATCGGGGTGCTCGTTTTCCACGAGCCGTTCACCCGGTCGCGGGCCGTCGGCTTCGTGCTGATCTGGACCGCGCTCGCGATCTACGCGACCGACAGCCTCTGGCGAAATAGGGGACGTTCTCTGAAATAGGGGGCATTCTCCTTTTCCGAGCCCGGAAAAGGAGAATGTCCCCTAATTTCGCCGCCGGTGTACGCTTGGGGTGCGGGCACGTACCCGCGCACGGATCCGAACACGACACCATGGCTGAGCTGAAGATCTCGAGCCGCGCGGACCGGCTCCTCGATCACCACCGGCTGCGAGGGCACGCCTTTCCGGCGCCGCGGTACTGGGAACGTCTCTTCCAGATGCTGGAGGAAGAGGCCGAGAAGCGCGGCAAGACGCCGCCGCCGCCACCGATCTCCCACGGGCTCGACCACGAGCCGACCGACCAGGACCGCATGGACCGGTTGCGCGAGCAGATCGGCTGGGCCGACCGCAACAACCTGCTGCACCGGATCCAGATGTTCTTCGACGCGATGCCGCCGTCGGCGTGGGTCCGCATCGAGAAATAAGGCCGCGACTTGCGCATCGCCCGCCCAATGCTGCTCGTGACGACGCCGGTCGGCGTGGTCTTAGGCCTACGCGAGGCCTGGCGCCTCGCCGGCCCCGGCATGGCGCTGCTGATGGCGGCCATGATCGGCGTCGTCGGTGCGCTGGTCTGGATGACCGTGCGCACGATCCGCAAGGAACGCGACCAGGGCTGAGACCTTACCGTCGATTGACCAGCCACAGGCCCGCGAGACAGAGCACGAGTCCGCCGACGTTGGCCATCGACAGTTTCTCCCGGAACACGGCCACGCCGATCGCGAGCAGCAGCATCGCCGCCGCAGACTGCGTGACGAGCGCACCCAGGCTCACCTCGAATCCGCTGCGATAGAGAAACAGGAACCCGAGATCGAGCCCGATGATCACGGCCGCGAGCGCGAACGCGGTCCAGTTGACCTGGCGCAGCTCGTGGCGCCACTCGAATCCGCCGCCGCCCGGCGATACGACCAGGATCGCGCCGAGCAACAGCGTGACGAGCGCGTACGTGATCATCAGCGACAGCAGCGGGTTGGCGCCGGCCGGCGTGACCTTGAGCACCAGGTGGTAGCCGACGGTGCAGACGATTGCGAGCAGCAGCCACATGGCGGATCGGGCCCTCGGTGAGCGGGTCGGCTGCCGAGGATACCCTTACCGTGAGTTCGCGCCGAACGCCTTGCCGGTTCGAGCGCGACGGATCGCCAGCAGCGCGAGCAGCAGCGACAGCGCACCGCCGCCGGTCGATCCGCCCCCGCCGCCACCGTTCGTTGACGGGGCTGGCGGCGGAGCCGGCGGTGGCGCCGGCGGTGGGATCGGGACCGGCGCGGTTGCGGTCACCTGGAAGCTCAGCGTGTCGTTGCCGCTCGACACGTCCTGTGCCGCCGACAGCGTCACCGGCACCGTGTACGAGCCCGCCGTGTCCGCCCGCAGGTTCACGGACACGGCCGACGTGACGTCCGCACCGAGGACCGGCCAGGTGCAGGCGATGCCGCCGGCTTGCGAGGCGCAGGCACCGCCGTTGGTCGCCGTGCCGTCGATGGCCGACAGGCCGCTCGGCAGCGCAAAACTCAGCTGCACCGAGGTGGCCTCGGCCGGGCCGCGACTCGACACGCTCGCCGCCAGTGCGAACGCCTGTCCGCTCGTGACGCTGATCGCGCCGCCGCCCGCAGCAAGTGCGACATCCGCCGTCGTGACGACCGGAAGGATGCAAGTGGCAGCGCGGACCTGGGGTTCGATCTGCGTCAGGCTGCATTGCGAGAACTGGTCGCTGCCGTTCAGCTGCGGTGCCATCAGGAACGTGCGCGGCGTGGAAGCGCACGGATTGACGGGCTCGCCGGGATCCTCGGTCTCGCCGTCGTGCGGCGCGCCGAAGTTGTGGCCGATCTCGTGCGCCGTCACGAGGGAGGTCAGCGTCGACACGCCCTGGCTGACCGACGCGCCGAACCGCGTCAGGCAGAGCGAGCCGATGAAGGCGATGCCGACGGTGGATCCGTCGAGGTCGCGGCCCGTCACCAGGTGCGTCAAGCCGGTGCTGCGCAGCGTCGGCTGCGAATCGCGGTAAGCGGAAAGCTCGTTCAGCAGGTCCCGGCCGACCGATGACGAGAATGGATCCGCCGGATCCTGGAACACGGTGACGCCGTCGGCGAGCTCGATCTGGATGCCGACCTGCGCGCTGAAGATGCCGTCGACGTTGTTGAAGATCTCGACGATGCGGTTGCGCGCCGACTGCGCAGAGCCTGCGACCTGAAAGTACTCGTAGTCCGCCAGCACGGAAACCCGCAGGCGACCCGTCAGGCCGGTCGCCTCGGCCGCTTGCGCCAGCTCGCCGACGAGCACGCGGTATTCGTCGAGACCGGAGGCCTGCTCGGGCGGACGGTCGGGCGTCACCGCGGTGCATGTCCCGGCTCCCAGGTCCGCTTGCGTGTCAGAGAGCCGGTAAACGACAGGCTTGCGGCCGCTGACGCCCAGTGGCTGAACGGCCCGCGGCGCCACGTCGTCGGCCGGCTCGATCACGTAGAGGTCGCGACCGTCCCACACCATGCCGGACTGCCGCTCGCCGTCGATGGTCAATCGCACCCACGAACCGGGCAACCCCTGCACCGTGCCGCGGAGAACCTGCATCCCTGACATCTCTGCGCGCTCGGCTGCACCGACACCGGCCAGCAGCCGCGCATTCGGTTCGAGCGCGAGATCGAAGCGCCGACCGTAAGCGTCGAAGCTGGCGCGCTGCGTACGTGCGGTCAGCCCCTCGAGGATCAAGGGCTCCGCGTGCATCACGCGGAAGCGCCCATCGGCCGCGCGCGACTCATCGGCCAGCAGCACGGCGGCGGCCGTGGCCAGCGATGCGAGTATCGCGACGAATGGACGAATCAAGGTCACTCCGCCAGCAGCGTCTGCTTCCAGAACAGCAGGCTAGCCCAGAACTGGTAGTCGGCGTTCTCCTTCTTCGCGAATCCGTGACCCTCGTTCTGGCCGAGCAGGTGCCAGGCCTGGCCGCCTTGCGCGCGGACGGCCGCGATGATCTGGTCTGCTTCCGACGCCGGCACACGCGGGTCATTGGCGCCGGTGACCACCAGCAGCGGGATCTTGATCTCACGGGCGCGGGTCAGCGGCGAAATCGCCGTGAGCTTCGCGCGCTGCTCGGGATCACGTTCGTCGCCGTACTCGACGCGGCGCAGGTCGCGCCGATAGTCCTGCGTGTTCTCGAGGAACGTCACGAAGCTGGAGATCGCGACGACGCAGTTCGCACCCCGTAAGCGATCACCGTAGAAGATCGAGCTCGCGAAGCACATGTAGCCGCCGTACGACCCGCCGGCGACCGCGAAGCGCGCGGGATCGAGCCTGGGGTTGGCGGCGAGCGCGTCGAGGAAGGCGCCGATGTCCTTGACCGAGTCCTCGCGCCGGAACGGCCCGTTGTCGAGCGCGACGAAACGCTTGCCGAACCCGGTCGAGCCGCGCACGTTGGGATAGAAGACCGCGATGCCGAGTTCGTTGATCAGGTAGTTGTTGCGACCGAGGAATCCCGGTCGATACTGGGATTCGGGGCCGCCGTGGATGTTGACGATCAGCGGCCGCCGGCCGGGAAACCGCGCCACGTCGGGCAGGTACAGGAAGCCGGAAACGCGCTCGCCGTCGAAGCTCGTGACCTCGACCAACTCGGGCTCGACGTTGGCGTTGGGATCGAGCCCGCCGGTCTCGCTCTTCGTCCAGCGCGTGACCGCCAGCGTGACGGGATCGATCGAATACGCATCGGCTGCACTGCGGGCAGACGTGAAGCTGAGGCCGATCGCGCCCCACGGCGCGATCTCGAGCGCACCGACCACGCCCGCGGGCAGGCCGCTCACCGTGCGGACCTCGCCGCTCTTCACGTCCAGCAGCCGGACGATGCTGCGCCCGGCCTCGTTGACGACGTAGGCGACGAAGCGGCCGTCCGGCGCGACGTCGAACGCATCGACGTCCCAGCGAGTCTCCGGATTGCGAGGCGTGAACTTGCCGGTCTGCGGATCGAGCGTGCCCAGTCGCTGGAATTCCGCGTCCTCGTCGCTGGTGACCCACAGCGTGCCGTCGGGCGCGAACGCGGCGTCGCCGTACGCGATCGGCCGCGAGTGGTCGCCGATGGCCGTGAGCTTGCCGCTCGCGACGTCGAGCCGATGGAGGTTGGTCTTGGTGACCGCGAGGTACTCGATGACGACCAGCGTCTTGCCGTCCGGCGAGAAGTCGCGCGCGGCCCAACCGCCGCCCTTGACCTCGGCCACCCTGCGGTCGGTCCGGCGATCCCGCGGATCCATCACGTAGAGGTCGCTGTCGGTACCGTTGCGCCGCGTCGAGCTGTATGCGATCAGCTTGCCGTCGTGGCTCCACGCGTTGAACTGGTTGCGACTCTTGCCGTCGGTCAGCAGCTCGAGCCGGCCGTTCGCGAGCGTGTGCAGCTGGTAGAACTCGTCGCCGCCCGCGTCCTTCGAAACGACCAGCACGTCACCGGTCGGCGACCAGCGACCCTGCAGCGGCTCGGCCTCGAAGCTGACCTGGGTGCGCGCCATCATCGGGCCCGCCACCGTGTGCAGTTGCGTCACGTTACCGAAGCGCGTCGTGATCAGCATCGAGCGGTCGGCGGCATTCCAGCCCGAGAAAGCGGCGGTGCGGAACTCCATGTAGGGCCGGGTATCGGCAACGAGCTGGTCGGGCACCGGCGGAATGCCGTCCGCGACCAGTGCGGCCGGCTTCGCGACTTCGGCGTGCAGCGGCGCGAGGGGCAGCAGCACCGCCCAAAGGATCAGGAATAGACGCATCGGCTTCTCCGGGAACCGAATCCGGTTGGATTGCAACGCTGTATGTTGCAGACTTTCTGCGCGCCCCGGGAAACGGATTCAACTGAACATGCCATCGTCGACATCACGCTGCACCCGCGCGACCTGGGTTGCGCTCCATTTCGCCTGTAGCCTGCTGGTCGCGATGCCGGGCCTGGCCCACGCCAGCGCGGACGCGCCGGACGATACGGCAGCTCTCTACAAGGCGACCTGCGCGATCTGCCACGATGTGCCGGAGACCAAGGCGCCGCCCACGGCGACGCTGCGCCAGTTGCCGGCGGCGCGGATCCTGATGGCGATGGAGCTCGGCAAGATGCAGCCGCAGGCGGCCGTACTGAAGCCGGAGCAACGCGTGCGCCTCGCGAAGTGGCTCGCCGCCGAAGAGGACGCGAAGCGCGACGCGTGGATCGCCGAACAGAGCCTGCTCGCGCGAGACACCGGTCCCGGTGACCGGGCGCGAGAACTGGGGCCTCGGACGCGACAATCGCCGCCACGCCGAACACGTCGCGATCGATCGCGGCAACGTCGGCGCGCTGGAGCTCAAGTGGTCCGTCGCGCTGCCGGGCGTCACGACGATGCGGTCGCAGCCCGTCGTCGCGGGTGACACGGTCTTTCTCGGCAGCAAGGGCGGACACCTGCTGGCGCTCGACCGCCACAGCGGCTGCGTGCGCTGGGCCTTCCCGACCGACGGGCCGGTCCACTCGGCGATCACGCTCGACCAGACGCCCGACGGCGTCAGCACGCTGTTCTTCGCCGACGAGCTGGCGACCGTGTATGCGGTGGATGCCACGACCGGCAAGCCGCGCTGGCGCGAGCGCGTGAAGTGGTTCCCGACCTCGATCATCAGCGGACCGACCACCTATTACGACGGCCGCCTGTACGTGCCGATCTCGTCGTTCGAAGTGGCCGCGGCCGGACTGCCGACGCACGAGTGCTGCCGCTCGCACGGCGGCATTGCGGCGCTCGACGCGACGACCGGCGCTGCGCTCTGGCGTTTCGACACGACGCCGCACGCAGCCAGGACCGTCATCAATCGCGATGGCGTGCAGATGTGGGGGCCGAGCGGCGCGGTCGTCTGGAACAGCCCGACCATCGACCCGAAGCGCGGCCTGCTCTACTTCGGCACGGGACAGAACTCGTCGTCGCCAGCCACTGCGACCAGCGACGCGATCATCGCGCTCGACCTGAAGACCGGCGCCCAGCGCTGGATCTTCCAGGCACTCGCCGACGATGCGTGGAACGCAGCCTGCCTGGGCGGCGGCGCGAGCTGCCCGGCCGAGAACGGACCCGACTTCGATTTCGGCGCGCCGGTCGTTCTCGTCGAGCGCAAATCGGGCGACCGGCTGCTCGCCGGGACAGAAATCCGGCGAAGTCTTCGCGCTCGATCCGGACAAGAACGGCGCCGTCGTCTGGCGCAAGCGGATCGGCTCGGGCAGCTCGAATGGCGGCGTGCATCACGGCCTCGCGTCCGACGGCGAGCGCGTCTACGTGCCGATCGCCGATCCCGAACGCAAGGTCGTTGGCTACGTGCCGAAGCCCGGCGTCTACGCGCTCGCGGTCGACGATGGCCAGTTGCTGTGGTCACACCCGGTCGAGCGCGGCTGCAAGTTCGACCCGCAGGACGCACCGTTGGTCGGCCTGGCCGAAATGGCCAAAGGCAAGTCCGACCGGTCGCCGTGGCCCGAGTGCAGTTACTACTACGGCCAGTCGGCCGCAGCCGTGATCGCCAACGAAGTCGTTTACGCGGGCGCGCTCGACGGCAAGCTGCGCCTGCTCGATGCGGACAGCGGCCAGGCGTTGCGCATCATCGAGACCAATCGCGCATTCAAGGGCAACAACGGCGTCGAAGGCCACGGCGGCGCGATCGACGTCGGCGGCGCGATCGTGGACGGCGACCAGCTGTTCATCCTGTCCGGCTACGGCATGTTCGGCCAGATGCCGGGCAACATGCTGCTGGTGTACGGGCTCAAGCGCGGCGAATAGCGCCGCCGCGCAAACGCGTCAGGGTCGCTCCACGCGGATCAGCGTGGACTGCCCGTCCTCGACGTGCCAGCCGGGGAAGTGCGCGATCGCCGTGTAGGCGACGCCGTCGGGATCGAACTCGACGTCGCGCGTGAAGGTCACGCGGCGCGGCATCGGGATCTGCTGCCACGCCTCGCTCGCGATGTCGAACGTGTACAGCGAGTCACTCTGGTTGCCGTTGACCCAGACGATGCCGCGTGGGCGATCCACGTTCAACGCATACGGCGTCTCGGCGCCCCGCGGCTGCAGCGGCAGGTCGAAGCGCGTGAACTGCGCCGTCGCGGGATCGAAGCGCGCGATGGCCGACTCCGGAAACGCGGTGATCCACAGCTTGCCCGCGGCGTCGGTGCGCAGCCGGCGCGGGCCCTTGAACGGCGTCGCGAACATCTCGATCTTGCCGGTCGCGGGATCGATCGAGCCGATCTCGTCGGTGTGCAGCCGCGCGAACCACACCATGCCGTCCGGCGTGATGTCGATGCCGTAGGGCAGCGGCGTGCCGGTCGCGGCGCGGTCCACCGGCAGCCAGTTGGCCAGCGGCACGCCCCAGCTCATCAGCTTGAACACCGCGCCGATGTAGCGCGTGTTGAGCCACTCGCGGAAGCCGCGCGTGGGCAGGTCGTACATCGTGAAGCGCTGCGTGCCGCGATCGAACATCGCGACCTGGTTCGACAGCGCGACCGTGAACCAGACGCGGTCCTGCTGGTCGACGCGGATCGTGTGCGGATAGAAGCCCTCGTCCATCTCGTGCAGCGTGAAGGCCTTGGTCTCCGGATCGAACTCGACCAGGCGGCGCTGCGCCGACGGCGTGATGAAGATGTGCCCGTCCACGCGCGACTCGGCCAGCGAGTGCGCGTTGGAGGTGCTCTCGTGGCGCGGGAAGTCCTTCAGCCGCGCCGCGAGCAGGCCGCCGTTCGGTTCGCCCTCGCGGTGCGGGATCTTGTAGACCGTGACCTGGTTGGTCCGCGGGTCGACTTCGTAGAGCCGGTCCTGGATGTTGTCGGCCACGTAGACGAGACCGTTCGCCGCCACCAGCATGTCGTGCACCTGGCTCATCACGTCGCCGAGTGGCCACTCGGTGATCGTGGTGCCGGTGAGCGTCACGCTCCACGGCGCCGGGTCCGTGACCAGTTGCGGGTTCTCGCGCAGCTTGCGGAAGCCCGCGGACAACAGCGCGGGCAGCGTCTCCTGGTCTGCGCTCGACAGCCGCGAGCCGTAGCGCATCATCCGCGCGATGATCGTGCTCCACTCCTCCGGCGTGCGTTCGATGCGGATGAAGGCATTGCCCTGCTGGTGGCAGAACGTGCACTGCGTCTGGAAGTGCAGCTTGGTGTCGCGGTCGCCGAGGTCGAGCGCGCCGAGCCACGAGCTGGCGGGCCGGGCCTCGGCCAGCTTGAACGGATCGGTCTCGGGCACCAGCGTGACGGCCAGCTCGCGCGTCTCCAGCGGTGGCTGGATCGCGAGATCCTGGTAGCCGGGCTTGCGCACCAGGTATTCCATCGGCGCATCGCGATCGGCGAACTCGACGCGGCCCGCGTCATCGCTGAAGCGCGTGAGCTCCGGCGCGACCGTGCGCGCGACGCCGGGCGCGGGATAGCCATTGTCAGACGTGTCGAGGTTCGGGCCAGCGGCTGGGCGCTCGCGCACCATGACCAATGCCAGCGGCTGGCCAGCCGGATCGGTCACCGTGAGGGTGGTGGCAAGAATTGGTGCCGGTGTTACGGTTACGGTCAGTGCGAAAACAAAGGACAGGATCGTCCGGCGCTTCATGCTCTCTCCCCGCCTGGTCTGGCTGACCGATGCCGCCGCGGACCTACGGTTCGGGCAGTCGATAGACATGCTTGTCATTGCGCTGAGCGTACAGCGTCGGCAGGAAGTTTGGCAGCAGGCCCACCTCCTCGACCTGGTGTCGCTGCCATTCGCGCAGCATCGGCTCGCTGAATATAACCCGGCGCAGCAACGCGTTGATCGGCGAACCCACCAGGGGCCAGTCGACGCCGATGACCGTGTCCACGGTGTAGGTCGCGCCTTGCGGCGAGTCGCCCCAGCTGTGGCGGATCTCGCCGAAGCTGACGCCAGCGATCTTCGGTCGAGTGACGAACCGTTGCGGCGACAACTCGATCACCTGCGCAGCACCCTCGCTATCGTACGGCCCGAACCACTCGAAGCGCGCGACGACACCGCCGGCGCCGACACCGGGCTGCCCGTCGGCCGCCGGCTGCTCGATCCAGATGCGGCCGTGCTCGGTGGGATGAAACAAGTGGTACATCGGGCGCAGCGCGCCGTCGAACTCGACCTGGCTCAACGGCAGCACGCGATACCACCACGCCAGCATCTCCGGCGTCACGCCCGGCAACGGCCGATGCTCGATCGCAAGATAGATGCGGCCGTCGGGCAGGATCGTGTGTGCAGCAGCGGCCTGGCTCGCATCGGGCAGCGGCCACGGGATCCGCCGCGGCGCGTCGTGCACGTGGCTGGAGGCCGGCCGCAGCACGAACCAGACGAGCGCGGCGGCCAATGCCAGCAACGCGACCGACCAGCCTCGCCTGCGGTGCAGTTGCACCGGCGTTCGCGGATCACCGGCCGGACCTTGGCTCATGGCGTCTCCGGCAACGCGAATGCGATCAGGTAATCGCCGGTGCCGCGGTTGTACATCGCGTGCCCGCCGGCGTTGATCAGCACGTACTGTCGCCCGTGCAGCGTGTAGCTCATCGGCGTCGCCGTCGCATCGACCGGCAGCGTGTAGGTCCACAACTTGCGGCCGTCGCGGACGTCGAAGGCGCGGAACTGGCGGTCCATCGTCGCACCGATGAAGAACACGCCGCCGTCGGTGACCAGTCCACCGCCCAGGTTCGGCGTGCCCCAATCGATGTGCCACGGCAGCGGGAACGGCCCCATCTCGTGCACCGAACCGAGCGGGGCCTCCCAGGCGATGCGGCCCTGCGCTAGATCGACCGCCACCAGCTTGCCCCACGGCGGCGCGGTGCACGGAATGCCGAGTGGTGACAGCAGCGGTCCCACGGCCAGCGTGTAAGGCGTGCCCTGCATCGTCACGAACATCGTCTTCTGTCCGGCCACCGGGTGATCCTGGCCGGTGGCGGCCGCCGCACCTCGGATCAGTTGCGCGACGAACGGCGCGGCATTGACGTTGACGATCAGCTGCTGGGTCTGCGGTGAATACGCGCCGCCGCCCCAGTTGGCGCCGCCGAGGCTGCCGGGGAACAGCAGCGTCGGTCGCTCGGCGAGCGGCGTAAAGATGCCCTCGTTGTGCAACCCGGCGATCGCGTCGCGGCAACGGTTGCGATCCCAGAACGTCAGGCCCCACGCGTCGTCCGGCGTAATGCGCGTCGGTAGCAGCGGTGACGGCCGCGTCGGGAATGGCTGCGTCGGCCATGCTGCTTCGCCCGGAATCATGCTCGCCGGAACTGCGCGTTCCTGCACCGGGAAGAGCGGCTGGCCATCGCGTCGATCGAGGATGAACACGAAACCCTGCTTGCTCACCTGCGCCAGCGCCGGCACCCGGCGACCGTCGCGGCCGCGCCAGTCGAACAGTACGGGTTGCGCTGGAGTGTCGTAGTCCCACAGGTCGTGATGCACCAGCTGGAACGCCCACGCCACCTCGCCGGTGGACAGCTGCAGCGCGACCACCGAGTTGGCGTGATCGTTGCGGCCAGGACGCAGGCCGCCGTAGTAATCCGGTGACGGCGCTCCGGTCGGCACGAACACCAGGTCGGCGGCTGCATCGACTGCCATCGGCGCCCACGCATTGCCCGCGCCGGTGCCGCCCACACCCTGCAGTGGATCGAACGTCCAGCGTGGTGCGCCGGTCGCGGCATCGTAGGCGGCAATTGCGCCGCGCGGCGCCTTGGCAAAGGCGAAGTCGATGATCGACGAGCCCACGACGACCACGCCGTTCGCGACGACCGGGGGCGAGCTCGAACTGACTTTCTCCAGGCCGTACCGGTCGTGCTCGACGAGCGTGACCTCGCCGCGATTGCCGAAGCCCGCGCAGGGCTTCCCGTCGCGCGCATCGAGCGCGATCAGGCGACGATCGACGGTGACGGTGTAGATCCGATGCCGGCAGGCCGCGGCCGCGTCTGCTTGCGGCACTTCGGCGTAGGCCACGCCACGACAGCGATACGGGCGCTCGCTGCTGCGCGGCACCTGCGGATCGTAGACCCAGCGCTCCCGACCGCTCTGCGGGTCGAGGGCGATGACGCGATTGAACGGCGTGCAGTAGACCAGGTGTTCGCCCGCCTCGCGCGGCAACAGGATCGGCGTCGCTTGTGCCGAGACGCTCGATGGTGCGCCTTGCTCCGCGGCCATGTCGCCATTGCGGTGCGTCCAGGCCGGCGTCAGCCGCGCGACGTTGCCTGGCGTGATCTGCGCAGACGGGCTGTGGTGCCAGCCGAAAGGGTCGCCCGTGGCGTGCGCCGGCAGTCCGGCGACGAGCAGGCACAACGCCATCAGGGTCGTTGCCCCGCTAGGGCTGAATCGAGCCCGGGCAACTCCGTCTGCCGTGCCTTCGTTGCAGTCGCGCATTCCTGGCGAGTGTGCCCGGTCGCCGGGACGCTGGCGAGAGCCGCGGGGCGACGGTTGCATCCTGCGCGCGTCGACCGCAGGATGCTGCTGTCGGGCTCTCGCCTGCCGCGATCTTCGGACCGATGTCATTCCTGCGGGAACTGCAGCGTCGTAACGTCGCCCGGGTGGCGGTGCTCTACGTTGCGTCGAGCTGGCTGATCCTGCAGACGGTCGAGACCATCGGCTCATTGCTCGGCCTCCCAGACTGGGTCGGCAAATTGGCCTTGCTCGCCCTCGGCGTGGGCCTGCCAGTCGCCCTCGGCATTTCATGGACGTACGAGCTGACTCCCGAAGGCCTGAAGCGGGATAGCGCAGTACCGCGCAGCGAGTCGCACCGGCACGACAATGCTCAGCGCCTCAACGTGATCACGCTCGTCGTGGCCGTCCTCGCCATCCTGACGGTCGCGCTCGATCGATTCCTGCCGGCCGGAGGCGCCCATCGACCGGTCGCGGCCGTCGCGACCGATGGCAGTGAAGGCGCGGTCAACGCAGCCGCTCCCATCGCGACCGACGTGGCCGCCCGCCCCGCGACCGGGATCGCCGTGCTGCCTTTCGCGAACATGAGCTCGGACCCCGAGCAGGATTTCTTCTCCGACGGCGTCACTGAGGAAGTCCTCAATCTGCTCGCCAACGTCGACGGCCTCAGGGTCACGTCCCGGACTTCGTCGTTCTCGTTCAAGGGACAGGCGATCGACCTGCCGACGATTGCGCGCAGGCTCGGCGTCAGTCACGTGGTCGAGGGCAGCGTCCGCAAGGCTGGGGATCGCGTGCGCGTGACGGCGCAGCTGATCGACGTCGCGTCGGACACGCACCTGTGGTCCGAGACCTACGAGCGCAAGCTCGATGACGTCTTCGCCATCCAGGCAGACATCGCCGGGCACATCGCCCGGGCGTTGCAGATTGCGCTCGGTGCCGACGATATCGCGTCGATCGGCCGGCCCCCGACCGTCGACATCGAGTCCTGGCAGCGTTTCCTGCAGGCGCGGTACAAGTTGCGCAACCGCAAGTCGGCGGTCGACCTGGATGAGGTACTGGCGCTCGTCGATGCAGCGATCGAGCGCGATGCGAACTTTGCGCGCGCGCACTCGCTGCGCGCACTCGCGCTGCTGCTGCGGCCGGCGTGGCAGCACGGACAGGTCACCTTCGAGGCACAACGCTTGAACCCGCCCACCGGCGAGGAGACGGTTGACCGCGAGGCCATGTGGTCGCAAGCGCTGGTCGCGGCGAATCGGGCCCTGGAACTCGATCCGGGACTCGGCGAGCCGTACGCCGTCCGGGCATTGCACGCCCAGGGGCACAATCTGTACGGTGAGGCGTATCGCAACTTCCGGGAGGCTGTAGCACGCTCGCCGTCGAACCCCGAGCTGCGCAACTGGTTTGGCGGCTTCCTGATGGACGCCGGCTACCTGCAGGCGGGTTGGGCGGAGCGACAGCGCGCAGGCGAACTCGACCCCTTGTCGCCGTTGATCGCATGGCACGTCGGGTACGCGGCGCTGGTCATGGGACGGCCCGACATCATCGAGGCGTACACGGCGAAAGCTCTCGAGAACGGCTGGGAGGGTCCCGAGCCGGTCGCGCTGGAGGGCGGTGGAGCCAGCGAGCGCGGCGATATCGATCGCGCCGAAAAATTGTGGATCAAGGCTTTCCCGCATCGCGCGGAGCAGATCCGAATGTCGGTCAAGGCCGTCAAGAGTCGCCATGTCGATGCCGCGACCGCGGACATGCTCGCAACGCTCGCTCCCTACGGCCCGCCCGGTATCGCGCGCTTCGCAGTGCAGGCCCTGAGCAAGGATGTGGATGGCGCCTTGGCGACGATCGAGGGCACGCTGGATCCGGCTTCGCTGCGCAAGGCGGACGGCAGCGGCGGCCCCGTCCGGTCCCGTGGCGGCGACGGGATCGGCAGCGTCCTTCGCGCAGACTGGTGGATGCCGGAATCCGCTGCGATGCGTCGGGATCCCCGCTTTGCAGAGATCATGCGCGACATCGGGCTCGTCGACTTCTGGCAGGAGTTCGGCTGGCCGGACAAGTGCAAGCCGGTACAGGGCGGCGTGCGGTGTGAGTAAGAGGTGCCGGTGTTACGGTTGCAGTTAATGCGCGGATCCGACTGATTCTCGACGAGCGCCGGCGGCCCGTGCCGGCCACGATCGGACCCTCGATCGTGCGGGGGTTCGCCGATGCCGCGACCGCGTCGTCTTCACGTGCCGGGCGGCCTGTACCACGCGGTGCTGCGTGGCAATCACCGCAAGGCCATCTTCGGCCACGGCGACGACTACCTGCACTTCGAGGAAATCGTGGCACGCGCGCTGGAGCGCTATGGGGCCGAGTTGCTCGCCTATTGCTGGATGACGAACCACGTCCACCTGTTCGAGCGTCGGTACCGGGCGCGGCTGGTGGACGCGAATCGCTACCTGCTGGCACTGGTGCGCTACATCCACCTCAACCCGGTCCGCGCGTGCATGGTGGCCGACCCGCGCGACCATCGGTGGAGCAGCCATCGCGCCTACCTCGGGGCACCCTGCCCGGGCTGGCTGCGCATCGAACCGGTGCTGGCGGTGTTCGGTTCGTCGCCAGACGCGGCTCGCGCGGCGTACCGGCGGTTCATGAATGAGGTGCCCGACGATGCGGACCGTGACGCGATCACTCCCAATGCTCGTCGTGGCGCCGCACACCATCCCGAGATCGGATCGCCCGCGCGGGCACGCGAACCCGGAAGCCACGCCGTGCCGCGCGACTTGGCTGCGATCATTGCGGCGGTCGCGGCCGAACGCGGCGTGGCAGTGGATGTCTTGCTGTCGAAGCGGCGACACCCCGCGCTGGTGAAGGCGAGGAAGGAGATCGCGCGTCTTGCGCTGGCCGAAGGAGCCGCGAATCTTTCGCAGGTCGCGCGTCAGTTGAACCGCGCGCCCACGACGCTCAGCGGGCTGCTCCGCAACGATCGGTGAGACGGTTGCCGCAACCGTAACACCGGCACCTTCTAAAAAAAGAAGCCCCGCTTTCGCGGGGCTTCTTCGTGTTACCGCAACCGTAACACCGGCACCTGTT
>CAVZRR010000010.1:0-81086 GCA_963777725.1 uncultured Gammaproteobacteria bacterium
ACCGGCCGATCCCGGCCATTCGCAATACGTTCCGCGATTCCTAATCAGAGGCACTGACCAATGGCAGCATCCACCGTCCAGAAACTTGCACTGCCAGCGCTGATCGCGATGGTGGTCGGTTCGATGATCGGGTCCGGCATCTTCACGTTGCCGTCCCGATTCGCCGGGGCCACCGGCGTCTACGGCGCGCTGATTGCATGGATCATCGCCGCCGGTGGCATGCTGATGCTGGCGTTCGTCTTCCAGACGCTGGCCGCGCGCAAGCCCGACATCGATTCGGGCATCTTCGCCTATGCCAAGTACGGCTTCGGCCAATACTGGGGCTTCGCGGCCGCGGTCGGCTTCTGGATCGGCACCTGCGTCGGCAACGTCTCGTACTGGGTGCTGATCAAGTCCACGCTCGGCGCGTTTTTCCCGGTGTTCGGCGACGGCAACACGCTCACGGCCGTCCTCGTCGCTTCGGTCCTGGTCTGGGCTTTCCACTTCCTGATCCTGCGCGGCGTGCAGGGCGCGGCCGGCATCAACAAGATCGTCACAATCGCCAAGATCGTGCCGCTGCTGCTGTTCGTGGTGGTGCTGCTGTTCAACTTCGACGGGCAGATTTTCTACGACAACCTCTGGGGCGGCCCGGAGACGGAGAAGACCTTCAGCTCGATCTGGACCCAGGTGCGCCAGACGATGCTCGTGACGGTGTTCGTGTTCATCGGCATCGAGGCCGCGAGCGTGTACTCGCGCTACGCCATGAAGCGCGAGGACGTCGGCCGCGCGACCGTGATCGGCTTCCTGATCGTCACCTCGCTGCTCGTCGCGGTGACGGTGCTTTCGTTCGGCGTGCTGCCGCGCGAGGAAATCGCGGCGATGCGCGCGCCGTCGGTGGCGGGCGTGCTGGCGGCGATGGTCGGCCCGTGGGGTGCGATGTTCATCAGCGCCGGCCTGATCGTCTCGGTGCTGGGTGCCTACCTCGCCTGGTCGCTGCTCGCGGCTGAAGTGCCTTACCTCGCGGCGAAGTACGGGTTGTTCCCCAAGTACTTCGAGAAGACCAACGAGGCCAAGGTGCCGGTCAACTCGCTGCTGCTCACCAATATCGTCGTGCAGGTCTTCCTGATCGTCACGATGTTCACGACGTACGCGTTCCAGCTCGCGCTCGAGCTCACCAGCGCGCTGACGCTGATTCCCTACCTGCTCGTGGCCGCCTACGCACTCAAGCTCGCCTACACGGGCGAGACCTACGAGAAGGACGCGAGCGCGCGCAACAAGGAGCTGATCATCGCCGGGATCGCGACGTTCTATTCGATGCTGATGATCTACTCGGGCGGCCTCAAGTACATCCTGCTCTCGGCATTGATCTACCTGCCGGCGACGCTGCTGTTCTGGCGGGCCCGCAAGGATGCCGGTGCGCAGGTATTCGCCAGGAGCGAGACGGTGCTGTTTGCGCTGATCGCTTTCGGTGCCGTGATCGCGCTCTGGTCGCTCGCCACCGGGCGGATCACCGTCTGATCGCCATCAAACCTTGGGCTGGCGTGGCGGATGACCCGACGCCGGCCCGCCTCCAACCCCTGACATGGAGAAACGGAAATGACTGACAAGACTCCCGCCTTCGGCGTCCACTCCGAAGTGGGCCAGCTGCGCCTCGTCATGGTCTGCGCGCCCGGCCGCGCCCACCAGCGCCTGACGCCCTCGAACAACGACCGCCTGCTGTTCGACGACGTGATCTGGGTCGAGACCGCCAAGCGCGACCACTTCGACTTCATGCAGAAGATGCGCGACCGCGGCATCGAAGTGCTGGAAATGCACAACATGCTGGCCGAGACCGTTGCGATCCCCGAAGCGAAGAAGTGGATCCTCGACAACCAGATCACCGCCAACGAGGTCGGCATCAGTCTGATGGCGGAGACGCGCGCCTACCTCGAGACGCTCGACAACCGCGCGCTCGCCGAGACGCTGATCGGTGGCCTCTCCACCTTCGACGTGCCGGACGACTTCGGTGGCGAGCAGCTGAAGCTGGCGCGCGAGGCGAATTCCGGCGTGGCCGAGTACCTGCTGCCGCCGCTGCCGAACACGCTGTACACGCGCGACACGACCTGCTGGATCTACGGCGGCGTGACACTGAACCCGCTTTACTGGCCGGCGCGCCACGAGGAGACCATCCTCACGACGTCGATCTACAAGTTCCACCCGCGCTTCGCCGGCAAGGTCAAGGTGTGGTGGGGCGATCCGACCAAGCACTGGGGCCTGTCGACGCTCGAAGGCGGCGACGTCATGCCGGTCGGCAAGGGAATCGTGCTGATCGGGATGAGCGAGCGTACCTCGCGCCAGGCGATCGAGCAGGCGGCGGCGGCGCTCTTCAAGCAGAAGGCGGCCGAGCGCGTGATGATCTGCGCGATGCCGAAGCTGCGCGCGGCGATGCACCTCGACACGGTGTTCACGTTCGCTGATCGCGACTGCGTGCTGCAGTACCCGGATATCATGGATCACGTGCAGACCTTCTCGCTGTATCCGTCGGACAAGCCGAGCGGGATCGAGATCCGCAAGGACGAGGGTCGCTTCGCCGAGGTCGTCGGCAAGGCACTCGGCGTCAAGAAGATGCGCATCATCGAGACGGGCGGCAATGCCTACATGCGCGAGCGCACGCAGTGGGACAGTGGTGCCAACCTCGTTTGCGCGTCGCCGGGCGTCGTATTCGCCTACGACCGCAACACCTACACGAACGCGCTGCTGCGCAAGGCCGGCGTCGAGGTCGTCGAAATCGACGGGTCGGAGCTCGGCCGCGGCCGCGGCGGCGGTCACTGCATGACTTGCCCGATCATCCGCGATCCGGTGGATTTCTAAAGGTCCGGCTCTCCGCGCGCCGCTTGTCGCGGCGCGCGGCGGCGGCGTGTGACGGCGATGGCTGAAGCGATGCGTCGGCGGACTACGTCGCGTGACCTGCAGTGAGAGGATTTCTGATGCGCAGCGCAACGATCGGGAAAGATGATTGGCTGCGACGCATCGCCGGGCTCGTGCTCGCGATCGTCGTGACTTCCGGGCTGGCGTCGAACGCCATTGCCGCAACGGATGCGGAGGCGCTGCAGCGGGGCCGCGAGCTGCTGGCGGCCGGACAGCCGGCCGAGGCGAAACTCGCGTTCGAGGCGGCGCTCGCCGCAGACCCGAGTTCCGTCGAGGCCCACCTCGGCCTGGCGCGCTCGTATTACGCCCTCGGTGAATATTCCCGGGCCGTCCTCGAGTTCGAGTCGGTGCTGCGTTACGACAACCTGCCCCGGGACCTGCAGTCGCAAGCGGAAACCTACGACAGGGTGGCGGCCGGCTACGTCACGCCCGCCGGCTGGGCACCGTTCTTCTACGGCGAAACCGGTGTCGGCAACTACCGTCAGAACAGCACGAAATCGACGGACATTTTCGGCGGTGCCGGCAACTACGACACGTTCCTGCCGATCCGCGTCGGCGGCGGCTGGAGCAAGGCCGTGACCGAGCGCCACTCGTTCAATGGCACGCTGGACTACCGCTTCCGCTGGTACGACGACAGTGACCGTCGCAACGACTCGGACCTGCGCTGGAACTTCAATCTCAGCCGGCCCGTGGACGACGACAGCCTGCGCTTCGGCATGCGCGGCCGGGTGAGCTACCGGGGCGACGGCCAGTACCGCAACGACTGGGGCGTGTTCGGCAGCTACGATCTCGGCTTCGGTCCGAACGATCGCGTCACGATCGGCGGCGAGGTCCGCGAGCGCCGCTACCCGAGTGGACCGCTGCGCAACCGGACGCGCGACATCGCCGAGATGACGGTCAACTGGTCGCATTCGCTGGCCAACGGCCGCACGTCGTTCGGGCTGGGCGGATCGGTGGGCCAGGAGTGGGCGACACAGGAACGGATCGATGGTGACGCCTCGCTGTGGGGCTTCAATGGCGAGTTCGACCACTCGTTCAGCGACACGCTCGACCTGTTCCTGTGGTTCGCGTACGAGAACGAGAGCTTCGACGACGAGCGGCCCGACTTCACGACTGACGAGGACCTGCTGCTGGAACGCAACGACGACCTCTGGTACGTGGGAGGCGGCCTGGTCTGGGGTTTCGCGCCCGGCTGGACGCTGCGCCCGACGTTCGAGTACGACTGGGAGGACAGCAACCTCCCGGCGCTGACCTACAGCAAGACCGAGTTCTGGCTGACCGTTCGCAAGTCGCTGTAGCGCGCAGGTCGCAGCGGCGACGCGAGGCGCCGGGCGTGAGATCGTGGGCATGGATCTGAAGAGGGAATCGAGCCGCCTGGAGCAGCGCACGCTGGTGCTCTCGCTGCTGTGCGTGGTGGTGATCGCACTCGGCAGCCTCGCCTGGGGCCTGGCGATCGAGTCCGACGTCGTGATCCTGAACGGCGTCTTCTCGCTGGTCAGCCTGATCGGTTCGGTCCTGTACCTCACGGCGGCGAGGCTGGTGGCCCGTCCGGCCGATCGTCGTTTCCAGTACGGCTATGCCCACGTCGAGCCGATGGTCAACAGCGTCAACGGGATGCTCGTGCTGGTCATCTGCCTGTATGCATTCATCAATGGCATCGAGGGGCTGCGCGCGGGTGGCTCGGAGGTCGATGCGTCGAGCGTGATCTGGTTCGGGGCCGTGAGCGGCCTGATCTGCGCAACCGTCGGCACCTACGAGCTCTGGATGAGCCGCCGGACCGGCTCCCAGTTGCTGCGCAACGACGCGCGCGAATGGCTGATCGACGCGGCGTTCAGCCTGGTGACGCTGTTGGGCTTCGCCGCGTTGTTCGTGCTCGAGGATCCGTTGCGTTCGACCTGGGCCCGTTACGCGGACAGCGCACTGGTTGCGCTGCTGGCGCTGCTGTTCCTGCCGATCCCGCTCGGCGTCGTGTGGCGCAACGTCCGCGAATTGCTGCACATGAGCAGCGAGGACGACGCGATCACGCGGCGCGTCGAGGCCGCGATGCGAGGCGATTCGCAGCGAGCACGACATCCGCAGCCATACGACGCATGTGGCCAAGGTCGGCCGCTCGCACCTGGTCGAGGTCAACATCGTCGTCGGCCCGCGATTCGAACTGCAGACCGTGGCGGGGCAGGACGGGCTGCGCCAACGGATCTGGAGCGCCGTGGACCGGCCGATCGACGCGGCCTGGCTCACCATCAACTTCACCGCGGATCCGCGCTGGGCATGAGCGCCGCGAATCATCGATTGTGCCGGGCAAGCGGGATCCGTCAGAATGGGGGCGCGGTCCGTGCGCGCCTGCGCCTGCAGCGGTTGGCCGCAATCTTGCGGACGGACGGAAACCCCATGGCGTCGCTGGATCTCGTATCCGCGGCGTGAGCGTCGGACGACAAAAACCTTCTTTTCAGGAGTACAGATCATGAATCTTCGCTGGAAAATTCTCGCTTCGATCGCAATGCTGGGCAGCGTCGTCATGGCGACCGAGGCCATCGCACAGACCCGGATCGATTATGGCCGCATCACGGCCGTGCGCCAGGTCAACCTCCAGAACCAGGGTGCACAGACCGCCGGGACGCTGGTCGGCGGAGCGCTGGGCGTTGCGTCGGGTTCCGGGCAGTCGAGCAGCAATCGGGCGCTGCGCGGCATCGGCGGCGCAGCCCTCGGCAGTCGGGTCGCGGGTGCCGCCGGATCGTCGACGGGCTTCGAGTACACGGTGCTGGTCGGCGGCACGAACACGATCCGGATCGTGACCGAGCAGGCCGGACTGCGGGTCGGCGACTGCGTCTCGGTCGAGCGCGGCCAGTTCAACAATGTTCGCCTCGCGCCGGACGAGCGGTGCGCGTCGGCGGCCGCGTCCGTCCCGGGGAGAAGCGAGATCGCCGAGGCCGACGCCTGTGATGCCGCCAAGCAGCAGCTGCTCAATGCGACCACGGACGCCGAATTCGACCTCGCCGAGCGCCGGATGCGCCTGCTTTGCGGTGACTGATCCCTGTGCCGAGCCCGCGACGCAACGGCCGATGAGGCCGTTGTGCTCGCGGGCACGGCGCCAGGGTGCCATCTCGTGACAGGGAGAATAACAACAATGACGCTCGACCACGCCGGCCGCGATTCGGCCGCTGACGATGACGGAGGCGGCGATCCCGATCGTCGCGCTGATCGTGCTGGTCGGCCTGTCGTTCTACCTGTTCGGCGACGCGGGCGCGAAGGGTCCGAACCAGGTCGCGCTGGTCCTGGCCGCAATGGTCGCGCTGATCATCGGTCGACGGGCCGGCTACACGTCCGAGCAACTGCGCGAGGCGGCGATCGCGAGCGTCGGCACCGGCGTCAGCGCGATCTTCATCCTGTTCGCGGTCGGCGCGCTGACCGGCGCCTGGGCCATGAGCGGGACGCTGATGGCGATGGTCTACTACGGCCTGCAGATCCTGAGCCCGCATTACTTCTACATGACCACGGCGATCATCTGCGGCATCGTTGCGTTCAGCATCGGCAGCTCGTGGACCGTGGCCGCGACGATCGGCATCGGGCTCGTCGGGATCGCCGCCAACATGGAGACTGAGCCCCGCGGTCACGGCCGGTGCGGTCATCTCGGGCGCCTACTTCGGCGACAAGTCGTCGCCGCTTTCGGATACGGCCAACCTCGCGGCCGCCGTCGGCGGGTGCAGACCTGTACCAGCACCTGCGCGAGGTGCTGTGGACTTCGATCCCGGCGCTCGCGATCACGCTGCTGATTTTCTTCTTCATGGGCGCGCCCGGCGACTTCGACGCGACCGAGAAGCTCGATAGCATCCGCAGCACGTTCGACGTCTCGCTGGTGCACTTCCTGCCGCTCGTGGTCGTGATCGTGCTGGCGGCGCTGCGGTTGCCGCCGTTCACGACGATCATGATGGGTGCGCTGGCAGGCGCGGTGCTCGCCGTCGTCACTGCGCCGGAGCGCGTGATCGCCTTTGCCGCGGCCCCGACCTCGCGACACCGCTGGCGCTGCTGAAGGGCGCCTGGCTGGCGCTGGCGAGCGGTTACACGTCGACCACGGGTTACGAGGCCATCGACATGCTGGCCTCGCGCGGCGGCATGGAGCGTATGCTCGACACCATCTGGCTGATCATCGTCGCGCTGGCCTTCGGTGGCGTGGTCGAGAAGGCCGGCGTCATCGAGCGCCTGATCGCGCCGGTGCTGGCCGCAGTCAGAGTCGAACGGCGGCCTCGTGGCCGCGACCGTGAGCTCGACGGTGGCCACCAACGTGGTGACGGCCGACCAGTACATCGCCATCGTGCTGCCGGGCCGGATGTTCAAGGGCGCTTTCCAGAAGCGCGGCCTCGCGCCGGTCGTGCTGTCGAGGTCGCTGGGCGATTCGGCGACGGTGACGTCGGCGCTGATTCCCTGGAACAGTTGCGGCGCGTTCATGGCCGCCACGCTCGGCGTGGCGACCGTGGCCTACGCGCCATTCACATTCTTCAACTACCTGAGCCCGTTGATTTCGGTTGCGATGGCCTTCCTCGGCATCCGGATGCTGAAGGCGCCGTCGCCCGAGTCGCATTCCAAGTCCTGACGTTCGAAGTTCAATCGAGGATCGCTGCATGAACAAGAGAGTATTCGTCGCTTCGCTGGCCGCCCTGATGGTGTTCGCTTCCGGCTGCACCACGACCAGTGGCGGTTCGAGCGACCCAGCGGCGAGGCGCAAGAGCATCGACACGACGGTCGACGCCGCGCTCGGCGAGTTGTACCGGCAGGTGCCGGGCTCCCGGGACCTGGTCAACCGCGCCCAGGGAGTGCTCGTGTTCCCGTCGGTGCTCGAAGCCGGGTTTATCGTCGGCGCATCCCGTGGCGACGGCGCCTTGCGCGTCGGTGGCAAGACGGTGAGCTACCACGCCACGACGAGCGGATCGTTCGGCCTGCAGGCTGGCGCGCAGTCGACGGCGGTGTTCCTGCTGTTCATGACCAAGGACGCACTGACGAACTTCCAGAACAGCCGCGGCTGGACAGTCGGCGCCGATGCATCGGTCACGCTGCTGACGGTCGGTGCGAGCGCGCAGATGACCACCGCCACGGCGCAGCAGCCGGTCATCGGCTACGTGCTGTCGAACCGCGGGCTGATGGCCGGCATTTCGATCGACGGCGCGCGCGTGACGACGCTGAATCTCCGCTGACGGCCGGCGGTTGACCATCCATCGGCAACCCGGGCCCCTGCGCGAGTGGGGGCTCGGCCTGGTCGCCGGCGTGTTTGCGTTCGCGGGTTCCGCGGTCGCAGGCACGCCCGGCGAGTCTTGCCTTGCAATTGCCGACGCTACCGAGCGGCTGGCGTGCTTCGATCGCGAAATCGGCGCGAGCGGCGCGAGGTCCGCGCGGACGCAAGCGCAGTCGCCGCGCCGTCGCCGGTCGAGCCAGGCTGCGCCGGTCGCGGCACCGACAGTGGCGCCGGCACTCTCGTTGCTCGACGCGGCATGGGGTTTCGCCCCCGACTCGAGGAAAGCGTACGTCCGGCTCTACCAGCCGAACTACCTGCTGTTCGCCCGTTATACGGACGACGTCAACAACGCCCCGTACGAACCGCTCTTCGATGCGTTCGCCGAGGAGGGCGAGTTCGACGACGTCGAGGCCAAGTTCCAGCTGAGTTTCAAGGGACGCCTGCTCACGACGCGAGGATCGCCGCTGGGGCCTGTGGTTTGCGTACACGCAGCAGAGCCAGTGGCAACTCTACAGCGAGGACATTTCGCGACCGTTCCGCGAGACCAACTACATGCCGGAGCTGTTCGGCAGCTTCCGGCCGGGCATCGAGCTGGGCAGCTTCCGCTGGAACGTGCTCAATTTCGGCTACACGCACCAGTCCAACGGGCGAGCCGACCCGATCTCCCGCAGCTGGGACCGGCTGTTCGTCGAGGCGGGCATCGAGCGCGACAATTTCGCCGTCGTCGCGCGCGCGTGGACGCGCATCGAGCCGTCGAACTACGAGGACGACAATCCGGACATCACTGATTACCTGGGGCACGGGCAGGTCACGGCCCTGTACCGCTGGCGCGACAACACGTTCACGCTGATGGGCCGCGGCAACCTGGACACGGGCAAGGGCGCGGCGCAGTTCTCGTGGACATCCCGGCCCTTGCTGGGGCCGCTGCGTGCCCACTTCCAGCTCTTCTCCGGCTACGGCGAGAGCCTGATCGACTACGACTGGAACCAGACCACGATCGGCCTGGGCGTCACGTTGAACGAATCGCTCTGATGCGGCGGAGCGCTCGTGAGTCACCGGGCCTGCGGGTAGACGTCTTCCATGGCGCGACGCAGGCTCGAGGCCCAGACGCCGATGGCCCGGCGAGCGTCGGCCGTGTTCATCACGCTGTTGGTGACCGTCCACGTGCCGGTGCCGCGGCCGCTCTGCTGGTCGACGGCGCGCGCCAGGATTTCGCCGGTGATCGAGTCACGCAATTCGATGACCAGCGTCATGCGACCGGTGTTGGCCGTGTAGACCCGGGTCCGGCCCGGGCTCATCGCGTCCGGGGCCGTCACGTACAGGTCGACGATCGCAGCCGTGGCCCGCAGCGTCTGCGGTCCCGGCTCTTCGACGAGCTTGAAACCGCCCCGGCCGAGCTCGGCTCGGAAGGTTTCCTGGAACAGCCGCGCGAGATCTTCCTTGATGCCAGCGATGTCGGCGGCGCTCAGCCGGCCGACGCTGCGGGTGCCCCGGTTCGGGTCCCAGTTGCTGGCGAAGCTCACCGACACCGGATCGAGGAGCACGCTGTCGAACGCGCCGATCTGCGCGCCCGGCTTGAGGAAGACGGCATCGAGTCGGGTTCCCGATTGGCGCACGAGGCCATCCCATTCGGCCGGGCCTCGTGGCGCCGACGTCGTCGCACACCCTGCGAGCAGGGACGCACCGACGGCCACCAGGGCCGCGAGCAGGTGCTGATTTCGCTTCACTTGGGGTACTCCATGCGGTGGCGGAGATTCTTCTTTTCCGGCCGCACACTACTCCGGGGACCGGCTCCCTTGCAATCGGGCGCCGCCGGCGCTAGCTTCACCGCAGACCACTTTGAGATGCACCTGATGTCCCCTGGTTTGCACTGGATGAGACACCGGCAGCGCCGGCTCGCAAGGGCGCTCCTGCCGCTCTTCGGTCTCGTCTGGCTGCAACTGGCGGCGATGCCCTGCATCGGCGCCCACCAGGCGGCCGCGGAGTCGCCGCCGCAGTGCGGTCGACCTGCGGGCGGCCACGTGCGGAGCAATCGCCGCCCACATCGGCAGCGACGCGAATCACGAACACTGCCCGTACTGTCCGCCATCCGGCGGTGCTGCGGCTGCAGGGCACTGCGACGACGGCGGGCAGTGCGCGTATCCGCACGAGCCGGGCGTCGACGCGCGCTTTGCAAGCATGGCCGTGCTGCCCACGTCCGCAGTGACTCCGCTTGCGGGGCTGCTCGAGGCGCCGTGCAGCCTGGCCGCCGCGCAGGCGGATCGCCCGGATCCGCGACCTCAGCGGTCGTTGTCCATCAGCTACTGTCGATTCATCGAGTAGACCGACCTCCGATCGCGCCCTGCGGCGATCTTTCCCGCCTGTGTTCCCGGGAGGTTGGTCATGTCCAACGATGATTTCAATGTCAGTGCGCGCGGCGCCAGCCTGCTCGCGTTGATGCTCTTTTGCGCGGCGCCGGCCACTGGCGCTGCAGGCCTGTCGCTCGCGGACGCCGAGCGTGTCGCAATCGAGCGCGACTCCGTGTTGCGGCAACTCGAGGCGGAAGCGTTCTCGATGCGCGAGCGTGCCATCGCCGAGGGACAGCTGATGGACCCGAAGCTCAGGTTCGGGGCCGTCAACGTGCCGGTGGATTCGTTCAGCCTGGACGACGAGGACATGACGATGCTCGAGGTCGGCGTCAGCCAGGAGTTCCCCGGCGGGCGCACGCGCGAGCTGGCCCGGCAACGCATGGAAGAGTCCGCTGCGGCCGCGGAGGCGGTCGCCGCGGACCGCAGACTCATCGTCCGTCGCGAGGTGCGACGCGCCTGGACCGAACTCGGCTACGTTGCGCGTGCCCGCGAACTGCTGGATTCGCAGACCGACTGGGTCGAGCAGATGCGGGCCGCCGCGCGCGCGCGCTACGCGTCGGGGGAGGGGACGCAACTCGACCTGCTGCGCGCCGGGCTCGACATCGCGATGCTGCACGAGCAGCAGCTCGATCTCGAGCGGGACGCAGCGATGCGCCGCGCCCAGCTCGGTCGCTGGATCGGCGACGACGCGGCCGCCAGTGCCGGTCCGTTCACGCTGCCCGCGCGCAGCGAACTCGAGCCGCTCGCTGCGCTCGAGCCGCGAGTGCTGCGCCACCCCGCGCAAGTGGACTTCGAGCGGCGCATCGACGCTGCGCAAACGGGCGTCGATCTCGCCAAGCAGCGCTACAAGCCAGGCTGGATGCTCGACATGAGCTACGGCCTGCGCAGCGGGAGCATGGACGGCGAGTCCCGGCCCGACATGCTGAGCGCGATGGTGACGGTCGACCTGCCGCTGTTCCGTGCGAACCGCCAGGACCGCGAGGTCGCCGCGGCACGCGCGGACGCGCGCGGACTGCACGAGATGCACGACGATCACCAGCGCGAGATGCAGGCGATGCTGGCCGAGGCGTGGGCGATCGCGGCACGCACTGCCGAGCTCGAGCGCTTCTACGAGCGCGAGCTGGTGCCGCTGGCCGAGCAGTCGGTCCAGGCGGCCTTGCTCGCCTTTCGCGCCAATCGGGTCATGGTGGACGAGGTGATCGAGGCCCGCCGGGTCGCGCTCGATACCTGGCTCAAGCACCTGCGGCTGGTTGCCGACCGCTCGCAGGCCCAGTACGACATCGACTACCTCGTCGGAGGGGCCGAAAGTGAACAGTGAACAGTGGTTGGCGGGCGCGTGCACACGCGTGCGCGGCGGCATCGTAATGCTGGCGATGGTAGTGATCGTGATTGACCGGCTGCGCAAAGGAGCCGCCGGCGGCGCCGGCGACCGCGGCCAGTGGCGAATCGGCTGCCGAGCACGCGCTCAAGCACACCGATCCGCTCTATCGCTGCCCGATGCATCCGGACGTCGTGCGCAACGAGCCGGGCGAGTGTCCGATCTGCGGCATGGCTCTCGTCAAGGTCGAACCGGAGCCGGGGCTGCGGTGGATGCCGGACCGTCCGGGGCGAAGGGCGAGCCGAGCTACTATCGGCACCCGCACGATCCGCAACGCACGTCCCCGACGCCGCGCAAGGACGAGATGGGCATGGACTACGTGCCCGTCTATGCCGATGCCACAGGCTCGGAAGTGCGGATCTCGCCGGCAGTGATCAACAACCTCGGCGTCCGCACCGAAGCGGCCACTCTCGCCGCGCTGCCGCGCCGCGCGCAGACCGTCGGCTTCGTCAGCTTCGACGACCGGCGCGTCCGGCAGGTGCGGCCGCGCGCCGACGGCTGGATCGAGGGCCTCTCGGTGCGCGCCATGGGCGAGACCGTCAGCGCCGGGCAGCTGCTGTTCACCGTGTACTCGCCGATGCTCGAGAGCGCGCAACAGGAGTATCTCGATGCGATCCGGATCGGCAACGACGATCTCGTCGCAGCCTCGCGCGACCGGCTGCGAGCCCTCGGACTCGATTCCGGGACGGTGCTGCGGCTCGCGAGCTCCGGCCGGGCCTCGGGTCGCGTGCCGTTCCATGCGCCGGTGGCGGGTGTCGTCACGGAGCTCGCGATTCGCGAGGGCGCGATGGTCACGCCCGACATGATGGCGATGACGATCACCGAGCTCGGCAGCCTCTGGGTCATCGCTGAAGTGCCGGAGTCGCAGGCTGGCTGGGTCACCCCGGGCACCGTGGCCGAGCTGCGCTTTCCGTCGCTGCCCGGGAAGACGCTCGAGGGCCACGTGCAGCACGTGTATCCGGAACTCAACATGGAGACGCGGACGGTGCGCGCGCGCATCGTGCTCGAGCAGCCCGATGCAGGGATCCGCGCCAACATGCTCGCCAACGTCACGCTGCTCGGCGAGGCGGGCGCCGATGCCGTGACGATCCCGCGCAATGCGCTGATTCGCGGCGGCGCCGAGGACCGCGTCGTGATCGCTCTCGGTGGGGGCCGGTTCGCCCCGCGGCGCGTCGTGGCCGGTGCGGAGAGCGGCGAGCGCGTCGCCATCCTGGAGGGACTCGCGGCTGGCGAGCAGGTCGTCGTCGCCGGGCAGTTCCTGCTCGATTCCGAGGCGAACCTGCGCGCGGGATTCGGGCGGCTCGGTGAAGAGTCGGTGACACCGTGATCAACGCGATCATCCGCGCCTCGCTCGAGAATCGCGCCGTCGTGCTGCTGGTCGCGGCGATGCTGACCGCGACGGGCGTGTATTCGTACCTGCGCACACCCGTGGATGCCTTGCCCGACCTCTCGGACGTCCAGGTCATCGTGCGCACCACCTACCCGGGCCAGGCGCCGCGGCTGGTCGAGGACCAGGTCACGTACCCGCTCACGACCGCGCTGCTGTCGGTGCCCGGCGCGACCGCGGTGCGCGGGTACTCGTTCTACGGCGACTCGTTCGTCAACGTGCTGTTCGCCGATGGCACGGATCCCTACTGGGCGCGTTCGCGAGTGCTCGAGTACCTGAGCCAGGCCACGGCGCGCCTGCCGGAGGGCGTCCGGCCGGCGCTCGGCCCCGACGCGACCGGCGTGGGCTGGATCTACCAGTACGCGCTCGTCGATCGCAGCGGGCAGCACGACCTCGCGCAGCTGCGCTCGATCCAGGACTGGTTCCTGAAATTCGAGCTGCAGGCGCTCGACGGCGTGGCCGAGGTGGCCACGATCGGCGGCATGGTCAAGCAGTACCAGGTCGTGGTCGATCCGCTGCGGCTGCGCGGCTTCGGCATTCCGCTGATGATGGTCGAGCAGGCCATCCGCGCCGGCAACCAGGAGTCGGGCGGCGCGGTCGTCGAGATGGCCGAGGCGGAGTACATGGTGCGCGTCACGGGCTACGTGCAGAGCATCGAGGACCTCGAGCGCATTCCGCTGATGGCGACGAAGGACGGCACGCCGGTGCTGCTGCGCGACGTCGCCGAGGTGCGCATGGGCCCGGAAATGCGCCGCGGCATCGGCGAGCTCGACGGCGAAGGCGAGGCCGTCGGCGGCGTGATCATCATGCGCAACGGCGAGAATGCGCGCGACACGATCGCGCGCGTCGTGGCGAAGCTCGACGAGCTGGGCGCCGGCCTGCCGGCGGGCGTCGAGGTGGTCACGACCTACGACCGCTCCTCGCTGATCCAGCGCGCCGTGGACAACCTGAACCGCAAGCTGCTCGACGAGTTCCTCGTCGTGGCGCTCGTCTGCTTCGTGTTCCTGTTTCACATCCGCTCCGGCCTGATCGTCGTGATCGTGACGCCGATCGCGGTGCTGGCCGCGTTCATCGTCATGCGGCTGCAGGGCATCAACGCGAACATCATGTCGCTCGGCGGCATCGCGATCGCGATCGGCACGCTGGTGGATGCGGCGATCGTGATGACCGAGAACGTGCACAAGAAGCTCGAGCACGGCACGGTGGCCGAAGCCGATCGCATGGAGGCGATCTACCAGGGCTGCCGCGAGGTCGGACCGTCGCTGTTCTTCTCGCTGATGATCGTGGCGCTGTCGTTCCTGCCGGTGTTCACGCTCGAAGCGCAGGAAGGACGGCTGTTCGCGCCGCTCGCGTACACGAAGACCTACGCGATGGTCTGGGCATCGCTGCTGTCGATCACGCTGGTGCCGGTGCTGATCTACTGGCTGGTGCGCGGCAACATCCGGCCCGAGGCGGCCAATCCGGTCAACCGCGCGACGATGGCTGCGTACCGGCCGTTCCTCGAGATTGCGCTCAGGGCGCCCTGGACGGTGACCGTCGCCGCGACGCTGCTGGTCGCGTTGACGCTGTGGCCGGCGTCGCAGCTCGGCACGGAATTCATGCCCGAGCTGGACGAAGGCGACTTCCTCTACATGCCGACGACGCTGCCCGGCCTGTCGGCCGACGCAGCGCGGGCGCTGCTGCAGCAGACCGACCGGCTGATCAAGACGGTGCCCGAGGTCGAGCGCGTCTTCGGCAAGGCGGGTCGCGCCGAGTCGGCGACCGATCCCGCGCCGATGGAAATGTTCGAGACCACGGTGATGCTGAAGCCGCGCGACCAGTGGCGGCCGGGCATGACGCCGGAGAAGCTCAAGGCCGAGCTCGACGCGCTGGTGAAGTTCCCGGGACTGTCGAACGCGTGGGGCTACCCGATCAAGACGCGCATCGACATGCTCGCGACCGGCATCCGCACGCCGGTCGGCATCAAGGTCATGGGGCCGGACCTCGCCGTCATCGAGCGGCTCGGGCGCCGGATCGAGGCGATCCTGCGCGACGTGCCCGGAACGACTTCGGTCTACGCGGAGCGCACGGCGACGGGGCGCTATCTCGACGTGGACATCGACCGCGTCGCCGCGGCGCGCTTCGGCCTGAACGTCAAGGACGTGCAGGACGTCGTGTCGAGTGCGGTCGGCGGCATGACCGTGAGCTACACGGTCGAACGGCTCGAGCGGTACCCGATCAACCTGCGCTACCCGCAGGACTTTCGCGACTCGCCGGACACGCTGCGAGCGCTGCCGATCGTGACGCCGACGGGCGCGAACATCACGCTGGCGGACGTCGCGCACGTCGCAGTCGCCGACGGCCCGGCGATGATCCGCAGCGAGAATGCGCGACCCTCCGGGTGGGTCTTCGTGGATCTGCAGGGTCGTGATCTCGGCGGCTACGTCAACGAGGCCAAGTCACGCGTCGCCGAGCAGCTCGAGCTGCCGCCGGGCTACAGCCTCGGCTGGTCCGGTCAGTACGAGTACCTCGAGCGCGCCGCGGAGCGCCTGAAGGTGGTCGTGCCGCTCACGCTCGCGATCATCGTGCTGCTGCTCTACCTCAATTTCCGCAATGCGCGCGACGTCATGCTGATCCTCGGCACGCTGCCGTTCGCGCTGGTGGGCGGCGTCTGGCTGCTCTACCTGCTCGACTACGACCTCTCGATCGCAGCCGTGGTCGGCTTCATCGCGCTCGCCGGTGTGGCCGCGGAGACCGGCGTCGTGATGGTGATGTACCTCGAGCACGCGTGGAAGGTGCGGCGCGATGGCGCGGCACAGGCGGGCCGCCAGCCGACGCGCGTCGAGCTGCGCGAAGCGATCGTCGAAGGCGCGCTGCTGCGCCTGCGGCCGAAGCTGATGACGGTGATCACGGTGATCGTCGGTCTCCTGCCGATCATGTGGGGAACGGGCACAGGTTCCGAGGTGATGCGGCGGATCGCGGCGCCAATGGTGGGCGGGATGGTGTCGGCGACACTGCTGACGCTGGTGATCATTCCGTCGCTCTACCTGATCGTGAACGGCTGGCGGCTGCCAAAGGCGTAAAATCGCGGCATGAACGAAACGAAACGAACCGGGGACTGCTGCCACGCGCCTGCGGTGGACGCTGCGCCCGCGCCCGTGGCGAAACATGAATGCTGCCACGCTGCGGCGGCTGGCGGCGCATCGGACGGTCCTGCGGTTGCGCGCGCCACGGTCACCTCGGCCTATTTCTGCCCGATGTGCCCCGGCGTCGAGAGTGACGTGCCGGGCAGCTGCCCGAAATGCGGCATGGCCCTCGAGTCGGCCCTGCCGGTCGCGGATGCCGGCGAGGCTCCCGAGCTGCGCGACATGGGCCGGCGCTTCTGGATTGCGCTCGCGCTCACGGTGCCGCTGGTCCTGTACGCAATGGCCGCCATGGGCGGCCTGCTGCCGACCGCGCTGGCCGGGACCGGCCTGCCGTGGGTGCAGTTCGCGCTCGCCACCCCGGTCGTCCTGTGGTGCGGCTGGCCGCTGCTCGCGCGCGGCTGGCGTTCGCTGGCGACGCGCCAGCTCAACATGTTCACGCTGATCGGCCTCGGCGTCGGCGTCGCATACGGATTCAGCGTCGTGGCGACACTCGCGCCGGCGCGGTTGCCGGATTCGCTGCAGCACGGCGCACACGCCGCGCTGTACTACGAGTCCGCCGCAATGATCGTGACGCTCGTGCTGCTCGGGCAGGTGCTGGAACTGCGCGCGCGGCACCGTACCGGTGCCGCCTTGCGGGCATTGCTCGATCTCACGCCGAGGGAGGCGCTGCGCCTCGGCGAGGACGGTGTCGAGGCGGTGGTGCCACTGCAGGACGTCCGGGTCGGTGACCGGCTACGCGTCCGGCCGGGCGAAAAAGTGCCGGTGGACGGCGTCGTGCTCGAAGGTCGCGGTGCCGTGGACGAGTCGATGGTCACCGGCGAGTCGCTGCCCGTCGCCAAGGCGCCCGGCGATGCCGTCGTGGGCGGCGCGGTCAATGGCGTCGCTGCGTTCGTGATGCGGGCAGAGCGCGTGGGGGCCGAGACCCTGTTGGCGCGCATCGTGCAGACCGTGGCCGAAGCCCAGCGCAGCCGGGCGCCGGTGCAGGCGCTCGCGGATCGCGTCTCGGCATGGTTCGTACCGGCGGTCGTGGCGGTCGCCGTGGTCGCGGCCATTGCGTGGTGGTTTCTCGGGCCGGAGCCGCGGCTCGCGTATGCGGTCGTCGTGGCCGTGAGCACGGTGATCATCGCCTGTCCCTGCGCGCTGGGGCTTGCCACGCCGATGTCGATGACGGTCGCGATGGGGCGCGGCGCGCAGGCCGGCGTGCTGTTTCGCAGTGCCGAAGCGCTCGAGCACCTGCGCGAGATCGACACGGTGGTGCTGGACAAGACCGGCACGCTGACGGCGGGCCGGCCCGAGGTCGTCAGCGTGATCCCGGTGGACGACGTGGCGGAGTCGGAATTGCTGCGTTTCGCGGCGAGCCTCGAGCAGGCCAGCGAGCATCCGCTGGCCGCGGCCGTCGTGACGGCTGCGAAGGTCGCGCGGACTGCGCCTCGGCCGCAGCTATGGTTTCGCTGCGGTGCCGGGCCAGGGCGCGATGGGCGTCGTGCAGCTGCGCAAGGTGGCCGTCGGCAACCGCGCGCTGATGGAGACGGCCGGTGTCGGACGTGCAGGCCATCGAGCCCGAGGCGCAGCGCCTGCGAACCCTCGGGCAGACCGTCGTCTACGTGGCCCTCGATGGCGAGCCGGTGGGAATGCTCGGGCTGGCGGATCCGCTCAAGGCGGAGGCCTGGGAGGTCGTGCAGCAGCTGAAAGCCGAAGGCATCGACGTCGTGATCCTGTCCGGTGACCACGAGGAGTCGGTACGCGCGGTCGCGGCCCAGTTGGGCGTCGCCGAGGTGGCCGCGGGAGTGTTGCCGGAACAGAAGGCTGAGCGGCTGCGGGACCTCAGGGCCGAAGGGCGCAAGGTGGCGATGGTGGGCGACGGCATCAACGATGCGCCTGCGCTTGCGGTGGCCGATGTCGGCATTGCGATGGGAGCCGGCACCGACATCGCCAGGCAGACGGCGGGAGTGACGCTGGTGAGCGGCGATCTGCGCGGGCTGCTGCGCGCCATCCGGCTCAGCGAGGCCACGATGCGCAACGTGGGCCAGAATCTGCTCTTCGCGTTCGGGTACAACGCACTCGGGGTGCCGTTGGCGGCCGGGGTGCTGTACCCGCTGACGGGCTTGCTGCTGACACCGGCGTTCGCTGCCGCGGCGATGTCGCTGAGCTCGGTCAGCGTGATCGGCACCCGCACGATCCGCAACGCACGTACAAGACGCCGCGCAAGGACGAGATGGGCATGGATTACGTGCGTGTATGCCGATGCCACAGGCTCGGAAGTGCGGATCTCGCCGGCAGTGATCAACAACCTCGGCGTGCGCACCGAAGCGGCCACTGTCGCCGCGCTGCCGCGCCGCGCGCAAACCGTCGGATTCGTCAGCTTCGACGACCGTCGCGTGCGGCAGGTGCGGCCGCGCGCCGACGGCTGGATCGAGGGACTCTCGGTGCGCGCCCCGGGCGAGATCGTCAGCGTCGGGCAGCTGCTGTTCACCGTCTACTCGCCGATGCTCGAGAGCGCGCAACAGGAGTATCTCGATGCGATCCGGATCGGCAACGACGATCTCGTCGCAGCCTCGCGCGACCGGCTGCGAGCCCTGGGACTCGATTCCGGGACGGTGCTGCGGCTCGCGAGCTCCGGTCGGGCCTCGGGTCGCGTGCCGTTCCATGCGCCGGTGGCGGGTGTCGTCACGGAGCTCGCGATTCGCGAGGGCGCGATGGTCACGCCCGACATGATGGCGATGACGATCACCGAGCTCGGCAGTCTCTGGGTCATCGCCGAAGTGCCGGAGTCGCAGGCTGGCTGGGTCACCCCGGGCACTGTGGCCGAGCTGCGCTTTCCGTCGCTGCCCGGAAAGACGCTCGAGGGACACGTGCAGCACGTGTATCCGGAACTCAACATGGAGACGCGGACGGTGCGCGCGCGGATCGTGCTCGAGCGAGCCCGATGCAGGGATCCGCGCCAACATGCTCGCCAACGTCACGCTGCTCGGCGAGGCGGGCGCCGATGCGGTGACGATCCCGCGCAATGCGCTGATCCGCGGCGGCGCCGAGGACCGCGTCGTGATCGCTCTCGGCGGGGGCCGGTTCGCCCCGCGGCGCGTCGTGGCCGGTGCGGAGAGCGGCGAGCGCGTCGCCATCCTGGAGGGACTCGCGGCCGGCGAGCAGGTCGTCGTCGCCGGGCAGTTCCTGCTCGATTCGGAGGCGAACCTGCGCGCGGGATTCGGGCGGCTCGGTGAAGAGTCGGTGACACCGTGATCAACGCGATCATCCGCGCCTCGCTCGAGAATCGCGCCGTCGTGATGCTGGTCGCGGCGATGCTGACCGCGACGGGCGTGTATTCGTACCTGCGTACACCCGTGGATGCCTTGCCCGACCTCTCGGACGTGCAGGTCATCGTGCGCACCACCTACCCGGGCCAGGCGCCGCGGCTGGTCGAGGACCAGGTCACGTACCCGCTCACGACCGCGCTGCTGTCGGTGCCCGGCGCGACCGCGGTGCGCGGGTACTCGTTCTACGGCGACTCGTTCGTCAACGTGCTGTTCGCCGACGGCACGGATCCTTACTGGGCGCGTTCGCGAGTGCTCGAGTACCTGAGCCAGGCCACGGCGCGCCTGCCGGAGGGCGTCCGGCCGGCGCTCGGCCCCGACGCGACCGGCGTGGGCTGGATCTACCAGTACGCGCTCGTCGATCGCAGCGGGCAGCACGACCTCGCGCAGCTGCGCTCGATCCAGGACTGGTTCCTGAAATTCGAGCTGCAGGCGCTCGACGGCGTGGCCGAGGTGGCCACGATCGGCGGCATGGTCAAGCAGTACCAGGTCGTGGTCGATCCGCTGCGGCTGCGCGGCTTCGGCATTCCGCTGATGATGGTCGAACAGGCCATCCGCGCCGGCAACCAGGAGTCGGGCGGCGCGGTCGTCGAGATGGCCGAGGCGGAGTACATGGTGCGCGTCACGGGCTACGTGCAGAGCATCGAGGACCTCGAGCGCATTCCGCTGATGGCGACGAAGGACGGTACGCCGGTGCTGCTGCGCGACGTCGCCGAGGTGCGCATGGGCCCGGAAATGCGCCGCGGCATCGGCGAGCTCGACGGCGAAGGCGAGGCCGTCGGCGGCGTGATCATCATGCGCAACGGCGAGAATGCGCGCGACACGATCGCGCGCGTCGTGGCGAAGCTCGACGAGCTCGGCGCGGGCCTGCCGGCGGGCGTCGAGGTGGTCACGACCTACGACCGCTCCTCGCTGATCCAGCGCGCCGTGGACAACCTGAACCGCAAGCTGCTCGACGAGTTCGTCGTCGTGGCGCTCGTCTGCTTCGTGTTCCTGTTCCACATCCGCTCCGGCCTGATCGTCGTGATCGTGACGCCGATCGCGGTGCTGGCCGCGTTCATCGTCATGCGGGCGCAGGGCATCAACGCGAACATCATGTCGCTCGGCGGCATCGCGATCGCGATCGGCACGCTGGTGGATGCGGCGATCGTGATGACCGAGAACGTGCACAAGAAGCTCGAGCACGGCACGGTGGCCGAAGCCGATCGCATGGAGGCGATCTACCAGGGCTGCCGCGAGGTCGGTCCGTCGCTGTTCTTCTCGCTGATGATCGTGGCGCTGTCGTTCCTGCCGGTGTTCACGCTCGAAGCGCAGGAAGGACGGCTGTTCGCGCCGCTCGCCTACACGAAGACCTACGCGATGGTCTGGGCGTCGCTGCTGTCGATCACGCTGGTGCCGGTGCTGATTTACTGGCTGGTGCGCGGCAACATCCGGCCCGAGGCCGCCAATCCGGTCAATCGGGCCACGATGGCCGCGTATCGGCCGTTCCTCGAGATTGCGCTCAGGGCGCCCTGGACGGTGACCGCCGCCGCGACGCTGCTGGTCGCTACTGACGCTGTGGCCCGCATCGCAGCTCGGCACGGAGTTCATGCCCGAGCTGGACGAGGGCGACTTCCTCTACATGCCGACGACGCTACCCGGCTTGTCGGCCGATGCGGCGCGGGCGCTGCTGCAGCAGACCGACCGGCTGATCAAGACGGTGCCCGAGGTCGAGCGCGTCTTCGGCAAGGCGGGTCGCGCCGAGTCGGCGACCGATCCCGCGCCGATGGAAATGTTCGAGACCACGGTGATGCTGAAGCCACGCGACCAGTGGCGGCCGGGCATGACGCCGGAGAAGCTCAAGGCCGAGCTCGACGCGCTGGTGAAGTTCCCGGGACTGTCGAACGCATGGGGCTATCCGATCAAGACGCGCATCGACATGCTCGCGACCGGCATCCGCACGCCGGTCGGCATCAAGGTCATGGGACCGGACCTCGCCGTCATCGAGCGGCTCGGGCGCCGGATCGAGGCGATCCTGCGCGACGTGCCCGGAACGACTTCGGTCTACGCGGAGCGCACGGCGACGGGACGCTATCTCGACGTGGACATCGACCGCGTCGCCGCGGCGCGCTTCGGCCTGAACGTCAAGGACGTGCAGGACGTCGTGTCGAGTGCCGTCGGCGGCATGACCGTGAGCTACACGGTCGAACGGCTCGAGCGGTACCCGATCAACCTGCGCTACCCGCAGGACTTTCGCGACTCGCCGGACACGCTGCGAGCGTTGCCGATCGTGACGCCGACCGGCGCGAACATCACGCTGGCGGACGTCGCGCACGTCGCCGTCGCCGACGGCCCGGCGATGATCCGCAGCGAGAACGCGCGTCCCTCCGGGTGGGTCTTCGTGGACTTGCAGGGTCGTGATCTCGGCGGCTACGTCAACGAGGCCAAGTCGCGGGTCGCCAAGGAGCTCGAGTTGCCTCCAGGCTACAGCCTGGGGTGGTCGGGTCAGTACGAATACCTCGAGCGCGCTGCGGAGCGCCTCAAGGTGGTCGTGCCGCTCACGCTCGCAATCATCGTGCTGCTGCTCTACCTGAACTTCCGCAATGCGCGCGACGTCATGCTGATCCTTGGCACGCTGCCGTTCGCGCTGGTGGGCGGCGTCTGGTTGCTCTACCTGCTGGACTACGACTTCTCGATCGCAGCCGTGGTCGGCTTCATCGCGCTCGCCGGCGTGGCCGCGGAGACCGGAGTCGTGATGGTGATGTACCTGGAGCATGCTTGGAAGGTGCGGCGCGATGGCGCCGCGCAGGCGGGCCGCCAGCCCACGCGCGTCGAGCTGCGCGAAGCGATCGTCGAGGGCGCGTTGCTGCGCCTGCGCCCGAAGCTGATGACGGTGATCACGGTGATCGTCGGTCTGCTGCCAATCATGTGGGGAACGGGCACGGGTTCAGAGGTGATGCGGCGGATCGCGGCCCCGATGGTGGGCGGGATGGTTTCGGCGACCTTGCTGACGCTGGTGATCATTCCGTCGCTGTACCTGATCGTGAACGGCTGGCGACTGCCAAAGGCGTAAAATCCCGGCATGAACGAAACGAATCCGACCGGGGACTGCTGTCACGCAGCGCCCAAGGTGGCGCCACGGCCAGCGGCCGGCGACTGTTGCCATGCGCCTGCGGCCGTCGCTGCGCCGGCGCCTGTGGCAAAGCACGAGTGCTGTCACGCTGCGGCAGCTGCCGGCGCCTCGAACGCTCCTGCGGTCGCGCGTGCCGCGGTCACCGCGGCCTATTTTTGCCCGATGTGCCCCGGCGTCGAGAGTGACGTGTCGGGCAGTTGCCCGAAATGTGGCATGGCCCTCGAGTCCGCATTGCCGGTCGCGGATGCCGGCGAGGATCCCGAGCTGCGCGACATGGGCCGGCGCTTCTGGATTGCGCTTGCCCTGACGGTGCCGCTGGTCCTGTACGCAATGGCCGGCATGGGCGGCCTGCTGCCGACCGTGCTGGCCGGTTCCGGCCTGCCATGGGTGCAGTTCACGCTCGCCACCCCGGTCGTTCTATGGTGCGGCTGGCCGCTGCTCGCGCGCGGCTGGCGTTCGCTGGCGACGCGCCAGCTCAACATGTTCACGCTGATCGGCCTCGGCGTCGGCGTCGCGTACGGATTCAGCGTCGTGGCGACAGTGGCGCCCGCGCTGTTGCCGGATTCTCTGCAGCACGGCGGACACGCTGCGCTCTACTACGAGTCCGCCGCGATGATCGTGACGCTCGTGCTGCTCGGGCAGGTGCTGGAACTGCGTGCCCGTCATCGCACGGGCGCCGCCTTGCGTGCGTTGCTCGATCTCACGCCGAAAGAGGCGCTGCGCCTCGGCGAGGATGGCGTCGAGGCGGTGGTGCCGCTTCAGGACGTTCGGGTCGGCGACCGGCTGCGCGTGCGGCCGGGCGAAAAGGTGCCGGTGGACGGCGTCGTGCTCGAAGGTCGCGGTGCCGTGGACGAGTCGATGATCACCGGCGAGTCGCTGCCCGTTGCCAAGGCGCCCGGCGAAGTCGTCGTGGGTGGCGCCGTCAACGGCGTTGTTTCGTTCGTGATGCGAGCGGAGCGCGTGGGAACCGAGACCTTGCTGGCGCGCATCGTGCAGACGGTGGCCGAGGCCCAGCGTAGCCGGGCGCCGGTGCAGGCGCTCGCGGATCGCGTCTCGGCGTGGTTCGTGCCCGCGGTCGTGGCGGTCGCGGTGGTCGCGGCCCTTGCGTGGTGGTTTTTCGGACCAGAGCCGCGGCTTGCGTACGCGGTCGTCGTGGCTGTGAGCACGGTAATCATCGCCTGTCCCTGCGCGCTGGGCCTCGCCACGCCGATGTCGATGACGGTCGCGATGGGGCGCGGCGCGCAAGCCGGCGTGCTGTTCCGCAGTGCCGAGGCGCTCGAGCACCTGCGCGAAATCGACACCGTGGTGCTGGACAAGACCGGCACGCTGACCGCAGGCCGGCCCGAGGTCGTCAGCGTGATCCCGGTGGAGGACGTGGCGGAGACGGAATTGCTGCGCTTCGCGGCAAGCCTCGAGCAGGCCAGCGAGCACCCACTGGCCGCGGCCGTCGTGACGGCGGCGAAGGCGCGCGGACTACGCCTCGGCCGCAGCTATGGTTTTGCGGCGGTGCCGGGCCAGGGCGCGACCGGCGTCGTGCAGATGCGCAAGGTGGCCGTTGGCAACCGGGCGCTGATGGGGGCGGCTGGTATCGACGTGCAGGCCCTCGAGCCCGAGGCGCAGCGCCTGCGAACTCTCGGGCAGACCGTCGTCTTCGTCGCCCTCGACGGCGAGCCGGTGGGACTGCTCGGGCTGGCGGATCCGCTCAAGGCGGAGGCGTGGGAGGTCGTGCAGCAGTTGAAGGCCGACGGCATCGACGTCGTGATCCTGTCGGGTGACCACGAGGAGTCCGTGCGCGCGGTCGCGGGCCAACTGGGCGTCGCCGAGGTGGCCGCAGGGGTCTTGCCGGAACAGAAGGCGGACCGGCTGCGAGAACTCAAGGCCGGCGGGCGCAAGGTGGCGATGGTCGGCGACGGCATCAATGACGCACCCGCGCTCGCGGTGGCCGACGTCGGCATCGCGATGGGAGCCGGCACCGACATCGCCAGGCAGACCGCGGGGGTGACGCTGGTCAGCGGTGATCTGCGCGGGCTGCTGCGTGCCATCCGGCTCAGCGAGGCCACGATGCGCAACGTGGGCCAGAACCTGCTGTTCGCGTTCGGCTACAACGCGCTCGGCGTGCCGCTGGCGGCCGGAGTTCTGTACCCGCTGACGGGCTTGCTGCTGACGCCCGCGTTCGCTGCCGCGGCGATGTCGTTGAGCTCGGTCAGCGTGATCGGCAACGCCTTGCGATTGCGCCAGATCAAGATTTGATCAAGTAAACAGAAACATTCGATAACTAATTGAAATTAATATAAATGTAACAGTCCAGAAACGCGGGAGTCACGAGCTGCGCGCAGCCTGCACGCAGGTATCGCAGGAGGAGCGCAACGCGTGGCTGACGCATCGGCTGTCGGACTGTGGCGCCGCATCGATCTTGCCGAGCGCTCGCTCTGCCTGCGGATCAACCGGGGCTGCCACCGGGCCCAGGTGCGATCGCTGTTCGTGGTCGCGAGCCGGCTGGGCGACGGAGTGTTCTGGTACGCATTGATGGCGAGCCTCGCGTTGATCGGCGGCGATGCGGGCGCCCGAGCCGCGTTGCAGATGGCCGTCGCGGGCCTGGTGGGCACCGCACTCTATCGGTCGCTGAAGGAGCGACTGGTCCGCGAACGGCCGTTCGTATCGCACGCGGGAATCCTGCGTGGTACGGCACCGCTCGACCGCTACAGCTTTCCGTCCGGGCACACGCTGCATGCCGTGTGCTTCTCCGCGATCGCGATCTCCAGTTACCCGGGCCTGGCTTGGCTGCTCGTGCCGTTCGCGTCGCGGCGGCGGGTCGTCCCGGCCTGCACTACCCGACGGACGTGGCGCGGGCGGCGCTCGCGACCACCGCGACGAGGTTCTGGCCCATCTGACGCGCGGACCGGTACCATCGCCGGCAACCTCAGGTTGGCACGGCGATCCCGATGACCCGCACACTCGACAGCGAACCACGCCGCGATGGCTACCGCATGCCCGGCGAGTTCGAGCCGCACGCGGGCTGCTGGATGTTGTGGCCCGAGCGGCCCGACAACTGGCGCCTCGGCGGCAAGCCGGCGCAACAGGCGTTCGTCGCGGTCGCCGCCGCGATCGCCGGCAGTGAACCCGTCTCGGTGGGCGCGTCGGCCGGCCAGTATGCGAATGCGCGCCGCCTGCTGCCGGCCGCGGTGCGAGTCGTCGAAATCTCGAGCAACGATGCCTGGATGCGCGACGTCGGGCCCACTTTCGTCGTCAACGACCGCGGCGGCCTGCGCGGCATCGACTGGACGTTCAACGCGTGGGGCGGGCTCGACGGCGGACTCTATTTCCCGTGGGACAGGGACGACGCCGTGGCGCAGAAGGTGCTGGAGATCGAGCGCTGCGATCGCTATCGCGCGCCTTTCGTACTCGAGGGCGGCGCGATCCACGTCGACGGGCAGGGCACGCTGATCACCACCGAAGAGTGCCTGCTCAACCGCAACCGCAACCCGGAACTGTCGCGCGAGCAGATCGAGCGGCTGCTGAAGCGTTACCTGCACGTCGACCAGATCGTCTGGCTCGGCAGGGGCGTCCACCACGACGAGACCGATGGCCACGTCGACAACCTCTGCGCGTACGTGAAGCCGGCCGAAGTGGTGCTCACCTGGACCGACGATCGCAGCGATCCCCAGTACGAGATCTCGCGGGAAGCGTACGAGCGGCTGATGCAGTCCCGGGACGCGCGCGGCCGGCGCTTCAAGGTGCACAAGCTGCATCAGCCGGGCCCGCTGCAGATGACGCGCCAGGAGGCCGAGGGCGTCGATGCGGCGGAGGGCACGCAGCCTCGCGAGGCGGATTCGCGCCTCGCTGCGTCGTACGTGAATTTCTACCTCGGCACGAAGCGCGTCGTGGTGCCGTTGCTCGACGAGCGGCGCGACGGCGCCGCACAGCGCAAGCTCAAGGCGCTGTTTCCGGGGCGCGAGATCGTCGGCGTGCCGGGCCGGGAAATCCTGCTCGGCGGCGGCAACGTGCACTGCATCACGCAGCAGGTGCCGTTGGCGCGGGCGCGGCAGCGGATCGCGCGACGCGGCTGACCCCGGAAAGGATCTCGACATGTTGCACGAAGCGTTGAGCGGACGACGGCTCACCAAGCTCGAGTACCAGCACGAGCTGCCGAAGCTGCAGGACCGGCTGCTCGATGCTCAGTTCGAGCTGCGCAAGTCGACGGCGCGGGCCGTCGCGGTCATCGTCACGGGGATCCCGGGCGCCGGGCGCAGCGAAGTGGTCAACGAGTTGCTCGGCTGGCTCGACCCGAAGTTCGTCACCGTGTACGGTTTCGGCGCGCCGAACGAGGTCGAGCGGCAGCGCCCGCCGCTGTGGCGCTTCTGGCGGATCATGCCGCCGAAGGGGCGCATCGTGATCCTGCACTCGGGCTGGTACGAGGATTTCCTCGGCGCGTCGGTGCGTACGCCGGACCGTGACCCGGCCATCGTTCGCCGCGAGATCGAGCGGATCCAGCGCCACGAGCGCATGCTGGTCGCGGAAGGCGTCGCGGTCGTCAAGGTGCACCTGCACATCGGCCCGGAACTGCAGCGCAAGCGCATCCGGCGCCACTTCAAGGACAGGACCACCCGCTGGCGCGTCACCGCCGAGGATCACTGGCAGGCGCGTCACTATCCTCGAGTCGAGCGCGCGCTCGAGCACTGCCTGAAGGTGACGGACCAGCCGAGCGCACCGTGGCACGTCATCGACGGCACGGATCGCCAGCACCGGGCGCTCGAGGTCGGCAAGGTGCTGCTGGCCGGAATCGAGGGGCGACTGGGCGAGCCCTCGCGTGGCCGCACGCGCTCAGCTGTTGCAGCCGCGCGGCGCAGGGCCGCGACCATCCGGTTGCCCACGACCCATTCCGGACCGCCGGTCGCGGAGGAGGACTACGACCGCTCGCTCGAAGAGTTGCAGGGGCGGCTGGCCTTGCTGTCGCGGCGCCGCAGGTTCGTCAAGCATTCGGTCGTGGTCGTGCTGGAGGGGATGGACGCCTCCGGCAAGGGCGGCTCGATCCGGCGCATCACGGCCGCACTCGATGCACGGCAGTATCGCGTCGTGCCGATCTCCGCGCCGACGCCCGAGGAGAAGGCGCGGCCGTACCTGTGGCGCTTCTGGTTCCAGTTGCCGCCTCGCGGCAACTACACGATCTTCGATCGCACCTGGTACGGGCGGGTGCTCGTCGAGCGCGTGCGCCGCTTCGCGGACGCGCCGGACTGGCAGCGGGCCTATGATGAGATTAACGAGTTCGAGCAGCAACTCGTCGAGCACCAGATCGTCGTCGCGAAGTTCTGGATGTCGGTGAGCCCGGCCGAGCAGCTTGCGCGCTTCGCCGAGCGCGATCGCAACCGGCTCAAGCGCTTCAAGGTCGATCCGGAGGACTGGATCAATCGCAAGCTCTGGAAGCCCTACCAGGCGGCGGCGCGCGACATGCTGGCGCTGACCAGCACGCCGCACGCGCCGTGGACCATCGTGCCGGCCGACGACAAGCGCCACGCGCGGCTCACGGTGCTGCGCGGGTTGTGCGAGCGGATCGAGTCCGCGCTCGGCTAGAACCCGAACGAGACCCGCCCGTACAGGAACCGGCCCGAGCGGCCGAACGGCGCGTAGTTCGAGAACGGCGTGTTGCCGGTCGTATTGCGGGCGACCGGGAATGCGTCCGGGTACTCGTCGAACACGTTCTCCGCGCCGAGCGCGAACCGGATCCTTTCCGTGACGTCGAAGCGTGCCTCGAGGTCCACCAGCGTCTCCGCGCCGAGGTCGAAGTCGAGGTTGGCCGTGGTGCCCGGATCGAGCACCTCGCCGTAGCGCGTGGCGCGCAGCGTGCCGCTGAAGCGGTCGAGGCTCCAGTTCACGACCGCAGCCAGCTTGTCCTTCGGCGTGCCTTCCTCGAACGTGAGCACGTTGACCCGGTCGAACAGGACCGGCGCCGGATCGAGCGCCGCGAGCTCCTGCGTCCTGGGAACCTTCGTCACGTCGGTGCTGTTCCAGTTCGCGACCAGCGTGAAGTCGAACTTGCCGGCGGCGTCCGTCTCCCACGGCCAGCTCACGACGACGTCGACGCCCTCGGTCTCGGTGTCCACGCCGTTGATGAAGAAGCGGCCGCCGCCGACGCCGATGAATCCCTGGTCCTGCAGGTACTGCCGGACGTTCGCCTGCGTGAGGTTCTCCGACAGCACGATCCGGTCTTCGATGTCGATCCGGTACGCGTCCACCGTGATCGTGACGTCTGCGAGGCGGATCACCGCGCCCAGCGAGATGTTGACGGATTCCTCGGCATCGAGTGGCTGCGCTCCGAGCGCGGCAGCCACGGGGTCGGTCGCCGGGAAGGTCGTGATGTCGAACGGCACGCCGTTGATGAAGTTGGTGGACGTCGTCGCGAAATATTGCTGCTGCAGCGACGGCGCGCGGAAGCCGTTCTGCACGGAGCCGCGCAGCGCGAACGACTCCGTGAAGTCGTAGCGACCGGCGAGCTTGCCCGAGACGTTGCTGCCGAAGTCGGAATAGTCCTCGGCACGCAGCGCCACCGATCCGAGGAACTGCTCCGTCAGGTTGGCCTCGAGATCGACGTAGGCGCCCACAGCCGTGCGGTCCTCGTCGACCTCGTTCTCCGGCCGGAAGCCCGGGAAGACCTGCGCGCCCGACGGCGTCGGTTGCCCGTTCAGCAGCTCGCCGCCGTTGCGATACGAGTCGGGTTCGCCGGCGAAGATCGAGTAACTCTCGCGGCGCGCCTCGAGCCCGACGGCGACGTTGAGCGGCGAAGCGAGTCCGCCCACGGCGTACTCGCGAATGCCGGAAAAGTTGAATACCAGCTGGTCGTAGTCGAAGCCACCGGCATCGAACTGCGTCTTGCTGGTGGGTCCGATCGAGCGGTTCAACGTGTCCTCGATCGTGAATTCCATTTCGTTCTGGCCGTAGACCAGCGATGAATCCATGGCCCAGTCGCCCCACTGCCACTCGACGCCGCCGGCGGCACTGAAGTCCGTGACCGTGGGCGCGATGATCGGCAGGAAGCCGTCCGGATAGATCTCGATGACGTTGCGCGCGTCGACCGCGCGGCGGAAGAACCCTGCCGATCGCGCATCGCGATCCTGGTAGCCCGCCCAACCATACAGCCGGGCGCCGTTCGCGAGGTCGTATCCCGCATTGGCAAACAGGGAGATCTGCTCGAGTTCCGGTTCACCGTACCAGGCATTGAACCGGCCGATGGTCGCTTCACGCGGGTCGAACGCCCCATTGACCAGCGGATACTGCTGGCGGAAATCCCAGCCGCCGCGCTCCGTGCGATCCTGATCCTTGTACTCGGCGGCGACGGTCACGAAACCGGCATCGCCGAACGACAAGCCCTTCCAGCCGGAGACCGTCACGGTGTCGCCGTCGGACCGGTTGCGGTCGATCTTCGCCGGGGCCGACCAGGTCGCGCCGGCGGGTGGCGTGCCCGTCGGCGTCTCGTAGCTCGACTCGCGCACGCCGTAATTCAGGGTCAGGTCGCCACCGTCCTTGTCCTCACGCAGGCGGACGTTGATGACGCCGGCGATCGCGTCCGAGCCGTAGAGCGCCGAGGCGCCGTCGCGCAGCACCTCGATCGATCCGACCGCAGCGGTCGGGATCGTGTTGAGGTCGACGGCCGACGAGCCGCGGCCGATCGTGCCGTTGACGTTGACGAGGGACGATGCGTGGCGGCGCTTGGAGTTCAGCAACACCAGCGTCTGGTCCGGCGCGAGACCGCGCAGCGTCGCCGGGCGGATCGTGTCCGTGCCGTCCGCGAGGCCAGGGCGCGGGAAGTTGAACGACGGCAGCGCCGTCGCGAGCGCCTGGTTCAGCTCGGTGACGCCGACGTTGTTCAGCGCTTCGGCGGAGACGACGTCCACGGGCACCGCCGTCTCGGCCACCGAACGATCGGCCACTCGTGTGCCGGTGACGATGATGTTCTCGAGGTTGCGATCCGTGCCCTGCGCCAGGGCACCGGGCGCCGCGGCTGCGGCCAGCACGCTCGAAACGATCATCGTCAGCTTGCGATTCGACCTGTTGTTCATTTGCATCCCCCTGGAGTGGCGATCTGCAGGAATGCAGCCGCATTCGTCGCAATCTCGCAACAGAAGCGGCCCGCGTCAAGTCCCCGGCAAGCCATGGCCTGCCCACGGGCCCGGGTCGGCGTGTATGGTCGCAGCGTCGGTCAGCCGGTGAGGACGCGTCCCGATGAGCAGATGCCTGTTGGAATCAAGGTTGGGGCAGGTCCACTGCATCGTGGCAGGCGAGGGCGCCGGCGAGCCTCTGCTGTTGCTGCACCAGACGCCGCGATCGGTCGACGAGTACGCGGAGGTCCTGCCGCTGCTCGCACGCGAGCGGCGGGTGATCGCGCTGGACACGCCGGGTTACGGCTGCTCCGACCGGGTGCCCGGGCAGCCGTCGATCGCAGGATTATGCCGGCGCCGCCATCGACGTCCTCGACGCGCTGGGCATCGAACGGGCGACCGTCGTTGGCCACCACACCGGGGCCGTGATCGCAGTCGAGATGGCGGCGGCGTTTGCAACGCGTGTCGATCGCGTCGTGCTGTCTGGACCGGTCTACACCGACGCGGCCGGTCGCGAGGATCTCCGCCGCTTCTTCAAGCAATGGACCGTTGCGCCGGATGGCTCACACCTGCTCGAGAAGTGGACCCGGATGCACCAGTGGCTGCCGCACCCCGAACTCGTGCAGAGGCTGGTCGTGGACCTGTTTCGCGCCGGAGAGGCGAGCGAGCAAGGGCACTTCGCGGTGGCGGACTACCGGATGGAGGACCGGTTGCCGAGTGTGCGCTGCCCGGCGCTGCTGCTGTTCTGCACGCGCGACCCGTTCACGACGCCGGAGCGCGTCGAACCGCTGCGGCAGGCCTTTGCACCGTGCCGTGTTGCATCGATCGAGGCAGGCGTCTTCGCGGCGAACGAGCAACCGGCACGCTACGCCGAGGCCGTGCTCGGGTATCTGCGCAGTCCGCCCTGAGGCCGTTGCGGGGTCCGCGGTCTAGAACCACCCGGACACGAACAGCCGGAACACGTCGGCGTCGAAGCCGTAGAGCGGCTCGGTGCCCGCCGCGCCGCCGGCCGTGATGTCGCGGAAGTCGTCGTAGTCGAAGCGGAAGCGGTCGTAGAAGAAGCTGACCGACGAGCGCTTGATGAAGGCCCATTCGAGCGGCGGCAGCTCGTAGGTGGCACCGACGCCCACCATGTGGCTCGTGAACGTGCTCAGCTCCTTGTCGCGCGCCAGGAAGTTCTGGGCGTCGCGGCGCGGGAACAGGTCCGCATAGAAGTCCGCGGCCGACTGGTCGTACCAGCGGTAGGTCAGCTCGAAGATCCACTGCTTGCCCCACGGGTGCGTGTAGCCCAGCTGCACCGTGTTCGCGTCGATGCCCCAGGTGTCCGTGAAGAAGCGGTACTCGCCGTGCACCGCCGCCCGGTACGGCAGGAAATAGCGCGCGTTCAGCGCAGCCGCGCTGCTGGTGCGCGTGTTCGGGTACACCTCCGGCTGGAACGCGAAGCCGGCGGCGCTGTCCGGATCGACGTAACGCACCGAGCGATAGGGGTTGTTCAGGAAGCCCTCGTCGGTGATGACCTCGAAGTTGAAGCCCGTCATCAGCTTCGGCGTGACGATCTGCGACAGGCCGAGCCGGTACGTCGAGCGGTCGATCGACTCCGAGAATTCGCGGTCGCCGCGCTTGCGCACTTCGTCCCAGCTGCGGGCAAAGCCGAACGACAGGTTCGTCAGGTCGCCGAACAGGTCCTGGCTGATGTCGAGACTGGCGGCGTTCGCCGTGTAGTCGTTCTCGTCGCTGTTGGTGAAGTTGACGCTGTACTGCGTCTTGCCGTTCAGCATGTCGGCGCCGAGGCTGGCCTGCGTGCGCGTCTCCTCGTACGGGCTCGCCGTCGTCACGACGTCGATCGAGGCGCTCGAGACCATGTCCACGTAGAGGTTGGCGCTCACCGAGTACTTCTCGGCGAACTTCTTGCGCACCAGCACGGACGGGCCGTCGATCGTCACGCCGCCGCCCTCGTAGCGGTGGTAAAGCACGTCCGCCCGATCGTCGGGCAGCACCGCGGCCCGGGCTCCGGGCATCGCGAGCGTGATCAGCAGCAGGATCCTGAACGACGTGCGCACGATCCGATCCTCAGTTGCAGCCGCAGCCGCCGCCGTGGCTGCCGGACGCGCCGCGCGCGCCCTCGCGCGCCTCGAACACGTGGCTCAGGTACGCGGCCGAGACCGGGTGCATCTCGGCGCTCATGATCGGGTCCGCGAAGTTCTGCCGCTCGTAGGGTTTCACCCACGGCTCGACGCTGCTGCAGCCCGCGAGCGCGGCGAGCAACGCGAGTCCGGCCGCGAAGCGCAATCCGCTCATGTTCACTCCTTGACCAGGCCGCGGATCAGGTCCGCGTAGGTCGACTCGTCGCCGGGCTTGTAGCCGCGGTGGACGTGGCGCACGCGGCCCTCGCGGTCGATCAGCACCGAGCTCGGCATCGCCTCGACGCCGAACTGCGCGCTGACCGCATTCTCGCGGTCGAACAGGATCGGGAAGCTGACCGGCACGCCCTTCAGCCAGGCCTGCGCCGGTGCGCTGTCGGGCTCGACGTTGACACCGAGCAGCGTGAAGCCGAGCGGCTCGTACTTGGCGTGGATCTGCTCGAGCAGCGGCATCTCCTGCCGGCACGGCCCGCACCAGGTCGCCCAGAAGTTGATCATCACGACCTGGCCGCGCAGCTCGCTCAGCCGGACGGCACTGCCGTCGCGCGCGGGCAGCGAGAAGTCCGGTGCCGCCGCCGGGGCCGCGGCCTGGACAGGTGAGCCCGCCAGCAGCGCAGCGGCGGTCAGTGCAGCAACGAGGATCGGGATGCGCATGGTTGGGTTCCTTCGATCAGAAGAAGGCCGTCAGACGCCGAACGCAACCTGCAGGTTCTGCGTCGTCTTGCTCTTGCCGAGCAGGTCGCTGTCGAAAGCGATGTTGCGGGCGCCGAGGTGCAGCGCCATCCAGTCCGTCACCAGCAGCCGGTAGCCGGCCCCGAGCGTCACCGTGAAGTGGTCGTCGCCCGCGAAACGCGTGCTGCCCGCGCCCAGCGTCAGGTAGAGCGCCGAGGGCATCGCGCGGCGGCCGCCGAAGAAGGCTTCGCCGGGCAGCGCATTCCAGCCCACGGCGAGGTCGTAGTACGTGAACGTCCGTTCGCTGTCGGTGAGCAGGTCGACCGAGCCGCTCAGGTCCTCGTAGCTGGTGCGGCCCGCGTCCGCGGTGCCGATGGTCGCCTCGGCGAACACGTCCTCGGTGAAGTGGTAGGCGATGCGCGCCCCGTAGGTGAAGCTCGAGCCGAAGTCCTCGATCGAGATCGTGCCGATGAACGCACCGGCCTCGAAGTTCTCGGTGTCGATCTCGGGCCGCTGCACCTCGCGCCGCTCGACCTGGGGCTCGACGACCTGTGGGGTCTCGGGCGCAGCCGCGGCTTCCTGCGCCGACGCGCTGGCGCCCGCGAGGCCGGCCAGTGCGATGCCGCTCAGAAGAAGTATGTGAAGCCGACGGTCCATTCATCGATCTCCTCGTTGTCGTCGCGGCTCGTGAAGACCACGTAACCGCGATACTCGGCCTGCAGCAGGAAGCGATTGGTCAGGTAGCCGCGCAGCCCGACGCCGGCGTAGGCCGTCTCGTCGGTCCGGTCCTCGGCCTGCACGAGCGTCGCCTTGGGCTCGATTCGCACGACGCCGCCACCGATGCCGACGAACGGCGAGACGCGCCACTCCGGCATGAACACGTGGGCAATGCCGGCCGTGACCAGCCAGCCGTTCGAGTAGTCGCCGAGCAGGTGCGAGGCGTCCGCGCGCGCGAGCAGCGTCGGCGTCATGGCCCAGGCGCCGTAGGCCGAGACGACGCTGGCACCGTCGAAGTCGCCGGTGGCGAGGCCCACTTCCCAGCGGTGAGCAGTCCGGCTCTCGGGCGACGCGCCGGGCAGTGCGACCGGCGCGCCACCGGGCGTCAACGTGCGCTCGAGCTGGCTGCGATTGACCCAGCCTTCCTTGCCGCCATCGACCCGGACCTTGATCCAGTCCGTGCGGCGGCGGAGCAGTTCGACGGACTCGCCGCGATCGACGACGTGAAAGACGGGGAAGCCGCGGCCCGGTCCGGTGCGGAACTCGAGGTACGCGTCCTGCACGACCACGCGCTCGCCGCCGCCCGCAGCCGGCGCCGTTGCCGGAACGAGCGGCCCCAGCAACAGGGCGGCGGTCAGCAGGGATCGAATCATTTCGCTAGTCGAGCGGCGCGGCGAATGGGTCGTTGAAGTATTGCGCCCCGACGTCGAGCCATTCTGAGACGAGCTTCAACTCGGCAGGGGTCAGGCGACCTGCGTGGCTGCCGCCGGGTGCGAAGATTGAGAAGAAGCGCACAGATCCGCGGGCATTGCCTGCGGACATCGAGGCCGGCACCCGCACCGGCTCGAACTGCGGCTCGCCGGTCACGGGATCGACGCCGACCTGCACGAGGCGGTCCTGCAGGTTCGCGCCCACCAGTTCCTGCTCGTTGTCGCCGGCGAGCAGCTCGCGGTAGGCATGCTTGTGCAGGGGCTGGTCACTCGATGGCGCGTCCGTCAGTTCCAGCTGGCCCAGAGGCACCCGCAACTGGCCAGCGGCGTCCTGGTCCGAATGACAACTCGTGCAGGTGTCGTCGGCCAGCACCGTGACGCCGTCGGCCGCAAGCGTCACGCGCGGCTTGCTCCACAGCGGGTGGATGTGCGCCTCGTAGTGGATCGTGACGCGGCAGCCGGCCTGCCACGTCGTCTGGCAATCCGGGGTGGCGGGCGCCGGCGTTTCGAGGTCCGCATAGCGATAGGCGAACGCGGCATCGGCTGGTCGCCCCGCGGTGGCGGGATCCGTCCAGACGTCCTCGTAGGCGATGTCCAGCGACAGCTCCAGCGCCGCGCAGTCGGTCTGGCAGCTGATGCGCGCACGCGCCTGCGCCATGGTCTCGCCGAAATCCGCGAACAGCGCCGGGTTCGAGTTCGGGAACGGCAGCCCGGTCGTCGTGGCGCCGGCGTTCGCGGCTGCGAACAGCCCGGAGCGACCGTGCGATTCGCCGCTGCCACCATCGTGGCAGCCGTTGCAGCGCAGTTCCTCGCCGGCGCGGACTTGCAGCCAGTTCTCGTGCCGCGGGCTGATGCGCCGGCCGTCGCCATCGAGCACGGTAACCGCGAACGGCACGCTCGCCGGCACCTTGACGCGCACGGAACCATCGGGCTCAACCGGGGCATAGCCCAGGATCTCGCGCATGCCGAAGCGGGCGGTGACGCCGAACGCGCTGTTGTCGAAGTCGAGGAAATCGTCGTCTGGCAGGCTGACGGCCTTTTCGATGCGCAGGAAGCGCGCCGGTCGCTGGGCAGCGGTCGCCTGCCGCGGATCGGCCAGGGCCTCGAGTCCGCCCGGCGCCGTGTCCGCACCGTCAAAGTCGTAGACGCTGCGGATGTCCAGGATGCCGACGCCTTCGGACTCGAGGTCGGCATCGAAGTCGACTCCCGCGACCGCGTCGAGGATCACCGCCGGCAAAGGCAGCGGCTGCATCGCGACCACCTCGGTGTAAACCACCCCTTCGGTCGGTGCCACGACTGGCAGCTGGGTCCGTTGGGCCGGATCGTACATCCAGATGCCGTAGAGCGGCGGTGCGGAGACGGCCGTCCCCGTCGCCAGGCGGTCCTCGGTGCACGGCAGGATGCGTTGTTCCTCGAGCAGGCGGCACTGCGTCCAGCTCACCAGCAACCGGTTGGTGCCGTCGCGCAGCGGATAGGCCGAGCTGTAGCGGCCGCCCGGCGACGGACCCTCGATCGGTGGAGACCACGTTCGCCGTTGCCGGAACCTGCGCAGGCCCGGACAGCGCGCCTCGATTGGGCAGCGTGGGCTGCGTGATCTCCACGTAGTTGGCGACATCGATCTCGAGCAGCTCGCCACCAAGGTCGAGCGCTTCGAATGGCTGCGCACGCACCAGGATGCGACCGTTCGTTGCAGGACGCGGCTCGAGGAAGTGCACGTCCGTGCCATCCGTGCCGGTCGCGTGGCTCTGCGCGCCGTACAGCAGCTCGAGCTGCGAGCCGTCGGGACGCACCGTGTAGAGGTTGATCTCGTTGTTCGGTCCGGCGTTCTCCCAGCGGCTGAAGACGATGCGGCCGTCGTCGAGCACGGCCGGGTCGATGTCGTGGCTCTGGTTGAACGAGATCTGCCGCAGGCCCGTGCCGTCGGCATTCATCACGTGCAGCACGAAGGCCGGCTCGCGGCGATCCTCGTCATCGGCCGCGAACTGCGGCTTGCCCTCGTCGAGCAGGATCGCGCGCGACTGCCGCTGGCGGGTCGAGGTGAAGACGATTCGTCCGTCAGGCAGGTAATGGGGAGCAATGTCGTGGCCTTCCTCGGCGACGATGTCGGACTGGATCACGCGCCGCAGTTGCTGCGCGGTCGTGTCGTATTCCCAGATGTTCCAGGTCGGCTGGTCTTCCTCGTCCGCGCCCTCGATCAGCGGTTCGCGCATGGCGAAGACCAGCCGCGTGCCGTCGTACGACGGCTCGACGTCGCGCACGTCGCCCTCGCCGAGCGTGATCTCGGCGGTGACGTTGCGGTCGCTCGCCGAAGGCGAGGCGCGGTCGCGCACGAAGAGGTCGGCGCCCGGCTGGAAGTCGAGCAGCTCGCGCGCGTCGCTCGCGGGGAGGTCGGCAGCTGGAACGGGCCGCTTGATGTAGGCGATCGGGAAGTCGAGCACGACCGGATCCGGGTTCTGGCCGCCGCTCGGCGCCAGGCTGCCGCCGCCGTCGCTGCTCGTGCAGCCGGCGACCGCCGCGAACAGCACGGCGCTCGCGAGCAGGCCGCACGACCGGTTCGTGCCGCAAACGTTTCGATTGACTCTGCGCATCCGACGATCCTCGATGTGGGTCGCGCCGCGGCTCGCGCCTTGCGCGTCGCCGCACGGCACTGCCTGTGACGGCGCACTTTCTCTCACATGAGGTGCGTCGCTCCATGCGCCGCAGCGGGTTGTGTGAGGCGCATCGCAGAACCCGGGCTTGTGTGAGGCGTCTCGCAGAACCCGACTTCGCGCTTGGCGAAGCGACTGCGGCAATCCACATTGCGCCCCGTGTGGCGCATCCGGCGCCAGCTCGAGCAGAACGACGGGAGATCGGTCAATGCGCAAGGACTCGTTTGTCGACGGTCGGTGCCTTGCCGCAATTCGCGGCGGCGCCCGCAGTCTGGCCGCGCGCTGCGGTCGCGCGCTGCTGCTCTGCGGCGCGGCGCTGGTGCTGCTGCAGCCCGGCGTATCTGCGGCGGATGCGCGCAGCCAGGCCAAGCGCATCCACGACCGGCTTGCCGGCGTGCCGCCGACACCCGCGGTGCTGGATGCGATGACTGCCGACGTCGCCGCCGGCCGCAGCCTCGATGCCGCCTACAAGGCCATGGACCACCGCGCGTTCTACGACGTGACGCTGAAGAATTTCGCGATGCCGTGGACCAATCGCGACCAGACGGTCTTTGCGCCGCTGAACGACTACGTCGCGACCATCATCGGCATGGTGCGCGACGACGTGCCGTTCAACCAGGTGCTGTCGGAGGACATCCTGTACGTGGGCAGCGGCGCGAGCGGCGTGCCGGCGTTCTCGGCGTCGAGCAACGCGCACTACGAGGCGCTCGAGTCGAGTGGCGCCAACCTGAAGAACGCACTCGTGCGCACCACGCAGTCCTCCGTGACCGGTCTCCCGCCGGCGGCGACCGCCGGCGTCGTGACGACGCGCGCGGCCGCGCAGGCCTTCTTCGTCGCCGGTACCAACCGGGCGATGTTCCGCTTCACGCTGATGAACCACCTGTGCGTGGATCTCGAGCAGGTGCAGGATCCGACGCGCCCGGCCGACCGCATCCGCCAGGACGTGAGCCGCAGCCCGGGCGGCGACAGCCGCGTGTTCCTGAACAACTGCATCGCCTGCCACGCCGGGATGGACCCGCTCGCGCAGGCGTATGCGTACTACGACTACGACGAGGACGCCGGCCGCATCGTCTACTCGGCCGGCCAGGTGCGGCCCAAGTACTTCAACAACGACGACACGTTCCGGCCGGGTTTCATCACTCCGGACGACAGCTGGGACAACTACTGGCGCCAGGGCCGCAATGCACTGCTCGGCTGGGATGCCTCGCTGCCGGCGCGCGGGCAGGGCGCCAAGTCGATGGGCCGCGAACTCGCCGGCACCGAGCAGTTCGCCCGCTGCCAGGTCGAGAAGGTCTTCCGCAACGTCTGCTTCCGCGCGCCCAGCGACGCCGAGGACCGTGCGCGCGTGGACACGATGACTGCGTCGTTCAAGGCGAATGGTTACCGGCTGAAGAGGGTGTTCGCCGAGGCGGCCACCTACTGCGTCGGCGAGTAGGAGAACGTCATGGGCATGCTCGGTTCGCAATCATTGGTGACCCGCGTCCTCGCGACGGCCAGCCTGCTGGCGACTGCTCGCGGGCTGCGGCGGCGGCGCAGAGACCGTCGAGAACCCGGTGACCACCGGTGGCTCGGCGCCGACCTACAGCGGTCCGCCGCCGGCCACGGCGGACGTGCAGTCCTTCAAGATCAACGTCTGGGACAACCTCAAGGCGACGAACCGTTGCGGCCAGTGCCACACGGAGGGTGGGCAGGCGCCGCAGTTCGTGCGCCAGGACGACATCAACCTCGCGTACGCGGCGGCCAACGGCATCGTGACGCTTGGTTCGCCGCGCGACTCGCGCCTGGTCACCAAGGTCGCCGGCGGCCACAACTGCTGGCTCGCCAGCACCGCGGCCTGCGCCGACATCCTGACGACCTGGATCTCGAACTGGGCCGGTGCGACGGCCGGCGGCAGCGCCGGCGTCGATCTCGAGGCGCCGCCGATCCGCGACCCGGGCGCGAGCAAGAGCTTCCCGGCCGCGCCGGACCTCTTCGGCAGCACGGTCCATCCGCTGCTCGAGGAGTACTGCGCCCGCTGCCATGCGCCGTCCGCGGCGAGCTCGCAGTCGCCGTTCTTCGCGTCGGCCGACGTCGACGAGGCCTACGCCGCCGCGCGCGTCAAGATCAACCTCGACCAGCCCGCGCTGTCGCGCCTGGTCCTGCGGCTGCGCAACGAGTTCCACAACTGCTGGAGCGACTGCGCCGCCAACTCGAGCGAGATGGAGGCGGCGATCAACGCGTTCGCTGCGTCGATCCCGCTCACGCAGGTCGACCCGTCGCTGGTGCTGTCGAAGGCACTCACGCTGTACGACGGCACCGTCGCGAGCGGCGGCAACCGCTACAACGGCAGCGTGATCGGCCTCTGGGAGTTCAAGACCGGCAGCGGCCGGGTCGCCTACGACACCAGCGGCGTCGAGCCGGCGCTGAACCTCAATCTCTCGGGTGACGTGACCTGGGTCGGCGGCTGGGGCATCAACGTGCGCAGCGGCAAGGCGCAGGGCTCCACGACCGCGAGCCGCAAGCTGCACGACCTGATCCTGGGCACCGGCGAATACTCGATCGAGGCCTGGGTCGCCCCCGGCAACGTGGCGCAGGAGGACGCGCGCATCGTCTCCTACTCGGGCGGCACGACCTCGCGCAACTTCATGCTCGGGCAGACGCTCTACAGCTACGATTTCTACAACCGCTCCAGCGCGACCGACCAGAACGGCGACCCGAAGCTCACGACCTCGGACGACGACGAGGACCTGCAGGCGACGCTGCAGCACGTCGTGGCGACCTACGACCCGGTCAACGGCCGCCGCATCTACGTGAACGGCGAGTTCACCGGCGACGCCGACCCGTCGGCCAGCAGCACGATCGCGGACTGGGACGACACCTTCGCCTTCGTGCTCGGCAACGAGGTTTCCGGGGACCGGCAGTTCGAGGGCATCTTCCGCCTGGTCGCGGTGCACAACCGCGCGCTGACGCCCGAGCAGATCAACCAGAACTTCCAGGCGGGCGTCGGCGAGAAGTTCTACCTGCTGTTCTCGGTGAGCCACCTCGTCGACGTGCCGCAGGCCTACATCCTGTTCGAGGTGAGCCAGTTCGACAGCTACGGCTACCTGTTCGACAAGCCGACCTTCATCAGCCTCGATCCCGACGGCGCGCCCGGGCAGCATTCCGCTCGCCGGCATGCGCATCGGCGTCAACGGCAGCGAGGCGCAGGTCGGCCAGGCGTACCGCACGCTCGATACCGCGATCACGGACTCGCTCTACGGGCCGCTCGGCCAGCCGTTGTCGACGATCGGCACCGTGATCGGGCTCGAGAAGGGGCCCGAGGCGGACGAGTTCTTCCTGACGTTCGACGTGCTCGGCAGCCGCCAGAACGTGCGCACGGATCCGGTGCCGCTGGCACCCGCCCCGCCGCCGGACGTGCAGCGCGCGGCCGACGTCGGCTTGCGCGTCTTCGACGAGATCAACGCGACGATGTCCGAACTCACCGGCGTCAGTCCGACCCGCCCGTCGGTGCAGGCGACCTACGAGCAGGTCAAGCAGGCGCTGCCGACGATCGAGAACATCGACACGTTCGTCTCGGCGCACCCGGTCGCGATCGCGCAGCTGGCGATCCAGTACTGCGATGCGCTGGTCGAGGACACGGGCGCGCGAGCGGCGTACTTCCCCGGCTTCGACTTCGCGGCGAGCCCGGCCGTGGCGTTCAGCCCCGCCGGCCGGGCGATCGTGCTCGACTCGCTGGTCGGCCGGATGATGGCGCAGAACGTCGCGACCGAGCCGAACGCGACCGAGGTTCGTGGCGACCTCGACGCGATGATCACGCGGCTCGCGGCCTGCGGCGGCAGCTGCGCGGCCGGTCGGACCGAGACGATCGTCAAGGCGAGCTGTGCGGCACTGCTCGGCAGCGCCGTGACCCTGGTGCACTGACCGTGGCCCGGCGCCACGATTCGAGGTAGGCAACATGATCATTCGCAAGGCACCTCCCCGGCAGCTGGCGCTCGACGAGCCGATCCGGCACGAGGGCGCGCACAAGCGACCCGTCACCCGCCGCGACTTCCTCGCGCAGGGCTTCGCGGCGGGCCTCGGCACGGTCGTCGCGCCGACGGTCTTCGGCCTGTTCGCCAACCCGCGCGCTGCGATGGCGGCGCTATCGCCCGACCTCGAGGCGCTGCGCAGCACCTGCGGCATCGAGGTGCTCGGCGCAGGCAAGATCCCGTTCATCTGCATCGACCTTGCGGGCGGCGCGAACATGGTCGGCTCGAACGTGCTGATCGGCGGTCCGGGCGGCCAGCTCGACTTCCTGACGACCGCGGGATACGGGAAGATGGGCCTGCCGGGCGACATGGTGCCGAGCCTGACGAATCCGGTCACGGGCACCAGCTTCACCGACACCTCGCTCGGCCTCGCGTTCCATTCGGACAGCGCGTTCCTGCGCGGCATCCTCGACCGGATCTCGCCCGCCACCGCCGCGGGCATCAATGGCGCGGTCATCGCCGCGCGCTCCGAGAACGATACCGGCAACAACCCGCACAACCCGATGTACGGGATCTACCGCGCCGGCGCGGACGGTTCGCTCGCGACGCTGATCGGTTCGCGCGCCTCGGACTCGGGTGGCAACTCGATGGCGCCGGCCGGCCTGATCGACCTGTCGGTCCGTCCGACCAAGGTCGACCGCGCGAGCGACGTCACCGGCCTCGTCGACACCGGCCAGCTGGCCAACCTGCTGAGCGTCGACGACACGGTGGTCGTCATGGAGGCCATCCAGCGCATCAGTCATCGCAAGCTGCAGGTCATCGATCCGAAGCAGAACTGGCCGGATCCGAAGCGGACCACCGTGACGCGCAACGAGGTCGTCCGCGAGCTGGTGAGCTGCGGCTACGTGAAGGCCGCCGACGTCGTCGACCGCTTCGGCGACCCCTCGAGCCTGAACCCCGAGCTCGACCCGGACATCGTGGGCAGCACGGGAGTCTTCTCGCAGGCCGAGTACGACGCGGATGGCGAGTTCCAGAAGACCGCGGCCGTCATGAAGATGGTGCTGTCCGGCTACGCCGGCGCCGGCACGATCACGATGGGCGGCTACGACTATCACGGCCAGGGCCGGGCGACCGGCGAGGTGCGCGACTTGCGCGCCGGGCGCTGCATGGGCGCCTGCCTCGAGTACGCTGCCCGCCGCGGCATGCCGCTGATGCTCTACGTCTTCTCCGACGGATCGCTGTCCGCGAGCGGTCAGGTGGACAACTCGCCCGACGGGCGCGGCAAGTTCATGTGGACCAGCGACAACCAGTCCACGGCCGCGTCGTTCTTCCTCGTCTACAACCCGCGCGGTCGGCCGCAGTTGCTCGATACCGGGGCGGGGGGCGCGGCGCGCCACCAGCAGATCGGCTACTTCCGCGGCGACGCCTCGGTCGAGACGGCGTCGAGCCCGGCGGCCAACAACGTCAACCTGCTGGTCGAGACGGTCGTGCTGAACTACATGGCCCTGCACGGCGAGCAGGGGCAGTTCGGCCAGAAGTTCCCGCGCAACGGCCTTGGTTCGGCGGCCGCGCAGGACAGCCTGATCGCGTTCAACCCGATCGTGAACGGACGCATCGGCTGACGCGACCGTGATAGGCTGGCGGCACGCATGGCGAGTCCACGCCAGTCCCTGCGCTCGACTGCTTGCTGCCGCGGGCGCGCCCGGTTGGAATGTCATAAAAAATAAAATTAAAAAATTTTTAATATAATATTATATAATTTTTTTATTTAAATAAAATATTAATTTTTATATTAAATGATAAAATAATTATATAATAAAAAAATAAATAAGTTTATTATAAAGAAAATTATATTAAATAATTTTATAAATCGGGAAGTATATAGTAAAATAGTAAAAAATAAAATGTTAAATAATTTTAATAGAAAATAGTTATTAAATTTAATTAATTGATAATTATAAAAATGTTATGAATAATTTAATTAATGAATTTAATAATATTATTGTATTTAAAATAAGATTTAATAAAAAATAATAAATATTTTGAATATAAAATAATTAAATTTATTATATTGTAATTATTTTTATAAAATAAATTTATATAAATAATATAAAATTAATATTTATTAATAAATGTGCATGGTGTTCGCTCGATCTGCTTCGCTGCCCGCGCTGCCGCGGGTCGCTCGCATCCGGAGCAGTCGTGTCGTGTACTGCCTGTGCGCTGGAGTTTCCAGTCCTCGACGGCGTACCGTTCCTGCTGGTCGATCCCGCGGCCGTGCTCGGCGACTGGCGCGCCCGGGGTCACGCTTTCCTGGCGGAACTCGATGCCCAGGCGGGTCGCTACCGAGCCGCGCTCGGCCCATCCGTCACGCGCACGACGACGCGCAATCGACTGAAACTGCTGGCGGCGGCGTGCACCGATCACGCGCGTCGACTCCGGGCCCTGCTCGCGCCGCTCGGCCTCGGAGCGGCGGCCACGCCGGAAATCTACCGCGCGCTCGGCGTGTCACTGCCGGCGAGCCAGGGCCTGACCGGCTACTACGCGAACCTGCACCGCGACTGGTGCTGGGGCGAGGTCGAGAACGAAGCCTCTTTCCGCTTGATTGACGCCGCACTCGGCCCGTCCGTGCCGGGGCGCACGCTGATGCTCGGCGTGGGCGCTGGCCGGCTTGCCTACGACCTTCACCAGCGCCGGCGTCCGCCGACGCTCGTGGCGGCCGACCTCAATCCGCTGTTCCTGCTTGCCGCGCAGCGGCTGCTGGCGGGCGAGACGCTCGAACTCTACGAGTTTCCGATCGCGCCGCGCGACATCGACAGCCACGCGATCCTGCGCAAGCTGCAGGCGCCAGGCGCGGTGGCGCCGGGACTGCAGCTGCTCTGCGCCGATGTGACCGAAGGTCCCTTCGCCGACGCCGCTTTCGACACGGTCGTGACGCCCTGGTTGATCGACATCATCGACGAGGACCTGGCAAGCTTCGCCTGCCGCCTGAACAGCTGGTTGAGGCCCGGCGGGCGCTGGATCAACAGCGGCTCGCTCGCGTTTTCGGGCGACGATCCTGTCCGGCGCTACGCCACCGAGGAAGTGCTCGACATCGTTGCCGCCGCCGGCTTCGCGCTGGACGGGCTGCGGGAGGATGCGATTCCGTATCTCGGCTCGCCGGCGAGCCGGCATGCGCGGCTCGAGACCGTCGTGACGTTCACCGCCATCAAGCGCGAGCAGTCGGCGGCGCCGGCGCGCGTGCGCCGATCGCCCGAATGGCTGGAACGAACCGACCTGCCAGTGCCGCTGCTGCCGGAATTCGCGGGGCGCCAGCTGGAACTGCGCGTTCTCGCCTACGTGTCGTCGCTGGTGGATGGCCGGCGGTCGATCCGCGACGTCGCGCAGGTACTGGTCGAGCAACGGCTGATGAGCGCAGCGGAAGCGGAACCGACCGTGCGCGGTTTCCTGCGGCGGCTGCACACCGAGGCGCAGGCGCGGACAGCCTCGACGCCGTCGTTGTGAGTGCCCGTCCTTGCCGCTAGTCTTGCCTGCGGTTCGACGTTCAGCCCAACGGAGCCAATGAACGATGCGGTGGTTGCCCTCACTGATGATCGCGTTGCTGCTCGGCGCCGCGCCGGCCCGGGCCGAGTGGTTCTACCGCGAGGAAGCGATCATGGGCACGCGCGTGGCCGTGGAGCTCTGGACCGAGGATGCGGAACTCGCCACGCGGGCCATGGCGGCGGTGATCGCCGAGATGCGGCGCACCGACGAGTTGATGAGCACGTACAAGCCGGAGAGCCAGCTCTCCGCAGTCAACGCCCACGCGTTCGAGCGGCCCGTCGACGGTCGATCGCGAGATCATCGAGGTCGTGGAACGCGCGCTCGAGTTCTCGCGGCTCAGCGATGGCGCTTTCGACATCACCTATGCCAGCGTCGGCTACCTGTACGACTACCGCGCACACCAGCGACCGAGCGCAGAGCAGGTCGCGACCGCGCTGCCCGGCGTCGACTACCGCCAGGTGCAGGTGGATCGCGGCGCGAACACGATCCGTTTCCTGCGCAAGGGCGTGCGCATCGACCTCGGCGGCATCGGCAAGGGGCATGCAGTGGATCGCAGCATCGAGACGCTGCGCGAACTCGGCATCGAGCACGCGATGGTCAACGCCGGGGGCGACACGCGCCTGCTCGGCGATCGCCGCGGCAAGCCGTGGATCGTCGGCGTCCGCGATCCCCGCAACGAAGGGCGGATGGTGACGCGCCTGCCGCTGGAGAACGAGGCGATCTCGACCTCGGGCGACTACGAGCGCTACTTCGAGGAGGATGGTGTGCGCTACCACCACATTCTCGTGCCCGGCACGGGCGAGGTGGCGCGGGCCGTGCGGAGCGCCACGATCATCGGCCCCGATGCGACGCTCACTGACGGCCTGTCGACCACCGTGTTCGTGCTCGGCGTGGAGCGCGGCATGGAGCTCGTGAGCCGGCTGTCGGGCGTCGAAGCGGTCATCGTCGACAAGGATGGCCGCATCTTCTATTCGGACGGTCTGGCGCCGCCGCAATAGGAGTTGCGCGCTAGCTCGCGCGGCAAAGTGTGACGCAGTGCATTCTGCGTGCAGCGATACGCGCGTTTCGTTGACACGGCCGCGGTGCGCAGACGACGATCCCATGCGACTGACAAGGGCAAACCCGTCGAAAGACGGGGACGCAAAGCTTCCGGTCTTCGGGTCCCACCCATGACAGCGGGGTTGCCAGCATGCAACGCATGGATCGATTTGCGCGTGCCCGCAGGCGGGCACTGTTCGAGACGCTCGCGCTGCTCGCCGCAGCGGTGGCGGGCCTGCTCGTTTTTCCGATCGTCTCCGACGCGCGCCCGGCACCGGGCAGCGCGGCGCCCGACTTCGCCCTGAAGGCCACCGACGGCCGCAACCTCCGCCTGTCGGAGTACCGCGGCGACGTCGTCGTGCTCGCGTTCTGGGCGAGCTGGTGCGGTCCCTGCCGCGACACGCTCGCGCAACTGAACTCGCTGCCATCGGCGTCCGGTGACGCGACTCCGGTCGTGCTCGGCGTCAATCTCGAAGGCGACGACGCGCGCGCTGCCGCGGTCGCGCAGTCGCTCGGCCTCGATTTTCCGACTCTGCTCGATGCGCGGCAGTCCGTCGGCCGGCTCTACGACGTCGACCGCCTGCCCCTGACGCTGCTGCTCGACCGGGACGGCGTCGTGCGTGGCGCCTGGTCGCAGCAAGGCATTTCGGGTGAGGAGATCGCCCGGCAGATCGAGGAGTTGAACCTGTGAGCAGTTCGATCAGACGGCTTGCGGCGCGGTTGCGCTGGCAAGTTTGCGCCGGAGCCATGGTGGTGTGCGGTGGCCTGTTGCTTGGCGCGCCGGGACACGCCGCCGATCCTGCGCAGGACCTGCGCAGCGTCGACCAGGACGTCCAGGCCCTCAAGAAGCAGCTCGTGGACCTGAACCGGGACCTGTTCCGCCTCGAGGAGGAACTACTGTATCCGGCCAGCACGCAGGTCGCGGTGTTCCTGTCGCTCGACGTCGGCACGTTCTTCGCGCTCGACTCGGTGACGCTCAAGGTGGACGACAAGGAGGTCGCGAACTACCTGTACACGGAGCGCGAGGTGCAGGCGCTGCACCGCGGCGGCGTGCAGAAGCTGTTCCTCGGCAACCTGAAGGCCGGCGAGCACGAGATCGTCGCGTTCTTCACCGGCAAGGGCCCGCACGAGCGCGACTATCGGCGCGGCACCACGCTCAAGTTCGACAAGGCCGTCGGCGCCAAGTACCTCGAGCTCCGCATCAGCGACCGGCAGGCCGCGCTGCAGCCGGAGTTCGTCGTGCGCCAGTGGGAGTAGGGGCCTCTCGAGGCTGACCCATGAGCCGATCGCGTCACCGTCGCTGGTCGCTGATCTGTGTCGCCGGCGTGCTCGCCGGTGGCGTGGGCGTCGGTCATGCGCAGGATGCAGCGCGGGACCTGCCGCCCCCCGGCAAGGTCCGCGACCTCGACTACGGCGACGTGCTGTTCCACTTCTTCCAGGACGACTACTTCGACGCGCTGGTGCGCCTCGAGGTGTCGCGCGACCTGAACCGGATCGAGCATCACTCGGCGGAAGCCGAGTTGCTCTCGGGCGGCCTCTACCTGTCGCTGGGATTGCACGCCGAGGCCTCGCGAATCTTCAACCGACTGCTGGCTGGGCCGGTGCCGCAGTCGGTCAGCGACCGCGCGCACTTCTACCTGGCTCGCATCGGCTACCAGCGCGGCTACCACGCCGAGGCATGGCGCAGCCTCGAGCGCATTCGCGCGCCGCTGCCGGGCGCGCTCGAGTCAGAGCGCCGACTGCTTGCCTCGAACGTGCTGATGGCGCAGGGCCGCTTCAGCGAGGCCGTGGGCGCGCTGCAACACGCGAGCGACGACGACTGGGCGCCGTACGCGCGGTTCAATCTCGGCGTCGCGATGGTGCGCTCCGGCGCAGCCGAAGAGGGCAAGCGACTGCTCGAGTCGGTCGGGACGATGGCGGCTGAGTCCGACGAGGAGCGGTCGCTGCGCGATCGAGCCAACCTCGCACTGGGCTTCGCCCACCTGCAGGAACGCGCCGGCGAGCCGGCGGTCGCGGCGCTGAGCCGCGTCCGGCTGGATGGCCCGTTCACGAACCGCGCATTGCTCGGTCTCGGCTGGGCCGAGACGGACGTGCAGCGCCCCGAGCGCGCACTAGTGCCCTGGCTCGAGTTGCGGGAGGGCCGCCTGCTCGATTCCGCGGTGCAGGAATCGTTCCTCGCGGTGCCTTACGCCTACGCCCAGCTCGCGTCGAACGGCCAGGCGGCGCAGCAGTATCGCCTTGCGGTGCAGGCCTACGCCGTGGAATCCACGCGCATCGACGAATCGATCGCGGCCATACGCGAGGGTGGTTTCCTCGATGCGATCCTCGACGCCGCGCCACGGGACGAGACCGTCGGCTGGTTCTGGCAATTGCAGAACGTGCCGGACGCGCCGCACACGCGGTACCTGTATCACCTGCTCGCGTCGCACGAGTTCCAGGAAGGCCTGAAGAACTATCGCGACCTGCGCATCATGCAGCGCAACCTCGAGCGCTCGCGCGAGTCGCTTGAGGCATTCGATCACATGGTCGAAGCCCGCGAGATGGCCACCGCCGCGCGCGCGCCCCGCAAGGCCGAGGTGCTGGCCAGCACCGACCTCGACAGTCTCCTGCAGCGCCAGGACGCACTTACGGAGCGCGTCGCCGCCATCGCGGCGAACCGAGACGTGGCGGCACTGGCGACCGACGCCGAGCGCAAGCAGTGGGCCGCGTTGGAGCGAATCGAGCACGTCCTGGCCGGGTTGCCGCCCGGCCCGCAGCGCGAGGCCCTGGCGGAACGGGCGCGCCTGCTCCGCGGAACGCAGCTCTGGCACTTCGACGCCGAGTACAAGCTGCGCCTGCGCCGAGCCGAGCAGTCGCTGCGCGAGACCGGGGCGTCGCTGGCCGAGGCCCGCGAGCGCGTCGCGCTCGTCGAGCAGGCCGGCGAATCCGCGCCGCGGGACACGGCGGGATTTGCACAACGCGTGGACGACCTCGCGCGACGGGTCGATGCGATCGGCCCGCGCATCGACACGACGGCCGCAGCGCAGCAGCAGATGCTGGCGAACGTCGCGGTGCAGGAACTCGAGGCGCAGAAGCGGCGACTCGCGAGCTATGCGATGCAGGCGCAGTTCGCTCTCGCCTCGCTCTATGACGGTGCGACCGCCGGAGCTGAGCAATGAGCGCGCGCCTGATCATGGCGGTGCTGGCCTGCCTGGCTTGCCAGGTGCCGCAGGCCGAAGCAGCACGCAAACCGCGCGGCCCGGCAACGCTCGCCGACCTCGCGACGCGCAGCGCCCCGGTACGGCCCGACGAGCCGGTCGTCGCGGACGTCGGGCTCGCCGCACGCAGCTACGAGGAATTCCTGCAGATCCCGGAGACGGATCCGGCGCTGCGCGCGCAGGCGCTGCGGCGACTGGGTGACCTCCGGCTGACGGAAGCCGAGAACCTGCGCGCGCAGGACGGCGCGACCAGCGAGCGGGCGACGGCGGTCGCGCGCGAGGCGATCGCAGCTTACGAGCGGCTGCTCGCCGAGCAGCCTCAGGGTGCGGACACGGACGTGGCCATTTACCAGCTCGCACGCGCGCACGAGAGCCTCGGCGAGCCCGACGCGGCGCTCGCGCGGCTCGACGAGCTGGTCGCGGGTCACCCGGACAGCGCGTACTACGACGAGGCGCAGTTCAGGCGCGGCGAGACGTTCTTCAGCGCGCAGCGCTACGCGGACGCCGAGCGTGCCTACGCCGCCGTGCTCGGTCGCAACGCCAGCTCTGCATTCCGCCAGCAGGCGCTCTACAAGCACGGCTGGTCGCTGTTCAAGCAGTCGCGGGACGAGGAGAGCAGCGCCTCGTTCCTGGCGTTGCTCGACGGCCTGCTGGTCGAAGGTGGCCGGGTTCGGCCGGGCGCGGACCTGTCGCGACCCGAGCAGGAACTGTCCGCCGACGCGATGCGGGCGCTCGCGATCACGTTCGCGGCGTCGGAAGGCCCGGTATCGCTGCAGGCAGCGCTCGACCGTCATGGCGCCGCGCCCTACGAGTCCCGGCTGTATCGCGCCCTCGGCGACTTGTACGTCGAGAAAGAGCGCTACCAGGACGGTGCCGAGGCGTACCGTGCCTTTGCGCGTCGCCGGCCACTGGATCCGGACGCGCCGCTGCTGCTGGTCGGCGCGACCGAAGCCTATGCGAAGGGCGGCTTCACTTCGCTGGTGCTGGATGGCAAGCGCCAGCTCGTCGAGGAATACGGTCCGCGCAGCGAGTTCTGGCGCACGCAGGGGCCCAACCTCGATCCGGCCGTGAGCAACGCCGTGCAGTCCAACCTGCTGGACCTCGCGCAGCACCACCACGCGTTGGCGCAGAAGAGTGGTTCCGCCACGGATCGCGATGCCGCCGTGCGCTGGTATCGTGACTACCTCGACGGCTTCGACGATGCACCGCAGGCGCCGGCGACGCGACTGCTGCTCGCCGACCTGCTGTTCGAAGGAGCGAACTTCGAGGCCGCCGCCGCCGAGTACGAGCGGGCGGCCTATTCGTACGGAGCCACTCCGGCTGCGGGTCGCGCCGGTTATGCAGCGCTGGTGGCCTATGACAAGGCCGAGGCGCAAGTGCCCGAGGCGCAGCGCGCCGCGCTGCGGCTGCGCGCGATCGACTCGTCGCTGCGCTTCGCCGACACATTCCCCGAGCAGACCGAGGTGCCGGGCGTGCTCGCCCGCACGACCAAGGCGCTGTTCGATGCGGGTGACCGCGAGCGGGCCGAATCCGTCGCCCAGCGGCTGCTCGCGCTTGGTCCTCGTGCCGATGCCGGCCAGCAGCTGGTGGCGTGGACCGTGCTCGCGCACACGTATTTCGATTCCGCACGCTTCGTCGAGGCGGAGCGTGCCTACGGCGAACTCTCGGCGCGGTTGCCGCTGCAGGACCCGCTTGCGTGCGGAGGTCACCGAGCGCCTGGCGGCATCGGTCTACCGACAAGCCGAGGCGAAGCAGGCGGCGGGCGACGTCGCCGGTGCCGTCAGCGAGTTCCTCCGCGTCGCGAGCGTCGCGCCCGCGTCGCCGGTCCGTGCCACCGCGGAGTACGACGCGGCCACGCTGCTCGTGACCGCGCAGCAGTGGAACGAGGCGGCGACCGTGCTCGAGGCATTCCGCCGCAATCATCCTGAGCATCCGTTGCAGGCCGATGCGACGCGCAAGCTTGCCGTGGCCTACCTCGAGGGCGGGCGTCAGCGCGAGGCTGCGGTCGAGCTCGAGCGTGTTGCCGCGAATCCGGCCGAGGAGGCCGAGGTGCGCCGCGCCGCCTTGTGGCAGGCGGCCGAGCTATACACGGGCAGTGGGGACGTCGCGGCGGCGCGCCGCTCCTATGCCGAATACGTCGGGCGCTACCCGGCACCGTTCGAGCCGGCCATCGAGGCACGGCACGAGCTGGCGGAACTGGCTGCGAAGGCCAACGACGGCGCCGACCGCGTGCGCTGGCTGGACGACCTGATCGCTGCCGATCGTGCGGCGGGTGCCGCACGGACCGATCGCAGCCGCTTCCTGGCTGCCAGAGCATCGCTCGAGATCGCGCGACCGCTCGACGGTGCCGCGCGGGCCGTCAAGCTCGCGGCTCCGCTCGACCGCTCGCTGCTGGCCAAGAAGAAGGCACTCGAAGCAGCGCTGGCGGGTTACGGGCAGGCCGCCGAGTACGGCATCGCCGCAGTCACCACCGAGGCCAGCTTTGCAATGGCGGACCTGTATCGCCACCTTGGCCAGTCGCTGATGGAGTCCGAGCGGCCCGGCGACCTGTCGGCCGAGGAACTCGAGCAGTACGACCTGTTGCTCGAGGAGCAGGCGTTCCCATTCGAGGAGAAGGCCATTGGCATTCATGAGAAGAACGCCAGTCGTGCCGCCACGGGTGTCTATGACGACTGGGTCAAGAAGAGCTATGCGGCGCTCGCGCAAATGAAGCCCGGTCGCTACGCGCGAATCGAGAGTCTCGACGGGGCGGACGCGACCGCCGTGACGCTGCCCGAGGTCGCGGCGCAATTCACGGCTGCCCGCGAGTCGCTCGAGGCCGAACGCGATGCCGAGGCTCGGGAGATGCTGCTGGTCGCGCTGCAGCTTGACCCGACGAACCCGGCGGGCCTGAATCGACTCGGCATCGCCGAGCGTCGCCTGGGCGGTTTCGCCGAGGCGCGCGCCGCCTACGAACGCGCCATCGCGGCCGACCCCGCCTATGCCGAGCCGGAACGCAACCTGGCCGTGCTGCTCGACCTCTACCTCGGCGAGCCGGCGCAGGCACTGGTGCACTACGAGCGTTACCAGTCGCTCTCCGGCGACGTCGATCCGCAGGTCGCGGCTTGGCTCGTCGAGCTGCGCACGCGACTCGGACAGGTTTCCCGCACCGCGGAGGTGCAGCCATGAATGCCTGGAAGATCGTCGCAGCCGTGCTCGCGCTGGGCGCCGGCTACGGCGCATCGGCCACCGATGCGCCCAAGCCGAAGCCGCAGGAGCGGGCGATCGACCGGCTGCAGCTCGATTCGACCGCCATCACGGGCAACCGCGAGCTGCCCAAGGTCATGAGCATCGTGCCCTGGAAAGCCGCCGAGCCGCCGGCCGGGCCGGACCGACCGATGGGCAGCCTGATCGAAGAGGTGCTTTCGCCGCTGGATCGTGACGAATTCCGGCGCGAGATCACGTATTTCCGCGACCTGACGTCGCAAAGTCCCGACCGTACGTCCCCCGGAGCCAAAGAGCCATGAATGCCTTCGACATGATCGTCAACTTCTTCAAGCAGGGTGGAGCCTTCCTCTACCCGATTGCCGCCGTGTTCGCGGTCGGCCTCGGGTTCGCGGTCGAGCGCTTCATCTACCTGCACCGCGTCGCCAAGGGCAATCGCCGCCTGTGGGCCGAACTCGCGCCGTTGATCAAGATCGGCAATTTCCGCAAGGCCATGGAGCTTGCGGAGAAGACCGACTCGGCGCTGTCCACCGTGATGCGCTACGGCATGTCGCGGATCTCGACCGCCCACCGTCGCGAGGATATCGAGAAGGCGATGGAAGAGAGCCTGATCGAGGTCATCCCGCACCTCGAGAAGCGCACGCATTACCTCGCCACGCTGGCCAACGTCGGCATGCTGATGGGCCTGCTCGGCACCGTGATCGGCCTGATCAACGCATTCGCGGCCGTCGCGGCGGTCAATCCGGCGGAGAAGGCGGCGATGCTGTCGGCCAGCATCTCGGTGGCGATGAACAACACGGCGCTGGGCCTCGGCCTCGCGATCACGCTGTTGCTCTGCCACATGTATCTCGAGACCAAGACCACCGAGCTGGTGGACAGCCTCGAGGTCGCGTCGATCAAGTTCCTGAACAGCATCACCGAGCGCCGGCAGGCAGTGGCGGAGCCGGCGAGCGCGGCGACGTCGGCCCGCGTCACCGAGAAGATCCTGGGGGCGGCGCGCGCATGAGGAGCTCGAAGCTCGCCCGGCGGCAGCTGCGCAACCATGCGCGCTACCGCGGTCGCAACGACCTGAACATCGTGCCGATGCTGGACGTGATGGTGATCCTCGCGTTCTTCCTGATCTTCACGGCCGTGTTCTCGAAGACCAGCATCCTGGAGGTGCACCTGCCCGGTCCGGGGGCGAAGGCTGCACCGCAGGTGCCGGTGCTCGAGCTCGAGGTCATCGTGCGGCGGGGCGGGCTCGAGGTCGCGGATCGCAACTCGGGCGTGCTGACGACCGTGCCGGCCACGGCGACGGGCCAGGACGTCGTACGGTTGTCCGAGTACCTCGAGAGCGTCAAGGCTCGCTTCCCCGACAAGCAGAACGCCACGCTCCTGGTGGCGGAAGACGTCGATTACGACACGATCGTGCAGGTCATGGACGCGGTCCGCGTCCGCCAGAGCACGGACGGCGGCAAGGTCGTGCGCCGTGAACTGTTCCCGCAGATCGCGCTGGGAGACGCTCCGATATGATCCGCACCGGCAAGGCACGCCACGCGCGTCACGGCAAGGCCGGCGGCGGGCACGGCCCGCTCACGCTGATCCCGATGATCGACATGCTGATGATCCTCGTGGTCTACCTGCTGGTGCACTCCGCAGACACGGAGATCCTGCCCAACACGCAGAACATCTCGATCCCGCACTCGGCGTCGGAACTGAAACCACGGCCGGCGACGGTCGTGACCGTGACGCGCGACATGCTGTACGTGAATGGCGAGGCTGTCGTATCGGTCGCGGAAGTCGGCGGCTCGACCGAGCCCGTCATCGAAGCGCTGCAGGCCGCGCTCGGCCGCGAGGCGCCGCCGCTACTCCCGGGTGCGTCGGAACAGCGCGAAGTCACCGTGATGGCCGAAAAATCGCTGCCGTACGCCGTGCTGCGCAAGATCGTCGCGAGCTGCTCAGCCGCGGACTACACCAAGGTTTCGCTGGCAGTGGTCGAGCGTGAGCAGGCGCTCATGGCGCGGGCCGGGGCCTGACGGACGGGGCACAGCATGAGCACTGCGTACTATCGCATCTACGATCTGCCCTGGACGCCCTCGGAGGCCGACGAGCGGCGCGTGCGTCGCGTGCTCGGCGCGGTGCTCGGCCTGTTCATCGGCTTCGGCGTGATCATCCCGTTGCTGCCCGAGCGCGAGCGCGCGCAGACCGCACCGCCCGCGGTGCCGGAGCGGGTCGTCGAGTTCCTGCTCGAACGGCCCAAGCCGAAACCCGAACCCAAGGTCGTCGAGGTTCCGGAACCGCCCAAACCCGTGATCCAGCCGCAGGTCGAGCAGCGTGTGCGTGAACCCGCGCCGGCGCCCGTGGTGGATGCACCGCCCAAGCCGGATCCGCGCAAGAAGGCGGCGGCGAGCGGGCTGCTGGCGCTGTCCGACCAGCTCGCCGAGCTTCGCGAGCTCGACGTCGACCAGGATACGGCCGCGCAACCGCTGAATGCCGGCGCGGGCGAAAAGACGCGGGTCGATCGCGCCTTGCTGACGGCCCGCACGGGCGAGGGCAGTGGTGGCATCGCGGTCGCGAAGGCCAGCAGCGGATTCGGTGGCGGTTCGACCGGGCTTGCGGGTCACTCGACCGCACGCGTCGCTTCGAGCGTCGAGGCCGCGCCGGCGGCCGAGGCGCAGCGCTCGGGGTCGAGCAGCAAGGCATCGCGCACGCGCGAGGAAGTCGAGCTCGTGTTCGATCGCAACAAGTCCGCGATCTACGCGTTGTACAGCCGCGCGCTGCGCGACAATCCGGCGCTGCAGGGCAAGGTCGTGCTCGAAGTGACGATCGCGCCGTCCGGCGAGGTCACTGCCGCCCGGATCGTCAGCAGCGAACTCGGCGACGCCGAGCTCGAGCGCAAGCTGGTCGCGCGCGTGAAAATGTTCCGCTTCGAGGCCAAGGACGTGGCGCCGATGACGACGACGAAGCCGATCGAATTCTTTCCTGCCTGACGTTCGGTTCGTGGGCCGTCTGCCCCTAGGAACGACCTCAGATAGGTCTGATAACCTGTTGAATAATAATAGGTAAGTCAGAGAAAGTCGGCGCGTACTCGGTGCCGCACGCAGGGTCCTTCGAAACGGTGATCCGGCTGCGGCCGAACGGGCGCTCGGCCGAGTTGGATCATGAAGTCATAACCACGCGGCCTTTCCGCTCGAGCGCAGTTCGTCCCTAGCATCGTCTCCACAGCCTGACCGGCTGGAGGCGATGCCATGACTGCGACGACTGCCGTTCCCCTGCCACTGGGCCCGCTCGATCCCGAGCGCAGCGAGCTGCTGCGTCGTGTCGTGGACGGGCTGGAACCCGTCTCGTTGCATTGGCTGTCGGGATTCACGGCCGGCGTCGCCTATGCGCGCGGTCACGGTGGCGTTGCTGCGGCCGTCGACATTCCGGTCGCGGCGGCCCCGGTGGTCGCTCCACGCAGCGAAGCGATCGCGCGACTCGCCGTCGTCTACGGCTCGCAGACGGGCAACGGTCGGCGCATCGCCGAGCGGCTCGGCCGTGCGGCCGAGGCGGCCGGGCTGGCCGTGCGTGTTTATGCCGCCCGCGACTATCCGCTCAAGGACCTTGCGAAGGAGCGGCTGCTGACGGTCGTCGTCAGCACGCACGGCGACGGCGACCCGCCGGACGACGCGCGCGGCTTCGTCGAGCACCTCGCCGGCAAGCGCGCGCCAAGGCTCGAGAGCCTCGCGTACTCGGTACTCGCGCTCGGCGACTCGAGCTATCCGAAGTTCTGCGAGACGGGCCGCCAGGTGGACGAGCGACTCGCAGCCCTCGGCGGCCGTCGATTGTTGCCGCGCGTCGACTGCGACCTCGACTACGAGCGGTTGGTCACGCCCTGGCTCGAGCAGGTCGTGGCCGGCGCGCGCGATGCGCTCGGCACTGCACCGGCCGCGAACGTAACGCGCTTGCGCAGCGTGCCGGCCACGCCTCGCTACAGCCGCGAGCAGCCGTTCCTCGCCACGATTCTCGCCAACGACCGGATCACCGGTCGCGGCGCGTCGAAGGACGTGCGCCACATCGAGCTGTCGCTCGAGGGTTCGGGCCTTGAGTACGAACCCGGCGACGCGCTGGGGATCTGGCACGAGAACCCGGCCGTCGTCGTGGACGCCGTCCTGGCGGCGATCGGCGCGTCGGGAAAGGAGCCCGTGGCCGTCGATGGTGAGCAGCGCAGTTTGCGCGAATGGTTGGTTCAGGGTCGCGAGATCACGCGACTGACGAAGCCGTTCCTGGTGCAGCATGCGCAACGCGCCGGCAGCGCCGGACTCGCCGCGATCCTCACGGCCGGCCACGAGGAACGCCTGCGCGGCATCCTCAAGAACCTGCAGCTCGTCGACGTGTTGCAGCGCTACCCAGCCACCTGGGAGCCGGATGCGCTGGTGCAGGCACTGCGACCGCTGGCGCCGCGCCTCTACTCGATCGCCTCGAGCCGCGCAGCTGTGGGCGAGGAGGCGCACCTGACGGTCGCCGTCGTGGACTACGAGCACGACGGCGAGCGGCGCCTGGGCGCGGCCTCGGCTCACCTCGCGGAACTGACCGGAGACGCAGCGAAGGTGCGAGTCTTCATCGAGGCGAACGAGCGCTTCCGACTGCCGGCCGATCCCGCCCGCGACGTCATCATGATCGGCCCGGGCACCGGAGTTGCGCCGTACCGGGGATTCCTCCAGCAGCGCGAGGCGCAGGGCGCCACCGGTCGCAACTGGCTCGTGTTCGGCGCGCGTCACTTCGACAGCGAGTTCCTCTACCAGGTCGAGTGGCAGGACGCCGCGCGCAAGGGACTGCTGCAGCGGGTGGATCTGGCGTTCTCGCGTGACCGAACCCCCCGCACCTACGTGCAGGATCGGCTGCGCGAGGCCGGTGCGGACCTGTTCGCCTGGCTCGAGGGCGGCGCTTACCTGTACGTCTGCGGTGATTCCGAGCACATGGCGCCCGACGTGCATGCGGCACTGGTGGAGGTGGTCGAAGCTCACGGCGCACTCGACCGCGAGGCCGCCGAGGCCTACGTGCGCCGGCTCGCCGATGACCGTCGTTACCTCAGGGACGTCTATTGAGATGAGCCAGCAATCCCCCGTCGAGCGCATCAAGCGCGACAGCCGTCTGTTGCGCGGCACGCTGGTCGAGAGCCTCGCCGATCCGCTGACCGGCGCGATCCGCGAGGACGACACCGTGCTGATCAAGTTCCACGGCAGCTACCAGCAGGACGACCGCGACGTCCGCGAGGAGCGCCGCAAGCAGAAGCTCGAACCCGCCTACAGCTTCATGATTCGCACCCGGTTGCCGGGCGGCGTCTGCAAGCCAACGCAATGGCTGGCGCTCGACGAGATCGCCCGCCGCTATGCCAACGGGACGCTGCGCATCACGACGCGCCAGGCCTTCCAGTTCCACGGCGTCGTCAAGACCGAGCTCAAGGCGACGATGGCGGCGATCAATGCCGCGCTGATCGATACCATCGCGGCCTGCGGCGACGTCAACCGCAACGTGCTCGCGAGTGCGAACCCGGTCGAGTCGCGCGCGCATGCGCTCGCCTACGAGTGGGCGAAGCGGCTGTCCGAGTTCCTGCTACCCCGCACCCGCGCGTACCACGAGATCTGGCTCGACGGCGAGCGGATTGCGGGCACCGAGGAAGTCGAGCCGATCTACGGTCCGACCTACCTGCCGCGCAAGTTCAAGGCGGCGATCGCGGTGCCACCGATCAACGACGTGGACGTCTTCGCGCACGACCTCGGCTTCATCGCGATCGTCGAGGCAGGCGAGCTGGTCGGCTTCAACCTGACGGTGGGTGGCGGGCTCGGCACCAGCCACGGCGATCCGACGACCTATCCGCGGATCGCCGACGTCGTCGGCTTCCTGCGGCCGGAGCAGTTGCTCGCCGTCGCCGAGGCCGTCGTCACGGTGCAGCGCGATTTCGGCAATCGCGAGACGCGCAAGCACGCGCGGCTGAAGTATACGATCGACGCGCACGGCCTCGACTGGTTCGTCGCCGAGATCACGCGTCGCATGGGTTTCACGCTCGAGCCGGCACGCCCCTTCGAGTTCACCTCGAGCGGCGACCGCTTCGGCTGGATCGAGGGCCACGACGGCCGCTGGCACCTCACGCTGCGCATCAGCGCAGGGCGGGTCGCGGACGGTCCGCAGGGCCTGCACCTGACGGGACTGCGCGAAATCGCGCGTCTGCATCGCGGCGATTTCCGGCTGACACCGAACCAGAACCTGATCATCGCCAACGTGGCGCCGTCCGAACGCCAGTTCATCGACGCGCTGGTCGTCCGTTACGGCCTCGACGCGCATGTCCGCAGCACCCCGCTACGGCGCGATGCGCTCGCGTGCGTCGCGCTGCCAACCTGCCCGCTGGCGATGGCAGAGGCGGAGCGCTACCTGCCGGACTTTTCGGCCAAGGTCGAGGGCGTTCTGGCCGGGCATGGACTGCGAGACCAGCCGCTCGTGCTGCGCATCACAGGCTGCCCGAACGGTTGCGCGCGACCGTACCTCGCGGAGGTCGCGCTGATCGGCAAGGCGCCGGGACGCTACAACCTGTATTTCGGCGGCGACGCGCGCGGCCAGCGCCTGAACGCGCTTTACCTCGAGAACATCGACGAGGCCGGAATCCTCGCAGCACTCGATGATGCCTTCGGGCGTTTTGCGGCGGGCCGCGAACCGGGCGAGCGCTTCGGCGACTACGTCTGGCGCGCGGGGCTGGTCGCCGTCGGCACGACTTCGGGGGCGGCCGTCGCATGAGAGCGGTGCGCGACGAGGTCAATGCGGATCTCGAGCGCATGCCCGCCGAGGCGCGGGTGCGCTGGGCCCTCGACCACCTGCCGGGGGCGTTCGCGCTCTCGTCGAGCTTCGGCGCGCAGGCCGCCGTCTCGCTGCACATGGTGACGCGCGCGTTGCCGTCCATTCCGGTGATCCTGGTGGACACCGGCTACCTGTTCCCGGAGACCTACCGCTTCATCGACGACCTGGTCGAGCGGCTCGAACTGAACCTCAGGGTGTACCAGCCGGCCATCTCGCCGGCCTGGCTCGAGGCACGTCACGGGCGACTCTGGGAGAACGGCATCGAGGGCATCGAGCGTTACAACTCGTTGCGCAAGGGCGAGCCGATGCGCCGCGCGATGGCCGAGCTCGGGGTCGAGACCTGGTTTGCCGGCCTGCGTCGCCAGCAGGCGCGGTCGCGGAGCCAGATCGCGCCGCTCGAACACCGCGAGGGGCGCTGGAAGGTGCACCCGATCTTCGACTGGACGGATCGGCAGGTCTTCGATTACCTGCGCCGGCACGACTTGCCCTACCACCCGCTCTGGCACGAGGGCTACGTCTCGATCGGCGACTGGCACACGACGCGCTCGCTCGCCGAGGCCGGCGACGTCGAGGCGACGCGTTTCTTCGGCCTGAAGCGCGAATGCGGCCTGCACGGGCTCGAAGGGTAGGGGTCGTGCGCTATTTCCCATTGTTTGCGGACCTGCGCGGCCAGCGCGTGCTCGTCGTCGGCGGCGGAGAAGTCGCCGAGCGCAAGGTGCGGCTGCTGCTGGAGGCGGGTGCGCGCGTCGAACTGGTCGCTCCCGAACTGACCGAATGGCTCCAGCAACGCCTGCCCTCTGCGACAGACGAGGGTCAAGGACGCGATGGCGAGGGCACCGTCGACTGGAGGGCGCTTGCGTTCGACCCCACGCAACTCGACGGCGCTGCATTGGTGATCGCCGCCACCAGCGTTGCCGCGGTGAACGCCCAGGTCGCCGCGGCGGCACGTGATCGGCAGGTCCTCGTCAACGTCGTCGACGATGCCGAGCTCTCCAGCTTCATCGTGCCCGCGATCGTCGATCGCTCGCCGCTGGTGATCGCAATCTCGAGCGGCGGCGTGGCTCCCGTGCTTGCCCGGCACGTTCGCGAGCGGCTGGAATCCATGCTCGACGAGTCGCTCGGCGCGCTGGCAGGGCTGCTGCAGCGCTGGCGCGAGCGCATCAAGCACGCGCTCCCGGATCTTGCCGCGAGAAGACGTTTCTACACGGCCGTCGTGCGCGGCCCGGTTGCTGCGAGCCTGCGGCGCCGCCAGGAGGACACGGCTGAACAGGTGCTCGCGCAGTTGCTGGAACAGCCCCAGCAAGCGGTGCGCGGCTCCGTCGTGCTGGTCGGTGCAGGCCCGGGCGATCCGGGCTTGCTGACGCTGAACGCATTGCGAGCGCTGCAGGATGCGGACGTGATCCTGCACGATCGGCTCGTCTCCGACGAGGTGCTCGCGCTCGCGCGCCGGGATGCCCAGAAGATCGCCGTGGGCAAGGCCGCCCGCGCGCAGTCCGTGCCGCAGGAACGCATTCACCAGTTGATGCTCGAGCACGCCCGCGCCGGTCGCCGCGTCGTGCGCCTGAAGGGCGGCGATCCATTCGTCTTCGGGCGGGGTGGTGAGGAGCTGGAGTTTCTCGCGGCCCACCGCATTCCGTTCGAGGTGGTGCCCGGAATCACCGCCGCACTGGCCTGCGGCGCGTACGCGGGCGTGCCGTTGACGCATCGTGATCACGCGCAGTCGCTGCGGCTGGTCACCGCACATGGCGGCGACTCGCTCGACACGCTGGACTGGGCTGCGCTTGCCGCGGAGCGGCAGACCGTCGCGTTCTACATGGGCGTCGCGGGGCTGGCGACGATCGGCGATCGGCTGCGGCAGCACGGGCGCGACGCGGCGACGCCCGTCGCGATCATCGAGAACGGCTCCCGCCCGGACCAGCGCGTCACGCTTGCGACGCTCGACGCGCTCGAGGACCTCGCGGCCTGCGGCGGAATCCAGTCCCCGGCGCTGCTGGTCGTGGGCGAGGTGGCTGCACTCGCCGGCCGCCTGCACTGGTTCGGCAACGCGCCCCGCCTCTGGGAGACCCTGCGCAAGGTCGCCTGAGGCCGTCAGGGACGGGCCCAGGCGATCTCGGCGAACAACGCGCGGCCGCGACCCGGAAAGTATCGATAACTGCCGAACGCGAAGTCGGCACGGTCCGCGTAGTCGCGATCGAGCGCGTTGTTCAGGCGCAGCGTCAGCGCCCAGTCCGGCGCCATGCTCCAGCGGCCACGCAGGTTCAGCAACTCGTGCCCCGGATAGCGGTGCGCGTTCGACGCGTCGAGCCAGTATTCGCCGACGGCGAGCCATTCCGCTTCGAGTGCGAGACGCGCGCCGGGATTCCAGCTCACGGCCGCCCGGTGGATGTCGCGCGGCGCCGTGTCGACGTCGTTGCCCTTCACGATGCTCTCGCCACCCTCGACCGCCCGCGAGAACTCGTACTGATGCCGCGCGAACGTCCCGGCCGCTGCGAACTCGAGCGTGTCGACCGGCCGCCAGCGCAGGTCGTACTCGAAACCGCGATGCGAGGTCCGGCCATTGCTGACGTTGAAGCCGCTCGACTCGCGGAAGATGACGTCCTCCTTGCGCATCTCGAACAGCGCGATCGCGACGTCGGCCAGCGCCGAGGAAGCCTTCAGGCCGATCTCGAGCGCGTCGAGCCGCTCGGAGTCGAGTTCCGCAGTGCGCTGGTTGCGCTGCAGCCGGTACAACTCGGTGATCTCGGGTGGTCGGAATCCGACCGAGGCGGTCGTGTACGCTACGAGTCCCGCGCGGAGATCGACCGCAAGGCTGAGCTTGGGGGCCACGTTGAAGAAGTCGTCGGTACGGTCGGCGGGGCGGCTGAACAGGCAGCCGCTCGCACCGCACGGCACGCCATTTTCGTCCGTGTTGCCGGCCAGCATCCGGTTGTCGTAGTCGTAGCTGACGTATTCGGCGCGCAGTCCGGCCGTCGCACGCCAGCGCTCGAGGAAACGCTGCTCGCCATGCGCATAGAGCGCTGCGACGTACGAGCGAACTTCATAGTCGTAGTGAAGCCCCGCGGGCCGGATCGCGTTGGCTGGCGGGCTGCCGTCAGTCGCCGGTCCGGCCTGGTCCTCGACCAGGAACGAGTCTGCGGCCTCGACGTCGAGTCCTGCGGTCAGCGTGCGGTCGGGATCCTCGTCCCAGACCAGCGTGCTCATGAGCCCGGCACTTTCCTGGCCGTTGCGCTCGAGCGGCTTGCCGATCAGGAAGTGTTGCAGGAACTCCATCCGCGAGGTGCGCAGGTACGGGCGCAACTCCAGCCTCGCAGAACCGTTCGTGGGCGGTTGCAGCAGGCCCGTCAGCCGGACAGCGTGCGCTTCCCGGTAGGCTTCCGGGTTCGCGTTCTGACGGCTCAACTGGTCGCTGCGATACGCGCCCTGGCCGGTGATGAAGCCCGCTGTGTCCTGGTCGAGCGTGGTGGCGGCCAGGTCGATCCGGATCGGCGTGTCGCGCCAGCGACTGGCGGCTGCAGCGTTCAGCTTGGCTTCGTCGAAGCCGGAATCGTCGCGCCAGCCGCCATCGTGCGTGTAGAGCGCAGCCACGCCGTAGTCGATCGCCTCCGTCCCGAACCGTCCGGCCAGCTTGATGCGGCCGTAGTCAGCTGGCCCGGCTTCCACGCCAACACCGCGGGCCGGGCGCTCGGCGGGCGAGGCCTGCAGCACGTTGACCGTGCCGTGCATCGCGTTCGAGCCGTACAAAGCCGTGCCGGGGCCACGCAGCACCTCGATCGAATGGGCCTGCTCGGTGTTGATCTCGAACAGCTCGTTGACGTTGCAGAAGCCGACGGGCCGGATCGGAATGCCGTTCTCGAGGATCAGGAAGGCGCCGCACGAGCCTGCACCGGTGAGCACCGGCGAGCGGATCGCGGTGAGGCTCTCCTGGCCGCTGCCGCGCTGGATCATCACGCCGGCGACGCGGTTCATGACCTCCGAGTGGTGCGTGGGCCCGGTCAGCGCGATGGCATCGCGGCCGACGGACCCGAGACTGAGCGGCGTCTCGAGCGCGAGCGCTGGTCGTCGTGACGCGGTGACGACGATCTCCTCGAGGTCACCGGGCGCCGCCGTGGCCAGGCCCGGCCGCAGTTGTGCCAGCGCCAGCAGCAAGAACGCGAGACGAAGGTGAGTGCGCGGGAGCGAAAGTTGCTTGCGGGCGATCATCGGCAACGGCACCGGTCGTGGCGCTCGATTATCCAACATCGCGACACCGGCCGTCGTGCAACGGGCGTTTGCTAGTATCGCGGCCACTCGACCGGGAGCGATGATCATGTTGAGCCGAATCCTGTTGCTGGCCGCCTGTGCGCTCGCCCCGCCGCATCTTTTCGCCGCACCAACGGTCGACGGCGTGCCCGCGGCGGCCCCCGATCGGCCGCGGGTCGGTCTCGTGTTGAGCGGCGGCGGGGCGCGTGGCGCTGCGCACGTCGGTGTCATTCGCGCGCTGGAGGAGATGCGGATTCCGATCGATGCGATCGCTGGCACCAGCATGGGCGCGGTCGTCGGCGGGCTGTACGCCGCCGGGCTGAGCGGCACGGAAATCACCGACGTCTTTAACGCCCTCGACTGGCAGGACCTGCTGCGTGACCGCGCGCCGCGCCGCGACCTCGTGTTCCGGCGCAAGCAGGACGATCGGAGTTTTCTCGCCCGGGGCGCGCTCGGGTTCCGACCGGGGGAGGGCGTCGTGCTGCCGCTCGGGCTGGTGCAGGGCCAGAAGATCACCCAGGTGCTGCGCAGCGCGACGTTGCGCGTCGGCGACGTCACCGATTTCGACCAGTTACCGACGCCGTTCCGCGCGTTGGCCACCGACCTCGAGACCGGCGAACCCGTGGTGCTCGATTCGGGCGACCTCGCGACGGTGCTGCGCGCGAGCATGTCGGCTCCGGGCGTGCTCGCCCCGGTCGAGATCGGCGGGCGCCTGCTGGTGGATGGCGGCCTGGTCGACAACCTGCCCGTGAGCCTCGCGCGCGCGATGAACGTAGACGTGATCATCGCGGTGGACGTGAGCTTTCCGCTGGCCCAGCGCGACGGGCTCGAATCGGCGCTCGACGTGACGAACCAGATGATCGGCATCATGGTGCGGCGCGGAACACGCGAGTCGCGCGCGGCGCTCACACCAACCGACGTGCTGATCCAGCCAGACCTCGGGCGCATGACGGCCGTGGACTTCGATCGCGTGCCGCAGGTGATGGCCGTCGGCGGGTCGGCGATGTACGAGGTGCACGGCCGGCTCGCGGAGCTGTCGCAGCCGGCAGAGCAATACGCGACGTATCTTGCGGAGCGACGCCGCGTCCATGACCCTTCGGAAGCACTCGCGTTCGTCCGGGCGGGCCCGAAATCGCAGGAGGATGCCGCGCGGATCGACGCCGTTTTTGGCGACTTGGCCGGCGAGCCGCTCGACACGGCCGTGTTGCAGCGCAAGCTCGGCCGGCAGTACGGGCTCGATCGCTTCGAGTCGGTCGATTACCGGCTCGTGCGGGAAGACGAGGCGCTCGGGCTGGAGATCGACGCCCGCCGCAAGTCGTGGGGCCCTAACTTCCTGCGCTTGGGCGTCAGCATCGAGCAGGATTTCGATGGCGGCGCCGCGGCGAATGCCGGCGTGCGAGTGCTGATGACCGGGCTCAACAGCCTCGATGCCGAGTGGCTCACGGACCTGCAACTCGGCGAGGAGCCGCGCCTGTTCACGGAGTTTTTCCAGCCGCTCTCCTTGACCAGCGACCTGTTCGTGGCGCCCAGCCTGCGCTACGAACTGAGGACGCTGCAGGTCGTCGAGGACGGCCGCCGCGTGGCCCGCTATCGCGTGCGTGACTCCGAGGCCGCGCTCGCCCTCGGTGCCGAGTTGTCGAACTGGGGCGAGGTGCGTGCCGGACTCAGTCGCGGCGATGGCAGTGCCGACGTGATGGTGGGCGACCCGGGCCTGCCGCGCAGCGAGTTCGACCTCGGCGCAGGATTCCTGCAGTTCGCCTATGACCGGCTCGACAGCGCCTATTTTCCGCGGCACGGGCAAGCGTTCCGCGCGGGCTGGCGCGCCGAGCGCACGGCGCTCGGCTCGAGCGACGATGCCGACATCCTCGAGGCCGAGTGGCTGATCGCCCGGTCGCACGAACGGTACAGCCTGGTCGTCGGCATGGAGGCGGGTTCGGCGCTCGACGACCGTGTCGTCTCGCCGCAGCAACTGTTCACGCTGGGCGGATTCCTGGACCTGTCGGGCCTGCCCTCGGACGCGCTGGCCGGCACGCAGTACGGCATCGCGCGCGCGATCGTCTATCGGCGCGTGAGTCGCGGCGGCACGGGCTTCCTCGAGTTTCCGGCTTACCTCGGCGTCTCGTTCGAAGCAGGCAACGTCTGGCAGACGCGCGACGACGTCGATTACGGCGATCTCCAGGCGGCCGGCAGCCTGTTCCTCGGGGCCGAGAGCCCGTTCGGGCCGGTCTACCTCGCGGCCGGATTCAGCGAGGGCGGCGCGTCGGCGTTCTACCTGCTGCTGGGGCGAACGTTCTGAGCGGCCGGGCCGAGGTAGAATTGGACGAACTCATTCCCGGGACTGCCATGGCCATCTGCCAAGAACACAACCTGCGCGAGCCCTTGCCGGCCCAGCGTCCATTCGGCATCCGCGTGCGCTTGCGCCGCGGCGATCCGTTCCGCCACCTCGTCGGCGACGACTGGACGCGCGAGCACTGGTTCGCCTCCCGCGAGGAGCGGGACACGACGCTCGGCGAGATGAGTGGCCGCTACCTCTATTTCCGGCCCGGCGACCAGCCCGCGCTCGATTTCGAAACGATCGATCCTTGACAGGCTGTTGAAAAGCTCGTTTCAGCATGAAGAAGCACAAACACGCCGGAACACACGCGACCACGTCGCTAGATTCGAACGGGGAACTCCGCCGCGACGCCGAGGAGGTGGTCGCGGCCGAAGGTCGCTGGCGCGTCGTCGGACCGGGTGGTCCGCCGAAACGTGCTGCCCGCGACTACAAGTACATCGACGAGCTGGTGCGCCTGCAGTTCGAGTTGCTGAAGATGCAGGAATGGGTGCGCCTGCAGCGCCTCAGGGTCTGCGTGCTGTTCGAGGGCCGCGATGCCGCCGGCAAGGGCGGCGTCATCAAGCGCATCACCGAGCCATTGAACCCGCGTGTCTGTCGTGTCGTGGCACTCGGCACCCCCACCGAGCGCGAACGCACGCAGTGGTACTTCCAGCGCTACGTCGAGCATCTGCCGTCCGCCGGCGAGATCGTGCTGTTCGATCGCAGCTGGTACAACCGGGCCGGTGTCGAGCGAGTCATGGGATTCTGCAGCGACGAGGAATACCAGGAGTTCCTGCGCGCCTGTCCGCTGTTCGAGGAGATGCTGGTCCGCTCTGGCATCTATCTCATCAAGTACTGGTTCTCGGTCAACGACGAAGAACAGGAGCGGCGCTTCGTCGAGCGCATGCACAATCCCATCAAGCGCTGGAAGCTGAGCCCGATGGATGTGGAGGCACGCAAGCACTGGGTCGAATACTCACGCGCCAAAGACCTGATGCTCGAGCACACCGACCGCAAGAAGACGCCCTGGCACATCGTCGATGCCGACAACAAGAAGCGCGCGCGCCTCAACTGCATCGCCCACCTGCTGGGCCAGATCCCCTACAAGGACCTGCGCCCGGTCGAACTCGATCTCCCGCCACGCCAGCCGGACACCGGCTACAAGCGCCCGAGGAAATCGAGCCAGGGCTGGATTCCGCAGATCTATTGACTCGCGATCCGCCGGGTCAAGCGCCGCCCCGGTCGCCGGCACCCTCGCGGTCGGCCCAGCCGAGCAGGCGACGCGTCACGAAGCGGTAGAGCGGCTTGCCCGTGCGAGCCCAGGCGCCCGCGATCGGCGAGCGCTTCGCCAGCATGGCTCGCTGGCGCGTGGTCAGGCAATCCGGGCAATAGGTCCGCTTGTGCTTGAGCAGGTGCCGCAGGTCGTCGTGGGCCAGCATGCGGAACAGGCGTCCGCGGCGGCGCGGGCGCATCGCGAGCTGGAAGTCGACCAGGGCAGGGCCACCGTCCGGGCGGACGAGCCAGTTCGGCTCCTTGGCGAGGTCGTTGTGCAGGATGCCGGCCGCGTGCACACGGCGCAGCAGGCGCAGCGCTTCACGGAAATACGCACGATCCACGCCGCCCGACTGGTGCAACGGCACACCGGGCAGCCACGAGCGCTGCAACCGATGCCCGTCCCAGCTGATCAACATGGGCACTTGCGGTACGCGCCGCAAAGCGGCCAGTGCGCGGGCTTCACGTGCTGCGAGTCGGCGCGCCAACCACCGTAGCCAGCGATTGGCTTCTCCGGTATCACGTTCGACGCAATCGAGCGCGCCCGTCGGGCCCTGCAGCGTCCGTCGCCGCACGACGCCGAACAGGTCGCGCTTGAGCAGTCGCGGGGTGTCCGGCGGGTTCAAGCCAGCGTCAGCCAGGCCGGCGTGACGCCGTGCTGTTGCAGCGCATCGGCCAACCTCAACAGTCCATAGAAACCCAGCAGCGACCCCGCATCCAGGAACGCCTTCCACAAGACACGCGGGCGGACCTCGAGTGAATCCGGAACCACATAGGCGGACCAGCGCGGCAGCAATGCGCGCACGTCCCGCTCGAAGCGCTCGTGCGCCGCGCCGTGCAGCTCCCGCAAATACCGGTCCTCGGCTCGCGCGGCCGCCGTGTAGATCGCGCCGAAGACGACCAGCATCGCCAGCGTGATCGTCATGCTGCCCGTGGTCAGTCCGAGGCCGAGCATGGCGAGCATCGACAAGCGCGTACAGCGGATGCCGGACGACCGCATACGGTCCGCTGCGCACCAGCAACTGGTCCTTGAAGCCCGCGATGAAGACGGACGTCCAGATGCGTCCCAGTGCCGCGCAGGCGACGCAGGCGAGGCCGGCGAGTTGCAACGCTTCGCCGACGAGGCCGGTCGCGAATCGCCGCTCCGAAATCGCCACGACGACGAGCAGCAGCGCGAGCAGGCCCGCCGTGAGGCGCAGTCGCGGCGTGCTGCGTGAGGACGTCATGCGCGGATTCTACCGGCCCGGTAAAGTGCGCACATGAACTGGTTCCTGTCCTATGCCGGCTACATGATGGGCGCGGTGGTCGCGATCCTGCCCATCGTCAATCCACTCGGCGCGGTGCCGCTGGTCATGGCGGTCACGTCCCACCTGTCCGAGGAAGAGCGGCTGCGCCAGGTCCGTCGCGCGTGCATCTACACGTTCGTGCTGATGGTGAGCTTCCTGGTCGCGGGCGGCGTGATCATGAACTTCTTCGGCATCTCGATTCCGGGCATGCGGATCGCCGGCGGCATGATCGTCGCGTTCCTCGGCTTCGGCATGCTGTTCCCGAATCCGCCGGCGCGCGCGAACGACGTCGGCAAGCGGGAAGTGAAGGACGACGTCGCGTTCACGCCGCTCGCGATGCCGGGGTTGAGCGGGCCCGGAACCTTCGCCGTCGTGATGAGCCTCTCGTCGCAGGCGAGCACCCGCCAGGGCTGGGACCGGATCCTGGATTTTGCCGGCGTCGCGACCGGCATCCTGCTCGTCGCACTGTCGTGCTGGTTCGTGCTGCGCGGCGCGGAGCGCTTCAACCGGCTGCTGGGCGCCACCGGCATGGTGGCGCTGACGCGGCTGATGGGTTTCCTGATGATCTGCATCGGCGTGCAGTTCATCATCAACGGGCTGGCGACGCTCGTGCAAGACCCGCGCGCCTGGACCGGGCTCGCCGAAGCGCTGCGCCAGGGCGGAGGTTGACCGGGCGGCGATTCGCCGCCGCCCAGACCCTCAGGTCGGCGGAGGCGCGCCCGGCTCGGGATCTTCCATCGGATAGGTCGTTGCACCGTCAGCCGGGCCAGGTTCGGCCGGGGGCGGCGCAGTTTCCGCCGGCGCAGCGGCCGGTGAAGGCGCCGCTGCACCGCTCGTCGCCTTGTTCAAGGATGCCGTGAACGCCTGTGCTGCGGCCGGTGCCATCGACGGCGAGCCAGCAAGAATCTGCGACGGCAGGATGTCCGACACCCCATAGGCCGACACGTTCGACGAGTTGTCCACCGAGATCACGGTGCCGTCGAGCGCCACGCCGGCGAAGATGCCTTCGTTGCGCGAGTAGGACAGCACTTGCGCCTTCAGCGTGGCGTCCGTCGCTGCAGTCGCCGAGCGACCCATCGGACCGGCTGCAACGCTGGCGTCTGCGCCCAGCGTGACCTTGCCGCCCGCGATTCCTTCGACACTCATCCGCGACATCAGCACCAGCACGACGTCGGTCGACTGCACCCCGATCTGGAAACCGATGTTGACGCCGGCGAGCGTGACGAACACCGGATTGCTCCAGGTGCCGTCCGGATTGCGCACGGCCATCACGCCGCGGCCGCCACGACCGCCGATGCCGATCGCGCCCTTGATCACCCTCGGCACGACGACGATGCCGTAGGCGCGTTCGAGCAGCCAGCCAGGAATGGACTGCTCGGTCAGGAACGTGAAGGACTCGAAAACGAGGCGGGAGTCTTCCAGCCGCTGGTCCGTCTGCGGGTTCGCCTGTGCCGACTGGCCGCCCAGGGCCAGGACGAGGAGAGCCATCGCGAGGGTCATGAATCGCTGCATCGGTGTTCTTTGATCCGGAAGAAAACGGAAGACTGATGTTAACAGAATGCGGCTGGGCGCGGTCCCGGCTACCGCGATATGCTCGTCGGCACATGAGCAAGATCGAAGCGAATGCGGTGCTGGTGCTGGCGCGAGCGCAGGGCCACGACTGGGTTGACGAGGCAGCGGCGCACAGGATTGCCGCCGGAGCCACGGCTGCGGTCGCAGCAGTCGAGGCGAGCCTGCGGCAGGGCGAGGCCGGGTTGCTCATCGAGGACTCCGCAGGCTTCCTGATGATTCTCGAGCAGCTGGCGGAGCTGCCACGTTGAACCTCGATAACGGGACCCTGGTGGAAGTCGCCGACGCGATCCGCACGCGATGTGTCACCAGTCGTGAGGTCGTCGAAGCCTGCCTTGCTCGGATCGACGTCTGGCAGCCGCGGATCAACGCCTTCGCCGCGGTCCTGGCCGATTCCGCGCGCGCCGCCGCCGATCGCGCCGATGCGGCGGTTGCCGCCGGCGTGCCGCTCGGGCCGCTGCACGGCGTGCCGTTAGCGCATAAGGACATGTTCTTCCGCAACTCACGCCGCTCGAGCCTCGGGTCGCACAAGACGCCTCCTACCTCGGGCGCCGGCGAATCGAGCCTGCTCGGTCGCCTCGATGCCGCCGGCGCCATCGAGATCGGCACGCTCAACATGTGCGAGTTCGCGCTCGGCCCGACGGGTCACAACGCGTGGCTCGGCGATTGCCGCAATCCGTGGCACACCGATCACATCGCCTGCGGATCGTCGAGTGGCGGCGGTGCCGCGATTGCAGCGCGGCTGGCCTTCGGCGCCTTCGGATCAGATACGGGTGGCTCGGTGCGACTGCCGGCGAGTGCCTGCGGTGTGCTCGGGCTCAAGCCCACCAATGGTCGCGTGACCCTGGCCGGCATGATGCCGCTGTCGCCGTCGGTGGACGTACCCGGCATCTTCGCGCGTTCGGCGCGCGACGTGGCGCGCCTGCTCGGCATCGTCGCGGGTCGCGATGCGCGCGATCCGCGCAGCAGCGGGCTGCCGGTGCCGGACTATGAGGCCGCGCTCGGGCAGGGCGTTGCCGGCCTGCGCGTTGGCGTGCCGCGGAACTACTTTCTCGAAGGCGTCGCGGGCGATGTCGCGCTGCGGTTGGAGGAATCACTGCATGCGCTCGCGGCGCTTGGTGCCGAAATCGTCCCAGTGACGGTGCCCGCTCCTGAGCACCTGACCGAGCTGAGTCGAGTGCTAGTGTATTCGGAGGCCGCGGCCATTCACGGCCCGTGGTTGCGCGAGCATGCCGAACACTACTCGCCACAGGTGCGGATGCGTGCAGCCACCGGCCTGGCCATTCCGGCCGCGGCGTACCAGCAGGCGCAGCAGCTGCGGCCGGGCATCCTGCGCCGGTTCGTCGATGCGGTGTTCTCGAAGTGCGACGTGCTGCACCTGCCGACCCTCGGCATTCCCGTGCCGACACTGGCCGAGACCGACGTCGGCGGGTCGGCGACGATGTGGGAGAAGATCGCGGTGCTGGTGCGCTGCACGGCACCGTTCAATTACCTGGGGCTGCCGGCGCTGTCGGTGCCCTGCGGATTCACCGATAACGGCCTGCCGACCAGCTTCCAACTCGTCGGGCGTCCGTTCGCCGAGGCGACGACTGCTGCAGGTCGCCGTCGCCTACGAGGGCGTCAGCGACTGGACGCGGGCGGGCGCTGCCGAGCGTGCCACGCGCAGTTCGTGCGGCGACCCGTCCGTCGACATCGTCGTCGGCGCGCCGGCAGGCATCCAGCGAGCGAGCAGGCGTTGCTCCTCGAGCACGCGCGTCGGCCTCGATGATGAACTCGCGGAAACGGCCTGCCGGGCGTAGCTGAGCGGATTGCGCAGCGTGACGATTCCGTAGTGCGTGAACATCCCGGCTCCCCGAGCAGCGTCAGCTGGCCACTTTCGAGGTCGTCGTGGATGCTCGGCAGCGTGGTGGCCATGATCGCGTCTGTCCCGAGACCAGCTCGCTTGACGACCGGCAGGGCGTTGCACTCGATGGCCGGAAAGTTGCGCAACAGGGCTGCCGAATTGGCGGTCCGGCGATTGCGCCGCGCGGCAAGCGGTTCGAGGATGCGCGGTGCGGAGATCGGGTCAGCGCGACGAGCGGGTACGCGAAGATAGTCGCGTCGGCTGAGCGCGCTGCGCCCGGCAAGCGGATGTCCCGCGCGCGCCACCAAATACAGCGGGTGCGGCGGTCATCGGCTCGATGAGAGGTCGCTCTCATTCTCGCAGCGTGCTGGTCTCGGCGACGAAGAAGCTCGATCGCGCGGCCGCGCAGGCGTTGCAACAGCTCGTCCCAGTCCCGCACGATCAGGCGTACGTGATACGTCGGGATACGCGGCCGACGAAGCGCGTCAGCGCCAGCGGCAGCATCGATTGCGATTGGGTACGGGCCGCCGCCGACCGCGACGTGACCGGACTGCAGCGAGCGGTCCGTTGGCCATCGCCGCTGGCCGAGGTCATCGCTCATCTGCAGGATCTGCCGGGCTCGCAGCACGAACAGGCGGCCAAGGTCGGTCGGCTCGACCCCGCTCGAGGTGCGCTGGAACGAATACGGGCGCCGAGCTTGCGCTCGACGGCCTGGACGCTGCGCGATAGCGCCGGCTGGCTCAGGCGCAGGGCCACGGCCGCACGCGCGAAGTTGCCGTGATCGGCCAGGGCGAGGACGTGACGTAACTGCCGAAGCTCGGTGGGCATGCCGTCAAATGTCATACCTCATGAGTGCAAATAATCGCATTGGACGCATCATGACGGGGAACCGAGCTCTCGCGGAGCAAGTCGCGTCGGCGACAATCCGCGTGCCGGCACCCGCCCCATCGACGTCGAGTGCATCGTCAGAGGATCATGGAGAGTCTGCATGAGGTTCTTGAACGCATGCGGGGATTGGCTGGTTGCTCGCCGCTGGGGCCGCAGGGCGCCGCCGTGACCGAAGACGGAGGTGCTTCAAGGCCGGCCACTTCGACCCGCAAGGGCAAGCCGCCGTCGACCTTCACGCTCGAGCTGCGCGATGGCCTCAAGGCCAGCTGCCGTTCGCGGACAAGCGCGACTTCGACGAGGCGAGGAAGGGCTTCATCGCCGCACCGCCGTACAAGCAGATCATGGCCGACGCCGGCCACGTCGCCTGGGACATGGCGAGCTACCAGTGGCTGCTGTCCGGGCCAGGACTTCGCGAGCATCCACCCGTCGCTGCAGCGCCAGGCCGTGCTCAACATGGAACTTCGGCCTCTACGAGGTGGTGCCGGGACGCATCTACCAGGTGCGCGGCTTCGACCTCGCCAACGTCAGCTTCATCAAGGGCGACACGGGCTGGATCGTGTTCGACCCGCTGACGGCCAAGGAGACCGCGCGCGCGGCGCTCGAGCTCGTCAACGAGAAACTCGGCAAGCGGCCGGTGGTCGGTGTCGTCTACTCGCACTCGCACGGCGATCACTTCGGCGGCGTGCGCGGCGTCGTGGACGAGGCCGACGTCGCGAGCGGCAAGGTGATGGTGATCGCGCCCGAGGGCTTCATGGAGGCGGCGATCTCCGAGAACGTTTTCGCGGGCAATGCGATGACGCGACGCCTGCAGTGGCAGTACGCGGTGCTGCTGCAGCGCAGTCCCTACGGCCACGTCGACCAGGCCATCGGCAAGAACGTCGCCAGTGGCAGCGTCGGGCTGATCGCCCCGAACCGGATCATCAAGAAGGACTTCGAGGAGATCACGCTCGACGGCGTGAAGATGGTGTTCCAGAACACGCCGGACACCGAGGCGCCCGTCGAGATGAACACCTGGTTCCCGCAGTTCAAGACGTTCTGGGCCGCGGAGAACGTGACCGGCACGATCCACAACATCTACACGCTGCGCGGCGCCGCGGTGCGCGACGCGCATCAACTGGTCGAAGCACATCAACGTGGCGCTGTACAAGTTCGGCGGCGAGGCCGAGGTGATGTTCGCCTCGCACAGCTGGCCGCGCTGGGGCAACGGAACGCATCCAGGAAGTGCTCCGCACGCAGCGTGACGCGTACGCGAACCTCAACAACCAGACGCTGCACTACGTGAACCAGGGCGTGACGATCAACGAGATCCACAACGTCTACGAGGTGCCGAAGAGCCTGCAGCAGCAGTGGGCCGCGCGCAGCTACCACGGCGACGTGCAGAACAACGTACGCGGAGTGGTGAACCGCTTCCTCGGGCACTTCGACGGCAATCCGGCCAACCTGATCCCGCTGTCGCCCGCAGACTCCGCGCCGCTCTATGTCGAGATGATGGGTGGTTCCGACGAAGATCATCGCCAGGGGCCGAAGAGCTGGTTGCGCAGGGCAAGTACCTGCACGCCACCGAGATCCTGAACCGGCTGGTGTTCGCCGAGCCCCGCAACGAGGCCGGCGCGCCAGCTGCTCGCCGACGCCTACGAGCAACTCGGCTACCAGGCCGAGAGCACGAGCGTGCGCAACACGTTCCTGCAGGGTGCCTTCGAACTGCGCAATCGGCCTGCCCAGGCGGCCTGCCGCCGCGGTCCACCGGCCCCGACGTCGTGCGGGCGATGACCACCGGGCAGTGGCTCGACTTCCTCGGCATCAGCATGGATCCGAAGAAGGCCGAGGGCACTGAACTTCAAGATCAACCTCGTGACGCCCGACAACGGCGAGAAGTACCAGCGTCGAGCTCAGCAACGCGACGCTCACCAACATCGAGGGCTTCCAGGCGCCGAAGCGCGGACCTCACGCTCACGCATCAACCGCGCGGACCTCAACCGCGTGATGATGGGCATCGCGACCTTCGACCAGCTCGCGCAGGAGGGCAAGGCGCGTTTCGACGGGGACCGCTCGGTGATCTACAAGCTGCGCGACCTGATGGTCACGTTCACGCCGGACTTCGAGATCCTGCCGGGCACGGCGCCCACGCAGCGGCAGGTGCCGCCCGGGCGGCCGTTTGCGCTGCCGGACCGGCGTCAGCGACTGATTCACCCGGAGTGAGGCGAACATGACCAGAGTCGGACAACGATGTTCGATGTCTCGCTGCGGTCGCGCTGATGGCGACTGCGGCGTCCCGCCCTGGCACAGTCGCCGCCGAGAGTGGCGACTGGCGCCAGACCGTATTCCTGTATGGCATGGGAGCCATGATCGAAGGCGACGCGCAGGTCGGTAACCTGCAGGTCGATGTCGACATGAACCTGTCCGATTTCTTCGACAACCTCAAGTTCGGCGCCATGGCGGCCTACCGGATCGAGGACGACGAGTGGTCGTTCAGCGGGGACGTGACTTACATGAATCTCGGCGCGAGCAAGACCACGCAGCAGGGCCGCGCGAGCGCGGGTCTCGACATCGAGCAGGTCACGGTCATGGCGACCGTGGGCCGCCGCGTCGCGCCGCATCTCGAGGCGCTGCTCTCGCTCGCGTATTTCGACGTCTCGGCGGACCTGCGGGTCAGGCTTCTGCAGCAGGTCGCCACGGCGAGCCGCGACGCCGACTGGATCGACCCGCTGATCGGGCTCAACTACGAGGTGCCGGTGGGCAACCGGTGGCGCTACACGCTGCGCGGCGACGTCGGCGGCTTCGGTTTCGGCTCCGATCTCACGTGGCATGCACTGACGAAGTTCACGTACCGGCAGTCGGATCGTTTCAGCTGGTACCTCGGTTACCGGGCCATCGCCTACGACTACGAGGAAGGGCAGGGCCGCAACTATCCAGAACTACGACCTGCTGCAGCACGGACCGGGCGCGGGCATCGCGTTCTCGTTCTGAGTGTTATTGCCATGAGTCGGACTTTTCGACGGGCGCCGCGTGCCGGCACCCTGCTGCTCTGCGCTGTGATGCCGGCCCTGCCGGCGCTGGCGGACGAAACCGGCGGACACCGACCTCGCGATGCAGCTGTCGAACCCGGTCGCGGCGCTGATCAGCGTGCCGCTGCAGTTCAACTACGACCAGGACATCGGCCCGGTCGACGACGGCGATCGCTGGCTGCTCAACGTGCAGCCGGTCATCCCGTTCGACCTGAACGACGAGTGGAACCTGATCTCGCGCACCATCCTGCCGGTGGTGCGGCAGTCGGACATCTTCCCCGGTGCCGGAACGCAGACCGGGACCGGCGACGTGGTCCAGAGCCTCTTCTTCTCGCCCAAGGCGCCGACGGCCTCGGGCTGGATCTGGGGCGCCGGCCCGGTGCTGCTGTTGCCGACGGGCTCGAACGACCTGCTGACGACCGACAAGTGGGGCGCGGGCCCGACGGCGGTGGCGCTCAAGCAGTCGAACGGCTGGACGCGCGGCGTGCTCGCCAACCACCTCTGGTCGTTCGCCGGTGACGATGATCGTGCCGACGTCAACGCGACGTTCCTGCAGCCGTTCCTCACCTACACGACACCCACCCAGTGGACGTTCGCCGTCAATACCGAGTCGACCTACGACTGGGAGAACGAGCAGTGGTCGGTGCCGGTCAACGCCAACGCCTCGAAGCTGACGAGGTTCGGCAACCAGCTGATAAGCTTGGGCGGCGGCGTGCGGTACTGGCTCGACAGCCCCGACAGTGGTGCCGAGGGCTTCGGAGTCAGGATCACGGTGACGCTGCTGTTCCCCCGGTAATTACCTCGACCACATGGCAGGGCCCGCATGAATTCCCCGAACCTCCGTCTGACTCTGCTCGCGCTGCTGACCGTCGGTGCCGCGCCGGCGGCAATGGCCATCGAGCCCATCCCGTCGACGCCCGGCTGGCGCGGCTTCGTGGTGGTCGGCGGCGGATATGTCGACCTGAAGAGCAATCTGGTCGCCGGCAACAACCTGATCGACATCGGCCAGCCGGTCATCGACTCGGTGACCCAGCGCCCGCGGAGCGACGACACCTTTCACCCCGTCGTCACCGGCGAGATCAACTACACGTTCGGCAACGGCTGGCAGGTCTTCTTCGGCACCTCGCTCGAGGACGCGGTCACGCTCGACGGCGTGACGCAGCTCGGCGCCCGCAAGGACCTCGGGCTCCGCCGGCATCCTGCAGGGCGGCTTCCTGTTCAGCGGCATCCCCACCCAGGTCTGGGAGGATCCGTACGCCGAAGGCGTGCGGCGCGAGGAGACCGATCGCGACTCCGACCGGCGTGCGCCTGCAGTGGGACCGCGTCCTCGGCTCGGCGCTCGAGCTCACGTTTTCCTACCGCGACATCTCGATCGACACCGAGCGCAGCGGCGAGGGCGTCACGAGCGTCGCCTGCAATGCGGCCTGCCAGGACCTGCTGCGGCGCGACGGCGACCAGTACCACTTCGATGCGTCCTACCTGTTCCGGCTGGGCGAGGGTCAGCGTCACCTCGTGCGGCCCATGGTCCGCTACACGATCGACGACCGCGACGGCGACGCGATCAGCGGCGACGCGTACCGGCTGCAGCTGAGCTACATCTTCCTCGGCCAGGGCTACACCGTGGCGAGCAACGTCGCGTTCGGTGGCAGCAGTTTCGACGCGCGCAACCCGATCTTACGGCCGCAAGACCGACTCGGACCGGTTCGCCGTCGATACGACGCTGTTCTACCGGCTGCCGACCGAGAGCGGGCGCTGGCAGGCCGTCGGCAGCGTGCTGTGGGGCGAGGACGACTCCGAGGTCGAGTTTCCACGACAACGGAGCTCTTCTGTCAACGCTCGGCGTGATGTATCGCTTCGGCGCGCGCTGACCGACACAGCCGGGCATTCAGCGCCAGCGTGATCGGCTGATTACAGGGGGAGACAGATGAAACTCGAGACTCCGTCGGGGACTAGGGTCTTTGGGCTGGCTGTCGTCGGTGCACTTCTGTCCTTTGCGCAGATGCGCACGGCACAGTCCGCGGGGCCACCCGACGTGCCGGTTCGTGGCGTAGTGGAGGACACCGAGGAAGTCTCCGTCCCCATGCCCACTGGCAAACCGTCGGCCCAGGCGCAAGCCTATTCGCCGTATGCCGGCCGCAAGTACCCGACACGCGTACTGTGGGGCGACACCCACCTGCACAGCGCCAACTCGGGTGACGCGTTCACGACCGGCAATCGCTTCACGCCGGAGCAGACCTACCGCATCGCCCGCGGCGAGGAGGTGATCTCCGCGACGGGCCTGCCGGCGCGCCTGTCGCGGCCGCTCGATTTCGTCGTCCTGAGCGACCACGCCGAGGGGCTCGGGCTGATCACCCAGGTCTACGAGGGCAACTCCGACGCTGATGGGCGACAGCACCATCCAGCGCTGGAGCCGCATGATCAAGGCAGGTGGCACGGAGGCTTCCAGCGCGGTGACCGAACTGATCGCCGCGCAGGCGACCAACACGCTGCCATCGGTGCTGACCGACCCGAAGGTCGCGGGCCCGCTCATGATGTCGGTGTGGCAGCGCGCGGCCGTCATGGCCGACAAGTACAACGAGCCCGGGAAGTTCACCACGATCATCGGCTTCGAGTGGACGCCGACGCCGGGCGGCGACAACCTGCACCGCAACGTGCTGCTGCGCGACGGGCAGGCGCGCGCGAGCCAGGTGTTTCCGTTCTCGTCCTGGAACAGCGAAGACCCGGAGAAGCTTTGGGCCTGGATGGAGGCCTACGAGCAGCGCACCGGCGGCCGGGCGCTCGCGATTCCGCACAACGGCAACCTGTCGAACGGCCGCATGTACGCCGCGCAGGCCTTCGACGGCACCGCGATCACGAAGGAGTACGCCGAGCGCCGGCAGCGCTGCGAGCCGGTCCAGGAGATCGTGCAGATGAAGGGTGCCTCGGAGAGCCATCCGAAGCTCTCCCCGAGCGACGAGTTCCTCGAGTACGGCATCGCGGGCTGGGAACTCGGCAACTTGACGCTCGGCGGGAAGCTCACGCCGGAGATGATGCCGACCAGCTTCGTGCGCGCCGGGTTCATGCGCGGCCTCGAGCACGAGGCGAAGCTGGGCGTGAATCCGTTCAAGTCCGGCATCATCGGCAGTTCCGACGCGCACAATGCGCTGCCCTTCGTCGAGGAAGACAACTTCTTCGGCAAGTTCCCCGGGCAGGAGCCGCGCGCGGATCGCTGGAAGGATCGTTCGAGCACCGGCGAGGGCGAAGGCGGCGCGGCGCGTTACACGTGGCAGTACCTCGCGGCCGGCTACGCGGCCGTGTGGGCCACCGAGAACACGCGCGAAGCGGTCTTCGACGCGATGACGCGGCGCGAGACCTATGGCACGTCCGGCACGCGCATGACGGTGCGCTGCTTCGGCGGTTACGACTTCACGCCCGAAGACGCGCAGTCGCGCTACGTCGCGGACGTCGGCTACACGAAGGGCGTGCCGATGGGCGGGGACCTGAAGCCCGCCACGGCCGGCAAGTCGCCGACCTTCCTCGTCGCCGCCCTCAAGGACCCGCAGGGCGCCAACCTCGATCGCATCCAGATCGTGAAGGGCTGGCTCGATGCCTCCGGCACGGCGCAGGAGAAAGTGTACGACGTGGTCTGGGCGGGTAACCGCCAGCCCGGCAAGGACGGCAGGCTGCCGTCGGTGGGCGACACGGTCGATGTCGCGCGTGCCACGTACACGAATACGATCGGTAGCGCGGAGCTGGCAGCTGTGTGGAAGGACCCCGACTTTAAGCCGGGTCAGCGTGCCTTCTACTACGCCCGAGTGGTCGAGATCCCGACTCCCCGCTGGACGGCGTACGACCAGGTGCGCTTCGCCGTGAAGATGAGCGCGGAAGTGCCGATGAAGCAGCAGGAACGCGCCTGGACGTCGCCGATCTGGTACTCGCCGACCTGAGGAAGAGCGACCTGGTGGTGGCAACAGCCTGATTGACATCGGCTATCCGACCATCGATTCGGTCAACTTCGATGCGTCGTATCTGTTCCGGCTGGGCGAGGGCCGGCGTCACCTCGTGCGGCCCATGGTCCGCTACACGCTCGACGAGCGCGACGGTGAAGCGATCGGCGGTGATGCTCGTCGACTGCAGCTAAGCTACATCTTTCTGGGCCAGGGCTACAGCGTGGCCAGCATCGTTGCGTTCGGCAGCAGCAGCTGCCTGACAGGCCCTCGGCAGCGTGCTGTGGGGCGAGGACGACTGCGACCTCGCGTTCCACGACAGCGAATTCTTGATGATCCGCGTCGGCGCGATCTGTCGGTTCGGCGCGCGGCGATACGGTGCCGGATACGGTGCCGGTGTTGCGGTTTCGGCAACTGCTTCATAAATATCAAGCGGTCTCATTTTGCAGCAGACGTCCGTCCGCCGGTTGACATTGGCGTGCTAAATGGCGCCAGATTTGGCACGATGCCTCATGGCCGCCGCATCAAGGCTGGGCAGACAGATCACGGAAGTGATCGCGGTGCTTGAAAAAGCCCGTGTGCCAGCGGCGTTGATCGGCGGGCTCGCCCTTGCACCGCACGGGGTGGTGCGCGCAACTCAGGACGTGGATCTCCTCACGGATGCGAGATCGGCCGACGCCCTGGATCGCGAGCTGACCAACCTTGGATACCGATGTGTGCACCGCAGCGCCGATGCCGCTAACTACCTCCGCGGCGACGAGCGGCTGGACCTGCTCTATGCGAGCCGGCCGGTGGCCCGGCAGTTGCTTGCCGCGGCGCAGCCCCGCACCACACCCTTCGGCGCGCTGAACGTCATCAGCCTCGAAGGGCTGATCGCGTTCAAGCTGCAAGGTCTCGTGAACGACCCGCGCCGGACCCAGGATCTCGAGGACATTCGCGCGCTGTTGCGCGCAAACAGGGAGTCGATCGATCGCGACGAGGTGCGGAATTATTTCCGCCTTTTCGAACGGGAGGCCTTGCTCGATGAACTCCTCGCCGATCTCGACTGATTCACAAGGCCCTGCGCCTCGCCGGGACCTGCTGGTCGCCGGTGGCGGCCTGCGCACGCCGACGCAGCCGATGCGGGACCCGTTCGAAGCCCTCGACGACCTGATGGTGGTCGTCGAAGCGCTGTGCCCGACATGGCCCCGGCGCAAATCGTTCGGGACGATGCCCGACGTGCGACTGTAGCTGCCGGGTGGAGGTTGAAGTGAGCGGTT
>CAVZRR010000011.1:0-65774 GCA_963777725.1 uncultured Gammaproteobacteria bacterium
CGGCCTCGAGCGTGAGGCCGGCCTGCAGCTTGTCGCGTTCCGAGGGCGGGCGCGCGCGATGCCAATCGAGCGTGGCGCGCACGGTGTCCTCGAGCGGCGTGAAGCGCAGGCCTGCGGCGACCGCGCGAGCGGAACTGACGAGCGCTGCACCGGCCGTGGGCCCGACGGGCGGGCGCCAGATCGGCAGGCCGGGTCCGTCGAGCACGCCCTGGGCCTTGAGGAACTCGGCGTCCGCCCAGTGCACCTTCGTGCTTGGCGCCGGTCACGTCGCGGCTGGTCTCGAGCAGCTGCCCGATCGTGGCAAATCCCGGCGGCGAGCAGGCATTGAAGACACCCCGATGCGGAGTCGTGGCGCACGCGTTCACGAAGCGCGCGAGATCGCGCACGTCGAGGTACTGGATCGGATCGTCGGACGTGCCGGGCGCGAGCATGTCGCCGCCCTGCGACATGCGCCAGGGCCAGTACGTGAACCGGTCGGTGTCGTCGCCGGGACCGACGAGGTACGTAGGCCGCACGATCGTGTAGCGACCGTCGAAGTCCGTCCGCACGACGTTCTCGCAGAGTGCTTTCAACCCGCCGTAGGTGTCCCGGCGCACTTCCTCGACGGTCGGGTCGGCGAGCACCTTGAGCGGCGCATCCTCGGTCACGCCCGGAGCGGAAAGATCCGCGTACACCGCGACCGTGGAGATGAACAGGTAGTGGCGCACCCGCTCGCGCAGCAGCTCGGTGGTCAGGCGGACATGCCGCGGCACGTAGCCGGAGTTGTCGATGACCACGTCCCAGTCGCGGCCCTTGAGTGAATCGAGCTGGCCGTCGCGGTCGCCGAGCAGCGTCTCGACGCCGGGCGTCGGCTGAGCCTGGCTCTTGCCGCGATTGAAGAGCGTCACCGCGTGACCGTGCGCCAGCGCCTCGCGGACGAAGTGCGGGCCGATGAACCCCGTGCCACCGAGGATCAGGATGCGCAGCTCGCCGTCGCGCACAGGCTTCGCTGGCTCGCTGCGCGCGAGGCTCGCAGGAACGGCGAATGCCGCCGCCGACAGCAGAAGTTCGCGCCTGTTCATGGTCGTCGCTCCCGTTCGATTACCACCGAGCGCCGACGATACGCGGCTCGGGCTCGAGCCGCACGCCGAACCGCTGCTCCACGGAGTCTGCGACACGCCGCGCCAGTGCCAGCAATTCCGTGCCGCTCGCCGTTGCCGTGGTTCACGAGCACCAACGCGTGCTGCGCCGAAATGCCGGCGTCGCCGTCGCGATATCCGCGCCAGCCGCAGCTTTCGATCAACCAGGCGGCCGACAGCTTGCTGCGGCCCTCGCCGGCTGGATGGACGGGCGCCTCTGGATACCCGGCTCGGATCCGCGCCGCCAGCGTGCCGTCGACGACCGGGTTCTTGAAGAAGCTGCCGGCGTTGCCGATCACGGCCGGGTCCGGCAGCTTGCGGCGCCGCAGCCGACGCACTGCATCGGCCACCTGCTGCGGCGTCGGATCCGCGGTGACGCCTCGTGCGGCGAGTTCCTCGCGGACACCTGCGTAGTCGAGCCGCGGACGAGCTCGGCGGGCGAGACGGAACTCGACGGCGGTGACGATCCATCGCTCTGGATCGCGCTTGAACACGCTGTCGCGATACGCGAACGCGCACTGCCGCGTGTCCAGCCGGTCGAACCGGCCGGTGTGCCGATCCCACGCCTCGACGGTGGCGATCGACTCCGCGACCTCCGCGCCATAGGCGCCGATGTTCTGGATTGGCGCGGCGCCGACGAGCCCGGGGATCAGCGCCAGGTTCTCGAGCCCGGCGAGGCCCCGCGCCAGTACCCAGTCGACCAGCGCGTCCCAGCCGGCGCCGGCCTCGGCGCGCACCAGCGCGGTCGAGCCATCGTCATCGAGCGCGCGTACGCGGTCGAAAGCCGTGCGCAGGATCAGGCCCGGGAAGTCCGCGGCGAACAGCACGTTGCTGCCTTCGCCGAGCACCATCACCGGGGCTCCGCTCACGACGGGCAAGGCGAGCACGGCCGGGATCGCCGCGGCGTCGCGCACCTCGGCCAGCCACCGCGCGTTCGCCGCCACGCCGAACGTGTTGAGCGGGGCGAGCGCGGCGTGTTCGACGAGCGTGTAAGCCTCGGGCATCAGTGGCTCTGCATCCGGCGCTCAGTCGAGCTCGTAGAGCACGACGAGGTGACCGTCGGGGTCGGTGAATGCGAGTTCGTTGAATTCGCGGCCCTCGACGGTCTTCGAGCGGCGCGGCTCGACGACGTCGAGGCCGGCGGCCTTCAGCCGCGCGTGCACCGCGTCGAAGTCCTCGACGCGGATGACCGGAGAGGAGGTCACGATCGGGCCCGGTGCCGGCAGCTCGATCCCGGTGACCTCGGTCAGCGCCAGCGCGCGAATCTCGGTCGCACTGTCGAGGGTGCAGAAGCGCAGCCTGGCCTGCGCCGGCAGCCGGAAGACCGGATACGAGTACGACTGCGGGCTCGACTGCGACACCTGCGCGTTGCGGAAGCCGAGGATGTCGCGGTAGACGGCGAGCGAGCGGTCGAGATCGCGCACCAGCAGGTTGACGCGCTTCAGTGCCACTTCGCGGACCGCAGCCTCGTCGGCGGCATGAACCGAGCCGCTCAAGAGCGTGCATGCGAGCACCATGACCCACGCGACACGGGGCGAGGCGAGGGCATCGTAAAGCTTCATGCAGGTCTCCGGGCGGCTGGGTCCGCGAGCTTGCCACTGCCGACGCGGTTCCGTCACTATGCCGCGGCCACGGAGTTCAACGGCATGAATGACCCTGCAACGAGCGCCTCCGGCCTCGGGCGACCCGAGGAGGCGCGCGCTTTCCTCGAGCGCAACCCGGACATCGAGGCCGTGCAGCTCGTGATCACCGACGCGAACGGCGTCGGCCGCGGCAAGAACGTCGCGCGCGAAGAACTCGACGCGCTCTACGGCCCGGGTCGCAACGTCGCGGGTTCGATCCTCGGCCTCGACGTGACGGGCGAGGACGTCGAGGAGACGGGTCTCGTCTGGTCGGTCGGCGACGCCGACCAGTGCTGCAGGCCGGTCGCCGGCTCGCTCGCGCGCGCGACGTGGCTCGCGCGCCCGACTGCGCAGGTGCTCGGCACGATGTTCGAGCTCGATGGCCAGCCGGCGCGGGCCGATCCGCGCCACGTGCTCGCGCGGGTCGTGAACCGCTTGCAGACGCACGGACTCACGCCCGTCGTCGCGGTCGAGCTCGAGTTCTACCTGTTGCAGCGGGAGGCGGACGGGCGGTTGCAACCCGCGCGCGGCCTGCTGTCGGGCGCCCGCAGCGCGCGCATCGATGCCTACGGACTCGGTCGCCTCGACGACATGTCGCCGTTGTTCGATGACCTCTATGCCGCGGCGCGCACGCTCGGCCTGCCGGTTCGCACGCTGATGTCGGAGTACGCGCCCGGCCAGTTCGAGATCACGCTCGAGCATCGCGCCGATGCGCTGCGTGCGGTGGACGAAGCCGTGATGTTCAAGCGGGCCGTGCGCGGCGTCGCGGCCCGCCACGGCTGCATCGCCTGCTTCATGGCCAAGCCGTTCACCGAGCTCGCGGGCGCGGGCATGCACCTGCACGCGAGCCTCGCGGACGCCGCGGGTCGCAACGTGTTCGCCGACGAGGCTCCCGCCGGATCGCCACTGCTGCGGAACGCGATCGGCGGCCTGCGCGAAACGATGGCCGACGGCATGGCAGTCTTTGCGCCGCACGCCAATTCCTATCGCCGCTTCCGCGCGATGAGTTACGCGCCCGTCGCCTCGACCTGGGGCGTCAACAACCGCACGGTCAGCCTGCGCGTGCCGGCGGGTCCGCCGTCGAGCCGGCACGTCGAGCATCGCGTCGCCGGCGCGGACGCGAATCCGTACCTCGTTGCCGCCGTCGTGCTCGCGGCGATGCTGCGCGGCATCGAGCGCACATCCGATCCAGGCCCGCCGATCGAGGGCAACGGCTACGCGCAAGCGACGGCGGACGGGCTGCCGACCCAGTGGCACGCCGCGCTCGAGCGTGCTGCACGGTCCGAATTTCTCGGCGATGCGCTCGGCGCGGGCTTTCTCGACGTGTTCCTCGCGCTGAAGCGTCGCGAGTGCGAAAAGTTCGGCGCGCTCGTGACGGACAGCGATTACGCGTGGTACCTCGACAGTGTTTGAACGCACGCGACATAAGCCGGCCACGGGGCGCGAGGTGCATTAAGTCAGGTGGATCGCCTCGTTTGTGAGAGTTGAATCAACGTGATCCGGGGGCGGTGTGCGGAGAATGCGCCCACACCCGCCGAACACCGACCCCGAGGTCCATCGCCCGTGACCAGCTTCCCGAACCGCAGTGCCGCCCGCAGTGCCAGTCTCTCGAGCAGGAAGTCGCCACCCGTGACCGTACACCTTCGCAAAATGTATGTGGACTGCCGCTACGGGCAGCTGCACATGCACACCGCTTTCCCGTCCAACGGCGGCTTCGACGAGCTGACGCCGCTCGTCTGCCTGCACCCGAGCCCGCTGTCGGGGCGCGTGTTCCGCGCGCTGCTGGCGGAGCTCGGCCAGCAGCGCAGCGTCTACGCGCCGGACCTGCCGGGCTGCGGCGAATCGGACGCGCCGGCATCGCCGCCTGCGATCGCCGACTACGCGGCCGCAGTGGGCGACCTGCTCGACACGCTGCGCCTGCGGCAGGTGGACTTGCTCGGCTACCAGTCCGGGTCGCTCGCGGCCGCGGAGCTGGCCGTGGCCCGGCCCGACCAGGTGCGTCGCGTGATCCTGGCCAGTGTGCCCGTGTTCGATGCGAAGGAGCGCGAGACGTACAACTCGCGGCCGTGGCCGGCCCGCGCCCGCGAAGACGGCGGGCACCTCGTCGAGGAGTGGCAGCGGATCCGTCGCTCGCGCGGCGTCAACGCGCCGCTGGCCCGGCTCAGCGAAGATCTCGGCACGGCATTGCGGGCAGGCGAGTCGGCCGCCTGGGGTCCCGCCGCGGCCGCCAACTATCCGGCCGGCGAGCGCTTGCCGTTGCTGCGACAACCCACGCTCGTGCTGCGGCCGAAGGATGAGTTCTGGGACATGACCGCGCGGGCCGACGGCTTGCTCTCTGAGGCGCGTCGCGTCGACCTCGAGGGCCACAACGGCGGGCTGTTCGACACCGGCGCGGCCGACGTCGCCCGCTACGCGCGGGAATTCCTCGATCGCTGACCGGGCCACGCCAGCAGCGCGAGCCCGAACAGCAGCAGCGGCGCGAGCGCTGCGAAGTTGAGCGTGCGCCAGCCGAGCGCGTGAATCGCGGGCCCGGCCAGCAGTGACGCGAGCGCCTGGGTCCCGAACACCGAGAACTCGTTGACGGCCTGCGCGCGGAAGCGCTCGGCGGGGCGGTAGGTCGTCGTGAGCAGCGCCGTGCCGGCGACGAACAGCAGGTTCCAGCCGATCCCGAGCAGCACCAGCCCCCACCAGTAGTGCATCAGGTCGTGGCCCGAGCTCGCGATCGCGACGCAGGCCAGCATCAGCAAGGCGCCTGCGGTCATGCCGGCGCGGGCGCCGATGCGCCCGATCAGCCGGCCGCTCACCAGCGACGGCCCGTACATCGCCAGCAGGTGACTCTGGATCACCCAGGCCGTGTCGGCGTCGGAGTGGTGGTCGTGCACGTGCATGCTGATCGGCGTCGCGGTCATGATGAAGCTCATCACCGCATACGAGACGACGGCGGCGCCCACGGCGATCAGGTACAGCGGTTGCCGGACGACCTCCGGCAACGGTCGCGCGTCACCCGCGTCCGCCGTCTGGGCGTGCGCGGGAGGCGGTGAGTATCCCGCCAGCGTGATCGCGGCCGCGATGCACAGCACAGCCACGCCGATGAACGAGCCCGCGTACTCGTGCCCGGGCACCAGATCCTTGAGCGCCAGCGCGATCTGCGGGCCGATCGCCGCGGCCACCAGCGTGCCGATCATCACCATCGAGACCGCCTGGCTCACCTTGCCCGGCGGCACGCTCTCCGCTGCCGCGAAGCGCTGCTGTTGCTGGAACGCGAGATTGGCGCCGAGCACCAGCGTCGCCGCGCACAACAGCCAGAAGCTCGCCTGCACGACGGCCCACGCGACCGCCAGCGCGGCCACGTGCAGCCAGCAGCGCGCTGGCGATGAAGGCGTTGCGACGCCCGATGCGCTCCATGATCAACGCCGCCGGGATCGCGGTGAGGGCGAGCCCCACGACCGTGAGCGACACCGGCAGCGTCGCGATCTGCGGCAGCGGCGCCAGTTCGCTGCCGATGATCCCGCCGAGCAGGAAGATCGTCATCATGCCGGCGGCCGAGAGCGCCTGCGCGAGCGACAGCACGTAGACGTTGCGCATGGCGAATCAGGCGTAGCGGTGCCACGCGAGGGCGCAGAGCAATCCGATCGAGAGGCAGGTGAACAGCCACTCGACCGCATGGGCGGCCACGACGCGCCCCGGCCCGGGCCAGCGCAGCGCGAGCGTCGCCAGCGCCGGCACCACGAGCGCGAGCCAGCAGAGCACGCCGTAGATCAACCCGACTGCGTACCACGGCAGGCCGACCAGCGCGATCAAGCCCCAGCTCAACCAGAACACGAAGCCGAGCACGGCGCCGGCGGCGGCGCGCAGCGCGCTGGCCAGCACGATCTGCGCGACAGTGTCCTGGCGCGGCGCCTCGAGCCGCCGCGCCGTCGCGAGGCAGCCAGATACGCGGTGACGAGCCCGCTCCACAGCACCCCGGCGAGCCCGCCGGCCACCCCGGCGAACACCGTCATCCACAGTTCGAGGCGTGGCACCGGGCCTCCGCTCAGAGCTGGCTGCGCAATGCGTTCGCGCAGCGATCGAGCTGCGCGTGCTGGTTGCTGGGATGCACGCTGATGCGGATCGCGTCGAAGGCCGGGCCCTGGGCGACGTGCGCGACGACGACGTTGTGTTCCAGCGCGAGCGCGCGCGCAACGTCAGCGTGCGACCGGTGCGGAATGCGCAGCGACACGATCCCGGTCCCGAGTGCCGGGTGCGCAGGGGAGACCACCTCGACGCCCGGCAGCGCGGCGAGTTGCAGCCGCAGGTAGGCGGCGAGCTCGCGGATCCGGGCGCCGATGCGGGCGCGGTTGACGGCCTGCTGGAACTCGAGCGCGATCCCGAGCCCGTCGATCGCGGGTCCGAGATGGCGTCCGGACGCGCCGTAACGTGCCTGCGCGCCGGATTCGCCCGCGCTTTCGGTCGTCGGCCAGAGTCGCGCCTGCGCATCGCGCCGGACGTACAGCGCGCCGATGCCCCACGACGCGTTCACCCAGCGATGGAACGCCGTCGCATAGGCGTCGCAGCCGAGGTCGGCCAGCCGTGAATCGACGTGGCCGGGCGCCATGGCCCCGTCCACGATCGTGAAAATGCCGTTCGAACGGGCGAGCGCACAGATTTCCCGCACCGGCATCAGCGTGCCGTCGGTGGCCTGCACGTGGGACACGAGCAGGACCTTGGTGCGCGGCGTGATCGCTCCGGCGTAGCGGCCGAGGATCGCCTCGGGGGCCGCGGGCACGCCGACCTGCGGCAGCTCGACGAGCTTGATCCCGCGCCGTGCCGCCTCGATCCGCCAGGGGCCCAGTGCAGCCGGGCGCTCGTGCGAGCTTGCGAGCACCTCGTCGCCCGGTTGCAGGTCGAGTCCGCGAGCCGCGATGCCGAGCGCCTCGGCCGAACCGGTCGTGAACGCGATCTCGTCGGGGTCGCCGCCCAGGAAGGTCGCGACGGCACCCAGCGCGCCGCGCAACGTCTCCGCGCCGAGCACCGAGGCCTGGTAGCGGCGGAAATCGTGGCTCTGGCGTTCCCGGCTGCGGTACTCGCGCGCCATCACGGCGCGCAGCGACGGCCCGGAACCCGCCGTGTCCAGCCACGCGAGGTCCGGGTCGAGCACGAGTTGCGCGCGCACCCAGTTCCACAGCTCGCGTGATCCGGCCGGGACGTTCGCCGAGGTGAAGGTCTGGGCGCCCGACAAAGAGGGCAGCAATGCGCTGGCGCCGAGGGCGCCGATCAGCGCCCGGCGTGAAACGAGATCGTTCATGTCTGTGCCGCGGTCGTGGACGGGGCGCGAGGACGCTCCTGCGCGTGCGAAGTATGCGGGGTGCCGCCGCAAAGTTGAAGCCACGGCGCGCGGCCCGCGCGGCGCTTTCCTGCTAACGTAGGCGGCGATCCCCCGAGGCCCGTGAACCCCCATGCAAGAGCGCTACATCGAACGCATCCTCAAGGCGCGCGTCTACGACGTCGCGATCGAGTCGCCGCTCGAGGCTGCCCCGCGGCTGTCGCGACGCCTCGGCAACCGGATCCTGTTCAAGCGCGAGGACCTGCAGCCCGTCTTCTCGTTCAAGCTGCGCGGCGCGTACAACAAGATCTCTCATCTCTCGGACACCGTTGCGCGGCGCGGCGTCATCTGCGCATCGGCCGGCAACCACGCGCAGGGCGTGGCGCTCGCGGCGCGTCGCCGCGGCATCCCGGCCGTCATCGTGATGCCGCAGACGACGCCGAACATCAAGGTGCAGGCCGTGCTCGACCTCGGCGGCGAGGTGATCCTGCACGGCGACGATTTCGACCACGCCTACGAGCACGCGGTGGAGGTGGCGCGCGAGCGCAGCCTGACGTTCATCCACCCGTTCGACGACCCGGACGTGATCGCCGGGCAGGGCACGATCGGCATGGAGATCCTGCGCCAGCACTCCGGGACGATCGACGCGATCTTCGTGCCGATCGGCGGCGGCGGCCTGATCGCGGGCATCGCGGCTTACGTGAAATCGCTCTATCCGCAGATCCGCATCGTCGGCGTCGAGCCCGAGGACGCGGCCAGCATGCACGACTCGCTGCTGGCCCGCAGGCGCGTGACGCTCGAGCGCGTCGGCATCTTCGCGGACGGCGTCGCGGTTCGCCGCGTCGGCGAGGAGACGTTCCGGCTCGCGCAGCAGTACGTCGACGAGGTGATCCTGGTCTCGACCGACGAGATCTGCGCCGCGATCCAGGACATCTTCGAGGACAACCGCACGATCGCCGAGCCGGCCGGCGCGCTCGCGGTCGCCGGCATCAAGAAGTACTGCGCGCGCGAGTCGTGCAGCGAGCGCACGCTGATCGCGCTCAATTGCGGTGCCAACATCAACTTCGACCGGCTGCGGCACGTCGCCGAGCGCGCCGACATCGGCGCCGGGCGCGAGGCGCTGCTCGCGGTCGAGATCCCGGAGGAACCGGGCAGCTTCCTGCGCTTCTGCCAGCTGCTCGGCCGGCGCAGCGTCACCGAGTTCAACTACCGTTACGACGACGCGAGCTCGGCGCGCATCTTCGTCGGCATCTCGCTGCACGAGGGATCCCGCGAGAAGGCGGCGCTGCTCGCGCAGCTGGCGGACGCCGGCTATCGCGTGTTCGACATGAGCGATGACGAGATGGCGAAGCTGCACGTGCGCTACATGGTGGGTGGCCACGCGCACGGGCTCGAGCACGAGCGGCTGTTCCGCTTCGAGTTCCCGGAGCGCCCGGGTGCGCTGCTCAAGTTCCTGCAGGCGATCGGCTCGCGCTGGAACATCAGCCTGTTCCACTACCGCAACCACGGTTCCGACTACGGGCGCGTGCTTGCGGGCGTGCAGGTGGCGCCCGCCGACGCGGAGGAGTTCGCGCTGCACCTGCGCGACCTGCAGTACGCGTTCACCGAGGAAACCGCCAATCCCGCCTACCGGATGTTCCTCGGCGGCTGAGCCGAACGGCGCCGCTGCCTAACGCGACGGCAGCATCGAGTAGCGGCGATGCGAGAACAGGCCGATGAACTCGCCGAACACGCGGTCGCTCAGCGTGCGGGCGGCCGGCAGGTGCGCGCGCGTCGCGGCGCGGATCCGCGCGATGCGGCGCGCGTCCCAGTGGCGCTCGATCTCGCTGCGGCCGCCCAGGCGTGGCCAGCCAGCGATCGATCAGCGCCGCGTCCGCCTCGAGGTGGAACTGCAGCCCCCAGGCGTGGTCGCCGAGCCGATAGGCCTGGTTGCGGCAGTTGCGCGTCCACGCCAGCGGCGTCGCACCAGGTGGAGGCGCGAACGTGTACGCATGCCACTGGAAGACGTACTGCGGGTGCCGCTCGAAATGGCGAAACAGCCGGTCGTCGTGCGCGCCCGGCCGCGTGTGCAACCGGTACCAGCCGATCTCCGGCACCGGATTCGGGTGCACGACGCCACCCGTCGCGGCGGCGAGCAACTGCGCGCCGAGGCAGATGCCGAGCATGGGCCGGCCGGCCGACACAGCCTCGTGGATGGCCGACATTTCGTAGCGCAGGTGCGGCAACTGGTCCGCCTGGTCGACGTTCATCGGTCCGCCGAGCACCACGAGGCCGTCGTAGCGCCGCACGTCCGGTTGCGCATGGGGCTCGCGGCCGAAGTTCACGTAGCGGATACGAACGCCGACGTCGCGCAGCAGCGCGTCGAGGTGACCGAGGGGTTCCGCGGCCACGTGCTGGAAGACCAGGATCTTGCGCATCGGGGAGTGCGAACGTGGGACGGCGCTACTATACCGTGCGCTCCGGTATGCTCGCGCCTCCGTTCCGCGAGACCCGGTGCATGGCGGATCCCTATCGACCACTGCGAGTGCCGCTGCACGACACGGTCGTCACCCGTGGCCTGCGCCAGCACGTGACCCGCTGGACCGGCGCGGATCCCGAGCCGCTCATCCTGCTGCACGGCTGGATGGACACCGGCGACACGTTCCAGTTCCTCGTGGACGCGATGCCAGGCCGACGCACGTTCATCGCGCCGGACTGGCGCGGCTTCGGCCGCAGCGAGTGGCCCGCCGGACGGTTACTGGTTTCCGGACTACTACGGCGACCTCGACGCGCTGCTCGATCGGTTTTCGCCGGACGCGCCCGTCACGCTGATCGGCCACAGCATGGGCGGCAACATCGCGACGTTGTATGCCGGGATCCGGCCCGAGCGCGTGCGCCGCGCGGTCTGCATCGAGGGCTTCGGGCTCGCGCGCACGCACCCCGAGCAGGCGCCGGGGCGCTACCGGGAATGGCTGCGACAGCTGCGCGAGCCGCCGGAGTTCGCGAGCTTCCCGTCCGTCGCGGCCTTCGCCCACTTCCTCGAGCGCCGCAATCCACGACTGACCGCCGAGCGCGCCGCGTTCATTGCGCAGGCCTGGACGGCGCCGCAGCCGGACGGCAGCGTGCGCGTGCGATCCGACCCGGCGCACAAGCGCATCAACGCCACGCTCTACCGCCGCGAGGAGGCGGAGGCCTGCTGGCGGGAGGTGACGGCCCCAGTGCTGTACGTCGTCGCGGAGCAGTCGGATTTCCTGCCACGGCTGGGCGAGGACGGCCAGCCCGCGAACATGGCGCGGCTGATCCGCCGGCTCGAGCCCTGCGTGATCCCGGACGCGAGCCACATGGTGCACCACGAGCGCCCGGAACTGCTGGCGCGAGAGATCGAAGCCTTCCTCGAGCGCACCTGAGATGCGCGGCGCGTCGTTCGGCGGCCGTTCGCACCTATAATCCGGGGCAAGATGTCCGACGCCGGTTCGAAACTGCAGGCCTGGTTCGCCGAGCTGCGGCGCCGCAAGGTGATCCGGGTGGCTGCGGTCTACCTGGTGGCGGCGTGGCTGCTGATCCAGGTCGCGGACGCGGTCTTCGAACCGATGGGCCTGCCGCCCTGGTCGCTCAAGCTCGTGATCGTGCTCGCGGCGCTCGGCTTTCCGCTCGCCTGCGTGCTCGCCTGGGCGTTCGACGTGACGCCGCGCGGCATCGAACGTGCCGACGCCGCCGCGCTGTCCGCAGCAGCGGCGCCCGCGGAGCGGCGGAGCGTGGCGACGCCGGAACCGCCGCCCGCGCCGGTCCCCGCGACGGCGCCGCCGGCGACCGAGTCGGTCGCGATCCTGCCATTCGTCGACATGAGCCCGGAGCGCGACCAGGAGTACTTCTGCGACGGCATCGCCGAGGAGATCATCAACGCGCTGTGCTGCATGCGGAACCTGCGCGTCGCGTCGCGCACGTCGTCGTTCCAGTTCAAGGGCCATGCCGCCGACATCCGCGAGATCGGCCGCACGCTGGGCGTGGGCTCGGTGCTCGAGGGCAGCGTCCGCAAGGCCGGCAACCGCGTGCGCATCACGACGCAGCTCGTCAGCACGGCGGACGGCTACCACCTCTGGTCGGAGAGCTTCGATCGCGACCTGGGCGACGTCTTTGCACTGCAGGCGGAGATCGCGCAACGGATGCTCAAGGCACTCAAGCTCAGCCTCGATCGGCGCGAGACTGCGATGCTCGAGCGCGGCGGCACGACCAACGCCGAGGCCTACGACCTCTACCTGCGCGGCCGGTCGCACATGCGTTACGGGACGAACAGCCGGCCCGCGGTGGACCTGTTCCGTCGCGCGCTCGAGCGGGATCCCAAGTTCGCCCAGGCCCACGCCGAGATCGCGAGCGCCATCGCGCTGCGCGGCATGTGGCGCGTGAACGTGACTCCGGCCGAGATCGAGGAAGCGATGGAGGCGAGTCGCCGTGCGCTGGAACTCGAGCCGCTGCTGCCCGAGGCCTACGTGGCCCGCGCCTGCCTGCTCTCGATGGAGGGCAAGGACGACGCGGCCGTGCAGGATTTCGAGCAGGCCATCCGCCTCAACCCGACCGCGTACTACACGCACTATCTCTACGCGCGGCACCTGTTCGCGATCGGGCGGATCGCCGAATCCGTGCGGATGTACGCGGAGGCCGATCGGCTGCAGCCGGGCGACTACCAGGTGCTCTGCATGTACTACGGCGCGCTGCGCAAGCAGGGCGACGTCGCGCGCGAGCAGGAGATCGCCGTGCGCGCGATGGACGCGATCGACCGGCAGCTGCAGCTCGATCCCGACGATGCGCGGGCGCTGCAACTCGGGGCGGTGACGGCTGCAATCATCGGCCGGCGCGAGCACGCGCTCGATCTCGCGGCGCGTGCGCTGCGCGCGCGTCCGGACGAGTTCGGTACCGCCTACAACCTGGCCTGCGCCTACGCGGTGCTGGGCGAGCGCGACAAGGCGATCGACATGCTGGAGCGCGCCGCACGCCAGGGCGGCGGCAACCTCGGCTGGATCCGGCAGGACCCGGATTTCGACTCGCTGCGCGACGATCCGCGCTTCCAGCGTCTCGTCGCGGTCATGAGCGGCTCGCAGGACGGAGCTGCAACATGAGCACGAGCCATTCGGGGACCCTGAAGGCCGGGCTGCTGTCCGTGGTCGTGCTGGCGCTGGTCGCCTCGGGCCTGCGCCCGTACGACCGGCTCACGTGGTTCCTCGAGGTGCTGCCGGTGCTGATCGCGGCGCCGTTGCTGATCGCGACCCACCGCAGCTTCCCGCTGACGCCGCTCGTCTACTGGCTGATCGCGATCCACAGCCTGATCCTGATCCTGGGCGGGCACTACACGTACGCGCGTGTACCGCTCGGTTTCTGGATCCAGGACTGGTTCGATTTCACGCGCAACCACTACGATCGCATCGGGCACCTGATGCAGGGCTTCGGCCCGGCGATCATCATCCGCGAGCTGCTGATCCGCACGTCGCCGCTCGCGCCGGGCAAGTGGCTGTTCACGATCGTGCTGTTCACGGTGCTCGGCATCAGCGCCACCTACGAGCTCATCGAGTGGTGGACCGCGCTCGCCAGCGAGGAAGCGAGCGCCGCTTTCCTCGGCACGCAGGGCGACGTCTGGGACACGCAGTGGGACATGTTCCTCGCGGGCTGCGGCGCGATCGCTGCACAACTCGTCTTCGAGCGCGTGCACGACCGGCAGCTTGCGGTCGTGGACCCGGGCGTCGCCCACAAGGTGGAGCCGCGCGCGTGAGTCCCGAAGGTCGGGCACCGCTGACCTATCGCTGGGCCCGCCGCATCGCGGTGGCGATCGTGGGCGGCACGGTTCTGGCGATCGGCGTGGCGTTGCTCGTGCTGCCGGGTCCTGCGTTCGTCGTGATCCCGCTCGGGCTCGCAATCCTCGGGCTGGAGTTCGCCTGGGCGCGCGTCTGGTTGCGCAGGGTCAAGGACCACTCCCGCGATCTGGTCAACAACATCAACGAGCGGTTCCGCTGAACGGAACCGCCGGCTCAGCGGATCGGCTCGTCGAACATCAGCGCCCGCACGAAACGCACCGGTGGCGAGCCGAACGACAGCACCTGGTCGTGGAACGCCTTGAGGTCGAAGCGCTCGCCGCCGCGGCGCTCGGCCTCGGCGCGCAGGTCGGCGTGCTCGAGATAGCCGACGAAATACGTCGAGAGCTGCGCCGACGTGAGTTGCGCGCGCACCCACTTGCCGGCGGCTTCGCGTTCCTCCTGGAAGCCCGTCACGGTCATCAGCTGCATCGCCTCGTCGCGCGTCATCCCGTCGACGTGGATCGCGGAGTCCATGATCGCGTTGGTGACGGCGCGCAGGTACCACTTGAGCTGGACCAGCCGCATCAGCGGGTCGTCGCCGCGGAAGCCCTGCTCCTGCATGACGCGCTCCGCGTACACGGCCCAGCCCTCGACGAACGGGCCGGAGAACAGCATCGCGCGCAGCACGGACGGGTAGCGGTTCGAGTGCGCGATCTGCAGGAAGTGGCCCGGCATCGCCTCGTGGATGCCGAGGTTCGCGATCGAGCGGTTGTTGTACTCGCGCAGGAACGAGTCGGCCTGCGCGTCGGTCCAGTCGCCGGGTATCGGCGACACTGCGTAGAACGTCCGTTGCCCCTTGTCGAGCGGGCCCGGCGGGTCGCAGTAAGCGAGCGCGACGCCGCGCTGGAACTCGGGCATCAGGATGATCTCGAGCGGCTCGTCCGGCACGGTGACGAAGTTGCGCGCCCGCACGAACGCGGTCGCTTCGTCGAGCGTCTTGCGGGCGAGGTCGACGACGCCGTCGCGCGCCGGGCGATCCGCATAGGCGAGCTCGAGCGCGGCGGCGATCGCGGCCTGCTGCTCGGCCGCCGTGGGCTGCTCGGGCAGTGCCGGCGCGCCCTCGCGGCCCGCGAGCACGTTGCGCGCCACGTCGTACATCTCGCCGCGCACCCGCGTCACCTCCGACTTCCGCCCGCGCGCGGATTTCCTTGCGCGACAGCGGCGACATCAGCGCGAACGCGAGTTTCGCGTCGTAGAGTTCCTGCCCGATCCGGAACTCGCCCTGTGCCTTCGGCACCAGTGCAGTCTCGAGCCACTTCTGGTGTTCCTGAACGGCAGCGCGCGCGAGCTCGATCGCGCGCTCGAGCCGTGCGCGGTCGGCCGCCTCCAGTGTGCCCAGGTTCGGCACCACGAGGCCGTCGACGAGGCTCAGCAAGCCCGGGTTCTGCTTGACGACCGTCTCCGCGTGGATCGACGGCACGCGCTCGGGCACCAGGTTCGCGCGCGCCTGCTCGAGCAGCCGCGGCAATTTCTCGAGCCGTGACGTCAGCGAGCGCAGGCGCTCCGGCAGCGGCGCGAAGTCGCGTGCGAGCAGGCCGTAGAGCGCCTGGCCCGTGAGCTGCGTGTAGACGAGTGGGTCCCAGGACCAGTCGCGGTAGGTTTCTCCCGACCAGAGCGCGTAGCGCAGCTGGTTCTCGAGCATCGCCGCGTCGACCTGGTTGGCGCGCGACAGCGCGCTGCGGTCGATGCCTTCGAGCTCGCCGAGCAGCCGGCGCACCCAGGCCGCGCCCTGCGCGCGGCCGGCCGCACTGAAGTCGTCCAGATCGCCGTCGAAGCGGTGGTCGCCGAGGGCCGTCGCATCGACGGGCGAGTAGCGGCCGAATTCGGCAACGAAGCGTGCGCCGAGCGCCTCGAAACGGGCATCGGCCGCCGCCGGCTGCGCGGGTGCGGCCTGGGCCGGGACGGCGAGCGCCAGCAGCGCGGTCAGCAGCAGGCCAAGGCTTCGGGGCAGTGATCGCATCGTCGTCTCCGTGGTGTCGGGGCCGGGCCCGAGCGCGCTATCCTGCCACGACCGATGGAGCCAATCATCCGCCGCGCGGCTGCATGAACGCGCCGACCGACCCGCGCCGCGCCGTGCTGCGCAATCGCGACTTCACCTTTTTCCTGGGCGCGCGCTTCCTGGCGACGCTGGCCGTGCAGATGCAGACGGTGGCGGTCGGGTGGCAGGTCTACGAGACCACGCGCGATCCACTCGACCTCGGGCTGATCGGGCTGTCGCAGTTCCTGCCATTCGTGCTGCTGATCCTGCCGGCCGGCCACGTGGCCGACAGCCGTGACCGCCGGCGCATCCTCGCCGCGTGTTTCGCGCTCGAGTGCCTGTGCGCGCTGCTGTTGCTCGGGCTTGCGTTGCGCGGCTTCGGTTCCGCCCGCCCGGTCTTCGCGGTCATGGTGCTGTTCGGCATGGCGCGCGCCTTTGCGATGCCGGCGGGCCAGTCGCTGCTGCCGAACCTGGTCCCGCGCGAGCAGTTCGGCACCGCCGTGGCGCTCAATTCGTCCACCTGGCAAGTCGCGACGATCGCGGGCCCGGCGCTCGGCGGCTTCGTCTACCTGCTCGGCGCGCCGACGGTCTACGCGAGCGTCGCGGTACTGCTCGCGATCGCCGTCGCGATGGTGCTCGGCATTCGTCGCGGCGGCGTCGACGCGTCGCGCACCGCCGAGCCGCCCGGCTGGGAAGCCCTGCTGTCGGGCCTGCGCTTCGTGCGTTCGCGACGGCTCGTGCTCGGGGCGATCTCGCTCGACCTGTTCGCGGTGCTGTTCGGCGGCGCCACGGCTTTGCTGCCGGTCTACGCGGCCGACGTGCTGCACGTGGGCCCGAGCGGGCTCGGCTGGCTGCGCACGGCCCCGGGCATCGGCGCGGCCGTCTGCGGCATCGCGCTCGGTGTCCTGCCGATCCGGCAGCGGGTCGGCCAGTGGATGTTCGGCGGCGTCTTCGTGTTCGGGTTCGCCACGTTGATCTTCGGGCTCTCGACGATCTTCTGGTTGTCGCTGGCCGCCCTGGTCGTCATGGGTGCCGGTGACATGGTCAGCGTCTACATCCGCCACCTGCTGGTGCAGCTCGAGACGCCGGACGAGATCCGGGGTCGCGTGAGCGCGGTCAATGCCGTGTTCATCGGTGCGTCGAACGAGCTGGGCGAATTCGAATCCGGCGTGACTGCAGCGTGGTTCGGCGTCGTGCCGTCCGTCGTGATCGGCGGCTGCGCCACGCTGCTCGTGGCCGGGGTCTGGGCCCGCCGCTTCCCCGAGCTCTGGCGACTCGAGCGGTTCCCGGGCGGGGACACGTGAAAGCTGTACGAATGTACAGTATTCTCCGGGCATGCGACGGGCAGACCGCCATTGGGTCGAACGTGGGCGCGGCGCGGTGTCCAATCCGGCCGGACGCTTCGAGGCCGCTCGCCTCGAGGCGACGGACGACGGCTGGGGCGCGCTGGACGAACCGCCGCGCCGCGCCGAGACGACCCTGACGGCCGACCGGCCGCGGCACGCGATCACGCGCAACGCTTCGCCCGACGTCCCCTTCGACCAGTCCGTCAATCCGTACCAGGGCTGCGAGCACGGCTGCATCTATTGCTTCGCCCGGCCCTCGCACTCGTACTGGAACCTCGGCCCCGGGCTCGATTTCGAGACGCGGCTGTTCCACAAGCCGGGGCTCGCGCAGCTGCTCGAGCGGGAGATCTCCGCACCCGGTTACGTCTGCAAGCCGATCAATCTCGGCGCCAATACCGATCCCTACCAGCCGGCCGAACGCGAGCACCGGACGACCCGGCAGCTGCTCGAGGTGCTGCTCGCGCACCGGCATCCGGTCACGATCGTCACCAAGGGCGCGCTGATCCTCCGCGACCTCGACCTGCTCGCGGACCTCGCGTCGCGACGCCTGGTCTCGGTGGTCGTCAGCCTGACCACGCTCGACGACGAGCTGAAGCGCGCCCTCGAGCCACGAGCGGCGTCACCCCGCGCGCGGCTACGCGTCATTGCGGGGCTTGCGGCCGCCGGTGTGCCGGTCACCGCGATGATGGCCCCGGTGATTCCAGCGCTGAACGATCACGAGATCGAGGCCTTGCTCGACGCGGCCGCCGGGCACGGCGCGACGCGCGCGGGTTTCATGCCGCTGCGCCTGCCGGGCGAGGTCGCGAACCTGTTCGAGGCCTGGCTGCGCGAGCATTACCCGCTGCGTGCCGGGCGCGTCCTCGGGCTGATCCGGGACATGCGCGGCGGCCGGCTGAACGATCCTCGGTTCGGGCACCGGATGCGCGGCGAGGGACACTATGCGCAGCTGCTGTCGGCCCGGTTTGCCGCCGCCTGCCGTCGGTCCGGCCTCGATTCGTCCCGGATCGTCCACCTTGATTCGGGCGCGTTCCTCCGCGACCCCACGGCGCCCCGCCAGGCTGATTTTTTCAGCTGAATTTCGCGGGTTGCGTCAACCGTTTGCGCCGGTAGCGTTGACGTATACTCGGACGTGCCTGGAAACGGATGACCGCATGACACCGCATCGCAGTTCGTCGCGACCGTTTCGCGCCGGGCAGGGCCGCTGGAGCGCGCTCGCCGGCGTCGCCGCCGTGGCCGTGCTCGGCACCGGCTGCATGACCTCGAAAGTCGAGGAGACGCGCCAGGTCGCCTCGGCGATCCAGGCGGACGAATCCATCGTCGTCCTCAAGAAGCCGCAGCTCGAGGGCATCGGCACCGAGGAGAAGTTCATCGACTGCCTGCAGGAGAACCTCGGCGGCGAGCTGGTCCATCCGGAACAGGGACAGTCGGCCAAGATCTCGAAGGCGAAGAACGCGGTGCCCTTCAAGATCTACGGCGAGCAGGAGTTCACCGACGCGCTGTTCCCGTGGTTCGAGCCCAGCACCGCGCCCGCGAACGCGGACGGGCTTCGCGTGCTGCTCGAGCGTCCCGGCGTCGTCGAGCGCCTGGCGCAGATCGGCGTCCGCTACGTCGTCTGGCTGGACGGCCAGACCCGCAAGACCGACGGTGGCGGCAGCATTGCCTGCGGCGCGGGCCCCGGCGGCGCGGGCTGTATCGGCCTCGGCTGGTGGGAGAAGCAGTCCGGCTACGTCGCCTCGGTCTGGGACATGCAGACCGGCAGCGAACTCGGCTCCGTCAGCACCGACGTCACCGGCACCTCGGTGCTGATCGGCGCCGTGGCGCCGATCCCGATCATCGCGCCGGTGCAGCGCACGGCCTGCAACCGGCTCGCCGAGCAGCTGCGCTCGTTCCTGGGCGGCGCCGACCTCGTGGGTGGCGGGGCGGCCGCGGGCGGCTCCGGCGGGTCGCGTTGAACCACTGACCCCTCGGGCAGATCGAAGTAATGGAACGGGCGTCCGGGGCCTTGGCAGGGTGCGCCCCGTCGACGGAGAAAACAGCGATGCGAGGCTTGGTTTCATTGCGGATCGTGTTGGCGCTGGCTTGCGCCACGGTTGCGGGCGGCTGCGCCACGACCAGCGATACGTCATCCTCGTCGTCACCGCCAGCGCCGCCGAGCCAGTCATCGCCGCCGAGTTCCAGCGGCAGCCCGGGCTCGCCGGGCGGCTCGCCATCGCAAGGTGGTGCACCGTCGCAGGGTTCCGAGTCGCCCTCGGGCGAGACGAGCGGCTCGGCCGGCCAACCCTCGCCACCGAGCTGGCCGCAGCCGGCTCCGTCCGCGCAGTCGGGCCAGGGCTCGCAGCCGGGTTCCGCGGGTGCCCCGGGTGGCGAAGGTGCGGAAGCGGCCGGCCAGGGGACCGCACCGGGGGGCCAGGGGGCTGAAGGCAGTGCCGAGGGTGCCGGCGAGGGTGGCAGTGGCAGCGAAGGCGGCGGTCAGGCCGGCGCGGCGCCGTCGACTCAATCTGGCAGCCCGGCCGGAGCACCGGGATCCACCGGCCCCCAAGGCTCCCCCGGCTCTGCAGGGTCTCCAGGATCGGCGGGCAGTGCTGGCAGCACGGGCAGCCAGGGTAGTTCCGGCGGCACTGCGCCGGGCGGGCGCCCGGCCGGGAGCGGCGCGGGCGGTGGTCCGGCAACCGCCGAAGATCGCCGGGCGCAGATCGACCGGCGGTTCGACGAGACCTTTGCGGTGTTCGACGAGCGGATGCGCAAGGAGCAGGAGACCGTCTCGCAGGAGCGCGCGTCCCGCGGTGGTTCAGCGCCGGGCGGGGCACGGGCGCGGGCGGCGAGGCCGAATCCGGGTCCGGCGGCGAATCGGGCGAGGAGGGCGCCGGCGAGGCCGGAGAGGCGGGCGATGAGTCGGGCTACCCCGGTGTGCCTGGTGGTCGCGGCGAGTCCGGCGGGCAGCAGTCGGGCGAGCAGGGCGGCGGAGGCGGCGTGGGTGGCGGAACCGCGGGCGGCTCGGGTCCCAATACCGTGCCGGCCGATATTCCCGACGGTCGGGACGACGACATCGTCGCGCGCCAGTTGCGCGAAGCCGCGATGAAGGAAACGGACCCGGAGCTGCGCGAGCGACTCTGGGAAGAGTACCGGCAGTACAAGAAGAGCACGACGTGAACCCAGTCAAACGAGCGAAGCGCAAGGCACCGGCGCTGTTTTCGATGGCGCTGGCCGCGCTGCTGCTGTCCGGCTGCGTGGTGCAGGACCAGCGGCCCATGCCGCGCATCATGGCCGAGCGGGCCACCACCGAGGTGGCCCAGGACGAGTTGCTCGACGTCGGTGTTCGACTGTTCGACCCGAACGTGCCCGAAAGCGAGCAGGAGCGCGAGAAGCGCCGCATCTTCCCGGACGTGCGCAAGGCCGAGTCGCGTTACATCCCGGTGCTGATCCGCGACACGCTCGAGGGCACCGGACAGTGGGGCCAGGTGCGCGTGCTGCCGCCCGAGCGGCACGGGCATGGACGTCTTCATCGACGGCACGATCATCGAATCGGACGGTCGGGAGTTGCGGCTCGACGTGGTCGTGACCGACGCGGCCGGCCGGACCTGGCTGCGCAAGACCTACGAGGGACAGGCCGACACGCGCGCGTACAAGGACGTGGTCGCGAAGCCGCGCGATCCGTTCGAGAACGTCTACAACACACTCGCGAATGACCTGCTTGCGGCGCGGCGCGAACTCACCCGCGAGCAGCGGGTGCAACTGCGCCAGGTGTCCGACCTGCGCTTCGCCGCGGATCTCGCGCCGTACGCGTTCAATGGCTACCTGACGAAGGATCGCAAGGGCCTTTACGCGCCGGCGCGGCTGCCGGCCGAGGACGATCCGGTGGTGCAGCGCATGCAGCGCGTCCGGGAGCGCGACTATGCGCTGGTAGACACCTTGAATGAGTACTACGCCAGCTTCGCGGACGGCGTCGACGACCCCTACACCAACTGGCGCAAGTACAACCACGAGGAACTCGAGGCCGAATCGCAGGCGAAGCGCGAAGCGCTGACGCGGCAGGTCCTCGGCGCGGTCGCGGTCGTGGGCGGCATCATGGCGGGCCAGGAAACCAACAGCAGCGCCGGGTCGGCGGCTGCGACGGCCGCCGTGCTCGGCGGCATGTACGCATTCAAGAGCGGCTTCGACAAGCGCGCGGAGGTCAAGGTCCACGCTGAGTCGTTGAAGCAGCTCGGCGATTCGTTCCAGTCCGAAGTGCAGCCGATGGTCGTCGACGTCGAAGGGCGCACGCTGCAGCTCAAGGGTTCCGCGGAGCAGCAGTACGCCGAGTGGCGGCAGTTGCTGCGCGAATTGTACGAAGACGAGACCGGGATGCCTGCCGCGCCCGGCATCGCAGCGGCTGGCGCCGCGCCGCCGCCCGGGACTCCCTGAGTCCGCGCCGGGGCAGGCACCATGCTCGAGAGCGGGCAGATTCTGGCTGCGCGATACCGCCTGCTGCGCAAGCTCGGCGAGGGCCGCACGACGCAGGTCTGGCTGGCCCGCGATGCGGAGACGGGCACGGATGTCGTGCTCAAGGTGCTGCCCGCCGCGTCGACTGGTGACCGCGCGCGCTTCCTCGCGACGACGGCACTGCAACGGCAGATCCGGCATCGGAACGTGCAGCCTTGCGAGGCCGTCCACGACGGCGATCCCGCCTTCGCCGTGTTCGCGCACGTCGCGACGGGCGATCTTGCGCGCCTGCGCGGACGGCCGTGGCGCGAGTGGTTGCCGTCGCTCGCCGGGGTCGCAGACGGCGTGGCGGCACTGCATGCACACGGCATCGTGCATCGCGACCTGAAGACCTCGAACGTGCTGCTGACGGAGCGTGGCGAGGCCTTGCTCGCGGACTTCGACCTGGCTGCGGCCGTCGGCGCGCGGGATGCGCCAACGGGAGGTTCCCCGTTCTCGATGAGCCCGCAGCAACTCGACGGCGACGCACCCGCGGAGAGCGACGACGTCTATGCGCTCGGCGTGCTGGCCTACGAACTCGCGACGGGCTATCCACCCTTCTATCCGGACGCGCGGCCGGAGCGCGTGCGGACCGAGGCACCCGCGGCGATGGCCCCGCGACACGCCGTGCCCGAGCCGCTTGCGCAACTCGTGCTGCGTTGCCTCGCCAAGCGACCGGAGGATCGGCCGCGCGCAATGGCCGGCGTCGCCGCCGAACTCGGAGCCATGGCGCAGGGTCTCGGACAGGAGCCGACGCGAGCGCCTGCAGCGAGCGTCACGTTGCGACCACCGTCGACTGCAGACGGCGCGATCGATCCGCAATGGCGTCGACCGGTTGCGGCGGGACCGACGCCCGACCAGCTGCGCTCGCAGGGCTTTCGCCGCGGGTTGGTCGCGGGCAGCCTGGCATTTCTGGCACTGGCGGCGGGCTTCGTCGTTTTCGTGCTGCCGGACTGGGTCGAACGCGACGCTGGGTCCGCGAAGATCAAGACGGCGCCGGTCGCCGCCGCGCAGACCGGGCCCGCGGCCACGGCGGCGCCCGACTTGCGGCAACTCGCGGAGGCGAAGCAGGTCTTCGATGACACACGGGCCGAGCTCGCTCGCCGTTACGAGGATCTCGAAGTGCGCGGCGCGGGCGCCTGGGGTCGCGAGGCATTCGCGAGTGCGGCGCGCAAGCTCGCCGACGGCGATGCCGCGGCGGCGCAGAGAGAGTACCCAAAGGCGATCGAAAGCCTGCGCGCGGCCGAAGCAGACCTGCAGGCCGTCGCCGAGCTCTCGATCTCACGCCTGAAGGACGCGCTCGCCGCCGGTGCCGCAGCGCTCGATGCCGGTGACGAGGCGGAGTCCCGTCGGCAATTCGGGCTGGCGCTGCAGATCGAGCCGACGAATGCGCCCGCGAAGCGCGGCCTGGAGCGCGCGGCCACGATCGTCGAAGTGAAACGCCTGCTCGCGGAGGGCGAGGCCCTCGAGCGCAGCGGAAATTCCACCGAGGCGGAGGCGGCTTACCGCAAGGCGCTGCAGCTGGATCGCGACACGTCGGCCGCTCGCGCAGGACTGTCTCGCGTGCAATCGCAGGCGTCCGGTGCCGCTTTTGCCGCCGCCATCTCGCAGGGACTGGGCGGTCTCGCGCGCAAGGACTTCGCAGCTGCAAAGGCTGCCTTCGAGCGCGCGGGTCGCATCCGGCCTGGCGCGCCGGAGGTCGTCGACGGCCTGGCGCAAGTCGAGCGGGCCGTCGGCGACCAGTCGATCGGCGCCCACCTCGCGGCCGCCGAGCAGGCCGAGCGGGCCGAGCGCTGGTCGGTCGCGCTGACCGAGTATCGCAAGGCGCTCGACATCGATCGCAACCTGCTCGCTGCGCAACAGGGCGTCGAGCGGGCCGAGCCGCGCGCGATGCTCGACGGCGAACTGAGCACCTACCTCGAACGCCCGGAGCGGCTGTTCTCACCCGAGGTCCGCAGCGTAGCGCGCACGGCTGTGCAGCGTGCGAAGGGAATCGCAACCCCGGGTCCCGTCCTGACGGACCAGGTTGCGGCCGTGGAGCGCCTGATCGCAGGGGCGGAAAAACCGGTGCGCGTCGCGCTCGCCTCCGACAACCAGACCGAAGTCACGATCTATCGCGTCGGGCGCCTCGGCGCCTTCGAGCACAAGGACATGGAACTGCTGCCGGGACGGTACACCGTCGTCGGCGTGCGCCCGGGGTACCGCGACGTGCGCCGCGAGCTCACTCTGCTGCCCGGCAGCGCCGCGCCGACGCTGGTGATCCGCTGCGAGGAGCCCATTTGAGCGTCGACCTGATCCTGCGCGAGCCGCTCGGCGAACGTGTCGTCGGCGCTGCGGAGTTTCCGCTCTCGCTCGGCGGCGACGGGGCCCAGGTGATGCTGCCCGGGTCCGGCGGCATTCAAGCCTGGCTCGCGCAGCACGACGGCCAGCTCTTCGTGCAGCCCGCGAGCGCGGACGCGCAAGTGTTGCACAACGGCGCCCGCATCGCGGACTCGGCCTGGTTGCGCAGCGGTGACGTGCTCGATGTCGGCGGCGGCCGGCTGAAGCTGCGCCTGGACGACGGCCGGCGCGTGCTCGAGGTGGTGGCGGGCGCCGCGGGCAATGTGACCGCACCGCCAGCGGTCGAAGCCTCTGCGGCCATCGCCGGCACCGGGCTGGACGAGGACGAGCGCATCGAGCCCGTAGCGTTTCGCGGCTCGGTCGAAGCCGAGGTCGAGGCGGAGCGGCCTTGGCCGTGGCGGCGAATCGGCATTGTCGTGTCGCTGGTGGCTCTCGCCGCGGTGGCGGCGGTCGTGTTCACTTCGGTCCCGGTGCAGGTCGCGATCGATCCGGCGCCGCAACAGTTGCGCTTCGCGGGCGGCTGGCCTGGGTTGCGCCTGGGAACGAACCACCTGCTGCGGCCCGGCGCCTACAGGCTCGAGGCCGAGCACGAGGGCTACGCACCGCTGCGCGTCGCGGTCGAGATCTCGAAAGAACGCAATCAGCGTCTTGCGTACAAGCTCGTGCCGTTGCCCGGTCGGCTCGAGATCGTGCTGCCCGTGACGGGGCAGGTCGTGATCGACGGCCGTGCGGCGGGCGAGGCGCCCGGCGTCTTCGAACTGCCGGCGGGCAAGCACGCACTTGCAATCGACACGGAGCGCTACCTCGATTTTTCCACCGAGGTCGAGATCGAGGGTCTCGGCCGCACGCAGAAGCTCGAGCCGCAGCTCACGCCGGCCTGGAGCGTGGTCTCGATCGCAACGGAACCCGCCGACGCCGAGGTGCGCGTCGGTGGCGAGCCGCGCGGCCGCACGCCGTTGCAGCTGGAATTGCTGGCGGGCTCGCATCGCGTCGAGCTGCGGCGCGAAGGCTTCAAGCCGTGGATCAGCGACGTGCAGGTGCAGGCGAACCAGCCGCTCACGCTTGGGCCCGTGCAACTCGGCCTGCCGGACGGCCGGCTCGTGGTGCGCAGTTCGCCATCGGGCGCGAACGTGACCGTGGGCGGCGCGTACCGCGGTCGCACGCCGCTCGAGATCGACGTGCGCCCCGGCATCGCTCAGCCGGTCAGCGTGTTGCGCGACGGTTACGAAGCCGCGGAGCGCGAGATCACCGTCGCAGCCGGCGGCCGCGAGGTCGCCGAGTTCAAGCTGGTGCCGATCCTCGGCGAGGTGATCGTCCGGGCGAATCCGACGGATGCGCAGCTCTTCGTCGACGGCGCCGCGCGCGGCGCGGCCAGCCAGACGCTGAGCTTGCCCGCGACGGCACACGTGATCGAGATCCGCCGCAGCGGATACGCGCCGCACAAGGTGACAGTCACACCGCGCCCGGGCCTGCCGCAGCGGATCGACGTGACCTTGCTCGAGGGCGTGTCGCGCGATACGGGGGCAGCCGCGATGACGGAACCGACCGCATCGGCCCCCGGAGCCACGCCCCCTGCGCCGGCGATCGTCGGCCTGCCGCCGACGTTGCGAGCGAAGGCCGGGCAGGAGCTCAAGCTCGTGCCGGCCGGCGAGTTCACGATGGGCAGTCCGCGACGCGAGGCCGGGCGCCGGGCCAACGAGGCGCAGCGTCCGGTCCGGCTCGAGCGGCGCTTCTACCTGTCGCCGCGCGAGGTCACGAATGCGGAGTTCCGGCAGTTCCGCCCTTCACACCGCTCCGGCTTCATCCTGCAGAGCACGCTCGATCTGGACCGGCAACCGGTGGTCAACGTCAGCTGGCAGGATGCCGCGGCCTATGCGAACTGGCTGAGCCAGCAGGACGGCCTCGAGCCGGCCTACGCGCAACAAGGCGGCCGGCTGGCGCCGGTCGTGCCGGCCACGAACGGTTACCGGCTGCCGACCGAGGCGGAATGGGAGTGGGTCGCGCGCTGGTCCGGCGGCGCTGCGCTGCGCAAGTATCCTTGGGGCGATACGCTGCCCGTGCCACCGGGCGCGGGCAACTTCGCCGATCGCAAGGCCCAGCCCCTGGTGGCGCAGGTGCTCGAAGACTTCGACGACGGTCACGCGGCCACCGCGCCCGTCGGCAGCTTCGCGGCCAACCCCCTCGGCTTCCACGACATGGGCGGCAACGTCGCGGAGTGGACGCACGACCTCTACACTGTGCAGCCGCCCGCCTCGGCCGTCGCCGTGGATCCCGCGGCTGGCGGCGCCGGTACCGTGCGCGTGATCCGCGGCTCGAGCTGGCAGCATTCCGGCGTGACCGAGCTGCGGGCCGCCTATCGTGACTACGGGGACGGCAAACGCAATGACCTCGGCTTCCGCATCGCGCGTTACGCGCAGTAGCCGCAGCTTGCGGCTGGCGCTGCTGTTGCTCGGCGGCGGGCTGGCCGTTGCGGGCGTGCTGCGCGCGCAGGAACCGCCGGAAGTGGAAGCGGAGGCAACCACAGAGGGCACAGAGGGCACAGAGGTTGTGGAGGCTGCGAAGGATCCGGCGGTGAAGCCGCCGCCGGCTGCGGAGGCCGACGCGACCGAGAAGGCGCCGACGCCGAAGGGACCCTCGCCGAACCGTTTCGAACCCACCGAGAAAGTGCGCGCCGATTTCGACGTGTCCTTCCCCATCGACATCTGAGCCGGAGAACCGCGGCATGGCCCGATTCAAGACGCGCGCGCCGAACGAGCTGCTCTACAGCCTGTTCGCGTTCATCATCATCGCGATCGCCGTTCACGCCGTGTACGTGACCGTGGTGCGGCCGCAGGCGACCGCGGTGCTCGCGGAGCAGCGCGCCGCGATGCTGAACGATCCGGAGTTCGTCGCCGAGCGGTCGGTGTACGTGGTACTCAAGGACTGGGAGCAGGAGGCTGCGATCATCCTCGCGCTTTGGGCCGTCGCGATCATCGGCTACAAGGCGTGGCAGACCCGCCGCGAGCGTGAGCTGCTGTCGCGCGACCTGATCCACGTGCCGGAGGGCATGCGGATCCTGCCCGAGGACGTGCGCGAGCACGCCCGCCAGCTCGAGGCGCTGCCGCCGGCGGAGGCGCAGTGCCTGCTGCCGCGGGCGCTGCTGGTGTCGCTGTACCGCTTCGGGGCGACGCGCAACGTGCAGGACGTGTCCGAGGCGGCGCGCGGCGTCTGCGAGGCGGAGGCCGACCGGCTCGATTCCGAGCTCTCGATGCTGCGCTACGTCGCCTGGGCCATCCCGGCGATCGGCTTCATCGGCACCGTGCGCGGCATCGGCGACGCGCTCGGCGAGGCCCACAAGGCCGTGTCGGGCGACGTCTCCGGCGTGACGGCGGGCCTCGGCACCGCCTTCAACTCGACGCTGATCGCGCTGCTGATCAGCATCGTGATCATGTTCCTGCTGCACCAGCTGCAGCTCGCGCAGGAGCGGCTGGTGCTCGACAGCGAGACCTACCTCGACCAGTACCTGATCCGCCACATGCAGGTGCGCTGACCGCCGATGACGCTCGCGCTCGAGATCAATGACGTCGGCCTCGTGCTCGCCCGCGACGGGGAACTGCTCGCGGAGGAGCCCGGCTTTGCGATGCTCGACGGCAGCACAGCCGAGACCGGCGCGGCCGCGATGCGCCGCGCGCGGTTGAAGCCGCTCTACGCCGAGTCGCGCTACTGGCAGGACCTCGGCACGGCCCCGCTGGCGCGGCCGATGCCGGCTGCGAAGACGCACGCGGAGATGGCCTACGCGCAGCTCGCGGCGCTCGCCAGCACGCTGCCCGCGACCGATCGGCAGCTGCTGATCGCGGTCCCCGCGTGGTACACGCGCGAACAGCTGGCCGTGCTGCTCGGGGTGGCGCGCGAGGCGGGGTTCGAGACGGTCGGCCTGGTGGACGCGGGCCTCGCCGCGGCGTCGCTCGAGCCGGCGCCGGAGGCGGTGCTGCAACTCGAGCTGGCGCTGCACCGTGCGGTCCTGACCGTGCTCGACCACGGCGGCGAGCTGCGCCGCACGCGCTACGAGTTGCTGCCGCAGCACGGCTGGCTCGCGCTGCAGCAGGCCTGGCTCGACCGGATCGCCGCGGCGTTCGTGCGCAAGACGCGCTTCGACCCGCTGCACGAGGCGGCCAACGAGCAGCACCTGTGGGACGGCTTGCCGGGGTGGCTCGCGATGCTCGAGCGCGCCCCGACGGTCACGCTCGAGATGCAGGCGGGTGGCGTCGTGCATTCCGTCGAGCTGGCGCGCGAGGAGTTTGTGGCGGCCGCGACCCGCATCTACGACGGCCTCGCGCAGGTTTTGCAGCGGGCCCGGCCTGCGGGCGGGCGACTGCACCTGCGGCTCTCGCACCGCCTGGCGGGGTTGCCCGGCTTCGCCGAGCGCCTCGCCGAATTGCGTGACTGCGAGGTGACGCGGCTGCCGCGCGGAGCGGCAGCGCTCGGCGCGCTCGCCTACGAGCGCACGTTGCGGCGTGACCCGGGTGCAGTCGTGCTCGTGCAGCGGCTGCCCGTGCCGCTGCGCAGCAGCCCGGCACAGGCGGCCACGCCCGCCGCGGCAGCGGTGCCCGTCGAGGCCCGTCCGACCCACGTCGTGCTGCAGAGCCGTGCGTGGGCGATCCGCCGCGAACCACTCACGATCGGGTCCGCGGTGCCGGCCGGATTGCGAGCCCTTGCCGTCGACGCGGGCCCCGGCATCTCCCGCCAGCACTGCACGCTCACGAGCGGTGACGATGGCGTCTGGCTCGAGGATCTCAGCACCTACGGCACGCTGGTGAACGACGAGCGAGTGCGCGGCCGGGTCCCGTTGCGCGTTGGCGATCGATTGCGCATCGGCAGCCCGGGCGTCGAATGCGAGCTGGTCCGCGTGGTGGACGGCGATGGCGCGCCGTAAGGCCGAGGTCTTCAGCCTCTCGTTCCTGGACGTGATCGCGTGCGGGTTCGGTGCGATCGTGCTGTTCTACACCATCATCGCCGCGCAGGCCGGCGTGCAGCGGCAGGAGCGCAACGACGACCTGCAGGCGGAGGTCGATCTTCTCGAGGAGCAGGTGCTCGAGGGCTACAAGGACCTGGTGGAGCTGCGCAATTCGCTCGAGAGCACCGACGAGGCGGTGCCGGCCGAGGGGCTCGCGGCACGCATCATCGAGGAGAAGGAGCGGCTGATACAGCAGCTCGCCGAGGCGGAGAAGGACACGCTGTCGCGGCGCGAGGCGATCGAGCGGCTGAAGCAGGACCTGAAATCGCTCGAGGAGGGCACGCGTCGCCTGAGCGCAGGCACGCCGGCCCCGGGGCAGCCCGGCAATCGGATCAAGGGCTTCGTCGGCAGCGGGGATCGCCAGTACCTGACGGGTCTCAAGGTCGGCGGCGAGCGCATCCTGATCCTCGTCGACGTCTCCGCGAGCATGATGGACGACTCGGTGGTGAACGTGATCCGGTTGCGCAACATGCCGGAAGTGCGACGCATGGCGGCGGGAAAGTGGCGCCGTACGGTCGCGACGGTGGACTGGCTCACGTCTCAGCTGCCCGGCAAAGCGAAGTTCCAGGCATACGCGTTCAACACCCGGGCGAAAGCGCTGGTGGCTGGCAGCGACGGCAAATGGCTGGACGCCGGGGATGCAAGCGCCCTGAACGACGCGCTGCAGGCGCTACGCAAGGTCGTGCCGCAGGATGGGACGAGCCTCGAGAATGCATTCACCGCGGCGGCGGCCCTGGCGCCGCGGCCGGACAACATCATCATCGTCACCGACGGCTTGCCGACGCAGGGCGCCGGGCCACCTCCGGTGCGCAAGACCGTGGACGGCGAGGCGCGGCTGCGGCTGTTCGAGCGGGCGATCGCCAAATTGCCCTCAGGCGTGCCGGTCAACGTGATCCTGCTGCCGATGGAGGGTGATCCGCTGGCCCCGGGTGCCTACTGGACGCTGGCCCGTCGCAGCAACGGCTCCTTTCTCAGCCCTGCGCGGGACTGGCCATGAAGCGCTCGCGGCTCGGGCGGCGCGACATCGAGGTCTTCAGCCTCTCGTTCCTCGATGCGATCTGCTGTGGGTTTGGAGCGGTGATCCTGCTGCTGGTGCTCACCGAGGTCGGCGAGCCGATCGTGTTCGAGAAGTCGCGCGAGGATCTGCAGGGACGGCTGCTCGACCTGCAACAGCAGCTGGAGGAGATCCGCGGCACGAGCACCGTGCTCAATCGCGAGCTCACCTCGCGGCGCGAGCAGCTCTCCGAGGAGCAGCAGAAGATCGCGCGGCTGCGTGGCGACCTGAGCGCACTGCGCGGACAGTACGAGTCGTCGCGCAAGGATTCCGAGGTCGCCAACGAGATCGAGGGCCGGCTGGTCTCGGCCCAGCAGGAGCTCACCGAGGAGATGAAGCGGCTGCTCGGCGCGCAGTTCCAGCGCCGCAGCGACAGTGCGGTCGGCGGCGTGCCGGTGGACAGCGAATACATCATCTTCATCATCGATACCTCGGGCAGCATGGCGAACTACGCGTGGCCGCAGATGCTGCGCACGATGCAGGAAGTCCTCAATGCGCATCCCACCGTGAAGGGCTGGCAGGTGATGAGCGACGAGGGTGGCTACATGTTCCCGTCCTACCGCGGCCGCTGGCTGCCGGACACGCCCGGGCAGCGCAAGATCGCGCTCGACCGCTTGCGCAGCTGGTTCCCGTTCAGCAACTCGAGCCCGGTCGAGGGCATCGTCGAGGCGATTCGCACCTACTACTCGACCGGCCTCAGGATCAGCCTCTACGTGCTGGGCGACGAGTTCACGGGTCCGTCGATCGACTCGGTGGTGCGCGCGGTGGACGTGATGAACCGCGAGGACAAGACTGGTCGCCGGCGCGTACGCATCCACGCGATCGGTTTCCCGGTGCGCCCCGACGCGCCGCAGTACACCAGCATCCGCTTCGCGTCGTTGATGCGGATCCTCTGCGATCGCAATGGCGGCACGTTCGTCGGCTTGAACGAGCCCTCGAGCTATCGCCGCTGATCGGGAACGTGCGACGATTCCCACGATGTCCGAACTGAACGAAGACCAGCGTCCGGGGCGACGGCGGCGCGCACGTCGCGCGACTGCACGCGCCGGGGCCGCGGCCCTGCTGGCACTGCTCGGCGGCTGCGGTACGACGCAATTCGAAGCGCAGACCGTGATTCCGGCGCCGCTGATCACCCAGATCCCGATCGTCGTCGGCGTGCACATCACGCCGGAGTTCCGCGACCAGGTGCACCGCGAGGAGCGCGACGGGGGCGACATCGAGATCGCCGTCGGCAAGGCGCAGACCGCCGGCTTCCTGCGGCTGCTCACGGCCATGTTCACGCGGGCCGTGCCGGTCCCGTCCGTCGCCGGGGGCGCAGCGATCGATCCGGAGATGCGCGGCGTCTTCGAGCCGGTGCTCGAGGAATTCTCGTTCATCACGCCGGCGGACACGGGCACGTCGTTGTACGCGGTGAGCCTCAAGTACCGCGTCAACGCGTACCGCCTCTCCGGCGAACTGATCGATTCCTGGACGTTCACGGGTTACGGCGCCGAGCCGAGCTTGGGCCTGCCGACCCAGGGCAAGGCTGCGCTGCAACGGGCGACTGCGCTCGCGATGCGCGACGCCGGCACGAAGCTCGCGGTCGAGTTTCGCGAGCAGGCGATCGTGCGCGGGTTGATCGAAGCCGGGGCGCCCGCCACCGCGGCGCCGGAGCTTCAGCCGGTTCCCTGACCGGCCGCCGGCTCAGGCGGCGGAGGTGCCTGTTCTTCAGCCTCGTCGAGCAGCACGAACACGGGCTGCAGGAAGCGCACTCCACTGGTCGCGACCGGCTCGCCGTCCGAGAACCGCGGCCGATAGCGCGCCGCCTCGATCGACTGCACGGTCCGCGCCGCGAACCGCGCGTCCCCGGCATCCGACACCACCTTGACGTCCTGTACGCGGCCCTGCTCATCGACCGTCAACTCGAGTTCGACGCGGCGGCGTTCCGCCTCGTCGGCCGGTCGCTGCGCATAGCGGTCCCAGCCCTCCACCGGTCGGTACTGCAATAGCACCGGAGCACCGAAGATCTGCTCCTGCAGCGGGCGACCGTCAGCTGGTGCGGCCTGCGTCGCAGCGTGCCAGGCCTGCAGATAGTGCGGTCGCGCGCGATCGAGTTCGAGGCGCGCCTGGAACCAGTCGCCGAGCTGCGTGCGGACGGCTGCGACCAGCGGCGGTGACGGTTCCGGTCCGGCGCTTGCAAGCTCGGCTGCCCGCTCGAGCCAGCGTAATCCCTCGGCCGCGATGGTCGACGACGACAGGCCGGGCAGTCCCGGCATCGCAGACGAATCGTGGAACATCGTGCTCCGCTCTTCCTCGCCGGTCGCCTGTGCACGGGCCACCGGATCGAACACCCAGCGCTGCGCATTGTCGGCGAGCGCCGTCAACGGCCCGACGAGGTTGATCGAGCCCGGCCCCTCGAGTTCTTCGACGGTCTTGAGCGACTTCAACAGCGTGGTCCGCGACGCTTCGTAGGCGGCCACCACGGAGTACCAACGACCGAGCGATTCGAGCTCTTGCGCGAAACGCAGGCTGCGCTGTCCGTGCTTGCGCTCGACCAGCCGCACCGCGTACCGGCGGGCCTGCAGTGCCTGCTCCAGTTGCCCGAGTTGCGTCAGCGAGTCCGCCTGCTTTGCCAGTAGTGGCAACTGGTCTTCGTTGAACAGCCCTTCCGAGCGACGACTGAGCGCAACCGCCCGGTCGAGGGCCGGCGCGGCGAGGTCGTAGCGCCGGGCCGAGTAGTACGCGGTAGCGAGGCCGGCCTGGGCGCGCGCGAGGCGCGGGCTCGTGATCCGCCCTGCGGCCTCGATCAGCGCGAGCGCGCGCAGGTAGCTCTGCTCGGCGCCGAGGTAGTCGCCGGCCAGCTGCTGGGCCAGCCCGAGGTTCATCAGGGCCACCTGCAGTGTCTCGGTCCCCTGGGATTGCTCCTTCTCCGTCAGCGCGACGACCTTGCGGCCGGCCTCCACCGCAGCCGCGTGCTCGCCGGCGTCGAACAAGCGCTTGAACTCGGCATAAGCGTCGGCGCTGGACTCGGGTTGCGCCGGCGGAGGGGTGGAGGGCGAGTCGGGTTGCGCTGCGGGCTCCGTCGCCGCCCCGGTGGACGCGGTCGACAGCACGAGGACGGTGAGCAGGGACCAGCTGGCCTGCAGGGCGCGGTGAATTGACGCGGGCCTCGTCATGCCCGCCAACAGTGACACGCCCCGGGCGACGACTGCAATCCTGAGCGCAGGCTCGGTCAGGGCCGCCGGAACAGGTAGTGCGATACCAGCCACTCCTGGCCCGAGCGATGGCCGAAGAGCTCGGCGCACGACATGAAGAACACGCGCCAGTAGACCCACCAGCGGCGGGCCTCGCCGTCGCCATAGGTGGCCGCGAGCACGGGCAGGACGCGCTCGCGCTCACGGTCCATGTTGGCGAGCCAGGCTTCGGCGGTCTTCTGGTAGTGCGTGCCGCTCACGCGCCAGTGGTTCGCGAGGCGCAGGTCGTTCTGGAAGTAGAGCAGCAGGTGGTCGCTCGGCATGATGCCGCCGGTGAAGAAATAGCGCGCCATCCAGTCGCTCTCGTCGCGAACTTCGAACGGGTAGGCGTAGCGGGCGTGCGTGAAGATGTGCACGAACAACGTGCCACCCGGGCGCAGCCAGCCGGCGATCCGCCCGAGCAGCGTCTCGTAGTTGCGCATGTGCTCGAACATCTCGACCGACACCACGCGGTCGAAGCGGCGTTCCGGCGGAAACTCCAGCACGTTCGCGTCGCGAGTCAGCACCTCGACGTTCGCGAGGCCGCGCTCGGCGGCCCGGGCGTCGATGAATTGCTTCTGCGTCCGGGAGTTCGACACCGCGGTGATGCGGGCGCGTGGAAAGTGCTCGGCCATCCACAACGTCAGCGAGCCCCAGCCGCAACCGAGCTCGAGAATCTGCTCGCCGTCGACGAGCCCCGCCCGCTCGCAGGTGAGCCGCAGCATCGCGGCCTCGGCCTCGTCGAGCGCCGTGACGCCCGGCTCGAAGTAACACGACGAGTACTTGAGGTGAGGTCCGAGCACCAGCCCGAAGAATGCGCTCGGCAGCTCGTAGTGCTGCTCGTTGGCCTCGCGCGTCGCGATCGCCACCGGGCTACGACGCAGTTCCTCGACGAAGCGCATCAGGTGCGCCTGCTGCGCTTCCGGGTCGCCCTTGTCCTCCTCGCGCAGGCGCGCCTCGAGCAGCCGGCGGATGCCGGTGCGGATCACGCTGTCGGGCAGCAGGTCGCGTTCGAGCAGGTTGAAAGGCAGCGACGACACGTTTCAGTTTCTCCGCAGCAGGATCGAGGCGGCCGGCTGGCCGGCATCCAGCCGCCGCAACTGCAGCAGCACGTACACGGCCATCGCCATGTTGCCGAGCAGCATGATCGCGACGAACCAGCCGGTGCGGGCCGTCGCCGTGGCCTCCTTGTAGAACACCCAGGCGTAGAACGTCAGGAAGCCGAAATAGGCGTCGGCGAGCGTCGCATAGGTCCACCACCGGTCGGGCTCGGCGACGAGGCCGGTCCATTCCCAGAGCGGTTGCTTCAGGCTCGCCGTGGTCGTCACGACGAGCATGCCGGCGAGGATGCCGCCGAACAGCAGCTTGAGGGCGAGGCGCGAGGACATGGCCGCTCGTTCGTGCCGGCGGCCGCGGCGGATTCGCTCAGGTCCCCTTGCCGCTGGTCCGCTGCGCCGGGCGCGACTGCGAGATCAGCTCGGTTTCGTAGCGCCACACCTCGATCCCTTCGCTCCAGAACCCGGCGTCCCAGCCGGCCTTGAGCTTGAGGTGCCGCACGAAGTCGCGCGGCTCGCTGAGCTGGTCCCACACCTTGGGCAGGAACGTCGCACTCGCGCCACGCCAGGCCAGAACCAGCCCGTCGCGGCCGGGCACGAGCCGGCTCAGCAACTCGGCCTCGCTGCGCACGGCCATGGGCTCGCGCGGCGACAGTACCGAGATCTCGAGATCGACTCGCAGCCATTCCGCTCGCGTCAGGGGCGCGAACCGCGGATCACGGAAAGCAGTCGCCTGGGCATTGCGCCACACGTCGAGCGCGAGCGGGCGCGCCGGATCGAGCGTGCCGCAGCAGCCGCGCAGTTCGCCCTCGATCGTCAACGTGACGAAGCTCGCGCGAGCGATGCGCAGGTTCTCCGGCAGGGCGGCGGTGTCGGGGGGTGCGGCAGCGACCAGGCCGAGGCCGCACTCGATGGCCGAGGCTGCGATCCGCGGCAGCTCGAGACGCGCGGCCGGGTCAAGCCTCGTAGACGGCGTAGCTGCCATAGCCGACGACCCGTGAGCGATCACCGGCGGTGTCGCCCGAGTTGCGCTGGTCCAGCAGCTCGACCGCAAGGCCGCGTCGCTGCGCAATCTGGATGAGGCCGTTGATGCCGCGCGCGCCGCAGGCCTGTTCGTCGGTCAGGTCGCCGCGTCGTTCGAGGATGGATCGTGTCGTCGCGTCGTCGAGCTTCTGTGCTTCCGCTGACGTATGGTGGTGGCTCAGGTCGCTGCTCACCACGATGAGGGTCTCCGGTCCATTCCAGGCCGCTTCGAGGGCGCGCGCCACCAGGCCACGCGGCACGTGACCGGTCGCGATCGGCAGCAGGTCGAACTCGCCGAGCACGACCTGCAGGAACGGCAACTGCACCTCGAGCGAGTGCTCGGTCGCGTGCGGCGCATCCGCAATGCCGACCAGCCCGAGCTCGCGCAGCCGTTGCCGGCCGAGTCCGTCGATCGGCACCTGGCCCAGCGGCGTGGCGAAATAGTCGAGCGAGGTCACCGCGAGGCCGCGCATCGGCACACGATGGCTCGGCCCCACGAGCACGACGTGGCGGATCGACGCGGCGCAATCACGCAGCACCCGGTACGCGCAGCCGGCGACCGCGCCCGAGTACAGGTAGCCGGCGTGCGGGACGATCAACGCCTTCGGCTGGCGGGCCGGCCCGGCCTTCGGGCGGGCCTCAATGTAGGTGGTGACCAGGCGGCGCAGTTCCGCCGCGTCCTGCGGATAGAAGAGGCCGGCGACCGCCGGAGCCCGCACCCTTGACATGTCCCTGACGAGGCTCAACATCGATGTCGTCCGGGAGCGCGTGCTCCCGCTCGTGGTCCAGTGTGATTGCGGGTCAATATCCCGCCGGCCGCTCGCGGGTGCCAATCGTATGAATACCGATTTTTCCGCCATTCCTACGCGCCACTGGCGCCGGCTGGACGACGGCCGCGTGCAGTGCGACGTCTGTCCGCGCTACTGCAAGCTGCACGAGGGCCAGCGTGGACTCTGTTTCGTGCGCGGACGCGGCCGCAACGGCATAGAGCTTTATACCTATGGACGGTCCAGCGGCTTCTGCGTGGACCCGATCGAGAAGAAGCCGCTCAATCATTTCCTGCCCGGCTCGGCGGTGCTCTCGTTCGGCACCGCGGGCTGCAACCTTGCCTGCAAGTTCTGCCAGAACTGGGACATGAGCAAATCGCGCGAGATGGACACGCTGGCCGACGCCGCCTCGCCGGCCGAGCTCGCAGCGACGGCACGGCGGCTCGGCTGCGCCAGCGTCGCGTTCACCTACAACGACCCGACCGTGTTCATGGAATATGCGATCGACGTCGCGCAGGCCTGTCGCGAGGCGGACGTCCGCACGGTCGCGGTGACGGCGGGCTACATCTGCCCGCAGCCACGCGAGGAGTTCTTCGCCGGCATCGACGCCGCCAACGTGGACCTCAAGGCGTTCACCGAGCGCTTCTACCGGCACGTCTGCGGCGCGGAACTCGCGCCCGTGCTCGACACGCTGGTCTATCTCAAGCGCGAAACGCGGGTGTGGCTCGAGATCACGACGCTGCTGATCCCGGGTGAGAACGACTCCGACGCGGAACTCGACGCGATGACGCGCTGGATTGCGGCAGAACTCGGGCCCGACGTGCCGCTGCACTTCTCCGCGTTCCACCCGGACTGGAAGATGACCGACCGTCCGGCGACGCCGCCCGCGACGCTGACCCGCGCCCGCAACCTCGCGATGCGCAACGGGCTGCACTACGTCTACACGGGCAACGTGCACGATGCGGTCGGCGGCAGCACGTGGTGCCCGGGCTGCGACGCGCTGCTGATCGAGCGCGACTGGTACGATCTCGGCCGCTGGGGCCTGGCGCCGGATGGCTGCTGCGCGGCTTGCGGGCTCGCGATTCCGGGCGTGTTCGCCGCGCAGCCGGGCCAGTGGGGAGGGCGTCGCTTGCCGGTGAGCCTGCACCGGCACTGATTCGCGATGCTCAGCGCTTGCTGCCGCGCCCGCCTGCGGGCACGTTGGCCCGCAACTCGTCGAGCCAGACCGTCGCCGGTGAATCGCTCGGCGCGCGCCAGTCGCTGCGCGGCGACAGCGATCCGCCCGAGCCCACCTTCGGCCCGTTCGGCATCGCCGAGCGCTTGAACTGGCTGCCCTGGAAGAAGCGCTGCAGGAACACCTCGAGCCAGCGCCGGATCGTCGCGAGGTCGTAGTCGCGCCGCTCGTTCTCCGGCACCGTGTCGGGCCAGGCGCCGGCCGTTGCGATCACTCCACGCCGCATGCGCGAGGAACGCGACCTTGCTCGGCCGGTAACCGAAGCGGCTCAGGTAATACAGGTTGAAATCCTGCAGTTCGTACGGACCGACGACGGCCTCGGACGTCTGCTCGGGCTCCTCGCCGGAGCCGGGCACGAGCTCGGGCGAGATGCGCGTGGTCACGATCCGCTCGAGCACCTCGAGCGTCGCAGCCTCGAACTGGCGAGTGCGCACCAGCCAGCGGATCAGGTGCTGGATCAGCGTCTTCGGCACCGAGGCGTTCACGTTGTAGTGCGACATGTGGTCGCCGACGCCGTAGGTCGTGAAACCGAGCGCGAGCTCCGAGAGGTCGCCCGTGCCCAGCACGAGGCCGCCGTGCAGGTTGGCGAGCCGGAACAGGTGCGAGGTGCGTTCGCCCGCCTGCACGTTCTCGTAGGTCACGTCGTGGACGGGCTTCCCCGTGGCGGCCGGGTGGCCGATGCGCTCCAGCATCAGTCCCGACGCCGCGCGGATGTCGATCTCGGCGGCCGAGATCTTCAAGGCCTTCATCAAGGCGTGCGCACTGTCGAACGTGTGCCGGCTCGTGCCGAATCCGGGCAGCGTGTAGCCGAGGATGTTCCTGCGCGGCAGCCCGAGCCGGTCGAACGCGCGCACCGCCACCAGCGCGGCCTGCGTCGAATCGAGTCCGCCGGAGATGCCGATGACGACTTTCGTCAGCCCGGTTGCGATGAGGCGCTTCATCAGCCCCTGGACCTGGATGTCATAGACCTCGGCGCAGCGCTCGTCGCGGCGGGACGGATCTGCAGGAACGTACGGGAAGCGCTCGACGCGCCGGCGCAGCGGGATGCGCCCGCCGGGCACGCCGACGGCGAATTCGATGCGGCGAAACTCGCGCAGCCGGACGGCGTGGGCCTGCGCGTTGTCGCCGAAGCTCGTCAGCCGTGCGCGCTCCTGGCGCAGGTGATCGAGGTCGAGGTCCGCCGTGACCAGCCCGGGCTCGAGCGGAAAGCGCGTCGACTCCGCGAGCTTCTCGCCGTTCTCGTAGATCAGTGCATGGCCGTCCCAGGCCAGGTCCGTCGTCGATTCGCCCGGCCCGGCAGCCGAGTAGAGGCTGGCCGCGACGCATTTCGCGGACTGCGACGCGCAGAGCAGGCGGCGGTAGTCCGCCTTGCCCACGGTGATGTCGCTCGCCGAGAGGTTCGCGAGCACCGTGGCGCCGGCGAGCGCGGCGAGCGTGCTCGGCGGCAGCGGCACCCAGCCGTCCTCGCAGACTTCGAGGTGCAGCACGAAGCCGGGCAGGTCGCGGGTCTCGAACAGCAGCCCGGCGCCGAACGGCACTTCCTGGCCCAGCAGTCGCAGGGAACCCGAGATCGCCTGCGCGGCCGGCGCGAAATGGCGCTTCTCGTAGAACTCGCGATAGTTCGGCAGGTAACTCTTCGGCACGGCACCGAGGATCCGGCCGCGGTGCACCAGCACGCCGCAGTTGAAGAGACGGTCGTCGGCGCGGAGCGGCAGGCCCACGGCCAGCGCCAGCGGCAGCTCGCGGCTCGCCGCGACCAGCGTCTGCAGCGCAGCGAGGGAAGCGTCGAGTAGCGCGTCCTGCTGGAACAGGTCCTCGTTCGAGTACGCGGACAGGCCGAGTTCTGGAAAAACCGCGAGGACGGCGTGCTGATCGGCGGCGCGGCCCGCCAGCTCGAGCGTGCCGGCGACGTTGATGGCCGGGGAGGCAACCTCCACGCGCGGCGTGGCGACGGCCACTCGCGCGAACCCGTGCCGGTAGATCGATTCGAACGGCGGTTGGCGTGCCGGGCGGCGGGAACTGGCCATGCGGGACCTTGCGCGATGTGGACTGCGTCAGTTTCGGCTCCCGGGAGCGGCCCGGCAAGGTCTGGCCGCCCCTGGGTTGAGAACCGTGTCACGCCCCCGGTGCGACGAACGGCGGTAGCCTCGGCTCAATCTGGGCGAGGTGTCCGATGGCGAGCGATCTGTTGAACCGGGCCAGGTCACTGTTCGGGCGCACCGAGCCTGAGCCGGCCCCGGTCGCGCCGAAGAAAGCGGTGCAGCACTTCCATGCCGTGACCATCGCGGCCGGGCCGCGCGCCTGCGCGGCTGCACGTCAACTGCAGGATCGGCGCTTCCTGTCGCGCGACGCGCCGCCATTGCCGCTCAAGGACTGTTCGTGCTCGAACTGCGAGTGCCGCTACGAGCACTACGACGACCGGCGCCAGTTGGGCCGCCGCGCGCGCGACCTCGGCGTTTCGATCGACGGATACACCGAGGACGAGAAGCGTGGCGGCGCCAAGCGCGGTCGCCGCAAGTCCGACAAATAACTTACATCTTGACGAACGGGTTGCTGCGCCGTTCCTCGCCGAACGTCGACATCGGCCCGTGCCCGGGCACGAAGCGCACGTCGTCGCCGAGCGGCAGCAGCTTGCCGCGGATCGCGCCGATCAGCGTGTCGTAATCGCCACCCGGAAAATCCGTTCGCCCGATCGATCCCGCGAACAGCACGTCACCGACGAACGCGATCCGGTCGGCGCGCGAGAAGAACACGACGTGGCCCGGCGTGTGGCCCGGGCAGTGCAGCACCTCGAGCTCGACTTCGCCCACCTGCACGCGATCGCCATCGTCGAGCCAGCGGTCGGGCGTGAACGCCTCGCTCGGCGGGAAGCCGAACATCCGCGATTGCTCGGGCAGCCCGTCGATCCAGAACTGGTCGCCGCGATGCGGACCCTCGATCGGCAGCTTCAGGCTGCGTGCCAGCTCGGCCGTGCCACCCGCGTGATCGATGTGCGCGTGCGTGAGCAGGATCTTCGCGAGGCGCAGGTTCTCGTCGCGAACCGCCGCGAGGATCTGCTCGAGGTCGCCGCCCGGGTCGATCACCGCGCCGGTCCCGGTCCGGTCGCACCAGATGATCGAGCAGTTCTGGGCGAACGGCGTCACCGGCAGGATCGAGGCGCGCAGCAAGTCAGCCCTCCGCTCGCGGCGCGATCCCCGGCGGGTGCGCGCCCTGCACGCCGCCCATCAGCGCGAGGCGCATGCCGGCCTCGATCGACAGCGAGGTCGGCTCGAGCAGCTCGCGCGGCAGGAACACCGTGTAGCCGCCGACCATGTAGCTCATCGGCAGGTACACCGCGACGGCGTCGGCGGTCGCCCCCTCGAGGCCAACCGCCGCGCCCGACTCGGCCGTCACGAAACCGATGATCTTCCCCGACCCGAATGGCACGAGTACCACGCGCTTCAGGTCGCTGTCGTGGCCGGAGGACGGGAAGAAGCGCATGAAGTCGCGGATCGCGACGTAGATCGTCTTCACGACCGGGATGCGACCGAACAGGCCGTCGCTGAAGCGCAGCGCGCTGCGCACGGCGTAGGCGTTGACCGCAAGGCCTGCGACGTAGAGCGCGACGAGCCCCGCGAGCAGCCCGAGGCCCGGCCAGTAGACGCCCGCCGGCACGATCAGCTTGATGGCCGGGGCGAACAGCCGCTCGGCGGCCAGCGCCAGCCAGTACACCAGGTAGATCGTGAGGCCGAGCGGCAGCAAGGCCACCAGCCCCTTGAGGATCGTGTTCCAGATCTTGCGCATGAGGAATTCCGCCGCGGCCGCAGAGTATGCAGAGGCGGGCGTCACCACGCCACCGCGATCACGTATCATCCGCGGATTCCCCGGACTCCACGCGATGCATCTGCGAACTCGACTCTTCGCCAGCCTGTTGCTGTTCCTCGCCGTGCCCGCGGCGCTGCCCGCGGCCGATCGTACCTTCCTGCCGCTCGAGGTGGAGAGGGTGCTCGCGCAGCGGCGCATCCCCGGTACCAGCCTGAGCGTCTTCGTGCGCGAGATCGGTCGCGACGAGCCGCTGGTGAGCTACAACGCCGGCGTGCCGCGCAACCCGGCGTCGACGATGAAGGTCGTGACGACGTTCGCCGCGCTCGAGTTGCTCGGGCCGGCATACACCTGGCGCACGCGCGCCTACGCGGCCGGGCCCGTGCGCGACCAGGTGCTCGACGGCCACCTCGTGCTCGAGGGGGGCGGCGACCCGTTCATGAGTGCAGATCGCTGGTGGGGCTTCGTCAACGGCCTGCGCCAGATGGGTATCGAGCGCATCGCCGGCGACGTCGTCATCGACAACACGCTGTTCTCCGCGCAGGGTGACGATCGCGCCGCGTTCGACAATCGTCCTTACCGCACCTACAACGTGCTGCCGGATGCGCTGATGGTCAACTTCCAGACCGTCAACGTCTCCGTCGTGCCCGACGCCGCGGCGGGCGCGGTGCGCGCGCGGATCAACCCCTGGCCGGCCAATCTCACGGTCGAGAACTCCGTGCAGCTCGAGCGGGGGCCGTGCCGGCGCGGTGCCGGTGGCGTCGTCGTCGCGATGCCCGAGGGTCACGCGGGAAACGTCTTGAGCGTGAGCGGACGTTACGCGTCGGGCTGCGGACCGACGTCGGTCACCCGCGCGGTGATGCGGGCGCCGGACTTCGCCTTCGGCACGTTCAAGACCTTCTGGCAGCAGTCGGGCGGCACGCTGAACGGCGGCCTGCGCCTGGGGCCCGTGCCGGCGGATGCGAAACTGCTCTACACGCACGAGTCGTTGACGCTGTCGGAGGTGATCCGCCTCGTCAACAAGTTCTCGAGCAACGTGATGGCGCGGCACCTGCTGCTCACGCTCGCGGCGGAGAAATCCGGGCGCCCGGCCACGGCGGCCGCGGGCGAGCGCGTGATCGCGGAGTTCCTCGCCTCGCGCGGCATCGTGATTCCCGATCTCGTGATCGAGAACGGCGCCGGCCTGTCCCGCGACGAGCGCATCACCGCGCAGGGGCTGGCCGACGTGCTGCGCGAAGCCTGGCGCAGCCCCTTCATGCCGGAGTTCGCGGCGTCGTTGCCGCTCTCCGCGATCGACGGCACGCTGCGCCGCCGCTTCCGCTCCCCGGACATGGAGGGCCGCCTGCGCATGAAGACGGGCAGCCTGCAGGACGTGAGCGCGCTCGCCGGCTACGTGAACGCGGCGTCCGGCCGCAGCTACGTGACCGTGATCATGCTGAACCACCCGGGCGCCGATTCGGGCGCCGGCGAGGCCGTGCAGGCGGCGCTCGTGAACTGGGTGTTCGGACGCTAGCGGCGCGTCTCGTCCTCGGCCCGCGGTTCGCCGACCAGGGCGGGCAGCCATTCGACCTGCGGTCTCGAGCGTGCCGTCCTCGAACAGGCTGAGCCAGCGGTAACCCGGCGGCCGGCGGTCCATGACGCAGCCTGGCGTGCGGGGAGCGAACTGGGCGCAGGTGGACGGCGTCGCGAGCAGCCGCAACGCGCCGCGCTGGCGCATCGAACTCCTGGTGCACGTGGCCGGCCAGCACCGCGCGCACCTGGGGGTGACGGTCGATCACGGCCAGCAGCTCCGGGCCGTTCTGCAGCCCGACCGCATCGAGCCAGGCGCTGCCGACCGGCACCGGCAGGTGGTGCAGGCAGACCAGCACGGGCACGTCCGCGAGTGCGCGCAGGTCCGCGTCGAGACGCGCGAGTTCCTGCGGCGCGACCCGGCCCGACGCGTCTCCGTCGATGTGCGTGTCGAGCAGCACGACGCCCCAGCCGCCGAGCCGCGCGCGCCCGCAATACTGGAACCCGCGATCGTCGAGCATCGCAGCCATCAGCGCCGGGTCGTCGTGGTTTCCCGGCAAACAGAAGACCGGGGCGTCGCAAACGGCGAGCGCGCGGCGGAAGTTGGCATACGCGGCTGCGCTGAAGTCGTCGCCGATGTCCCCCGTCACGACGACCGCGTCGGGGCGCCGGCCTGCGCCAAGCGCGGCCTCCAGCACGAGGCGCAACGACACGGCCGTGTTCAGGCCGTACAACTCGCGCGTCGCGTCGCCGAACAGGTGCGGGTCGCTGACCTGGAGCAATTGGAAGGCCGGCATTGCGCCCCTGTGATCCGAGCGAGGAGGTGGCGGCTATGCGGCGTCGAACGACTGGCCGTCGCGGCGGTTGAGCAGTTGCGTGACCGCAAACACTTCGCCTGACCGGTCGTGCAGCGGCAGGCACAGCACCGAGCGCGTGCGGAACCCGGTGCGCAGGTCCACGTCGCGATTGAAGCGCGGGTCCTGGTAGGCATCGGCCACCCGCACCGGCTGGCCCGAGGTCGCGGCCGCGCCCGCGATGCCGCTGCCGAGCGGAATGCGCACGCTGTCGCCTTTCTCGACGTCCTGCGCCACGCGCAGCACCAGCTCGCCGCGACGACGATCCACGAGGAACAGTGACGCCGCTCGGCGTCGAGCAACTCGCTGACGCGGCGCGTGAAGACCCGCAGCGCCTGCTCGAGCAGGCTCTGGTAGGCCTGGTCGCGCGCGAGCGCGGTGGCCTCGAGGAAGCGCTGCGACTGCTGCGTCAGGTCCGCGAGCGTGCGGCGGAACGCCGGCTCGTCCATCTCCGCGACCAGCTGCTCGAGCGGCTGCTTGCTCGTGCTGTCCGCCAGCAGGTTCATCATGTGCTGCGTGTTGGCGATCACGGCGTCGGTGAACGTCGAGATGCGGCCGTCCTCGAGGTGCAGGATGCGATCCGCGACGTCGAGGATGCGGTTGTCGTGGGTGACGAGCAGGATCGTCGCCCCCTGTTCCTTCGCCAGCGCCTGCATCCGATCGACGACCTCGCGGCCCGAGACTGCGGTCGAGCGAGGCGGTGGGCTCGTCGGCGAGCACGATGGCCGGATCGCCCACGAGCGCCCGCGCGATCGCGACGCGCTGCCGCTGGCCGCCCGAGAGTTCGTGCGGCGCGCTTGTCGACGTGCGCGCCGAGGCCGACGGCCTCGAGCATCGAGCGCGCGCGGCGCCGCAGCTCGCCGCGCGGGAAGCGGCCGGTCGGCCCGGAGCCCGAGCTCGACGTTCTCGGTCGCCGTGAGCGCGGCGAGCAGGTTGTGCTGCTGGAAGATGAAGCCGATGCGGCGGCGCACGCGCTCGAGCGTGCCCGCGTCGGCGCCGTTCAGCTCCTGGCCGAGCACGCGCACGCTGCCCGACTGCGCGGCGCGCAACGCGCCGATCAGCGTCAGCAGCGTCGTCTTGCCCGAGCCCGACGGCCCCGTGACGATGATGATCTCGCCGGCCGGGATCGTGGCCGACGACGTCGAACAGGATCTGGCGGCGCAGCGCGCCCTTGCCGTAGTGGTGGCTCGAGTCGCTCGACGACGACGGGCTGCGCGGTAGCTCATCCGAACACCTCGGCCGGGTCGAGCTTGCGCACCTTGCGCAAGGCGAGGAACCCCGACAGCGCGCAGACCGCCAGCATGATGCCGAACACGACGCAGCGAGCGGTCGACGCGTCATGTGCAGCGGCAGTCGCGTGGCGCCGGCCGCGACGCGGTACAGGTAGGCCGACGCCGCGGCGCCGGGCACGAAACCCAGCACCGCCAGGATCGCGGCCTGCTGCAGCACGATGCCGGACACGAAGCCGTTGCGCGTAGCCGATCGCGCGCAGCGTCGCGTACTCGTTGAGGTGCTCCGAGACGTCGGCGAACAGGATCTGGTAGACGATGATCGCGCCCGACGACGAGGCCCATGATCGCGCCGAACGCGAACACGAACCCGATCGGCGTCGCGCCGTTCCAGTACGCGCGCTCGCGGTCGATGAAGTCCTGCTTGGTGAGCACCAGCACGTCCTTCGGCAGCAGCTCGCGCAGCTCGTCGCGCGCCGCGACCGGGTCGGCGCCGTCCCGCAGCCGGATCAGGCCGAGCTGGATTTCCTCGCGCGGACGATCGGGAAACAGCCGCAGCCAGTTGTCGATGCTGGTGATCACCGTGCCGTCGATGCCGAACGACGGGCCGATCTCGACCAGCCCCACGACCTTCACCGTGCGGTTGTTGACCTCGGTGGTGATCGGACCGTCCGCGTCGAAGCGCGCGCGGACGTCGCCGAACTCGGGGCGCGATGCGGCGTCGAACAGCACGACGTCCTGCTGGCGCAGCAGCTCGCGCCCTGCGGAGAAGCCCAGGCGTGTCGAACTGGTCGTGCTCGGGGTTGAGGCCGATCGACTGGATGCTGCGGCGGTCCGTGCCCCAGGGGTTCTTCCAGGTCGCGGGGAAGATGTAGACCGGGCGAGACGTCCGCGACCGCGTCGGCGCCGAGCGCCTGGTAGAGCCGGCGGATCGAGAACGCCGCAGGACGCACGATGAACACGCTGTCCGGGCTGAACAGCGCGATGTCGTACTCGAAGCGCTCGTGGAAGCGCAGCGTGCTCTCGAACAGCGCGGAGCGGAAGCCGAGCTGCATCATGATCAGCAGCACCGCGAACGAGATGCCGGCGACGGCGACCAGCAGGCGCAGCGGCCGGTGCCGCAGCTGCTTCCAGCCGAGCGGGGCGCTGAGCCAGGCCAGGCGCCATGCCGACTCAACGCCGAATCTCGATTTCGACCTGCAGCAGGCTGAGCGAGGCCGCGGCGCGGAGTCGTCGAGCTTGATCTCGACTTCGATGATGCGCGCGTCCTTGCGGGGTATGGGTTCCAGGAACGGAACCGCCACTCACCTTAAGGGACAACGCGGGCGTTTGTCACGGATGGCTGGCGCATCCACTATGATCCGGCCCCAATCACCTCTCGCGGCACAGGCCATCACTTGTCTGCGAATTTCAGATATCGCGCGTTCATCAGCTACAGCCACAAGGACGAGAAGTGGGCGTCCTGGCTGCACAAGGCACTCGAGACGTACAGGGTGCCGAAGTACCTCGTCGGCCGGGTGACGCCGATGGGTTCCGTGCCGGCGCAAATGGGCAAGGTATTCCGTGACCGTGAGGAGCTGTCGTCCTCCCACAGTCTCGGAGCGGAGCTGACCCAGGCGCTGCAGGACTCGGCGAGCCAGATCGTCATCTGTTCGCCCAACGCGGCGCAGTCGCGCTGGACCAACGAGGAGATCCTGACCTACAAGCGCCTGGGGCGGGAGAGCCGCATCTTCTGCCTGATCGTGGACGGCGAGCCGGGCACCGACGCCGAGTGCTTTCCGCCGGCCGTGCAGTTCCGGTTGGGGCCCGATGGCACGCTGTCCGGGCAGCCGGCCGAACCCATCGCAGCGGACGCCCGATCGCAGGGCGACGGCAAGCAGAACGCGCTGCTCAAGCTGATTGCCGGCCTCCTGGGCGTTGGATTCGACGAGTTGAAGCAGCGCGAGCTGCAGCGACGGCATCGACGCATGATCGCGCTGGTCACGGCTTCGATCGTCGGCATGACGATCACCTCCGGGCTGGCTGCCGCCGCATGGCTCGCCCGCAACCAGGCCGAGCGCGAGCGTGTCCGCGCGGAGACCGAAGCCGAGACTGCCCGGCAGACCACGGACTTTCTCGTCGGCCTGTTCGCGGTCTCCGACCCAAACGAGGCGCGCGGCAACTCCATCACGGCGCGCGAGATCCTCGACAAGGGCGCGCAGCGGGTCAGGACGGAACTGAGCACACAGCCGGCGATCCAGGCCACGCTGATGGAGACCATGGGGACGGTCTACACGAGCCTGGCGCTCTACCCACCGGCCACGTCGCTGCTCGACGGCGCCCTGCAGACGCGCCTCGAGCTTTACGGCGCGGACAGTCTCGAGGTGGCGCAATCGGCCGAAAAGCTGGGTGGGGTGCTGACGCTGACGGCGGAGTACGAGAAGGCGGAGATGCACTACCGCAAGGCGCTCGACCTGCGACAGAAGCTCATCGGACCCGAGCATGTCGACATCGCCCGCAGCCAGTACCAGCTCGCCGACCTGCTCATGCGCAAGGGCGAGCACGAGGCCGCCGAGCCCCTGTTTCGAGAGGCGCTGGCGATGCGGCGCAAGCTGCTCGGTGGTGACGCCGTCGAAGTGGCGAAGAGCCTCGAAGGCCTGGCGATGAACTTCGTCAGCCAGAGCAAGTATGACGAAGCCCTGCCCGCGATGCGCCTGGCTGTCGAATTGCAGCGGAAACTGCACGCGGAACCACACACGGATCTGGCCGAGGCGCTGAGCAATCTCGGCGTGGTGTTGAGCGACATGGGCGAGTACGCTGAGTCCGAAAAGCTGTACCGCGAATCCTTGCAGATGAAGCGCGTGCTGCTCGGCGACATGCATCCGGAGATTGCGCTGAGCCTGAACAACCTCGCGTACGCATTGACCGACCAGAAGAAATACGACGAAGCGGCATCGATGTTCCGCCAGGCCATTGGCATGCAGCGCAAGCTGCTTGGCGACGACCACCCGGACATTGCCGCGGCGTTGAACAATCTTGCCTTCGTGCTGCACGACAAGGGCGATGCCGAGGGCGCCCGCAGGATGATGCAGGAGTCGCTCGACATGTATCGGCGCACGGTCGGGCCGGAGCATCCGTCGACGGCCCGCGGCATGGCCAACGCGGGCATGTGGCAGATGGAAGCGGGCGACTATGCGTCGGCCGAGCCGCTGCTGCGCGAGGCGCTGCAGATGCGCCGGAAACTGCTCGGCAACGAACATGCCGAGGTCGCGGGCTCGTTGATCCTCCTCGCCAGCCTGCTGGTCGAGACCGGGCGCTTCGAGGAGGCGCGGGTCGCCGCCGCGGAGGCCCGGGCGATCTGCCTGCAGGCGCTCGGTGCCGCCCACTGGCGCACGGCCGCGGCCACCAGCGTCGAGGGCGCCGCGCTGCTGGGACTGGGGCAGACCGCGCAGGGCGCCAAGCTGTTGCTCGATGGGTTGGCCGCGCTGCGTGCCGATGACGGGGCGTTGACCTTTTACGTGGACAACGCGGCCCGCTGGTTGGCCGAGTACAACCGCAAGCGCAGCGGCGCAGCGGCATCGCCGAAACAGACGGTTATGTTGCAGCGCGAAATCCAGCGTTGAACTTGACATAACACGCCGACCGCAGTACCCGCGCTGCGGCCGGATTCGTGATACGTTTCGCACATCTTGGTCTTGGTCCAGATCCCTGATGAGCGAGCGCCTCGTCGGGTGGACCACTGGTCTTGAAGGTCGCCACAAATGAAAAGCAATTGCGACTGTGACGACCACGCAGGCCATCCACCTCGCGCGCAGCAAGGAAAAACTCAGATGCACAAGACCATCAGCCTGTTTGCCGGTTTGACGGCGGTGTTTGCCATGGCATCGGCGCACGCTGGGTATGTCTGCCCCGACGTAACTCCGGTCAAGTTGACGGTCCCTAACAACATCAACCCCGAAACCGGGCATACGTTCGAGGTCTACAAGGCGGACGGGATTTGCTGGGAGGATGCCCGGGACTTTGTCGCAAGGTCTCGATGCGCAGGGCGGTCCCGATATCAAGCCGCACCTCGCGACCATCACCTCGTCCAGCGAGAACCAGTGGATCGTCGACAATTTGCTGACCCCGGCGCTGATCGTGCCCACGACGCGACTAAGCCAGAGTCAGGTCTGGGTCGGTGGATCACCGGGATGCAACGGCTGCCGGCGGGTGGCGCTGGGAGAATAACGAAGGATCGTTTTCCGGCGCAAACGGCGGCACCCTCTTCACCAACTGGGCCGCGGCCAAGGTGAGCCCAACAACAGCGGGGGCGTCGAGAACTGGGTGACGCTCGGTCGCTACCGCGGACAATCTCTCCGGCTGGAACGACGAAGGCGCCGCTGTGGGCTCGATCGGTGGCTTCATCGTCGAGTACGACACGCCGCGCACCATTGGTGAATGCGACGGCACCACCACCGAGGCCTGCACGACCATTCAAGGCCAAACGCTCGACGTTCCCGTCGGGGTCGTTCGACGGCGGGCGACAGCATCAAATTCACGGCCTTCGAATTCACCGATCCGCGTATCGATCCGACCACCGGAAAGTGCTCGGTAAATCGTGGACCGCTGAGTTTGTTCACGGATGCCGCATTTCGGGGCCGACGCGACGCTGACGATTCCCGCGTACCTGTGCGGTTCGCCCAGGTTCCTGGTCGTCAAGGTGGACGCCACCGATCTCACCATCAGGAAGGGTGCCGTGGAGGTCGTGAACGACACGGATGAGGTACTGCCTGACAACGATTACGCGTGCTTTGATCCGATCCTGGGCAGCCTGAAGACGGGTGATCCGCGTTACTCCGCCGATCCGCAGAACCAGGACGTCGTCGTGTGGCAATCCACGGACCCGCGCTTGATGCTCGAAGAGCCTCCCGGCCCTCCTGTGTTGGTGTTGGGCCCAGCGCTGGCATTTATCCTGGGCACGGCGACCGAAGCCACCAATGGTTGCGGCAGCACCCGCGCAAAGGTCCGTACCGGCTCCTACTTCGTGGTCGGCATGCACATTGACTTCAATCGCAGCTTCCCGCTGGATCAAGCAGCGCACTACGAGGACTTCGTACAAGCTGACCCAGTACAAGCTGGGCCTGCTGCAGACGTCCGTGCGCAACGCGCGCTCGGTCGGCGCGATCAAGAATCGCTGACGCGCAGGCGATGGAATCGCAGGTACGCAACGCGATCAGCGCGATGAATGCAGGCAATCCGGTATCCGCACTCACATCGATGAGGCAGTTCCTGAAGAAAGTGAATGATTCGAAGCTACTTCTTCCCGAACGAGATCACGGCAAAATACAACTACAACGGCGATCACTTGATGCGCGGCGAGAACATTGCGTTCACGCTGCGGGTCAAGGTCATTCCCTACGCTCCGTAACCGCGGCGGGGAAGCGGCGTTGCGCGTCGATCGGCGCCGCTTCCCTGGCCAGGCTGTGAATTACTGCAGCGCAGCAGCGAACGAATCCGCCGCCCGCTGAGTCATCCTTTGGTCGAATGACCCATCCGGTAACCGACGACGCCGCTGGCTATACTCCGTTGACCGACGGCGCCACCGGGGAGCGGGCCATGGCCTATGACCGCAACAACGTGTTTGCCCGCATCGTGCGTGGCGAGATCCCGGCCCACAAGGTCTTCGAGGACGAGCACACGCTGGCGTTCATGGACGTGATGCCGCAGGCCGACGGCCACACGCTGGTGATCCCGAAGGCCGAGGCGGAAAACATCTTCGACCTGCCGGGCCCCGCGCTGGCGGCGACGATCCTGACCACGCAGCGCGTGGCGCGGGCCGTGCAGAAGGCCTTCGCCGCGCCCGGCATCCTGATCGCGCAACTGAACGGGCCCGCGGCGGGACAAAGCGTGTTTCACATTCACTTTCACGTGCTGCCGCGCCACGAGGGCCTCGACCTGCGCTTCCACGCGCGGGGCATGGCCGATCCGGCGCTGCTGGGCGCGCACGCGGAAAAGGTGCGGGCCGCGCTCGACTGAGGCGGTGGCGAGTACAAGGGACGAGACTACGGGGAGAGGAACATGAGCAAGCTCTACGAAGTGCCGCAGGAGTTCGCCGCGCGGGCGCGGATCCGGCAGGACGATTACCGGCGGATGTACGCGGAGTCGGTCAGCGACTCGGCCGGATTCTGGGGCCGCATGGGCCGCCGGCTGGACTGGATCCGCCCGTACACGCAGGTCCGCGACGTGAGCTACGACGCCGCCGATTTCCGCATCCGCTGGTACCACGACGGCCAGCTCAACGTCGCGGCGAACTGCCTCGACCGACATCTCGCGACGCGCGGCGACCAGGCCGCGATCATCTGGGAAGGCGACGATCCGACCCAGACCGAGACGATCACCTATCGCGAGCTCTATCACCGCGTCTGCCGGCTCGCGAACGCGCTGCGCTCGCTCGGCGTGCAGAAGGGCGATCGCGTCACGATCTACCTGCCGATGATCCCCGAGGCCGCGGTCGCGATGCTCGCCTGCGCCCGCATCGGCGCAATCCATTCCGTGGTGTTCGGCGGGTTCTCGCCGGACTCGCTGTCGGGTCGCATTTCCGACTGCGCATCCACGGTCGTGATCACGGCCGACGAGGGTGTGCGCGGCGGCAAGAAGGTGCCGCTCAAGGCCAACGTGGACCAGGCGCTCGCGAGCCCGGGCACCGAGACCGTGCAGCACGTGCTGGTCGTGAAGCGCACTGGTACCTCGGTCGCGATGTACCGCCGTGACCGCTGGTACAGCGAGGTCGTCGACGGCCAGCCGGACGAGTGCGAGCCGGTGGCCATGGACGCCGAGGATCCGTTGTTCATCCTCTACACGTCGGGCTCGACCGGCAAGCCGAAGGGCGTGCTGCACACGACCGGCGGCTACCTCGTCTATGCGGCCCTGACGCACGAAGCGGTCTTCGATATCCGCGACGGGGACGTCTTCTGGTGCACCGCGGACGTCGGCTGGGTGACCGGCCACAGCTACGTCGTCTACGGTCCGCTCGCGAACGGCGCGACCTCGCTGATGTTCGAGGGCGTGCCGAACTACCCGGACACGAGCCGCTTCTGGCAGGTCGTCGACAAGCACCAGGTCACGGTCTTCTACACCGCGCCCACCGCGCTGCGCGCGCTGATGCGCGAGGGCGACGGCCCGGTCAAGAAGTCTTCGCGCAAGTCGCTGCGCCTGCTCGGCACCGTGGGCGAGCCGATCAATCCGGAAGCCTGGGAGTGGTACCACCGCGTGGTGGGCGAGGATCGGTGCCCGATCGTCGACACGTGGTGGCAGACCGAGACCGGCGGCATCCTGATCACGCCGTTGCCGGGCGCGATCGCGCAGAAGCCGGGCTCCGCGACGTTGCCCTTCTTCGGCGTCCAGCCGGCGATCGTCGACAACGAGGGCCACGTGCAGGACGGCGCCTGCGAGGGCAACCTCGTGATCACGGACAGCTGGCCCGGCCAGATGCGCACGGTGTTCGGCGATCACCAGCGCTTCATCGACACGTACTTCCGGACGTTTCCCGGCCGCTATTTCACCGGCGACGGTGCCAAGCGCGACGAGGACGGCTACTACTGGATCACCGGCCGCGTGGACGACGTGCTGAACGTCGCCGGCCACCGCCTCGGCACGGCCGAGGTCGAGAGCGCGCTCGTCGCGCACGCGCAAGTCGCAGAGGCGGCCGTGGTCGGTTGCCCGCACGACATCAAGGGCCAGGGCATCTACGCCTACGTCACGCTGGTGTTCGACGCGGAGCCGACCGAGGCACTGCGCAAGGAACTGCGCGACTGGGTGCGGCGCGAGATCGGGCCCATCGCGACACCGGACTTCATCCAGTGGGCGCCGGGCCTGCCGAAGACGCGCTCCGGCAAGATCATGCGCCGCATCCTGCGCAAGATCGCCGCGAACGAGCACGACCAGCTCGGCGACATCTCGACGCTGGCCGACCCGTCGGTGGTCGCGCAGCTCGTCGAGGAGCGGATGAACCGCTGAGCCAGGCCCACGGGGAGCGGCCTTAGTCCATCGTCTAAGGCCGCTGGCCTGCTGCGGCTTCCCCGTACAACGAATGACGGAGAGGTTCCGACCGGGCTACCTGTTAGATTAGCCGCGCGCACTGCCACGATCCCCAGGCACCTCCAGGAGAGCACTCATGGCCCCGCCTCCAACCATCGACTGGGATAAGGTCATCGCCGATCCGCGCTTCCAGGAGCTGCACCGCAAGAAGCAGACGTTCCTGACCACGTTGATGATCGTCTCGGTGGTGTTTTATTTCCTGCTGCCGATCGGCGCCGCGTACTTCCAGGACCTCTACCGAGTCAAGGTCTGGGGCGTCATCAACTTCGGCCTGTTGTTCGCGCTGACCCAGTTCATCGTCGCGTGGGGGATCGCGTACTTCTACTCGTGGCGCGCCAACCGGGACTTCGATCGGATGGCGCGCGAGCTCGCGGCACACTACGAAAAGAAGGTGGGCTGAGCCATGAATACGCAGCATCGACGATGGATCGCGTGGGCGCTCGCGGGCGTCCTGGTCATATCGAGCGGTACGGCGCTCGCGCAGGGCGCCGTGGCACCGGAGTACCGCTGGCTGACGTTCGCGGTGTTCGCGGCAATCATCTCGCTCACGATGTACGTCACCTACCTTGCCGCGAAACGCGTCAAGACGGCGTCGGACTTCTACACGGCGGGCGGCGGGATCACCGGTCTGCAGAACGGCTGGGCGATCGCCGGCGACTATCTGTCGGCCGCTTCGTTTCTCGGCATCGCGGGCCTGATCTCGCAATACGGCTACGACGGCTTCATGTACTCCGTCGGCTGGCTCGTCGCGTACATCACGGTGCTGCTGGTGATCGCCGAGCCCTGCCGCAACATCGGCCGCTACACGCTCCCCGACATTCTCGCCTACCGCAATGACCCGAAGGCGATGCGCATCGTCGGGGCGCTGTCGGTGATCACCGTCTCGACGTTCTACCTGACTGCGCAGATGGTGGGCGGCGGCGTGCTGGTCAAGACGCTGATCGGCATCGACTACGAGGTCTCGGTGATTGCCGTGGGCATCTTGATGCTGGGCTACGTGCTGTTCGGCGGCATGGTGGCGACGACGTGGGTCCAGATCATCAAGGCCATCCTGCTCGTGATCGCGTCGCTGGTGCTCGTCGTGCTGGTCTGGCTGCCCTACGGATTCTCGCTGCCGGCCTTCCTGCAGGACGTGGTGGGTGATCCCAAGGTACAGGCGCGCGTCGCATCGTTGCTCGGTGACCCGGCCCGCAACATGTCGGCGATCGAGCTCGGCCAGCGCTTCCTCGAGCCGGGCCTGTACTTCAAGAGCCCGATCGACCAGGTCTCGCTCGGCATGGCGCTGGTGTTCGGCACGGCCGGCCTGCCGCACATCCTGATGCGCTTCTTCACGGTGCCGACCGCGCAGCAGGCCCGCAAGTCGGTGGTCTGGGCCATGGCCATCATCGGCGGCTTCTACGTGCTGACGCTGTTCCTCGGCTTCGGCGCCGCGAAGCACGTCGGCCCGGCCGCGATCGCCGCGGTCGACGCCGGCGGCAACATGGCGGGTCCGCTGCTCGCGCAGTTCCTCGGCGGCGGCCCGAACTCGTTCCTCGGCAACTTCATGCTGGCGTTCGTCTCGGCCGTGGCGTTCGCGACGATCGTCGCGGTGGTGGCGGGCCTGGTGCTGGCGGCCGCCTCGGCGATCGCGCACGACCTGTACGTTGGCGTGTACCACGGCGGCGACACCGTCCCGCCGCAGCAGCAGGTGCGCGCGGCGCGTATCGCAACGGTGCTCGTAGGCGCCCTGGCGATCACGATCGGCATCGCCGCCAAGGGCCAGAACGTCGCGCATCTCGTGGCGCTGGCGTTCGCGGTGGCCGCCTCGGCCAACTTCCCCTGCGTGCTGCTGACGCTGTACTGGAAGCGCTGCAGCACCGGCGGCATCGTCGCCGGCATGATCGTCGGCACGGTGCTCGCGGTGGGCCTCACGCTGGTGTCGCCCAACGTCACCTATCCGAAGGTCGTCAAGGCGGCGGCGCAGAAGGTGCTCGACGGTGAGGCCGACAAGCGCGCGGCGATCGAGGCCGCGCTGGCCTCGGCCGACACGGTGGCTGCAGGGCAGGCGAAGCTCAACCTTGCGCTGCTCGACAAGGCCGTGCAGAAGGCGAACGACGACCTCGTCAAGTTCGCGGGGCGCGAGACATCGTTCCTCGGTCTCGAGAAGCCGCTGTTCCAGCTCAAGAACCCGGGCATCATCTCGATCCCGCTCGGGTTCCTTGCGGTGCTGCTCGGTTCGCTGCTGTTCCGCGACAAGCGCTCCGAGGCGCTCTGGCCGGAGGTCTACGCGCGGCAGAATACCGGCATCCTGGCGTCCAAGGCGGCCTCCCACTGAGCGAGGCGGTGCATTGACGGCGGGGCGGGTGTAGCGTCCGGAACATGGCGACACCCGCCCTGATCGTCGAATCGACGCTGCGCTTCCTGCGCGAGCACGTGCCGTTCTCGGAGATGGCACGCAAGGACCTCGAGTTCATCGCCGCGCGCGCGCAACTGGCGTACTTCCCGGTCGGCACGACGATCGTCGATCCGGCCGACGGCATGGCGCAGCACCTGCACATCATCCAGCGCGGGCACGTGCGCGTGCACAACATGGCGGTCCCGGGCGACGACGAGGTGCGCGGCGCCGGCGAGTGCTTCCCCGTGGCCGCGCTCGCTGCGGGTTCGGCGGGAACGCGGCGTTTCGAGGCGACGGAGGATGTCTTCTGCTACCGGGTGTCGCGAGGCGACTTCGACGCCTTGCGTCGCGAGTCCGCTCCGTTCGCCGCCTTCTGTACGCAGGCCCTCGCGGGCATCGTCCAGCACTCGCTCGGGCAGCTGCGCAAGAATTTCACCCAGCGCGCGCTCGAGCAGCAGACGATGTTCGAGTCGCTGCGGACCGTGATCCGGCGCGCACCCGTGTCGTGCGAGAAGGGCACGTCGATCCGCGCCGCGCTCGAAACCATGCGCAACGAGCGCATCGGCACGATCGCCGTGGTCGATTCGACGCAGCGTCCGGTGGGCATCTTCACGCTGACCGACCTGATGGAGCGCGTGGTGCTCCCCGGCGTGGACCTCGGCACCCCGGTCATGGCGGTGATGACGCCGGATCCCGGCACGATGAGCGACATGGCGACCGCACAGGAAGCCCTTGCGCACATGGCGCAGCGCGGGCTGCACCAGATCATGGTGACGCGCGAGGGCCGGCTGGCCGGCGTCGTCTCCGAACGCGACCTGTTCGGGCTGCAGCGGCTCACGATGCGCAACGTGCTGCAGTTCATCCGCCACGCGCGCGACGTCGCGGGCCTGCGGCGCGCCTCGCGCGACATCGACGCGCTGACCGACAATCTCAGCGTGATGGGCGCCGGCGCCGAGACGCTCACCCAGACCATCACTGCGCTCAACGACGCGCTGACGCAGAAACTGTTCGCCCTGCTGCTGCCTCGGTTCGACCTCGAGGACCTCGACTGGTGCTGGCTCTCGGTCGGCAGCGAGGGGCGTCGCGAGCAGACGGTCGCGACCGACCAGGACAACGCGCTGGTCTTCCTGGGCGCGACCGGTGCGTCGGCGGCGATCCGCGAGCGTCTGCTGGCCTTCGCACGGGCGGCGAACGAGGGACTCGCGGCGCTCGACTTTCCGCTGTGTCCCGGCAACATCATGGCCGGCAACCCGGAGTACTGCCTCGACACCGTGGAGTGGCGCGAGAAATTCGCGGGCTGGATCCGCGAGCCGACGCCCGAGGCGCTGCTGGGCGCCAACATCTTCTTCGATTTCCGCCCGCTCGCGGGCAAGGCCGAGCTTGCGGAGAGCCTGCGCGCGTGGCTCGGCAACGTCGCCTCGGAGAACAAGCTGTTCCTGCGCATGCTGGTCGCGAACGCCATGCAGGCGGAGCCGCCGCTCGGCGTGATTCGCAAGTTCCGCACGGACGACGGCGAGCATGCCGGCACCCTCGACCTCAAGGCACAGGGCACGCGCATCTTCGTCGACGCGGCGCGGGCCTTCGCGCTGGCCTTAGGCATCGCCGAGACCAACACGTCGCAACGCCTCAGGCTCGCCGGCCGGCGGCTCAATATCGACGAACGCCAGATGGCCTCCGCGGTGGAGGCCTACCACTTCCTGCAGATGCTGCGCCTGCGCGCGCAGCGGGGCGAACTTGATGCGGAGCCCGCGGGCGTGCCCGCGGGCGACCGCGCGCGCCCGCACACGGCCCTGAATCGGGTCGATCCCTACGCGCTCAACGACCTCGACCAGCGCATGCTGAAGGAATCGTTTCGCCAGGCGCGCGCGCTGCAGGCGCAGCTCGAGCAGTCGATCGGGCGGTAGGGACCGTCCGCAGGAGCCAGAGCCGGATGCGACTGCCGTTCCAGGGTTCGATCGAGAGACGGCGAGTCCGCCTGGCGCTGCCGCCGGAGGCCCGTGCACGCCTGGCCGCATTGCGTCTGCGAGCAAAGCAGCGTGCACGAGAGGATCGCCGTACCACGACCGGGCTGTTGTCGCTGGCGCGCTTCGTCGCCATGGATCTCGAGACGACCGGACCCAACATGATGCGCGACCGGATCATCTCGATCGGCGCCGTGGCCGTCGTCGAGCGGGCGGTACGACACGACGATGCGTTCGAGGTCGTCGTGCGACAGGCCAGCGAGAGCCGTGCCGACAACATCCTGATCCACCAGATCGGCGGCCAGGAGCAGCGCGCCGGCGTCGAGCCGACGGACGCGCTGCTGTCGTTCCTCGAGTTCCTGGACGGCTCCATCGCGGTCGCCTTCCGCTCGGAGTTCGACTCGACCGTGCTCGGCCGCGAACTGCAGGACAGCCTCGGCATCCGCGCCGGGCCGCGCTTCCTGGACCTCGCCAGCGTGCTGCCGGCGCTGTTCCCCAACACACCGAACGACTCGCTCGACGACTGGGCGCGGCACTTCGGGCTGCCACCCATCGGTCGCCATCACGCGATCGCCGACGCCTATGCCAACGCCCAGCTGCTGCTGCTGGCGCTGGAGAAGGCACAGCGGCTCCACCTCGCCACCACCACCAATCTGTTCGATCTCGACAAGTCGCAGCGCTGGCTGGGCCGGCGCCGCTAGGCCCTTCGACTAAGGTCGCACTGACAGCCCGTCGCGCGCGCTGCTACGGTCAGACTGCCCATACAAGAGGCGCCAGCGCCTGGGTTGCGACTGGGTGTACGGGGACCCCGGCTGGGGCGTTCACAACACGAGGGGGGAATTGCAGTGCGTCAACTATCTGCCGCAGACCGCGCCGAGCACTGGCGCCAAACGCGAAACCTGACGATCGCGCACCTGACCGTCTGGTTCATCTTCGCCTACGTCGTCCACTGGTTCGCCCTGCCGTTGAACAACATCAACTTCTTCGGCTGGCCGCTCGGCTACTACTTTTCAGCGCAGGGCTCGCTGATCGTGTTCGTGGTCCAGCTGTTCGTGTTCAACCGTCAGCAGCACGCCATCGACGTCAAGTTCGGCGTCGAAGAACGGGAATAAGGGGGACGACATGGGCATGAAATGGGAAGGCAAGGGATTCATGGAATCCCTGCCGAAAATCTACGCGATCTACACGGGCGGCTTCCTGGCGTTCTTCGCGCTGATGGCGTTCTTCGAGTCGCTCGGCATGAGCGCGAAGTGCGATCGGCATCCTGTTCGTGCTGTTCACGCTGGTCGTCTACGCGTTCATCGGCGTGCTCTCGCGCACGACGGCGGTCGAGGCCTACTACGTCGCCGGGCGCAGCGTGCCGCCGGTGTTCAACGGCATGGCGACGGCGGCCGACTGGATGTCGGGCGCATCGTTCGTCGCGATGGCCGGCGGCATCTTCATGTCCGGCCACCCGTACATGGCCTTCATCGTCGGCTGGACCGGCGGCTACATCCTGATCGCGACGCTGATGGCGCCGTACCTGCGCAAGTTCGGCTGCTACACGGTGCCGGACTTCATCGGCACGCGCTACGGCGGCAAGCTGACGCGCTTCTGCGCGATCGTCGTGCTGGTGGTCGCGTCGTTCACCTACGTGACGGCCCAGATCACCGCCACCGGGACGATCGCGGCGCGCGCTTTCCAGATTCCGTTCGAGGTCGGCGTCTGGCTCGGCCTGTTCGGCATCCTGGTGTGCTCGATGCTCGGCGGCATGCGCGCGGTGACCTGGACCCAGGTCGCGCAGTACATCGTGCTGATCGTCGCCTACCTGATCCCGATCTTCTGGATGTCGATCGCGCAGGGTTTCGGCTGGCTGCCGCACCTGTCGTACGGCTCCGCCGTGCAGCGCATCATGGAACTCGAGCCGATCATCGGCGTCGGCACCGCGCCGACCGACACGGTGGCGGGCTCTCAAGGCCTCGACCACCCTGCATGCGACTCCGCCGGAAGGCGCTCTCGCGGCCTGGAAGTTCGTGACCCTGGTGTTCTGCATGATGGTCGGCACCGCCTCGCTGCCGCACATCCTGATGCGCTACTTCACGACGCCGTCGGTGCGCGATGCGCGCAACTCGGTGGCCTGGTCGCTGTTCTTCATCTTCCTGCTGTACTTCTCGGCGCCCGCGCTCGCGACGTTCAGCAAGCTGCAGATGATCGACCCGAACCTGCCCACCTCGATCATCGGCGCCTCGATCGACCACGTGATGTCGCTCGAGTGGATCCAGAAGTGGAGCGCGATCGGCCTGCTCGCCATCAAGGACAGCAACGCCGACGGGCTACTGCAGATCAACGAGTTCTTCCTGAACCCGGACATCATCGTGCTCGCGACGCCGGAGATGGCCGGCCTGCCGTACGTGATCTCCGGCCTGGTCGCGGCCGGCGGCATGGCGGCGGCGATGTCCACCGCCGACGGCCTGCTGCTGGCGATGGCCAACACGCTGTCGCACGACCTGTACTACAAGATCATCGACCCGAAGGCCGAAGTGAAGAAGCGCCTGATGACGTCGCGCATCCTGCTGCTGATCATCGGCGCCGGTGGCGCGGCGGTCGCGAGCCTGAAGCTCACCGGCATCCTCGGCGCGGTCGCCTGGGCGTTCTGCTTCGCGATGTCGGGCCTGTTCGTCCCGCTGGTGCTCGGCGTGTGGTGGAAGCGCGCCAATCGCCCCGGCGCCCTCGCGGGCATGATCGTCGGCCTCGGCACGGGCTGGTGGTACCTGCTGGCGGTGCGCAATCCGGAGGCCTGGTACGGCCTGGCGCAGCCGTGGATCGGCCTGGACGACCTGCGCTTCGGCGTCGTCGGCGTCACGGCCAGCGCCATCGCGATGGTCGTCGTGACGCTGCTCACGAAGGAGCCGAGCGAGGAGATCCAGCGCATGGTCGACGAGGTGCGCGTCCCGCACGGTGACACGATCATTCCTTCCAAGGCCTGATCGCGCACGGCGCGGTTCTGCAGGGCCGGGGCGAGGTCAACTCGCTCCGGCCCTTTTTCGTGTGAGAGAATTTCGCGGGCAGCTGCAGACCGGCGGAACGGAGTGACCAGATGGTCGAGGGTATCCCGCTCTGGGTGGTCCTGCTGGATTACCTGCTCGGCATGGTCATGTGGACGCTGATCGGCCGCTTCGGCATGGGCCTGTTCCTGCCCGCGGACAGCCGGTTCTTCTTCAGCCGCTTCTTCATCCGCGTCACCGACCCGCTGATCAAGCGCTTCGAGCCGATCACGCCGGATCCTTCCTGATCCCCGCGATGGTGCCGCTCTACGTGGCCTGGTTCTTCTTCATGTTCCGCTTCTACGTCATGCCGTGGCTGATGGGCTACTCGGTGATGGGCATGCTGTCGTTCCCGCTCGAGGGCCAGATCGCCAAGGCCATCTACTGGCTGGGTGCGCCTGTTCGGCGGCTGATTACGCGCCGGGCGGCTCCGGCATCGCGCCGAGCAGCGTGCCGGGAGTCGAGGTGACGGAGCAAGTTCCCGGCGCACCTCCTGCCAGCGGAAACGGATCGAGTTGCGCACGATTTCCTCGTCGAGTTCCTTCAGTTCGTCCATGACCGGCGCCCAGCGCACCAGCCCGGCGGGGCTCTCGGTGAACGCGGCCTCGTCCTTGCCGATGACCAGCCAGTCGGTGCGCGCCACGCGGTCGCGCACGCGTTGCGCGTGCGCGGCGAATGCGGCACCGGCCTCGGCGGGCGTCCCGGCCTGCGCGAGAACGCCGTCCACCAGCGCGACCATCATCTGCGCGACCCGCGGCAGCTCCCGCGGGGCCTGCTGCGCGATGCGACTGCCCGCATGGACCGCAAGGTCCGACAGGCAATCCAGCCAGACGTGCCACTTGGCGATGTTGATCGACGCGACGAACGGGTCGTCGTCGAACAGTTCCGGGTAGCGCATCCCGGCGCGCGTGCGCAGGTAGCCGTAGAGCGACGCCTGCGCGACGAAGCTGGCGCGCTTGTCGAGAAAGCGGGCCAGCGCCTCGGGCGTGTCGATCGGCTCCGGCGCCGCTTCGCGACCCAGCCCCAGGTAGGACCTGAGCGTCGTCCAGAGCTCGGCAGGCCGCAAGTCCGACCACGACAACCCGACGCTCTCGCCGGAGCGCTGGCGCCGGACGATACGCGGCGAACGGGACTTGTCGGGTCCGGACATCAGGCACTCCGTGCGAGCTTCAGGGCGACCGCCAGTATACGGTCAGCGCTATGATTGACGACCATGAGCAATCCGCTGGCCGACGTCGAAAAGTTCCTCGAGGAGACGCCGCCGTTCGACCTGCTCGACCCGGCGCTGCGGCATCGTGCCGCAGCGGCGATCGAAGCCGTCTACCGGCGCACGGGCTCGGTGCTGCTCGAGGTCGGCGACCACAACGAGACGCTGTACATCATCCGGCGCGGCGCAGTCGAGGCCCACGACCGGCACGGCAATTTCGTCGATCGCTACGGCGAGGGCGGGAGCTTCGGGCTGCAGTCGCTGCTGACCGGCAAGCCGGTGCGATTCAGGATCACGATGATCGAGGACGGCCTGGTCTGGATGATGCCGCGCGCGGCGTTCGACGAGCTGCGCGCCCGGTCGTCGGAGTTCGGCACCCACTATCATGCGCAGTCTCGAAGAACGGTTGATCTCGGCGCTGCAGCCGCGCAACTCGTCCGGCCAGACGCTGTTCATGACGCCGATGGGCGAGCTGATCCGTTCCGAGCCGATCGTGGTGACGCCGCAGACGACGATTGCGGAGGCCGCGCGCCGCATGTCGCAGCACGGCGTCTCGTCGGTGCTGGTCAACGACGGCGACCGTGTCTGCGGCATCGTCACGGACCGCGACCTGCGCAATCGCGTGCTCGCGCAGGGACGGGATACCGCGGAGCCCGTGGCAGCGATCATGACCGCCGAGCCGCTGACGCTCGATGCGTCCAGTCCGGTGCTCGAAGGCATCCTCGCAATGGCCGGCCGCGGCATTCACCACTTGCCGCTGACTCGCGACCAGCAGGTCGTCGGCATGGTGACGACGCGCGACCTGATGACGCTGCAGACCCAGCACCCGCTCTACCTGGCCGCGCAGGTGCAGAAAGCGGGCTCGATCGAGGCGCTGGTCAAGATCTGCCGGCAGGTGCCGAAGCTGTTCGAGCTGATGCTGGCCTCGGGCATGCGCGCCGAGCAGGTGCCCAAGGTGCTGACCACGATCAACGATGCCGTCACGCGCCGCTTGATCGGTCTCGCCCAGCAGCAGTTGGGGCCGCCGCCGGCGCCGTTCGCGTGGCTCGCTTTCGGCTCGCAGGCCCGGGCCGAGCAGAGCATCAAGACCGACCAGGACAACGGCATCGTCTACGCGGACGACGCGCCGCCCGGCGCGGACGCCTGGTTCGCCGCGCTGGCCCGCATCGTCTGCGACGGCCTCGACGCCTGCGGCTACCCGTTTTGCCCCGGCAAGATCATGGCGACCACCGACGAGTGGCGCCAGCCGCTGTCCGGCTGGCTGCAGCATTTCCGCACCTGGGCCGCGGTGCCGGATCCGGAGGCGGTGCTGCGCATCAGCATTTTCTTCGACCTGCGCGCCGTCTACGGCGACCAGCCACTCGCCGAGCGGGTCAGCCAGGCACTCGGTGAATGCGGCACAGGCTCCGGCAAGGGCGTCTTCATTGCGGCGCTGGCGCGCCAGGCGGCCGGCTACGACGTGCCGCTCGGATTCTTCCGGCGCTTCGTGCTGGCCAGCAAGGGCGAGCATCGCGAGACGCTCGAGATCAAGGCCAGCGGCCTGATGCCGCTGACCGACCTCGTGCGCGTGCGCGCGCTGGAGGCGGGCGTGACGGTGCCCGGCACCCAGGCCCGGATCGCGGCCATGCTCGAGGCGGACCGGCTGAGCCGCAGGGATGCGGACCGGCTGTCGGGCGCACACGTGCTGCTGGCCGGCTTGCGGGTCCGACTGCACGCCGAGCAGGTGCGGCGCGGCGAGGAACCGCACAACCACCTCGATCCCCGCACGATCAGCCACGCGGAACGCGCGGCCCTCCGCGAAGCGTTCCTGGTCATCCGCGAGGCGCAGAAGGGACTGCTCCTGGACTTCCCGCGGTGAGCCTGCTGCAGCGCATGCGCCTGGCGCGGGCCCGACGGGCCTGCACGCTGCCGCTGCAGCAACGCCTGCTCGAGCAGCCGCTGCCGTCGCGAGGCGCGCGCGTGGCCGGCCTCGAAATGATCGCGCTCGACTTCGAGACGACCGGTCTCGATGCCGAGCGCGATCACATCATCGCGGCGGGCTGGGTATTGATCCGCGGCGATCGGATCGTGCTGGCCAGCGCACGCGAGGTCCGGGTCCGCAACGCGAGTCCCGGCGGCGTCGGGCAAAGCGCCGTCATCCACGGGATCCTCGACAGCGATCTCGACGATGCCGGCAGCACCGAGGCCCTGGTCGAAGATCTGCTGCCCGAACTGGCCGGCCGGACGATCGTCGCGCATGCGGCTGCGATCGAACGCGGTTTCCTCGCCGCGCTGCTGCGCCGGCTCGGCGGCGTGCCTCTGCCGAACCCGTTCATCGATACGATGACGCTCGAACGTCTCCTGGTCGAGGGTGGCGGCGGCAAGGTGCGGGAGCTGCACGGCGACCTGACATTGGATGCCTGCCGTGAGCGGCACGGGCTGCCGGATCACCAACGGCACTCGGCCGGTGCGGACGCTGTCGCTGCTGCAGAGTTGCTGCTGGCGCAGGTCGCGCAGCTCGGCGGCGCCGAAGACGTCAAGCTGCGCGAGCTGTTGTAAGGCGGCCCTACTGCGGTGCCGGGTAGAAGCGTCCTGCGCCGACGAATCGCTGCCGATACCACTCGTCGTCGAGGCTCGCCCGGCGCACGTGGCCGCCGCTCTGCGGCGCGTGCACGAAGCGATCGCCGCCTGCGTAGATCCCGACGTGGCCCACGTCGCGACCCGAGAGCCGGAAGAACACCAGGTCGCCCGGCCGCAGTTCGCGGCGCTCAACCGGCGTGGCCTTGCTGAACTGCTCCGCCGCGGTGCGCGGTACCGCGATCCCAGCCTGCCGGTGCGCGTATGCGACGAGTCCGCTGCAGTCGAAGGCATCGGGCCCGGAGCCACCATAGCGATAGGGGGCACCGATGCGGGTCTCGGCCGCCTCGAGCACGGCACGGCCGGGATCCGCAGTTCCGCCCTCGCCGGGCAACCCGTGGCGGAACGGCGCGCACGCGGCGAGCAGGCTCAACAGGACGGCCAGCAGCAGCGAACGCGCTGCGATCGTACGGGATGATCTACAGGTCCACGCCATCATTCGCGCTAGTGTAGGCCGGCGGCGCCACGCTTTTCACCGGCCGGCCCGCAACATCTCACGGCATTGCCACGAATTGCGCTCCCTGCGCGTGGATGCTGCAATGCGAATGTCAGGCAACGAGGGTCGGTGACTCCATGAAATGGCGCGCGCTTGCAGTGCTGGTGGCCCTGGCGGCGGCCGGCGTCGGCATCGCCCTGTGGGTCGGCCGCACCCGACCGATCGTCGTCGACATCGCCGAAGTGGGGCGCGGCCCGGTCGCCGAAACCGTGACCAATACGCGTGCCGGCACGGTCAAGGCCTGCCAGCGCGCCAAGCTCGCGCCGCCCGCCGGCGGGCAGCGCACGGCTGCCGGTGAAGAAGGGCGACCAGGTCGAAAAGGACGGCAGACGCTGTTCGAGCTCTGGAACGACGACATTCGCGCCGAAATCCGCGGTCGAGCGGGACGCGGCAGCGCGCAGGCGCGCCGCGATGAGGCGTGCGTGGCGGCCAAGGTGGCGCGAAGGGAATCGAACCGGCTCGCGAGCCTGGTCGGGCGCAAGCGGTGTCGGTGGAGCTCGCTGAGCGGGCCGCCGGCGAAGCCGACAGCCGCGAGGCCGGCTGCCGGGCTGCCGCAGCGCAGATACCGTGTCAGCCAGGCCAGGATCGATGCGGCGCGCGCACGCCTCGAGCGCACGCTGTTGCGCGCTCCGTTCGCCGGTACGGTGGCCGAGATCAACGGCGAGCTCGGCGAGTTCGTGACGCCGTCGCCGGTCGGCATCCCGACGCCGCCGGCCGTGGACGTGGTCGACATCAGCTGCATCTACATCACTGCGCCCATCGACGAGGTCGACGCCGCGGGTCCGCGAGGGCATGCCGGCGCGGGTGACGCTCGATGCCTTCAAGGACCGTGCGCTTTCCCGCGCACATGGTGGGCCGCGTGGCGCCTTACGTGCTCAACACCGAGAAGCAGGCGCGCACAGTCGAAGCTCTGAGGCCGAAATCGACGACCGCGGCGATGCCTGCTGCTGCCCGGGTACAGCGCCGACGTCGAGGTGATCCTCGCCGAGCACGCCGACGTGCTGCGCATCCCGACGCGCGCGTTGATCGAGGGTGACCGGGTCTACGTGCTCGAGGAGGGCCGCGGCCGCGCCCGGCCGATCGAGACCGGACTGGGCAACTGGGAGTACACGGAGGTCACGCAGGGGCTCGAGGCCGGGCAGCGCGTGATCGTGTCCATCGATCGCGAAGGCCTCGCGGACGGCGTCGCGGCCGTCGCGAAGTCGAGCGCGGGGCGTCCACGATCAGCCTGCAGGTCGGCGGCCTTCCAGGTCGGCGACCAGCAGGTCGAGGCGCTCGACGAAGTCTCGCTCGCGATCGGCGATGGCGAGTACGTCTCGATCATG
>CAVZRR010000012.1:0-41194 GCA_963777725.1 uncultured Gammaproteobacteria bacterium
AGTTCCAGAGCTTACGAGACAATGAGCGACCTCATCGACACCCAGGGCTTTCGCGCCAACGTCGGGATCGTGCTGATCCGCGACGGCGGCGACGTTTTCCTGGGCGGTCGCAGTGACGGTCGCGGCTGGCAATTTCCGCAAGGGGGCGTGCAGCGCGACGAAACGGCCGAGCAGGCGCTGTTCCGCGAGCTGCGGGAAGAGGTCGGCCTGGAGCCGGGCGACGTCGAGGTGATCGCGGCCACCCGCAGCTGGTTGCGTTACCGGTTGCCGCGCCAGTACGTCCGCCGCCGTTCGCGCCCACTTTGCATCGGCCAGAAGCAACGCTGGTTCCTGCTGCGCATGCTCGGGGGCGAGGAGCGGCTGCGCTTCGACGTGACCTCGCAGCCCGAGTTCGACAGCTGGCGCTGGGTCGACTACTGGTCCCCGGTCCGTGAAGTCATCTATTTCAAGCGGCCGGTCTACGTGCGCGCACTCGAGGAGCTGGGCCAGCAGGCTTTTCCAGACGGACTGCCGCCGCGCCCCGAATGGTGGTCCGACGCCGTGCTGCGGCCGCCGGCCCGGCGGCGACCGGCCACGCCGGAGCCCGTCGAGGCGGCCGAGTAGTGCCCGACCAACCGACGATCCTGCGGTTGGGCCCGTTGTCAGGCCTGCAGTGGCTGGGGCTGGCCGGGGTCGTGCTGCTCGTGCTGTTGTGTTCCTTCCTCGCGTATCACCGTGGGCAGCTCTCCGCGGGTGTCGATGCGGCCGCGCTGGCGCTCGAGCGCCGCGAAGCGTCGACCAAGGCCGCCCGACTCGAGGCGGAAAACGCCCGGCTCAATGCCAAGGTCGCGGAGCTCGAGATGGCGCGCCAGCTCGATCGCGAGGCGTATGGGCAGGTCGAGAAGACGCTGGGCGACCTGCAGTCGCAGCTGTCCCGGCAGGGCGACGACCTGGCCTTCTACCGCAGCATCGTCTCGCCTGAGGATGGCGTCCAGGGGCTCCGCATCCATCGCTTCGAGGTCCAGCCCGGGGCCCGGGCGGGCGAGTACCAGCTCAAGCTGACGCTGATCCAGTCGATGCGGCACGAAAGCGTCGCCGCCGGCCTCGCCCAGCTGGTCATCCACGGCATGCAGGGCGAGCGCCCGGCGCGCCACACGGTCGGTGAACTGCTCGGCCGGCCGCAAGCCCAGCTGCCGTTCTCGTTCCGCTACTTCCAGACGATCGAGCAGGCGGTCGCGCTGCCCGAGGGCTTCCAGGCCTTCGAGGTCGAGGTGCAGGTGCGCTCGAGCAAGCTGCGATCGCCGATGCAGCAGTCGTTTCCCGTGGAAGGTCGGCGGCCAGGCCGCCCTTTGACTCGCCGCGGTGATGGTAAGATCTGCCGACCCGAGCCTGTAGCGATGGAGCCCGACCGATGACGACCCTGCACCAAGCGAACGAGGCGAGCCCGACGGGGCAGCCGCCGCTGCTCGTCTTCACCGACACGGCCGCGACCAAGGTCGGCGAGTTGATCCGGGAGGAGGGCAATCCGAACCTCAAGCTACGGGTCTTCGTCTCCGGCGGCGGCTGCTCGGGTTTCCAATACGGCTTTACGTTCGACGAGAACGAGGAAGAGGGCGACACCTGCGTCGAGACGCGCGGCGTGAAGCTGCTGGTCGACCCGATGAGCTTCCAGTACCTCGCCGGCGCCGAGATCGATTACAAGGAAGACCTCGAGGGCGCGCAGTTCGTCATCCGCAACCCGAATGCGACGACGACCTGCGGCTGCGGCTCCTCGTTCTCAGCCTGACGCCGGTTGGCCAGGCCGCTTCCCGCGTTGCCCGACGTCCTCGCTGCGGTCGACCTCGGGTCGAACAGCTTCCACATGGTGGTCGCGCGTCATTCGCACGGCCAGCTCGTCATCGTCGATCGCCTGCGTGAAATGGTCCGGCTGGCCGCGGGCCTCGACGAGCAGGGCCGCCTCAATCGCGAGTCCGTCGGCCGGGCGCTGCAGTGCCTGGAGCGCTTCGGCCAGCGCCTGCACGACATGCAGGCCGAGCGCGTGCGCGTCGTCGGCACCAACACGCTGCGCAAGGCCCGCCGCAAGGGCGCCTTCCTCGACCGCGCGCGCGAGGCGCTCGGCCATCCGATCGAGATCATCTCCGGCGTCGAAGAGGCGCGCCTGATCTACCTCGGCGTCGCGCACACGACGCCGAGCGACGGCGGTCCACGGCTGGTGGTCGACATCGGCGGCGGCAGCACCGAGCTGATCATCGGCGAAGGGCTGGCCGCGAAGCGGCTCGACAGCCTCTACATCGGTTGCGTCAGCATGAGCGCGCAGCATTTCGCGGACGGCGTGGTGACGGAAAAGCGCATGAAGCGCGCGCGGACGGCCGCGCAGCTCGAGATCGAGCCGGTCATGGCGCGCTTCCGGCGACCGGGCTGGGAGACGGCGATCGGCGCGTCGGGAACGATGCGCGCGGTCTCGGACACGCTGCTCGCCCGCGGCGCTGGCGGCGGCAACATCACGCGCGAAGGCATCGAATGGCTGCTCGGGGAGTGCCTGCGCGCCGGCGAAGTGACCCGATTGCGGTTGCCGGGGCTCGCGACCGAACGGCAGGAGATCCTGCCGGGTGGCCTCGCGATCCTGGTCGAGATCTTCGACATGCTCGGCATCGAGAGCATGCGCGTCGCGGACGGCGCGTTGCGCGAAGGGCTGCTCTACGACCTCGTCGGCCGGTTGACCGACGAGGACGCGCGCGCACGCAGCGTGCGGGCGATGGAGGCGCGCTTCCACGTGGATGCGGCGCAGGCCGATCGCGTCGAGGCGACGGCACTCGAGTTCCTGCGCCAGGTTCGCGCCGGCTGGAAGCTCGACGAACCGCTGGCCGATCTCGTGCTCGGCTGGGCCGCGCGCCTGCACGAGATCGGTCTGGACATCGCCCATTCGCACTATCACAAGCATGGCGCTTACCTGCTGCAGTACGGCGACATGCCCGGGTTCCCGCGCGAGGAGCAGCAGTTGCTCGCGGCCGTGGTGGGCAGTCACCGGCGCAAGCTCAACTTGGGCAGCATCGAGGACCTGATCCCGCCCTGGCACCTCAAGGCGGAGTTCCTGATCGTGCTGTTGCGCCTCGCGGTGCTGCTGCACCGGGGCCGGGGCCCGCGCGCCCTGCCGGCGATCGAGCTGAAGGCGCGGGGACGCACGCTGGAGGCGGCGTTTCCAAAGGGCTGGCTGGCGGAGCATCCGCTCACGGTCGCGGATCTCGAGCAGGAGGCGGCCTATCTGCAGGCCGTCGGTTTCCGGCTGCGCGCGACCTGACGTCCGCGTCGGGCCCGGGCGGGGCCGCTCAGAGGCTGGCGAGCGTTCCGGTGCCGGCCGCGCTGGCGATCTCGAGCTGCGCGAGCGTCGTTTCGGCCTGGCCGCGGAACTCGTTCACGTAGGCCGTCGCGATCTCGGTGTTCGGCAGCGGGATCGACTCCGGGTTCTTGTGCGCGCCCTTGATCCGGTACTCGTAGTGCAGGTGCGGGCCCGTCGAGGCTCCCGTCGAGCCCACGTAGCCGATCACTTCGCCCTGCCGCACCGCGCGCCCGCTGCGCGCCGACTTGGCGAAGCGCGACATGTGCCCGTACAGCGTCGTGATGTTGCGGCCGTGGTTGATCACCACGGCGTTGCCGTAGCCGCCCTTGCGTCCGGCGAACTCGATGCGACCGTCGCCCGCGGCATAGATCGGCGTGCCGGTCGGCGCCGCGTAGTCGATGCCCTTGTGTGCCCGCACCTTGCCGGTGATCGGGTGCCTGCGATTCGGGTTGAAGCGCGAGCTGATGCGCGTGAAATCGAGCGGCGCGCGCAGGAAGGCCTTGCGCATGCCCTTGCCCTCGGGCGTGTAGTAGCCGCGCACCTTGCCGTCGGCGGATTCGAACCACACGGCCCGATGCACCTTGCCGCGGTTGACGAAGGAGGCGGCGAGCACGCGACCGTCGCTGACGTACTGCCCGTCCTGGTACTTCTGCTCGTAGAGCACGCTGAACTCGTCGCCCTCGCGGATCTCGTTCGCGAAGTCGATGTCCCAGCCGAAGATCTCGTTGGCCAGCACCATGATGGTCTGGCCGGAGATGCCGGCGTCGACACCGGCCTCGAACAGCGACGAGTCGATGCGCGCGCGGCGCCCCGTGACGCCGATCTCGAGCGGATTCTCGATGTAATTGACCGCGAATCCGTCGCCCGCGCGGGACACGGACAGCGTCAGCGTGTCGCTGATGCGGCGGTTCAGCGATTCGAGCGCGCCGTTCGCGTGCGTGAGCGTGATGATGTCGCCGGGACGCAGCAGGTCGAGGGCCTTGCGCACGTCCGGCAACGTGCGCAGTTCCGCCAGCGTCGCACCGTCGATGCCCGTGGCGCGGAAGATCTGGTCGAGCGTATCGTTGCGCCGCACGGTCACTTCGACGCTGTCCGGTCCCTCGATGACCGGGATCGACGCGGCCGGCACCGCAGCGGCGGCGGCCGTCAGGTCGATGGAACGCGGCAGTTCCCCGGCGGGCGGCGTCGCGACGACATAGGCGAAGGCTGCGAGCGGCGGAAACGCGGCGATGGCGACGAGCCAGCGACGGCCGACCGAAAAGGCTTGCGACGCAGCGCGCCCGGCGCCGCGGAATTCGTTGTCTGGCAAGGGCCGATCCCCACGAAAAACTGCGGCTAAGGTAGTTGCGCCGGCGCTACGCGTCAACTGCCGGATGTGAACTTTTTCCAGTTTTCACAGGCGCTTGCAGCACAAATGACAGGAATGTGAAGCGATTCGCGTCTGCGGCCCGGATTGCCTGCCGGTGTGCGAGTGCCTACAGTCCGGCGGCCCCCCTGCCCGAGTGCAAGAAAATCATGCTGAGCGCCCCAGACCAATTCGCCGAGCTGCGCCGCGGTGCCGCAGAGATCCTCACCGAGGCCGACCTGCTGAAGAAGCTGGCCAAGGGCCGGCCGCTGCGCATCAAGGCCGGCTTCGACCCGACCGCGCCCGACCTGCACCTCGGGCACACGGTGCTGATCAACAAGATGGCGATGTTCCAGCGGCTCGGGCACGAGGTGATCTTCCTGATCGGGGACTTCACGGGCCTGATCGGCGACCCGACCGGGCGCAACGCGACGCGCCCGCCGCTGACGCCGGACGACGTCAAGGCAAACGCGGCGACGTACCAGGCACAGATCTTCAAGATCCTCGATCCCGCGCTGACACGGGTGGACTTCAACTCGCGCTGGATGGGCGCGATGAACGCGGCCGGGCTGATCCAGCTCGCCGCGAAACACACCGTGGCCCGGATGCTCGAGCGCGACGATTTCGCCAAGCGCTACCGCGCCGGCCAACCGATCGCGATCCACGAGTTCCTCTATCCGCTGGTGCAGGGCTACGACTCGGTCGCGCTCGAGGCGGACGTGGAGCTTGGCGGCACCGACCAGAAATTCAACCTGCTGGTCGGGCGGCAGCTGCAGGAGGCGTCGGGCCAGGAACCCCAGGTGGTCATGACCATGCCGCTGCTCGAGGGTCTCGACGGCGTCAACAAGATGTCGAAGTCGCTCGGCAACTACATCGGCATCACCGAGGCGCCCGACGAGATGTTCGGCAAGCTGATGTCGATCTCGGACGAGCTGATGTGGCGCTATTTCGACCTGCTGTCGTTCCGCTCGAACGCGGACCTGGAGCGGTTGAAACAGGAGGTCGCGGCCGGGCGCAACCCGCGCGACGTCAAGTTCGAGCTCGGCGTCGAGATCGTGGACCGGTTCCACGGCGCGGGCAGCGGCGCGCAGGCGCGCGACGCGTTCATTGCGCGATTCCAGCAGGGCGCGCTGCCCGAGGATGTCGCGGAGATCACGCTGGCGGCCGCGCCGGGGCCGCTCGGCATCGCGCAGGTGCTGAAGGGCGCGGGGCTCGTGCCGAGCACGAGCGAGGCGTTCCGGCAGCTGAAGCAAGGCGCCGTGCGCGTCGACGGTGCGCGGGTCGAGGACGGGACGTTGACGTTTGCTGCGGGCGGCACGCACCTGTTCCAGGTGGGCAAGCGGCGCGTTGCTCGCGTGAAGATTGAATAGGTGCCGGTGTTACGGTTGCGGTTGCGCTGCAGCCGAATTCGTGCTCTTGACACCGCGGCAGAGGCGCAACCGCAACCGTAACACCGGCACCTCCTAAACACCTTGTTGACGCCGCGATTTGCCTCGCTATACTGCGCGCCCTTCCGCAGTCACCGAGGCTCGAGCCGAGGTCGACGCTGCCGCCCCGGAGAGATAAAATATCTCTTCGCGGTGTTGACAGAAACGCGGAATGCCGCATAATGCGCGGCTCCCCCGGCTAGCTCTGGGGTCGCTCTTTAAAAATCGAAACAGGTAATTTGTGTGGGGACTCGCGTCAGTCGTTTGCAAGCGCAAACACGGACCGAGTACCAATTAGCCAGTTAATACTGAAAACTGATTGGGATTCTCTCCGAGCTAAAGTCGCAAGACTTCAAGTGAAGAGTTTGATCCTGGCTCAGATTGAACGCTGGCGGCGTGCTTAACACATGCAAGTCGATCGGTAACAGGTGTAGCAATACATGCTGACGAGAGGCGGACGGGTGAGGAACGCTTGGGAATCTGCCCATCAGCGGGGGACAACCCGGGGAAACCCGGGCTAATACCGCATACGCTCTATGGAGGAAAGCCGGGGACCGCAAGGCCTGGCACTGATGGATGAGCCCAAGTCGGATTAGCTAGTTGGCGGGGTAACGGCCCACCAAGGCGACGATCCGTAGCTGGTCTGAGAGGACGATCAGCCACACTGGAACTGAGACACGGTCCAGACTCCTACGGGAGGCAGCAGTGGGGAATATTGGACAATGGGGGAAACCCTGATCCAGCGACGCCGCGTGGGTGAAGAAGGCCTGCGGGTTGTAAAGCCCTTTCGGTAGGGACGAAAGCTCTCGACCTAACACGTCGGGAGGTTGACTTAACCTACAAAAGAAGCACCGGCTAACTCTGTGCCAGCAGCCGCGGTAATACAGAGGGTGCGAGCGTTAATCGGAATTACTGGGCGTAAAGCGCACGTAGGCGGCTTGGCATGTCGGGTGTGAAATCCCCGGGCTCAACCTGGGAACTGCATCCGAAACTGCCTTGCTAGAGTATGGGAGAGGGAAGTGGAATTTCCGGTGTAGCGGTGAAATGCGTAGATATCGGAAGGAACATCAGTGGCGAAGGCGACTTCCTGGACCAATACTGACGCTCAGGTGCGAAAGCGTGGGGAGCAAACAGGATTAGATACCCTGGTAGTCCACGCCCTAAACGATGACAACTGGATGTCGGGAGGGTTTGCCTTCCGGTGTCGTAGCTAACGCGTTAAGTTGTCCGCCTGGGAAGTACGGCCGCAAGGTTGAAACTCAAAGGAATTGACGGGGACCCGCACAAGCGGTGGAGCATGTGGTTTAATTCGATGCAACGCGAAGAACCTTACCTGGTCTTGACATCCTAGGAATCCTGCAGAGATGCGGGAGTGCCTTCGGGAACCTGGAGACAGGTGCTGCATGGCTGTCGTCAGCTCGTGTCGTGAGATGTTGGGTTAAGTCCCGCAACGAGCGCAACCCTTGCCCTTAGTTGCCATCATTCAGTTGGGAACTCTAAGGGGACCGCCGGTGACAAACCGGAGGAAGGTGGGGATGACGTCAAGTCATCATGGCCCTTATGACCAGGGCTACACACGTGCTACAATGGTCGGTACAGAGGGTCGCCAACCCGCGAGGGGGAGCCAATCCCAGAAAACCGATCGTAGTCCGGATCGCAGTCTGCAACTCGACTGCGTGAAGTCGGAATCGCTAGTAATCGCGAATCAGCCATGTCGCGGTGAATACGTTCCCGGGTCTTGTACACACCGCCCGTCACACCATGGAAGTTGACTGCACCAGAAGTACGTAGCCTAACCGCAAGGAGGGCGCTTACCACGGTGTGCTCAATGACTGGGGTGAAGTCGTAACAAGGTAGCCGTACGGGAACGTGCGGCTGGATCACCTCCTTTAAAAGACCAGCGCGAACTTTCGGTTGCGCGCGAGTCCCCACTCAAGTTACCTGTTTCGGTGCCCGTGAAGCTGGACTGATCGCCGGCTCCCGGCGGCTCGCCCTGGCGAGCGCGGGGAACTCTAGATGCCGGGTCTGTAGCTCAGTTGGTCAGAGCGCACCCCTGATAAGGGTGAGGCCGGAAGTTCGAATCTTCCCAGACCCACCATTTCGTGGGGATCTGACCGAAGGGGCCATAGCTCAGCTGGGAGAGCGCCTGGTTTGCAACCAGGAGGTCGCCGGTTCGATCCCGGCTGGCTCCACCACGTCCCGCTTCACCGATCGCGTGCCACCACGCATGCACCGCGTCGCAATGCGATGCATCCGTGGTCTCACGCGCCGCAGTCGTCTGCGGTAGCGCGCTCTTTAACAATATGAATTGGGTATGACGCCGAGGATCAAGTTGATTCAACTTGAAATTCGAAAGCGTGTCGCATTCGTGAAAGAGATACCAGCTGATGAGATTATTTGGTCCATGACCCCAGAACGATTGGGGTTATATGGTCAAGCGAATAAGCGTACGTGGTGGATGCCTTGGCGGTAGGAGGCGATGAAGGACGCGGTAGCCCGCGAAATCTTCGGGGAGCTGGCAAACAAGCTCTGATCCGGAGGTATCCGAATGGGGAAACCCACGGCTTCGGCCGTATTGCATGCTGAATACATAGGCATGCAAAGCGAACCCGGGGAATTGAAACATCTCAGTACCCGGAGGAACAGAAATCAACCGAGATTCCGCAAGTAGTGGCGAGCGAACGCGGAGCAGCCCAGTCACGATCAATCGACGATGCCTAACAGAACGGTCTGGAAAGTCCGGCCATAGCGGGTGATAGCCCCGTATGTGAAAGGCGGAAGCGAGGAGTGACGAAGAGTAGGGCGGGACACGTGTAATCCTGTCTGAACATGGGGGGACCATCCTCCAAGGCTAAATACTACCTACCGACCGATAGTGAACCAGTACCGTGAGGGAAAGGCGAAAAGAACCCCGGAGAGGGGAGTGAAATAGAACCTGAAACCGCGTACGTACAAGCAGTCGGAGCCCCGCAAGGGGTGACGGCGTACCTTTTGTATAATGGGTCAGCGAGTTATTTTCAGTGGCGAGCCTAACCGAATAGGGGAGGCGCAGGGAAACCGAGTCCGAAATGGGCGAATTAGTCGCTGGGAATAGACCCGAAGCCGGTCGATCTATCCATGTCCAGGGTGAAGGCAGGGTAATACCTACTGGAGGCCCGAACGCTCTACTGTTGCAAAAGTAGGCGATGAGGTGTGGATAGGAGTGAAAGGCTAATCAAGGCCGGCGATAGCTGGTTCTCCCCGAAAGCTATTTAGGTAGTGCCTCGTGTAGGACTCCTGGGGGTAGAGCACTGTTTAGGCTAGCGGGCCATCCCGGCTTAGCAAACCTATGCAAACTCCGAATACCAGGAAGTCAACGCACGGGAGACACACGGCGGGTGCTAACGTCCGTCGTGAAGAGGGAAATAACCCAGACCGCCAGCTAAGGCCCCTAATTCATGGCTAAGTGGTGAACGATGTGGGAAGTCATAGACAGCCAGGAGGTTGGCTTAGAAGCAGCCATCCTTTAAAGAAAGCGTAATAGCTCACTGGTCTAGTCGGCCTGCGCGGAAGATATAACGGGGCTCAAGCCATGAGCCGAAGCTGCGGATCTGCGCGTAAGCGCAGGTGGTAGGGGAGCGTTCTGTAAGCCTGCGAAGGTGCACTGCGAGGTGTGCTGGAGGTATCAGAAGTGCGAATGCTGACATGAGTAACGTTAATGCGAGTGAAAAACTCGCACGCCGTAAACCCAAGGGTTCCTGCGCAACGTTAATCGGCGCAGGGTGAGTCGGTACCTAAGGCGAGGCCGAAAGGCGTAGTCGATGGAAAACGGGTCAATATTCCCGTACCTGGTGCTGCTGCGATGGGGTGACGGAGAAGGCTAGATCATCCGGGGCTGGTTCCCGGTTTAAGCGTGTAGGGAGGATCTCCAGGCAAATCCGGAGATTCATTCAATCCCGAGGCGCGAATACGAGGTCCCACGTGGACCGAAGTGATTGATGCCCGGCTCCCAGGAAAAGCCTCTAAGCTTCAGGCAGCAACAGACCGTACCGCAAACCGACACTGGTGGGTGAGCAGATAATCTGCTAAGGCGCTTGAGAGAACTCGGGTTAAGGAACTCTGCAAATTGATACCGTAACTTCGGAAGAAGGTATGCCTTCGATCGTGTATGGATTTACTTCAGAAGCGAACGAAGGTCGCAGGTAATCGGTGGCTGCAACTGTTTATCAAAAACACAGCACTCTGCTAACACGAAAGTGGATGTATAGGGTGTGACTCCTGCCCGGTGCCGGAAGGTTAAGTGATGGGGTCAGCCGCAAGGCGAAGCTCTTGATCGAAGCCCCGGTAAACGGCGGCCGTAACTATAACGGTCCTAAGGTAGCGAAATTCCTTGTCGGGTAAGTTCCGACCTGCACGAATGGAGTAATGATAGCCACACTGTCTCGACCCGAGACTCAGTGAAGTTGAAATCGCTGTGAAGATGCGGCGTACCCGCGGCAAGACGGAAAGACCCCGTGAACCTTTACTATAGCTTTACACTGAAATTTGAACCTTCCTGTGTAGGATAGGTGGGAGGCTTTGAAGTGCGGTCGCTAGATCGCATGGAGCCAACCTTGAAATACCACCCTGGAATGTTCGGATTTCTAACCTAGGCCCGTTATCCGGGTCGGGAACCGTGTATGGTGGGTAGTTTGACTGGGGCGGTCTCCTCCCAAAGAGTAACGGAGGAGTGCAAAGGTACCCTCAGCGCGGTCGGTCATCGCGCTCTAGAGTGCAAAGGCATAAGGGTGCTTAACTGCGAGACGGACAGGTCGAGCAGGTGCGAAAGCAGGTCTTAGTGATCCGGTGGTTCTGTATGGAAGGGCCATCGCTTAACGGATAAAAGGTACTCCGGGGATAACAGGCTTATTCCTCCCAAGAGTCCACATCGACGGAGGAGTTTGGCACCTCGATGTCGGCTCATCACATCCTGGGGCTGTAGCAGGTCCCAAGGGTATGGCTGTTCGCCATTTAAAGTGGTACGCGAGCTGGGTTCAGAACGTCGTGAGACAGTTCGGTCCCTATCTGCCGTGGGCGTTGGAGAATTGAGGGTGAGCTGCTCCTAGTACGAGAGGACCGGAGTGGACGTATCTCTGGTGTTCCGGTTGTCACGCCAGTGGCACTGCCGGGTAGCTATATACGGACGGGATAACCGCTGAAAGCATCTAAGCGGGAAGCCCCCCCCAAGATTAGTTCTCCCTGGGAACTCGATTCCCCTGAAGGGCCGTCGAAGACTACGACGTTGATAGGCTGGGTGTGTAAGTGCAGTAATGCATTGAGCTAACCAGTACTAATTGCCCGTGAGGCTTGACCATATAACACCCAATCGGTCTGGAAATTTCCGGGCCCTTGGCGTGCGTCAGCGAGGTATCTCGCTGCGACTGCGACACGCTTGTCATACCCGATTCGAATTCATCGCCCCCGCGAGCGCGGGGCGCGTGAGCCAGTTTGCCTGGCGGCCATAGCGAGCGGGAACCACCCGATCCCTTTCCGAACTCGGAAGTGAAAACGCTCAGCGCCGATGGTAGTGTGGTCATCGACCATGCAAGAGTAGGTCACTGCCAGGCTCTTAAACGAGAAACCCCGACGGGCAACCGTCGGGGTTTTTTTTGTCCCGGCAGGTGCCACGCGATCGAGAATCGCAGTAGCGGTTCACCCTATCTCGCCATGCGGTCCGGCATCGGTTATATCGGTCGGGGTTCGGTCGTTGGGAGGATCAGTGCTGATGGCGTGGACATTGAACAATCGGCTCTTTCATGCCGCGATCTTCATCTCAGGCCTGTCCGCGCTGATTTATCAGCTGATCTGGGTGCGGTTGCTGGGGCTGGTCTTCGGCGTCAGCAGTTTCGCCGTCGCCACGGTCGTTGCCGTCTTCCTGCTGGGTCTCGGGCTGGGAAGCTATTTCTTCGGGAAATGGTCGGAACGGACCGACAATCCGCTCAGGATCTACATGTTCGTCGAGGTCGGCATCGCGGTGGCTTCCGTGGCGTCGTACCTGGTCATCGAACACCTGCCGGTCTACCGTTACCTCTACGAGTTTTCGTACAACAATCTCGACCTCTACGGACTCTCCGTCGTCCGGCTGCTGCTGTCGGTCGCGGTACTCCTGCCGCCTGTTTTCCTGATCGGTGGCACCATGCCGCTGGTCACGAAATATGCCGTGACCGTCCCGGCGACGCTCGGCTCCGGCTTCAGCAGGATCTACTATCTCAACACCCTGGGCGCGTTCTGCGGTGCGCTGCTCACCGGCTTCTTACTGGTCAAATACCTAGGGGTGTTCACGACCCTGATGATCGCCGTTGGCGGCAATTTCCTGGTGGCGGCCATCATCGCCGCGGGCAGGTCGGATTCGGTGCCACAGCCGGAACCGGCCGCGCAGGGCGCTCCCTACTCCTACATGCTGCTGATCCTGTTCGTGACGGGCTTCATCAGCCTCAGCTACGAGGTTCTCTGGGTCCGGATACTCTCGACGTATGGCCTTTCGACGTCTCAGGCCTTCGCACTCATCGTGGCTGGCTTCCTGTTCGGGTTTTCGATCGGGTCCTACCTGGTGTCGCGAAGGATCGACGTTCGGCACGACCTCGAAGCGCATTTCAGCAGGGTCTGCATCCTCACCGCGTTGAGCGGAGCGCTCGTGCTGTTCCTGCTCCGCAGGTTCGAGGTCCTCACTGCGCTGCTGGAGAAGTCCCTGCCCGTCAGTTACCTGACGTCGAGCCTGGCGCTCGCGTTCGTCGTCTCGCTCATCCCGGCCGTGTTCATGGGAATATTGTTTCCGCTGGGCGTGAAAATCTACGCCCACGACACTCACAGGATCGGCTCCAAGGCCGGCAACATCCTCTTCTCCAATACCGCCGGCTGCGTACTGGGCAGTCTGCTGACCGGATTCATCCTGATTCCGTTCGCGGGAATGTGGAACACGACCCTGGTGCTGGTGAACCTGAGCCTGCTGCTCGCAGTCGTCATGGTCCTGCGATTGCCCGGCTTGCCCCGCGCGCACTGGGGCGCGCTGGTGGTCGTCGGCGTGCTGACCAACCTGCTGCTGCTTTCCGACAGCAAGACCTTTCACAAGGAAATCAGCGGCCTCGACCTCGTCTATTACGAGGAGGGACTGTCGGGGACCGTCAGCGTGCTCGGGAACGATCAGTATCGGGGAATCTTCGTCGACGGTCAGAACGTGTCAGGCACGGATCCCGTCCTGGTCGCGGACTCGAAGATGCTCGCCCATGTCCCGCTGCTGCTGGCGCGCGATCCACGGAAGGCCCTGACGGTAGGATTCGGCACCGGAACGACTTCCGGCAGCATGCTGCAGCACGGCATCGAGGTACATGCGGTGGAGATCGAGGAGAAGATCATCGAGGCCGCGCCGCTGTTCAGCGCGGTGAATCACCAGTCCTACGCCAATCCCGCACTGGAACTCGTCCTGGACGACGCGCGAAATTACATCGGCATCGCGGACCAGAACTTCGACGTGATCGTCACCGACGTCACCAACCTCAAGTACAAGCGCAATCCCTACCTGTATACGCGCGAGTACTTCGAACTCATGCGCGACGCGTTGACCGAGGACGGCATCGCGGCCGCTTGGCTGCCGCTGGGAGGATTGTCGTTCGAGGACCTGCGAATCCTGATCGCCACGTTCGACGACGTTTTCGACCACAGCACGGTCTGGTATTTCACCCAGTACCCCACGCACTTCGTCATCGCGGTCGGCACGCCCAAGCGCACCGCGGTGGACCTGACCGATCTTGACGAGAGGATCAAGAAAATCAGCGACGACCTGGCCTCGATCAAGGTGGACGATGCCTACGAAGTGGCCAGCATGCTGCTGCTCGGCGAGGAGGACGTCGACGGCATGGTGGCGGGCGCACCAATCCATACCGACAACCATCCGATTCTCGAGTTCTCGGACATGGACCTCTACACGCAGGTCGACGTTGCGCCGAACCTGGGGCAGCTGCTCGGCTACCAGAAGGAGAACCTGGGCGGGTACTTCACCGGCTCGAACAGGCAGCTCGCCACGCTGAGACGGCACTTCAACGATTACCGGCGCAACTACTGGAATTACGTCAGGGCCTACGAACGGCGGCGCAGTAACGCCATCCCACCGCGCGATCAGCGGCCCCAGGCCGCCGATCAGGGGTGCACCTCACCCCTCGCCATGCAGCAGTGTCCGGCTGCAACAGAGGCTGCTCCAGTCTCCGACACGTCTCTGCCAGAGCGCCTGCCGCAGATGGCAGGTCGCTGGCAGTCGTGCGTCCCGCTGCGCCGCTGCGGGAGACCTAAAGCATTGAATTGATTGACTGATCGAGTCGCGACGCGACTGGCATGGCGGATGCATTGTGCAGTGCAGAACAACGTCTGACGCCAGGAGCGGCAACGATGAGCGCACGAAAGTATCGAACGACGGGCTGGGCCAGCTTTGCGGCTGTCCTGCTATTGGCCGGCGGCCTCGCCGGCTGCGAAGGTGACGATGGCAAGGACGGCGTGGCGGGCACGCCGGGCACGCCGGGTACACCGGGCACCCCGGGCACCCCGGGCCTCAATTGCTGGGACCTGAACCAGAACGGCGTGCCAGACCTCGCGACCGAAGACCTGAACGGTGACGGCGTCGTGGACGTCCTCGACTGCCGCACGCCGGCGGGCGGCTACGACCCGGTCAGCCTGCACAAAGGCTACTTCACCGAGAACGAGTTCACCGGCACCAGCCAGTGCCTGAACTGCCACGGCGAGATCGGCGACGACGTCATGCAGACCGCGCACTGGAAGTGGCAGGGAGACGCCGTCAACGTCTTCGACAAGGCGACGGGACTGCTGGTCAAGAACCTCCCGACCGGCCGCGCGGAAAGCGGCAAGACGGACCTGATCAACAATTTCTGCCAGGCGGTACCGTCGAACGAAGGACGGTGCACGCAGTGCCACATCAGCATTGGCTGGACGGACAAGAGCTTCGACTTCGCCAATCGGAAGAACATCGACTGCCTGGCCTGCCACGACCAGACGGGCACTTACAAGAAGGTCGCGGCGCCGGGCGGCGCGCCCGAGCCGACCGTCGACCTGCAGATGGTTGCGCAGAGCGTCGGTGCCAACGGTGGCGTCCCGCCGCGTTCGACCTGCGTGTTCTGCCACAGTCGCGCGGGTGGCGACGACAACGTCAAGCACGGGGACATTTCGACGCGCATGGGGTTCGCGAAGGCGACCGACCCCGCGGCGGACCCGGCCAAGTTCCTGAGCCGCAGCGAAGACGTCCACATGGGTTATGACCCGGCGACCCAGGAAGGCGGCGACATGCAGTGCGTGGCCTGCCATCAGCCGAAGAAGGACGCGTCCGGCAACCTGCTCGACCACACCATCGGCGGCTTCATGTACCACTCGGTGGACCAGGGCGTGATGAAGGACTGCACCGACTGCCATGGCGCGGCCAGCAGCATTCACGCCGGCACGTCGGTACAGAACATCGTGCAGAGCCACGACCGACTCGCCTGCCAGACCTGCCACATCCCCGCGTTCTCACGCAAAGTCGCCACCTACGTCGACTGGAGGTGGTCGCAGGCAGGCTTCGACGCGCGTCCGGCGGAATGCGCAGCGGCGCCGACGGGTGTTGCGGCGGACGGCACGACACAGCGCGGCACGTACAGCAAGATGAAGGGCTGCTTCACCTGGGCGACCAATGTGCGACCCGAGCTGCGTTACTACGACGGCCGGTGGAACCGCGTGGTCATGGGCATCAACGACAAGGGACTGGACACCAGCCAGCCGGTGGACCTTGGCTCCCCCGTGGCGACCTATCGGGACGCCGACGCCAAGATCTACCCGTTCAAGAAGATGACCGGCAACCAGCCATTCGACGCAGTCGACAAGACGGTCCTCGTGCCGCACCTGTGGGGTACGGTGACTGGGCCGAACCCCTACTGGGGCAAGTACGACTGGGATCTCGCACTGCGCGACGCCTCCAGTTATTCGGCCACGCTGACCAACTACGGCGGTTTCCAGCAGTACAACGGCTCCTACGAGTTCGTCGACACCGTGATGCTGCTCAAGGTCGACCACGAGGTCGCGCCGAGCGAGATGGCGTACGGGTGGAACAATGACTGTGGCGACTGCCACTTGTCCGGCCAGATCGACTGGCCGGCGCTCGGCTGGACCCAGGATCCGGCCACTGGAGGCACGCAGACGCTGCCGTGATCTAACCCCCTGGCGTCCCTGTGGACGCATCGCGCCCGCGTCACCTGACGCGGGCGCATTTTTTTTCGTCAGGCCGGTTTCGGTGCCAGGGCGCGCGCGTCGAGCTCGGCCCAGCGCTCGTACGCGACGGGCAACCTGCGCTCGATCTCCTCGATGCGCTGCAGGTCCGCCTTGATCTCGGCAGCACCCTGCCGGTGATAGTGAGGCTCGCTCATGCGTGCCGCGAGATCGCGCTGCTCCTGCTCGAGCGCTTCGATTTCGGCCGGCAGCTGGGCGAGTTCGCGCGTCTCCTTGTAGGAGAGCTTGGTCGCAGCGGCCGCTCTGGCGGGCGAGGGTGCCCGAAGTGCGGGTACGGGCTCGGGTGATGGCTTCGGCGCCGGCCGCTGCGCGAGCCACTCGGTGTAGCCGCCGACGTACTCCCGCCAGGTGCCGTCGCCCTCGGCGGCCAGCGTCTGGGTCACGACTTCGTCGAGGAAGCGGCGGTCGTGGCTCACCAGCAGCACGGTGCCCGGGTACTCCTGCAGCGTGGACTCGAGCAGCTCGAGCGACTCGATGTCGAGATCGTTGGTGGGCTCGTCGAGCACCAGCACGTTGGCGGGTCGCGCGAACAGGCGGGCCAGCAACAGCCGGTTGCGCTCGCCGCCCGACAGCATCTTGACCGGCGATTCCGCGCGCTGCGGCGGAAACAGGAAGTCGCCGAGGTAGCTGATGATGTGCCGTCGCCCGCCGCCCACCTCGACCCAGTCGGAGGTGGGGTTCACGGTGGCGGCAACGCTGACCTCCGGGTCGAGCTGCTCGCGCAACTGGTCGAAATAAGCGACCTGCAGGTTGGTGCCGAGCCGGATCGTCCCCGAGTCCGGTGGCACCTGGCCGAGGATCAGCTTGAGCAGCGTGGACTTGCCGGCGCCGTTCGGGCCGATCAGGCCGAGGCGGTCGCCGCGCATGATCCTGAGCGACAGGCCCGCGACGACGGCGCGCCCGCCGTAGCTCTTGGTGACGTCCTGCAGCTCCGCGACGAGCTTGCCGGAGCGTTCGCCCGCGTCGAGGCCGAGCTTGACGTCGCCCAGGCGCTCGCGGCGCGCGGCGCGCTGCTCGCGCAGCTGCTGCAGGCGCTTCACGCGACCTTCGTTGCGGGTGCGGCGGGCCTCGACGCCCTTGCGGATCCAGACCTCTTCCTGCGCCCAGAACTTGTCGAAGCGGCGGTTGGCGACCGCCTCCGCCGCGAGCTGCTCGTCCTTGCGCCGCTCGTAGGCGGCGTAATTGCCCGGGTACGAGCGCAGCAGGCCGCGATCGAGCTCGACGATGCGCGTCGCGACGGCGTCGAGGAACGCGCGGTCGTGCGTGATCAAGATGCTGGCCGGGCCCTTGGCGAGCAGTTCCTCGAGCAGCGCGATGCCGTCGATGTCGAGGTGGTTGGTCGGTTCGTCGAGCAGCAGCAGCTGCGGCTCGAGCGCCAGCGCGAGCGCCAGCGTGGCGCGCTTGCACTCGCCACCGGAGGCCGCTGCGGGTTGCAGCGATTCGTCGAGGCCGAAACGGTGCAGGTACTCGACGAGCCGCGACTCGGCGCGCCACCGGTCGCGCTCGTCCGCGATGTGGTCGAAGCCGCCGCGCTGCGCGAGGCTCTCCCGCAGCGAAGCTGCCGCCGGCAGCACGGGCTCCTGCTCGACGAGCGCGGTGCGCAGGCCGTCGCGACGACGGATTTCCCCGCCGTCGAGGGCGTGCCCGGCCCCGATGACCTTGAGCAGCGTGGACTTGCCGGTGCCGTTGCGCCCGATCAGGCCAACCCGCTCGCCGGCGCGGATCGCGAACGAGGCACGATCGAGCAGCGGGTGGAGCCCGTAGGCGAGCTCCGCGTCGATGAGGGTCAGCAGCGGCATGGGGGCGCGAGGATCGCACAAAATCCGGACGCCGGCCCCGGATGTGTGTATAGTGCGCCCCGGGTAGAGACCCTTCTCGTTTTCGTTCCAGGCAGGCCGCGCCGTTCCGGCGCATTCCAAGGCCTCGAGTTCGCTAATCCGAAAAGTGTTCCCGATCCACGTGGCTCCGCAGCCACGCGAATGTGGTCGTCCGCGCTTCGGCCGGGCGTCCCCGTCGCGGAACTTCGACAGCCTTTGTTCCCCGGCCCGGCCGCGCATCGCCCATTTCGGGCGCTCGCCGAAGGCCTTCAGTAGTGAGTGTTTTTTCAATGAGCAAGATTTACGTTGGCAACCTTCCCTTCACGGCCGATGAGGCCGCTGTCCGCACGCTGTTCGCGACGCACGGCACCGTCGAATCGGTCGCCCTGATCTCGGATCGCGACACGGGCCAGCCGAGGGGCTTCGGGTTCGTCGAGATGTCGAACGCGGACGCCGCGCGCGCCATCCAGAACCTGAATGGCCACCAGATGGACGGCCGCGCCCTCAAGGTCAACGAGGCGCAGCCCAAGACCGATCGTCCCCGTCGCGCCTGGTAACAGGCTCGAGCGGTTGGTCGCGGCGAGAGCGCGAAAGGCCCCGGTCCGCAAGGACCGGGGCCTTTTTTCGTTGGCAATCCCGGCGCCCGGGTCGGTCGTCAGGTGCCTGCCGTCGTTGCAGCGGCCTCAACGGGCGCATCCGCGGGAGCCTCGGCCGGCGCGGGCGGCGGCTCCTGGATGCCGAGCTCCTGCAGCAGCGCCGAATCGTATTCCTCGTCGGCGACCACCCTGTGGCAGGTGCCGCACTTCTTGCCGATCTTCTCGCCGTCGTCGGTCTTGTGCTTGTTGTCGTGGCAGCGGAAGCAGCCCGGCGTTTCCTGGTGGCCGATGTGGTTCGGGTAGGTGTTCCACTTCACCTTCATGTGCGGGAAGTTGTTCCACGCATAGGCATCGCCCAGCGCCTTGCCGGCCTGCTCGACCGCCGGCGTGCCGGCGAGGTCGGGATAGTTCTGCGCATAGAACGCTTGCACTGCAGCCGCGATGCCCTCGCGCGCCGCGGCGTGCGAGTCGTATTCCTTCTCGGTGATGATGCGCAGGCCCTCCTTCCGGATGTAAGGGAGCGAGCGGTCGATGCGGCCTTCCTCGAGCGCCAGGTCGAGCTCGAATTCCGGGCTGCGATAGATGTGCGAGGCGCGGTTGTGGCAGTCCACGCAGTCCATCGTGCGCCACTCGGCGCCCTCGGGCGCCGGCTCTTCGCCCTTGTACAGCTTGGTCGTGCCCTCGGCGAGGTCCGTCAGCTCGACCTCGTACATGATTTCGCGCGTCGGGTCGGCGCGATAGCGGACCCGGTGGTTCGGGTCGACGTGCCAGTGGATGCCCTGCGACTGGCCCGCCACCTTGCCGCCGACCTTGACCATCAGCGCCGTCTTGAGCTCGGTGTTGGCCTCGTCCTCGGCGTAATGCGTGCGGACCTTGAGCCGGTCGCCGAGGAACTTGGTCGGCCAGTGGCACTGCTCGCAGGTGCCGCTCGACGGCCGCAGCGAGTGCACCGGCGTCGGGATCGGGCGCGGATACAGGTCGAAGGCCACCGCGACCAGCTGCCAGGACCCCGAGATCTTCGCCTTGACGAACCATTCGGCACCCGCGCCGATGTGACAGCCCGCGCAACCGACCCGCGCGTGGGGCGAGCGCTGGAAGGCCGTGTACTCGGGCTCCATGACCTTGTGGCAGGCCATGCCGCAGAATTCGTCCGAGTCCATGTAGTGGACGGCCTTGAACGTGAGGCCCGCGGCCAGCGCCAGCGTCGGGATCGCGAGCGCGACGAAGCCGAGCAGCACGCCTCGCGTGCCTTCCTTGTTGAGGTCGATGACCGGCAGGTGCCCGACGTCCTGGCCCGCCGCAGCGAGCTTCGCGTCGCGACGCTTGCGCCACCACAATCCGATCGGCACCAGTGCGATGCCCATCAGGAAGAACATCGGCAGCACCACGAAGGTCAGGATGCCGACGTAGGCGCCGCCTTCGTAGCCGAACGCCTGCATCATCAGCAGCGCCCCGATCAGCAGCAGGCTGGTCACGATCATCAGCGTGCCGATCAGGCTGACGACGTTGCCGGTGATGGCGGAGAAGAAGTGCTTGATCATCGATGAACCCCAGGACGAATTTGATCTTTTATGCCGCGCGGCATTCGCAAGACTCGCGGTGCCCGCCGCATTGCCGGTTGGCAGGATAGCGCCGCCGCGACTCCATCACCACCTGAAACGAAGACGGCCGGCCGTCGGATGATTCCCGCCGGCCGGCCGTGATTCACGAGCGCACCACTAGAACAGGTGCAGTGCGCCGCTGGCGATCGCCCTGAAGATCAGCACCGCCATCCAGATGCCGAACGCCACGGCGGCGAAGCCGAACACGTACGCCACCTGGATGTGCGCCTTGGTCGGCGGCGGCACGAAGTACTGCTCCAGCGTATTGCTGTCCACGAGGCGCTGGTACTCGAACGGCCGCTCTTCCTTGAACCGATGCAGCGGCATGCTGCCGGTGAAGATCACCGGATCCATCGGGAAGCTCTCCGGCCGCAGGTGCGTGTGGAAGAAGTGGAACAGGAAGATGAAGCCCGTCGCGAGCAGGGCCTCGTCGCTGTGGATGATGTAGGCGGCGTTCAGCGCCCAGCCCGGCAGGAGCTGGGTGGCGACGTTCGGGAACCACAGGATCAGGCCCGAGACGCCGATCATGCCGACGCCCCAGAAGACCGCCAGGTAGTCGAACTTCTCCCAGTACGCCCAGCGGTCGAGCTCCGGACGCGGGCCGAGGTACAGGAAGTACTTCACGTTCGCCCACAGGTCCTGGACGTCCTTGAGGTTCGGCGTCATCGAGCGCCAGCCCCAGAAGTAGCCCTTCTCGCGCTTGAGCGCGACGTCGCGGAACAGCATCGCCAGGTGCACGGCGAAGTAGCCGAACGTGACGATCGCCGCGAAGCGGTGCAGGAAGCCCGCGATCTCGGGGCCACCCAGCGCGCGCATCAGGCCCGGCGCCCAGGGTGCCGCCGAGAACTTGAGCGGCAGGCCGGTCACCGAGAGCAGCAGGAAGCTCAGGATGATCGAGATGTGCAGCCACATCTGCGTGGTCGTGAATCGCCGCACGTACGGCCCCGGCCCGAAATGCTGCGACCTTGAACTCGCCGCGCAGGCGGCCGACCAGCGTGCGCTGCAGCCAGAGCAGCGCGTGCAGGCCGAAGAACCCGAACACGCCGAGCAGCAGCAGCGTCATGAACAGGTAGATGTAGTGCACCCACGCGTTCTGGTCCTTGTCCATCGGATCGCTGTGCGGGATGAACGTCAGGAACGACGCGTTGACCTTGCCGGCGTGGCAGTTGCTCGCGCCGCAGGTGGCCGCGAGGTTGTCCGGGTGGATGCTCGAGCGCGGGTCGCTCGCCGGCAGGTTGTGGTGCGGCGTGTGGCAGTCCGAGCACATGGCCGCGGAGCCGTGGCCGACGCCGGTGGCCTTGCCGTGGAAGCTGTCGTGGAACGACTTGTAGAGGTCGGCGTGGCAGTTGCCGCAGTCGGTCGGCATGTGCTGACGCATTTCGATCGTGGTCGGCGACTGGACCGCGTGCGCCTCGTGGCAGGTCGTGCAGACGGGGCCTTCCTTGCCGTCGCGCCACAGCGCGCCGTGCGCGCTCTCGTCCCATTCCTTCAGGATGCCCTTGTGGCATTCGCCGCAGGTCTCCGGGCTCTTCTGGTGCGAGGAACGGGCGTTCGCGTCGGTGTGGCGCAGGATGTCGTGGCTGCCGTGGCAGTCGCTGCAGGCCGGGGCCGCCTCGGTGAGGCCGGACACGAACAGCGACTTGGCATGCACGCTGGAGAGGTAGCCCTCCATCATCTCTTCGTGGCAGACGCCGCAGTTGCGCACCTGGTTCAGGTCCGACATCGGCGCGGTGGGGTCGTTGCTGCGCACGGTCGTGTGGACGCTGCCGTGGCAGCCCTGGCAGGACGCCGGCTTGCCGCCCTTGACCTTGGCGTGCACGCTGGTCTGGAACGGCGTGATCTCGTCCTCGTGGCAGTCCATGCAGACGTCGAAGGACACCGGGCCGAGCTCGTTGCGCGGATGCTTGGTCGTGAGCGCGGCTGACGTGGCACTCGACGCACTCGACGCGCTTGTGCGCGCCGGCCTTGAATTCGGCTTCGTGGACCGCCAGCGAATTGCCGGCGTCGTCCTTCATCTCGGCGTCGTCGTGGCAGCCGAGGCACTTCGAGTTCGGGATCTTCGGCAGCTCTTCGGCCGGTGCCGCGGACGTGGCCGGCTGCCGCCTCCTGGGCCGAGGCCGGCAGGGCCAGGGTCAGCAGCAGGGCCGATAGGCCGAGGACGGGGACGATGAGGCGAAGGTCGCGGGCCCGGAACATGGTTGAGGCTCCCTTATTCGATCGGCGCGCCGGGTGGCAATTTCCCCGCGGCACGCAGCGCGCCGCGACTGCAGCACGCGTGCGAATTTGACCCCAAGAGGGCGGGTCGGGGCTGCACGTGTTTACCGAAACCTGTGACGGCCGACCGCAGTGGCTCGGCCGCGGAGCGCGATGTTCAGGTTTTGTCGCGACCCTTGGGCGGGGTCGGGGCCGCCTGCACCGCGCTGCAGTCGCTGCAGCCGCCGAGCGCGCCGCAGCGCGCTGGCCGCGATCGCGTCCGCGAACCTCACCAGCCACGCGGGTGCGCCGGACGCGCCGGGCCGTGGCGGCCAGGTGTCGGGCCAGTCTCAGGCGCAAGGCCGCGGGCAGCAAGGCCCAGGCCGCGTAGGTCGCGGCGGCCAGCACGATCAGTCCCACGATGACCGCCTGCCACATCACGGGCACCTCAGGAGAGCACCGCGCTCGCGACGCGGTAGGTGATGAACGCCGCGACGTACGCCAGCGCGAACAGGTAGCCGGCCATCAGCAGCGGGTAGCGCCAGGAATTCGTCTCGCGCTTCACGACGACCAGCGTCGACAGGCACTGCGGGGCGAATACGTACCAGGCGAGCAGCGACAGCGCGGTGGCCAGGCTCCAGGTCCCGGCGATCATCGGCACCAGCGTCGCCGCGACGTCGTCGCCGGTCGCGGACAGCGAGTACACGGTGCCGAGCGCGCCGACCGCGACTTCGCGTGCCGCGAGGCCCGGCACCAGCGCGAGCGAGATCTGCCAGTTGAAGCCGATCGGCGCGAACACGTGCTCGAGCGCCCGCCCGATCGAGCCCGCGAAGCTGTACTGGATCGCGGGGCCGGTCGCCCCCTCCGGTGGCGCCGGGAAGCTCGACAGGAACCACAGCACGATCATCAGCGCGAGGATGATCGTGCCGACGCGCTGCAGGAAGATCTTCAGGCGCTCCCACAGGCCGAGCATCAGGTTGCGCAGGTCCGGCCAGCGGTACTCGGGCAACTCGAGCAGCAGCGGGTGGTAGGTCGAGCGCAGCGCCGTGCGCTTCAGCGCATAGGCCACGGCCATGGCCGAGACGATGCCGGCGACGTACAGCGTGAACAGCACGAGACCCTGCAGGTTGAACGCGCCGACGCGCTGCCGCGGGATGAACGCGGCGATGATCAATGCGTAGACCGGCAGGCGCGCCGAGCAGGTCATCAGCGGCGCGATCATGATCGTCGCGAGCCGATCGCGCACGTTCGGTATGGTGCGGGTCGCCATGATGCCGGGCACCGCGCAGGCGAAGCTCGACAGCAGCGGGATGAAGGCGCGGCCCGACAGGCCGACGCTGCCCATCATCCGGTCGAGCAGGTAGGCGGCGCGCGGCAGGTAGCCGCTGTCCTCGAGCACGAGGATGAAGAAGAACAGGATCATGATCTGCGGCAGGAACACCAGCACGCTGCCGGCACCGGCGATCACGCCGTCGACCAGCAGGCTGTTGAGCAGCCCCGGCGGTAGCGCCGCGTGCAGTTGCGCACCCAGCCAGTTCACTCCGGCATCGACCAGTTCCATCGGCACGGCGGCCCAGCTGAACACTGCCTGGAAGACGAAGAACAGCAGCGCGGCGAGGATCACCGGACCGGCGATCGGGTGCATGACGAAGCCGTCGACGCGCTGCAATGCGCGGCTCCTCGCGGGCTCGCGATAACCCGCGGCGTGCAGGATGCGGCGCACCTCGCGCTGCGTCTGCTGGATCTGCTCGAAGGTCGATTCGCGCCACTCGGCCGTCGGTCCCGCGGCGGGCGCGGGCAGGCTCTCGAGTCGTTCGAGCAGCGCGCGCTCGCCACCCTCGCGGATCGCGACGGTCTCGACCACCGGTACGCCGAGTTCGCGCTCGAGCCGTTCGCGGTCGAGGCCAAAACCACGGCTCTGCGCAAGGTCGCTCATGTTGAGCGCGACGATCATCGGCACGCCGAGGTCGCGCAGTTCGAGCACGAGGCGCAGGTTGAGGCGCAGGTTCGTCGCGTCGACCACGCAGATCACGCGCTGCGGCGCGGATTCACCGGCGAGTCGCCCGAGCAGGCAGTCGCGCGTGATGGCTTCGTCGAGCGTCGTGGGCGTCAGGCTGTACGCACCGGGCAGGTCGAGCAGCCGATAGCGATCGCCGCGTGTCGGGCCGACGAACGAGCCCTCCTTGCGCTCGACGGTGACGCCCGCGTAGTTGGCGACCTTCTGCCGGCTGCCGGTCAGCCGGTTGAACAGCGCCGTCTTGCCGCAGTTCGGCACGCCGACGAGGGCGAGCCGCATCGCGTCGAGCACGGGAGCCGGGCCGGACATGGAGGGTTCAGCCGCCCTCGACCGAGACGAGCACGGCGCCCGCTTCGCGCCGGCGCAATGCAAACAACGTGTTGCCGAGGCGAACCGCCATCGGGTCGCCCCCCGGCCAGATCTCGGCGATCACCTCGAAGGCCTCGCCGGGGATGAACCCGAGCTCGAGCAGGCGGCGACTGACGGTCGACTGCGCCTCGTCACCCAGCGTCTGGGCGTCGTCGCGCACGTCGGCCACGGTACCGCGAGCGCCTTTGCGCAGCGTAGACAGGCTGACCGGGGGCATGTGGGAACTCTGGGCTGAATGGGGCGTCTTGATGGTAAGAGTCTTGCCGTAATGAGAATCGTACGCAACAAGGGAAACCCGCAATCGGGACCAACTCGTACAGGCCATCGTTGATGTCTATTAGTTGTATAGGCAGAAAGTAGACAAAACATGTACAGCTGTGCCTATACTCCGACTCAAGCGATCAGTGGTCCATTTTTGAAACCAGAGTTCGCGAGTGGCGAACAAAGGAACGTGCGATGAACGAGTCGGTTCTTGCCAGGGTTGCGCGCGGTGACGCCAAGGCTGTGCGCGAGTGCATTGACGAGTTCGGCGGCCTGGTCTGGGCCATCGCGAGACGGATGACCCGCTCGCGGGCCGATGCCGAGGACGCGGTGCAGGAGATCTTCATCGACGTCTGGCGCAGCGCCGGCCGGTTCGACGCAGCGCAGGGCTCGGAGAAAGTCTTCATCACGACCATCGCGCGGCGGCGCCTGATCGATCGGATCCGCCGCGGCAAGATGAGCCAGATGATGGACTCGGTGGAATCGCTCGAGGACGTCAAGTGGGCCGAGCCGGGGAACGACGGCGAGGTTCGCGTCGAAGCAGAGCGCGCGGCCGCGGTCGTGGCGAGGCTGCGACCCGACCAGCGCAAAGTGCTGAGGATGGGACTGCTCGAGGGGATGACGCACTCCGAGATCGCAACGGCCACCGGGATGCCGCTCGGCACCGTGAAGACCCAGATGCGGCGCGGATTGATCCAGGTACGCCAGTGGATGAAGATCGAAAATCCGGTCCGGATCGGGGAGGCGACTCCCTGAGCCAACCCGACGCGGCCGGCGAGCCGTCCCGCGAGGGACCGGACTCGCTGCCGCGATCGCTGCGCCGTCGGCTCGACCGCTGCGCTGACGAATTCCTGGATCAGTGCGGATTGAACGCGCCAGCGGACCTCGCCCCCGGTGCAGTCGCGTTGGTCGGTGGCGCAACTCGTCATTCCCTGGAGCCTGTCATTGGTGCTGGCGTGCGTTGCGGTCGCAGGCTGGTGGCCGAGGCTGTTCGATCCTGAGGCGGTTGCTGTCGCCAGCAGCGCCAGCCATTGGCGAGCCGCTTGGGCTCGAGACCGGATGCTCGACGACATGCCGCGCGTGGGGCATTGGGCCTGGGAAGGCGACGGCACTCACGGCACCGGCGACGTGGTCTGGGACAACGAGCTGCAGCACGGATTCCTGCGGCTGCAGGGGTTCACCCCGAACGATCCGCACGTCGCTCGCTATCAGCTGTGGATCTTCGATGCGAGTCGCGATGACCGTTACCCGGTTGACGGCGGCGTGTTCGACGTGCCGGCCGGGCGGGACGTCGTCGTGATCCCGGTCAAACCAGCGCTGCGCGTGTCCCGTCCCGCGGCCTTCGCCGTGACGGTCGAACGGCCCGGTGGCGCCGTCGTCTCCACCCGCGAGCAGGTCGTGGCGATCGCGCATACCGATCTCTAGCCGCCACCCCCGCCTGGCGCAGGCACTACAATCCGGGTGATGCCAGCGCGACACGAGGATCCTGCGGCGGCGTTGCCGCAATCGGCCGATGCCGTACTGATGGTGCGCCCGGCGTCGTTCGGCTGGAATCCGCAGACGGGCGTCAGCAATCACTTCCAGCCCCCGCAGCCGCCCGCAGTGGCCGGCGATCCGGGCACGCGCGCGATCGCGGAGTTCGACGGGCTCGCCACAGCGCTTGCGCAGGCCGGCGTCGAGGTGCACGCGCTGGCGGACCTTCCCGAGCCCGCCCGCCCGGATGCGGTGTTCCCGAACAACTGGGTCTCGATGCACGCGGACGGCACCGTCGTGCTCTACCCGATGCTCGCGCCGAATCGCCGCGGTGAGCGTCGTCTCGAACTGTTGCAGGAACTCGAGCGGCGCGGTGCATTCGTCGTGACGCGGCTGCTCGACCTGACGCATCACGAGTTGCAAGGCCGCTTCCTCGAAGGCACCGGCAGCGTCGTGTTCGACCACGCGGCGCGAATCGCTTATGCATGCCTTTCGCCGCGCACCGATGCCGAAGTGCTCGGCGAGCTCTGCGACGAACTCGGCTACCAGGGCGTGGCGTTTCACGCTGCGGGTCCGGACGGCACGCCGATTTATCACACGAACGTCGTGCTCGCGATCGGCAGCCGTTGCGCGGTGGTCTGCGCCGAAGCCGTGGCGGAAACGGAGCGTGACGCGCTGCTCGAGCGGCTCGCCACCGGCGGTCGTCGCGTCGAGACGATCGGCGTCGCGCAGATGATGAACTTCGCCGGCAACGTGCTCGAACTGCGCAGCCAGACCGGAGAAAGCGTGCTCGCGATGTCGCAGCGAGCCTTCGCGAGCCTCCCGCCCGCGTCGCGCGAGCGCCTCGCCGCCTGCGTCGATCGCATCGTGACCGCGCCGGTCACCACGATCGAGGAGCTCGGCGGCGGATCGGTCCGCTGCATGCTCGCGGAAGTGTTCCTGCCCCGCAGCCCGGTCGCCGCGCAATTCCCGGAGAACCGTTGATGCCGACTGCAAGCGACGGCGAACTCTTCCTCGCGCTGACCGGCGCCTGGCAACTCGTCGGCTGGACGATCGAGTATCCGCCGAGCGACCGCGTCACGCAGCCGTTCGGCGCCGATCCCGAAGGCCTGCTGGTCTACACCGCCGACGGCCACATGTCGGCCGTGATGCAGCGCCGGAACCGGCCGCCGCTGTCTCGCGCCGATCCGCATGCCGTCAGCGATGCCGAGAAAGCCGCGGCATTCGCGACCTACCTGCACTACTCAGGCGCTCTGGAGCGTCGCCGAACGGCAACGTCATCCACGACGTGCGCCACGCGATGAATCCGAACCTGATCGGCACGCGCCAGGTCCGCAGCATCTCGCTCGACGGCGACCGTCTCGAGCTGGGTGCGGTGGAACAACTCGAGACGCCCGGCACGTCGCGCCGCCACCGTATCCTCTGGCGTCGCGCGCCGCAGTCGTAGTCCGCGTTCCTCACGCCGGCCGCGATGTGTCGGCAGAGTTCCGCTCGGGGCGGGCACCTGCGGGGCCGTCGCGCGACACGACGTCGCGCGCGGAGACTCCACGCGGGACGTCGTGTCGCGCGACGGCCCCGCAGGTGCCCGCCCCGAGCGGAACTCTGCCGCCACATCGCGGTCGGCGTGAGGAACGCAGACGTTACGACTGCGGCGCCTCGAGATCGTCGAGGAATTCGACCGCGCGCCGGAGGTGCGGGATCACGATGGTTCCGCCGACGACCAGACCTATGCTCATTGCCTCGACCATTTCTTTGCGACTCGACCCTGCGGCGCGCGCCTCCACAAGGTGATACTTCACGCAGTCGTCGCAGCGAAGGACCAAGGAGGCGACGAGGCCGAGCAATTCCTTGGTCTGCTTCGGCAGCGCGCCTTCCTCGCCGTAGGCAAGCGAGTCGACGGAATAGATGCGCTTGATGACGCGATTGTCCTCGGCGAGGACGCGTTCATTCATGCGCGCGCGGTAGGCGGCGAAATCCTGCTCGAGCTTGCCCAAGTCCGGTCTCCTGCGGCGTTCATCGGAGCAGCCAGTGTACGCGGCCGCGCGCGCCGGTTCGCCGCTGCTAGAATCGCCGCGAGGATCCAATCGTGCTCGAACTCGGCGTCAAGACCCTGGTCTCCTACCTGCTGGGCTCGCTGCTCGGCAGCCTGCTCGTCGGGCGGCTGCGCGGCGTGGACATCCGGGAGCAGGGCAGCGGCAACGCCGGCGGCACCAATGCGCTGCGCACGCAGGGTTGGGGCTTTGCACTCGGCGTGATCGTGATCGACGTCGGCAAGGCGCTGCTGGCCGTGGGCATTCTGCCCGGGCTCGCGTTGCCGCTGATCGGCATCGATCCTGCGGTCGATCGCGACTGGCTGGTCGTGTGCTGCGCGGCGGCCGTCGTGGTCGGACACGTCTACCCGGTCTGGTACGAATTCCGCGGCGGCAAGGGGGCGGCGACGCTGATCGGCGCCGTGGCCGTGCTGTCGCCCGCCGCGCTCGTGCCGATCCTGCTCTCGTGGCTGGCCTGCGTCGCGCTCAGCGGCTACGTCGGCCTCGGCACGATGGTCGCAACCGCCACGCTGCCCGTCTACTTCGCGTTCGCCCGGCCGCTGTCGCTGCCGCTGCTGGTGTTCGGCGTCGTGATGGCCGCGTTCGTCGTCTACACGCATCGCTCGAACATCGAGCGGATGCGCGCTGGCGTCGAGAACCGCGCGCGCCGGCTCTGGCTGCTGCGACCGCGATGAGCAGCAGGCCCGAGGTGTTGCTGGGCCTGCTCGCCGACGGCTCGCTGCATTCGGGCGCGGCACTCGCCGCTGAGATGCAGGTCAGTCGGGCCGCCATCTGGAAGATGGTCGGTGAGCTGCGCGATCTCGGCGTCGAGGTCGAGAGCCTGCCGCGCCGCGGCTACCGGTTGCCGCGCGGCGTCGAGCTGCTCGACGAGCAGAAAATCCGCGCCGCGGCCCGGCAGCAGGGAACGCCGATGCCAGCCGATCTGGAAGTCCTGTTCGAAACGGACTCGACCAACGTCCACCTGAACGACGCGGCTCCGCCGGCACCGGGCCGGCCACGCGTCGCGTTCGCCGAATTGCAGCGCGCGGGACGCGGGCGCCGCGGTCGTTCGTGGCTCGCGCCGTTCGGTTCGGGCCTCGCGTTCTCGGTCGCCTGGACGTTTGCGGAGACGCCGGCCGACCTGCCGGCCCTCGGCCTCGCGGTCGGCGTGTCGGTCACCGAGGCCTTGCATCGGCTCGGCTTCGTCGAGGTCCGCGTGAAGTGGCCGAACGACATCGTCTGGCGCAATCGCAAGCTCGGCGGGCTGCTGTTGCAGATGCGCTCCGAGATCGGCGGTGGTGCCAGCGTCGTCGCGGGGCTGGGGCTGAACATCGCGTTGCCGGCGGCTGCGCGCTCGGCACTCGAGGGACCGGGCCTGTTGCCCGCGACCGATCTCTGCGAAATCGATCCCGGGCGCGTGCCGGAGCGCAATGCGCTTGCGGCTGCGCTGGCCGCGGCGATGCTTGCAGCGCTGGCCGAGTTCAAGGACTCGGGATTCGCAGCCTTCGCTGCGCGGTGGACTGGCCTCGACGCGCTGGCCGGTCGCCGCGTCCGGGTGAGCCATGGTGACGAGAGCATCGAAGGCCAGGCGCTGGGCGTCGAAGCGGACGGCGCGCTGCGCGTCGCCGTCGCGGATCGCATCGAGCGGTTTTATTCTGGCGACGTGAGCCTGCGCCCGATCGGGGATCAGGGCCCGTGATGCTGCTCGTCGACATCGGCAACTCGCGGGTCAAGTGGGCGAGACTCGAGCGGGGCGTGCTGGGCGCGCAGCGCGCGGCCGCGCACGCGGGCTGGACCGCGGCCGACTGGCGGGCGCACTTGTTCGATGACGGACCCGTCGACGCAGTGCTCGCTGCGACCGTCGCGGGCGACGCAAGCGCCGCGGCCCTGGCCGAAGCGGCGCGCGTCGCTGCGGGTGTCGAACCGCAATTCGTCGCGACGACGCGCGCAGCGGCGGGCGTCCGCAATGGTTACGCCGATCCCTCGCTGCTCGGCGTCGATCGCTGGCTCGCCGTCATCGGTGCCTACGATCGCATTCGCGGGGCCTGCGTCGTGGCCGATATCGGCACGGCCGCGACGATCGACGTCGTCGCCGCCGACGGACGACATCGCGGCGGGTTCATCGTGCCGGGACCGGCGTTGATGGTGGCCTCGCTCGTGTCCGGCACCAGCGACCTCGGCGCGCGGCACGGATCGAGCGGACCGGCTTCGGGGACTCGCTTTGCAGACAACACGCGTGATGCGATGGAGCGGGGCTGCCGCCTGGCCGTCGCCGCGTTGATCGACCGTAGCGTCGAGGAGGCCGCTGTCGTAGCGGGGGGGCGCCCGGCCTTGCTGCTGACCGGCGGGGCCGCCGCGGACGTGCAGCCCTACCTGCGTTGCCCGGTCGAATCGATGCCGGACCTGGTGCTGCGAGGCTTGGCGGTCCTCGCCGGGGCGGACTCGGTTTGAACCCTGCGGCATCTGCGGACTCAAAGTGAGCGGACGCCCTCATGTATCATGGCAGGCGAATTTGCACCGGCTCCCGGCGAAGGCGTCGCGGCCGGCATGGTCACCCAGGAGAAAATAGATGAAAATCAGTGGCTTGTTGACGATTTCGCTGGCTTCCGCAGCCTTGGCGAGCTTCAGCGGCGCCGCGCTGGCCGATGCAGCCGCGGGCAAGGCGACGTTCAACGACGTCTGCTCGGAGTGCCACGAGGGGGCTGACTTCGAGGGCGAGGACGTGGCTGAGTTGACCGCGACGATCAAGAAGATCGCCGCCGGCCAGATGAAGCACAAGAAGGCGCTGAAGCTGACGGACGCCCAGGCGGCCGATGTCGCGGCCTTCATGGCCGCCGGCGCCAAGTAAACCTCCGGTCGGCGAGTGCGTTATAGGTGGTGAGTCCGGCTGTTGCCGGCACACATTCTGAGAGCGAGGAGATAGCGATGAAGATGAATCGAATTCTGGTCGTTGCAATGGCCGGGCTCGGCGTGGCGGGCTGGAGCATGTCGGCGAGCGCAGACGCGGCCGCTGGCAAGGCCAAGTTCGAGGCAGCCTGCGCCGAGTGCCACGAGGCTGGCGACTTCGAGGGTGAGGATGCGAAGGCCCTGGCCGATTCGCTCACCAAGATGGCGGCCGGCACGATGAAGCACAAGCAGGCGATCAAGCTCTCCCCCGCGGAGATCACGGACGTCGCCGCTTACATGGCCGCTGGCGGCAAGTAAGCTCGCCGATCGCTGCGATCGACAGCAGGCCCGCCTCCCGCAAGGGGGGCGGGCCTCTCTTTTTCCGCTAACATGCGGTCCCCCGACCTTCCGGCCCGTGTAGCGAGTCCATCCCTTGCGCGCCCTGTTCCTGCTGCTGCTGCTGGCCAACCTGCTGTTCGTCGCCTGGACCCGCTGGGTGGCGCCGCCGGCAACCACGGTCGGTCGCGCGACCCCGGTATCCGCGGATCCCCAGGCCATCCGGCTGTTGCGTGAGGCGCCGCTGGCACGGGAACTCGCGAGCGACGGGACGACGCCCGCGACCGCCGACAGCCTTGCCCTGGTGTGCGTCAGCGCCGGTCCGTACGTGGATCGGGCCTCGGCCGAGCAGGCTGCGGCGCGCTTGTCGCGGCTGGGCTTTGCATCGCGCAGCCGCCCGGCCCGCGAGGAAATCCGGGTCGGCCAATGGGTGCGCCTCGAGAACCTGGCCACCCCCGAGGACGCGGCGAACGCGCTCGGCGTGATCCGCTCCGCCGGGATCGCCGATGCCTATGTGATCGCCGAGGAAGGGACCGGCACGATCATTTCGCTGGGCGTCTTCGCTGACGAGGCGCGCGCCCGGCAGGCGGTCACGATCGCCCGGATGGCGGGATTCGAGCCACAGGTCGTCGATCGCCTGCGCCCGGCCGACGTGTTCTGGCTCGACATCGACCGACGCGCCAATGCGGGCCTGCCCGCGCTCGAGGACCTGCAGGGGCGGGAGCCGGCGGGTTCGCCGCCACTCGAGTTGCGACCTTGTCCACAGTCCGAGCCCGCGACGGCAAATGAGGTTCGGACGCCCTGAGCGGGATGGCGCGGCCGCGGTTAGAATCGGGCTCATCGCGCTGGCATAGCTCAGTTGGTAGAGCAGCCGCCTTGTAAGCGGCAGGTCGGGGGTTCGACTCCCTCTGCCAGCACCACCGCTGCGAATCGCAGGACACCAGGAGAAGACAGCCATGGCACTTTGGAAAGACCCGACGGCAAAGGATCCCTCGACCGGCAGCGACGCGTCCGGCGCCGCGACCGAACCCGCTGCTCGCGCGCCCGAGCGACCCACGCCGGTGGGCGTGCCCGCGCCATCGAGTGAAACGACCAAGCGACCGACGCCCGGTGCGGCCGGTGCCGCAAAAGAATCCCTGATTGCCGCCGACGTCACGATCGAGGGCAAGATCGAGGGCGCGGGCCACGTCCGCATCGCCGGGCGGTTCAAGGGCGACGTCAACGTGCAGGGCAACGTCACGATCGAGAACGGCGCGCACGTCACCGGCCAGGTCAATGCGGCGACCGTGATCGTCAGCGGCGAGGTCGAGGGCAACATCAACGCCAGCGCGCGCGTCGAGCTGCTCGAGACCGGCGTGATCAACGGCGATCTCAAGGCGGCGGTCCTGACGGTGGCCGCGGGTTCGCGGATGCGCGGCCAGGCGGATTTCGGCTGGGGCGACCAGAGTCCGACTCGCAAGTGAAACCCGGGCCGGCCTGAATGATCACCGGACGATCCGCCGGGACGGCTGGCCGGACGAGGGTCTGTCCGCACTGCAAGGCGACGATCCTCGAGAGCGCGCCGATCTGTCCGCAGTGCCGCCATCACCTGAAGTTCGGCGCGGCGGCGGCGCCGGCGGGCCAGGACAAGCCGGAAAGCTTCTCGGCGCTGCGTGTCGAGGGCACCGTGCAGCATCCGGAGCGGGGCGGCGACTGGGAGTACTCGGTCGTGCTGTCGATCCGCAACGAGCGCGGCGAGGAACTCACGCGGCAGGTGGTCGGCGTGGGCGCGCTGCGTCCGACTGAGTCCCGTGTGTTCACGCTTTCAGTCGAGATCGTGGCGCCCGCGGGGCGCCCGCGCTGATTCGCGTCGGTGCTGCGGCTGTCCGAGATCAATAAAGTTCCTCAAGAACAATAGCTTGCAGATTTCTGGACCCTGTCTCGACCGGCGCGCCGTGCGGGACTATGCTGTCCGCGACGAGCCACGGCGCGTATGCGCCGTCGGCATTTACGGGGTTGTGCGAGGCGCCGGTCTTTGCCAGCCTGCCGCGCATTCTGCGGAACCGACCCGCGGGGAGATCACCGACATGTGTCTGGCCGTGCCGATGAGGATCAAGTCCGTGGATGGCTTTGCCGCCGTATGCGAAGCGAAGGGCATCGAGCGGGAGGTGAGCCTGTTCATGATGCAGGGCGAGGAGGTCGCGCCGGGCGACCACGTGCTCGTGCACGTCGGCTACGCGATACAGAAAGTGAGCGAGGAGGAGGCGCGGCTGACCTGGGACCTCTTCGACGAGATCGTCGAGCATGCATGAGCTGTCGGTCTGCCAGGCGCTGATCGGGCAGGTCGAACGGGTGGCGCGCGAGAACGACGCGCGGCGTGTCATCTCGATCGTCATCGAGGTGGGGCCGCTGTCCGGGGTCGAGCCGGCGCTGCTCGAGCACGCGTATCCGCTCGCCGCGGCGGGATCCGTGGCCGAGCACGCGACGCTGACGATCGAGACGGTGCCCGTGCGCGTGCGCTGCCGCAGCTGCAAGGCGGAAACGCCGGCCCAGCCCAACCGGCTGGTCTGCGGCGATTGCAGCGACTGGCAGGTCGACGTCGTCGCGGGCGAAGAGATGCTGTTGAAGCGGGTCGAGATCGAAACCGAGCCCGTGGCCGTTCACTAGCCATTCACTGGCCGTTCACCGGGAGAGTCGAGATGTGCCGCGACTGTGGATGTTCCCTCGGACCTGCGGCGACGCGCGCACCGCTGGCGGCCGACCCGTCGGCGCCGGGCCGCACCGAGACCATCGAGGTCATCACGGCGATCCTCGGCGAGAATGACCGGGTCGCGGCGCACAACCGCGAGCATTTCGACGCGAGCGGCCTGCTGGCCCTGAACCTGATGTCCTCGCCGGGCGCGGGCAAGACCTCGCTGCTCGAGGCGACGATCCGCGCGCTCGACGGCCGGCTCAAGGTCGCGGTCGTCGAGGGTGACCTCGCCACCGAGAATGACGCCGACCGGATCCGCGCCTGCGGCGTACCGGCCGTGCAGATCACCACCGGCAACGCGTGCCACCTCGACGCGCAGATGGTCCACGACGCGGTGCACGACCTGCCGCTCGCCGACCTCGACGTGCTGTTCATCGAGAACGTCGGCAACCTCGTCTGTCCGGCGAGCTTCGACCTCGGCCAGCACCGCAACGTCACGCTGCTCTCGGTGCCCGAGGGCGACGACAAGCCGGCGAAGTACCCGGTGATGTTCCGCGCGGCCGATCTCGCGCTGATCACCAAGACCGACCTGCTCGCGTACATCACCGAGTTCAGCCTCGAGCGCGCGCGACGCCGCATTGCGGCAGATCGGCTTCGGCGGCGAGACGATCGAGCTGACGAACCGGGGCGGCGAAGGTTTCGCGGCCTGGCTCGCGTGGCTCGAGCGCGAGGTGGCCGCGCAGCGCGGCCGGGCGAAGCAGGGCCAGTCCGTGCGGCCGAACATCCAGCCAGAAGGCGCCAGCGCGCACGCCGCGAACCGGCCGACGCGCTGAGGGGGTAGAGCGATGACCACAGCCACCGAATGGCTGCAGCGCATTCGCGCGCTGCCGCTGCCCGAGCGCATCAAGGTCATGAACGTCTGCGGCGGCCACGAACGGTCGATCACGACGGCCGGGCTGCGCAAGGCAATTCCGTCGAACATCGAGATCGTGCCGGGGCCGGGTTGCCCCGTCTGCATCTGTCCGGAAGAGGACATCTACGAGGCCATCCAGCTCGCGCTGCACGAAGGCGTGATCCTGGTCGCCTACGGCGACATGCTGCGCGTGCCGGTCAACGCACCGAAGAGCGAGCCACGTTCGCTCGAGCAGGCCAAGGCCGCGGGCGCCGACGTGCGTCCGATTGCGAGCCCGCTCGAGGCGGCGCGCGTCGCGCGCGAGAATCCTGCCCGCACCGTGGTGTTCCTTGCGGCCGGCTTCGAGACGACGTCCGCGCCGGCGGCGGCGCTGCTTGCGCAGGGCGCGCCCGACAACCTGATGTTCCTGATGTCGGGCCGGCGCACCTGGCCCGCGGTCGCGATGCTGCTCGATTCCGGCGAGCCCGGCTTCGAGGCGCTGATCGCACCCGGGCACGTGGCCACGGTGATGGGGCCGGAGGAGTGGGAGTTCGTGCCGCGCGACCACGCGATGCCTGCGGCAATCGCCGGCTTCTCGCCCGAGTCGCTGCTCGCAGCGCTCTACTCGGTGCTGCGGCAGCGCATCGAGGGCAAGTGCTTCCTCGACAACTGTTATCCCCAGGTCGTGCGCCCGGGCGGCAACACGGCCGCGCAACGCTTCATGGACGCGACGATGGACATCGTTGCCGGCAACTGGCGCGGCATCGGCCCGATCCCGGACTCCGCGTACGTGCTGAAGCCCGCTTTCGCCGCGCACGATTCGCGCGTGCAACTGCCGTCCTACACCGAGATGGCACGCAAGCGGGCCGGCCAGATGCCACCCGGCTGCGATTGCGCAAAGGTCGTGCTCGGCAAGATCTATCCGAACGAGTGTCGCCTGTACGGGCTCGCCTGCACGCCGCGCCAGCCGGTCGGTCCGTGCATGGTGTCGGACGAGGGCGCGTGCCGGATCTGGTGGGCCAACGGCGTGCGCGAGAACGTCTGGGCCGGGCGCAAGGCGTCCGGCGCCGAGGCGTGACGCTCGAAACGCAGTGAGCGACGCGACCGGTCCGCGGGTCGCCCGCCGGATCGTCATGACCGGCCGGGTGCAAGGGGTCGGCTTCCGGCCGTTCGTGTACCGCCTGGCCCACGAGCATGCGCTCGACGGTTACGTGCGTAACCTGCGCGGCGACGTCGAGGTGATCGTCGCGGGTGCCGAGGCCGCGGTCGAAGCTTTCACGCGCGGACTCGTCGATCGTGCCCCGCCGCTCGCGCAACCACGAATTCGCGATATCGCAGGCTGCGACGAGCCGGCGGGTCGCGGCTTCGAGATCGCGCCGAGCCGCGCCGCCGACGCGCCCGAGGTGTCGGTGCCGCCCGACTTCTTCGCCTGCGACGACTGCGTGGCCGAACTTGCCGATCCCGCCGATCGCCGCCACGGCTACCCGTTCATCAACTGCACGCAGTGCGGCCCGCGCTACACGCTGATCGAGGCGCTGCCCTACGACCGTCCGAACACCAGCATGGCGGGATTCCCGCTGTGCGCCGCGTGCCGTCGCGAGTACCAGGATCCGCTCGATCGTCGTTTCCACGCGGAGCCGGTGGCATGTCCCGTCTGCGGGCCGCACCTGGCCTACGTCGAAACGGGGCGCGCGCCCGTCACGGGCGACGCGGCGGCCGTGGCTGCCGCGGTGGAGATCCTGCGCACCGGCCGAGTGCTCGCGGTCCGTGGCATCGGCGGTTATCACCTGCTCTGCGACGCCTGCGACGAAGTCGCCGTGCGCCGGCTGCGCGAGCGCAAGCGGCGTCCCGACAAGCCGCTGGCGGTGATGTTTCCGCAGCGCGGCACGGATGGTCTCGATGCCGCGCGCCGCGAACTCGAGATCGGTGCCGTGGAGCAGGCGGCACTCGTCGATCCGGCGCGGCCCATCGTGCTGGTGCGGCAGCGGGCGGGCGGACGACTGGCGCCCTCCGTGGCGCCCGGGCTCGCCGAGATCGGCAGCTTCCTGCCGTACAGTCCGCTGCACCATCTGTTGCTCTCGGCCTTCGGTGGCCCGGTGATCGCGACGTCTGGCAACGTCAGCGGCGAACCGGTGCTGACCGACCCGGCCGAGGCCGAGACGCGCCTCGCCCGGGTCGCCGACGCGTTCCTGCACCACGATCGACCGATCGTGCGTCCGGCGGACGATTCGGTCGTGCGGATTGCAGCGGGGCGGCCGCGACCGATCCGGCTGGGACGAGGCGTCGCGCCGCTCGAACTCGAGTTGCCGTTCGCCCTGCCGGAACCGGTGCTTGCCGTGGGCGGTCACCTGAAGCTCACCGTCGCGCTGGCCTGGGACCGTCGCGTCGTCGTGTCGCCACACATCGGCGACATGGGCACGTTGCGCAGTGAGCAGGTCTTCGAACAGGTCGTGCGCGACCTGCAGCGGCTCTACGACGTCGAGGCACGGCACTGGCTCTGTGATGCACACCCGGGCTACACGACCACGCGCTGGGTTCGAGCCCACGGGCGACCGTACTCGACCGTGCTGCATCACCACGCACACGCGTCGGCCATCGTGATGGAACACGCGTGCACCGAGCCCGCGATCGTCTTCGCGTGGGACGGCGTCGGCTACGGCGGCGACGGCAGCCTGTGGGGCGGCGAAACTTTCGTCGGACGCCCGGGCGCCTGGCAGCGTTGCGCGAGCCTGCGCAGTTTCCGGCTGCCGGGTGGCGACAAGGCGGGACGCTCACCGTGGCGCAGCGCGGCCGCACTCTGCTGGGAGGCGGGCATCGACTGCCCGGTCGCGATCCCCGACCCGATCGTCCGCGCGGCTTGGGAGCGGGGCGTCAATGCGCCGCGCTCGAGCGCAGCGGGGCGGGTCTTCGACGCGCTGGCCGCAATCGTGCTCGGCACCGTCGAGACCAGCTTCGAGGGCCAGGGCCCGATGTGCCTCGAGGCGTGCGCGCGACCGGTCACCGAGTTTCCGTCGCTGCCGATCGCGGCGGATGCCGAGGGCCTGCTGCGAATCGACTGGGCGCCGCTGCTCGAATACTGCAGCGAGCAAGGTCGCAGCGCAGCGGAACGGGCCGGAGCGGCCCACGCGGCGCTGGCGGACGCCATTGGCCGCGTCGCCGAGGCCGAGCGCTCGCGATCGGGCGCAACGGTCGTCGGTCTCACGGGTGGCGTGTTCCAGAACCGCCTGCTGCTCGAGTCGGCGGCGGCCCGCCTCGAGCAGAGCGGCTTCCGGGTTTTGCTGCCGGGGCGAATTCCCTGCAACGACGGCGGCCTGAGCTACGGGCAGGTGGCCGAACACCTCGGGCGGACCGCCGCCGCGTCCTGACCATCAACCGCTGCAAGCGATCCGGATACACTGCGACGATGCTCTGGTTCGAACGACCCTTCCTGCACGTCCTGCGGCGCGAGTACGCCGGCGCGATGCGTTTCGACGAGGACGACGCAGCCGAGGTCATGCCCGCCGCGCCCGCCGCGCCCTGCCAGCTCTACGTGCACGTGCCGTTCTGCGAGGTGCTGTGCCCGTTCTGCTCGTTCCATCGGGTGCGCTACAACGAGTCGAAGACGGCCCGCTACTTCACGGCCTTGCGCCGCGAGATCCAGCTTTACCACGATGCCGGCTTCCGGTTCCGGGACGTCTACGTCGGCGGCGGCACGCCGACGGTTCATCCGGACGAACTGCTCGAGACGCTCGGCCTGATCCGCTCGCTGTCGCCGGTGCACACCGTCTCGATCGAGACCAACCCGAACCACCTCGAGCCCGACGTGCTCGTCCGCTACCGTGATGCCGGCGTCACGCGCTTCTCGGTCGGCGTGCAGAGCTTCGACGACGGCCTGCTCGCGGGCATGGACCGCCTCGAGAAGTACGGCAACGGAGTGCAGATCCGCGAGCGGCTGGCGGCGATCCGCGGGATCTTCCCGACGCTCAACGTCGACATGATCTTCAACCTGCCGGGCCAGACGCTCGCGATGCTCGAGCGCGACCTCGACTGGCTGCTCGAGCTCGACGTGGACCAGGTGTCGTTCTACCCGCTGATGACCGCGCCCACGGCACGGCACAAGATGCGCAAGTCGATGGGCGAGGCCGACGAGTCGCTGCGCTACCCGATGTACGAGCGCGTGCTCGACCGGATGATGCCGCGCTATCGCGCGTCCTCGGCCTGGTGCTTCACGCGCGGCGAGGGGATGTACGACGAGTACATCATCGACGAGGACGACTACGTGGGCGTCGGCAGCGGCGCGTTCAGCTACGTCGGCGATTCGATGTACTCGACGACGTTCTCGCTCAACCACTACTGCCGCCGCGTCGAGGGCGGGCAGAGCGGCATCACGCAGCGGCGCACGCTGGGGCTCAAGGAACGGATGCGCTACGACTACCTGGTGCGGCTGTTCGGCGGCGCGCTGAAGCGCGAGTACATCGCCGGGCGCTACGGCGCCGCGTTCTGGCTGCGCATGGCGCCGGAACTGATCGCGATGCGGCTGCTCGGTGCCACGCGGCACGAGTCGGACTCGCTGCGGCTGACGCGCCGCGGCATGTACTGCTGGGTGCTGATGATGGCGGAATTCTTCAACTCGGTGAACGACGTCCGCGAGCAGATGCGCGAGCACATCCGCGCCGAGCTCGATGCCTGGAACGAGGAGGCGAACGTGCCCTTGAGCTCGATCGGCGGCTTGAAACGAGGCGCGCAGTCGTGACGCAACAAGACACGCACGTCTCGCTCGCGCACGGCAATGGCGGGCGCTTCATGCGCGAGTTGATCACCGACGTGTTCGCGCGGCACCTCGCCAACCCGTATCTCGACACCGGCGCCGATGCCGCGATCCTGCCGTGGAACGAGGGCGACGCGCAGCTCGTCTTCACGACCGACAGCTTCACTGTGCAGCCGATCGAGTTTCCCGGCGGCAACATCGGCTCGCTCGCCGTGCACGGCACGACGAACGACCTTGCGGTGGCCGGCGCTATACCGAAGTACCTGAGCCTCGGCGTGCTGCTCGAGGAAGGCCTCGAATTCGCGGTGCTCGATCGGATCGTCGCGGGAATCGCAGCCGCGGCGCGCGAGATCGGCGTCGTCGTGGCAGCGGGCGACACGAAGGTCGTGCGGCGCGGCGAGGGCGGCGGCATCTACCTGAACACCAGCGGCATCGGCGTCAAGGATCCGCGCCTGCAGCTCGGTATCGACCGCATCCGCGTCGGCGATGCGGTGCTGGTGAGTGGTCCGATCGGTGACCACGGCATTTCGGTGATGCTTGCACGCGAGCAGTTCGGGCTGCGCGGCGACCTCAAGTCAGACGCCGCGAGCGTGTTGCCGATCACGCGCGAGCTGGTGAAGTTCCCGGGCTTGCGCTTCATGAGGGATCCGACGCGCGGTGGACTCGCGACCGTGGCGCACGAGATCGTGCAGCTCAGCGGTTTCGGCGTCGTGCTGCAGGAGTCGCGCGTGCCGGTGCGCGATTCGGTGCAGTCCGTCTGCGAGATGCTCGGTTACGACCCTTACTTTCTCGCCTGCGAGGGTCGCGTCGTAGCGGTGCTGGCACCCGAGGACGCGGACCGAGCGCTTGCTGCACTGCAATCGATTCCGGCGGGCCGTGAAGCGGCGATCATCGGCCGCATTCAGCAGCAGCCGGCACGCGTGCTGCTGGAGACGTCGA
>CAVZRR010000013.1:0-45583 GCA_963777725.1 uncultured Gammaproteobacteria bacterium
CATCCGCCGAGAAGAGGCCCGCTTGCGTGTTCTCGATCCGGCCTTCCGCGACCTTCTCGCCATTGACGTAGAGGGTACCGACGCCACCTTTGCCCGGGCCGCCGCCGTCGTAGGCGAAGTCGAACTTCAGCGTCGCCTTGCCCGGTGCCAGCGGCTCGCTGGCCGCAATGCGGGTCTGCCGCAGGCCCAGGAAGTTGTATTCGTACGCCGGTACGCCGTCCTTGACGTACAGGGACCAGCCGCCGAAGCGGCCGCCCTGCGCCAGGATCGTGCCGTTCGCGCTGCCGTCCGGGAGCTCGAGACTCGGCGGTGATGGTCTTCGAGCGGTTCTTCACGTTGATGAACACGCTTTCCATCATTCCGGTCATGCCTTCGGCAAGGGTCATCGAGGTCCGGCCACCCATCAGGTCGGGCCGGCCGACCGCTGCGCCATCCAGTCGCTCGAAGACGCGATCATCCATCGGCAGCACGTGGTACTTGGCGGCCTCGCTCAGGAAGATCTCCTGCAGCTCCTTCAGTTTCTGCGGATGCTTCGCAGCAAGGTCGTTGGCCAGGCTGAAGTCGGAACGCATGTCGTAGAGCTGCCAGGCGGAGTTGTCTGCGAGCGAACGGCGCGGTTTCGGCTCCCACGGCGCGCGGTGGATCGTGCGCGCATACCAGCCATCGTGATAGATCGCGCGATTGCCGGCGATCTCGAAATACTGCGTGGTGCGGCGCTCGCTGGCCTTGGCGTCTTCGAAGGAATAGACGAGGCTCTGGCCCTCGATCGGGACCTGCGGCGTGCCGTTGACCACCTTCGGCTCCGGCAGCCGCGCCGCCTCGAGCACCGTCGGCGCGACGTCGATCACGTGGCTGAACTGCGTGCGGATGCCGTTCTTCGCCTGGATGCCCTTCGGCCAGTGCACGACCATGCCGTTGCGCGTGCCGCCAAAGTCCGAGGGTACCTGCTTCATCCAGCTGAACGGGCTGTTGAACGCCACCGACCAGCCCGCCGCCATGTGCGGGTAGGTTTCCGGACCACCCCACTGGTCGATCAGCTTGAGCATGTCCGGAACGGTTTCCTGCACGCCGTTGAAGTAGGTGTACTCGTTGAACATGCCGTTCTGGCCGCCTTCGCCGCTCGTGCCGTTGTCGCCCGCGATGTAGAACACGAGTGTGTTGTCCGCCTGGCCGACGTCCTCGAACGCCTTCAGCATCCGGCCGATCTCGTGGTCGGTGTACTCGACGAACGCGGCGAACACCTCGGCCTGGCGCGCGAACAGGCGCTGTTCGTCGGGTGACAGCTGGCTCCAGTCCTTGATGGCCGGGGGTTTCGGAGGGAGTTTCGTGCCCGCCGGTACCACGCCCATCGCGATCTGGCGTGCCAGCGAATCCTCGCGGATCTTGTCCCAGCCCTGGTCGAACTTGCCCTTCCACCGGGCGATCCACTCCTTCGGCACGTGGTGCGGCGCGTGCGTGGCGCCGGGTGCGAAGTAGATGAACGCCGGCTTGTCGGGCGTGAGCGCCTTCTGGTACTTGATCCAGGCCACGGCCTTGTCCGTCATGTCGGACATGAAGTGGTAATCGGGATCGTCCGGCAGCTCGACCGGGGCCACGCCGTCGTAGAGGTACGGCGCCCACTGGTTGGTCTCGCCGCCGATGAAGCCGTAGAACTTGTCGAAGCCCTGCCGCGTCGGCCAGCGATCGAAGGGGCCGGACACGCTCGGCTTCCCAGGCCGCGGTCTCGTGCCACTTGCCGAATGCCGCCGTGCTGTAGCCGTTGAGCCGCAGCATTTCTGCCAGCGGCGCGGTCGAATTCGGGACCTGGCCGGTGGCGCCCGGGAATCCGGTGGCCATCTCGGTGATGAAGGCCATGTTGACGGTGTGATGGTTGCGGCCTGCTTTCAGCGCGGCGCGCGTGGGAGAACAAAGTGCCGTGGTGTGGAAATTGTTGTAACGCAGACCTTGCTGCGCCAGCGAGTCCAAGGTCCGGGTGGCAATCGGGCCGCCGAAGGTGCTGGTGGCACCGAAACCCAGGTCGTCGATCAGGATGATCACGACGTTGGGCGCGCCGTCCGGCGCTTTGACCTCGAAGCGCGGCGGCGGCTGTGCATTGCGGGCGTCCAGCTCCTTGTACGCAGGTCGAGCGGGCTCGGCCACCGGCAGCACGGTGCGGTCCAGGGCAACGTCGGCGGTGGCCGCCATGGCGGAAGCAGCCGTCAGCCCGGCCAGGACGGCCGCTACCGGTAGCGTCGCGGAGCGGGTAGCGCGTGACATGGAAACCCTCTCGAAAAGTCGCAAAGAGTTTGCCGCCGAGGCGGAACGGGGAAAACGCAGATCTCTCAGAGCAGAGTGATCGCCGCATCCGCACGGCCTCGCGTCGCTGCGACTTTTCGCGACAATCTGCTGATGAAACGCGTCAGTCAACGATCGGCGGAGTGCTGGCCGGTTCGGCCCGAAAGCGGCTGGGCGTCCGGCCGGTCCAGCGAGTGAACGCACGAGCGAAAACGGTCGGGTCGCCGTAGCCCAGCGCCGCGGCGACCTGGGCGACTGGAACGCGCGTGTCCCGCAGCAGCTGCTGCGCCACGTCCCGGCGAGTATCGTCGAGCAGTTGCTGGAACGTCGTGCCGCTCGCCTGCAGCCTCCGACCCAGCGTGCGCTCATGCAGCCCGAGGCGGCGCGCGACCTCGCTGCGGGAGCACTGCTGCGTCAGCAGCAGCCGGATCGTCCGACGCACGTCCCCGTGCAGGCCCGGGTCCGTCCGGGCGATGACCGCGACTGCATTGTCCGACAGCAGCTTGTGCAGCAGCGGGTCCGCGTCGACGATCGCCTGGGACAGTTGGCGCTCGGGGAACACGACGGCTGCCATGATCGAGTTGAAGCGCAGTGGTGCGGCGAAGTGCTCCCGGTAGGGCCGGATGTCCGCGGGCCGCTTGCGCGGCAGCAGCGCCGCATCCGGTCGCCAGTCGGTTCCGCAGAGCTGGCGCATGACGTTGGCGAGCGCGGCGACGGCGAGGTCGTAGACCTGGTCCGAGTGCTTGATGCCCGGCACGTGGATGCCGTAACCGAGCGTGACCCGTCCGTCGTGGATCGCCACTCGAACTGAGCCGCCACTGTCGTGCAACACGAAGAACGCGGCGAGGTCCTGCAGCGCGTCGCCCACCGACGGGGCATTGCGGGCGACCCGGCCGGCGACGCCGAACGACTGCAGCGTGATGGACTGGCCGACGAGCAGCCCGAAGTGACCGCAACGGGTCCTGCGCAGGCACAGCCCGAGCAGCGTGTCGAGATCGGCAAAGGGCGCGGTGCGTTCCGGATCGTCGAGATCGCTGGCCCTCAGATTGACGGTCGCCAGGATCGGCTCGCTCGGGACTCCGAAGCGTGCCAGCGCCTGGGGGATGCCCTTGAGCGCAGACACATGTGCGCGACCGGCCGTCGCCTCGACCGGAGCCCGTGGAATTCGTGGTCGGGTTGGGCGGACTTTGCGCGACTTCATGTCGCGAATCATCGGACCGATGTCGCGATTCCGCCAGCGTTCAGAGCCGTTCGAGCAGCCAGCCCGGGAAGAACATCAGCAGCACCGCCGGCACGAGGCACAGCAGGCTGGCGGCCACCGCGTAGCGCCGCGGGCTGCCGTGCGCTGCGGCAGGGTCCTGCTCGGCCATGAACATGTACTGGATCACGCGCAGGTAGAAGTAGATGCCGAGGTAGCTCGCCACGAGGCCGGCCACGGCATACAGCGTGTGGCCCGCCGCCAGCACGTTCTTGAACACCAGGAACTTGGCGACGAACCCGGGCAGCGGCGGCAGGCCCGCCAGCGACAGCATCGCGATCGCGATCATGACGGCCGCGAACGGCCGCCGTCGGTAGAGCCCCTTGAGCGCATCCAGCCGGTCCTGGCGCTCGTCGTCTGCGCCGCGCGGCAGGGCCGCGAACGCGAGCAGGTTCATCAGGCCATAGGCGATCAGGTAGAAGATGATCGCCTGCCAGCGGCCGTCTCCGTCGCCCAGCAGCGCGTAGAACAGGTAGCCGGCGTGGCCGATCGACGAATACGCGATCATCCGGCGGAAGCTGACCTGCCGGATCGCGGCCAGGTTGCCCCACGCCATCGAGAGCAGCGGCAGCACGGCGACGAGCCCGAGCATGGGCTGCAGCACCGGCGTGGTGCCGAAGATCCGCAGCGCCGCGAGCAGCACGCCCGCCTTGATGACCGTCGCCATGAAGGCCGTGACAGGCGCGCTCGCGCCCTCGTAGGCATCCGGCGCCCAGGCGTGGAACGGCACGACGGCGGCCTTCAGGAACAACGCGGCCACGATCAACGCGGCACCGGCCATCGCCAGCGGATCGCTGAACTGCAGCGCGGCGCCGAACGCCTCGATCTGCAGCGAGCCGCTCCAGCCGTAGAGCAGCGAGATGCCCATCAGCAGGGTCGCCGTCGCGGCGCCGCCGAGCACCAGGTACTTGAGCGCGGCCTCGGTGCTCTGCGCGCGCAGCAGCCCGAGCAGCACCAGCGCGTACACCGGCAGCGACATGATCTCGATGCCGAGGAACAGCGTCGGGAAGCTGGTGGACGACACGACCAGGCAGGCGCCGTACAGCGAGGCGAGCACCAGCGTGTAGTAGGGCGTCTCGGCGAAATCGTCGCGCGAGATCAGCAGCACGGGCAGCGCGAGCGCGATCAGCACCGCCTTCGACAACGAGGACGCGGGATCGACCAGGAAGTGCCGCGGGAACGGCTCGGCCAGGTAGCCCATCACGAACAGCCACAGCGCCGCAGCCGCCGCGGCACCGACCGACAGCACTGCGAGCGCAAACCCGTCGCGGGAATGCCCGCTCCTGATCTCGAGCCCGAGGATCGCGAGCATGCCGACGAGCAGCAGGTGCTCGGGCAGCATCGAGGTGAGGATGACCGACCAGTTCATGGCGTGGTGCCCTCCACGCGGCTCGCGAGGACGCGTTGCTGGTAGTCACGCGCCGCGAGCTCGGTCTTGGCGAGCGGGCCCTGCGGGAAGAGCCCCAGCGCGAAGATCGCCACGACGAACGCGAGCAGGATGGCCTTCTCGCGCGCCACGAGGTCGGTGAACGGCTGGTGCGGCGCCTTGACCTCGCCGAACAGCAGCCGCTGGGCGAGCCACAGCATGTACAGCGCGCCGAGCACGACGCCGGCCACGGCGCTCACTGCGAGCACGAGCGGCAGCGAGTTGCCGGCCTGGAACTGTGGCCACGCTGCGTTGAACGCGCCCATCAGCACCATGAACTCGCCGGTGAAGCCGCTGGTGGTCGGCAGCCCGATCGAGGCCAGCGTCAGGATCATGAAGAACACCGAGTAGACCGGCAGCAGCTTGGCGAGCCCGCCATACGCCGCGAGCTCCCGCGTGTGGCAGCGCTCGTAGATCATGCCGACCATCATGAAGAGCCCGCCCGCGACCAGGCCGTGGCTCACCATCTGGATGATCGCGCCCTGGATGCCGAGCAGGTCGAGGCTCACGAGGCCCAGCATCACGTAGCCCAGGTGGCTGATCGACGAGTAGGCGATGATCTTCTTGATGTCGGTCTGCACCAGCGCGAGGCAGGCGCCGTAGATGATGCTGACGACCGACAGGATCATCAGCGCCGGCGTGAACAGCCGGGTCGCGTCGGGGAACAGCGGGAAGCCGAGCTTCATGAACCCGTAGGTGCCCATCTTCAGCAGCACGCCGGCCAGGATCACCGAGCCCGCCGTCGGCGCTTCGACGTGCGCGTCCGGCAACCAGGTGTGCAGCGGCACCATCGGCACCTTGATCGCGAACGAGAGCGCGAACGCCGCGAGCAGCCAGCCCTGCACGCCGACCGGCAGCTCGTGCTGGTAGAGGTCCGCGAACGCGAACGAGGGCACGCCGGTGGACTGCGACAGCGCGTAGACGAGGTAGATCACGGCCGCCAGCATCAGGATGCTGCCGAACGCCGTGTACAGCACGAACTTGAGCGTCGCGTAGATGCGCCGCTCGCCGCCCCAGATGCCGATGATCAGGAACATCGGGATCAGCATCGCTTCCCAGAACACGTAGAACAGGAACAGGTCCTGCGCCAGGAACGTGCCGAGCATCGCGAACTGGATGAAGAACACCATCGCGTAGAACAGCTTGACGCTCTTCTGGATCGCGCTGAACGCGCCCGCGACCACCAGCGGACCGAGGAACGCCGTCAGCGCCACGAGCAGCACGTTCAACCCGTCGAGGCCGATGTGGTAGTAGACGCCCCAGTCGCCGATCCACGGCACGCGGGTCTCGAACTGCAGCCCCGGCACCGAGCCGTCGAAGCGGCGATAGAGCCACGCGGTGAGCGCGAGCTGCAGCAGCATCACGCCGAGCGTCATGCCGCGCACCGCCGAGTCGTTGCCGCGCGGCGACAGCAGCAGCGCGACCATGCCGAGCACCGGCAGCCAGAGGACCAGGTTCAGGATCGTGGAATCAGCCATGGCGCCACATCCAGGCGAGCGAGGCGACCACGCCGAGCGCCGCGAGCAGCACGTAGAACTGCAGGTTGCCGGTCTCCACCCGGCTCAGGCGTCCGGCGGCGCGCTGGGCGAGGCCCGTCAGCCCGTGCAGCGATCCGTCGATCAGGACGCGATCGCCGAGCCGCAGGAAGACCCGCTCCGAGATCCAGTGCAGCGGCCGGCCGAGCACGGCTTCGTAGAGCTCGTCCACGTAGTACTTGCCCGGACAGCAGGCGGTGCGCGCCGGCGAAGCGCTGCTGCAGCCGCTCGGCGCGGGCGAGGCCGCCGCGGTAGACGTAGATCGCCGCGCCGAGCCCGAGCAGTCCGGTCACGACGGCCAGCACGATCAACGGCATCTCGAGGTGCTCGAGCGCGTGGTCGGTCGCCGGCAGCGGCATCAGCGGCTCGAGGAAGTGCGGCACGTGCACGAACCCGCCGACCGCCGAGAGCACCGCCAGCACGATCAGCACGCCGGTCATCGAGAACGGCGACTCGTGGACGTGGTGCGCGGTCTTCTCGTCCATCCGCGACGGCGTCAGGAACGTGAGCCACAGCAGCCGGAACATGTAGAACGCGGTCAGCAGCGCGGTGAACGAGGCGACCGCCCACAGCAGCGTCGAGCCGCCGCGCTCGCTGGCGAACGCGAACCACAGGATCTCGTCCTTCGAGAAGAAGCCCGCGAGCGGCGGCAGGCCGGCGATCGCTGCCGTGGCCACGGCGAAGGTCACGAACGTGATCGGGATCCGCTTCGCGAGCCCGCCCATCTTGCGGATGTCCTGCTCGCCCGACATCGCGTGGATCACGCTGCCGGCGCCGAGGAACAGGCAGGCCTTGAAGAACGCGTGCGTGTAGACGTGGAAGACCGCCACGCCATAGGCGCCGACGCCGAGCGCCACGAACATGAAGCCGAGCTGCGAGATCGTCGAGTACGCCAGCACCTTCTTGATGTCGGTCTGCACGACGGCGATCGTCGCGGCGAAGAAGGCCGTCAGCACGCCGATCACGGCGATCACCTGCGACGCTTCCGGGGCCTGCAGGTAGAGACCGTTCAGTCGCGCGACCAGGTAGACGCCGGCGGTCACCATCGTGGCCGCGTGGATCAGCGCCGAGACCGGGGTCGGGCCCGCCATCGCGTCGGGCAACCACACGTGCAGCGGAATCTGCGCCGATTTGCCGGTCGCACCGATGAACAACAGTACGCCGACCAGGCTCGCGGACACTGCGGGCGCGATCGGCCCGGAGAAAGCGGCGTTGACGGCGTCGAAGTCGAGCGTGCCGACCGCGTGATAGAGCAGGAACATGCCGAGCAGGAAGCCGGCGTCGCCGACGCGGTTGGTGATGAACGCCTTCTTGCCGGCCTGGGCCTTGGCCATGTCCTCGAACCAGAAGCCGATCAGCAGGTAGGACGCGAGGCCCACGCCCTCCCAGCCGACGAAGCACACCAGCAGCGAGCGGCCCAGCACCAGCAGCAGCATGAAGAACAGGAACAGGTTCAGGTACGAGAAGTAGCGCGCGTAGCTCGCGTCGTCCTTCATGTAGCCGGTGGAGTAGACGTGGATCAGCGAGCCCACGCCGGTGATGATCAGCGTCATCACGGCACTCAAGCGGTCGAAATAGAACGCGATGTCGAACGTGAAGTCGCCGACCACGGCCCACGTGTAGGCGGTTTCGACGAGTGCAGCGCCCTCGGTGCCGTTCAGCTGCAGGAACGCCCGCACCGTGGCGAGGAACGCGAGGACCGGCAGGCCGCAGCCGACCACCGTGACGAACGGCTTGCCCAGGCGCGGGCCGAGCAGCCCGTTCAGCAGGAAACCTGCGAGCGGCAGCACGACGATCAGCGTGAGCAGGTTCATCGTCATCCCTTCAGCTCGGAGTAGGCGCCGACGTCGAGCGACTTACGCTGCCGCGACAGCAGCAGCACGATCGGAATCGCGATGGCGATCTCGGCGGCAGCGACGACGAAGACCAGGAACACGAGCACGGCGCCCGACAGCGTCGCGGTCGCGGCCGCGAACGTGACGAGGCTCAGGATCACGCCGTTCAGCATCAGCTCCATGCACATCAGCATCACGAGCGCGTTGCGCCGGATCATGACGCCCGTGAGGCCCAGCGCGAACAGCGCGATCGACACCGTGAGCAGCAGCTGCGTCCTATCCATCGCGCCTCCGCCCGGCCTTGACGATCGCGATCGCGGCGACGACGGCCGCGAGCAGCAGTACGGAGGTCAGTTCGAAGTGCAGCCAGTAGCGCTCGAGGAACTCCACGGAGAACGGCTGCACGTTGAACAGCGTGCGCGGCGATGTCGGCTCCGTCCGCCACGGTGCCACGACCCAGCGCAGCGCCGAGTGCCACGGCGATCGCGGCCGCCAGCGCCACCGACGGCAGCAAGGCCCCGGAATAGCGCTCGAGGAACGAGGGGTCGCGCACGTCGAGCAGCATGATCACGTAGACCATGAACACCATGACGGCGCCGACGTAGATCAGCACCTGGAAGACCGCGATCACGTGCACGCCGAGCACCGCGTAGATGCCGGCCAGCGAGAGCATCGAGCCGATCAGCGCGAGCGCCACGCGCATCGGGTGGCGCGCGACCAGCATCAGCACGCCGCCGAGCAGCGCGCCGCCGGCAAAGAAGTACAGCAGCAGGCCTTCGAGGCTCATGGCGTGCCCTCGGGCCGGCGCGCTGGCGTCACGGGATAGGGCTTCGCGACGTCCTGCCTCGGCTGCCAGTTCAGCAGCTCGTCCTGGGTGATCCACATGCGTCCGCGGTCGAAGCCGGGCAGTTCCGGGGTCTCCTTCAACATGCGGATCGCGTCCTCCGGGCAAGCCTCGACGCACAGCCCGCAGAACACGCAGCGCGAGTAGTCGATCTCGAAGCGCGACGGGTACTTCGGGTGCGCGGGATCGTCGGGGTCGAACGCGGCGTCGATCTCGATGCACTGCGCCGGGCACACCGTGGCGCACATGTTGCAGGCGACGCACTGCGGGCGGCCGTCGGGACGCTGCGTCAGGATGTGCTTGCCGCGGTTGTGCGCGGCGTAGTCGGCGCGGATTTCCTCGGGATAGTAGGCGGTGAGGGCGCCCTTGCGGCCCGTCATGAACTTCCACAGGTTGGCGAGGAACACGCCACCGGTGATGCGGATGCCGCGCCACACCTCGAAGAAATAGGCGCGCTCGTACCAGCCCATCGTGGGCTCGTTCCAGTAGCGCTTGCGGACGTAGGGCTTGCGGCTGCTCATCGCGGCACCTCAGCCCAGCGCCCAGACCGCGACCGCGGTCACGACGAGGTTGGCGATCGACAGCGGCAGCAGGAAGCGCCACGCGAAGCTGAGCAGCTGGTCCCAGCGGAAGCGCGGCAGCGTCCAGCGGATCAGGATCTGGAAGCTGCAGAGCAGGAACACCTTGCCGAGGAACGTGAGCAGCTGGATCACGACCACCCAGCCGTGGCCGAGCGCGATCGCCGTGCCGCCCGGGAACACGAAGCCCGCGTCGGTCAGCCAGGGCAGGTTGTAGCCACCGAGGAACAGCGTGGTGAACAGCGCGGCGATGATCGCGATCTCGATGAACTCGGAGAGCATGAACATGCCCTGCTTCATCGCGCTGTATTCGGTGAAGTAGCCGGAGATCAGCTCCGACTCGGCCTCGGGCAGGTCGAACGGGATGCGCTTGTTCTCGGCGATCCCGGCCGTGATGAACAGGATCGCCGCGAACGGCTGGTAGACGATGCCCCAGGCCGGCAGGAACCCCAGCACCGTGCCGGACTGGTGCTGCACGATCGCGGTCAGGTCGACCGTGCCGTAGATCAGGATCAGGCCGAGCACGGTCAGGCCCATGACCAGCTCGTAGGAGATCATCTGCGAGCCCGCGCGCAGCGCGCCGAGCATCGAGAACTTGTTCGACGACGACCAGCCGGCGAGCATCGCGCCGATGATCGAGATGCCGCCGAACGCGAACACCACCAGCAGGCCGGCGTCGAGCGGCGCGATCTGCATCGGGTAGGTGCGGCCGCCGAACCAGTCGGCGAGGCCCGGGAACAGCCGGCCCGGGTCGAGCATGCCGCCGAACGGGATCACGGCGAACACCAGCACGACCGGCGTGAACGCCAGCCAGGGCCCGAGCGCGTAGCCGAGCTTGTCGTAGGTGATCGGCTTGAAGTCTTCCTTGAGCAGCAGCTTCAGGCCATCCGCCATGCCGTGGAACAGGCCGAGCCAGATCAGCTTCACCTGCGTGAACGGGATGCGCAGGTAGGCGCGGTTGGCGCCGATGCGATCCGACATCAGCGCGGCCTGCTTGCGCTCGACCCAGGTCAGCACGGCGCCGAACGTGAGCAGCACGGCGAGCGCATAGCCGACGTAGACGAGCGTGATGGCCAGGTCCGGGCTCATGGGTGCCCCCGCGCCGGCGCCGCGAGCGCCTTGAACAGTACCTCGGCATCGAGGACCGACTCGCCCTTCGGGAAGCACGGCTCGAACGCGCTCACCACGCCCTGGAAGTTCGTGTAGTGGCCGGCGCGCTCGGTCTGGATGCTGACGGCGAGGAACACGTCCGCGTGGCCGTTCTCGGGCGCGAGGTACGAGTTCAGGAAGATGATCTTCGCCTGCGCCGGGATGCGCGCGAAGTCGTAGCCCTCGCCCCAGACCAGCACGAGGTCGGTGCCGTCGTGGTAGGCGGGTTCATGCTCGCCGAACAGCTCCCGGGCCTTCGCCGTGTTGGGGTTCTTGTCCGGGCGGATCAGCAGGTCGTCCTCGATGCGCTCGCCTTCCTCGGGCTGCCAGTCACGCTTGACGTGCGTGTGGAACACTTCGCCGAGGTACCGCTTGAACGCCTCCAGTTCTTCGTTGGAGCCCCAGTTCGATACCACTGCGACCGGATGGCGCGCGGCGCCGATCAGCCGCCGCGCCGCGTCGAGGGCCTCGGCGACCGGCACGGGCCGGCCCTTGAGCATCGGCTGGTCCGCACGGGTGCGCTCGAAGATGCGCGCGAGGTCGCGGCCCTTGTTGCAGATCCACGGCCCGTTCACCGCCGGGTTCTCGAGCGGCGTGATGCGCGCGATGCTGGTGTTCTGCCGCTGGTCGAGCGATTTCAGGAACCATTCGGGCTTGCGGTGCCAGATCTGGATCGTGCAGCCACGCTCGCAGCCGGGGCACACGGACGGCGTGGGCTTCAGGTACCAGACCCGCGCCTTGTGCAGGAACTGCCGCGACTGCAGCGCGCCGACCGGGCAGATGTCGACGATGTTGTCCGAGTACGGATCCTCGCCGAGCGGGCGGTCCTCGACCGGGCGGATGTTCGAGACGTCGCCGCGGCGCTCGACGCCGAGCGCCATCGACTTCGAGACCTCGTGCGTGAAGCGCGTGCAGCGCAGGCACAGGATGCAGCGCTCGTTGTCGAGCAGGATGCGGTTCGACAGGTTGTAGTACTTGGTCGAGCGCACCTTGTCGTCGAGCGACAGCGAGGCCTCGCCGTTGTAGGTGTAGTGGTAGTCCTGCAGCATGCACTCGCCGGCCTTGTCGCAGATGCCGCAGTCGACCGGGTGGTTCAGCGTGATGAACTGCAGGATCGCCTTGCGGTGCGCCTTGACCTCGTCGGACTCGGTGAACACCTTCATGCCGGCGTTGACCGGCATGTTGCAGGCGATGTCGAGCCCGCGGCCCTCGACCTCGACCAGGCACATCCGGCAGTTGCCCACCACCGAGAGGTGCGGGTGCCAGCAGAAATACGGCACGAAGATGCCGTGCTCGCGCGCGACCTGCAGGACCGTCTGGTCCTCGCGCGCCTCGATGGCCTGCCCGTTTATGAAGATCTCAGGCATTCCAGGTTCCCGTCGTGGCGCGAGCGCTTGTGCTCGATGTAGTACTCGAACTCGTCGCGGAACTTGTCGAGGATGCCGGTGCAGGCGTAGCCCGCCGCGTCCCCGAGGCCGCAGATCGTCGTGCCGTCGTTGAACTTCGAGATGTAGTAGAGCCGCTCGATGTCCTCCGGCCGGCCCCCGCCGGCGACGATCCGGTCGATGATCCGGTGCATCCAGCCCGTGCCGTGCCGGCAGGGCGTGCACTGGCCGCACGACTCGTGGTGGTAGAAGCGCAGCATGATCTGGAGCAGGGTCACCATGCAGGTGCCCTCGGCGATCACGATCATGCCGCCCGAGCCGAGCGTCGAGCCGGCGTCCCACAGCGCCTCGTGCGAAAGTTTCAGGTCGGCGATGTCCGCGCCCGTCAGTACTTTCGACGACACGCCGCCCGGCACCACGCACTTGATCGCGCGACCGCCCTGGATGCCGCCGCAGTCTTCCTCGAGGAACTTCATCCACGGGTAGCCGAGCTCGACTTCGTAGACGCCCGGCCGGTTGACGTGGCCGGAGACCGAGAAGAGCCGCGTGCCCGGGCTCTTCGGCGTGCCGACCTCTTTGAAGGCTGCGGCGCCGTGCGCGATGATCCAGGCGATGTTCGACAGCGACTCGACGTTGTTGACGACGGTCGGGCGCTGGTAGAGCCCCTTCACGGTCAATCGCGGCGGGCGGTTGCGCGGGTAGCTCTTCTTGCCTTCGAGGGACGCGAGCAGGCCGGAGGCCTCGCCGGCGACGTACGCGCCGGCGCCGCGATAGACGACGATGTCGCAGGAGAATCCAGTGCCGAGGATGTGCTCGCCGAAATAGCCCGCCGCGTAGGCCTCCTCGACCGCGCCCGCGAGACGGCGGTAGGGCAGGTCGAACTCGCCGCGGATGTAGACGAAGCAGTTGCGGACGCCGAGTGCGTAGCTCGCGATCAGCATCGACTCGACCAGCATGTGCGGGTTGTTCTCGAGGATCCAGCGGTCCTTGAACGTGCCGGGCTCGCCCTCGTCGGCATTCGCGATCAGGTAGTGCGGCTGCCCGTCGTCGGGCACGATGACCTGCCACTTGCGGCCCATCGAGAACGCGGCGCCGCCGCGGCCCTGCAGGCCGGAGGCCGTCACTTCCTTGGTGACGTCCTGCGGTTTCATCTGCTTGAGCGTCTTTTCGAGCGCGACGTAGCCGCCGCGCGCGCGGTATTCCGCCAGCGAGTGCGAGGTCGCCGTGACCGGGAACGTCATGATGAGCTGTCGGCCAGGCATGGCTATTTCAGGCCCTCCAGCAGCTCGTCGACCTTCGCGCAGGTCAGGTTCTCGTGATAGCCGTCGTTGACCATCATCATCGGCGCCGTGCCGCAGGAGCCGAGGCACTCGGCGGTCGAGAGCGTGTAGCGTCCGTCCGGAGTCGTCTGGCCCGGCTTGATCCCGAGGCGCTTCTCGACGTGCGCGAGGATGCGCTCGGCGCCGTTCATCGAGCAGCTGACGTTGTGGCAGAACTGCAGGTGCCAGCGACCGATCGGCTTGCGCCGGAACTGCGTGTAGAACGACAGCACCTCCTCGATCTGGATCTGCGGCACGCCGAGGTAGGCGGCGAGTTCCTCGATGTCGGAGTCCGCGACGTAGCCGCGGTCTTCCTGGATGCGACGCACGCACGGCAGCACCAGCGACGACTCGAACCCCTCCGGGAATCGCTCGCGCAGCTTCTCGAATTCGGGGATCAGGTGCTTCACCGATCGCACTCCCCGCCGATCATGTTGACCGAGCCGAACGTCGGCACGATGTCGGCGAGCTGGTAGCCGTCGAGCATCCGGTGCACGCCGCCCATGTGGACGAAGCTCGGGCTGCGGCAGTGCACTTTCCAGGGCACGCCGCCGCCGACGCTGACGATGTAGAAGCCGAGCTCGCCATTCGCGCCTTCGTGGGCCGAGTACACCTCGCCCGGCGGCACCTGCGGCCCTTCCATGACCAGCTTGAAGTGGTTGATCAGCGATTCGATCTCGGTATAGACGAGGCGCTTCTCCGGGAACGTGCAGCGGCGGTCGTCCACGCACAGCGGGCCCGCCGGCAGCATCTCCACCAGCTGGCGGATCATGTGTGCCGATTCGTCGATCTCGCGCATGCGCACGTAGTAACGGTCGTAGTTGTCGCCCTTGATGCCCACCGGCACCTCGAAATCGAGTTCCGCGTAGGCGAGGTAGGGGGTGTCCTTGCGCAGGTCGCGCGCCGCGCCGGTCGAGCGCAGCAGCGGGCCCGTGAAGCCCCAGTTGACCGCATCGGCCGTGGAGATCACGCCCACGTCGCGCATGCGGTCGATGAAGATGCGGTTGCGGTCCACGAGGCCGTGCACGCGGCCCGTGAACGTGTCCATCTCGGTGAGGATCTGCTCGAGGCGCGTCAGCCAGCCCGCGGGCAGGTCGTGCGCGAGGCCGCCGATGCGGCCGTAGCTGTAGGTGACGCGGGCGCCCGTCAGGTCGGCGAGGTGCTCGTAGATGTAGTCGCGGATCGTGACCAGGTACAGGAACGCCGTCATCGCACCGAGTTCCATCAGCGCGGCGGCGATGCAGGTGAGGTGGTCGGCGATGCGCGAGTACTCGGCGAGCAGCGTGCGCAGGTAACGCGCCCGCGGCGTGATCTCGATTCCCATCAGCTTCTCGACGGCCTCGCAGTAGGCGAAGTCGTTGATCAGCGCCGAGCAGTAATTCAGCCGGTCGACGTAAGGAATCAGGTTGTGCCAGGTGTGCGACTCGCACTCCTTCTCGAAGCCCCGGTGCAGGTAGCCGCAGTGCACGTCGGTGCGCACCACTCGCTCGCCCGACAGCTCCGCGACGATCTGGATCGTGCCGTGCGTGGCCGGGTGCGACGGGCCGATGTTGACGATGACCGAGCCTTCGGTCGTGCCCGTCTCGAACGCGGGGCGGATCGGGTTGGGCAAGGTCGTGACCGGAGGCGCGCTCATGGCTTCACCTCCCGGTAGGGCACCAACGGCTGCTCTTTCTGCTTCGGGTAGTCCTTGCGCAGCGGATGTCCCTCGAAGCCTTCGTAGAGCAGGATCGGGCGCAGGTCGTCGTTGCCGCGAAACACGATGCCGTACATGTCGTGGCACTCGCGCTCCATGTAGCGCGCCGAGCCATACAGCGTCACGAGCGTGTCCACGGTCGGGTCGGCGAGCGGCACGCGCGTCTTGACCCGCACGCGGACGAAATGGCGGGTCGAGTAGAAGTGCCAGACGACGTCGAAGCGCGGCTCGCGCTCCGGCCAGTCCACGGCCGTGACGTCGAGGAACATGTCGAAGGCGAAGGTGTCCTTGAGCGCGCGGACCACGTCGAGCAGGTGCGCGGGCTCGACCAGCAGGGCCAGCACCCCGTGCGCCACGGTGGCTTCCTGGGCCACCCCGGCGAGGTGCTCGCGAACCTGTTCGAAGACGGCGTCACTCACGGTCAGAACTTCTCGTTGATGATCGGGTGGCGGTCGCGGGCGATCCGGTCCTGCAGCTTCATGATCCCGTCGATCACCATCTCCGGCCGCGGCGGGCAGCCCGGAATGTAGAGGTCGACCGGGATGATCTTGTCGATGCCGGGCAGCGCGGCGTAGTTCTGGTAGAAGCCGCCGCTGGTCGCGCAGACGCCGAACGCGATGACCCACTTGGGCTCGCACATCTGCTCGTAGACCTTCTTCAGGATCGGCGCCTGCTTGTGCGTCACGGTGCCGACGACCATCAGCAGGTCCGATTGCCGGGGCGTGAAGCGGGGCAGGGCGGCGCCGAAACGGTCCGTGTCGTAGAGCGTCGAGCTCACCGACATGAACTCCATCGCGCAGCAGGCCGTGACGAACGGGTACGGAAACAGCGAGAACTTGCGCGCCCAGCCGACGAACTCGTCCTTCTTCGTGGTCAGGTATTCGAACGCGCCCGAGGGCGCCGGCCGCGACGGCTGCGTGCTCACCGCGTCACCTCCTCGAGCAGCCCGGTGCGCCAGACGTACAACATGATGAAGACCAGCAGCAGCGTGAACACGCCGAAGGCCGCCAGCAGGGCGCCGGTGAGCGGCTGCGAGCCCAGCGCCCAGATGAACAGGAACACCGTCTCGAGGTCGAAGAGGATGAAGAGGATGGCGATCGCGTAGTACTTGACCGGCACGGCCTTGACGTTGACCTGCTCCACCGGCGTGGCACCGCATTCGAAGGGCTCGAGCTTCAGCGCCGTGGGCGCGGGCTTCGGCCCCACGACCTTGTTGAGCCACAGCGTGAGGGCCACGAATCCAAGGATCGCGAGCAGGTAGACCAGGAAGGAGAGGTATGCGTTCATGCTGTCCGTGACGCCCCCCGGCGCCCCCGGACTATAGGCAACCGGGGGCGATTGCGTGATCCACGGAAATTACTTACACGCTGCGCCCGGTCACGTACGGGGCGGAATCGACGTGCGCAGGTCCGCCGACTGGCCGGCCAGTTCCTGCAGGGCCCGCAGCACGTCGCTGCGGCTGATCTGCCCGACGAGCCGGGCATCTTCGGTGACCGGGTAGCGGCGATACTCGCGTTCGGCGAACAACTGCGCCACTTCGACGATCGGCATGTCGGCGTCGATCGTGGCGACCGGGGCGTGCATGTACTCCTCGACCCGGCCGCCCCATTCGCCGTAGTAGCCGGCCGCAAGCGCGATCCGCATGCAGTCCTTCTCCGACAGCATGCCGACCAGCGTGCCGAACCGGTCGAGCACCGGCGCGCCGGAGATCTGCTTCTCGACGAAGATGCCGATCGCGTGCAGGACATCCATCTCGGGGGCGAGCACGACGAGGTTCCTCGCCATGTAGTCCCGTGCCTTGGCGGCGCGCTTGAGCGTCATGATCCAGGTCCTCCGCCGGCGGCGGCCAGCCGTTCCAGTTCGCGCCGGCGGCGGGGGCAGGGCGCCTCGCAGCTGCAGTCCTTCTCGATGCCGAACTTGCGCAGCCCGCCGCAACTGCCGCGAAGCGGCTCGCGGCCGAGCAGGATGCCGAGCGCCAGGCCCGCGAAGGCGAGGCCGAAGACCAGCAGCGTGGCGAGGAACGTGCTCAAGGGCTAGATCCCGAAATCGTCCATCAGGATGTTGCCGCGCTCGACGCCGAGGTCTTCGAGCATGCCGATGACCGCGTTCGTCATGAGCGGCGGACCGCACAGATAATACTCGCAGGACTCGGGCGTGGGGTGCTGCTTCAGGTACTCGTCGTGCAGCACCTTGTGGATGAACCCGGTGTGGCCGGTCCACTGGTCTTCCGGCTGCGGGTCCGAGAGCGCCACGTGCCAGCGGAAGTTGGCATGCTCGGCCTGCAGCCGGTCGAAGTCGTCCTGGTAGAAGATCTCGCGCGTGCTGCGCGCGCCGTACCAGAACGTGATCTTGCGCTGGCTCCCGAGCCGGACGAGCTGGTCGAAGATGTGCGAGCGCATCGGCGCCATGCCCGCGCCGCCGCCGACGAAGACCATCTCGGCTTGCGTCTCGCGGGCGAAGAACTCGCCGAACGGGCCGGAGACGGTGACCGTGTCACCGGGCTTCAGCCCGAAGATGTAGGACGACATCACGCCGGGTGGCACCGACTCCTCCGCGCTCGGCGGGGGCGTGGCGATGCGCACGTTCAGCATGATGATTTCCTTCTCGAGCGGGAAGCTCGCCATCGAGTAGGCCCGCGAGACCGGCTCCCTGACGTCGGACGTGTAGCGCCAGAGGTTGTAGCGGTCCCAGTCGGGGCGGTATTCCGGCGCGATGTCGAAATCCCGGAAGCTCAGCCGGTGCGGCGGGCATTCGATGACGATGTAGCCGCCGGCACGAAAATCGAGCGTTTCGCCCTGCGGCAACTCGAGCACCAGCTCCTTGATGAAGGTCGCGACGCTCTCGTTCGAGCGCACCTTGCAGAGCCACTTGCGCACGCCGAAGACTTCGCGGGGCACCTCGACCTTCATCGGCTGCTTGACGGCGACCTGGCAGGCCAGCCGAGTGCCGGCCAGCGCCTCGCGCTTGGTGACGTGCGACGACTCGGTGGGCAGCAGCGAGCCGCCCCCCTCGAGCACCTTGACCTTGCATTGCCCGCAGGTGCCGCCACCGCCACAGGCCGAGGAGACGTACAGCCCGGCGTCCGCGAGCGCCCCGATCAGCTTGCCGCCGACCGGGGCCTCGAGCGTGCGCTGCTCGTTGACGACGATCGCGACGCTGCCCTGCGCGACCAGCTTGCTGCGTGCAAACAGGATCACGCCGACCAGCGTCAGCACGATCGCGGTGAAGAGGACGACGCCGAGGATGATTTCGATCATGGGCGTGCGCGCGGCGGCCTCAAAGCTGGATCCCGGAGAACGCCATGAACACCATGGCCATGAGCCCGGCGGCGATGAACGTGATGCCGAGGCCCTGCAGCCCCGCCGGCACGTCGCTGTACTTGAGCTTCTCGCGGATGCCGGCCAGCAGCACGATCGCGAGCGCCCAGCCGGCGCCGCTCGCGAGGCCGTAGACGACGCTCTCGGGGAACGTGTAGGCGCGCTCCACCATGAACAGCGTCCCGCCCAGGATCGCGCAGTTGACCGTGATCAGCGGCAGGAAGATGCCGAGCGCGTTGTACAGCGCCGGCACGTACCGATCGAGGAACATCTCGAGGATCTGCACGATCGCGGCAACCGTGCCGATGTAGGTGATGAGCCCGAGGAAGCTCAGGTCCACCTCGGGCAGGCCGGCCCAGGCGAGCGCGCCGGGCGCGAGCAGGTGGTGGTAGATCAGGTTGTTCGCGGGCACGGTGATGGTCTGCACGACGATGACCGCGATGCCGAGGCCGAACGAGGTCTCGACCTTCTTCGAGATCGCGAGGAACGTGCACATGCCGAGGAAGAACGACAGTGCGAGGTTCTCGACGAACAGCGCCTTGAGCGCCAGGTTGACGTAGTGCTCCATCACTGCGTCTCCGTCCGGTGCACCACCTGGATCTTGTAGTCCGCCGGCTCCTGCTGGTCGCGCTTCCAGGTGCGCACGCCCCAGATGATCAGCGCGACGAGGAAAAACGCGCTCGGTGCCAGCGGCAAAAGCGAGTTCGGCCGGTACCAGCCGCCCTCGCTGACCAGCGGCAGGATCGGGTGACCCCACAGCGTGCCGAAGCCGAACAGCTCGCGGAACGCGCCGAGCGCGACCAGGATCAGGCTGTAGCCGAGGCCCTGGCCGAGGCCATCGAGGAAGCTCGGCCAGACCGGGTTCTTCATCGCGTAGGCCTCCGCGCGGCCGAGCACGATGCAGTTGGTGATGATCAGGCCGACGAACACCGACAGCTGCTTGCTGATCTCGGGCGCGTAGGCGCGCAGCACCTGGTCGACGACGATCACCAGCGAGGCGATGATCGTCATCTGGACGATGATGCGGATGCTGTTCGGGATGTGCCGGCGGATCGCGCTGATCGCCGCGTTCGAGCACGCGACGACTGCGGTGAGCGCGATCGACATGATCACGGCGGGTGCCAGCTTCGACGTGATCGCCAGTGCTGAGCAGATGCCCAGGATCTGCACGATGATCGGGTTGTTGACGATCAGCGGCTCGAACAGCGCCTTGCGCGTTGCGGCTTGCATGCCTCAGGCCTCCCCGCTGCGCAGCCGGGCGAGGAAGGGGCCGAAGCCCTGCTCGCCCAGCCAGTAATGGATCATGTTCTCGACGCCGACGCTGGTCAGCGTGGCGCCGGAGAGCGCGTCCACGTGATGCTCTGCGTCGCCCGCAGCGGGCGCCCCCTTGGCGATTCGCAAGCGGACCTGGCCGGAATCGTCGAACAGCCGCTTGCCGATCCAGGTGCCGCGCCAGCGGGCATTGTCGATCTCAGCGCCGAGGCCCGGGGTCTCGGCGTGCGAGTAGAACGTGATGCCCTTGACGCGCTCGCCGCGGCCGTCGAGCGCAACGTAGGCGTACATCGTCGACCACAGGCCGTAGCCGTGCACCGGCAGGATCACCGTCTCGAGCCCGTCGTCGCCCCGCACCAGGAAGACCGGCATCGAGCGCGGCCTGCGGTGGATCTTTGCCACGTCGGCGATCGCCGCGACGGGCTCGCCGAGCTTCGGGTCGCGCGCGCTGCGAGCGATGTCGAAGCGCAACGCGTCGCCACCCTCGACGTAATCACCGCTCGCGAGATCGACGACCCGCGCCTCGACCCGCTCGAACTGCGCCTCGACGCGCTGTCCCGGCTGGTAGAGGCCCGCGACTTCGAGGATGTTGCGCTGGCGCTGCAGCAACGCGTTGCGGTCCTGCACCGGCCGGAGCAGCACGACCGCGGCCGACACGAGCACGGCACAGACCACGCACACCAGCGTGGCGACGGCGAGCACGCGGCCCGGGCTGTCCTTAGGCAGCGTCATGGCGGCGGGCCCTCCTGCGTACGTTCGCCTTGACGACCACGTAGTCGATCAGCGGCGCGGTCAGGTTGCCGAGCAGGATCGCGAGCATCATGCCCTCTGGGTAGGCGGGGTTCAGCACGCGGATGATGCTGACCGCGAAGCCGATCAGCACGCCGTAGACCCACTGGCCGGCCCGCGTCATGCTCGCGCTGACCGGGTCGGTGGCCATGAAGACGAGGCCGAACGCGAAACCGCCGAGCACCGCGTGCCAGTACCAGGGCATATCCAGGTACGGATGGCTCGCGGGCCCACCGGCCAGGTTGAACACCGAGACCGTGGCCACCATGCCGAGCAGCACCGAGAGCATGATCCGCCACGAGGCGATCCGCGTGTAGACCAGGAACGCGGCGCCGATCAGGCACGCCAGCACCGACGTCTCGCCGATCGAGCCCTGCATGTTGCCGATGAACGCGTCGGCCCAGGTCAGGCCGCTCGCGGTCACCGCCTCGAGGCCGCCCTGTGCCGCCTGCGCGAGGGCCGTCGCGCCGGTGAAGCCGTCCACCGGCACCCAGACCGCGTCGCCCGAGATCTGCACCGGGTACGCAAAATAGAGGAAAGCGCGGCCGGTCAGCGCCGGGTTCAGGAAATTCTTGCCGGTGCCGCCGAAGACTTCCTTGCCGATCACGACGCCGAAGCTGATGCCGAGCGCGACCTGCCACAGCGGGATCGTGGCCGGCAGCGTCAGTGCGTAGAGCATCGAGGTGACCAGGAAGCCCTCGTTGATCTCGTGGTTGCGGACCGCGGCGAACAACGTCTCCCAGAGTCCGCCCGCGAGCATCGTGACGACGTAGATCGGCAGGAAGTAAAGCGCGCCGTGCCAGAAGCAGTCCCAGAGGTTCGCCGGATCGACGCCGAAACCGAGTCCCGCGAGGAGTTCCCCGCGCCAGCCCTCGGCGGCCTGCAGGCCGAGCTCGGCCAGTGCGAGGTTGGCCTGGTGGCCCACGTTGTACATGCCGAACACGGCGCACGGCAGCACGGCGAGCACGACCGTGATCATGACGCGCTTGACGTCGATCGCGTCGCGGATGTGTGGCGAGCCGCGGGTCACGTCGGCGGGCGTGTAAAGGAACGTGTCGAGCGCCTCGTACAGCGCGGCAAAGCGCTCGAGGCGACCGCCGCGCACGAACAGCGGTTCGATTTCGTCGAGGATCCGGCGCAGCGGGCGCATCAACCCTCCTTCTCGATGCGCGCGAGCGCCAGTCGCAGCAGCGGACCGTAATCGTACTTGCTCGGGCAGACGAACGAGCACAGCGCGAGGTCCTCCTCCTCGAGCTCGAGGCAGCCGAGCAGCTGGGCGGCGTCGGTGTCGCCGACGGCGATCGCGCGCAGCAGCTGGGTGGGCAGGATGTCGAGCGGCATCACGTGCTCGAACGTGCCGATCGGGATCATCGCGCGTGGGCGGCCGAGCTGGTTGGTGCCGAGCGGGAACAGCCGCTTCGGCAGGAAGCCGGAGAGGAACGTGCGCGTGACCGAAAACTTGTCGGCGCCCGGCATCGTCCACCCGAGGAACTCGCGCTCGCGCCCCTCGCGCAGCACGGTGACCTGGTTGTGGTAACGGCCGAGGTAGGCCGCCCAGTCGGACGTGGGCCGGCCCGCGAGGACCGAGCCGGACAGCACGCGGCATTCGCCCGGCGCCGTCTCGTTGCGCACCAGGTCGTCGATGCTGGCGCCGAGCCGGGTGCGCAGCAGGCGTGGCTGCAGCACCGCCGGGCCGGCCAGCGAAATCACGCGTTCCGGGGAAATGCGGCCCGTCGTGAACAGCCGCCCGATCGCGATCGCGTCCTGGTAGCCGACGTACCAGGCCGAGCGGCGCGCCGAGACCGGCGCGATCGAGTGAATGTGCGTCCCCGGCAGCCCGGCGGGATGCGGTCCGGCGAACTCCGCGAGGCTGACCCGAGGGTGCGCGGGCAGTTTCAGGTCGGGGCCCGGGCCGCAGCAGACGTACACCTGTCCGTCGAGCAGCGCAGCCAGGACCTCGATGCCGTCGGCGAAATCCGCACCGTACTCGCCGATCAGGATGCGCGGATCCGGCGCCACCGGATTCGTGTCCATGGCCGTGACGAACAGCGCGTGCGGCGTCGCGTCGGGCAGCGGCACGCGGCCGTACGGCCGGGAGCGCAGCGCAGCCCACAAGCCGCTCTCGAGCAGCCGATCGCGCACGGTCTCGCGCGCGAGGCTGCCGAGCTCGTCGCGCGGCACGGCAGCAAAGGTCGTTTCCGCATCGCCGTCGAGTTCGATGACGATCGAGCGCAGCGCGCGCTTCGGACCGCGATGGATGGTCGCGACCACGCCGGCCCCGGGTGACGTCAGGCGCAGGCGCGGGTCCGCGCGGTCGGCCAGCAATGGCTCCCCGAGCGCGACCCGGTGACCTTCCTCGACCAGCAGGTTCAGCTTCATGCCCGGGAAGTCACCTGGCAGCACCGCAACGGAGCCGACCCGGCTGGCCGCATGGATCTCCGGCCGTGGCGGCCCGCTGAGCGGAATGTCCAGACCGCGGCGAACGTGGAACTGCAGTTTGGGCATGGTGCGGCGAATATAGGCACTGCGCTGGCGCAGGGCGAGCCACGCTGCGGAAATCCCCTATGGATGTGATCCCGTCCGACACCCCAAATGCGGACCAATGAACGCCCGAGCCAGCTCTACGTCGTTCTCCGGCCCGGCGGGTCGCAGCAGTCGCTGGCCCGCGCGCCTCGACCTGCTGCAGAGCTTGAGCGGTCTGGCGCTCGGCCTCTTCATGTGGGTCCACATGTTCTTCGTCTCGAGCATCCTGCTCGGCCGTGACGCGATGTGGACGGTCGCGCGGTTCTTCGAGGGCTATTTCTTCTTCGGGCGGCCGCTGCCGTGGCTGGTGTCGCTGCTGGTCGCGACGGTCTTCGCGCTGTTCATCGGCCATGCGGCCCTCGCGCTGCGCAAGTTCCCCGCGAGTTACCGGCAGTACCGCACGTATCGCGAGCACATGGGCGCGATGAAGCACGACGACACCTCGCTCTGGTACTGGCAGGTGGTCACCGGGTTCGCGCTGTTCTTCATGGCCTCCGTGCACCTCTACATCATGATGACCCATCCCGAGCGGATCGGGCCGTTCGAGTCCGGTGACCGGGTCTGGACCGACCTGATGTGGCCGCTCTATCTCGTCATGCTGTTCGCGGTGGAATTCCACGGTGGCATCGGGCTGTACCGGCTCGCGCTCAAGTGGGGCTGGTTCGCCGGCAGCGACCCGGACGCGACGCGCCGCAAGCTGCGCACGTTCAAGTGGGCGCTCACGGTGTTCTTCCTGGTGCTCGGCCTCGCGACGCTGGCCGCGTACATCAAGATCGGCATCGAGCACGCGCCGAACTACGGCGAGCCGTACGTGCCCTCCTGGGTCGCCGCGGAGCCCGCGCCGTGAAGGTCGTCTACACCGACGTGCTGGTGATCGGCGGCGGACTCGCGGGCCTGCGCATGGCGATCGGCGCGCGCCGCCGCGGTCACGACGCGATCATCCTGTCGCTGGTGCCTCCGAAGCGCTCGCACTCGGCGGCGGCCCAGGGCGGCATGCAGGCGAGCCTCGGTAACGTCGTCAAGGGCCAGGGCGACAACGAGGACGTGCACTTCGAGGACACGGTCAAGGGCAGCGACTGGGGCGCCGACCAGCAGGTCGTCCGCATGTTCGTCAACACGGCGCCGAAGGCGGTGCGCGAGCTGGCGGCCTGGGGCGTGCCCTGGAGCCGGGTCCGGCAGGGCGACCGCGAGGTCATCATCAACGGCCAGAAGGTCACGATCACCGAGCGCGGCGAAGCGCACGGCCTGGTGGCGCAGCGCGACTTCGGCGGCACCAAGAAGTGGCGCACCTGCTACGTCTCCGACGGCACCGGCCACGCGATGCTGTTCGCGGTCGGCGACCAGGCGATCGCGCAGGGCATCCCGGTGCACGAGCGCAAGGAAGCCATCGCGCTGATCCACGACGGATCGCGCTGCTATGGCGCCGTCGTGCGCGACCTGATCACCGGCGAACTCACGGCCTATGTCGCGAAGGCCACCGCGATCGCGACGGGCGGGGCGGGGCGCGTCTACCGGGTCACCACCAACGCAGTGATCTGCGAGGGGGTCGGCGCGGCGCTGGCGCTCGAGACGGGCGTGGCGGCGCTGGGCAACATGGAGGCCGTGCAGTTCCATCCGACGGGCATTTTCCCCGCCGGCATCCTCGTCACGGAAGGCTGCCGAGGCGACGGTGGCCTGCTGCGCGATGCCGATGGCCACCGCTTCATGCCGGATTACGAGCCGGAGAAGAAGGAACTCGCCTCGCGCGACGTCGTTTCGCGCCGCATGGAAGAGCACATCCGCGCCGGCCACGCCGCGACTTCGCGCTTTGGCCAGCACCTGTGGCTCGACATCACGCTGCTCGGGCGCAAGCACATCGAGCACAACCTGCGCGAGGTCAAGGAGATCTGCCATTACTTCCTCGGCGTGGACCCCGCCGAGCAGTGGATCCCGGTGCGTCCGGCGCAGCACTACACGATGGGCGGCATCCGTACCAACCACACGGGCCAGAGCCCGACGCTGCGCGGACTGTTTGCGGCGGGCGAGGCGGCGTGCTGGGACATGCACGGGTTCAACCGGCTGGGCGGCAACTCCGTCGCCGAAACCGTCGTCGCCGGCATGATCGTGGGCGAATTCATCGCCGACTTCTGCGAGAGCGCCAAGGGCGACCTCGACATCCCGACGGCGCTGATCCGCGAGGCGGTGGAGGCGGAACGCGCCAAGCTCGACGTACTGGTGCACGGCGGCGGCACGGAGCGCGCGGATGCGATCAAGATCGAGATGCAGCAGACGATGACCGACAAGGTCGGCATCTTCCGCACCGGCGCCGACCTCGAGGAAGCCGTGCACCGGTTGCAGGGCCTGCTGGTCCGCAGCCGCAATATCGGCTTGCGCCACAAGGCGGACGGCCCGAACCCGGAGCTCGTGACGGCGTACCGCACGCAGAAGATGCTCAAGGTGGCGCTCTGCATGGCGACCGGCGCGCTTGCGCGCACCGAGAGCCGCGGTGCGCACTTCCGCGAGGATTTCCCGGCGCGCAACGATGCGGCCTGGCTGCGTCGCACGCTCGCGATGTGGCGCGACGCCGGCGACACGCTGCCCTGCCTGACGTACGAGCCACTCGACGTCATGGGCATGGAATTGCCGCCCGGCTGGCGCGGCTACGGCGCGAAGAACTACGTCGACCATCCCGACACGCCGCGGCGCGCCGACGAAGTCGCCAGCGTGCGTGAGGGAATGAAGGACGCGGACCGCCACGCGGTGCAGGCCGCGGTCATGCCGTACGAGCACCTGCTGCCCGAGCGGTTCCGCGGCCGCAACGAACGCATCGACGAGAAGCTGCCATGACCGACCCGGCCCCGACCGCCGCCGCCGCGCCGCGCAAGCTTCGCTTCCACGTGCTGCGGCACGATCCGCGCGATCCCGACAGCGTCCCGCACGTCGAGCTGTTCGAGCTCGAGGAAGCGGCGGGCATGACGTTGTTCATCGCGCTGAACGAGATCCGCGAACAGCTCGACTCCTCGCTGGCGTTCGACTTCGTCTGCCGTGCCGGCATCTGCGGCAGCTGCGGCATGGTCGTCAACGGGCGGCCGGGCCTGGCCTGCCGGACGCTGACCAAGGACCTGCCGGCCGACATCACGCTGGCGCCGCTGCCGGCGTTCGAACTGATCGCCGATCTCTCGGTGAACACCGGCAAGTGGATGCGCGGCATGAGCGAGCGGCTCGAGACCTGGGTGCACTCGCTCGAGCAGGACCCCGACCTGCGCCGGATCGAGGCGAAGATGGATCCGGAACTCGCCGACAAGATCTACGAGCTCGATCGTTGCATCGAGTGCGGCTGCTGTGTCGCGGCCTGCGGCACCGCGCGGATGCGCGAGGATTTCGTCGGCGCAGTGGGCCTGAACAAGATCGCACGGTTCGCGCTCGATCCGCGCGACGAACGCACCGACCAGGATTTCTACGAGCTCGTCGGCAACGACGACGGCGTGTTCGGCTGCATGACGTTGCTCGGTTGCCACGACGTCTGTCCGAAGGGCCTGCCACTGCAGACGCAGATCGCGTTCCTGCGGCGAAAGATGGCTCGCACCGGCCTCGGCTGACCTGCTTAGCAAATCTTTAGGATTTCGCTAGCGAGCATTTAGCAAGCCGCGGCGCCGGTCCGGCGCACACTGATCCCACAACGAACTGGAGGGGTCAGTCATCATGAAAATTCGTTCAGCGATGGGGGTCCTTGCGGGTCTCCTGGTTACATTGGCCCTGGCAACGCAGGCGTCCGCAGCCGATACGGCCAAGGATCCGCGGGTCGCGCGGGGTCGCTACCTGGTCGTCGTGAGCGGCTGCAACGACTGCCACACGCCGGGCTACATGCAGAACGGTGGTCCGAAGCTTCCCGAGAAGGATTGGCTCACGGGCGTCCCGGTCGGCTACCAGGGGCCGTGGGGGACGTCCTACGCGTCGAACCTGCGACTGGTCATCAACAGGATGAGCGAGGCGCAGTGGCTGGAGCACGCGCGCAAGGAGTTCAAGCCGCCGATGCCGTGGTTCAACCTGCGCGAGATGACGGACGAGGACCTGAAGGCGGTCTATGCCTTCGTCCGCAGCCTCGGTCCCGCAGGGGTCGCCGCGCCCGCCTATGTCGCGCCGGGCGGCAAGGTCAAAACGCCCTATTTCGTGTTCGTGCCGCAGGTGGACCAGCAGCAGGCCGCGGCACGCTGAGCGGCGGTCAGCGCGGGATCTCGGCGAGCCGCACGGGCCGCCGGACGTTGAACCGGAAGCGTCCGCGGCCCGTCTTCTCGATGCCGAGCGCCGGGCAGCGCTCCTCGAGGCGACGCTGCAACAGGATCAGGCGCGCCTCGAGGTTCTCGCTCAGGTCCGGCAGGCGGATCGTCGGGTCGAGGCGCAGCTCGCGGTTCGTGTGCTCGGTGCGCTGCTCGTCGACGAAGTTGCGCAGCAGTTTCCACAGGATCGCGCCAGCCACGCCCTTGATCAGGTAATCCTCGCCGGCAAAGATGCTGTCGTTCTCCGCGTAACGGCGAATCCGCAACGGCGCGCCCTCCGGAGAGGCGGATTGCGCGCTCGCGGGGACTTCTTCGTGCGCGTCGTCGCGCTCTTCGAGCAACGCGGCAACGGCCCCGACGTGGCTGGCCAGCACGGCGAGCGCGTCTTCCTCGTCGTAGCCGAAGCGGCTCGTTTCGGCGCTCTCCGCGAACAGCACGCCGAGCAGGCGCTCGCCCGCGAGGATCGGCACCGCGATCTGGCTCTGGGACTCCGGCAGGCCCGGGAACGCGATTTCCTGCTCGATCCCGGCCGTGATGCCGCGGCTGCGCGCATCCTCGCGCATTGCCCGTCCGTAGCCGAATTCGGAGGTTGCGTGCGAGATGCGGATCGGCGTGCGCGCCAGGGCCGCAGTGCCGATCACGCCCTCGCCGGGCCGGATCTCGGCGCCGACGCCGGACTGCGGGTAGCCTCGGCTCGCAACCGTGTAAAGCTTCTCGCCGGCGGCGTCACCCATCAGTACCATGGCCTGCGCGATGCCGAAGTGCGCCGCGAGGCCGTCGAGCAGCGCATCGAGCAGGCCCGCGAGGTCGGATGCCGACGACAGCCGTGCCATGCAGCAGCGCAGCTCGGCTGCGCCCGCGCTGCGTGGGGGTAGAGCTGCGATCGACGTGCCGTAGACCTCGGTGATCGACTCGACGCGGTACACGTCCGAGCCGCGCAGGCGAAAGACGCCCGTCATCCCGGCGTGCGACGCGATGCCGGCGAGCTTCGCCTTCATGCACTCGAACAGCGGGCCCGAATCCTCGGTGCGCAGGTAGCGCACGGCGAGCTTGTACTGGGCGCCGGTGTCCGGGTGAATCACGACCACGGTCGCGCGCGGGTTCTCGAGCACGTTCTGCCGCGTCTTGCTGAAGAACTGGAACGACAGCGCGACGTGCCGCGAATCGACGTAGTGCACCTCGGATATATAGGAAACGTTGGGCGTGCCGTCGAGCGCGCAAGTCGCGATCACCGCGGGCACGGCGCCTTCGAAGCAGGGGCGGATCGCGTGCAGCGTGAGTGGCATGGTCAGGGCTCGAGCGGCTTGCCGGCGCCGGGCCCGGGCGTCTGCTGGAATGCTGCGGACGGGGTGAATGCGATCGCTGCGAGACGCGGTGCCGCGCCGCGCACTGCGTGCGCGAACTCCGGCGTGTAGCCGATGCGGCAGAGGTCTTCGCTCCAGTCCCGCAGGTGACGCGCAGCGATGGCGCGGTCCGCCGCGGTGACCTTGACGACGCGCGCGTTGCTGCCCTTGAGCTGGATCGTGCGGTGCGTGCTCGGCTGGCTGAACACGACTGCGATCATGCCGTTCGCAGCGATGTCGTCGAGCAGCGTGCCGGCGCGGCTGGGCTCGACGAGGACGGTGACGCGGCGGCGGTCGCGCGACACGCGGCAGCCGCAGCCGCGCACGACGTCCGGGACGCAGTCGGCGTCGCGCGTTGCCACGACGACCGATACGCCGCCCTGGATGAACGCCGCATGGTCCGCGTCGAGCGGCGGATCCTGCCGTTGGTCCCCCATCATGCCGCGCATGATAACGGCGCGCAGGCTCCGCTGGGCCGTCTCAGGCGCTGCGATCCCGCAGCGCGCGCCAGGATTCCGGCCGTGCGCGTGCGTACTGGGGCGGACAATGCACCTCCGACGCCAGCGCATCGGCCGCGTGCCAGCCCCAGCGCGGATCGTCGAGGATTGCGCGGGCCAGCGCGACCTGGTCCGCCTGGCCCTCGGCGATGATCGAATTGGCCTGCAGTGCGGAGGTGATCAGGCCGACGGCGCGCGTCACCACGCCCGTTGCGGCACGGATGCGCGCCGCCGCCGGCACCTGGTAGCCGGGACCAATCGGCACGCGCGCCTGTGCGGTCAGGCCGGCGGACGAGACGCAGACGTAATCGATGCCGATGGACTGCGCCGCGCCGACGTATTCGATCGAATCGTCGACGTCCCAGCCGCCCTCGACCCAGTCGGTTGCCGAGATGCGCATGCCGAGCGCGACGTTCGACGGCACGACGGCCCGCACGGCTTCGAGCACCTGCAACGGAAACCCCAGGCGGTTGACGAGCGTCCCGCCGTAGCTGTCGTCGCGCTGGTTGCTGAGCGGCGACAGGAACTGGTGCAGCAGGTAGCCGTGCGCCGAGTGCAGCTCGATGACCTCGAACCCCAATCGAACCGCCCGGCGCGCAGCGTGGACGAAGGCGTCGGTGACGCGGTCCATGCCGTCCTCATCGAGCGCCTGTGGCACGTGCCAGCCCGCGTCGAACGCAATCGCCGAGGCGGAGACTGTCGGCCACGGGTCCTGGTCGCCGCGCAGCGCATGGCCGCCTTCCCACGGAACTTGCGAGGATGCTTTGCGTCCGGCGTGGGCGAGCTGGATGCCGAACTTCGCCGGACCGGCCACGCGCCGGGCCGCCGCGAGGGCCCGAGCGAGGGCGGCTTCGCAGTCGTCGCTGTAGAGCCCGAGGCAGCCGTGCGTGATCCGGCCGCGGCGCTCGACGCCGGTGGCCTCCACCATCACCAGTCCGGCGCCCGACATCGCGAGCGAAGGCAGATGCTGCAGGTGCCAGTCGCCGGCACAGCCGTCCGCAGCGGAGTACTGGCACATCGGGGCGACCGCGATGCGATTCGGCAGCGTGATCGGGCCGATCGCGAGCGGGGAGAACAGGGTGGCTCGTGTCATGGATCCCTATATAGGGCGCGCGCACCGGCCTGTACAAGTGAATCTGTGCAGGCCGCGGTCCCCGATGGGGCTGGCCCGGGCGCGCTGGTTGGTCTAGGGTCTGCTGTCGTTCACGGTTCGCAGGAGACGACCATGGCCCCGATCTTTCGTGCCGGCGCGGGTTTGGTTCAGGCCCTGTTGGTTTGGGCGTGCGTGGGAGTTCCGGCCGCGGTGGCCGATGCTCCCGCAAGCGTCGATCCGGCCACCGCGGCACTGATCGAGCGGCTTGGCCTCGTCGAAGCAGAGGCACCGGTCCGGGAGCGGCCCGGCTGGCGCAAGCCGCAACGCATCCTGGTCTGGAACCTGGCGCCGCAGCTCGCTGCATCGCTGCAGTCCGTGGCGCCCGGCGTCGAATTGCTGCTGGCGAACGATGCAGCCGAGGCTGCCGTGCTCGCGAAGGACGCGGACGCAGTGCTCGGCCTTTGCAGTCCCGAGCTACTGGCCGCCGGACCGAACATCCGCTGGATCCAGTCGTACTCGGCGGGCGTCGAACGCTGCGTCGCGATCCCCGCGTTGCGCGAACGGGACATCCTGCTCACGAACATGCAACGCGTCGCCGGCCCGGTGATGGCCGAGCACGTGCTGGCCATGATGCTCGCCTACGCGCGCGGACTGCACTTCTACATTCCCGAGCGCATGGCCGGCCGCTGGACCCGTGAAATGCCGCCGCCTGGGCAGTTGCTCACGCTCGAGGGCAAGACGGTGCTGGTCGTGGGCCTGGGTGGCATCGGTCTCGAGGTGGCAAAGCGGGCGCACGCGCTCGGCATGCGCGTCGTCGCGACGCGCGCGAGCGGGCGCGAGGGGCCAGCGTTCGTCAGTTATGTCGGCCTGCCGGACGAGTTGCTCAAGCTGGTCGGCGAGGCCGACTTCATCGTCAACACGGCGCCGCTGACGCCCGCCACCACGGGACTCTTCGACGTGAAGTTCTTCGCCGCCGCGAAGCCGGGCGCGTTCTTCGTCAATGTCGGTCGCGGCAAGAGCGTCGTCCAACCGGACCTGATCGCGGCGCTGCGCAGCGGCCGACTGGCCGGGGCGGGACTCGACGTCACCGATCCGGAGCCGCTGCCAGCCGACAGTCCCCTCTGGCAGATGCAGAACGTGATCCTGACGCCGCACATCTCGGCCGGCTCCGACCTCGGTGACGAAGTGCGATTCGCGATCGGCATCGAGAACTTGCGCCGATACGTGGCGGGGGAGCGGATGCTGTCGGTGGTGGACGTGGCGAAGGGCTACTGATCGGCGCACGGTTCGCCCGACCGGGCACAAGGAGCACACGAGCATGAAAAAGCCAAAGAACATGGTCTGCCTCTGGTTCAACAAGGACGCGCACCAGGCGGCGCGCTTCTACGCCGCCACCTTTCCGGACAGCGAAGTGACCGCCGTTCACGCGGCGCCCGGTGACTACCCGAGCGGCAAGGAGGGCGACGTCCTGACGGTGGAGTTCACCGTTCTGGGCATCCCCTGTCTCGGTCTCAATGGCGGCCCGGAGTTCAGACACAGCGAAGCCTTCTCCTTCCAGGTCGCGACCGACGACCAGGACGAGACGGACCGCTACTGGAACGCGATCGTCGGTAATGGCGGCCAGGAGAGCGCGTGCGGTTGGTGCAAGGACCGCTGGGGCATCTCCTGGCAGATCACCCCGCGCGCGCTGACCGATGCGATTGCGGCTGGCGGCGGGGAGGCAAAGCGTGCCTTCGAGGCGATGATGCCGATGAAGAAGATCGATATCGCCACCATCGAGGCAGCGCGGCGGCGCTGATCAAAGGAATCCTTCCATAGGCAGGTTGCGCCCCGGTGCTGGATTCAGGGGTCAGTCCCTGCATCGAAGCGTGCTTTCAGCAGTTCGAGTTCGTGCCGGAGTTCGGTGATTGCGGCTTCGAGGGCAGCGATGCGTTCCGCGTCGGCCGATGCGCCCGCCGCTGAAGCAGGCGTGGCGCGCGACGGCCGCGGTTCCTCCTCGACATACGGCGGCGCCTCGCCGCTGAAGAGGTGCATGTAACGCGACTCCCGCCGACCGGGTTCTCGCGTCAGCCGCGCCACGAACGGACCGTCCGGCCGCGTGGCGAGTTCCTCGAGCTCGGTCTCGACCTCACTGACGTCGTGCAGCGGGGCGAGGCGTGCCGCATGCGTGCGCAGCTCGCCGGGCGTCTGCGGGCCGCGCAGCAGCAGCTCGCAGATGATCGCCGTGCCCTGCGGCGAGAACTTGAGCGAGCCGAACTGCGTGTTGCAGAACAGGTGCTGGTACTTCGGCACGCGGCTGCCGAATCCGGACTTCTCCAGCACCAGCTGGCGTCGCATCAAGCCGTCCACGACCGCCTGCACGTCGCGTTCCTCGAGCGCCAGCACCGGGTGGCGGTTGCTCTTCTGGTTGCAGGCGTTGGTGAGGGCGTTGAGCGACAGCGGGTACTGGTCGGGTGTCGCGATCTGTTTCTCGATCAGGCAGCCGATGACGCGTGCTTCGTTGGCGGTCAGTTCGATCGGCATCGCGTGCTCCGTGGGCTGGGTTTCGGTCGCGTCCGCGGGGCATAATCGTCGCCCCGGACGACGGATGTTACTCGGTGCAGCAGCGCAGCGGTTCGACGATCAAGGGCGTGGCCACGATCACGCTGATGGTATGCAACGTGATCTTCTGGTGCACGCTGCTCTTTGCCGTGGCGTTGCTGAAGGCGGTCATTCCAATCGGCGCGTGGCGCAGGTGGACGAGCCGCGGCATGACGGCGCTGGCCGAAGCCTGGATCGGCACCAACAACGCGATCTTCCGCCTGATGGGCTCGCTGCCGCTCGACACGCGCGGCCTCGAGGGTCTCTCGACCCGCGAGTGGTACCTCGTGATCTCGAACCACCGTTCCTGGGTGGACATCCTCGTGCTGCAGGCCGTCTTCAACCGGCGCATCCCGTTCCTCAAGTTCTTCCTCAAGCAGCAGCTGATCTGGGTGCCGTTCCTTGGGCTGGCCTGGTGGGCGCTCGATTTCCCGTTCATGCGCCGCTACACGGCGGAGTACCTCGAAAAGCACCCGGAGCACCGCGGCAAGGATCTCGAGGTCACCCGCCGCGCCTGCGAGAAGTTCCGGCTGATCCCGACCTCGGTGATGAACTTCGTCGAGGGCACGCGGTTCACGCCGGCGAAGCACGCGGCGTTCAAGTCGCCGTATCGCAACCTGCTGCCGACGCGGGCGGGCGGCACGTCGTTCGTGCTCTCGTCGATGGGCGGCATGCTGCACTCGCTGCTCGACGTGACGATCGCGTACTCGACCGGCACGCCAAGCCTATGGGACCTCTGCTGTGGCCGCGTCGGCACCGTGATCGTCGACGTCCGGCGCCGTCCGATCGACGCGTGGACGTCGGCTGGTGACTACGCGAGCGACCCGGCATTCCGCGAGCGCTTCAAGGCCTGGCTCGCCGGTCTCTGGTCGGACAAGGACGAGTTGCTCGACCGCCTGCTCAAGTGAGGGCGTGATCATGTCCTGGGACCTGCCGTCGCCGTTCATCCACGAGCGCGTCGCCGTGCACACCGAGATCGACGGCTACGGCCACGTCAACAACGTCGTCTACATCGCGTGGATGGACGACTGCGCCTGGGCGCACTCGACCGAGCGCGGCATCCCGCCCGAACTGTGCCGGCGGCTGAATCGCGGCATGGCGGTGTGGCGCACGCAGGCCAATTATCTCGGCTCGGCCTACGAGGGCGACCACATCGAGGTCGCGACCTGGCCGGTGCTGAACGACGAGCGGCTGCGGATCGTCCGGCGCTTCCAGATCCGCCGCAAATCGGACGGCCAGACGCTGGTGCGGGCCCTGATCCACTACGTCTGCATCGACCTGCAGACCGGCAAGGCGAAACGGATGCCCCCGGAGTTTGCGAAGTACACCGTGGCGCCCGAGGTGGCCGCGGCGATCGCGCTCGAGACCGAGCCGTACCAGCCGGGCGTCGAACCGGGCTGAACCGTCAACGACAGCACACAGGAGCACACGATGCACGACAAATGGTCAGGCGCGGAACTCGATTCGCTGCTCGGCAAGGCGAGCCTCACGCGGCGCGACATGCTGATGACGTCGCTGGCGGTCGGCTTCGCGGCAGCCACGCTGCCCGTGCGCGCCGACACCGTGATCTCGACTCCGGCAGAAGGACTCACGGCAGGCGAAGTGAAGATACCCGTCGCCGACGGGGAGATCCCCGCGTACCGGGCGATGCCCGCGAAAGGTGGCCCGTTCCCGGTCGTGCTGGTCGTGCAGGAGATCTTCGGCGTGCACGAGCACATCAAGGACGTCTGCCGCCGCTTCGCGCACGAGGGTTACCTCGCCATTGCGCCGGAACTGTACGCGCGGCAGGGCGACGTCTCGAAGCTGACGGACTATCGTGAAATCTTCGCGCAGGTCGTCTCCAAGGTGCCGGATGCCCAGGTGATGTCCGATCTCGATGCCGCGGTCGCCTGGGCGGGCCAATCGTCCTCGGGCGACGTGAGCCGCGTCGGCGTCACCGGCTTCTGCTGGGGCGGACGGATCACGTGGCTCTATGCCGCGCACAACCCGAAGCTGAAGGCCGGCGTGGCCTGGTACGGGCGCCTGGCGGGCGAGGCGACCGAGCTGCAGCCGAAGTATCCGCTCGAGGTGGCGGCCGCGCTGCACGCGCCGGTGCTCGGCCTCTACGGCGAAAAGGACCAGGGCATTCCGCTCGAGGACGTCGAGAAGATGCGCGCGGCGCTCGCAGCGGCGAAACAGCCGTCGCAGATCGTCGTGTTCCCGGACGCGCCGCACGGCTTCCACGCGGACTACCGGCCGAGCTTCCGCGCGGACGCCGCGAAGGATGCCTGGGGCCAGTGCCTCGCCTGGTTCCGCAAGAACGGCGTCGGCTAATAGCGCCAGAGCACGCCGATCGAAGGCACCAGCGGCAGCCAGTGACGGTATTCGCGCTCGAGTTCGAGATCGCCGTCGCCGGACGTCCCGAACGAGAAATCGATGCAGCACGGATTGCGCCGGTCGAACGCGTTCGTGACCTCGGCGAACACCGAGAGGTCGCCGCGCGGCAGCGCGAAGAGGCGGCTCACCCGCAGGTCCACGGCGGCGTAGTCCTTGAAGCGCGCGGAATTACGCGCGCCGAACTCGATCGTCGCCGGCGGCGGCTCGTCCACCACGCGCACCGGCGTCGTGGGCCAGCCGGTGTGATAGCTGCCCGCCAGCGTCGCCTGCCAGGCGCCGTCCGACCACGTGACGCCGCCACCGACCGAGTGCGTCTGGTCCCAGCTGCGCGGCACGTCGTCGCCGTCCACCTCATCGCGCACCCGAGACCACGTGTAGCTGAGCCAGCCGCTCCACGGGTCGGCGCTCTTGCGCGTCAGCAGCCACTCGACGCCCTCGGCACGGCTCGAGTCCGGCGCGATGCGCACCCGGTCCCAGCGCAGTTCCGGCACGAGGGACAGCGGGTCGAAGAGGCTTTCGTAGCGCGGCAGCAGGTCGCGGTAGTCCTTGCGGTAGGCTTCGACGCGCAATGACCAGCCGGCCGGCAGGCCCTGCTCGATGCCGACGATCGCGTGGTCCGACTTCTGTGCCGGCAGGAACTCGTCGATGCCGTCCTCCACCTGCAGCTCGTTGATGCCCTGGAACTGGTGGAAACGCCCCCAGCTCGCGCGCACGCGGGTCGCGCTCGCCCGCTTCGTACACCAGGTTGAGTCGCGGGCTCCACTGGTCGTGGGCGTCGCCGGCGTAGGTCTGTTCGTCCCAGCGCAGGCCAATCTCGGCGGCCAGACGGTCGGTGACCAGGACGCGACTGGTGGCGTAGGCGGCCACGTGATCGCCCGACGGTTCGGGCGCCAGGGCCCGATCGACGGTGAGCCCGGGAAAGCCTGGATAGGGCCCACCGGCTTCGTAACGCAGGGTGCTCGTGTATTCGTAGTCGGCCGACAGGCTGCGCAGCTCGACGCCGAACCGGTGCAGCCAGCGTTGTGCCGCGTAGCGGCCGTCGAGCTTCAGGCCGAGCACGTCGTAGTGGCGCTGGTCGTCCACGGAGCCCACGCGGATTCCGCCGTTGTTCACCTCGCCGTTCCGGTCGGCCGCCACGTCCGTGTACGAAAGGATCGCCCGCCCGCCGAGGGCCGCCGAGAAATCGTGCTCGAGCGTCCCCCAGACGTAAGAGTTGCGATACTCGACGTCCGCGAACTCGGTCTCGTCCGACTTGAGCACCTCTGCGCGATCGCTCGACAGCAGCACGTGCAGGCTGCCCCGCGTGTCCGGCGAGAACGCGTAGTCGATGCGGCCGAAGCCGTCGATGTAGCTCGGCTCGCCAATCTCCGATTCGACGAGGTCGGCGACCTCGTCGAGGTTGCTGCGGCGGACCGCGGCGAGCCACTGGCCCCGTTCCCCGTCGAAGCGTTGTGAGGCGAGCGCATTCGCGTGGAACAGGCTGAGGCCGAGTTCGTAGTACTGGTCCGCCGCAGGGCGCAGCGACGTCGCCTCGATGACCGCGCTCATGCGGTCGCCGAACTCGGCGGTGAAGCCGCCGGCATGCACGTCGAGCCCGCTCAGCACGCGCGGATCGAGCAGGCTGGCGGGACTCAGCAGCAGCCGCAGGTGGAACGGCTCGTAGAGCGGCAGGCCGTCGAACACGACCAGCGTCTCGTTGGCCTCGCCGCCGCGGATGTTCGCGAGGCCCGCGAGGCCGTTGCTCGCAGCGCCCGGCAGCCGGTGCACGGCTTTCAGCGAATCGTCGGCGAAACGCGGCAAGCCCTCGATCTCGTCCTGGGTCAGCAGCGTGTGGGCGTCGGGAACGTCGGCCGACAGCGAGTATCGGCTGGCGGCGACGACGATTTCTTCGAGCCGTGCGTTCGGGTCAGGCGCCGGGGCCGTCGTTGGTGCACGCGCCTCGATCGCGGGCGCGCGGCGGACCACTGCATAGGTGTCCTTGCCCACGCGGCTGGCCTGCAGTCCGTGTTGCGCCAGTACTTCGTCGAGGACCGCGGCCGGGGTGGCGCCGGTCGGCTCGCGCAGCACCCGCAGCGAATCCGGCACCGTCTCGCTGCTGTAGATCAGCCGCAGCCCTTGCTGCGTGAGTTCGTGCAGGACGTCGGCGACGGGCCGCCCGGCGTAGCCCGCGCCCTGCGCGTGCGCCAACGCGGCCCAGAGCAATGCGCAGGCGACGGTCGCAGCACGCCGTGTCGCCTGGCGGAGCAGGGAAGATGTGAGGTGATCGGACGGCACGGGCCGCGAGATAGTAGCGGAGCGGGGCTCCGCAGCCTATCGCGGCCGGTCCGCAGCGTCAGCGCGTCGCGGCTTCGATCCTGATCCGGTCGCCGTCGAGGGCGGCCTGCAGCGACGTCGTCGAGAGCACCGCCGCAACGGCCTCGTCTGGCGTCAGTCCCTCGAGCGTGCCGCTCAGGATCACGGCGCGGGCCTGTTGCTCGACGTCCGGCGATCCGTACACGATCGCCCGTCCCGTTTCGCGCCCGGCCCACGCCAGGAACGCATCGACGCTGCGACCCTCGAGGCTGAATGGCGGCGTGATCGTCGCGAGCCAGTCCCAATCCGCGGCATTCGCCGCGAGTTCGGAGCGCGCGACGCGACCGTCGCTGATCGTCAGTTGCTCGCCCGCGGCACCTTGCACGTTGCCGGCCGTGGTGCCGACCTGCACGCGGCCCTCGCGAACCGCGACGCGCAGGTCCCCATTGGCGATCCGCGCCTGGTACTGCGTGCCGAGGTGACGGACCGTGCCCGCCGGCGTCGCGAGCGTGAAATCGGCTGGTGTCCTTCCGGGCTCAGCGTGGGAATCGACGTAGACCGCGCCGTGTGCCAACCGCGCCTGCTGCGTGTCCTCGAACACGACCAGCGTGCGCGAATCGAGTCGCAGCTCGACACCGTCGTCCAATCGCAGCGCAGCCTGTCCGCCGGTCCCGGTCCGCAATTGCGTGCCGGTCTCGAGTGAGCCTGCGGCATCGAGCGGGATCCAGCGCCCGTCGCCCGAGTTCTGCTGGACGTCGCCGACGGCGCGCGTCAAGGAGGCCACGACCACGCCGTCCGGCGAGCGCATTGGCTGTGCGATCCAGACCGCGAGCGCGGCCGCGGCCACTCCCGCTGCAGCGGCCCAGCTCGTGAAGCGGTGCCGGCGCTGCCGGGCCGCCACCGTCGCTCGCCATTCCGCTGCGACCGCGGCTCGTACGCTGGCCATCGCGTCCAGCGAAGGTTGGCCGCGCGGTCCCACCGCGGCGAGCAATGCCGCGAGGTCGGTGTCGTCTCGAGCGTCGGTGCGTGACTCTTCGTTCATCGGTGTTCCCCCTCAGGCCTCCAGGCTCGCAAGCACGTCGGCCGCGGATGCGCCGAACACGGCCTCGAGTCCGTCCCGAAACGCCACCCGCGCGCGCGCCAGCAGCGACTGCGCGGCGGTGTGGCCGATCCCCAGCAGGTCGCCGATCTCCTCGACCGACCGCCCCTCGACGTACTTCCACTCCAGCGCCTCGCCGTAGCGACTCGGCAGCCGGTCGAGCACCGCGTGCACGAGTTGCTTGAGCTCCGCGTCGTCACAACGGCGCAGCGGATCGTCGCCCGCCGGCGCCTCGATCGACTCGAGGGCGGCGCGCACCTCGGCGCTGTCCTCGATCAGCACCACCTTCTCTGAGTGACGGCGCTGCGTCCGCACGTGATCGGCGATCTCGCGGCGGCAGATCTGGCACAGCCAGGTGAACAGCGCCGCCTCGCCCCGGAAATCACCCAGCTTGCGCATCGCCTTGATCAGCGTGGCCTGGACGACGTCCTTGGCCGTGTCGGCGTTGCGGTCGAGGCGCGGCAGCGCGAACCGGTAGACGCGCGGGAAGTACGTCTCGAAGAACGCGACGAACGCGCGCTCCTCGCCCGCGAGCATCCGTTGCACCAATAACCGGTCGTCGTTCACGTTTTCACTCATGGTGTCCTGCGCAGTTAGACGATGGTTGGCCGCCAAATCAATCGCGGCCACGGATCGACGCTGCTTCGCGCGCTTAAAGCATTGAATAACAAAGGATTATTGGTGGCTCGCCGCGCCGCGATTGATTTCCGCGTCGGGCACCGTCTAACGGGGCAGGACGGGGGCACACGCCCTCGACGGCCCGTGTCGGTCCAGGAGTCACGCCTTGATTGAATCGTCCGCAGCAGCAGAGCCCGTAACCGGTCGCCGCCCTTTGGGCAGTGGGCTGCACCTCGGGGTGGCCGGTACCGATGCGCCGGAACGCGCCGAGCTCGAGTCATTCGTCGGCGCGGCGTTCAAGCGCGGCCACGACGCGACGGTGACGAGCTTCATGCCGACCCTGCTTTCCTTCCGCGATCGCGGCGGCGCACTGCGTGGCGTGGTCGGCCTGCGAGCGGCCGTCCCGCAGCCGCTGTACCTCGAGCAGTATCTCGAGCAGCCGATCGAAACCGCGATCGCCACGGCGACCGGAGACGCCGTCCGGCGTGAGCAGGTCGTCGAGGTCGGCAACCTCGCCGGCGCCAATTGCCGCGCGGCCGTGCGCATGGTCGCGCAGCTGCCCGCATTCCTGCTGGCCCGCGACTATCGCTGGATCGTCTTCACGGCGACCAGCACCGTGCGCGGGATCCTGCAGGGCTTCGGCGCGCCGCTGGTCGAGCTCGCCCGTGCCGACGCGGCGCGCGTCGCGACCAGCCCGGACCGCTGGGGCCGCTACTACGAAAAGGACCCGCGCGTGCTCGCCGGATTCCTCCCCGTGACCCGGCGCATCCGGGGCTTCAGCCACGCCGTGCATGAACGCTAGCCCGCTGGCGTTTGCGACGTCCGCCGCGCGCAGCCGGGTCGCTCTCGACGACGGGCGCCAGGGAGTCGATTACGAGCGACTCGATGAGCTCGTCGAGGAGGAGGCCGACTGGCTGGCCGCAAGCGGCGAGCGCTTCGCGCTGCTGGCCGACAACGGACTCGGCTGGGCCATCGCGGATCTCGCGCTGCATCGCCAGGCGCTGCCGAGCGTGCCGCTACCGGGGTTCTTCACGCCGGGGCAGATCCGTCACGCGCTGGACGATGCCGGCATCGACGGCCTGCTCACCGACGATCCGTCGCGCGTGCGCGACTTGCTGCCCGGCTGGCGCAGCGCTGGCCTGTCCGGGCGCACGGGGCTCGCGCTATTTCGTCGCCAGCTGGACGCATCGACACGGCCTTCGCTGCCGCCCGGCACGGCCAAGGTGACTTATACGTCGGGCAGCACCGGCGCCCCGAAGGGCGTCTGTCTCGGCACAGCGCAACTCGATGCGATCGCCAGCTCGCTGGCGCGCGCGACCGAGTCGCTCGGCATCGAGCGCCATCTCTGCCTGCTGCCGCTTGCGACGCTGCTGGAGAACATTGCCGGCATCCATGCGCCGCTGCTGGCGGGTGCGACTTGCCTGCTGCCGTCTGCGGACGTCACCGGCATGAGCTACGCCGGACCCGACGTCAGCCGCCTGCTGGCCTGCATCTCGAGCAGTCGTCCGGACAGCATCGTGCTCGTGCCGGAACTGCTGCGTCTGCTGGTGAGCGCCGCCGAGCGCGGCTGGAAAGTGCCGGACTCCCTGCGCTTCGTGGCGGTCGGCGGCGCCGCGGTGTCGGTCGACCTGCTGGCGCGAGCCGAGTCGCTCGGCTTGCCGGTCTTCGAGGGCTACGGCCTGAGCGAGTGCGCGTCCGTGGTCTGCCTGAACACGCCCGACGCGCGGCGCCGGGGCAGTGTCGGCCGGCCTTTGCCGCACGCGCGCGTCCGCGTGGCCGACGACGGCCAGATCATGGTCTCCGGCGTGACGCTGCTCGGCTACCTCGGCGATTCGCCGCGCCGCGCCGGCGAGGAATGGGCGACCGGCGATCTCGGCGAGATCGACGCGGACGGTTACGTGTACGTTCGGGGACGGATCCGCAACGTGTTCATCACCAGCTTCGGCCGCAACGTCGCGCCGGAGTGGGTCGAGCGCGAGATCGCGCAGCATCCCGGCGTGCGCCACGTGATGGTGCACGGCGAGGCGCGCCCCTACGCTGTCGCGATCGTGAGCGCGCCGCGCGAATCGGCCGACGACGCGACGATCGATCGCGCGATTGCGGCGGCCAATGCCGCGCTGCCGGAGTATGCGCAGGTGCGCCGCTGGCTGCGCGCGCCCGAGCCTTTCTCCTTCGACAACGGGTTGCTGACCTCCAATGGCCGGCTGCGCCGCCCCGAGATCGTGCAGCGCCACGGTGACCTGCTCGACGCGATGTATCGCGGCGGGATCGATTCCTGAACGAGGTGAACGATGACATTTCACGAGCAACTGGCTCGCGCCACTGCGGGTGACCGCGATTTCCTGCTGGCCGCGCCGATCATCCAGCGCTCCCTGGCTGGTGACGTCACGCGCGAGATCTACGTGGCCTTCCTGACGCAGGCCTATCACCACGTGCGCCATACGGTGCCACTGTTGATGGCCGTCGGCGCTCGGCTGCCGGACCGACATCGCTGGCTGCAGCCGGCGGTGCTGCACTACCTCGAGGAGGAGGCCGGCCACGACGAATGGATCCTGAATGACATCGCGCAGGCTGGCGGCGACCGTGCAGCCGCGGCCGCCTCTGCACCAGCCATTGCGACGGAGGCGATGATCGCCTACGCCTACGACACCGTGATGCGCCGCAATCCGCTCGGCTTCTTCGGCATGGTGCACGTGCTCGAGGGCACCAGCGTCGCGCTCGCACTGACGGCGGCGGATCGGATCCAGCAGACTCTCGACCTGCCGACGCGTGCGTTCACTTACCTGCGCAGCCACGGCGAGCTCGACAAGGAGCACGTCAATGACCTTGCCGCGATCCTCGCACGCCTCACCGATCCCGAGGATCGCGAAGCCGTGATCCGCTGCGCGCGCGGCATCTACTGGCTGTACGGGCAGGTCTTCCGCAGCCTGGACGTCCAGCCCGCGGTCGCAACATTGCCGCAGAGGAGAACCGCATGAAGCCCAGTTCCATCCGTGCGTTGGTGACCGGCGGCGGCGGCGGCATCGGCGGCGCGATCGCTGACGAGCTCCTCGCGCGCGGGGCGGCCGTGCTGCTCGTCGACCGCGATGCGACCTCCCTTGCGCGTGCAGCCTCGCGCCTGTCGAAATACGGCAACCGCGTCGAGACGCTGGCCGCCGACCTGACCAGCGGCGCAGACCGGCAGCGCATCCGAGCCGGGGCCGCGGCCTGGCGCGGCGGCATCAACGTGCTGATCAACAACGCGGGCGTCAATCACTTCCAGATGTTCGCCGACCAGCCGCCAGCGCAGCTCGATCTCGCGATCGCGATCAACCTGCTGGCACCGATGCACCTTTGCCAGGAGCTGCTGCCACAACTGCAGAAGCAGCCCGAGGCTTGCATCCTCAACACCGGTTCGGTGTTCGGCACGATCGGCTATCCGGGCTACGTCGTCTACTCGGCGACCAAGTTTGCCGTGCGCGGCTTCACCGAGGCGCTGCGCCGCGAGCTGGCCGACACGAACGTCACCGTCCGCTACGTGGCGCCGCGCGCGACCCGCACCAGCATCAACACGTCCGCCGTCGAACGCATGAACGACGAGCTCGGCGTCGCGATGGATCCGCCCGAGCTGGTCGCAAAGGCGGTGTGCGACATGCTCGCCGGCAACCGCGTCGAGGCGGTGCTCGGCTGGCCCGAGAAGTTCTTTGCACGCGTCAATGGCCTGCTGCCGCGCCTGGTGGACGGTGCGCTGCGCAAGCAGTTGCCCGTGATCCGGCGCTATGCCGGCGAGTCGGCGGCAGCCGCGGCCAAACACTGATGAGGTACACACCGATGAAGCACCCAAGAGTCCTCCTTGCCACGGTCGCGCTGCTCGCGTTCGGTACGAGCCAGGCGGGCCCAGCGAGCGACCCGGCATTCGACGCCCAGCTGCTGTCGATCCAGCAGGCCTGGGCGAAGGTCAACTACGAGACGCCCGCCGGTGACGCGCGCGCGCAGGCTTTCGATGCGCTCGAGAAGCGCGCCGAGGCCTTCACGCAACAGCATCCGGGACGCGCCGAAGCGCTGATCTGGGAGGGCATCATCGAGAGCAGCTACGCCGGAGCCAAGGGCGGTCTCGGCGCGCTCGGCCTCGCCAAGGAGGCTCGCGGCAACCTCGAGAAGGCGCTCAAGATCGATCCGGGCGCGCTCGACGGGTCCGCCTATACCAGCCTGGGCACGCTCTACGCGCGGGTGCCGGGCTTTCCCGTGGGATTCGGCGACGACGACAAGGCGCGCAAGCTGCTGCTCAAGGCGCTCGAGCTGAACCCGAACGGCATCGACCCGAACTACTTCTACGCGGACTTCCTCTACGAGGAAGGCCAGTACGCCGAGGCCCTCAAATACCTGCAGAAGGCCGCGAAGGCGCCGGCGCGTCCGGGCCGCGAAACCGCTGACAAGGGTCGTCACGGCGAGATCGATGCGCTCGCGGCCAAGGTCAACGCGAAATTGGGTTGATGCCGCGATTGGTGGCCGGTGCCGCCGGCTGCCAGTCGAGCTGCTCGAGCAACGTCGCAAACCCAGGGCCCGGGTCCGCGTCGATCAAGAGCGGCGCTCCCGTGACCGGATGCGCGAACTGGAGCTTCACGCAAGCGAGCAGCAGGCGGTTGACGCCGAACGAGTCCGCGAACAGCCGGTTGTGCCGGCCCTTGCCGTACGTCGAGTCGCCGATGATCGGATGCGAGATGTGGGCCAGGTGCCGGCGCAGCTGGTGTCTGCGCCCGGTATCCGGCTGGAGCTCGAGCAGCGCGTAACGTGACGTCGGATAGCGGTCCACGCGGCGGGGCAGTTCCACGGTCGCGAGCGTGCGGAAATCGGTTCGCGCGGGTTTCGCGGCCCCATCGCCCGCTGGCGCGTAGGGGTCCTGCACCGCTTCCAGTGCGTGCTCGATCGTGCCGGACTCGGCGGGCCAGCCGCGTACGATCGCGAGATAAGACTTCTGCACCTGCTGGCTCGCGAAGGCTGCGGCCAGCGTCCCGGCGATCGTCCGGTCGAGCGCGAAGACGAGCGCGCCCGAGGTGCCCTTGTCGAGACGGTGCACCGGGTGCACGCGCCGGCCGAGCTGGTTGCGCAGCAGTTGCACCGCGAAGCGCGTCTCGTGCCGGTCGATCGGGGAGCGGTGCACCAGCAGGCCCGACGGCTTGTTGACGACGACCAGAGCGTCGTCCGCATACAGGATCGGCAGCGCCTCAGCCGCATCGGCGCCTGGCATCACCAGGGGATCTCGGCGCCGTCCCAGCCGAGGAACCGGCCCGTGTCCTCGGGCTGCAACCCATCGATGACGGCCAGCAATTGCCGCACGGTGCGCTCGCTGGAGAACAGTTTCTCCGGTGCCACATTGGCCTGGAACGGGCGTGAAAGATCCGTATCCGTGGTGCCTGGATGCAGCGCGATGCAGATCACGTTGCGTCGCGAACGCGCCCACTCGATCGACAACGTCTTCGTAAACATGTTCTGCGCCGCCTTGGCGCCGCGATAGGCGTACCAGCCGCCGAGACGGTTGTCGCCGATGCTGCCGACCCGCGCCGAGATGCTCGCAAAGACGGCACGCTCCTTGTGCGCAAGCAGTCCTTCGAAGTGCTTCGCGACCAGCAGCGGACCGAACGCGTTCACAGCGAAACTCGCGATCAGCGATTCCGGCCGAACGTCGGCGAGGCGCTTCTCCGGCGCGATGCCGCTGGCGGCGTCGTGCAGAATACCCGCGCAATTGATGACCAGGTGCAGCCGCGGTGCCGCCGACAACACCGCTGCAGCTGCCGCACGGATGCTCTCCTCGTCGCTGACGTCGAGCGCCAGGGCCCGCAGCCGCGGATCCCCAGACGCGAGACTCGTGAGTACTGTCGCGGTTTGCGGCGAGCGGCAAGCGGCAAAGATACGGCCGACCTGCGGTTCGGCGAGCAGTTGCCGCACGAACTCCAGGCCGATGCCGCGGCTGGCTCCCTGGATCAGGACGTTGCTGCCAGCGGGAAGCGAACTGAGCATACTCTGAGCCTAAAGACCCGCGCGGGCGGGCACAACAACCGATGTGGGGGATGCGGATGAAGGGTTCGCAGCAGCTGGCCGATTGGATCAGGTCCGGCGAGACCCGCGTGTTGTCCGGCCAGCGAATCTTCGTGCACACGGCCGTCACGCCGGGCCGGCCACCGCTGCTGCTGATCCATGGCTATCCGACGGCGAGTTACGATTGGGTCCGGGTCTGGCCGCGCCTCGCCGC
>CAVZRR010000014.1:0-323402 GCA_963777725.1 uncultured Gammaproteobacteria bacterium
TTCCTGCCACGGGCGGCGCGACCGCGGTCCGCGAACCCTTGAAACAACCCAGTCAACGGCGGCGGTGGCTGCCGCATCAATATCGTTAGTAGGTGACGTTCCCACCCCAGTCGATGTTGCCGGCGGTGCCGGTAAATGTCCCCTTTGCCCGATTGTTGCCGTAGAAGTTCCCGACACTGCGGAACGCAATACCCGGACCGATATTGCCGTCCAGGATGTTGCCAGTGCCCTGGACCTCGAAGTACCCACCCTTGGCGAAGTTACGCGACACGATGTTGCGGTTGCCCTCGATGATGATCCAGTCATCGACGAAGCCGTTCCCCTCCAGAAGGGTGTCGTCCCCAGTGACAGCGATCGCGGGCGCGCCGCTGGTGTTGACGTTGAAGACGCAGTCTCTGACCTGGGACGATCCCTTCAGGCTCAGGCAACTCGTTTCGGAGCATGCGAAAGCTGCGTCCATTACGCGACTTCCTTGGCCGGCAGCGAGCGACGTCTCGTAAGTGGAACTGTAGGAGCCGCCGGAGGCGTGAACAATCCGATTGCCGAGCAGTACGCCTCCTCCCGTGCGAATGTTCTCCAGACTGACGGTACTGCCCGCCACGGAAGCTTGCACTGCGACGTGGACTCCCCTCAGGGAACCGTTTCGCAGCGTGACCGTGGAAGGCGTGTCAATCCACAGGACTGGATCGTAGTTTGGATAGGAATCTCCCCGATCGATGGTGAACCCCTGCAGGTCGAGAGTTACACCGCTGCTGGTGACATGAACCGCGCCGCCGCAGGCGGCGTTCGGCTCGTCGACGGTGCCATGTGGTGAGAGCCACCACGTTCGATCGAGCGTGTAGTATCCCGGCGTATCGATGCTGCAGTTCTCACGCACACTGAGATCGAGGATGAACGTCTCGGGGCCCGTGTCCTCGGACGTATAAACAGTCAGTGTTGCGGGGTTGCCGCCGGACAACTCCTTTGAGTCCAAGCTTGCCTTGATTGGCTCGACCGTAGTCAGCATGAAGCCCGCATCGGGAACTGCACCTGCGGCCCATCGCTGGACGACGCTTGTCACGTCAATTTCGACACGATTCGGCGCACCCGTCAGTTCGACATTCGCGACTTGGGTGGCCTCCGTTGGCGGTTGCCGCGCCCACGTGACCGTGCTCTCGTTCCACGAGGAAGCGATCGGATAGACGGTCAGTGTCCCTGCAGATCCGAGGCTGCGGACGAATAAAACTAGATTCGCCTGGTTTACTGTCTTACCGGCGATCGTTGCTGCATCGAAGCGGACCAGGCTGAATTTCGGCCCGTAGTTGTGGACGGTCAGGGCCGTCGATATTCCGAAGTTCGTATTCGGGGCGTTGCCGTTGATCCATGCGTCGTCAGTCAGTGGCAGAACGAGTTCTTCAGCGTGGACGCTCAAGCCGAGGCCAGACAGGACAGCGACAAGAGTCAGCACGATAAGTCGCACGTTCATGGCGCGTCTCCCCAGCAGAATGGGACTGATCAAATTATCCGGCCGCGGACCCCCGTGAACCATCCGTGATGAGTGCGATTCGGCAGGTATCTATTGCAATCATTCCGAATTGCACGTCCGTCGCATCGGACCAGACTGATATCGGCGCTCGTGTTCCTTGCGAAGCGCAAGTTCTCGATTCAACGGATGCAGCGGTGAGACGATCATGAAAACTGGAGCATTATTGATTACGGCGGCAGCGGTGTTTGCACCGATGCTATGCGGTGCAAGCTTTGCTGCCGGCGCATCTTCCGGACAAGGCTTGGTCGTTGATGACGGTATCGAGGTCCAGGCGCAGGTCGATGGCCGGGATCACCTGATCCTCAAGGGCAGTACGGCCCAATGGCATCATCTGGATTTCGCTGCTGTCGGCCGTGAGAACGGTGGCAATGCGCCGACGTTGATCGGTGGGATGATCCAGGCGGCGGATACATCGACCTTCTGGCTGCCGACCTGGCCGTCACCACCCCCCGCCGAGATCCGGTTCGAAACGCTATCTTCGGTTCTCCAGGGGCTGCAGCCACCGATACCCGCCGATGGGGCACGTTGGCAGGTGCAGAAGGTCTTCGGGCGGGGCGATGTCACCATTGTCGAGCAACCTACGCCGGCCAATGCGTACTCCTTGATCGTGGAGTTCGACGACAATCGGTTCGGAGGCTCAGCGTTCTATGGAATCGTGCTGTCGCCAGCGGCACGCGAGGTTCGAATTGATGTCAAGCCTTATGTGTCTGGCGTCGGCATCGACCTCAGGTCGACAGGGAACGTGCGCGTTGCAGTTCTGGGTGACGGTGTGTTCGACGCGCTGCAGGTGGATCCGGCATCGGCCCGATTCGGTCCGGGTGGGGCGCTCCCGGTTCGTTATGAATCGCTGGATTACAACCGCGATGGCTACACCGACCGTGGATTCCTGTTTCACATCAGTGAGGTCGGCTTCATCTGCGGCGATCAGCGGGTGACTCTTGCAGCCGGGGCCTACGATGGCGAAGCGCTTGCTGGGAGCGACGTTGTCCACGGGTACAACTGTCGCGAATAGGCGCACTGCGGCGCGCCTGATATTGCGGCGACGGCTACTCGAGCCAGATGCGCGTCACGTAGAAATCCGTGGCGCGATTTCCTGCGTGCGCAGTCAGGCTCAGGGAATGGATCATTGCCGGATCGAGACTCGCAGAGCTGCCGGCTGACGTGATCTCCTGCAACTTGATCTGGTGGATCTTTCGAGACCGCGGCTCGACCTCGATTGATCCGACGTAGCCAGCCTTCCGGTCGGCACGGTGAATCCGATCGCGGACCCGTATCCGCATCACCAGGGGATCTGCGCTGGTATTCACCAGCTCCAGAGCGAGATGATCGAAGCCGCGCCAGTCGGGATAAGGCTCCCACAGGACCAGCGCCCAGCCGCCACTACCGACGATGCGGGCGTGAAGACCAACGCCATCGGGCTCCTGCTTCGTGTCGACGGCCGGCAATCCCGTCCTTTCGACGGTGATCGCGTCATAGGCGCTGACGAAATAGGTGCTTAGCGCGGAGCTGAAATCCACCAGCACCGGGAAGTTGCGCGCGCGTTGAAGGTACGCGCCGCCGGTAATCAACACCGGCGTCATGACGATCAGCGTACTGAGGACGCCAATCAACAGACCCGCGCGCCGGATCCGGCCCTGCGCTGGTAATGCGCGCACTCTTGGGTCGTACACGGCCATGAAGCCCGCGGCCGCGAGGCTCCCGAGCGCGTTCCGCGCGAGATCGATCAGGGAGGCGTCGCGTCCAGTGCCCAGTTGGGTCAGTTCCACCAGAGCGCCGAGGGTCAGTGCGATGGCGATGGCAAATGCATAATCTCGCAGCACTCCTGGGCTGTCAGCCTGTGGCCTGCGAAGCAGTTCGATCAGCGCGACCGTGACGACCGCTAGCGCGGGGGCGTGAGCGGCGTTGCCGAGCACCCACGCCCAGCGGGCGTCGCCGGGAATCCGCCCGAATAGAAGCATCGCGAGCACCGCGAGGACGACCGCCAGCAGCAGAGGGATCGAGCGGGTCGCGGCACGGAACAGGGGCATGCAGAGATGTGGTCGAAGTACCGGGCCTGAGAGTGTTTCAAGGATGCCATGAATTCGGATCGAACAGCCGACCGATACGCTGATCGAGCATGCATTCGCCCGAAAATGCACGAACGCGGCGCGTTTGCGTCGAACCGGATCCAGTGACTGCGTTAGCTTCGTCCGGACCGCGCCCGATCCGGGACGCGGCACCGATATGCCAAGGAGGCAGCCATGAAGAGGGAGTATCGCGCGCTCGTCCAGGCGCTCGTCGTGAGCCTGTTGCCCGCCATCGCGTCGGCGGGGCCGGTCAACGTCAATACCGCCGATGCGGCCACGCTCGCCCAGGAGCTCGACGGGATCGGCGCGGCGAAGGCGCAGGCCATCGTCGAGTACCGGCAGCAGAACGGCCCGTTTCGCTCGGCGGAGGACCTGCTCAAGGTCCAGGGCATCGGCGAGCGCGTGCTCGAGCAGAATCGCGGCAACATCCGGCTCGACAAGGCGGGATCGGCGCCGGCCGCCGGTAAGAGTGCGCCGGCCGCGAAGAAGCCCGCGGCCACGCGCTGAGTCGAAGCTGCGGGGCCTGCCGTGCAACGGCGGGCCCCGTTGACCGAGCCCCGGCAGGGAGGGATCCGCTACAATAATCCGGTTACCCGCGACAGGAAGGTTCAGCGCATGACCAGGATCAGGACGGCCGTATTTCCCGTGGCCGGTCGGGGCACCCGTTTCCTGCCGGCCACCAAGGCCAGCCCGAAGGAAATGTTGCCGATCGTGGACAAGCCGCTGATCCAATACGCGGCCGAAGAGGCCTTGATTGCCGGCGCCGACAAGCTGGTGTTCATCACGGGCTTCTACAAGCGCGCGATCGAGGACCACTTCGACCCCGACCACGAGCTCGAGCGGGAGCTCGAGGCCAAGGGCCGGCAGGACACGCTCACGATGCTGCGCGGCATCGTGCCGTCGTACGCGAGCTGCATCTTCATCCGCCAGCCGGCGCCGCTGGGTCTCGGCCATGCCGTGCTGTGCTCGCGTCCGGTGGTGGGCGACGAGCCGTTCTTCGTGCACCTGGCCGACGACCTGATCGACGCCGAGGAAGCCTGTCTCGCGCAGATGGCCCGCGTGTTCGAGCAGCGGCAGGGCAGCGTGCTCGGGGTGGAGACGGTCGCGCGGGAGGAGACGAACAAGTACGGCATCGTCGATTCCGACGCGATCGACGAGCGCCTCTCGCGCGTCAAGGGCATCGTCGAGAAGCCGAAGCCCGCCGACGCGCCCTCGAACCTCGCCGTGGTGGGTCGCTACATCCTGACGCCCGCCATTTACGCCAAGCTCGAGCGCCTCGGTCGCGGCGCGGGCGGCGAGATCCAGCTCACTGATGGCATTGCCGCGCTGCTCGCGGACGAGGCGATCTACGCCTACAAGTTCGAAGGCAAGCGATTCGACTGCGGCTCGAAACTGGGCTACCTGCAGGCGACGGTCGAGTTCGCGCTCAAGCACCGCAACCTCGGTCCGAAGTTCTCCAGCTACCTCAAGAAGCTCGTCGCGGAGCGTCTGTGATGTCCAAGAGCAACCAGGAGCTGCAGGGTCGTCGCGACGCAGCGTTTGCCCGCGGACTCGGCAACCATGCTGCCCGTCTACGTCGACCGGGCGCGCAATGCCGAGATCTGGGACGTCGAGGGCCGCCGCTACATCGACTTCGCCAGCGGCATCGCGGTGCTCAACACCGGCCACCTGCATCCGAAGGTGCAGGCCGCCGTGGCTCGGCAGCTCGAGCGGTTCAGCCACACCTGCCTGATGATCACGCCCTACGAGTCGGCGGTGGAGCTCGCCGAGAAGCTCAACCGGCTCGCGCCCGGCCCGACGCCGAAGAAGGCGCATCTTCGTCACGACGGGCGCCGAGGCCGTCGAGAACACGATCAAGATTGCCCGCGCGCACACCGGCCGCAGCGGCGTCATCGCGTTTGGCGGCGGCTTCCACGGCCGGACGTTCATGGCCATGGCGCTGACCGGCAAGGTGGCCCCGTACAAGGCCGGCTTCGGGCCGTTCCCCGGCGACGTCTTCCACGCCCCGTTTCCGATTGCGTACCACGGCGTCAGCGTGCAGGACAGCCTCGACGCGATCGAGCACATCTTCAAGTACGACATCGAGCCCGCGAAAGTCGCGGCGATCATCGTCGAGCCGGTCATGGGCGAGGGCGGCTTCTACATCGCGCCGCCGGAGTTCCTGCAGGCGTTGCGCAAGCTGTGCGACCAGCACGGCATCGTGCTCGTCATCGACGAGATCCAGACCGGCTTCGCGCGCACGGGCAGGATGTTCGCGATCGAGCATGCCGGCGTCGAGCCCGACCTGATGACGATGGCGAAGAGCCTCGCGGGCGGCTTCCCGCTGGCGGCCGTGGTCGGCAAGGCGAACATCATGGACGCCCCCGGGCCGGGCGGGCTCGGTGGCACGTATGCGGGTTCGCCGATCGCCTGCGCCGCGGCGCTGGCCGTGCTCGAGGTCATCGCCGAAGAGAAGCTCTGCGAACGCTCGGTGCAGATCGGCCGCCTGCTCGTGGACTCGCTGCGCGACGCGGCAAAGACGCTGCCGGCCATCGGCGAGGTGCGCGGCCTCGGTGCGATGGTCGCGATCGAGCTCGTGAAGAACGGCGATGCCCACCAGCCCGACGCGGATCTCGCCAAGGCGCTCGTCAAGCGCGCGGCCGAGAAGGGCCTCGTGCTGTTGTCCTGCGGGCTCTACGGCAACGTGATCCGCTTCCTGGTGCCGCTCACGGCTTCGGACGAGATCGTTCGGGAGGGGCTCGAAATCGTCTTGCGCCTGCCTGCGCGAACTGACATAATCGTCTTAAGAGTCCGGTCACGCTTTCTGTGCCGTCGATCATGGACGATGCGGCTCCGACCGCCCGGTCGGGTTTCGTCGGTGGATAGCGCCTCGAGTAGTTGATGACTGAACCGGTCATATTCAAACGCAGCGTCTCGATCGCAATTCTGGCATTGGTTCGTGCGCGTTGCGCCGGCACTGGTCGCGATCGGAATGCTCTATGCACTCGCGTCCGCGTTCGGCAAGGGTTTCGGCAACCATTTCGTGATGCTGGCGGTGCTGCTGTTCATCCTCGGGCCGATCATCCAGCAGCCGCCCGGAATTGCATCGCTGCAGATCGGTCTGCACAGGTGGCCGATGGTGGTCGGCATAATGGTGCGCTGGGCGATCCTGCTGGCCCTGTTGCTCGCGATTGGCTACGTGACCAAGTTCTCGGACGCGTTCTCGCGACGGGTGCTGCTTACGTGGGCAATACTCACGCCCGCTTCCCCTGATCGTGGTGCTGCTGGCTCTGGACTCGGCGCTGCGGCGCCTGATGCTTTCGACCAGCAATATCCGCAGCGCGGTGTTCGCGGGCTATAACGACGTGAGCATCGCGCTTGCGCAACGACTGCGGCAGCACCCGGAAATGTGCATCGCAGTTGACGGCTTTTTCGACGACCGCAGCTCGGAGCGCCTTGGCGTGCTCGACGGCGGAGAGCGGATGCTTGGGCGATTGAGTGAACTCGCCGCCTTACGTGAATCGTCAGCGGACCGACGTCATCTTCGTCGCGCTCCCGATGCGGCATGTACAGCGGGTGCTGGACCTGCTGGACGAACTGCGCGATACGACGGCTTCGATCTACTACGTGCCGGACGTCTTCGTGATTGACCTGATCCAGTCGCGTACGGGAGATATCCTCGGCATGCCGGTGGTGGCGATGTGCGAGACGCCGTTCTCGGGCTATCGCGGCGTCGTCAAGCGCCTGATGGACCTGTGTCTGTCATCGGTCGGGCTGTTGTTGCTGCTGCCGTTCCTGGTCGTCGTGAGCATCCTGGTCAAGCTCAGTTCCCCGGGCCCGGTGATCTTCAAGCAACGACGGTACGGCCTCGACGGACGAGAGATCTACATATACAAGTTCCGGACCATGACGGTCACGGAGGACGGTGCCCAGATCCGGCAAGCTACCCGGAACGACCAGCGGGTCACCGCGGTGGGCCGTGTTCTCCGTCGTTTTTCGATCGACGAATTGCCGCAGCTCATCAACGTGATCAAGGGCAACATGAGCCTTGTCGGTCCGCGCCCGCACGCGGTGGCCCACAACGAGGAGTACCGCAAACTGATCAAGGGCTACATGGTCCGTCACAAGGTGCTGCCAGGCATCACGGGCCTTGCGCAGATCAACGGCTGCCGCGGCGAGACGACGCAAGCTCGAAGAGATGCGCGCCCGGATCGAATACGATCTGGAGTACCTGCGCCACTGGTCGCCGGGACTCGATCTCAAGATCCTCTTGAATACGGTCTTTCAGGTCGTGGGAGACCGCAAGGCGTATTGAAGGGCGGTATTCCGATCCCGGCCATCAATTTCATGGCCAAGCTTTGCCTTCCAGCTTCTGTGATACAGTTCCTTCCGGGCGAGAAACGGGGAAAATATTATGTTACGCCATATGCTTACGCCGTCTAGCTCGACCGGTCCTACATTCCGAATCCGACCACTGCGTGCCGTGGCCTCGCTGCTGCTGGCATCCGTGCTGGCAATGGCTCCGCGTGCCGACGCACAGTCTGTCGAGGCGGACTACCGGATGCACGCCGGCGACCAGCTCGAGGTGTCCGTCTGGAAGGAGACAGACCTGCAGCGGACGGTATTGATCCGACCGGACGGCAAGTTCTCGTTCCCGCTTACTGGCGAAGTGCAGGCGGCGGGACGTACCCCGGACGACATCCGCAAGGACATTGAAGGTCGACTGAAGAAATTCATCCCTGAACCAGTGGTCACGGTGACGGTCACGGGCGTGAACGGCAATGGCGTCTACATCATCGGCCAGGTCAACAAAGCGGGCGCATACGTGATGAACCCGAAGCTCAGTGTTCTCCAAGCGCTGAGCGTCGCCGGTGGCACGACGCCGTTCGCGAAGCTGGACAACATCATCGTGATCCGTAACGCCGGCGGCACGCAGCGCTCGCTGCCGTTCCGGTACAACAAGGTCAGCGAAGGCAAAGACCTTGCGGAGAACATCACCCTGGAGGCCGGCGATGTCATCGTCGTACCGTAACTCGATGGTCGCGCGGAAGCTCGCCGCTGCGACGGTGGCGCTGACGGGAGCCCTTTCCGTTCCACTCGGTTCCGCGTTCGCGGCCGACACCTATGTTCAGCCCCAGCTGGACCTGCGCGCTGAAGCCAATGACAATTTCGACCTCGATCCAGACGGTGGCGCGGGGTCGGACGTGTATGGCTTCATCGCTGATCTCCAGGCGCTGATCGGCATCGCGACGCCCCGCAGCGACACGTCGATTCGCCCGCGAATCCGACTGCAGGAGTACCCGGACCGCGAGGATCTCGAGCGGTTCGAGGGCTTCCTGGACCTTCGCTCGCAGTATCGGTGGGAGCGCAGCCAAAGCCTGCTGGTGGCGAAATATTCGCGACAGGACACCTATAATGAAGAGCAGCCGAGCGGATCGTTCGACCCGCTCGATCCAACGGATTCCCCGACCCCTGACTCAGGGCAGCGGCAACTGGGCGAGACCCGCGACCGGTTCCGGTTTCTGCCCAGTTACACCTTCGATGCGACCGAGCGCACCAAAGTGGGCGTCGCCGCCGAATACCAGGCGGTCCGCTTTGACGCGGACGCTGGCTCGTCCAACGTCGATTATGACTACCTGACTGGCTCCGGGTTCGTCGCCTGGGCGCTTGACGCTCGTAGTGACGTCAGCGCTGGCCTATATGCGTCCAGGTATGAGGCCACCGACGATTCGAGCACCTCTGACGCGCTCGGTGCCGAACTGGGCTACCAGTACCGCTGGTCCGAGTCGATCGGTGCAGAAGTCGCGGTTTTCTACGAGGAAGACGACTCGACGGATTTCGGCGTGGACGAAAGCTCGTCCGGGTGGGGCGGCACGGTGACCGGTTACTACCAGGGTGAGGTTAGCCGTTGGCGCGCCACGGCAGGACGGACCTTCATCCCGACGGGTAGCGGCGGCCGGGCCGAATCCGATCAGGTACGACTGCAGTATGACCGCGATTTCTCCGCGCGGCTGAGTTTCTCCGGGGCCGGCATCTACGAGTCGCGCAATTCACTGACCGAGCGCGGGTCCAACAACGATCGCGACTATGCACGGGCCGACTTCAAGCTCACGTGGCTCATGACACCAACGTGGTTTATCGAAGGCGGCTACAGCTATATCTGGGAAGACCGCGTGGATGCCACCGGCGACGCGTACAACAACCGGATCTTTGCCGGCGTCGGTTACAAGGGTCTCGGTCGGCAGCGCCGCTGATCCGGTCGCGATACATGCCCAGTCAAGCAACTCTTGCGGATGCAGCACAGGCTATGAGCAACACACAGGTTCCAAGTACGCTAGGAGACTATGCGGCGGTGCTGCGTCGACGACGTCTGCCGTTACTGACGATCATCCCGGCCGCGATCCTGCTCGCGATCGCCCTGGCATTCGCATTGCCAGCGAGCTATCGCTCGTCGGCGACGATCCTGCTCGAGCCCTCGTCGATCCCCGAAAATCTGGTGCAGACCACAGTCACCAGCTACATCGACCAGCAGATCGAACTCGTCCAGCGTCGGGTTCTGACGCCCGATAACCTCGAACCGATCGTCAAGGAGATTGACCCCTATCCGGAAATGAAGGGGCTGTCGACGCGCGACAAGGCGAAGCAGATCATCGCTGATACTGTGGTCGAGCGAGTCGATCCGATCACGCTCAAGGTCCTGCAGGAGTCCAACGCCTTTTCCGTCCATTACCAGAACTCGGACCCGTCGCGCGCGGCAGCCGTCGCGCAGCGCATTTCAGACCTGTTTCTGACGTACAACCGCAGGACTCGCAGCGAGCGCGCGGAAGAAACCTACAACTTCCTGCTGGAGCAGGCGCGCGATGTCGAACGACGGATCAGCGAGGTCGACCAGCGCATCGCCGAGTTCAAGACCCGCCATGGTGCGGCTTTGCCAGAAGCACAGATTCGGAACCAGGCCGCTGCCGAGCGTTCGGAGCGCGACCTGCAGACGATCGACGGCGACATTCGCGTGGCCGAGGAGCGCCTGGCGCAATTGAGACTCCAGTTGAGCAAAGTGAATCCAACGCTTGGCAGCACCGATGGGAGCCTGCACACGGAGCTCGCGACACTCCAGGGGCAGCTTGCGGACGCGCGCGTCCGTTACACCCCGGACCATCCGGATGTGAAGCGCCTGCAGCGCCAGATCGAGACGTTGTCGGCGCAGGCAGCCGCGAGTGGACCCGGCGCGGCTGCGACGGCCAACAATCCGGAATACCTGAGCGTTCAGAGCCAGATCGGGGCCGTGCAGCGGGAGCTGGCAGCGCTGACTGCCAACGCCGCGCGCGCACGAGGCCAGATCTACCAGTACCAGTCCGGGATCGCCGCCGCGCCGGCGGTTGAACGGGAGTACGCGGAAATGACGCGGGCGCGGGACACGCTGCGCGCACAATACCAAGATACACAGAACAGGCTCGGTGAAGCGAGCATCGCACGCAACCTCGAAAGCGAGCAGAAGGGCGACCGGTTCGTGCAGATTCGTGCGCCGCTTGTGCCCGCGAAGCCTTTCTCACCGAACCGCCTTGGGATCATTCTGCTGGGTTTCGTCCTTGGCGGCGGACTCGCGGTGGGCTTGGCCGCGCTCGCCGAATCGACCGACCCAACGGTGCGCAGTTCGCAGGACCTGGCCCGGATTACACGTGTGCCGTCCATCGCTGCAGTGCCCGTCATGCTGAATCGCGAGGACCGGCGGAAACGCCTCGCCTGGTGGGGCGCGTACGCTGGCGGACTGCTCGCTGCGACCGCGGTGGTCGCCTTGGTCGTGGTCAAGGCGTGAGAGGCTAGCAAGATGACCATACAGGACGCCCTTGAGCGTGCGAAGCAGCTGCGCAAGACACGGGATGCGAGTTTCCCAGTGCAGACAGAACGGCCACAGTCCCTGGTGGACGAGACTGGCTCCCTGGCTGCGATTCGGGAGCCGCTCGAGCCGGAGCCCGCACGAGTCAGTTACCCGGAGCTGCCGAGGCTTGAAATCGATCCAGCGGCGTGTGAGGCGAGCCGGGTGCTCTACACGGACGAGCAACTCACTGAGGCGGGCCGCGGAGCAGCGACCTACCGTATGCTGCGTGGCCGCGTGCAGCAACGCGTCAAGGCGGGCAACTGGACGCGCCTCGGAATCACGAGTCCCGGGCCGGGCGAGGGCAAGTCGGTCACCGCAATCAATCTCGCGCTCAGCATTGCGCGAGAAAAGCAGCGAACCGTGTACCTGCTCGACCTGGACATGCGCAACCCGAGCGTCCTGCGGTACCTTGGCGCAGTCGCTGCGCGGTCGCTTGCCGACTACTTTACCGGCAACGCCGAACCGGGTGACGTGCTGTACGCGACTGATGTCGACCGGCTGATCGTGGCCGGCGCGCAGGCATCCGTGGAGGGTGCTTCCGAGTTGCTCGCCTCGCGCAGAGTCGACGACCTGCTGAAGCACGTGCGGCGCCGATCGCCTGACGCGCTGGTCATTGTCGATCTGCCGCCGGTCATGAGTACCGACGAGGCCTTGGTCGTCGCGCCCCGGGTCGACGCGATGTTTCTGGTCGTGAGCGAGGGCAAGACCCGCCGCGATACGCTGGTACGATCGATGGATCTGTTGAGCGACTTCAACGTGGCGGGTGTGATCATCAACCGTTCCACCGAGGTCATGGGCGCGTCGTACTACGAGTATTGAGTTTCACGACCGACCGACCGGCGCCGGCGTCGATTCCGCGTGGGACCGAGCAATGCGCATCGCCGACATTGACCACCGGTCAGTGCCAGGGCGCGTGGTAACCCGGCTGTGCTTTCCATTCGCGATACGAACTTTCGGGGGCGTGGCGTGGTGTACGTGCGCGAGACGACTGCAATGAGCCCGGCCGTCGGGCGCGCCGAGATCGACCCGCGCCAATGGCCTGCATTGCGCCGCTACCGGTCCTGGCCAAGATTCCGCCACGGAATCCGGCGACGCCGCGTTCCGCTGCTGAGGAGCCTCGCACGCTACGAGGACGCAGTCCTCATTGCGGGTTGCCAGCGCTCCGGCACGACAATGTTGACTCGTATCATTGCACGCTCGGCCGGGTTCCGCGGACTGGCGCTCACGACGGATGACGAGTTGGATGCGGCGCTCGCGCTGTGCGGGGAGATCGATCTCCCCGCACGAACGCGTTATTGCCTGCAGACGACCTACCTCAACGAGTGCTATCCGGAGTACCGGGGCCTGGGGCCCGGTCAGCGGCTCGTGTGGGTGCTGCGAAATCCGTACTCTGTGGTCTATTCCATGGTCTACAACTGGCGACGATTCGCGCTCAACGAACTCTTCGTCGCGTGTGGACAGGCCTCCGCGCCCTACGGTCGAATGCGCCGAATCGACCTGCCCTGGCCGGTCGGGCCCTCTGCAATCGAGAGGGCTTGTCTCTCGTACAGCGGGAAGACGCGGCAGATCGAGGAAATCCTGCAGTTCCTGCCTCCGGACAGGGTGATGGTCGTGGACTACGATGCACTGGTCCTCGAGCCGCGGGCCTGGCTGGAGCAAATCTTTGCTTTCGTGGGCGAGCCCTACGACGAATCCTACGCACGAGCCGTGCAGCCCGACAGGGCGCGCAAGGCCGAGAGACTGTCGGCGAACGCGGCGGCGCTGGTCGCCGAGGTGGCCGAGCCGACCTATCGCAGTTGCCTCAGGCTCTGCACCCGACCACGCAGTCCGTAGCGGCCTGGCGACCCATGTCACTCTACAGCCGCAGCCAGGCACGACGTTCGCTCATCGATACCGTTTCCTATCGAGTGGTGTCGCAGCTGGCGACGATCCTGGGCTACGTGGTCATGGTTCGCGCCATGACGGAGGAAGACTTTGGCGTCTTCAACCTTCTGTATGCCTTCATCCCGGTCGTGAGCACAGTCGCTTCGCTCGGGTTGGAGCAGACCTTGCGTCGCTATCAGCCCGAGTACCTGCGCGAGGGCAATACAGCGGGAGCAGGCTGGCTGGTCCGGTTCGTGGCATCGGCCCGGTTCGGGACGTCCGTGCTGATCCTGAGCCTCATCCTGCTCAGCTGGAATCACACGGCGCCGCTCTTCAAGCTGGAACCGTATCGGGCGCAGTTTGCCGCCTTCGCCGTGCTCGTGCTGCTGCACTTCCAGTCTCGGATCATGCAGCTTTCGCTGGCATCGCACATGCTGCACCGGTTCAGCGTCGGCTCGATGGCGGTCCTCGCGATCGTGAAGCTCATCGGTTACGCAGGCCTCGCACGGACCGATGCGTCTCACGCTGGACAGCGCCATCCTCGTCGACACGATCGCGTTCGGCGTGGCCTACGCTTTCATGTTCAGAGCATATCGTCGCAATACTCCGGCGTCGGCACGCGGCTATCGTCCGGAGGGCCGTGAGAGGCGCAGGCTCCTCCGCTATGGCCTGTTTAACAACTTCAACGACGCCGGAACGCTGGCGCTCAACGTGAAGAGCGACAACTTCTTCATCGCCGCGATCCTAGATCCGCTTTCGGTCGGCATCTATGCGTTCTACACGCGGCTCAACGACATGGTTCAGCAGCTGCTGCCCGGTTCGCCTGTTCCAGAACGTCGTACAGCCCTTGCTGTTTGCCGTGCCACGGACCGAGGCGGACGGACGCATTCCCGGCTATTTCTCGCTGCTGGTCAACCTGAACCTCGTTCTGCAATGGCCGGTGCTCGCGTTCGCAACCGCCTATCACCACGAGATCGTACAGGTCGTCTTCGGCGGCAAGTTCGTCGCCGACTCGTGGTTGCTGCCGCTCATCGTGGGCTTCGCCACGTTGAACGCGATCGAGTTTCCGGTGACTTTCGTGGCCCAATATGAGGAAAAGGCCGGAATCATCCTGACCAGCAAGCTGTTCGGAATCTACAATGTCGTTGCACTTCTGTTGCTGCTGCCAGCACTTGGTGTCGCCGGAGCCGCGATCGCCACGGGATCGGCGCAGACGATGAAGAATGCATTCATCTGGTGGCACGTCCGAGGTCGAGCGCGATGGGCCAATGCGCTCCCGGCGATTCTGTCGTCAGTCGCACTCTGGGGAGGCGCCGTTGCGCTGTGCTGGATGCTAAAGGATCGGAGCCAACTGCCGGTGTGGCTCGACTTGTTGGTCGGTGCCGCCGTTGTTGGGGGTTGTGCCATGCTGCACTTGAGGGGCCCCGCGGTTTCAGAGGCGGATCGGCGGATCCTGGCCTCGGTCCTCGCGGGCCGAGAAGCCACGCTGCTGAGACTCGCCGGTCTGCTGCCACGCGGGACCACCGTTCGATCTGCGCATTGACTGAGGAACAAGTCCCGTGCAGGCACTGACTCTTTTCATGATCCTCGTCGTGACGACGTTCGAGTACCTGTCGAGCGGAGACAGGTGGGGACGCGCGATCATTTTACCGGGTTGGGCTCCGCTCCTGGCGGAACTGCTGGGAGGGCTGGCGCTCGTCTACGTGGCCCTGGTTGGCACCCGCGACCGGTTCCAGTACGTTCGCGCACAGTACTGGCTCGCGTTCGGCGGCCTGGTGTTGACGATCATCTGCGGCATCGTAGTGAACCAGGTCGAGGCCGGACCCATCGTTGCCGGGGTGCGAAGCTATCTGCGTGCAATCGCCTGGTTTCTCATACCGGCCGTATTCGCCTTCAGCGAACGCCAGGTGCGCACCCAGCTGCGACTGCTGGCGGTCATTGCGGTCATGCAACTGCCGCTCGCCGCGGAACAACGCATCAAGACGGACTGGGGAGCGACCGGTGACTTCACCGTCGGTACGATGATGATCTCATCGATCCTGTCCATCTTCCTGATCTGCTGTACCTGCATCGCGGCGGCGCTGTTCGTGCGCCGATTCCTCAAGCCCTGGCAGTTCGTGCTGCTGTTCCTCCTGCTGCTGATCCCCACGACGATCAACGAGACCAAGGGCACGCTCTTCCTGCTTCCGATCGGCCTGCTGGCCGCGTTCGTGACGGCGTCGCGATCGGCCCAGCGTGCCCGCTACGTCCTCGCCGGCGTTGCGTTTCTCGCGGTCTTCGGTGCCGTCTTCGTGCCTGTTTACAACGAGTTGGTCTCCATCCGGAAGTACGGCACCGATATCGAAGACTTCCTCGGTGATCCCAACCGAATCAAGGGGTACCTCTGGCACCAGCAGGATGTCGGCACGTCGGCGCAGGCAGTGGGGCGCGTGGACGCAATTGTCGTGCCGCTGAGCCGGTTGTCAGAGGACCCGGCCCACCTGGTGTTCGGCTACGGCATCGGCAACGCGACGCGATCCTCGCTCGGGTACAACTTCACGGGTGAATACAATGGACTCTTCAACCCGTTCCTGAGCTCGGCTTTCTCGCGCCTGGTGCTCGAGCTTGGGCTCTTGGGGGTCGGGTTGGTGCTGTTGCTCATGTCGCTGATCTACCGGGATGCGAAGGCCGTCGCCAGTCGCGACAATGACCTGATCGGTGCCTTTGCGGCCGGCTGGGTGGCGGTGACGATTGTCATGACAATCAGCATCTTCTACAAGGAGATCGTTGCACACGCTTCGCTCTCCTATCTGTTCTGGTACTTCTCGGGTCTGGTCGCGGCGGCGCGCATGCGCGGCCCGGAAGCACAGGCGACTGCGAGCCTCGAGCCGACGCCCGGAATGAGGGCTGCGCCGACATGAACAGCGCCATCGGCAAGCCGCGCTACATCTACATCTGTTCAGCGGGTCATTCCGGTTCGACGTTGCTCGACCTGTTGATCGGCTCGCATCCGCGCATCGCCTCGCTCGGCGAAATCGATCAGCTGTCGAAGAACCTCGCGCTTGATACCGAGTGCAGTTGCGGCTCGCGGGTAACGGCCTGCGCAGTCTGGCGCGAAGTCGTGCGGCGAGTCGGTGACGCGAAGGGTATCAACGTCCTCGCGCACCCGTACGAACTGCATATGGGTTACCCAAAGGCCTCGGTCGTGATCGATCGCAGTCACCAGACGTCGGCTTACCTTGCGCGACGCGAGCTCGTGCTCGGCCTCTACTATCTCTACCTGAAGTCGGGTAGCCGCCTGCCCGAACGCTTGGTGCGGCCGGTAATTGCGGCGATTGACAACAACGTCCTGGTTTTCGAGTCAGTCCGACAGGTGCTCGGGGTCGATGCGATCGTGGATTCGTCGAAGTCCTATCTCAAAGCGGTCGCCATGTACCGCCGGCATCCGGACCGGGTGAGGGTGCTGCTCCTGACGCGTGACGGGCGCGGGGTCTACTGGTCGAATCTCAAGCGAGGGACACCGCGTGCGCGGGTCGTCCGGGACTGGCGTAATCAGTATTCGCGGGCACTGCCGCTGCTACGCCAGTACGTCCATCCGGCGCACCTGATGCAGGTGCGTTACGAGGACCTCGCGGCCGGGACCGAGGCAGAATTGCGACGCGTCTGCGACCTCGTCGGCCAGCCGTTCGATCCGGCCATGCTGGATTTCCGCGGCGAAGGTCCATCACGTCGCAAATGGCAACGATATGCGCCTGGCACACTATTCCGAAGTTCGCCTCGATGATGCCTGGCGGTCACGGCTCGCGGCGGATGACCTTGCGTTCTTCGAAGCCAGGGCCGGCGCGCTGAATCGGCAGCTCGGTTACACATGAACTCGGTCGCAGCCGAAAACGCCGCCCCTCTGCGTTGGAGGCCCCGCCACGCATTCTGGCCATTTCCTCGGATACTTACCCACCAACCCGACCCGACGTAGCCGTGCTCTTCGGCGAGGTGCTCGCCCGCCGTGGGTACCGCGTGGATTGGATCCTGCAAAGCGAGGCGGACTGCCAACGGGCGCACGAAGCACCCTGGTGCGGCGGAACGGCGCTTATCGGACCGACCGACCTCGGCACGTCGCTCTGGAATAGAATCCGCAAGCACCTGCTCGGAATCCGGCACGACCTCCGGGTTCTATCGCGGGCGCGGCGTTGCCGCTATGACATCATCGAGGTGAAAGACAAGTTCGTCGCCGGCGTGTTTGGCCTGCTCGCAGCCCGATTTTCTGGTGCGCGGTTCGTCTACTGGCTTTCATGGCCCTATCCGGAGGAGTACCTCACGCGCGCCCGCGACGGCACGGCGCGCTACCCGTTCCTCTACCGCATTCGCGGCGGAGTATTCTGGTTCTTGCTCTATAAGGTGATCCTGCCGGCGGCGGATCACGTCTTCGTACAGAGCGAACAGATGAAGCGTGACATCACTGGCCGAAGGAGTCAACGGCTTGCGCATTACGGCGGTGCCCATGGGGGTACGTTCAGTCGGGCCGCTGGACCTTCGGCCCGCGACTGCGGCCCACCGTCCGCCCGGACGATTCTCCCTGCGTCCTTTACCTGGGCACACTCAGCAAGGTGCGCCGACTGGATTTTCTCGTCAGGGTCCTTGCACGGCTCCGGGAGCGCGTGCCGTCCGCGAAACTGTACTTCGTAGGCTCCGGCGATGACCCGACCGACGAGCAACTGCTGCTCGATGAGGCGCACCGCCTCGGACTCTCGGCGCACGTCGTGCTTGTCGGCAAGATCGCACAGGAGTGCGCGTTTCGCTGGGTCGAAGACGCCGATGTGTGTGTCTCGCCCTTCTTCCCGACTGCCGTCCTGAATTCGACCTCACCGACCAAGCTCGTCGAGTACATGGCTCTCGGCAAGGCGGTGGTTGCCAACGACCATCCGGACCAGCGTCTGGTCCTCGAGGAGAGCGGTGGCGGGATCTGCGTCGCATGGGACGAGGTGGCATTCGCCCTGGCGATCGTCGCACCTGCTGGAGTCGCCACGGCTGGCGGCGGAAATGGGTGAGCGGGGTCGCAGATATGTGGCGAACCAACGGACCTACCCGAAGATTGCCGATGCGGTGGATCGAGTATTGAGGATGGTGGCTGCATGCAGGACGTGTAGTGAACGCGCTGCAGGGCAACAGACGTCGTCTTTGCATTGTCACGCCGGCACATGCGACCGCGTTCATGGGCGGTGCGCAGTACCAGGTGAAGTGCCTGATTGATGCGGTCCTGCCGCTGCATCGTTTCGACGTCCGGTATGTGACACGACGAGCGCCCCGTCGATTTCAATCCAGTCGGGTTACGAACTCGTGCAGCTCGGAATCGAGTGCACGGGTTCCGCGCCTGGGCTACTGGGTCGACGCGTGGCGGTTGTATCGCGCCTTGCGCAGATTCGCGCCCGATGTGATCTACCAGCGGGTGGCCTGCGCATATACGGGCATAGCCGCATTCTATGCGAGGCGGCACGGAACCAGGATGATCTGGCATGTGGCCCACGAGAACGACGTGACTCCGGGCGGCGGTCCCTCCGGCAAGGCCTCGCCGTTTCGCTGGCTGGAGCGACGATTCGTCGACTACGGAATTCGCCACGCGACCCGCGTCGTTACCCAGACCCGTGACCAGGCCCTCCTGCTACGCGAGAACTTCGGCCGCGACGCCGATGCGGTAGTTCCGAATTTTCACCCTTTTCCCGACGAGAATCTGGGCAAGTCGGAGCTGCTGACAGTCGTCTGGGTTGCCAATCTGAAGCCCTGGAAGCGACCGGAGGCTTTCGTGAGCCTCGCGCGTGCGCTGGCGCCGGACCTGACGAACGTGCGCTTCGTCATGGTCGGCGCGCCGCCGCAGGGGGAGGGCGATCGGGCTTGGGGTGCACGCCTGCTGCATGAGATCGGTTCCACACCGAACCTGCAGTACCTCGGTCACCGCTCGCAGGCAGAGGTCAACTCGATCCTTGCGCGCGCCCATTTGTTCGTGAATACCAGTCGTCGCGAGGGATTTGCCAACACCTTCATCCAGGCCTGGATGCGGCGGGTACCGGTCGTCAGCCTGCACGTCAATCCGGACGGCGTGCTCGACGGCGAAGAAGTCGGCATACACGCCGGCAGCGAGGATGCGCTCGTGGCAGCCGTGCGAACACTCCTGACGGACACCGCGCGGCGGGAGGCCATGGGCGAGCGCGCCCGGGATTACGCGTTGACGCGGCACTCGGTTCTCAATGCCGAAAAGCTCATCGCGCTGTTCGAGTGACGCGAGTCGATCCATGCCGACACTGCTCTCGATCAACAATTACTACTATCGCCGTGGCGGAGCGGAGACTGTCTTCCTGGAGCAGAACCGACTGCTGGAGCAGGCGGGTTGGAGCGTCGTGCCCTTCTCGATGACCCACCCACATAACCTCGAGTCCGCCTGGTCTGGATACTTCGTCGACGAGATCGAATTCGGCCGGCAGTACTCGGCGCTGCAGAACCTGGGTCGGGCGGGGAAGGTCGTCTATTCATTCGAGGCGCGCCGCAAGCTGGACCGCCTTCTCAATGCGGTGGTTCCTGACGTTTGCCACGCACACAATATCTATCACCACCTGTCGCCCTCGATCCTCGGTCTGCTTGGTTCGCGAGGAGTACCGACGGTGATGACCCTGCACGACCTCAAGATCGCGTGCCCTGCGTACAATATGTTGACTCACGATGGCATCTGCGAACGTTGTCGCGGCGGCCGACTCGACAACGTGATCCGGCACCGGTGCATCAAGGGATCGCGGGCTCTCAGCTCCCTGGTGGCTCTGGAGGCCGTGTTGCACCGGGCGATCGGCTCCTACCGCCGGTTCGTCGACAGGTTCCTCGTTCCAAGCCGGTTTTACGTCGACAAGCTCGCTCACTGGGGCGTGGCTCGTGAGCACATGACCTACGTGCCGAATTTCGTCGACGCAACACGTTACGCGCCGCGATTCGAGCCGGGCCGCGGATTCGTATTCTTCGGCCGGGTCGCGAAGGAAAAGGGCGTCGGCACGTTACTGCGCGCCGCGTCGACCGCGGGTGTCGATGTGACGATCGTCGGGACCGGTCCCGAGGTGGAATCGATGCGGACGTTGGCGACTTCGATCGGCGCGAACGCGCATTTCACGGGATACCTGGCCGGTGAAGGACTGCAGGAGGTCGTGCGCACGTCGCGCGCCGTCGTGTTGCCGTCCGAGTGGTACGAGAATGCTCCGATGAGCCTCCTCGAGGCGTATGCGCTCGGGCAAGCCGATGATCGGTGCAGACATCGGGGGCATCCCGGAATTGATCCGGCCGGCGGAGACGGGCGTCCGGTTTGCGAGCGGTGACGCAGGTGATCTCGCCCGCGTCCTGCGCGAGATGGCGGACGCTCCGGACGCCGAGATTGAACGGATGGGTCGTAACGGACGTGAATGGGTCGAGCGCGAGTTCAGCGCGGAGGTCTACCTGAGTCGTGTCCTTGCCGTGTATCGGGAATTGGGTGTCGACACCGCGTCGCGCATTTCCGTTCCGAGCTGACCGAGCGACACGGAGCATCGCCGTGAAGGTTCTGGTCCTCGGCATTCGCGGTATCCCGGGCGTGCAGGGCGGCGTCGAAACACATGCGGAGCACCTCTACCCCCGCATTGCCGCCCTCGGTTGCGAAGTGGAGGCGATCGTTCGCACGCCGTTCGTGGACAAAGGCACCGCATCGTTCGGCACAATCCGACTGCGACGGATCTGGTCGCCGCGCTGGACAGGGGTCGAGGCGCTGGTTCATTCGCTGCTCGGCGTGCGTCTACGCCGGTGTCACGCGCCCGGACATCCTGCACGTCCACGCAGTCGGCCCGGCACTGGTGGTGCCACTCGCGCGGTTACTGGGGCTTGCGCGTCGTCATGACACACCATGGACCCGATTATGATCGCGACAAATGGGGTCCCATGGCGCGTCACGTCCTGCGCCTCGGCGAGCGCCTCGGCGTCGAGTTTTCGAATGCTCGAATCGTGATTTCCAGCGTCATCGCGCGATCGATCGAACGCCAGTTCGACTGCGATTCAGTGCTGATCCCGAACGGAGTCGCGCCGGTCGCGCCGACCCTGGCGACGGACGTGCTGGACCGGCTGGGCCTGCAGGCTGGACGCTACTTCCTGCACGTCGGACGCATGGTTCCGGAGAAGCGACAACTGGATCTGATTCGTGCGTACGTCGCGGCCGCAGTACCCGGTTGGAAACTGGTGCTCGTCGGCGGTCTTGACAGCACCGACTATTGTCGCAAGGTGCAGGATGCATCCCGCGAGTCGGGTGCCGTTCTGACCGGATTCGTGAGGGGTCGCGCACTCGATCAACTGTATTCCCACGCCGGCGGATTCGTGCTGCCGTCGACTCACGAGGGGCTGCCCATCGCGCTTGCTCGAGGCACTGGGATACGGTTTGCCCGCCGTGGCAAGCGATATTCCCGCAAATCTCGAGGTGGCACTGGATGCGTCGAGCTATTTCCACGTTGGCAACGTGAATTCACTGACCGCGGCGCTGAAGCGTATGGCGGCCAACCCGCCGGACGCGGCAGCCGGGCCGAACGCCGGCGCATTATCGCGGAACGCTACGACTGGGACCGAATCGCGGCGCAGACCATGCAGGTCTACCGGGCCGTACTGCGGGACGCCTGATTAAGGGGCACCCCGGTGCGTTTGCCGTCCGCCCCAGGGTCGTCGCAGCTGCGCCCTCCCAGCGTGGCGCCAGATTACGTTACCATGACGCCATTGTTGCACTGTCGTGTCATTACAATGGCAGTTGTGCGAATCCCGCCATGGGAACGCTCTGCACTCTGTGACCGAGGGAGCGAATGGGCAGTTTTCGAAACATGGTTGTCATCGCCGCGCCGTCGTGCTGCGGGAAGTCGACATTCGTCTCTCAGCTCATGGCCGACGAGGTGCCTGCACTGAAAGGCAACCTGCCGCGCATGGACCGCGGTGGCGAGCCCTGGACCTATCGGGACATGTTCCTGCACGAGCCGGAGATCCGGGACCTCGCGGATCGTGGTACGGGCAACGTGATGCTGCATTACACGCTGCCATACCCGTCGCTTCGGTTCTGGCTGCGTCCCGGCTACGACAAGCGGTCCCGGCTGGCGATTCTCGGTGCGTCGAGCGAGACGACGATCGTCACGCTGCTGGCTTGTCGGGCAACGTTGCTGAGGCGCGCTTCGCGGCGGCGCGAACGGATTTTCCAGCGCCTCGAGCTGCGCCAGATCTCACGCTGGAAGGCGTACCGCCTGCTGGCCACGTTGAATCACCTCGAGCGAATCTACGCGTCCCGGGACCGGCTGCACACGATGTACCAGCGCTGGTTCACCTTCGTGGAGCGACTCGGACCCGCGCAGCATCACATGATCGACGTGACCGGGGCACCGCGGCTGACGAGCCCATCCGAATGGGCCAATGTGGTTTCGACCTGGGACGAGGCCATCCGTGTCGATTCCTCGCGTACAGCGAGCGAAGCAACCCGGCCAGGCACGATCGTTGCGCATGGAGCCTGATAGAACACTGGCACCGGCGGGAACGCTCCCCAATTTCTTCATCGCGGGCGTGATCAAGGGCGGGACGGGTGCCCTGCACCAGTACCTGTCCCATCATCCCGAGATCTTCATGACCGAGGTCAAGGAGCCGCGCTACTTCGGCACCGACGGCTCAGGGCGGCTGGAAGGCTACATGCGCCTATTCGAAGGGACTGGTGGCCGACCTGTCCGCGGCGAGGCTACGTCCAGTTATTTCCACAGCGACGAGGCTCTAGGACGGATCAAGAGGTTGATACCGGATGCGAAGATCCTGGTCAGCCTCAGAAACCCGGTCGATCGCGCCTATGCGCATTGCTGCATGCTGCGCGGTGTTCCCCGCGTCGACGATGAGGTCCTGTTGCGCGGTCGAACGGAGTACTGGGCGACAGCCAGCCTCTATGCGGACCGCCTGTCGCAGTGCTTCGACTCGTTCGGCCGCTCGAACGTCCATGTCAGCATCTTCGAGGACTGGGCACGGCACGTCGCGGATGAACTGCGCGAGATCTACCGCTTCCTGCAGGTCGATCCGGACGTCGTACTCAACGACGCGGTGCACTACCGGCCCGCCGTTCCTGTCTGGGGACGACTTTCGCAACACCCGATGGCCCGGTTCGCGAAACGTATCCTGCCGCGCAGCTTGTTGCGCGAGATCAACGACCTGAAGTTTCAGCTGTCGCGCAAGCCTGGAAGTGCGAGCCCGGCAGCGCGGACGGCAATGTACGCCTGGTATCGGGACGACATCGAGCGCGTTCAGAGCATCCTCGGAAGGAGCCTGGCGGCCTGGACGCCCTAAGCCGCCTCGGCGTGTTCCCGTATGCGCCAGACACTGAGGTCCAGCCCGGTCAGTCGTTCCAGCTCGGCGACGTCTGAGCGGAATTCCCGCGCGAGTCGTCGCCTGACGTCCGCCGGCAACGGCGGCGCCTTCTCCATCCCGGCGTTGATCGATCGATTCACGGCCTTGCGCACTGGCTTCGGCACCAGAGGCTTGAGCGCGATCAGCCGGTCGCGTGCGGTGAGCAGCGTCCGGTACAGGGCGTTCCGGGGCACGCCACCGATGTTGTAGCGGGAGTCCTCGATGTTGATCGAGGATTCGCTCACGCCAAGGAATCGAAAGAGGTCGGCGACGCACTCGCGCTGCGCGCGTATCCATTGCTCGAAAACCAGCACTCTCAGCTGTTCCCGTGGGAAAAGATCCAGGTAAACGCGCAAGTGCCGAGCGTAGAAGCAGGGCTCGAGGAGCGGCTCGAGCAGGTCGTAGGTGGGTGGTAACGGGCCGGTCCCGCCCGTTCGGCGCAGGTTCATCTGATACTGCGAATACACCTTGTCCACCGGGTTCCTGAGGCTGACGATCAGGCGTGCGCGCGGTAGAGTGTCCCGGATCCGGCGCGCAGCCGTCGCGTTCTCGAAGTACGTCGGCGATGCCTCGCCGATCGCACGTGCGCCGCTGGAGTCGGCTCCGGCGAAGAGCTGCGAATAGTCCTCGAGGCTGCGGACCGCCGTCGTTGCAGTGCTGGTGGGGTCGCTGGCGTCCTGCAGGAAAAAGCGCGAACCCTTCGTCGCCGGCATGAAGACTTCGGGGTGCTGGACGAGATTGTGGTACAGGGAACTCGTCCCGGCTTTTCTCGTGCCGATGATCAGGAAGTTCGGCAGGGGCATGTCAGGATCCGCCTCCGACGGCCGTGCTCCGGGCGGACGCACCAACCGCTGGAATCGCGGCGGGCGCCATCACTGGACGCAGCTGTCGTAGTTGGCCGGGCATGTCGTGTTGGTCTTCGGCTTGGTACGCAGGAAAGGCAGGATCCCCGTGTCCCACATCTGCTCGGCGCCGCCATTGATCGTATTGCGGATCCAGAACATGTGGCTGCACGCATTGGTGCCGACGCAGTGATCGTAAAGCTGCTTGGGCGTGAACGTGCCCTCCTTGCCGCCGAGTTCCGGCGTCTGCACTGCGAACATTGACGGCATCGCACCGCGCAGGTCCCGGCCGCCGGTTTCGCCACGGAAGATCATCTCGCCCCGCAATGAGTGCGGTGGCGGCAACACGTCCGGCGCGCCGGTGCCGGCGCGATTGGCACGCAGACTCTCGTACAACGCCGAGAGTTGTGCCTCCGTCGCGCCCTGTATGAAGTTGTTGAACACCACGACGTTCGTGCGCGTCCAGGCAACCTTCATTGCTGCGACTGCACGATTGAGCTGGGCGATCCATGCTGCTGCGGAGTAGCCCTCCTCGACGCCGCTGGTCGCCGTTTCGGTGAAGATGATTCCTTCGAAATTAGGCCTGCTGTCGTAGCGGCGCGCGAGCGCCTGGTACAGCGCGATCAGGCGATCCATCACCGGGGGCTCCCACATCCTGGCGATGTATCCCGTGCGGGTCCTCGCAACGCCGCCATTGTATTCGGCGCCAGCGCGGATGTAGTCGGGCACGATGCCATCGGGGCTCGTCGAATTGAATCGGACCGCCCAAACCTCGAGTACGAGTCGCTTCCCGCAGTCGGCGAGGGCGTCGTAGATCTCATCGATCTCGGTGAAGTTGTACTGTCCCTTCGTGGTCTCGAGTTCGTACCAGTCGGCGCGAAGCTGCATGCCTTCGAGGCCGGTCTCCCGGCAGATCTCCGGGATGCGTTGCGACATGACCGTCTGGTGTGAATCGCCCCGGAACACCAGCATGTAGTGACCGGGGTGCCACTTGATACCGCTGCCCGGCGATTCCGGCTCGGGCGGGCACGCGTTATCGATGCAAAGTCGCGAGGGTGCCTCGGGCACGGCCAGGCACTGGGTCGACAACAGCAGTGATGCGACAAGCAAGGCAATTCTCATTTCTTCGAGATCCTCTGGCTTTGCGGGGCTGTCCTGCCGAACCGGACCAGTCCAAACCCCGTCTGGTGAGCGATTCTTACTGGACGGTAAGGACGGGAGACCGGGGACGCCGCTCGGTTTCGAGCAATGCAGGCCTCACGGCAGCCGTCCACGCAGCATACCCGGCGGCGCTCAGGTGAAGCTCGTCATTCACGAAGTACTCGGGTTTCGGTTTGCCGTCCGATCCGAGCAGCGCCTTCGATGGGTCGACGAACTGCAGCCGTTCGTCGGCCGCGCACATCTCTTCGAGCAAAGCGTTGGCCCGCTGCGTCTGCGGCCATTGGTTCCAGCGGGCGATGCTCGGCTTGATTGCGATGACGAATACTCGCGTCTCGGGGTCGGCGTCGTGGATCCGTTCGATCACACCAAGGAATCGCTCGACGATGTACTCCGGGGTCTTGCCGCTGTTGATGTCGTTGTCGCCCTCGTAGATGACGACCGCCTCCGGTTCGTAGGCGAGCACGATCCGGTCGAGGTAGTAGTCCAGTTCGGCGATCGTGCTGCCGCCGAAACCGCGGGGTATGACCGTCAGCGGCGCAAGGTCATCCACGACTGTGGACCACAGGCGAATCGTCGAACTGCCTGTTATCACCATTGCGTCCTTCGGCGGCGGATTGCGTTTGTCGGCGGCCTCATATTCCTGGATCGTCGACTCGAACCGGGTAATCCACGTGGACTGCGCGACGGACGGGGCGACGTAGCAGCAGAGTAGGGCGACCAGAAGTGTCCTTGTCTTCAAGGTGTGATCCTCAGGATTGGCCGAGCAGGATCCGCCGGGCCGCCGGGCTGCGCCGCAGGACCAACTCGATCAGGATGGGTCCCGCGACGCCAGCAAGCAAACCGAGTGCAAAATGCTCGTGGATACCCGGGCCCCAGCTGTGCCCGAGGGCGATGCGCGTGCTTGCGGTGAAGAAAACGTGATAGAGATAGATCGTGAAGGAGAAGCCCCCGACCCAGGCGAGCCAGCGGACGTGGGGGATCCAGTGCAGCAGGGTGAGGCAGGCGCTTAGGCTAATCGCCGTGGCCCAGGCTGTTCGCTTCTCCGGAACATCCGCCGGTTCGACGACGCAGAGCACGACGTACGGAATGGTGGTCAGCAGAAACACCGCGAGGCTCAGGTAACGTGCCGGCGCGCTTTGGAGCTGAGCGCGGAACCGGTTTGCGGCCAGCCCGAGCAGGAAAAATGGCGCTAGGTAGACGGCTCGTTTCCAGCTGAAGAAATTCGGCCCTTCGCGCAGCGCAAAGTGCGCGACGAGCAGCAGCACGAACACGATCAGAAAGCGGTCGAAGGACTCCAGCAATCGCTGCTGCTCGAGAACTGCGACGAAGGCGAATATGAGGATGATCGCCTGCAGGAACCAGAAATGGACATACGGAAAGACATAGATTCGCCACATCTCCTCCCACGCCATCTTGGTGTTCGTTCCAGGCGTAATGGTCTGCACGACGAAAAAAAGCGTCGATACGACGAGTAGCGGCACGAGCAGCCGGAGGAGTTTCCGACTGGCGAATTCGCCAAGTGCATTGCTCGCGACGGGCCGGTAGGCGTAGACAAACCCTGAAAGGAAGGTAAACAGCGGCATCCTGAGGTGGGCGAAGATCGCGGTGAGCGTGACATAGGGCGATTGCGCGCTGGGCAAGAGGGTACTGCCACCCTGACCCTGTACCACGTGGAACGAGACCAATAGCACGCAGGCGATGCCGCGCAGCGTCTGGATGCGAACGGACTCGCTCGCGTTGGCCGCGGACGGTACGGCGGCGGCTGCCGCTTTCATTTGAATGCCTGCGTAGCTGTTGACCAAGACGCTAGAATCCTCCAAAACCGCGCGCATGATACGCGCCATGCAGAAAAAACGCGCAGGGCGGACGCTCGTGCCGCAGCCATCAAGTGCGCAGCAAAGCCCGGGTATCGGTATGGTGTCAATTGGCTCCTGGCAATTGTGGATCTACGTCACATTTTGAAGCCTGCCCGCGGGCGATTCTGCACTTTGAACCCAGATAATGTCAGCGATCACGTGCCTGAGGTAATCTCTGCGTCGACCGCCTTGGTGTCTTCCGCGGGTCACGGTATGACGCAGACCGGCCGCGTGAACTCCCGCGCAACCGGCAACTGGATTCTGAACGCCCGATGGCTCGCGAAATGCGAAATCTGACTGCGGAACGGTGGTCCGCCCTCTTTTGCATGCTGCTGGCGGCCGCGCTTTGGGTCGTGCCTTATGCGTCGCGCTCGGACCTCTTTTATGACGACGCGACACAGCACATCTTCTGGCTATACCGCTACGCGTATCCCGGACTCTTTCCGGGCGATCTGACTGTCGACTACTTCCGTACCAGCGCGCCTTGGGGGTATCGGGCGCTTTACGCCTGCCTGGCTCCGGTCGTCGACGTGCTGAGTGCGGCCGAGTGGCTTTCAGCCGGTCTGCTGCTGGCCTGCGGGTGGTTCGCCTGGAACATCGGTCGTGCGGTTTCGCTTCGGTCGCCGGAGTCGCACGCGCTGCTTGTAGTGGTGGCCCTCGTGGCTCTGCTGCCCCTGTCGCAGCAGAGGGACCTCCTCCCACCAATTGCGTTCCAGCGGACCTTCGCCTTGCCGCTGCTCCTGATGACTCTGTGGGCGCTCGTGTGTCGCAGGTATGCCTGGGTCGGTATGTCGTGGCTGGTGGCCGCAGTGGTCTACCCGGTGGTGCTGCCAGTGCAGGGTCTGACCGCCGCTTTGGTGTTCCTGCGGGAGCTCGTCACCGATCGTCGCATGCCGGCCAAGTGGATCTTTAATGCCCTGGCGGGCGGTGTCGCGCTGCTGATCGCTGGCTTAGCACTGCCGGCTCCAGCTGGCATCGGGCCGCCCTACACGTATGAACAGGCGATCCTGATGCCCGAGTTCGGACCCGGCGGTCGCCTCAATCTATACGAGGCTTCGATCGTCGGCCGCTGGTTCACGGGCCACCGCACGGGGATCGGCTGGTCGCCGGTCGTGCTCATGATGTTTTCAGCGGGCGCCTTTGCTGCATGGCGGCTGCGTTGGGCCACCGCGATACCCTGGCCAGCCTGGGCCATGGCCGCGGTCGGCGTCGGCTTGTGGGCGCTAATGCGCCTTTTCCCAGAGCAACTGATGTTCGGCCTGTATCTGCCGAACCGACACTCGCGCTGGGCGCTCGGGATCCTCGGCATCCTGCTGTTGGCTGCCGGCGGTTCGGCGGTCCTCGAGATCCTTCTCCTAAGGAGGAGGGATCCGGCGCGAGGCAGGCGCGCCGTGGCGATCTTGGCACCGGTGGTCGTCGTGGCAACGTTGTTGCCGAATGCGCTGCAGGAGTGGCAGACCCCGACCGACCGGGATCGCGAGAACGTATACGGGTTCCTGGCAACTTTGCCGGACGCGACACTCGTCGCAGCCCACCCCGACCTCGCAAACGACGTGCCGCTCCGCGCACATCGCAGCGTGCTGGCATCCACCGAGGCGTCGATGTCCTGGATGGCGGGCTACTACGATCGAATGACACCGCGGCTGCAGGCGTCATTGAGGGCGGCATTTGCAACCAGTATCGAAGAAATGGACGAAGTGCTCGAACCGTACGGGGTCGACGTCATGCTGACTGGGCCACAGGCCTGGTCGCGGGACCGGTACTTCGAGCCCTACGATCGGCTGTACCGGGCGCTGCTGGTCCGAGGGAAGCGCGACGGCTTCGCGCTCAAGAGTCCGCCACCGGAGCGTGTACTGTTCCGCAGCGGCGAATATTTCGTGATCAGGGTCGACAAATGCGTTTCGCCAGATTGCCAGTGATTGCCAGGTGCCATTCCTATGGCGCGCTGGCGATCGCGGGCCTTGCCGCGACAGGCCTGCTGCTGGTGCTCGCCCGGGGCGTGATCGACCACGTCGCGTTGTACGATGAACTGCTGCACGTGCTCGCCGCGCGTGGTCTGCTCGAAACCGGCCGGCCGATCATCGCGGACGGCATCTACCCACGCGGCCTGTTGTTCACGAACGCGGTTGCGTGGTCGTTCGCGCTCGTCGGCGAGAGCCTGGTCGCTGCGCGATTGCCGGCGCTCCTGGCCGGTGGCCTGCTGGCATTCCTCACGGCTGTGCTCGCGGGTCGACGCGCCGGGCTGCTCGCAGGCACATTTGCAGCCCTGCTGCTCGTTGCCGTTCCGGATACCGTCGAAGCGGCGGTGTTTGCACGTTTCTACACACTGCACGCGCTGATCTTGGGACTCGTCTATGCAGGCCTGTTCGAGGCGATGTGGCCCGCCCGATCCGCGAGAAGCAGGATTGTCATCGCGGTTGCCACGCTGTGTCTGCTGCCACTAGCATGGCACCTGCAGGAGACGACGTTGATTGCAGCCGGCGCGGGGGCTATGGGCGTGATAGCGCTCATCGTGCTGGATCGGTGGTCCGTCGTGTCGACGACGGCGGCCCGCTACCCGTTCGCGACGCTGGCAGCAGTTCTTGCCGGCGCGGTAGGCGCGTTTGCAGCGGTCTGGTATTCGGGGCTCTGGGCGCAGCTCACATCCTCGCCGCTCTGGGCCGCCGATCGGGCAGGGCGCCCCTGGTATTACCTCGGCGCATTCGGGCGCAGCATGCCGCTCTTGTGGCCGCTGCTGCCCCTGGCGGCCGTCGTGGCGCTGGCGGAGCCTACTCAACGGCGACTCGCGGTTTACTGCGTCGCGGTCGTCGCTTCTGCATTGATCGTGCACTCCGCCGCGGGTGCCAAGGCGCTGCGGTATGTCTATTACCTGATGCCCCTAGTATGCGTACTTTGGGCCCTACCGCTGTCTGCGCTTGCACTGCGTGCGACCGCCGGGACGACGACGGGGGGCGGCAGGTCACGGGCGCTGGGGGCCTCGCGCCCGGCGCGATGCTCGTTCTGCTGGCCATCGCATTCGCGCTGTCGCAGGAGGGCAGCAGGCTGCTCAACCTGATTGCGGATCGCCTGCCTCCGGAACGGGCCCTAAGCTATGGCAGGGAAGCGGACTGGGCTGCCGTGGCGCGTGACCTGCAGCCGCGTGCGCAGAGGGCCAACCACATCGTGACGTCCAACGCGATGAAGGCGCTGTACTACCTGGGCGACTATGACTACGAACTGAACGCGAGCATCGTGGCGGAGACAGAAACGCTGGCCGAGTTCGGACGCGACGCACGTACGGGTCGCCACGCGATCGGCACGGCGGATTCCGTAGCGGACGTTCTGGCTAGGCCCGGTACCAGCCTGGTCGTTCTCGAAGAAGAAAAGATCGGCAAGTCGACGGGTGTGTCCTCGGAAGCGCTAGCAACAATTGAACGACGGTGCGAGGCCATCACTCTGCCAAAAGACCCTGGGCTGCGGGTCTGGTCGTGTGTCGGCGGCCCGTAGACCGCCGCATCCCATCAGCAGCAGTTCTCAGACACCGCCAGCAGTCGTCAGTACTGCGTTATTCGTGACCGGCCGGGCGGCCAAATCCGTCTGCAACTCGCGACGGTGCAATACCAGGCATCGGCTCAGGGCCAAGCTCTCTGTCAGTCTCGCCAAGGAGACGGCGGCTACGTCCAGCACGGGTGCATTGCCGCGCTCGCCGGAGATGTTTGGAGCGCAGAAAACGTACTGAATCTCTGGCACCTCCCTGAAGTCAGACCGACGGGTATCACCGGCTCATCGTGACGTCCGAGACGGTGCTCTCCACGAGTTGTCGACCGAGACGAGGAGAGGACTCCGCGGCGCATCTGAGATCAAGTCATAAAGACGCACGATATCGAGTTGCATTCTCGATTCAGGTTATTGAGGAAGCGCCAAAATTCGCGCTCGCCACTCCCCGATTCCACGTGATCCGGAGACCCGTGTGGCTGGGTTGGGATGCGGATATCGCGCTGGATTTGATTCACGGCGAGAACAACATCGGTGGTGCTCCGTACGCCACGCGCGGCTTCGGTTTGATGACTGAAGGGCTGCCCGCTGTGATCGCGCGATCGACATCGGTGGCGTCGATTGTCGCCGTCATGCCCTTGATTGCAGTCTCCATTCCAAGGGATCCTTCGGAGCACGAGCCATGGCCGATGACGATAGGCGGCGAGGGGCTTTTTTGCGGCGGTTGAACAGATGACGGACTCGGATGACTCAATACTATCGTTCGTGCCGACGACCCCGTCGCTCGTCGCGGGGCGATTCAGCGCCATCTGGCCGAACGATGCCGATGCGGAAGAATTACTGGACTACGTCCTGCCGATCGGCGCCAGCTATGTCATCCGGAGGCTACCTGGGGCCTCGTTCAGCGACTTGGACGTTAACGCCATAGTTCTGGCGTACCCAGAGCGTTATGTGACGATCTACGCAGATTAATTGTTCAGGCTTCGGGGGGGCGGCGACGGCCGCCTCTGAAGACGAGGTGGCGGCTCAGCACGAAGTTCAGCATGAGCCCCATCACCGAACCCGCAGCGACGCCGATGACCGGACGGGTCGCAACGGCGGGCTGAGTCGCCACGAGTACAGCGTACGTGCCGTAGTTCACGATGCCTCCGACTGCATTGGCAGCGAGAAACCGTGCCCATTCCCGAAGTTTGGCGCGGCTGCGTCGGCCATGAAACGTGTAACGGCGGTTTAGCGCCCACGTTGTCGTGGCCGCCGCGAGGTAGGAGATCACCCGGCCCCCGTATAGTCCAGCGCCGAGCCCCGTCATCGCCGCATGCAGGGTGACCGCGTCAACCACGAAGCCGATGGTGCCGACCACCGAGAACGCGAGCAACTGGCGGCCCAACACCATTATGTGCGGCGCCCTGACCGTTCAGGCGTCCGGGCGGGTACGGAGCGGGATGTCGAGGTAATGAAGGCGCTTGGCCTCCATGCGGCCACGGGTGACGGTCGACAGGATCAGGCCGCACGCGAAACTCAGGAAGCCGAGCAGCATCAGGCCGGTGGACAGCACGGCGGTGGGCAGCCGCGGTACGAGGCCGGTGCGCAGGTAGTCCGCGACCACCGGGATTGCAAGGACGATGGACGTGACGGCGAGCAGCGCCGCGACGGACGAGAAGAACTCCAGCGGGCGTTCCTCGCGCACGAGACGCATGATCAGGCGCATGATGCGAATACCGTCCGGGATCGTGCGCAGCTTGCTCGACGATGCGGGCGGCCGCTCACGGTACGGCGTCATGACCTCGGCGATCGGAAGCCGCAGCTCGAGCGCGTGCACGGTCAGCTCCGTTTCGGTTTCGAAGCCGGTCGCGAGCGCGGGAAACGACTTGACGAAGCGGCGCGAAAAGACCCGGTAGCCCGAGAGCATGTCGGTCATGCGCTCACCGAAGAACTTGGCCACGAGCCCGGTCAGCAGACGGTTGCCGAAGCGGTGGCCGCGACGATAGGCCAGCTCGGATTTCTCCTCCCGCGCGCCGTTGACCATGTCGAGCGAATCGTCCACCAGCCGCTGGATCAGTGCCGGCGCGCTCGGCGGCATCGTAGGTGTCGTCGCCGTCCACCAGCACGTAGATGTCCGCGTCGATGTCGGCGAACATGCGGCGCACGACGTTGCCTTTGCCCTTGAGCGGCTCGCAGCGGACGATGGCGCCCGCCTGGCGGGCGACCTCGACGGTCCGGTCCGTCGAGCCGTTGTCGTAGACGAAGATCAGGGCCTGGGGGAGATGCTTGCGGAAATCCGCCACGACCCGCGGGATCGCCGCCTCCTCGTTGAGGCAAGGGACCAGGACCGCGATCTGCGGTGTCCAGCTCATGTTTGATCCAGCTCCGGCCTGGTTGCGGTTCGCTCATCGCGATACTGGATCACCCGCTCGATCTGGTAGTCCTTGATCGCCCGCGCGTGCGTGAAGATGATCAGCTCGCCGAGCAGGCCGAGCGCGAAAAGCTGCAGGCCGAGCACGACCAGCAGCGACGACAGCAGCAGCGCGGGCCGCTCGGCCAGCGGCTGGTCGAAGAACAGGCGCTCGACGACCAGCCAGGTGACCAGCAGCGCGCCGAACGCGAAGGTGTGACGCCCACCATGCCGAAGAAACGCAGCGGCTTCTTGGTGAAGCGCACCAGGAAGAAGACCGTGAAGATGTCGAGGAAGCCGCGGGTGTACTCGCGCGGCTGGTAGACGCCCTCGAAGCGATCCTTGGGCGACTGGCGAAGCTCGACTTCCCGCACCCGAAAACCCTGGCGATCGGCGAGCACGGGGAGGAACCGGTGCTGGTCGCCGTACAGCTGGATCTCCTCGAGCACGCGACGATGAAAGGCGCGTGCGCCGCAGCCGAGGTCGTGGTACTGCAGTCGCGTCACCCACGCCAGCAGGCCGTGGAATACCGAGCGCCGCAGCCGCTCGAGCGTGCCGCCCGCCCGCGGCCAGCGCCGACCGATCGCGAGGTCGCTCGAATCGAGCGCGGCGACGAGCTTCCCGACGTCGGCCGCCTCGATCTGGTGGTAGGCGGGCAGGGTGACGATGATCTGCCCAGAGGCATGCTCGAAGCCGGCCATCAGCGCGGTGGCTTCGCCGAAGGGGCGAGTCAGGCTGATCACGGTGAAGCGCTGGCCCGCCTCGAGCAGCGAGCGCAGTGCCGTCGGCGAAATCGCTGCGCGGGCCGTCGAGGACAAAGATCAACTCGTACGGCTGGCGCAGCGCGTCGAGGCCGGCCTTGTACTCCGCGTGCAGCGCTCGCGGCGTCGGCGTGGCGCGAGCCGACCGGAACGATCACGGAGAGTTCGATGTCCAGACGTGCGCTCAAGCATGCGTAGAATCCTCGGGTTCATCCCGCAGCGGTGCGGCTGGCCAGACCTTTCCGGTGAGTCGCGAGAAGTCGCGCTCGCGCACGTCGCCGAGTTTGTAGACGAGTTCGCCCAGGATTCGCCGCCGCAGACGAGGATGAAGGCGCCCATCAGCAGGATGACGCCGGTGCCGGCGACGGGCAGCGGCAGCGTGCCGATGACCGCGGCCAGCCGCCACAGCGAATGGCCGATCGCCAGCAGGCCCAGCAGTGCCATCGGCATCGCGAGCAGGCTGAACCAGCGCAGCGGGCGCGACGTGAACGAGGCAACGGTCTTGATCACCATCAGGTCGAGCAGCACCTTGTAGACGCGCGACAGGCCGTACTTCGACTGGCCGAACTGTCGGGCGTGATGCCGCACCTTGATCTCCGCGATGCGCGGGCCCGGCGATCGATGCCATCGCCGGGATGAAGCGGTGCATCTCGGAGTACAGGGGGATCTCCTTGATCAGCGAGGCGCGATAGGCCTTCAGCGAGCAGCCGTTGTCCTTGATCGGCACGCCGGTGACCTTGCCGATCAGCCAGTTGGCGATTCGCGACGGGATCTTGCGCGAGACCAGCTTGTCCTGGCGGTTGAAGCGCCAGCCGACGACGATGTCGTAACCCTCGTCGATCTTGGCGAGGAACTGCTCGATGTCGCGCGGGTCGTTCTGCAGGTCGCCGTCCATGGTGACGAGGATCTCGCCGCGGGCGTGCTCGATGCCGGCCGCCATGGCGGGCGTCTGGCCGTAGTTGCGCCGGAACTTCACCACGCGCACGCGCGGATCGTGTCGCGCGAGGTCGATCGCGATCTCAAGGGTGCCGTCGCGGCTGCCGTCGTTGACCAGCACCATCTCGAACGGATGACCCAGCGGCTCCACCGCCGCGACGATCGCGGCGTGCATGCGGCGGATGTTCTCCTCCTCGTTGTAGAAGGGCACGATCACCGACAACTTCGGGTGGTTCGTCAAGCGCTGCGCTCCGGGCGGTTTTTGCCTTGCATTGGGCATGATACCGTGCCGCGGAGGTGCAAGATTGCGATGCAGTTCAAAAACGGTCCTTAGCGGGTCGCGCGGACTTTGCTAAGCTTGTGCCGATATTTGGGGACGCTTGCACTGCTGCATGGGATCTGTCGCTGGGGATGGAGTTCGACGCCGGGCGACAGGCTGCCCCGTGGACGCTCATGTGCACTTCCACTGCGTCGAGGCGGTCGCGGCCACGCTCGACGCGGCAGCCACGAACTTCAAGCGCGTCGTCCCCTCCAAGTCGGCTCTGACCGGCTACCTCCTGCTGACCCAGGGTGCGCGAGAACGCGTGTTCGAGGACCTGCGGGAGCGCAGATCGGCCGGCGACTGGCATCTGGCGCCGACGACCTACGAGGAGGAGACCGTGATCGCGCGTCGGGGCGAACTGTGCCTGGCAATCGTGTGCGGCCGGCAGATCCGTGCTGACGACGGCCTCGAGGTCGCCGCACTGGGGACCTGCCGCAGCTTCCCCGATGGGCGGCCCTTCGCCGAATCCCTGGATGAGGTGCTGGCGGCTGGTGTGCTCGCAGCGATTCCTTGGGGTTTCGGCAAGTGGACCGGAACTCGCGGCCGGCGCGTGCAGCGCGTCGTGGATGGCGCCGCCGGGCGCGCATTTCTGGGTGATAGCGGTAGCCGCACCTGGCTCCTCGGTGAGCCGGCGCTGATCCGGCGCGGCCGGACCGCGGGTGCCCTTGTGCTGGCCGGGTCCGACCCGTTTCCTTTCGCCTCGGACTATGGTCGCGTCGGTGCCTTCGGGTTCCTCGCCGACTTCGAGCCGGACTTGACCGGGCCATGGCGTTCACTGCGGACGTGGCTCGCTGGCCTGCGGGAGTCGCCGCTGCTCTATGGGCAACCGAGTGGCCCGGTCCGTTTCCTGATCAATCAGCTAGGCGTACGGCTCTACAACCGTCGCGTCGGGAGTAGATCTGCTTGAAGATGCTGGTCGTGGCGCCGCACCCGTTCTTCATGCCGCGTGGTACGCCGTTCAGCGTGTACTACCGGACGCTGGTCGTTGCGGAGCAGGGCGTGCCGATCGACCTGCTGACCTATCATCCGGGTCAGGACGTGGACATCCCCGGGGTGCGGATCGTACGCATCCCACGCATCGGCCTGCTCGAGCCGGTGCCGATCGGGCCGTCCTGGAAGAAGCTGTTTCTCGACGTATTCATGATCCTCTGGACCATCGGCCTGCTGGCGAAGCACCGCTACGCGGTGGTGCACGCCCACGAGGAGGCCGTGTTCTGGTGCCGGTTCCTCAAGCCCGTGTTCCGCTTCCGGCTGATCTACGACATGCACTCGAGCCTGCCCCAGCAGCTCGAGAACTTCCGCTTCACCAAGTCGCGGCTCCTGATCGGCACGTTCAAGGCACTCGAGGACAGTTGCCTTAAGGCCGCCGATGCGGTCATCACGATCTGCCCGGACTTGCGCGACTACGCGCTGAAGTCGGGCGTGCCGGCCGTCCGGCACCTGTTGATCGAGAACTCGATCTTCGACGACGTGCGCCTGGCAGCGAAACCTGCCGGTGCCGCTCAAGCCAGGCGATGTCCGCTTCCTCGCTGCAGTTCGACCCCGCGCATCCGGTGATCCTCTACGCCGGGACGTTTGAGCCCTATCAGGGAATCGATATCCTGGTCCGGGCATTTGCGCGCGTGCATCGGGCGCGGCCCGACGCGCGACTGGTGCTGGCAGGTGGCACAGACGAACAGGGTCGGGAGATGCGCGGACTGGCCGCCTCGCTCAACCTTTCCGACGCCTGCATCTTCACGGGCCGGGTCTCGAAGACCGACGCGCTGCGCTTCACGCGCTCGGCGACGGTGCTGGTCTCGCCGCGGGTCCACGGGACAAACACACCGCTCAAGGTCTACGAGCAGCTCGCCAGCGGCAAGCCGCTGGTCGCGACCCGCATCTGGTCCCACACGCAAGTGCTCGACGACACGGTTTGCTTCCTGGTCGAGCCGGATGCGGACTCCATGGCGGAGGGTCTGCTGCGGGCCCTGCAAGAGCCCGATGAGGCGGCTGCACGCGTAGTGCACGCCCAGGCACTCTATGCGCGCGAGTACGCGCGGCCGATCTACGTGCAGAAGATCCGACGGCTGCTGCAGATCGTCGGGCTGCTGTCCAACACGGCCGCACCGCGATGAGTCGGGCGAGCGCACGGGCGATCTCGCCTTCGGACGCAAGCGATCTCAAGGCCGCCGTTCGGGCGTACTGGGACGAGCACGTCGCCGACTGGAAGATCGCCCGCCATCCGCCGGGAACGAAGAAGTTCTTCGAGGAGGTGGAGGCCTATCGCTTCGAGAAGCTGAGCTATCTGCCGCAGCGAGTCGACTTCGCCGGCTATCCCGGCCAGTCCGTGCTCGACGTCGGCTGTGGCCTCGGCAACGATCTCTCCCGCTTCGCGCGCGGCGGTTCCATCGTGACCGGCATCGACATCTCGCCGCGCGCGATCGATCTGGCCCGCACTAACTTCCAGCAGCGGGGCCTCGCCGGGCAGTTCGCGGTGATGGATGGGGAGGCACTGGAGTTCCCCGACGGTAGCTTCGACGTCGTGTACTGCCATACGGTGCTGCACTTCACGCCCCACCCTGATCGCATGGTGGGCGAGATCCACCGGGTGCTGAAGGACGACGGTCTCGCGATCCTGATGACGGTCAACCGAAAGTCATGGATGAACTGGCTGCGGCACGTCATGAAGGTGGACATCGACCACCTCGATTCGCCTGTGTTCCGCCACATGACCATCGGCGAGTTCCGCGGACTGTTGCGGCCGTTCGCGGCTGTGGAACTGGTTCCGGAGCGTTTTCCAGTGGCAACCAAGGTGCACGGCGGCGCGAAGGCATTGCTGTACAACACATTCTTCGTCGGGGGCTTCAATGCCTTGCCACAAGCCTGGACGCGCGGGACAGGTCATCACCTCTTGGCGTTCTGCCGCAAGACGGCACGGAACTGACAGATGAAGCGTGATCTCGAAGCATTCTCGCAACCGTTCGACCTGCTGGTCATCGGCGCAGGCATCCACGGTGCGTGCATTGCACGGCTCGCCGCACTGGCGGGCTTGCGGGTGGCGTTGGTCGACAAGGACGACTTTGGCACAGCCACGTCACGCAATTCCGCGAAGCTGCTACACGGCGGCCTGCGTTACATGCAGGATTTCGACGTACCGCGTATCCGCGAATCCATGATCTCGCAGCGGGCGTGGTTCCGCTTCGTGCCGCACCTGGTGCGACCGCTGCGCTTCGTCATTCCCACCTACGGCTACACGACGCGGAGCCCGGCGGCCATGGCGGCGGGCATCGTCGCATTCCACATGATCGCCGCAGGGCGCAACAGCGGCATACGCCCGGAGGTGCGCCTGCCGCGGTCGGGTGTGATGAGTCGGCGGCGGCTGATCGAGCGATATCCCATGCTCGAGCGCGGTGACGTGACGGGCGGTGCGTACTGGTACGACGGGCAGATGCTCGACGCCGTGCGGGTCACGCTGGAATGCGTGTGGGATGCAGTGGAAGCGGGCGCTGTGGCTGCCAACCACCTCGAGTGCGTCTCGCTGCTGCACGGCAGCGGAGGGGTCGTCGGTGCCGTCACGCGTGACAAATTGACGGGCCGCGAGCTCGAGATCCGCGCCCGCGTCACGATCAACGCCACCGGCCCCTGGGTCGATCGCGTGCTGGCTCTGGGGCCCGCTGCAGTCCACGGTGAGCGAACCACGATGTGGTCACGCCACATCAACCTGGTGACGCGCGGTCTTTACCCGGGCGACGATGCGCTGGGCGTAGCGAGCCAGCGTGAATCGGATGCGGCGCTCGGGCAGGCCAAACGCCTGTTCTTCACGAGTCCATGGCATGGCCTTACGGTCGTTGGTACGACCGAGCACCTCTACGAGGGTCATCCGGACGCCGTGGCGGCACCGGACGACGTCGTCGCGGGATTCCTGCATGAGGTCAACGCAGCGGCGCCAGGGTTCGAACTGAAAGCGAGCGACGTCTATTCGGTGCACCTGGGTCTGACCCCGGCGGAGGACACCAAATCGGAGAGGGCAAAGCGCTCGCTGATCGTGGACCATGAAGCGGTCCACGGGGTCCGGGGCCTCATCAGCGTGGCTGGGATCAAGTACACGACGGCGCCCGTGGTGGCCGCGAAGTTACTCGATGCTGCCTGCCGCAGGCTGCAGGTGAGCCCGACTGTGCCTGCCTTCGAGCTTCCTGCCGCTGCTGTGCCGGTCGAAAATCTGGCGCGCCAGGTGGCCGAGCAGGAAGTAGCGGTGGGGCAGGACGAATACGAGTTCGACTGGGCGCGACGGATCTACGGAACCCGGGCGGCGGCGTGCTTGAATGGGTCGAAACCGACCGGCCTGGATCCGGCGGAGAACGTATTCCGCAGCCGCGTTACTTACGGTGCCAGCGACGAGATGGTCGTGCGCCTTGCGGACGCATTGCTTCGGGCCACCGACTGGGCCGAACGTGGGCTGCTCACCGAAACGCAGCTGACGTGGTGCGCCGACACACTGCAGGCGGCGCACGGCTGGACGTCCGAGCGCAAGCAAAGCGAACTCGCCGATGCGCGAGCGACCCTGGCCAGGTTGCGGGTCAGGCTGCGCTGAGAGGCTTCACAGCCAGTCGTGCTGTCGATACCAGCGTGTGATCTCTCGGACCTCATCGTCCAAGGATTGGGCAGGCCGATAGCCGAGGTCGCGCGCCGCCTTGGCACCGTTGAATTCGCGATGCTTGGTGAAGAAGTCCACCCGGCGTCGGAAGATCGGCGGGTCGATCCCCAGCGGGGCACAAATCGCCTCGCATGCCGATCCGAGCCACTGCATGGGCTTGACGGGGAGGTGTATCCACGGCGGCCGCACGCCGAGTTCGTGCGCGATCATTTCCGCCATCTCTTTCTGCGTCACCGACTTAGGCCCCGGGACGTGATAGATCTCGGCGTTCAATTCGTCGTGTTCCATGGCCAGGATGAACCCGCGCGCGAGGTCCCGTACGTCCACGAAATGCACCTTGGTCTTCCCGTCGCCGACGTAGAAGAACTTTCCGCGTGCGATCATTCGAAACATCTTGAGGTTCCGCGTGTCGCCCGGGCCATAGACCATGGCCGGGCGGATCACAACGCCCCGTATCCTGCCCGAGCGGAAGTATTCCATGGCGATCTTCTCGCCTTCGAGCTTGCTGCGCTGGTAGGCGTCACCCGGGTTGTACGGTGCATTCTCGTCGGCCGGCGGGTTCTTGATGTGGCCGAGAACGCCGCCGGTGGAGCAGTGCACAAAGCGCTTCACGCCGGCCGCGATGGCGCTATCGAGCAAGCGCCGCGTGCCCTCGGCATTGATGTCGTGAAACACAGTCTCGGGCAGGCCCGCGGCGCGGAACAGCGACGCGACGTGATACAGGTTCGTCACCCCCTGAACCGCAGCCGGCAGTGTCTCGGGCTTCTGCAGATCGGCAAATACGACTTCGACACCCAGTCGCTCGAGGGGTTCGGCCTGCGCCGGGGTGCGCACCATGACCCGCACGCGCGACTTGCGATCCAGCAGTTGCCTGACAACTTCCCCGCCGACGTATCCGGCCGCGCCGGTCACCAGGTTCAAGGGCGGCTGCGATTCGGGTTGCAGTGTCAAGCTTCAAGTCTCCATGGAAAGCCGTTGTCGGCAAGGATAGGATGCGGCGGCCGTGTTTGCCAGCCGCCATGCACCGCATCCTGCACCGGGCATGGCAACGAGAAGATACGAGCTGTTCACAGTTAGTGCACACACGCGTTCATTATCATCCACGTTTATGTCCACCACTTCCCGGCAATTCAGCGAGCCCGCACCGCAAAGGGGGCAGTCCGTGGACCGCTTGCCGCGGGTAATGATCGTAGCCGACCACCTCGGCTACGCGGGCGGGGTGGTCCATGGCGTGACGACCTACTTCCTGGACGTATTGCCGGCGCTCGCGGAAGCCGGCGTCGCGCTGACCGTCTGTTACCTGCGCGAGCCGCATCCCGCCGCCGACGGTCTGCGCGAGCGGGGCATATCGCCAGTGTTCCTCTCGGCCGCGCGCATGAATCCTTTCGTTGCTGTGCAGGTCGCCGCCCTGGCTCGCCGCAATCGTTGCGACGTGTTGCACGCCATGGGCATCAAGGGGACTCTCATGGCGCGCCTCGCAACGCGGATGGTGCCCGCGCGAACGCTATTGCACCTGCACGACCTCATCGAACCGGGTCCGTTGGTCGGGCAGCTGCAGCGAACCTTCGCGCGCGATCTCGACATGGCGGTCTGCGTGGCAAAAGCCGCAGTGCCGATTGCAATCCACCGATACAAAGTGGAATCGGACCGCGTTCGGGTCATCCACAACGGCATTCGCCTCGAACGATATCAGCGCGTCGCGGCGGACGCTCGTGGTCGGTTGCGTGGCGCACTGGGCGCCAGCGATCGAACACGAGTCTTGCTGCTGGTCGGTCGTATGCACCAGATCAAGGGACACCGGACGATGCTCCGCATGATGCCGGGTATCATTCGTTTGTGTGCCGATGCCGTGCTCTGGTTGGCCGGTGACGGGCCGGACCGGTCCGCCTGCGAAGCGCTGGTCGGCGAACTCGGCCTGCAGGATCGAGTTCGATTCCTCGGGCAACGACGCGATGTGCCGGAGCTGTTGGCCGGCTGCGACGTCGTCGTCATTCCGTCGCAGTCGGAGGGCCTGCCGATCGCGGCGATCGAAGCACATGCTGCAGGCCGACCCGTGGTTGGCTTCGATGTCGGTGGCGTCGGGGAAGTAGTCCATGATGGTGCGTCCGGTCACGTCGTCGCCGCTGCCGACGAGAACGCCTTCATCGATGCGGTGGCCGCCCTGCTGAACGACGATCATGTTCGGGCTCAGTACGGCGCGACTGCGCGGGTGCGGGCCCAAAAGTTCAGTCTGGAGGCTCACGTGACGCAGCTGATTCAATGTTATCGGGAATGCGCTGCCATTTCGGCGAAATGAGATAGAGGTAGCAGTGGCGATCGTCAAGGCATTGCAGGATGTTTGGCGGAAACACGAGTCCGAGGTTCGCGGCCTTTTCAATGGCGCATACCCGGATTTCGTCACGTCCTCCAGGCCGACTGACGTCGGGCCCGGAATCCCGGTCTTCTGTTACCACATCGTGGAACCAGACGAGTTCGAGGCTGACCTCGCGCACCTCGAGCGCAATGGCTATCGGACGCTGCGCGGACAGGACCTGCTCGAGTACTTGCGAGGCGAACGGACGCTGCCAGAGAGGGCGGTGCTTCTCACGTTCGACGACGGTCCGCTGAATTTCTTCCAGGTTGCTTTTCCGCTGCTGCAGCGTTTCGGGGCGCGAGCGACCGCCTTTATCGCGCCCAAACTGCACGTCGATTCGGACGCCGAGCAGGCGACCGAAGCGCGCCCGATGACGTGGGAGGAGATTTCGGCGATACACGCTTCGGGTCTCGTCGAGTTTCAGTCGCATACGCTGGAAAGCCGCTTCGTGCCTAAGTGGCCGCGTCCGGCCGGGCTGTCTGGAGTGCGCTGGTCCATCGAGTCCCCTCGCCGCGGGGACGCGTTGCCGTTGCGGGCGGACCTCGAGTGCTCGCGACAGATGATCGAGGCGCGGTTGCCCGGCCTGCGGGTGAATCAGCTGGCATTTCCGATGTATCTCGGCACGCCCGACGCGATCGACGACGCCCGTGCGGCGGGACTGGAGGCTTGCTACTGGGGGCTGCGGCCGGGCCGCGCCCTGAACGCGCCCGGTGATTCGCCGTTCCACGTGAGCCGGATGAGCGACGAGTTCCTGAGACGATTACCCGGCGTCGGCCGAATCTCGGTGCGGGAATTGATGCGAGTGCGGATGCGGCGTATCCAGGCCGCGCGGGCCTGGCGACGGCAGTATCCGGAGTAACCGTCGCTTGAGTATCTTCGCGTCACGGTGGGTCCGGTGGCTGGTGTCGCTGGGCCTTCTCTTGGCGGTCCTCTGGTGGGCCGATTGGCGTTCCGTCGTGGGCGTCCTCCGCGAGGTCGATGCGGCTTGGGTTGCTGTGGCGGCGGCGCTCGCGCTCCTCGATCGAATCGTCCTGACGTACCGCTGGGACCTGCTGCTGGTCGTGCGGGGTCTCGGCCTGCGGTTCCTGCGGCTTTTCCGGCTGCAGATGGCGGCGAACTTCCTCGGTTCGTTCATGCCGAGTTCGCTGGGTGTGGATGCCATTCGCATTGCCGCTCTGGTCCGCGCAGGGCATCCCGCCACGGAAGTGGTTGCAACGACACTCGTGGACCGGGCCAGCATGGTGCTGGCGACGTTTGCGTTCGGCTCCATCATGATCGTGTTGTTGGCAGGAACGCGACTCCCAGGGGATGTCGCGTGGCTGGTGCTGGCCACGACCGGTGTGGCCGCGCTTGCCTGTCTCGCATTCTTCCATCCGCGTGTACGCACCTGGATCGCTGCCGCGCTGCTGCCGAGGCTGCCGGCGGGCGTCCGGGACCGCGTGGCGGAGGTCGGTCGGGCGACGCTGGCCTACCGCCATGAACCGCGGCTGCTGCTCTGGGTTAGCATGGTCACGGTCCTCCTGTTCGTGATCCGCCTGGGATTTGCCAAGGCCGTCACGATGGCCTGCGGGGTGGACGTCGCTTTCCTGGACCTGGCCCTCGTGATCCCGATTCTGTGGATCGTTGTGATGATTCCCATCACCGTCGGTGGCCTCGGCCTCCAGGAGGCGGGCTACGTCACGCTGATGGGGTTACTCGGCATTTCGCCCGCGGTAGCCGTAAGCATGTCCGTGATCGAGCACGTCGTGAGTCGTGCCGTGTCGTTGCCGGGCGCGTTCTTCATGTCTGACGTCGTGGGCGCACGGGCCCGCGCGACTTGATACGGCGTTGGTCACCCGGGCACTGTAAGAGCTGGGATCTGATCGACCAGCTCTGCGACTCCCGTCTATGCTTTGCGCAGCGCGACGACACGATAATGTATATGGATGACCCGGATCTCAAGGCGATGGCTGACCGGGCAATGACGTCAACTCTGGTGCTTTTCACGTTTAACCGACAAACCGGCCCCAAGGACTAGAATATGGCAGCCACCAGTGGATCCCGCTCGGGGAATATTCTGCGGCGACGTAAGGGTGTGCTGCTCGGTCTCATCGCAATCAGCCTGTTGGCAGTGGCGGGCTTGGGGGTCCGCGAGCTGGTACAGAGGTATCCAAACCAGGGATTCCTGAGCGCGGAGCGGCTGAACGACGCACTGTTGATTCTGCTCGGCACCGACGTTCGCCTCGGTCGGTACCAGCCGCAGCCCGTCCTTAAGGTGCCGCTCGAACGGGTCGAGCGTGCGAGCTACCCGGCCACCGATGTGCACTGGCACCTGGAATCGCAGCGACCGGAGCTGACGGTGGAGCGACTAGTCGCGGCGATGGACGACGCTGGAATCCAACGCATCGTGGACCTCGGTGGGCTTCCGAAGGAGTTCAAGCAGGCGGTTGCGTATACGGAGAAGTATCCAGATCGCTTCGTCCTGTTCGTGAAGCCAGACTTTGCTGCTGCGGTTCGCGATGAACGTGGCCTAGACGCCGGGGTTGCCGACCAGGTCAAGTGGATGCATGGAGGCTGCCAAGCTCGGCGCACGTGGAGTCAAGATCAGCAAGTCGCTCGGCATGGGGCAAAAGACCCGGGATGGTCAGTTGCTGGCGGTCGACGACCCGCGCCTCGACCCGATCTGGGAAACGGCAGGCAGGCTTGGATTGCCCGTGCTGATTCACACTGGAGATGCGGAGGCATTTTTCCGCAAGCCCGACGGTCACAACGAGCGGTACGAGGAAATGCTCCTCAATCCGAAGTGGGTGCGCTACGGCAAGGAACCCTCTCTGGAGGAACTGTTCGCACAGCGTGAGCGGCTGCTCGCTCGCCATCCGCGCACCATTTTTATCGGCGCACATTTTGGTATGCAGGAGGACGACCTGGCGCAGGTCGCTGCACTGCTCGATCGCTTTCCCAATTACTACGTTGATACCGCTGCCGTCGCACACGCGCTCGGACGCCAACCAGTGACCGCCCGCGCTTTCTTTCTGCGCTACCAGGATCGGATCCTGTATGGCTCGGATGGCGGCTATGGGTTGGTGGTAGACGGCTCCGGCTGGACCCCGCAACGCCTGTTTCGCAGCTACATCGAGTTCTTCGAAACCAGCAACGAGTACGTCGAGTATCCGCTCTGGGGTGCCTACAACCAGGGTCGCTGGCGGATATACGGTCTGGACCTGCCCGGCGAGGTCCTGGAAAAGATCTATGCGACGAACGCGGCACGGCTGATTCCCTCGCGTGAAAAAGTTGCTGAACTCCTCGCGGGGGCCTGAAATCACGCGCTTCGGGGAAGGGTCTAACAGCCTGTGCTTATAGTACGGAGCCCGGCATTGCCATCGAACGAGACATCAATAGGTGGCCACGAAAACCCGTGTGAACCTTTCGAGTGATTCTCTGTCAATTCCCGTTCTCCAATGACACTACCGCAGCCCCCGCAGTCGCAACACTAACCGGCGGGTAGCACGCAACGTGAGCATTGTCACAATCCCGGGTATTGTCCGCGAAGTACTGTAATAGCCTTTATGGGTTCCGCCACAAAGCAAGTCACTGAATTCCGAGCGGACATAAACGGGCTGCGCGCACTCGCTGTGGCGACCGTCGTGTTATTCCACTTCCGAGTCCCTGGGTTCAGCGGCGGCTTCGTCGGAGTCGACGTCTTTTTTGTGATCTCTGGCTTCTTGATGACGAAGATCATCGTCACCAAGCTGAGCAATAGTACGTTCTCGGTCTTGGACTTCTACCTTGCGCGTGCCCGGCGCATTTTCCCTGGTCTGGCAGTCCTCTGTTTGGCAGTGCTCATCATGGGAGGTCTGTCGTTGGCACCGCTCAGCTATGGCCCGACGGCCAAGCATGCGGCTTCCAGCCTCGCGTTTCTCTCCAATTTCACGTTTTGGAGCGAAATCGGCTACTTCGATTTGAATGCGGCAGAGAAGTGGCTCCTGCATACATGGTCGCTATCCGTCGAATGGCAATTCTATTTGCTGTATCCGCTCATGCTGCTTGCAGCGTTGAGGGCGTTTCCAGCTAAAGGCGTCTTTCTGCTGACAATCGGCGTTGCATTTCTATTATCACTGGGCGTCTCGATAGTTGTGAGCCCCCGAAATCCAGAGTTCGCGTATTTCCTGCTGCCGGCTCGCGCCTGGCAAATGATGGCGGGAGGAATCGCGTATCTGGTGACTCCTTACGTCAAGCCGGTTCCGTTCTTGTCCCGCCTGCTGGAACTCGTCGGAATTACGTTGATTCTCTTCGCGTCGACGTCGTTCAGTGCAGCAGATCCGTGGCCCGGCTACTTGGCGATGGTGCCGGTTTCTGGTGCTGTAATGGTCATGCTCGCGCAGAATTCGAATTCGATATTCACGACGAATCGGGCATCCAGCTTCATTGGCAATGCTTCTTACTCGATCTATCTTTGGCACTGGCCCGTCGCAGTAGCGTTCACCCTGCGTGAACTCCATGGAAGCGTGGGCTGGGTAGCCGGCGGCATTGCGCTCACCCTCGGACTCGGATATGTCTCGTACCGATGGGTCGAAGTTCCAACACGACGCCTCCGTGCCAGGAGCCGCGGGCGCGAGGCCTTCGCATACGGTTCGGCGGCTGCACTTCTAATTGGCTTTGCTCTGCTCGTATCCATCAGCGGCGGATTGCCGAGCCGTCTGGGCCCAAACAAGGATGCGTACATAGCGACCGCTGCGGCAATTGGCGATTGGACGCATCCGGGTGGCAACTGCTCGAGACGCGGCAGCCTTCGATATTGTGAAAGCGAGGGTGACGCCGATGACGTGGTGATGTTTATTGGGGATTCCATCGCAGAGCAATGGTATCCGCGCTACGGAGAAGAAGCGTCACGACACGGACCCACTGTTATATTTGTCACTCGACCAGGATGCCCGCCAATTAGGAACACGGATGGTTATCCTCCGGGTATTCATTGCGGAAAGAATGCGGATGCTATCTGGGAGATAGTTCGCGACACAATGCCGCAGCGTCTCATCATTTCCGCCAGTTGGTGGGCAACGTATTTCTATCCGTCGGGGGAAATGCGCGGAGATGCTTGCATTATGGAATCCTCGAGGTGTGTGCCCATCCGCGACGTCGTTCAATTGAGAGCAGCGTTCGAAGCGCTTGAGCACGATATGGCGGAGGCTGTCGGCGACGGTATCCAGGTATTCGTTATTGGTCCCGTGCCGTCTGCACAAGTCGACTACGTTGATGCGCGGCTATCACGCCTTGCAAGCCAGAGTCTGCCGCTTGCCCTCGTCAAGACATGGCAGGATCTGCCTGGATTCGCTGAAGGTAGGCAGTCGCTTGACGCGGGACTAAAGACTTTGATTAATCGCGACACGCCAAGGCCGGCATTCAAAGTTGACGAGGATGAGGATTCTCCGACTGGAGTTGTGACTGGCGTTCTCCGGGATATCGCGAGTCGTGCTGGTGCCGAGCTGATTTCGCCAGAGAAGTACCTTTGTTCTGATGGTTTGTGCCCACTTGCCGATGAAATGGGTACGCCAATCTACAAGGATGCGATGCATCTTCGTGCTCAGTACGTCCGGTCTGGACCACTGGTTTGGATGGACAAACTCGTCGAGCCTCACGTGATTAGGTAAGTCGCGGCTAAGGTGTAGGAAGCCTCTGATCTACCCCGTCCGGATCGAAGCTTGGGACCGTGCCGAGGCAGCGCAACGATAACGGCAGCAGACACGGACTGGGTCTGAGTAGTGCGGAAAGATTGCGCACCGGACAACGACGGACGAGACGACGGTGAGCCAGTTTCGTCATATGGTCGCCAGACAAGAATCAACGGGACCGTTTGGTCGATTACCTTGAACACATGGTGTGGGAGGATTGAGCGGCGCGATCGCAACCGGCTCAGCCCGAAACAGTCCGTTGGATTTTCTGTCTCGAGGTGCGGAGACTAGCCGCCACGCAATGGATCTTGACCGGAATCATGTGCGGCGCAAGGCGTGACCGGCAGTGAACGCGGATGCGCCGCATGGCATCCCGTTCGTCGATGGCCTCGGCCAGCACGATCTTGGCCACGACGACCTGCCCGACGATCGGGTTCGGCTTCTCCGTAAACCGCGGCCTCACGGACGAAATCGAGTTCGAGCAGAACCTGCTCGACCTCCGACGGGGCGACTTTCTCGCCACCGACGTTGATCTGGTCGCTGCTGCGTCCGCGAAATCGGATCCAGTCCCCGTCGACCTCGACCAGGTCGCCCGTGCAGTACCAACCCTCGGCATCCACGGGCGACGGTGCGTTCAGGTAGCCGAGAATGGTGCTCTCGCTGCGCAGGTGAAGCACGCCGTCGACGACCTTCACCTCCACGCCGTCGCCGCCCAGTTTCAACCAAAGGCTGTCGTTGGCGCGGGACGCGCTGAGCGGCGAACCGGTTTCCGTCGTGCCATATTTCTGGCTGATCCGGCAGCCGGCGAATCGTTCGTTGAGCAACGCGAGCGTGCGGGGATCCATGGGCTCGGAGCCGTACGTGATGATCTTCAGGCTCGACAGGTCGCGCTCGCCGTCATCGCCGGCCAGGCAGAGCAGGCGCAGGAAGGTCGGTGACGCAGAAAGCACCTCGACGCTTGCGTCCTCGATCAAGCGGGAGACAGCGGACGGCGAACGGTCCCGAGTGACGACGACGGTGCCGCCATTCGACAGCGTGTAGAACAGCGTATCGAGGCCCGCAACGTGGTCGAACAGCAGGAACGCCAGCGTGCGAAGGCTCTTGCCGGGCCGCCGAACTTGCCGAGGAACCGATGCAGGCTTTGCAGGGCCGCCTTCGGTCGTCCGGTGGAGCCCGACGTGAACAGGACGATTCCTGCATCGCCGGCCGCTTCGAGTGGCGACCAGCAGCGGGTGCTCGCTCAGTCGATGCCGCCAGAGTCGTCCAGTTCCACTGGCCCTGCGGATCGATGTCGAGCAGCGCCGTGGCGTGGCAGTCGGCCAGCAGGGCGTCCGCAGTCGCGATCGCGCGGCAGCATCGCTACTATCGTCCGGGCGGCGAGTAGTGCAAACAGCGTGGCAACGGAGTCGCAGCGAGTAGTCGGCGCGCAATGCGACGACGCTGCGGCGTTCGATTCGCAGTGTGGCGATACGGTCGCGCGCCGAGTCGAACTCACGCAGCAGGTCGGCGTAGCGGTGCGTGCTCTCCGTCGCACACCAGGCATTCGCGGTCGCCGTGGCTCTCGAGCCTTTCGAGGAACGCCTCGAAGCGACCATTCACGACGTCAGTTGATTCCGCCAAGGTAGACCGTCTGCCCAGTGATGAAGTCGCTGTCGCGGGAAACGAAAAAGTCGATGACGTTGGCGATGTCCCGGTGCTCACCCATGCGCCGGATCGCTTGGGTAGCGATGAGCGCATCCATCTTCTGCTTCGGCACGGTGCGAATCAGGTCGGTCATCACGGGTGTCGGGCCGACCGCGTTGACGGTAATGTTGAAGGGCGCCAATTCCCTCGCGGCCACGCGTGTCAGCGATTCCACGGCGGCTTTGGACGCCGCGTAACCTGCTTCGCCCTCGAGGTTCAGCGGCGTTGCGACGGTGGCGAAGTTCACGATGCGTCCGTATCGGGCATCAACCATGGCCTTGGCGCATTCGCGCATGGCGACGAAGGTGCCGAACACGTTCGTCGAAAAGATCCGCTGCACCGTGCTCAGCGGCGTCAGCAGGAGGTGATTCATCGCGGCGATGCCGGCGTTATTGATCAGCGACCGTGATTCCACCAAAGCGGTGTCGCACGGCCCGGATCATCTCGACCATCGCACGTTCGTCGGCGACGTCGGCGGTGTAGTGGAAGTAGTTCTCTGGAACCGGGCCCTCGAATGGATCACGACTGCACCCCGCCACGATGAATCCTCGCGCGATGTAGTGGTCTACGAGATGGCGCCCGATCCCTTTGCGAGTCCCGGTGATCAGCACGACCTCATTCATGCGGCCTCACCGAGGCGTTCGTACAGCAGCTCGCTCAATGTGCCCACCGTGCGGAAGGGACTGTGCCGTCGGGACATCGCGCGTTCGTCCGCCAGGATTACTGTCTTGCCGAGATCGCGAGCTCGGCTGCACGTTCGATGTCCGCGACCAAGCGAACCAGGGAGAGGGAGTCGATGCCGTCATCCCCGCCAAATAGCGGCGTGGCCTCGACGGGACTGACCAGTGCCGGAAACCCCATGTCCTCGGCCAGTTCCGCCACCGCTTTCCTGACGACTTCAAACGCCTTCTGCTTCATCTCGTCCATCTGCTCTTTCACCTGCGTTGCGCGATCACTTTGGCTGGGTTCCCCTGGATAATCGAGTTTGGCGGAAATCGGCGGTTGACGAGGCTGTTCGCCACGACGATCGAGTTGTCGCCGATGTCGGAGCCGTCAAGTACGACCGAGTTCGCACCAATCCATACGTTCCTGCCGATCGCTATTCCCTTTGACGAATGACCCTGTTGCTCGAACACGATGCTCGCGTTCGCATACTGGTAATTGGTCGCAATGATGGACACGTTGGGGCCGCAGATGACGTAGTCACCCATGCGAATGCCGGCGGAGCCCGAGTCGAGGAAGCAACCGGTGCCGAAACCGCAATTCGCTCCTGTCACCAGCGGGCCGTTGGTGACCTTGATCTTGGTAAAGGAGCTGACTCTTGTCCCTCGACCAAGCTGGAGAAAAGGGGATAGCTCGACCTCCGCGCGTGGACTGATGGCCGCGCCCAGCTTGAAGTAGGCATACGCGGAAACGGCGAAGCTCGGAACGAGGAAGCGACGCAGGACCAGTCCGAACTTGCGCGATACTTGCGCTGTCTCTATTACGGCTACCATGGGGCAGTGGCTGTGGACGATCCGGGACAGGAATTCCATCGAGAACGAAACTCGATATCGAAATTCTATATGATCCCGCCCTGAATTCACAGCCGAGCCTTTGGATTCTGCGCATTCGTCGGCCTTTTTGAATCACCGTGGCGAGCGTCACCAGGCAGACAGGAGAAGTTGTGTGGGCAATCGCGACCTGATTGGCGGGTTTGTCCGCCTCCATGTTCTCCATCACGCAAGTGCCGGACCGATATTCGGGATCGGCATCATCGAGAAGCTTGCTTTTCATGGCTACGTACTGAGCCCTGGAACCCTGTACCCGATCCTCCACGGATTGGAGAGGGATGGCCTCCTGCGCTCCCGCGCGCGAGGTCGTCGGCAAGAAAAGACGCCGGGTTTATCAGATCACGGCTGAAGGCCAGAAGACCCTGATGCTTCAGCAAGGCGAGGCTGTGGGAATTGTTCAAGGAAGTGTTTGAAGACGAGCTGAGTCCCGACACCGCAGGGCATGTTGAGAAGGCGCTACGGGTCGCCATGGCCAATCAGAGCGGTCGGCGCGTTTCGCCGCGAGGCACCAAGACATCAGCGAAGGACCCGCCGCGAAAGCATGACAGCTTGTTTTTCAGGCGGCTACAGATGGTCTGCAAGTGGTTGCTCAGGTCGCAACTCGCGGGATCCAGGCAGTGACTTGGGTAGGACGCAACTTGAACCTGATCTTTTCGCGCATCGCGCGCTAGAATCGGGCTCGAGTCATTGGACGCCGATCATGGAGAGTGGCGAGCCATGGAATTCAATTTCTCATCATGGTGGCATCGCCGGCGTGTGCAGGCCGAGGTTCAGCATTCGGGGCGCCCAGTGCAGGTGCACCGCGTCACGAATCCCTTTCACGCGGTGAGCATCAAGGCCGGCCCGGCGTGTCGCCGGACCGCCGCCGAGTACACGGATCGGCGGTTTCTTTCCGGTGAGGCGCCGCAATTGCCGCTGCCGACCTGCGACAGCGTCAAGTGCCGCTGCCGATACATCCACCACGAGGATCGCCGCAGCGGGGACGATCGCCGCCAGAGGGGCGATGTCTGGAATCCGCATGTCTCGACCCGGCGAATGATCGTCGTGCGATGCGTGGTCGCCGCGTGACCGATCACTGAAACCTAGCGCCGCAGTACCCGGCTGCCGCGCGGGCAGCCAGACTTACCGTAACAAGAGCGCGGCCGCCGTATCACCACTCGGTGACACGACGGCCGCGGATTCAGACTCGGCCGATCAGGCTCGCTTGCGGCGCCGATTGGCGAATGCAGCCGCAAGGCCCAGCAGCGCCAGGCCGCCGAGGCCCATGCTGCCACCACCAGCCACCGCCGCCGTTGCTCGGCGGCGGGGGCGGGGGCGGGGGCGGGGGCGGCGGACCGGGCCGGTCGAGACGACCAGCGCGACCGCCGAACCGGCCGCCACGCCCGTGCCGGCGGCCGGGTTCTGGCTGATCACGCTGCCCGAAGGCACCGTGGCGCTCGACTGTTGCGAGACCGCGCCGAGCGCCAGCCCGGCACCCGTGATCGCCGTCGTCGCCGCGGCCTGCGTCAGGTTCACGACGTTCGGCACCGCCACCGGGCCGGTCGACACGACGAGCGACACTGCGGAGCCGGTCGCCAGGGATGACCCGGCAGCCGGGCTCTGGCTGATCACGCTGCCCGCGGCCACCGTCGTGCTCGACTGCTGCGACACCGTGCCGACGACCAGCCCGGCACCCTGTGATCGCGGTGGTTGCCGCTGCCTGCGTCTGGTTCACGACGTTCGGAACCGTGACCATCGTCGGCCCGGGCGCCGGCGCGGGACCAGTGGACACCACCAGGTTCACCGCCGAGCCCGCCGTCACGCCGACGCCGGCGGCCGGGTTCTGGCTGCTGACGCGGCCCGCCGGCACCGTGGCGCTCGACTGCTGCGTGACCGTGCCGACGACCAAGCCGGCTCCGGTCAGTCGCCGTGGCCGCTGCGGCCTGCGTCTGGTTCACGACGTTCGGCACCGTCACCGGGCCGGTCGTGGCATCACACCGCGTGAACCGTGTCTCGGTCGTGCCCTGGCCGGTCACCGCGACCGCACAGCGTGTGCTGGTTGCAGTCCGTGATGGACGACACGAAGCTCAGCAGGTACCCGTTGTCGAGCCGGCTGGAAATCGTTGCGTATGCGTTGGTGACCTCGGCCTGCGTGGGCGCGGAGATGTAGTTGCCGCCAGTTCGGGCCGCAAGGGCATTCATCACGTTGCTGCCGGTCGTGCCGGGCGTGCCGACGGCGATCGTGAACAGCGGAATGCCGAGGCTGCTCGCCTTGTCGGTCACGAAGTTCAGCGTATTGATCGACGCGTTGTCGACGCCGTCACTGATGACGACCACCGCCCTCGGCCCGGCTGGGAGCGTGACGCCGGCGGGCGGCGAAATGAAATGCTCGAGCGCAACGTTGATGCCGTCGTACACGTTTGTGAAGCTGCCCGGGTACGGCAGCATCGCGGCATTGACCAGTGTGTTCTTGCCCGCCGCGTCGGTCATCGTGAACGGCTGGACCACCGATGCCCTGGCAGGATTGCTGCCGTTGAACTTGACGATCGCCGCATAGTCGCCCGCGGCCATCGAGTTGATGAAGTCGACCACGGCGCCTTCCATTGCGGCACGCGGATCGCCCGTGGTGCTCGGGCTGTAGTCCATCGCGAACACGATCGACACATTCTTGGCCGGATTCGCTGACGGCGGCAGCGAGAAGTCGGCCGGCTGGATCGTGATCGGATTACCGTCCAGCGTCAGCGTGAAACTGCCGGCCGTGAGCCCGCCGACCGGATTGCCGGCTGCATCGGTGACGGTCACGTAGGCTTCGATCGGGTTGCCGATCGGCCGCGACTCGACGCGGAGATCGACGGCGGCGCTCGCCGGGCCCGCGAAGAACGCGGCTGCGAGCAGCACCAGCGCGGTCAACCAGGTCGCGAGCTGCCCCGCACGGGCGCGCAAGTCGAACGGTCTGATCGCCGTGCGATTGAACAGAGGAGAATCGGGCAAAGTTGTAGCGCTCATGACGAGGTTCGTGTCCCTTTTTGGGTTAGGCGTCCATTGGTCGGCAAGTTAAACTCCCGTGGGCAAGCCTACGGGGCCCGACGGAGGTCAGGCTGTGAGCCGCATCACAGATATGGGGTTGGCTCCGACACCTGGATTCGAACCAGGGACCCGCTGATTAACAGTCAGCTGCTCTACCGCTGAGCTATGTCGGAACTGGAGGGCGCGTAGTGTCCGGATTGAGGCGGTTGCCGTCAAGATCGGCGGCGGTTACGAGCCCCGCGAGCGCCCGACCCATCCGCTCGAGCGCCTTCTCCAGCGTCTGCTGGCTGACCGCGAACGAGAAGCGAATGTGTCCAGGCGCGCCGAAGCCCGTGCCCGGCACGCCAGCCACGCCGGCCTTGTCGAGCAGGAACTCGGCGAACTCGTGGTCGTCCGCGAGGCCGAGGTTGCGGATGGCGCCCGAGACGTCGCAGAACGCGTAGAACGTGCCCGCCCCGGGCAGCACGCGGAACCCCGGCAGCGCGTTCAGGCCGGCATTGAAGAAGTCGTGCCGGGCCTTGAAGTGCTTGTTCATCTCGGCGACGCAGGCCTGGTCGCCGTTCAGCGCCACGACGGCCGCCTTCTGCGCGATCGACGACGGGTTCGAGGTGCTCTGGCTCTGGATCGTGGACATCGCCTCGACGATCGTCGCCGGTCCGCCGCAGTAGCCGATGCGCCAGCCGGTCATCGCGTAGCTCTTCGAGACGCCGTTGATCGTGATCGTGCGGTCGTAGAGGTCGGGGCAGGCCGTCAGGAAGCTCGCGAACGGCTCCTTGGCCCAGTAGATGTGCTCGTACATGTCGTCCGTGGCGACCAGCACGTCGGTGTGCCGGCGCAGCACGGCGCCGAGCGCGTGCAGTTCGGCGCTGGTGTAGGCCGCGCCGGTCGGGTTGCTCGGGCTGTTCAGCATGAACAGGCGCGTCTTCGGCGTGATCGCCGCCTCGAGCTGCGCGGGCGTGATCTTGTAGCCCTGGTCCGGACCCGCGTACGGCGTGACCGGCGTGCCCTCGGCGAGCAGCGCGATGTCGGGGTACGAGACCCAGTACGGCGCCGGGATGATCACCTCGTCACCCGGGTCGATCACCGCCATGAACAGGTTGTAGATCGTCTGCTTGGCGCCCGTGGACACCAGGATCTGCGGTCGCGTGTACGTGATGCCGTTGTCGCGCTTGAACTTCGCGATGATCGCGTCCTTGAGGTCGGGGATGCCCTCGACGGCCGTGTAGCGCGTGAAGCCCTTGCGGATCGCGTCGACGCCCGCGTCGGCGATGTGCACGGGCGTGTCGAAATCGGGCTCGCCGACGCCGAGGCCGATGATGTCCTTGCCCTCCGCCTTGAGCTTGGCGACGCGGCCAGTGAGGGCGACGGTGGGCGAGGGCTTGACGCGCTTGAGGCGCTCGGCGAGGACGACAGGCACGGTGTGTGTTCCGGGGACGGGAGGGAACGCGTATCTTAGTTGAATGACCATGGAAGATCGAAAATTCCGCCTGCAAGCCGACTATCAGCCGGCGGGCGACCAGCCCGCGGCCATCGCTGGGTTGATCGAGGGTCTCGAGAACGGACTCTCGCACCAGACGCTGCTCGGAGTCACGGGATCGGGAAAGACGTATTGCACGACCGTCGCGAACGTCATCGAGCGCCTGCAGCGCAGCGGCCGACGCTCGTGATGGCGCACAACAAGACGCTGGCGGCGCAGCTCTACGGCGAGTTCCGCGAGTTCTTCCCGGACAACGCGGTCGAGTACTTCGTCAGCTATTACGACTACTACCAGCCCGAGGCCTACGTGCCTTCGTCCGACACGTTCATCGAGAAAGATGCGTCGGTGAACGCGCACATCGAGCAGATGCGCCTCTCGGCCACCAAGGCGCTGCTCGAGCGGCCCGATTCGATCATCGTCGCGACCGTGTCCTCGATCTACGGCCTCGGCGACCCGCAGGCCTACCTGAGCATGGTGCTGCACCTCGTCCGCGGCGACCGGCTCGACCAGCGCAAGCTGCTGCGCCGCCTCGTCGACATGCAGTACACGCGCAACGAGCTCGACCTGTCGCAGGGCAGCTACCGGGTGCGCGGCGACGTGATCGACATCTTCCCGGCCGAGTCCGAGCGCGAGGCCGTGCGCGTGGAACTGTTCGACGACGAGATCGAGGCGTTGTCCTGGTTCGACCCGCTGACCGGCGAGGTGCTGCGCCGGGTGCCGCGCCTGACCGTCTACCCGTCATCGCACTACGTGACGCCCAAGGAGCGCATCGACCGCGCGATCGAGCAGATCCGCGAGGAGCTGCGCGAGCGGCTCGCGGAGCTGCGCTCGCGGGAGAAGCTGCTCGAGGCGCAGCGGCTCGAGCAGCGCACGGTGTTCGATCTCGAGATGATGATGGAGGTCGGCTACTGCGCCGGCGTCGAGAACTACTCGCGCTACCTGTCCGGGCGCGCGGCCGGCGAACCGCCGCCGTGCCTGTTCGACTACCTGCCCAAGGGCGCGCTGCTCGTCGTGGACGAGAGCCACGTGACGGTGCCGCAGATCGGCGGCATGTACAAGGGCGACCGCTCGCGCAAGGAGACGCTGGTCGAGTACGGCTTCCGGCTGCCGTCCGCGCTCGACAACCGGCCGCTGCGGTTCGACGAGTGGGAGGCACTGGCGCCGCAGATGATCTTCGTCTCGGCGACGCCGGGCCCGTACGAGGCGCGGATGTCGGGACAGGTGGTGGAGCAGGTGGTGCGGCCGACGGGCCTCGTCGATCCCGTCGTCGAGATCCGGCCGGTGCGCACGCAGGTCGACGACGTGCTGTCGGAGATCAAGCGTTGCGTCGAACTCGACGAGCGCGTGCTGATCACGACGCTGACCAAGCGCATGGCCGAGGACCTGACCGAGTACCTCGACGAGCACGGCGTGCGGGTGCGCTACCTGCACTCGGACATCGAGACGGTCGAGCGGGTCGAGATCATCCGCGACCTGCGGCTCGGCAAGTTCGACGTGCTGGTCGGCATCAACCTGCTGCGCGAGGGGCTCGACATGCCCGAGGTGTCGCTGGTGGCGATCCTCGATGCGGACAAGGAGGGCTTCCTGCGCTCCGAGAACTCGCTGATCCAGACCATCGGGCGGGCGGCGCGCCACGTGAACGGGCGGGCGATCCTCTATGCCGACCGGATCACCGGTTCGATCGAGCGCGCGCTGGCGGAGACCAATCGGCGCCGGGCGAAGCAGATCGAGTACAACCTGGAGCATGGCATCACGCCGGTGTCGATCCGCAAGGCGGTCATGGACGTCATGGAAGGCGCGCGCGGCGACTCCGAGCGGGGCGGCGGACGGCACGGCACTCGCGACGAAGCGCCCGCGCTGGTGCTCGGGCCGGAGCAGGCCATGAAGAAGATCAAGAAGCTCGAGGCCGAGATGTACCGCCACGCCCGCAATCTCGAGTTCGAGGAGGCGGCCCGGATTCGTGATGAGATCGAGCGGTTGCGCGGTCAGGCGTTCGGGCCGCCGGGGGCAATGGCGGGGTAAGGAGGGGATGGGGGATAGGGGATGGGGGATAGTCAGAAATGCAGCAGCTGTCGACGCTGGGGCTGTCCCGGTCAGCAGTAGGTCGAGTGCCGCGCTAATGGATGCACGTTCAGCGGCACGGACGGCGTGTGCGTCAGAACGTTCGCAGGGTGTCGGCAAATGCACCGTGCTGTTCGACGAGCGCGTTATACGCGGCAATTCCGTCCTTGTTTTCCGCGAGCCAGCGTTCGGCCCGTGACCGCCGCAGTTGCTCGACGAGCGCGCGCTCCAGCGTGGCGGAAAGATTCAGGTGGTATTCCCGCGCCTCGCGCAGCAGGTTTGCGTCCACACTGAGGTTCACGGCACGGCGCGGCGGCGCGATTGTCCTTAGTCAACGTCAAGGCGGCGTACTGACGTGACAGGCAGGGGCGTCGAGCAGGCTTCGGATTGCGGTGACGTTGCCGCCCGACCTTCCAGTTCATTCCGTGGACCGCAGGTATCGCTCGAGGTCCTCTTCGGTCAGGATCCCATTGTCGCGAGCCCGTTCGGACCAGTGATCCCGGGACCTCCTCGAACTCTCCGCGCAGCCGTGCCAGCCGGTAGGCGCGGATCGCATCCTGCACGACGACACTCAAGGTCTTGCCTTCCTCGTCGCGGTGGAAGCGGCGAAACGGGCGAGGTCCGGCGGCAGAGGAAATGGCTATCTTCACGGCGCGCTCCGACGATAAAAAGTTCAGTCAGGACAGAAACCGAGCCACGCATGTCGCTAGCACCATTTCGTCCGCAGCGTCGCGCGGACGGGGCACCTGGATTCCCGACAATCTCACCGGGATCGTGAAGACACGCTGGTGTCGAGAACGACCCTCACGAGCCGCTACCGGTGACGCCGGCGGCGGACGTGACGGACAGCGGCGTCGATTTGGGCCTCGGCCGTCTCGGCGGGCACTTCCGCATACATCTGCCCGAGCTTGTCCGTCAGGGCCACAAAGGACTCACGCAGCCTGCGGATGCGCTCGTAAAGCGCATAGTCGACGAGCGCCGCCACCGGCTTGCCATCCTTGGTGACCACGACCGAGTCGCCACGGTAGTGCACCTGGTTCAGGAGTTCGCCCAGGTTCTGGCGAACGTTCATTGCCGTCGCTTCACGTTGCATGGCTGACCACCATCATAATTACTATGGTCATAGTCATCGCAGCATGGCCGGCCACCGCGTACTCGAGGATGCGGCTATCCGGCTCATCGGAGAGGACATAGAGTCGCTCGCGCGGGCGGCCGCTGCCCCTCCGGCACGATCCCCTATCCCCTATCCCCTATCCCCCATCCCCTTCCTTCGTGTATCCTCCCCGGCTCGTTTGAGGGCGCATAGCTCAGCGGTAGAGCACTACCTTGACATGGTAGGGGTCCGTGGTTCGATCCCACGTGCGCCCACCAGACCCTAACGTGCCAAGGACCTTCATGCCCGTCATTACCCTGCCCGATGGCAGCCAGCGCACCTACGCCCAGCCGGTCACGGTGGCGCAGGTGGCGGCCGACATTGGCCCGGGTCTCGCCAAGGCCGCACTCGCGGGCAAGGTCGACGGCAAGCTGGTCGACACCTCGTCCGTGATCGAGTCCGACGCGAGTCTCGCGATCGTCACGGCCAAGGACCCCGAAGGCCTCGAGATCCTCCGCCACTCGACCGCGCACCTGCTCGCGCAGGCCGTGCAGGCGATCTACCCGGACGCCCAGGTCACGATCGGCCCGGTCATCGAGGACGGCTTCTACTACGACTTTGCCTTCAAGCGGCCCTTCACGCCCGAAGACCTCGAGAAGTTCGAAGCGAAGATGCACGAGCTCGCCAAGGCCGATCTCAAGGTCGAGCGGCGGCTGATGCCGCGCGATGCGGCCGTCGAGACGTTCAAGAAGCTCGGCGAGCACTACAAGGCCGAGATCATCGCGAGCATCCCGGCGAACGAGGACATCAGCCTCTACGGCCAGGGCGAGTGGTTCGACCTCTGCCGCGGCCCGCACGTGCCGAGCACCGGCAAGCTCGGCGCATTCAAGCTGATGAAGGTCGCAGGCGCCTACTGGCGCGGCGACTCGAAGAACGAGATGCTCCAGCGCATCTACGGCACGGCCTGGCCGAACGAGAAGGATCTCAAGGCCTACCTGACCCGCCTCGAGGAAGCCGAGAAGCGCGACCACCGGCGGCTCGGCCGCGAGCTCGGCCTGTTCCACATGCAGGAAGAGGCGGTCGGCAGCGTGTTCTGGCACCCGAAGGGCTGGACGCTGTGGCGCACGATCGAGCAGTACATGCGCGACCGGCTGGCGCAGGAAGGCTACGTCGAGGTGCGCACGCCGCAGCTGGTGGACCGCTCGCTCTGGGAGCGTTCGGGACACTGGGAAAACTACGCACCGAACATGTTCATCGCGGAGTCCGAGGAGCGGATCCTCGCGGTCAAGCCGATGAACTGCCCGTGCCACGTGATGATCTACCGGCAGGGCATCAAGTCGTACCGCGACCTGCCGCTGCGCATGGCCGAGTTCGGCGCCTGCCATCGCAACGAGCCCTCGGGCGCGCTGCACGGGATCATGCGCGTGCGCGCGTTCACGCAGGACGACGCGCACATCTTCTGCACCGAGAGCCAAGTCAACGCCGAGACGGCGGCGTTCTGCGCGCTGCTGAAGAGCGTCTACGAGGACTTCGGCTTCACCGAGATCGCGATCAAGTTCTCCGACCGCCCGGCCAAGCGCGCCGGCTCGGACGCGCTGTGGGACAAGGCCGAGGCCGCCCTGAAGGGCGCCTGCGAGGCCGCCGGGCTCGAATACACGCTGAACCCGGGGGAGGGCGCGTTCTACGGCCCGAAGCTCGAGTTCGTGCTGCGGGACGCGATCGGCCGCGACTGGCAGTGCGGCACGCTGCAGCTCGATCCGGTGCTGCCGGAGCTGCTCGGGGCGCAATACATCGGCGAGGACGGGGCCGCCCACACGCCGCTGATGCTGCACCGGGCGGTGCTGGGCTCGATGGAGCGTTTCATCGGCATCCTGATCGAGAACTATGCGGGACGCTTCCCGACCTGGCTGGCCCCGGTGCAGGCCGTGGTGATGAATATCACCGACGGACAGGCCGAATACGTGGCCAAGGCCGCTGAATTCCTGAGAAATCAGGGGCTTCGGGTCGAAACAGATTTGCGTAACGAGAAAGTCGGCTTTAAAATCCGCGAACACACCCTGCAGCGGGTTCCGTACCTGCTGGTCGCGGGCGACCGCGAGTCGGGGTCAAATACGTTGGCCGTGCGCACACGCAACGGCCAGGACTTGGGCGCGATGTCCCTCGAGGAGATCGCGGACAGGCTTGGCCGGGAAATTGCGAGCCGCGGCCGCATTGTTTTGGAGGTATGACGCATCGCTGCCCCAACTGTAAAGCGCATCAAGCGTAACGACGAGATCACCGCCCCCCAGCTGCGCATCATCGGCGCAGACGGCGAGCAGGTCGGGGTCATGAGCCGCTACGACGCGCTGCAGCTCGCGCAATCTCAAGAGCTCGACCTGGTGGAGGTTTCGCCGACCGCGGAACCCCCGGTCTGCCGGATCGTCGACTACGGGAAGTTCCTGTTCGAAGCGAACAAGAAGTCCCACGCGGCGAAGAAAAAGCAGAAACAGATCCAGGTCAAGGAAGTGAAGTTTCGTCCCGGCACCGACGAAGGCGACTATCAGATCAAGCTCAGGAATCTGATCCGCTTTTTCGAGGAAGGGGACAAGGCCAAGGTAACCCTGAGGTTCCGTGGTCGTGAGATGGCCCACACCGACATCGGCCGGCAGAAATTGCTGCGGTTGCAGAACGACCTCGCGCCTTACGCGGTGGTCGAGCAGCACCCGCTCATGGAAGGCCGGCAGATGGTCATGATGATGGGGCCGAAGAAGAAGTAAGGGCGGTTTCGGCCGCTCCTTCGCCCTCGATCCGCAGGCTCGCCTGTGGTGAAACGGGCCAACAAGTGTAGGAGTTCACATGCCCAAGTTGAAGACCAACCGGGCCGCAGCCAAGCGTTTTCGCAAGACCGCGAAAGGCTTCAAGCGTGCCCAGTCGCAGAAGCGACACATCCTCACCAAGAAGACGAGCAAGCGGAAGCGCCAGCTGCGCGGCACCACGATGGTCGCCAAGCAGGACCTGACGCGGCTCGATCAACTTCTTCCCCACGCCTGAGCGAGGTGACCCATGGCACGAGTTAAGCGTGGCGTCATCGCTGGACGCCGGCACAAGAAAATCCTCGCCAAGGCGAAGGGCTACTACAACGCCCGTCGCAAGGTGTTCCGCACCGCGAAGCAGGCCGTCATCAAGGCCGGCCAGTACGCGTACCGCGATCGCCGCGCCAAGAAGCGCGACATGCGGGCGCTGTGGATCACGCGCATCAACGCGGCCGCGCGCAGCTACGACCTGAGCTACAGCCGCCTGATCGCGGGGCTCAAGGCCGCCGGCTTCGAGGTCGACCGCAAGATGCTCGCCGACCTCGCGGTCCACGACATCGAGGCGTTCGGCAAGATCGCGCAGCAGGCCAAGGCGAGTCTCGGATCCTGATGATCGTGACGCGCAAGGCCTGAGCGGCCGCGCTGCCGATGCTGGTCGAGGCCGGGGCGCGCAAGCGGCCCGGCCTCTCTTGCCTGTGCGAAATGGAAATCCTCCACGCCCATGAGCGACACCGATACCACCGACCTCGCCCAACTCGCTGCTGAAGCGAGCACCCGCATCGCTGCCTGCGGCAGCCTCGCGGATCTCGAGGTGTTGAAGGTCGAGTTGTTCGGCAAGAAAGGCGTGATCACGGCGCAGTTGAAGTCGCTCGGCGCGCTGGCACCGGACGCGCGTCGCGAGGCGGGTGCTCGCATCAACGCGGTGCGCGACGCACTGACGGCGCAGGTGGCCGAAGCGCAAGCCGTGCTGCAGCAGGCCGAGCTGGCTAGGCGGCTCGCCGCGGATCGGATCGACGTCACGCAACCGGGCCGCGGCCAGCAGCCAGGCGGTGTGCATCCGGTGAGCCGCGCGCGGCGTCGCATCGAATCGCTGTTCCGCAATGCGGGCTTCTCGGTCGAGTCGGGCCCCGAGGTCGAGGACGACTGGCACAACTTCGAGGCGCTCAACATCCCGGCCGACCACCCGGCGCGCGCCATGCACGACACGTTCTATTTCCCGGACGGCCGCCTGCTGCGCACGCACACGTCGCCGGTGCAGATCCGGGCGATGCTGCGGGACCAGCCGCCGCTCAGGATGATCATGCCGGGCCGCGTCTATCGCTGCGATTCCGACGTGACGCACACGCCGATGTTCCACCAGATCGAAGGGCTGGTCGTGGACGAGGGCGTGAGCCTCGCGCACCTGCGCTCGCAGCTGCACCACTTCGTCGAGCGATTCTTCGAGCGCAAGCTCGGCATTCGCTTCCGCCCGTCGTACTTCCCGTTCACCGAGCCGTCGGCCGAGGTGGACATCGAGTGCGTGTTCTGCAGCGGCCAGGGTTGCCGCGTCTGCAAGAACACCGGCTGGCTCGAGATCGCCGGCTGCGGCATGGTCCACCCGAACGTGCTGCGCAACGTGAACATCGACCCGGAGCGCTACACCGGCTACGCGTTCGGCATGGGCATCGAGCGGCTCGCGATGCTGCGCTACGGCGTCAACGACATCCGCCTGTACTTCGAGAACGACCTGCGCTTCCTGCGCCAGTTCGGCTGATTGCACCGGGAAGCACGCAGATGCGCATCAGTGTCCGCTGGTTGAGCGAATGGCTGGGTTCGACACCGGAGCCCCGTGATCTCGCGGCGCGCCTGACGATGGCGGGCCTCGAGGTCGAGGCGATCGAGCCCGCTGCGCCGCCGTTGCCCGGCATCGTCGTCGGCGAGATCGTCGCAGCGCGAGAAGCACCCGAACGCCGACACGCTCAGCGTCTGCCAGGTGAATGCAGGCGGTGAACGGCTGCAGATCGTTTGCGGTGCGCCGAATGCGCGGGTCGGCCTCAAGGCACCGCTCGCGACACTGGGTGCGAAGCTGCCCGGCGGCATGGAGATCCGCAAGGCGAAGCTGCGCGGCGTCGAGTCGCACGGCATGCTCTGTTCCGCGCGCGAGCTGGGCCTCTCCGAGGACGCGACCGGCCTGATGGAATTGCCGGCCGACCTGACGGTGGGACTCGCACTCAGCGACGCGCTCGAGCTCGACGACACGGTGCTCGAGATCAACCTGACGCCGAACCGCGGCGACTGCCTGAGCCACCTCGGCGTGGCGCGCGAGGCCGCGGCGCTGACGGGCGCCACGCTCTCGGGCCCGGAACTGCACGCGGTGCCTGCGCAGATCAGCGACGTTTTCCCGGTGGAACTCGTGCCGGGCGCGGGTTGCGCGCGGTTCGCGGCCCGCGTGATTCGCGGCGTGCGCGCCGATGCGCAGGCGCCGCTGTGGATGCGCGAGCGACTGCGACGCGCCGGACTGCGGCCGATCAGCGCAATCGTCGACGTGACCAACTACGTGATTCGCCCTTTTAATCCTCCGCGGCTCGTTTGAGGGCGCATAGCTCAGCGGTAGAGCACTACCTTGACATGGTAGGGGTCCGTGGTTCGATCCCACGTGCGCCCACCAGACCCTAACGTGCCAAGGACCTTCATGCCCGTCATTACCCTGCCCGATGGCAGCCAGCGCACCTACGCCCAGCCGGTCACGGTGGCGCAGGTGGCGGCCGACATTGGCCCGGGCCTCGCCAAGGCCGCACTCGCGGGCAAGGTCGACGGCAAGCTGGTCGACACGTCGTCCGTGATCGAGTCCGACGCGAGTCTCGCGATCGTCACGGCCAAGGACCCCGAAGGCCTCGAGATCCTCCGCCACTCGACCGCGCACCTGCTGGCCCAGGCCGTGCAGGCGATCTACCCGGACGCCCAGGTCACGATCGGCCCGGTCATCGAGGACGGCTTCTACTACGACTTCGCGTTCAACCGGCCCTTCACGCCCGAAGACCTCGCGAAGTTCGAAGCGAAGATGCACGAGCTCGCCAAGGCCGATCTCAAGGTCGAGCGGCGGCTGATGCCGCGCGATGCGGCCGTCGAGACGTTCAAGAAGCTCGGCGAGCACTACAAGGCCGAGATCATCGCGAGCATCCCGGCGAACGAGGACATCAGCCTCTACGGCCAGGGCGAGTGGTTCGATCTCTGCCGCGGCCCGCACGTGCCCAGCACCGGCAAGCTGGGCGCATTCAAGCTGATGAAGGTCGCGGGCGCCTACTGGCGCGGCGACTCGAAGAACGAGATGCTCCAGCGCATCTACGGCACGGCCTGGCCGAACGAGAAGGATCTCAAGGCCTACCTGACCCGCCTCGAGGAAGCCGAGAAGCGCGACCACCGGCGGCTCGGCCGCGAGCTCGGCCTGTTCCACATGCAGGAAGAGGCGGTCGGCAGCGTGTTCTGGCACCCGAAGGGCTGGACGCTGTGGCGCACGATCGAGCAGTACATGCGCGACCGGCTGGCGCAGGAAGGCTACGTCGAGGTGCGCACGCCGCAGCTGGTGGACCGCTCGCTCTGGGAGCGTTCGGGACACTGGGAAAACTACGCGCCGAACATGTTCATCGCGGAGTCCGAGGAGCGGATCCTCGCGGTCAAGCCGATGAACTGCCCGTGCCACGTGATGATCTACCGGCAGGGCATCAAGTCGTACCGCGACCTGCCGCTGCGCATGGCCGAGTTCGGCGCCTGCCATCGCAACGAGCCCTCGGGCGCGCTGCACGGCATCATGCGCGTGCGCGCGTTCACGCAGGACGACGCGCACATCTTCTGCACCGAGAGCAGGTCAACGCCGAGACGGCCGCGTTCTGCGCGCTGCTGAAGAGCGTCTACGAGGACTTCGGCTTCACCGAGATCGCGATCAAGTTCTCCGACCGCCCGGCCAAGCGGGCCGGCTCGGACGCGCTGTGGGACAAGGCCGAGGCCGCGCTGAAGGGCGCCTGCGAGGCCGCCGGGCTCGAGTACACGCTGAACCCGGGGGAGGGCGCGTTCTACGGCCCGAAGCTCGAGTTCGTGCTGCGGGACGCGATCGGCCGCGACTGGCAGTGCGGCACGCTGCAGCTCGATCCGGTGCTGCCGGAGCTGCTCGGGGCGCAATACATCGGCGAGGACGGGGCCGCCCACACGCCGCTGATGCTGCACCGGGCCGTGCTGGGCTCGATGGAGCGCTTCATCGGCATCCTGATCGAGAACTATGCGGGACGCTTCCCGACCTGGCTGGCCCCGGTGCAGGCCGTGGTGATGAATATCACCGACGGACAGGCCGAATACGTGGCCAAGGCCGCTGAATTCCTGAGAAATCAGGGGCTTCGGGTCGAAACAGATTTGCGTAACGAGAAAGTCGGCTTTAAAATCCGCGAACACACCCTGCAGCGGGTTCCGTACCTGCTGGTCGCGGGCGACCGCGAGTCGGGGTCAAATACGTTGGCCGTGCGCACACGCAACGGCCAGGACTTGGGCGCGATGTCCCTCGAGGAGATCGCGGACAAGCTTGGCCGGGAAATTGCGAGCCGCGGCCGCATTGTTTTGGAGGTATGACGCATCGCTGCCCCAACTGTAAAGCGCATCAAGCGTAACGACGAGATCACCGCCCCCCAGCTGCGCATCATCGGCGCAGACGGCGAGCAGGTCGGGGTCATGAGCCGCTACGACGCGCTGCAGCTCGCGCAATCTCAAGAGCTCGACCTGGTGGAGGTTTCGCCGACCGCGGAACCCCCGGTCTGCCGGATCGTCGACTACGGGAAGTTCCTGTTCGAAGCGAACAAGAAGTCCCACGCGGCGAAGAAAAAGCAGAAACAGATCCAGGTCAAGGAAGTGAAGTTTCGTCCCGGCACCGACGAAGGCGACTATCAGATCAAGCTCAGGAATCTGATCCGCTTTTTCGAGGAAGGGGACAAGGCCAAGGTAACCCTGAGGTTCCGTGGTCGTGAGATGGCCCACACCGACATCGGCCGGCAGAAATTGCTGCGGTTGCAGAACGACCTCGCGCCTTACGCGGTGGTCGAGCAGCACCCGCTCATGGAAGGCCGGCAGATGGTCATGATGATGGGGCCGAAGAAGAAGTAAGGGCGGTTTCGGCCGCTCCTTCGCCCTCGATCCGCAGGCTCGCCTGTGGTGAAACGGGCCAACAAGTGTAGGAGTTCACATGCCCAAGTTGAAGACCAACCGGGCCGCAGCCAAGCGTTTTCGCAAGACGGCGAAAGGCTTCAAGCGTGCCCAGTCGCAGAAGCGACACATCCTCACCAAGAAGACGAGCAAGCGGAAGCGCCAGCTGCGCGGCACCACGATGGTCGCCAAGCAGGACCTGACGCGGCTCGATCAACTTCTTCCCCACGCCTGAGCGAGGTGACCCATGGCACGAGTTAAGCGTGGCGTCATCGCTGGACGCCGGCACAAGAAGATCCTCGCCAAGGCGAAGGGCTACTACAACGCCCGTCGCAAGGTGTTCCGCACCGCGAAGCAGGCCGTCATCAAGGCCGGCCAGTACGCGTACCGCGATCGCCGCGCCAAGAAGCGCGACATGCGGGCGCTGTGGATCACGCGCATCAACGCGGCCGCGCGCAGCTACGACCTGAGCTACAGCCGCCTGATCGCGGGGCTCAAGGCCGCCGGCTTCGAGGTCGACCGCAAGATGCTCGCCGACCTCGCGGTCCACGACATCGAGGCGTTCGGCAAGATCGCGCAGCAGGCCAAGGCGAGTCTCGGATCCTGATGATCGTGACGCGCACGGCCTGAGCGGCCGCGCTGCCGATGCTGGTCGAGGCCGGGGCGCGCAAGCGGCCCGGCCTCTCTTGCCTGTGCGAAATGGAAATCCTCCACGCCCATGAGCGACACCGACACCACCAACCTCGATCAACTCGCTGCTGAAGCGAGCACCCGCATCGCTGCCTGCGGCAGCCTCGCGGATCTCGAGGCGTTGAAGGTCGAGTTGTTCGGCAAGAAGGGCGCGATCACGGCGCAGTTGAAGTCGCTCGGCGCGCTGGCACCGGACGCGCGTCGCGAGGCGGGTGCACGCATCAACGCGGTGCGCGACGCACTGACGGCGCAGGTGGCCGACGCGCAAGCCGTGCTGCAGCAGGCCGAGCTGGCTCGGCGGCTCGCCGCGGATCGGATCGACGTCACGCAACCGGGCCGCGGCCAGCAGCCAGGCGGCGTGCATCCGGTGAGCCGCGCGCGGCGTCGCATCGAGTCGCTGTTCCGCAATGCGGGCTTCTCGGTCGAGTCGGGCCCCGAGGTCGAGGACGACTGGCACAACTTCGAGGCGCTCAACATCCCGGCCGACCACCCGGCGCGCGCGATGCACGACACGTTCTATTTCCCGGACGGCCGCCTGCTGCGCACGCACACGTCGCCGGTGCAGATCCGGGCGATGCTGCGCGACCAGCCGCCGCTCAGGATGATCATGCCGGGCCGCGTCTATCGCTGCGATTCCGACGTGACGCACACGCCGATGTTCCACCAGATCGAAGGGCTGGTCGTGGACGAGGGCGTGAGCCTCGCGCACCTGCGCTCGCAGCTGCACCACTTCGTCGAGCGCTTCTTCGAGCGCAAGCTCGGCATCCGCTTCCGCCCGTCGTATTTCCCGTTCACCGAGCCGTCGGCCGAAGTGGACATCGAGTGCGTGTTCTGCAGCGGCCAGGGTTGCCGCGTCTGCAAGAACACGGGCTGGCTCGAGATCGCCGGCTGCGGCATGGTCCACCCGAACGTGCTGCGCAACGTGAACATCGACCCGGAGCGCTACACCGGCTACGCGTTCGGCATGGGCATCGAGCGGCTCGCGATGCTGCGCTACGGCGTCAACGACATCCGCCTGTACTTCGAGAACGACCTGCGCTTCCTGCGCCAGTTCGGCTGATTGCACCGGGAAGCACGCAGATGCGCATCAGTGTCCGCTGGTTGAGCGAATGGCTGGGTTCGACACCGGAGCCCCGCGAGCTCGCCGCGCGCCTGACGATGGCAGGCCTCGAGGTCGAGGCGATCGAGCCCGCTGCGCCGCCGTTGCCCGGCATCGTCGTGGGTGAGATCGTCGCAGCGCGAGAAGCACCCGAACGCCGACACGCTCAGCGTCTGCCAGGTGAATGCAGGCGGCGAACTGCTGCAGATCGTTTGCGGTGCGCCGAATGCGCGGGTCGGCCTCAAGGCACCGCTCGCGACACTGGGTTCGAAGCTGCCCGGCGGCCTGGAGATCCGCAAGGCGAAGCTGCGCGGCGTCGAGTCGCACGGCATGCTCTGTTCCGCGCGCGAGCTGGGCCTCTCCGAGGACGCGACCGGCCTGATGGAATTGCCGGCCGACCTGACGGTGGGGCTCGCACTCAGCGACGCACTCGAACTCGACGACACGGTGCTCGAGATCAACCTGACGCCGAACCGCGGCGACTGCCTGAGCCACCTCGGCGTGGCGCGCGAGGCCGCGGCGCTGACGGGCGCCACGCTCTCCGGCCCCGAACTGCACGCGGTGCCTGCGCAGATCACCGACGTTTTCCCAGTGGAACTCGTGCCGGGCGCGGGTTGCGCGCGGTTCGCGGCCCGCGTGATTCGCGGCGTGCGCGCCGATGCGCAGGCGCCGCTGTGGATGCGCGAGCGACTGCGCGACGCGCCGGCCTGCGGCCGATCAGCGCAATCGTCGACGTGACCAACTACGTGATGCTCGAGCTCGGCCAGCCGATGCACGCCTACGACCTGCGCGAGCTCGAGGGCGGCATCGTCGTGCGCCGCGCGCGCGCCGGCGAGACGCTGCGCCTGCTCGACGGTCGCGACGTGACGCTCGACGAGACCGTGATGGTCATTGCCGATCACGTGAAGCCGCTGGCGCTGGCGGGCGTCATGGGCGGTGATCACTCGGGCATCGATGCCGGCACGACCGACGTGCTGCTCGAAGTCGCGTTCTTCCGGCCCGACGCGATCGCCGGACGTGGCCGTCGCTACGGGCTCGTCACGGACGCGTCGCAGCGCTTCGAGCGTGGCGTCGATCCGACGCTGCAGGAGCGCGCCATCGAGCGTGCGACCGAGTTGCTGCTCGCGTGCGCCGGCGGCGCGGCCGGCCCGGTCGAGGTCACCGAACTCCCGGCCGAGATCCCGACTCGCAAGGCCGTCGACTTCCGTCCGTCGCGGGCGCGCAGCGTCATCGGTGCTCCGATTGCCGACGCGGAGATGCAGGGGCATCCTCGAGCGGCTCGGCATGCGCATCGACACGGCGACGCCGGCGTGGCGCGTGGTGCCGCCGAGCTGGCGCTTCGACATCGCGATCGAGGAAGACCTGATCGAGGAGGTCGCGCGGGTGTACGGCTTCGACCGCATCCCGGAGACCGATCCGGCGACCGTGGTCGCGATTCCCGCGCTCAGCGAGACGAAGCTGTCGCCGGAGTCCGTCGCCGACCTGCTGATCCAGCGCGGTTACTTCGAGGCGATCACCTACAGCTTCGTGGATCCCGCGCTGCAGGCCGTGCTGTGCCCGGGCGAGCCTGCGCTGCGGCTCGCGAACCCGATCTCCGCCGATCTCGCCGAGATGCGCGTGTCGCTGTGGCCCGGCCTGGTGCGCGCGCTGATCGAGAACCAGCGGCGCCAGCAGCCGCGCGTGCGGCTGTTCGAGGTCGGGCGCAAGTTCCGGCTCGACGGCGCCGCGCTCGAGGAGATTCCGGTCGTCGCCGGGCTCGCCGCCGGCCCGGCATTGCCGGAGCAGTGGGGCGTGGCGACGTCGGCGGTCGATTACTTCGACGTCAAGGCCGACGTCGAAGCGTTGCTGCGTGCGACCGGCGCCGCCCAGGATTTTCGCTTCGTGCCGGCCGAGCATCCGGCACTGCACCCGGGGCAGAGCGCACGCATCGTCCGCGATGGCCGCGCCGTAGGCTGGATCGGCCGCCTGCACCCCGAGATCGAGCGACGGCTCGAGTTGACATATTCCGGAGTGGTGTTCGAAGTCGAGACTGAGTCCGGATTGCAGGCTCGGGTGCCGCGTCTCGCGGAGATTTCGCGTTTTCCAGCCGTGCGCCGCGACCTGGCGATCGTCGTGCCCGAAGCGGTCCCGGTCCAGGGACTGCTCGACACGATCCGAACGGGTGCGAAGGACCTGCTGACCGGCCTCGTCGTATTTGACATTTACCGCGGCCGCGGCATCGAAGAAGGCTTCAAGAGCGTCGCAATCGGCTTGAATTTACAGGATATTTCCCGCACCCTTACCGACGAAGAGACAGATGCCGTCGTGGCGCAGGTCGTTGCAGGCCTGGAGCGGGAGCACAGCGCCACGATCACGAGACAAATAAAGATGGCATTGACGAAGGCAGAAATCGCGGAAGCGCTGTTCGATCAGCTCGGCCTCAACAAGAGAGAGGCCCGCGAGCTCGTGGATCTGTTTTTCGAGGAGCTGCGCGCGTCGCTCGCCGCGGGCGAGCAGGTGAAGCTTTCGGGCTTCGGCAACTTCGACCTGCGCAGCAAGAACCAACGGCCCGGCCGCAACCCGAAGACCGGCGAAGAAATCCCGATCAGCGCGCGGCGCGTCGTGACGTTCCGCCCCGGTCAGAAACTGAAGGCACGCGTGGAAGCCTATGCTGGAACCCAGCAATAACGACGAGCTTCCGGCGATCCCGGGAAAGCGCTATTTCACGATCGGCGAGGTCAGTGAACTGTGCGGCGTGAAGCCGCACGTGCTGCGCTATTGGGAACAGGAGTTCCCGCAGCTGAAGCCCGTCAAGCGTCGCGGCAACCGCCGCTATTACCAGCGCCAGGACGTGCTCGTGATCCGCCAGATCCGTGCGCTGTTGTACGAGCAGGGCTTCACGATCGGCGGCGCGCGCAATCGCCTCGAGGGCGAGGAGGCGCGCGAGGACGTGACCCAGACCCAGCAGATCGTGCGCCAGATGCGGACGGAGCTGGAGGAGTTGCTGAAGACGCTGAGGCGGTAGCGGATAGGGGATAGGGGATAGCGGATAGTCAGAAACGGGGCCGGCATTGCCGGCCCCTTCTTTTTCACCCTATCCGCTATCCGCTATCCTGCTATCCGCTATACTTCCCCCCGGTCGGAGCGTGGCGCAGTCTGGTAGCGCACTTGCATGGGGTGCAAGGGGTCGGAGGTTCGAATCCTCTCGCTCCGACCAATTCAAGATTTGATCCCCTTGCGGATCCGCGGTCGCTCGCTCGCGCTGCAGTGGGCGACATACGGATTCGAGGTGAACCGTCATGGCCATCAGACTGCCTGACTGGGTCAGCAGCCGGTTCGTGTGGCTCGAGCGGGTCTTGACCGGCGATGCTGCGCCTCAGCATCGCAAAACCAACCCGTACCACGCGATCGCGATCCAACCCGGCCCCCATTGCTGCCGTGGCGCGCAGGCAATCGCCGGGACACGGTTCCTGTCGAGCAAGGCGCCGCCGCTGCCGTTGCCGGGGTGCGATGCCGTCACCTGTCGTTGTGTCTACACGCACTTCAGCGATCGCCGCAGCGGCGTGGACCGCCGGGCACCAGACGTCTGGAACCCTCACGCGGAGCAGATGTCTGAGAACCGGCGACAGAACCGTGGGCGCCGCTCCACGGATGCACGCTGGTAAGGAGCCTGACGATGCTGACTCTCGAGGAAACCCGCGCGGTGCTGACCGTCGCTTTGCTGGCGGCCTTCAGCGATGGCCTGAAGGACGATCGTGAGCGCGAAGCCGTGAAGCGCGTGGCCGACGCGCTCGGTCCGGACGCGGGTTTCGACCTGCCTGGCCTCTACCGCGACGTGCTGCTCGCCAAGCCGGATCTGGCCAAGGTCGCGGCCGAACTGCGGTCGCCGGAATCGCGGCAGCTCGCCTACGAGATGGCCGTGGGCGTCTGCGATGCCGATGGTGCGCAGGGGCCGGCCGAGAAGACTTTCCTCGCGAAACTGGCCGAAGCGCTGGCGCTGCCTGCAGCGGCCGCGAGCGCGACCAGTGCCCGCGCCGATGAAGTCGCCGAAGCTGCGTTTGCTCCGACTGAAGCGCCTGCCGTGGCCGCCAGTGCGCCGGTTTCCGGCACGGTCATGGGCAAGGCGAACATTTCGGACGCCGAGATGGATAAGCTGATCCTGAACGCGTCGATCACGAATGCGGCACTCGAACTGCTGCCCGAGACGCTGGCCTCGATGGCGATCATTCCGCTGCAGATGCGGCTCGTGTCCCGCATCGGCAAGGCGCACGGCTACCCGATGGACCGGACGCACGCGAAGGATTTCATCGCGACGCTCGGCGTCGGCCTCACCGGGCAGTACCTCGAACAGTTCGGCCGCAAGCTGCTCGGCGGCTTGCTGGGCGGACTCGGCGGCGGGATCGGCCGCGGCGTCGGCCGTCAAGCCGCAAGCTCCGGCCTCACGTTTGCGACGACCTACGCGCTCGGCCGCGTCGCGCAGCGCTATTACGCCGCGGGCCGCACGATCGACACGGCGACGCTGAAGCAGACGTTTGCGTCGCTGCTCGACGAGGCGCGCGGCCTGGCACCTCGCTATCGCGAACAGATCGAGCAGAAGGCGGGCACGATCGACGTGCGCAACCTCGCATCGCTGGTGCGGCAGGCCTGATCGGCTGATCGCGGCACGCGCTCCCTCAGGAGTGCGTGACCGCGTGCTCGCGGTCGGGTCGCTCGAGGTGCGGTACTGCATTGAACGCGACGACGCGCTGTACCGAGCGGCCGCGCACCATCTCGGTGACGCCCGTGTTGCGGGTCTGCAGGTTGAGCTGGATCGCGGCGTCCGGACCGGCGGCCAGCGCATCGGCGACCAGCCGACCGATCACGCCGCCGGACGTCACCACTAGAACCGCAGCGGACGGCTCGAGCCCGGCGCAGGCCGCGTCTGCAGCGGCCGTCACGCGATTGGCCGAAATCTCGCCAGCTCTCCAGGCCCTCGCGCGCGCCGTCGTGGCGTGACCAGGCGTGCAGCGCGTCGCGGACTGCGGTGAAGTAGCCGCGACGATCCCCGGTGGCGCGCAGCGCGACCTCGTCGCCGCAATGAAACGCGCCGAGCACGCTGGCTGCATCGTATTCGTTGAAGCCCGGATCGACTGTCGGCGAGCGGCGCGGCCGGCAGGTGCCGCAGCATGGTCTCGAGCGTGCCGGATTGCCGCGCGAGGCTGCCGGAGATCGTGCGCGCGAAACGCAGGCCGCGTGCGGCGAAATGCTCGCCGAGCCAGGCGGCCTGCTGCAGGCCGAGTTGGGTGACCGAGTCGTAATGACCCGCGAAGTCCGGTTGCGCGTGGCGGACCAGGTACAGGTAGGGCATGCGTGGTCGGGACGGATGCCGCATGGCAACGGCGAGCGCGCCAGTTTACCCTGACGCTGTTTTGCGGCCGCGATCATCTGCCCTGGAGTTCAACGAGCATGTCGGAGCGCGCAGCTGCGTTCGCGCCCTCGGGCGTCGTGACATTGACGACGGACTTCGGGCTGAAGGACCCGTTCGTCGGCGTCATGAAGGGGCGGCTCGTCGAGCGCTTTCCGGCCGTGCGCGTGATCGACCTGACGCACGAGATCCTGGCGCACTGGCCCGCCGAGGCGGGATTCTGGCTGGCCCGCTCGTTCCGCTACTTTCCGCGCGGGCACCGTGCACGTCGCGGTCGTGGACCCCGGCGTCGGCAGCGCGCGCGACATCGCGGCCATCGAGGCGGAAGGGCACCTGTTCCTGGCGCCCGACAACGGCTTGCTCGCGGCCGTGCTCGAGGCGGTCGAGTCGGCCACGTCGCGACGCGTCGGATCGAGCGTGCTCGAGCGGATCGGCATCGGCGTCCCGAGCGCGACGTTTCACGGTCGCGACATCTTTGCACCGCTCGCGGCCGAGCTCGCGGCTGGGCGCCTCGCGACCAGCGACCTCGGCCCCGTCACCGATGACTTGATTCCGGGCTGGCTGGACGAGCCGGTGGTGGGGCCTGCGCAGGTGGCAGGGTCGGTCGTCACGATCGACCACTTCGGCAACCTGATCTCGAACATCGATGGCCGGCTCCTGCGAACCATGGCCCATCCGGTGGTGCGTGTGGGTGGGCGCGAACTGCCGTTGCGGCGGACCTACTCGGACGTGCGTCCCGGCGACTACCTGGCGCTGGTGAATTCGTTCGGGGTGATCGAGGTGGCGCGGGCGGAGCAGAGCGCGGCGCAGGGGTTGGGATTGGAGCGGGGGGCGCCGGTGGTGGTGGTTTCGAGGTAAGCGATTCATGTTGCATGTAACACACCGGGCATGTATCGTGTTACATGTAACTTGATTCGGGCGTGGCTATGGCTGAACGATCGAATACTGCCGAAAGGGTCCAGAAGCATCGCAATGCACTTCGCGCCGCGGGTCTGCGTCCGATCCAGATCTGGGTTCCCGACACACGCCGTCCCGGATTCGCCGAGGAGTGCCGCCGTCAGTCCCTGCTATTGATTGACGATCAGCACGAGGTCGACACGCTGCGTTGGCTGGACCGGGTTGCCGATCGGGACGACTGGACGTGAAGCGCGGCGACCTCGTGACGATCGCCCTGTCGGGCGATTACGGGAAGCCACGTCCGGCCTGGTGATCCAGTCGGACCTGTTTACAGCACACCCGTCTGTAACGATCCTGCCGGTGACCAGCGAGTTGCGTGACGCGCCGCTGTTCCGAGTCGACGTCAAACCGACCGCAGACAATGGGTTACGCAAGGTTTCTGCGGTGATGGTTGACAAACCACAGACGGTTGCCCGGGCGCGGATCGGGCCGACCATCGGTCGGCTCGACGACGATTCAATGCTTGCGGTGACGCGAGCCCTCGCCGTGTTCCTGGGGTTCGCCTGAGCCCGTTGCGTCGCAACAAGGAACCCTTGAGAAGCGCCGCGATTCGTATATAGTTCGCAGCCCTGTGCCCGGAATTTCCGGCAGCACGTTGAAAAGTCAGGGTTTTTCTCAGGGTCATGACATGGAACGAAACGAGGAACCTTTCGACCTCGACGAAGAGTTCGTGGCGGGCGCCGAGGATGACGACTACGACCGCTTCATCGATCGCGTCGACCGGCGCAAGCAGGCGGCTGCGATAAAGCGCGGCAAGGCCGCGTGGAGCAAGCTCGAGGACGTGCTGGCTGAGAAACGTCTGCAGAAGGCGCTCAAGGACTCGTACGACGACCTGTAACGATCACGACCTGCGCCCCCGCTCGATGACCACACCTTCCGATTCCAGCTGGGTCGTCCTCAAGTTCGGCGGCACCAGCGTTTCGAGCGTCAGCAACTGGAAGCACGTCGCCGCCGTCGTGCGCGCGCGGCTCGACGAAGGGCTGCGACCGGTCGTCGTGCACTCGGCGCTGTCCGGCATCACCGACCGGCTCGAGCAGCTGCTGACCAAGGCGTTGACCGGCGACTGGGAGCCGGTCATGGAACAGATCGAGCGCCGCCACGCCGACCTGTCGCGGGACCTCGGCATCCCCGTCTGCGCCGATCTCGAGCGGCACTGCATCGAGCTGCGCAAGATGGCCTCCGGCATCCACCTGATCGGCGAGGTCAGCGATCGGCTGCGCGCCCGCGTCATGGCGACCGGTGAGTTGATGGCGACGCGGATCGGCGCGGCTTACCTGGCCCACGAAGGCCTGGACGTGCAGTGGCTCGACGCGCGCACGCTGCTGCACGCGGAAGAGCGACCGGGCGCGTCCGCGCGAGCCAACTACCTGTCGGCCACCTGCGTGTTCGAGCCCGACCCGGCGCTGCAGCAACGGCTCGCCGCGGGGCACAGCGTGCTGCTGACGCAGGGCTTCATCGCGAGCGACAGCCGCGGCGAGACGGTGCTGCTCGGTCGCGGCGGATCGGACACTTCCGGCAGCTACCTGGCGGCGAAGCTGCACGCGCGCCGCCTCGAGATCTGGACCGACGTGCCCGGCATGTTCACGGCCAATCCGCGCGCGGTGCCGAATGCGCGCCTGCTCAAGTCGCTCGATTACGACGAGGCGCAGGAGATCGCCAGCAGCGGCGCCAAGGTGCTGCACCCGCGCTGCATCCTGCCGGCCAAGCAGTACTCGATCCCGGTGTCGGTGCACGCGACGCCGACGCCCGACATGGAAGGCACCGTCATCACCGCGACGGGTGGCGACGGCGGCGCGCGCGTCAAGGCGGTCTGCAGCAAGAAAGGCATCACGCTGATCTCGATGGAGACGCTCGGGATGTGGCACCAGGTCGGCTTCCTGGCCGACGCGTTCGCGGTGATCAAGGAGCACGGGCTGTCGGTGGACCTGGTGTCCACCTCGGAGACCAGCGTCACCGTCTCGCTCGACCCGGCGGCGAACACGCTCGACGCGGTGGCGCTCGATGCGCTGGTGACGTCGCTGTCGCGACTGTGCCGCGTCGAGGTGATCGGCCCCTGCGCCGCGGTGAGCCTCGTCGGCCGCAGCATCCGCGCGACGCTGCATCGCCTGGGCGACGCGCTCGAGCTGTTCGAGGAGCAGCGGATCTACCTCGTCACGCAGGCGGCGAACGACCTCAACATCACGTTCGTCGTCGACGAGGAGCAGGGCGACCGGCTGGTGAGCAAGCTGCACGACGTGATCGTGCGCAATGCGCCGTCGGACCACGTGCTCGGGCCGACCTGGGAGCAGATCCACGGCCTCGGCCCGGTGATCCCGGAGGGCGGGCCGCCGTGGTGGCAGGGCCGGCGCGCGGAACTCGAGCAGATCGCGCGCGAGCACGGTTGCGCCTACGTCTACGATCGCGCGACGTTCGAGCGCACGGCGCGGCAGCTGCTGGCGATCGGCGGCGTCGAGCGCGTCTTCTATGCGATCAAGGCGAACCCGCACCCGGACATCCTGCGCAGCTTTGCCGCGCTGGGGCTCGCGTTCGAGTGCGTGTCGCAGGGCGAATGCGAGCGCGTGATCGAGACGATTCCCGGCATCGACCGGCAGAAGATCCTGTTCACGCCGAATTTCGCGCCGCGATCCGAATACGAGTGGGCGCTCGAGCAGGGCGTGCACCTGACGCTCGACAACCTGTATCCGCTGCGGCACTGGCCGGAACTGTTCCGCGGCCGCGACCTGCTGGTTCGCCTCGACACCGGTTTCGGGCGCGGGCACCACGACCACGTGCGCACGGCCGGCGTGCACTCGAAGTTCGGCGTGCCGTTGTTCGAGCTCGACGAGCTGGAGCGGCTGGTGGCGGCGGCCGGAGTGAAGATCGTCGGCCTGCATGCCCACACGGGCAGCGGCGTGTTCGACGTGCGCAACTGGCACGAGGTGGGGCAGCTGCTCGGCAGCCTCGCCGCGCGGTTCCCGCACGTGCGCGCGATCGACCTGGGCGGCGGCCTCGGCGTGCCCGAGAAGCCGGGCCAGGTGCCGATCGACCTCGCCGCGCTGCAGGGCGTGCTCGACGACCTGCACGGGCGCTGGCCCGCAGCTCGCGATCTGGCTCGAGCCGGGACGGTTCCTGGTGGCGCAGGCGGGCGTGCTGCTGGCGCAGGTGACGCAGCTGAAGGGCAAGGGCGCGGTGCAGTACGTCGGCGTCACGACCGGCATGAATTCGCTGATCCGGCCGGCGCTGTACGGCGCGCACCACGACATCGTCAACCTGACGCAGTTCGGCCAGCCGGGCAGCGAGGTCTACAACGTCGTGGGCCCGATCTGCGAGTCGGCGGACTACCTCGGGCACGAGCGGCTGCTGCCGCCGACCTCGGAAGGCGATACGCTGCTGATCGCCAATGCCGGCGCGTACGGGCACGCGATGAGTTCGTGGTACAACCTGCGCGAGCCGGCGCGGGAAGTCCTCATTTAGCGCGGCGGGAAGGTCATCGTGAAGACGGGCATCGTCGGTTGGCGCGGCATGGTGGGCTCGGTGCTGATGGAGCGCATGCGCGCCGAGCGTGATTTCGACGCGATCGAGCCGGTGTTTTTCAGCACCTCGCAGGCGGGCGGCGCGGCGCCGGACGTCGGCCGCGGTCCCGGCGTGCTGCACGATGCGAACGATCTCGCGGCGCTCGCGGCCTGCGACGTGATCCTGACCTGCCAGGGCGGCGACTACACCAACGCCGTGCACCCGCAGCTGCGCGCCGCGGGCTGGAAGGGCTACTGGATCGACGCGGCTTCGGCGCTGCGGATGAAGGACGATGCGGTCATCATCCTGGATCCGGTCAATCGCGACGTGATCGACGCCGGGCTGCGCGCGGGCGTGCGGGATTTCATCGGCGGCAACTGCACGGTCTCGCTGATGATGATGGCGCTCGGCGGGCTGTTCCGCGCCGGGCTGGTCGAGTGGATCACGTCGATGACGTACCAGGCGGCCTCGGGCGCCGGCGCGCAGAACATGCGCGAGCTGGTGGCGCAGATGGGGGCGGTGCACGCTTCTGCGGCGACGCTGCTGGGCGATCCGTCGAGTGCGATCCTCGACATCGACCGGGCCGTGACCGACTGCCTGCGCAGCGATGCGTTGCCGCGGGCGCAGTTCGGCGCCGCGCTCGCCGGCAGCCTGATCCCGTGGATCGACAAGGATCTCGGCAACGGCCAGAGCCGCGAGGAGTGGAAGGGCAGCGCCGAGACCAACAAGATCCTCGGTCGCACGGCGGATCCGATCCCGGTCGAGGGCCTCTGCGTGCGGATCGGCGCGATGCGCTGCCACAGCCAGGCGCTGACGATCAAGCTGAAGCGCGACCTGCCGTTGGCCGAGATCGAGCGCGTGATCGCCGGTGGCAACGAGTGGGTGCGGCTGGTGCCGAACACCCGCGAGGATTCGATTCGCGAGCTGTCGCCGGCGCGGGTCAGCGGCACGCTCGAGGTGCCGATCGGCCGGGTGCGCAAGCTCGCCATGGGCGGCGAGTACATTTCCGCGTTCACCGTCGGCGACCAGTTGCTCTGGGGCGCTGCGGAGCCGCTGCGTCGCCTGCTGCGGATGCTCTAATCGGTGCCGGTGGTCGGATCCGTCGGATTTGGGCCACCGCCAAATCCGACGGATCCGACCACCGGCACCGACCGACAAATGCTGCCCCGCACTGTCATCATCCTCGGCCTGGTCTCGCTGCTGAACGACGCGGCCAGCGAGATGATCACGCCGTTGCTGCCGATCTTCCTCACGGCGACGTTGGGCGCGGGCCCTGCGATCGTCGGCCTGGTGGAAGGACTGGCCGAGGCCACGGCGAGCTTGCTGAAGCTGTACTCCGGGCGGCTCGCGGATCGAGGCGTGCCGGCCAAACGGCTGGTCATCGGCGGTTACGCGCTGTCCAACACGATGCGGCCGTTGATCGGGCTCGCCGCGGGCTGGACGATGGTGCTGCTGTTGCGCTTCCTGGACCGCGTCGGCAAGGGCCTGCGCACGGCACCGCGCGACGCATTGATCGCCGCTGCGACCGGGCCGGAGCAGCGCGGACGGGCCTTCGGATTCCACCGTTCGCTGGACCACGCCGGTGCCGTCATCGGCCCGCTGCTCGCGTTCGGCTTGCTCGCGGCGCAGGCGGACCTCGAGCACGTGTTCCTCGCGTCGGCGATTCCGGGCGTGCTGGTGGTTGCGCTGCTGGTGTTCGGTCTGCCGGCGGGGCCGTCAATCGTGCCAACCACACCGCAACGCTTCCGTTGGAGCGCGCTGCATGGTCGCCTGAAGGCCATCATCGTGGCGGCCGGATTGCTGGCGCTGGCGAGCGTTCCCGAGGTTTTCGTCGTGCTGTGGGCGACGGAGGCGGGCATGGCCGTGGCCTGGGTGCCGCTGGTCTGGGCGGCCGCGAGTCTCGCGAAGATGCTGATCGCCATGCCCGCGGGCATCCTGTCCGATCGATTCGGTCGTTTGCCGCTGCTGATCGGCGGCTGGTCGGCGCGAGTGACCGTGCTGCTGCTGCTGGCATTCGCGCAGCCGTCCGCGATCGGTGTCTGGCTGCTGTTCATCGCGTATTCAGCGACCCTGGCAGTGACCGAGCCGGCCGAGCGGGCGCTGATCGGTGACCACGCCGCGCCCGGAGAACGTGGCACGGCGTTCGGCTTGTATCACCTCACCAGTGGATTGCTGATCCTGCCGGGCGCGCTGATCTTTGGTGGACTCTGGCAGGAGCTCGGGTCGGCCACGGCCTTTACAGCGGCGGCGGTGGTCACGGGGCTGGCTGCGATCATGCTGCTCAGTCTCGCGCGGCCCAGCTCGCTCGGAGCCGGCTGACTCGGTCAATTTACCGGGGTAAGGTATCGCGATGACCATCGCGCAATCCAAGCTCACTGCCCAGGGACTGATCTCAATGCCGGCCGAGGTGCGACGACGATTGGGCATCGGACCGGGCTCGGTCCTGGTCTGGGAGGAACGGGACGGGGAATTTGTCGTTCGGCGAGCAGGACGACGCACTTCGGATGAAATTCACGCCGCGCTTTTCGGCGACGAGCCCGTCGCAGCGACTGGTTCGGACGTCGTCAAGGACGGAATCCGGAAGTACGTCCGGCGTCGCCATGCGCGCCGTTGATACGAATCTTCTCGTCAGGCTGATCGTCCGGACGACGCGCGCAGGTGGCCGCAGCGGATCTTCGTGGTGCCGGCGCGTGGGTTCCACCTGGTGCTCGCTGAGCTGGTCTGGGTCCTGACGCGGTGCACGACATCCGACGCTCGAATCGCGACCGCTGACCTCATGACAAGTGCCGGGCCTTGAGCTCCTTGACGACGTCCTCGAGCGTCAGGTTGCGCGACTTGAGCAGCACGAGCAGGTGGAAGACGAGGTCGGCGCACTCACTCACGACGCCCTCGTCGTCGCGGGTCACGGCCGCGAGTGCGGTCTCGAGGCCTTCCTCACCGACTTTCTGCGCGATCCGGCTCGGGCCCTGGGCGAACAGGCGGGCGGTGTAGCTGCCCTCGGGCTGGTCGGAAATCCGGTGCGTGATGATGCTCTCGAGCAGCGCGAGGAACGCGAGCCGCTGCGCGTCGGTCGCAACCGCATCGGCGAAGCACGACTCGGTGCCCTTGTGGCAGGTGGGCCCGAGCGGGTCGGCCAGCACGAGGATCGTGTCGGCGTCGCAGTCCGTGCTGACGTCCACGACGTCGAGGAAATGGCCCGAGGTCTCGCCCTTGGTCCACAGCTGCTGCCGCGAGCGGCTGAAGAACACCACGCGACCGCTCGCGAGCGTCTCGCGCAGGGCGTCCTGGTTCATGTAGCCGAGCATCAGCACGCGGCCGGTGATCGCGTGTTGCACGATGGCCGGCAGCAGGCCATCGCCCTTGTCCCAGGCCAGCGTATGGATCTCGTCGAGCGTCACAGCCTCACCTCGATCTGCTGTTCGCGCAGGTAGCGTTTCAGGTCCGGAATCGCGATGGCAGCGGAGTGGAACACGCTCGCCGCCAGCGCGCCATCGACGTGGGCGACCGCGAACACGTCCGCGAAGTGCTCCATCGCACCGGCGCCGCCGGAAGCGATCAGCGGCACCCGGCAGACTGCGCGCACGCGTTGCAGCTGCGCGAGGTCGTACCCCGTGCGCACGCCATCGCTCGCCATGCAATTGAGCACGATCTCGCCCGCGCCCCGATCCTGTGCCTCGCGCACCCAATCGAGCGTGCGGCGCGCCGTGCTCCGCGAGCGCTCGGGATCGCCGGTGTACTGGTAGACCAGGAAATCATCGCCCACCGTCTGGCTGTCCACGCCGACCACGACGCACTGCGAGCCGAAGCGGTGGGCCAGCCGGTCGATCAGCGCAGGCTCGGCCAGGGCCGGGGAGTTCACCGAGATCTTCTCGGCGCCGGCGTTCAGCACCGCCTCGGCGTCCGCGACGCTGCGGATGCCGCCGGCCACGCAGAACGGGATGTCGAGCACCTGCGCGATCCGCGAGATCCAGCTGCGGTCCACGGAGCGCTGCTCCGGGCTCGCGGTGATGTCGTAGAACACCAGTTCGTCGGCGCCCTCGGCGCGGTAGCGCGTGGCGAGCTCGAGGATGTCGCCCACGACACGGTGGTCGCGAAAGCGCACGCCCTTGACGACCTGGCCGTCGCGCACGTCGAGGCAGGGAATTATGCGGCGGGCAAGAATGGCACGAGCTCCTCTGCGTTGAGACGACCCTCGAGCAGGGCGCGCCCGCTGATGACCGACGCCACGCCCGTCGCGGCCAGCGCGTGCAGGTCGTCCGCGGTGCTCACGCCGCCGGAGGCCTGCCACTCGACGCCGGGAAACCGGCGCACGGCTTCCGCGTACAGCGCGACGTTGGGGCCGGACAGCGCGCCGTCGCGGGCCACGTCGGTGCACAGCACGTGTCGCAACCCGTGCGGAACGTAGCGCTCGACGGCATCCCACAGGCTCGCCTCGGTCTGCTGCTCCCAGCCGTGGGTCGCGAGCCGCGGCGTGCGGCCCGCATCGAGGCGCACATCGAACGCCAGCACGATCCGCTCCGGCCCGAGGTCCCGCAGCCAGGCGGCCACTTCGTCCGGCTGGGTCACGGCGACGCTGCCGACGACGACGCGGGCCACGCCGAGCGCAAGCAGCTCGTCCGCCACCTGGCGGCTGCGTACGCCGCCGCCGACCTGGATCGCGACCTGCGCGTCGGCCGCGGCGAGACGTCCGATGGCCTCACGATTGCCCTGCGAGCCCTGGCGCGCGCCGTCGAGGTCCACGACGTGGATCAGCTTCGCGCCCAACGCCCGGTAGCGCCCGAGGATCTCGATTGGATCCGTCGCATAGACAGTCTCCGCGTCGAAGCGGCCCTGCAGCAGGCGCACGCAGCGTCCGCCGCGCAGGTCGATCGCGGGAATCAGCAGCATCAGGCCAGCTCCAGGAAATTCGCCAGCACGCGGCTGCCGGCCTGCGCCGAGCGTTCCGGGTGGAACTGCACGCCGTAAAAATTATCGCGATGCACTGCGGCCGAGAACTCGCCACCGTAGTCGGTCGCCGCCAGCGTCCACGGCCCCGTCGGCACGGCGAAGCTGTGCACGAAATAGACGTAGGCGCCGTCGTCGAGGCCGCGGGTCAGCGGGTTCGGCGCGACGACGCGCAACTGGTTCCAGCCCATGTGCGGCACCGGGTAGTCCGGCCGGCGCGGGAACCGCGCGACGCGCTCCGCGATCAGCCCGAGACACTCGGTGTCCTCGCCGTCGTCGCCTTCCTCGCTGCTGGCGAACAGCAGCTGCATGCCGAGGCAGATGCCCAGCACGGGTTGCGTCAGCGCCGGGATCAGCTCGGTGAGTTCGAGGGCACGCAGCCGCGCCATCGCATCCGCCGCGGCGCCCACGCCGGGCAGGATCACGCGGGACGCCGCCCGCAGTTCGTCCGCGTCGGCCGTCAGGCGGGAGGTGGCCCCGAGCCGCTCCAGCGCATAGCGCAGCGAGGCGATGTTGGCGCCGCCGTTGTCGATGATCGCGACGTCGCTCACGCGCCGATCCTCACAGCACGCCCTTGCTGCTCGGCAGTTCGTTGCCCTGCACGCGGATCGCGCGACGCAGCGCGCGCCCGACGCCCTTGAAGCACGCCTCGACCATGTGGTGCGTGTTCTCGCCCTTGACCTCGATGTGGATCGCTGCGCCGAGGCTGTCGGCCAGCGAGCGGAAGAAGTGCGGGACCAGCTCGGTGGGCAGGCCACCCACCGCGTCGCGTCCGAAGCGGCCGGTGAAGACCGAATACGAGCGCCCGGAGAGGTCGATCGCCACCTGGGCCAGCGCCTCGTCCATCGGCAGCACGAAGCCGTAGCGGCCGATGCCGCGCTTGTCGCCGAGCGCGTCACGCAGCGCCTGGCCGAGCGCCAGCGCGCAGTCCTCGACCGTGTGGTGCTCGTCGACCTCGAGGTCGCCATGGCACGCGACCTGCAGCGAGAACTCGCCGTGCTTCGCGATCTGCTCGAGCATGTGGTCGAAGAAGCCGATCCCGGTCGAGATCGCGACCGGCGCCGGCCGATCGAGATTGACGGTCACTTCGATGTCGGTTTCCTTGGTGCTGCGCCGCACTTGCGCACCGCGGTCGAGGCGACACAGGCGCTCGACGATGGCCGGCCAGGTCGCGCCGTCCGCGCCGCTGGCCAGCACGCGCAGCCCCTCGATGCCGAGATTGGCGGCCAGTTGCATGTCCGTTTCGCGATCGCCGATCACGAAGCTGTGCGGCGGATCGAGCGTGTGCTCGACCAGGAATTGCGTGAGCAGCCCGGTCTGCGGCTTGCGGCACTCGCAGCCGTCGGCCGGGAAGTGCGGGCAGAAGAACTCCGCGTCGAACTCGATGCCCTGCGAAGCGAGCAGGTCGCGCAGGAAATCCTGCGGTTCGCGGAACGACGGCTCCGGGAACGACGGCGTGCCGAGGCCGTCCTGGTTGCTGACCAGCACGAGCCGGTAGCCCGCTCGCTGCAACTCGAGCAGCGCTGGGATGACTCCGGGCAACAGCCGCAGCTTCTGCAGGCTGTCGACCTGCTCGTCGGGTGGTTCCTCGATGATCGTGCCGTCGCGATCGATGAACAGGATGCGCTCGCCGCTCACAGGGCCTCCAGCGCGGCCAGCAGCCGCTCGTTTTGCTCGGGCGTGCCGACCGAGATGCGCAGGCAGTTCTCGAGGCCGGGGGCCGCACTGAAATCACGCACCAGCAGGCCCGCCGACCGGCCGGCCTCGAGCGCCCGCCGGGCATCGCGGAACTCGACGAGCAGGAAGTTCGCGTCCGACGGGAACACCTGCGCGACCACCGGCATCCGCTGCAGTCGTTGCTGCATCTTCGCACGCTCCGCGAGCAACGCCTCGATCCGCGCCGTCGCCATCGCGCGCTGCGGCGCTTCGGTCAGCGCGAGCACTTCCTCGACGGTGGAGGCGGGGATCGCATAGGGCGGAATGATCCGCTTCAGCAGACCGACGACGTCCTCGCTGGCGATCAGCGTGCCGAGTCGCGCGCCGGCGAGCGCATAGGCCTTGGACAGGGTTCGCAGCACGACCAGGTTCGGCAACTCGTCGAGCCGCGCCGTGAGGCTCGGGCGCCCGGCAAATTCGGCGTAAGCCTCGTCGACGCAGACGAGCGCGTGGCTGGCCAGTTCGCGGCACACCTGCAACATCAGCTCTTCGTCCAGCAGGTTGCCGGTCGGGTTGTTCGGCGAGCACAGGAACACGATCTTGGCGCGTCGCCCGGCCTCGATGACGGCCGGCGCATCAAGCGCGAAGCCGGGGCGCAGCAACGGCACCTCGGTGACGGTCGCGCCCTGGATCCGCGCCGCGACCTTGTAGAACCCGAAGGTCGGCGGCGTGATGACGACGCTGTCCTCGCCTGCGCGGCAGAAAGCCCGCACCAGCAGGTCGATCGCTTCATCGCTGCCCCGGCCGACCAGCACGCGTCCGGCCGGCACGTCGTACAGCCGGGCCATCCGCTCGACGAGCGCCCGTGGCTGCGGCTCCGGATAGCGGTTCAACCCGGCCACCGTGTTGTCGCCCTGCGCGCGCCACGGCATCTCGTTGGCGTGCATGCGCTCCAGCGACGGATCCCAGGTGGCGTGCTGGTAGGGCTGCAATTGCAGGATGTCCGGTCGCGCGAGGGAGAGCACCGAACTCATGCGTCGGCCTCCCGCGCAATCGCGTCGAGGCGCACCGTGACTGCATTCGCGTGCGCGTCCAGTGACTCGAGCCGGGCGAGCGTGCGTGCCGTGATCCCGAGATCGGCGAGTCCCGCCGGCGTGACTTCCTGCACGGTGATCCGCTTGACGAAATCGATCACGCCCAATCCGCTGTAGGCGCGCGCGTGACCGTAGGTGGGCAGCACGTGGTTGGTGCCGCTGCAATAGTCGCCCATCGTTTCCGGCGTCCACGCGCCGAGGAACACCGAGCCTGCGTTGCGGACGCGGCCGAGCCAGTCGCGCGGCGACTCGACCTGCAGGATCAGGTGCTCGGGCGCGTAGCGGTTGCTGACCTCGAGTGCCGTTTCGAGGTCCGCGACGACCAGCACGCGGCTCTCGGCGATCGAGCGCGCGGTGATCGCGCGACGGGGCAGCGCGGCCATCTGTCGCTCGACCTCGGCGACGCAGGCGACCGCCAGCACGCGCGACGTCGTCACCAGCACGACCTGCGCATCTTCACTGTGCTCGGCCTGCGCCAGCAGGTCCGCCGCGACGAATTCTGGGCGCGCCGACGCATCCGCGATCACCAGCACTTCGGAGGGACCGGCCGGCATGTCGAGCGCGGCCCCCAGCGCATCGGTCGCGACGATCTGCTTGGCGGCCGTGACCCAGGCGTTGCCCGGGCCGAAGATCTTGTCGACCTTCGGCACGCTCGCCGTGCCGTACGCCATCGCGGCCACGGCCTGCGCGCCGCCGATCTTGAACACCCGCTCGATGCCACACAGCCGGGCCGCCACGAGCACGGCGGGGTCGGCCGTGCCATCGCGTCGCGGCGGCGTGCAGAGGACCCGCACCGGGCAACCGGCGATGCGCGCCGGGATCGCCAGCATGATCGCCGTGGACGGCAGCGGCGCCGTGCCGGCCGGCACGTAAAGGCCGACCGCATTCAACGGCACGATCATCCGTTCGCAGACGACTCCCGGCGACGTCTCGACGCGCACGTCGCCGAGCACCTGGGTCTCGTGGAAGCGAGTGACCGTGCCGATCGCCCGGCGCAGCGCTGTGTGCTGCTCCTGCGTCAACGCAGTCTCGGCGGCGGCAAACTCCGCGGGCGTCACGGCGAACGAGTCGAGACGGACACCGTCGAGCTGCTCGGTGTACTCGCGCAAGGCTGCGTCACCGCGCTCCTGCACATCCGTCACGATGCGCCGGGCGCGCTCGAGCAGTCCCGCGGCATCACGTTGCGTCGGCCGTCGCAGCACCTCGGCCTGGCGCTCCGCGCCGAGTTCAGCCCAGTCCAGGATGGCCAGCGTCGCGCTCATGGCAGCATTTTCTCCACGGGCAGCACGAGGACCGCGCTGGCCCCGGCGGCCTTCAGGCTCTCGAGCGTCTCCCAGAACACGTTCTCGCGGCAGACCGCGTGCAGTGCGACCTTGTCGCCGGGCCCGTCGAGCGGAATCACGGTGGGCGACTCGCTGCCGGGCAGCAGCCGGCGGATCTCCGGCAGTGCGGAGCGGGGCGCGTGCAGCATGATGTACTTGCTCTCGCGCACCTGCTGCACGCCGTCGATGCGCAGCAGCAGGCGGCGCACCCAGTCGGCCTTTTCGTCCGGCAGTGGCACCGGCGTGCGGATCAGCGCCGCCTCGCTCTGCAGCACGGTCGTGACCTCGCGCAGGTGGTTGGCGGTCAGCGTCGACCCGGTCGAGACCAGGTCGCAGATCAGGTCGGCCCGGCCGAGGCGCGGTGCGATCTCCACGGCGCCCGACAGCGTGACGATCTCGGCCGTGATCGAGTTCTCGCGCAGGAAGCGCGCCAGCACGTGCGGGTACGTCGTGGCGATGCGGCGGCCGGCCAGGCTCGCGAGGCCGGCGTACGGGAAGTCGTCCGGCACTGCCAGCGAGAGCCGGCAGCGGCCGAAATCGAGGCGCTGGAGCAGTTCGAAGCGCGCCTGGCTGCCCCGGGCCGCCATCGCGAGGCGCTTCTCCTCGATGACGTTGATGCCGACCAGTCCCAGGTCGCAGACGTCTTCCTGCACCAGGTCGGGAATGTCGTCGTCGCGGACGAACAGCACGTCGAGCGGCATGTTCTCGCCGTAGCACATCAACTGGTCCTTGCCGCGGCTGTACTTGAGGCCACACCGTGCGAGCAGGTCGAGCGAGTGATCGGTGAGGCGGCCGGACTTCTGGATCGCGATCCGCAACCGTTGCTGGCGTTCCACTTCAGCGCTCCTGCAGGCGACGGACGGCGAGGGCGTAGCCGCCATTGCCGGCCCCGAGATAACGGGCGACCCGCCCGATCGTGGTCACGCTGACCCCGGTCTGGCGGTGGATCTCGCGGTAGGGAATCTCCCGCTGCAGCAGCCCGACGACCGCCCAGCGGTCCGCCAGCGCCTGCAGCTCGGCGGGGGTGCACAGGTCGCGGAAGAAATCACGGCACTCCTCGACGCTGCGCAGCGTGAGGATGGCCTGGAACAGCGCGCGCTCGGCGGCGGCTTCCTGGCGCGGGGACAGGCTGCGGTGGGTCTTCAAGGCGCGTTTCCAGTGTAATAGCGTGTTAGCACATTAATACATCGGCGGCCGCCGCGCAATGCGCCGCCCGATCCTTGACGCTGCGCGCCGCCGCCACCTAAACTGCGGCCGCTCATCGTGGCAACCAATGGGGTCTCGACGCCTGCCGCAGCCGCAGTCCGGCCGCTCGTGGAGTCCATTCGGTCCAATGTCCGCGCGAGATGCAGATTCCCCCGTTCCGGCGACCTACGAGTGGCAGCAGGCCGAGCTGGCGCTGCCCGGCTCGCTGGCGCTGTTCATGGGCGGAGAGCTGTCGGGCGTGGAGATTGCCTATCGCGTCGCCGGTGCCCGCGGCGCGCCGGTCGTGGCCGCGCTCGGCGGCATTTCGGCGGGCCGCAATGTTTTCAGCCTGCAGCCGGAGTCGCCCGGTTGGTGGGAGGAGGCGGTCGGCCCCGGCCGTGCGCTCGACACGGACCGCTACCGCGTCATCGGCATCGATTTCCTCGGCGGCAGCCATCGCACGAGTGGACCGCGGCCCGGTGAGCCCTTTCCAACGATCAGCGCGTTCGACCAGGCGCGAATCCTCGTCGCGCTGCTCGACCACCTCGGCATCGAGCGCCTGCAGGCCAGCGTCGGCGCGTCGTATGGCGGCATGGTGACGCTGGCGCTTGCGCAGGCCCATGCCGAACGCGTGCGCCACGCCGTCGTGCTCAGCGCTGCCCACCGCACGCACCCGATGTCCACGGCCTGGCGCAGCGTGCAGCGAGCCATCGTCCGCTATGCGCTCAGCCACGGCGAAGGCGCCCGGGGCCTGGTGCTGGCCCGGGCCCTGGCGATGGCGACCTACCGCTCCGCCCGCGAATTCGAGGAGCGGTTCTCCGGCCCGCCCGAGGCGACCGCCGACGGCTTGCGCTTCCCGGTCGAGGCCTACCTGCTGGCGCGCGGCGAGAGTTACGCGGCGCATTACCGCCCCGAGGCCTTCGTCTGCCTGTCCGAGTCGATCGACCTGCACCGGGTCGAGCCCGAGGCCATCCGCGTGCCGACCACGCTGATCGGCGTGACGGAAGACCAGCTGGTGCCGATCTCGGACATGCGCGAATTGCGCGACCGGCACGGCGGCAACTGCAGCCTCGTCGAGATCAGTTCCATTTACGGCCACGACGCCTTCCTGAAGGAGACCGAGGTGCTGCGCGACGTGTTGTCGCGGGCGCTCGATTGAGCATGAGCAACGACCCGAAAACGCCGACGCATTCAGTCACGACCCGCACGGTGCGCGCCGCGCTCGATACCGACACGCAGTTCGGCGCCGTGGTGCCGCCGATCCACCTGACGTCCACGTTCTCGTTCGCCGGCTTCGGCGAGAAGCGCGCCTACGACTACTCGCGCTCGGGCAACCCGACGCGCGATGCGCTGGCCGGCGCGCTGGCCGATCTCGAGGGTGGCGCCGGCGCCGTCGTGACGGGTTCGGGCATGGCCGCGGTCGGGCTCGTGACGCAGTTGTTCCGCCCCGGGCAGGTCGCGGTCGTGCCGCACGACTGCTACGGCGGCACGTACCGGCTCTTCAATGCGCTGCGCGAGCGCGGTTCGCTCGACGTGCGCTTCGTGGATTTCCAGCAGCCGCAGGCGCTGTCCGAGGCGCTGGCCGACCGGCCGGCGATGGTGTGGATCGAGACGCCGAGCAATCCGCTGCTCAGGATCGTCGACATCGCGGCGGTGGCGAGTGCGGCCCACGCCGCGGGCGCGCTGGTGGTGGCCGACAACACGTTCCTGTCGCCGGTCTGGCAGCAGCCGCTCTCGCTCGGTGCCGACGTCGTCGTGCATTCGACGACGAAGTACCTGAACGGCCACAGCGACGTCGTGGGGGGCGCCGTGATCGCCGCGGACCCGGCGCTGCAGGAGAAGCTCGCCTGGTGGGCCAACTGCATCGGCGTCACCGGTGCCGCCTTCGACAGCTACCTGACGCTGCGCGGCCTGCGCACGCTGCACGCGCGGATGCGCGCGCATGGCGAGAATGCCGCCGAGATCGCGCGGTTGCTGGCGAGCCACCCGGCCGTCGCCCGGGTGTATTACCCCGGCCTCGAGACCCACCCGGGACACGCGATCGCGCGCGCGCAGCAGCAGGGCTTCGGCGCGATGGTCAGCTTCGAGCTGCACGGCGGGGTGCAGCACGTGCGAGCGTTCCTGGCGGAGCTTCGGCTGTTCTCGCTCGCCGAGTCGCTGGGCGGCGTCGAGAGCCTGGTCGCGCATCCGGCGAGCATGACCCATGCCGCGATGGATGCGGCCGCTCGAGCGCGAGCGGGCATCTCGGACGCGCTGGTGCGCCTGTCGGTCGGTATCGAGGCGCCGGCGGACCTGGTGCGCGACCTGGCCGCTGGCCTCGACGCCGCGCGCCGCCTGGGTTCATGATCACGGCGGGTCCAGCCGCATGTGGAAGTCCATCCTAGCGATCTGCGTCGGTGCGAGCCTCGGCGCCGTCTTGCGCTGGTGGCTCGGCCTGGCCTTGAACGCGCTGTTGCCGGCCATCCCCCCGGGCACGCTGGCGGCAAACCTGATCGGCGGCTACCTGGTCGGCCTCGCGATCGCGTTCTTCGCGACCTACTCGGCGCTGGCGCCCGAATGGCGGCTGCTCGTGATCACCGGCTTCTGCGGCGGCCTGACCACGTTCTCGACGTTCTCGGCCGAGATCGTCACGTTGCTGCAGCAGGGCCGCGCCCTCTGGGCGATCGGGGCGGCCACGGCGCACCTGGCCGGCTCGGTGCTGATGACGCTGGCCGGCATCGGCACGATGGCCTGGTTCAGAACCCAGCATTGAGCGGAGGTTCCGGCATGGAACGGATCGATCCTGCGTTTTTACGTGCACGAGAACGAACGTGTGCACCATCGCCTGGCCTGGGAATGGCTGCTGGAGCAGGCCAACAGCCTCGGCCTGCGGGGCGGGTCGGCGTTCCGGGCCATGGCCGGCTTCGGCCGCCGTCACGTGCTGCACGAGGAGCGCTTCTTCGAGCTGGCGGGCACGCTGACCGTCGAGGTCGAGTTCATCGTCACCGACGAAGAAGCACAGTTGCTGTTCGAGCTCGTGCGCCGCGAGAACCTGTCGCTGTTCTACGCGCAGATTCCGGCGCGATTCGGCGTCGTCGGTCCTTAAGCGAAGGCTTCCACCGACACCGCCTTGACCAGCGCCAGCACCGGCGCATCGGCGGCGAGCTGCAGGCTCTGCACGGCGTCGACCGTGACCAGCGACAGCAGTGGCGTGTCGCCGACGGCCAGGTGCACGAGTCGCAGGGCCGGGTGCGACGCCGGCTCGACGCGCAGCACGCGCGCCTCGATCACGTTGTGCAGCGACAGGCCCTCGGGTCGCTGGCTGGCGAGGATGACCTCGCGCGCGGCGATCCGGATGCGCACGATCGCCGCGATCGGCGCTGCGATGGCCGGCACCGAAAGCTGCAGGTCGCGCGCCCGCAGGTGCGTGAGCTGTCGCCGCGAGTCGTGATCCGCCACGACCGCGTCGAGCGCCACCGCGGGCTCCCAGTGACCGGCGAGGCCGGGCAGGGCCGCGCTCGCCGTCAAGGCCTCGACCGTGCCCGCCGCCACGACTGCACCGTTGTCGATCATCACCAGGTCGGTGGCGAGCTTGGCGACGTCCTCGAAATCGTGCGTGACGATCACGACCGACAGCGACAGCGCCCGTTGCAGCGACCTGAGCTCGTGCCGCAGCGCATCGCGCAACGCCCAGTCCACGGAGGCGAACGGCTCGTCGAGCAGCAACACGGCGGGGTCGCGCGCGAGCGCCCGGGCCAGGGCCACGCGCTGCTGCTGGCCGCCCGACAGCGTCGCGGGCTTGCGGTCGGCGAGCCCGTCGAGGCGCGCCAGCGCCAGCAGCTCGTCGATCCGGGCCTGGCGGGCGTCGGCCGGGCGATTGCCGAGCGCGAGTCCAACCTGCTCGCGCACGGTCAGGTGCGGGAACAGCGCGTAGTCCTGGAACACGAACCCGACGCGGCGCCGGTGGGTCGGCAGCGAATAGCCGGCCGCGCTGTCGGTCCAGCGTTCGCCCGCGCTGACGACCTCGGCCTCGCAGCGGTTGGTACAGTCCCGCGATCGAGCGCAGCACGGTGCTCTTGCCGCTGCCGGACGGGCCGAACAACGCCGTGATCGAGCCGTTCGGCACGGCGAACTCGACGTCGAGCGGGATCGGCGCCGACTGCCGCAGCCGCACGTGCAGCGCTGCGCGTACGTTGCGGGGTTCAGTCATGCCGGGCCATGCGCCGTGCGAGCGTGTTGGTGATGCCGAGTGCCACCAGCGACAGCACGAGCAGCACCAGCGCCATGACGCCGGCGGAGTGGTCGTCGAACGCCTGCACGCGATCGTAGATCGCGATCGCGATGGTGCGCGTTTCACCCGGGATGGAGCCACCGACCATCAGCACGACGCCGAACTCGCCGAGCGTGTGGGCGAAGGTCAGCACGACGGCGGTGGCGATGCCGGGCAGCGCGAGGGGCAACTCGATGCGGCGGACGACCGACAGCGGCGCCAGGCCGCAGCAGCGGGCCGCGTCGCGCAGGTTGCCCGGGATCGCGGCCAGCGCGTTCTGCATCGGCTGCACGGCGAACGGCAGGTTGACGAGCACGGACGCCAGCACCAGGCCCTCGAAACTGAACGCGAGCGGTCGGCCGAGCAGCGACTGGAAGAACGGCCCGAGCGGCGACTGCTGACTGAACGCGGTCAGCAGGTAGAAGCCGATCACGGTCGGGGGCAGGATCAGCGGCAACGCGACCAGTGCCTCGACGAAGCCGCGTCCCTTGAAGCGGCCGTAGGCCAGCCAGCGCGCGAGCAGGAACGCCAGCGGCAGCAGGATCGCGACCGTGGCGAGGGCGAGCCGCAGCGACAGTCCGAGTGCCGTCCAATCCATCGAGCCTCACTCCGCCGGCAGCACGAAGCCGTAGCGCGCGAGAATCTCGCGGCTGGGCGGCGAGCGCAAATACTCGTACAAGCGCTCGGCCGCGGGCGTGGCGCCCTGCAACAGCACCATGCGCTGTCGCAGCGGCGCGTGCATCGAGTCCGGGATCAGCGCGAACGTGCCGCGCCGGCGCAGCTCCGGCGACAGGGCCAGCGAGTAGGCGATGAGGCCGCCCTCGGTGTCGCCACCGCTGGCGAACTGGGCGGCTTGCGCAACGTTCTCGCCGAGCACCAGCCGCGGACGCAGCGTCGCCCAGAGGCCACGCGCGCGCAGCGCCTGCTCGGCCGCACGACCGTACGGCGCATGCTCCGGGTTGGCAATCGCGAATCGCCCCAGCTGGCCCGATGCAAGGCGGCGCGCGAGATCGTCCATCCGCGGGTCGGGCACGAGCGGCGAGCCGGTGGGCACGAACAGCGCGATGCGACCGATCGCGTAAAGATCGCCCGAGCCGCGAGTGAGGCCCTGCGCGTGCAGTTCCTGGACGTACTGCTCGTCGGCGGACAGGAAAATCTCGTAAGGGGCCCCGCGCATGATCTGCCGTGCGAAGGTTCCCGACGAGCCGTAGGCGACGCGTGCCGCGATGCCCGTGTCGGCGCGGAAGCGTTCGAGGATCTCGTCGAGCGCGAACTTGAGGTCGGACGCAGCCGCGACCAATGGTGCCGACGAATCTGTGTCCGGCTCAGCAGCGAGCGTGCGCGACGCAGCGAGCAGGACGCCGACACCGATGACCGCAGCGATCGCGAGCACCCGGCGCGTGATCGATGCAGGCCGAGTCAGCATTCGCGAGCGATGGGACATGCGATCGAATATAAAAGAAAGGCCGGCTCTGCAGCCGGCCTTCCGAGACAGGACCCGAGTTGCCTCAATCCCTGAGGCAAAGACTAACCCGACTCAAGTCCTCATCTAATCGGCCCTGGAACCAGGGCGGCGAACGGCGCGGTACCGTCCGCGGACGCGCAGTATAGCGCCGGATTTCCGAGGGTTGGAAGGGTCTTTGGGCGCCGGACGAGCCCTGGCCTGACGCTCGCCGGGGCTGGTTATGTGCTTTCTCTTAATAAACCGGTAATTGTCTGTTTTTACTGACTATTTAGCGCTTGAAATTCGAGCTTGAAAGCGCGGCCAGGACGGCGTCCCCAGCCTCCCGACTGCCGACGGCGGTCGAGCCCGGCTGGGCGATGTCGGCGGTTCGCACCCCGCTGGCCAGGGCGGCCGTGACGGCGTCCTCGACCGCGATCGCTTCCGCTTCGAGGCCCAGCGAGTGACGCAGCAGCATCGCTGCGCTCAGGATCGTGCCGAATGGATTTGCGATGCCACGACCGGCGATGTCCGGTGCCGATCCGTGGATCGGTTCGTAGAGTCCGACGCTGCCGTCGCCGAGCGACGCCGACGGCAGCAACCCGAGCGAGCCGGCGAGCATCGAGGCCTCGTCGGTCAGGATGTCGCCGAACATGTTCTCCGTCAGCAGCACGTCGAAGCTGGTCGGGCGCTTGATCAGGTGCATGGCCGCGGCATCCACCAGCATGTGCTCGAGCTCGACGGACGGGAACTCTTCGGCGAGCACCCGCTCGACGACCGCGCGCCACAGCCGCGAGGTCTCGAGCACGTTGGCCTTGTCCACCGAGATGATGCGATTGCGGCGCGCCATGGCCAGTCGGCCGGCGACCCGCGTCACGCGCTCGATCTCGGCCGCCGTGTAGCTGCAGACGTCCTCGGCCTCGTGGGCCGTGCGGCTCTTGCGGCCGAAGTAGATGCCGCCCGTCAATTCGCGCACGACCATGATGTCCACGCCCCGGATCACCTCGGGCTTGAGCGGGGAGGCCTCGAGCATTTCCGGAATCGTGCGCACCGGTCGCAGGTTGGCGAACAACCCCAGCGTGCGCCGCAGGTCGAGCAGGCCCTGTTCGGGACGCACGCGCGCGGACGGGTCAGACCATTGCGGCCCGCCGACGGCACCCAGCAGAACGGCAGCGCTGGTCCGGCAGGCATCGATCGTGCGCGGCGGCAGCGGTGATCCCGAGGCGTCGATCGCGGCGCCGCCCACCAGCGCGGCGACGAACTCGAACTCGTGGCCGTAACGGGTCGCGACGGCGGCAAGCACACGGACCGCCTCCGCGGTCACTTCGGGGCCGATACCGTCGCCCCCGAGCACGGCAATGCGTGCCTTCATCCGGCGCGCCTCTCGTACGCGGTGATCGCGTCGGCCTGGCTCAACAGGTAGCCCAGTTCGTCGACGCCGTTCATCAGGCAGTAGCGCGAGAAGGCCTCGATCGGGAAGCTCGCCGTGCGGCCGTTCGGCAAGCGCAGCGTCGTCGCCGGCAGGTCGACTTCGACCTCCGCGCCGGGGTTCGCGAGCAGCCACGCGTGGGTGTCGGCGTCGACGATGACCGGCAGCAGTCCGTTCTTCAGGCTGTTGCTGCGGAAGATGTCGGCGATCTCGGTGCTGACGACCGCGCGGAAGCCGTGATCGAGCAGGGCCCAGGGCGCGTGCTCGCGCGACGAGCCGCAGCCGATGTTGCGACCGGCGACCAGGATCGCGCAGCCGCGCGCCTCCGGCCGGTTCAGCACGAAATCCGGGTTCGGCTGCCCATCGGCCGCGTAGCGCCAGTCGGCGAACAGTGCCGCGCCGAGTCCCTCGCGCGTGGTCGTGGTCAGGAATCGCGCCGGAATGATCTGGTCGGTGTCGATGTTGCTCGACGGCATCACGACCGTGCGCGAACGGATGACGGTGATCGGATCCATTTCGTGTCTCAGTGGATGAATTCGCGCGGATCGGTGATCCGGCCGCGCACGGCGGTCGCCGCCGCCGTGGCCGGGCTCGTGAGCAGCGTGCGTGCGCCGGTGCCCTGGCGACCCTCGAAGTTGCGGTTGCTCGTGCTGACGCAGTACTGGCCCTGCGGGACCGTGTCGCCGTTCATGCCGAGGCACATCGAGCAGCCGGACTCGCGCCACTCGGCGCCGGCGTCGATGAACACCTGGGCGTAGCCGAGCGCTTCGGCTTCGCGCTTGACCTGCTGCGAGCCGGGCACGACGAGGGCTCGCACCCCCGGCGCGATCTTGCGGCCCGCCAGCACTCGCGCGGCGATCTCGAGATCGGAGATCCGCGCATTCGTGCAGCTGCCGATGAAGACCACCTGCACCGACTTGTCGCGCAACGACTCGCCGGGCTCGAGGCCCATGTAGCGCAGTGATTGCGCGAAGGCCGGGTCGCCCGGACGCTCGGGCACGCGACCCGAGATCGGCGCGACCATGCCCGGGTTCGTGCCGTAGGTGACCATCGGTTCGACGGCGCCGGCGTCGAGCCGGACCGTCTGGTCGAAAGTTGCGCCGGACTCGGTCACCAGCGTGCGCCAGTCGGCCACGGCACGCTCCCAGGCCTCGCCCTGCGGTGCTCGCGGACGGCCCGCCAGGTAATCGAACGTCGTCTGGTCGGGTGCCACCATGCCGGCGCGGGCACCGGCCTCGATCGACATGTTGCAGACCGTCATGCGCTCGTCCATCGACAGCGCCTCGATGGCCGGGCCACGGTACTCGATCACGTGGCCGGTGCCGCCGTTGACGCCGATCCGGCCGATGATCGCCAGCACGAGGTCCTTCGCGGCCACGCCCGGGCCGAGCCGGCCCGCGACCTCGATCGCGAGGGTCTTCGGCTTGCGCTGCAGCAGGCACTGCGTGGCGAGCACGTACCCCACCTCGGTCGTGCCGATGCCAAAAGCCAGCGCGCCGAATGCGCCGTGGGTGCTGGTATGGCTGTCGCCACAGACGATCGTCTTGCCGGGCTGCGTGGCGCCGAGTTCCGGCCCGATGATGTGCACGATGCCGCGCCGGTCGTCCTGCAGGCCGATCAGGTCGAGGCCGAACTCGGCGCAATTCCGCTCGAGCTGGCGGATCTGCTGCGCCGCCGACTCGAGCGCGATCGGCACGCCGCCGAAGATCTGCGCGCGATCCGTCGGCGTGGAGTGGTCCATCGTCACCAGTGTCCGGTCCGGTCGCCGCACCTTGAGGCCGCGGCCGCGCAGCACGGAAAACGCCTGCGGGGAGGTGACCTCGTGCGTCAGGTGCAGGTCGATGTACAGCACGGCCGGCGTGTCCGGCGTCTCGGGCACGACGACGTGGCGGTCCCAGACCTTGTCGAAAAGCGTTCGGGCAGTCATGCAGTCTCCACGGTGCTCGCACTGGCGCGGGCGGCCGTCGCCCGCGGCGAATCGATCTGGTTGACGACCTCGATGAACGCGCGGACGCCCGACTCGACGATGTCCGTCGTGACGCTCGTGCCACGGTAGGCGCGGCCATTGTGCTCGACGGTCACGACCGCCTCGCCCTGGGCGTCCTCGCCCATGGACACACTGCGCACCTCGAACTTGCGCAACTTGACGAACACGTCCGTCGCGGTCTCCACGGCCTTGAAGGCCGCGTCCACGGGTCCGTCGCCGCTCGCTTCCTGCGACAGGATGCGCCCGTCGTTGTGGCGCAGGCCGACGCGCGCGCGCGCGCCGCCGCCGGAATTGCTCTCGGCGTGCAGGCTCTCGAGGTGCCAGGGACCTGTTTCGCCGAACTCGGCGCGCAGCACCAGCGCCTCGAGGTCGCCGTCGAACAGTTCCTTCTTCTTGTCGGCGAGCGCCTTGAAGTCCTCGAACACGCGGGCGAGCTCGGCATCGCCGAGCTCGAAGCCGAGTTCCTTGATGCGCTCGCGCAGCGCCGCGCGGCCGCTGTGCTTGCCGAGCACGAGATGGGTGCGCGAGAGGCCCACGTCCTCGGGCCGCATGATCTCGTAGGTGGAGTGGTGCTTGAGCATGCCGTGCTGGTGGATGCCCGACTCGTGCGCGAACGCGTTCTCGCCGACCACGGCCTTGTTGCGCGGGATCGGCATGCCGGTGATGCTCGACAGCAGGCGGCTGGTCGGGAACAGGCGTTTCGTGTCGATGCCGGTGCGCAGGCCGAACAGCGCCTCGCGGGTCTTCATCGCCATCACGACTTCCTCGAGCGAGCAGTTGCCCGCGCGCTCGCCGATGCCGTTGATCGTGCACTCGATCTGCCGCGCCCCGGCGCGCACCGCCGCGAGGCTGTTGGCGACGGCCATGCCGAGGTCGTCGTGGCAGTGGACGCTGAACGTCACGCGCTCGGCGCCCTTGACGTGCTTCTTCAAGTAGTCGAAGACCTCGTGGAACTCCTCGGGCACCGTGTAGCCGACGGTGTCCGGCACGTTGATCGTCGTGGCCCCGGCCTCGATGACCGCCTCGACGACCTCGCGCAGGAACTCGAGCTCGGTCCGCGACGCGTCCTCCGGCGAGAACTCGATGTCGGCGCACAGGCTGCGCGCGTAGCGAACGCCTTCCACGGCCGTGTGGATGATCTGTTCCTTGGCCATGTTGAGCTTGTGCTCGCGATGGATGGCGCTGGTGGCGAGGAACACGTGCAGGCGCGGCTTCGCCGCTTCCCGCACCGCCGACCACGCCTTGTCGATGTCCTCGCGGTTGCAGCGGGCGAGGCCGGCGATGATCGGACCGCGCACCTCGCGGGCGATCTCGCGCACGGCTTCCCAGTCGCCGCGCGAGGCGGCCGGGAAGCCGGCTTCGATGACGTCCACGCCCAGTTCCGCCAGCGCGCGCGCCATTCGCAGCTTTTCAGGCTGCGTCATGCTGCAGCCCGGCGATTGCTCGCCGTCGCGCAGCGTCGTGTCGAAGATCAGGACGCGGTTCGGATCGGGCGTGGACATCGGCTTCACCTCTCTCGGCCGGCGTTAGCGGCCTTCGTTCAACCAGGGCATGCGGGCGCGCAAGGCGACGCCGACCTTCTCGATCGGGTGCGCGAGATCCTTCTTCATCAGCGCGTCGTACTTGCGGCGGCCGGTCTTGTTCTCGCGGATCCACTGGCGCGCGAACGTGCCGTCCTGCACTTCCTTGAGGATCTTCTTCATCTCCTTCTTGGTGCCCGCGTTGACGACGCGCGGGCCGCGGGTCAGGTCGCCCCACTTGGCCGTGTGGGAGATGTACTGGTGCATCTTGGCGAGTCCGCCTTCGTGCAGCAGGTCGACGATCAGCTTCAGCTCGTGCAGGCACTCGTAATAGGCGACTTCCGGCTGGTAGCCAGCCTCGGTCAGCGTCTCGAAGCCCTTCAGCACCAGCTCGGTGGCGCCGCCGCACAGCACGGCCTGCTCGCCGAACAGGTCGGTCTCGGTCTCTTCCTTGAACGTCGTCTCGATGACGCCGGCGCGCGTGCCGCCGATGCCGTCGGCATAGGCGAGCGCCTTGGCCTGCGCCTTGCCGGAGGCGTCCTGCGCGACCGCGATCAGGCACGGCACGCCGCGACCCTGCGTGTACTGGCGGCGCACCAGATCGCCGGGACCCTTGGGCGCGATCAGCACGACGTCGAGGTCCTTGCGCGGCTTGATCTGCTTGAAGTGGATGTTGAAGCCGTGCGCGAACAGCAGCGTGGCGCCCTGGGCGAGGTTCGGCAGGATCTCCTTGTAGTTCTCGGCCTGGGTCGTGTCGGGGGTGAGCAGTGCCACCAGCGTCGCGCCCTTGACGGCGTCGGCCGGCGTCGCGACGGCGAGACCGTCCTTCTTCGCCTTCTTCCAGCTGTCGCCCTTGCGGACGCCGATCACGACGTCGTAGCCGGAATCCTTCAGGTTCAACGCATGCGCGCGACCCTGGCTGCCATAGCCGACGACGGCGATCCGGGCTCCCTTCAGGGCCTTCTTGTCCACGTCTTTCTTCGAGTACGCACGCATCTTGAAAACTCCTCGTGTCGGTCAACGATGATCAGGTCTGTTAAAACGAAGAACCCCGCGCCGGATCGTGTCCGGTGCGGGGTTCCTGGTGTCCGTCTGCGCCTTGTTGGCGCCTTCAGCCCGGGGCCCCGCACCTCCGCAGGGGAAGCAGCGCCAGCAGGGCAAGCAGCAGGCCCGGCAGCGGAACGGCCGGGGAGGCATACGCAGTGGTCGGGGCCTCGAACTCCATCATTGAGCCTGCTTGGAAAGGTCGGCGCGACGATATGGATAGCAGCATAGCGCCCGGCTCATTGTCAACCGCACTGCAAAAAGAACTTGGGCTAAGCTGTCGGCACTATGTTCGCCGAACGTGATCTCTCCGCCGCCCGGCCGCTCTGGCTGGTGACCGAAACACAACGCGACGCGTGGCTCGCCGCGCAGGACGACGCGACGCGCAGCTGGCTCGCCGCGCTGAATTTCAAGGCCGAGCGCCACCAGGTCGCCTGCCTGGCCGACGGCCGCGGTGAAGTGCGCGCAGCCGTGCTCGGCCTGGGCGCGCTCACAACGCTCGACGAGCTCGAGTTCTGGCACCTCGCCGGCGCGGTCGATCGGTTGCCGGCCGGCGCATGGCGGATCGAAACGCCGCTCGCCGCGCAGGCTGCGACGGCGGCGGCCCTCGGCTGGGCTTACGGCAGCTATCGATTCGAACGTTATCGCAGCAAGCCGCGCCCGGCGCCGGCGGCCACGCTGGTCCCGCCGCAGCTCGCGGACATGGCCTACGTGCGGCGCATCGCTGCCGCGCTTGGGATGGCGCGCGACCTGATCAATACGCCGGCCGCCGACTTGACGCCGGAGCGCCTGGCGGCCGAGGCGATGGCGCTGGCCGAGCACAACGGTGCGCAGGGTCGCGTCATCCTGGGCGATGCGCTGCGCGAGGGTTTTCCGGCGATCCACGCGGTGGGGCAGGCCGCGGCGTCGGCGCCGCGACTGATCGACTTCCAGTGGGGCGATCCGGCCGCGCCGAAGGTGACGCTGGTCGGCAAGGGCGTCTGCTTCGATTCCGGCGGCCTGGACATCAAGCCCGCGGCCGGCATGCTGCTGATGAAGAAGGACATGGGCGGGGCTGCCTGCGCGCTCGCGCTGGCGCGCGCGGTCATGGAGAGCGCGCTGCCGGTGCGCCTGCGAGTGCTCGTGCCAGCCGTCGAAAATGCAATCTCGGGAAATGCCTACCGACCGGGTGACGTGCTGCGGACGCGCAAAGGCATCTCGGTCGAGGTCGGCAACACCGACGCCGAGGGTCGCCTCGTGCTGGCCGACGCGCTCGCTGCGGCCGACGCCGAGCGACCGGACCTGCTCGTGGACTTCGCAACGCTGACGGGCGCCGCGCGCGTCGCGCTGGGGCCCGAGTTGCCGGCGCTGTTCGGCTCGCGCGAGGAGACCGTCGCCGCGACGCTGCGCCACGGCCGGCGCCTCGCGGATCCGCTCTGGCCGATGCCGCTCTGGAACGGCTACGACGACGAGATCGCGAGCAAGATCGCGGACGTCAACAACGTCTCCGGCTCCACGTTCGCGGGCGCGATCATCGGTGGGCTGTTCCTGAGGCGCTTCGTCACCGAGACCGCGGACTGGCTGCACCTCGACCTGTACGGCTGGAACCCCAAGGACCGCCCCGGCCGGCCGGTCGGCGCCGAACCGCAGACGATCCGCGCATTGCACGCCTTGCTGGTCGAACGCTACGGCTGATCGCGTCCCGCCGCCGCCATGGACCTCAGATACGAGCGTCGCGCGTGGACGCTGATCTACCTGTGCCTCGGCGTCATCGAAGGCGGCACGGCGGCGGTCATGGTCCGGTCGCTGTTCGGCGACGCGGTCGCGGGCATCGTCGTCGACCTCGTGCTCGCGGTCGTCAGCGCCGCTCCGGCCTGGGCGAACCTCGCGAGCCTGGTCTACGCGCGCCGCGCGCAAGGGCGCCCGAAGATCGAGTTCCTGCGACCGCTGCTGGTCGCGATGGCGGTCTGCGTCGGCGCGCTGGCGTTGCTGCCGGTCGGCGGCCTCGGGCTGATCGCGTTCCTGGTGCTCTACGGTGCGGCGCGCTTGCTGTGGGCTGGCGTGGACACGGTGCGCTCGGTCGTCTGGAGCGTGAACTACCCGCGGCACCTGCGCGCCCGGGTCACGGGCCAGATCATGATCAACGGCTCGATTGCGCTCGCAGTGTCGGGCGTGGTGCTCGGCTGGCTGCTGGAACACGATGACCCCTGGTACCGGGCCGCGATCCTTGCGGCCGCTGCATGCGGTCTCGGCGGCAGCGTCGCGTTCAAGCGCTTCCGGGTCCGGCAGGAGAAGCGCCTGCTGTCGGACGAGCTCGAGCGGGTTCGCGAGGGCGCGCGATTCGACCTCGGCGGCGTGCGCCAGTTGCTGGCGACGGACGTCACTTTCCGGCGTTACATGTTCGCGATGTCCGTGTTCGGCGCCGGACACCTGATGCTGACGCCGCTGCTGGTCGTGTGCCTCGATGACGTGCTGCAGGCCTCCGAGATGGTGCAGGTCGCGATCACCGCGGCCGTGCCGATCCTGGTGATGCCGCTCGCCATCCAGCCGTGGGCGCGCTTCCTCGATCGCCACCACGTGATCACGTTTCGTGCCGTGCATTCGCGGCTCGCCGTGGCGGGGTCGATCGTGCTCGCGATTGCCGTGCTCGCCAGGCTGGACTGGCTGCTCTGGCCGGGCGCGCTGCTGATGGGGGCGTCGCTGGCGGCCGGCAGCCTGGGCTGGTCGCTCGGTCACAATGATTTCGCGCCGCGAGGCGAGGAGACGCGTTACATGGCGCTGCACGTGACGCTGACCGGGTTGCGCGGACTGATCGCGCCGCCCGTCGCGATCCTCGTCTACTACGCGTTGCGGCGGGTGAGCCCGGGCCTGGAGGCCTGGGTGATGCTGCTGCCGGTGGCTTTGATCGCGTGGGGTGCCTGGACATTCGCCACGATGCGGCGCGGCATCGCCGGACCCGGTGCCGCGCAATGAAAGCCGACGCCGCCGCAACGCTGCTGAAAGCAGCCTTCGACGCCGCGGTGGCCGCAGCTCAACCAGCACTCTGCGTGCCGCGTTGCCTGCCGCTTCCCCCCAAGGGCCGCACGATCGTCGTCGGCGCGGGCAAGGCGGCCGCTGCGATGGCGCGGGCGGTAGACGAGAACTGGCGCGGGGAGCTTACAGGTGCCGTCGTGACCGCCGCGGGCCACGAGGTGCACTGTCCGCGGCTCGACGTGCTGCAGGCCAGCCACCCCGTACCGGACTCCGCAGGCCTGCAGGCCGCAGCGCGAATGCTCGAGCTGGTTGCGGGACTGACGCCGGACGACCTCGTCATCTGCCTGTTGTCCGGCGGCGGTTCGGCCCTGGCGCCGTTGCCGGTGCCCGGTCTCACGCTCGACGAGAAGCGCCGGATCACGCGGGACCTGCTGGCTTGCGGCGCGACGATCGGCGAGATCAATTGCGTGCGACGCCATCTGTCGCAGATCAAGGGCGGGCGCCTCGCCGCCGCGTGCCATCCGGCCCGAGTCGTCACGCTGGCCATTTCGGACGTCCCGGGGGACGCCCCCGGCGACATCGCGTCCGGTCCCACCGTGGCCGATCCAACGACCTGCGCGGAGGCGCTGGAAATCCTGGATCGACACCGCATCACCGTGCCCGGGGTCGTGCGCGAGGGGCTGGAGGCGGGCCGCTACGAGTCCGTCAAGCCGGGCGATCCGCGGCTCGCCCGCGCGCAGTTCCAGCTGATCGCGACGCCCGCGCAATCGCTCGCGGCCGCGGCTCGCGTCGTCGAGCAGGCCGGCATCGCAGCGCACGTGCTTTCGGACCGCATCGAAGGCGAAGCGCGCGAGGTCGGCAGAGACGCGGCCCGTCTCGCGAGGCACGTTGCGGAGCAGGGCCGGCCGTATGAGACGCCCTGCGTTTTGCTCTCCGGCGGTGAAACGACGGTCACGGTGCGCGGCACGGGCCGCGGCGGGCGGAACGTGGAGTTCCTGCTTGGATTCGGTCTCGAACTCGGACCGATGGCGGGCGTATATGCGCTCGCGGCCGATACCGACGGCGTCGATGGCACGGATCCGATCGCCGGCGCGCTCTGGCGTCCGGATACGCTCGAGCGAGCCAGCCGACTGGGCCGATCGCCCGCACGCGACCTCGAGGCGAACGACGCACATGCGCTTTTCGAGGCGCTCGGCGACTCGCTGGTCACCGGTCCGACGCGCACCAACGTCAATGACTTCCGCGCGATCCTGATCTCGGACGCGAAATGCGTCAGAATTCACAGCTTGGCCAGGAGTGCTGATCTCATGCCGAAGCCCAAGTCCAAGACCACGTCCAGGTCCAGGTCGAAAGCCAGTCCCGATCCGCGCGCCCATTCCCGGATCGTCTTCGACGGCGTCAAGCAGACCCCGAGCCGGGCGATGCTGCGGGCGGTCGGTTACGACGACCGCGATTTCCGCCGCACGCAGGTCGGCATCGCGTCGACCTGGAGCACGCTGACGCCCTGCAACATGCACATCGACCGCCTCGCCGATGCGGCCGCGAAAGGTGCCGAGGCGGCGGGCGGCAAGAGCACGATCTTCGGCACGATCACCGTCTCCGACGGCATTTCAATGGGCACGCCCGGCATGCGTTACTCGCTGGTGTCGCGCGAGGTGATCGCGGACTCGATCGAGACGGTGGTCGGCGCCCAGGGTTTCGACGGGCTCGTCGCGCTCGGCGGCTGCGACAAGAACATGCCCGGCTGCATGATGGCGATCGCGCGGCTCGACCGGCCCGCCGTCTTCGTTTATGGCGGCACGATCCGGCCGGGCGCCGAGCGTCGCGACATCGTCTCGGTCTTCGAGGCCGTCGGCGCGCACGCGCGCGGTGCCATGACGGACCGCCAGCTGCGCGACGTGGAGCGCACCGCGATCCCGGGCCCGGGCAGCTGCGGCGGGATGTACACCGCGAACACGATGGCCTCGGCGATCGAGGCCCTCGGCATGAGCCTGCCGAACAGCTCGGCCCAGGAGGCGGTCTCGCGCCACAAGCGTCAGGACGCCGAGCGCGCAGGACGCGCGGCGGTCAACCTGGTGCGCCGCGGCATCAAGCCGTCCGACATCCTGAGCCGCGAGGCCTTCGAAAATGCGATCGTCGTGACGATTGCACTGGCGGGTTCCACCAACGCGGTGCTGCACCTGCTCGCGATTGCGCACGCGGCCGGGATCGAACTCGAGCTCGATGATTTCACGCGCATCGGCGCCCGGGTGCCCGTGCTCGCGGACCTGCGACCGAGCGGCCGCTACTCGATGTCGGAACTGATCCGCATCGGCGGCATCCAGCCATTGATGAAGGTCCTGCTGCAGGCCGGACTGCTGCACGGCGACTGCCTGACGGTCACCGGCAAGACGCTGGCGCAGAATCTGCGTGGCGTGAAGCCGTATCCCGCCGGCCAGCAGATCGTCCGGCCGCTGGCCGACCCGATCAAGGCCGAGAGTCACCTGGTCGTGCTGTACGGCAACCTGGCGCCGGAAGGCGCCGTGGCCAAGATCACCGGCAAGGAAGGCCTGCGGTTCGCCGGGCGCGCGCGGGTGTTCGATGGCGAGGAGGCGACGCTGCAGGCGATCCTTGACGGCACGATTCGTGCCGGCGACGTGATCGTCGTGCGCTACGAGGGTCCGCGCGGCGGACCCGGGATGCGCGAAATGCTGAGCCCGACGGCGGCCATCATGGGCAAGGGGCTCGGCGACCAGGTGGCGCTGATCACGGACGGCCGTTTTTCGGGCGGCAGCCACGGGTTTGTCGTGGGGCACGTGTCACCGGAAGCCGCGGCGGGCGGCCCGCTCGCGCTGGTCCGCGATGGGGACGCGATCAGCATCGACGCGACGACCCGCGAGCTTGCGCTGCACGTCGAGGGGGCCGAACTCGAGCGACGCCGCAGCGAATGGCGCCCACCCGCGCCCTACGCGACGCGGGGCGTACTGGCCAAGTATGCGGAACTCGTCAGCAGCGCCTCGCTCGGTGCGGTGACGGACCGCGGCCTGCGCTTGGCTGTACAGGGCCAGTGATCGGGATTGAATCGCGATGGCTATTGTTTTGACGCGCCTGCGTCGGTAGAGTTCGCGCCCGCGCAAGGGGTTGCGACCGCCATGCGGCTCTTGTAGTGTCGGTAGCCCCGGGTCGCTCCCGGGGGCGGATCCAGAACGATCCCAATAGAAAAGACCCCACGGCAGTGGAGGGGAAGTGGCTTACCAGTACTCGATCGACGACCCGGCAAAGAACAACAAGCGCCTGGCAGCATTTGCGCTCGTGGTGCTGATCCACGTGCTGTTCGTCTACGTGCTCGCTTCGGGGCTCGGCAAGAAAGTCGTCGAGGTCGTGCTCGGCCCGGTCGAGACGCGACTGATCGAGGAACTGCCGGACGAGGAAGAGCCACCGCCGCCGCCGCCGGAAATCGACACGCCGCCGCCTTACGTGCCGCCGCCGGAAATCTCGATCGAGATCCCGGTCGATGCCGGCCCGACGACGGCCATCACCAACGTCACTTCTGAGCGCCCCGTCGCCGCGCCGCCGCCGGCGGCACCGAAACCGGTCGAGAAGGCGGTCGTCAAGACGCCGCCGTCCACCGTCGGCCGCGGTGCGCGCATCTCGCAACCGGAATATCCGCCCGCGTCGCGCCGTGCAGGCGAGGCGGGCACGGTCACGTTGAAGGTGTTCGTGCTGGACACCGGGCGCGTCGGCGAGGTGCAGGTCGCCAAGAGCAGCGGCTTCCCGAAGCTCGACGAGGCTGCGGTCAAGGAAGTCCAGCGCAACTGGCGCCTCGTGCCCGGCAAGGAAGACGGCAAGCCCGTTTCCATGTGGCACACCTTCCAGGTCACGTTCAAGCTGACAGACTGATCGGCTCGCAGGCCGAAAAACCGCCCCAGCCCAACCAGACAAGTAAACGTTTCGTTAGAGGAAGAGACCCCCATGGCCACTGATAGCGTCACTGTCGACAATCCGTACGGACTCCAGGCCCTGTGGGCTCAGGGAGACTTCATCGCCAAAGGCGTGCTGATCCTGCTCGCGCTGATGTCCGCGTATTCGTGGTTCATCATCTTCACCAAGTGGTGGGAACAGCGCCGGTTGCTCAAGCAGGCCGCGGAAGCCGAGAAGAATTTCTGGGCGGCCGACAACATCAAGAACGGCGTCAACAAGCTGACGGGCAAGGGCAACATCTTCAAGGCCATTGCGTCCGAAGCGATCGACTCGGCCGAGCACCACGACTCGCGGATGACGCAGCAGGTGCCGCTGCACGAGTGGATCGACAACGTGATCGCCCGCGGCGTCGCCCGCATCGGCAGCGCGCTCACGACCCAGTTGCCGTTCCTGGCCACCACCGGCTCGACGGCGCCGTTCATCGGCCTGTTCGGCACCGTCTGGGGCATCTACCACGCGCTGGTCGCGATCGGTGTCGCCGGCCAGGCGAGCATCGACAAGGTGGCCGGCCCGGTCGGCGAGGCGCTGATCATGACGGCCATCGGCCTCGCGGTCGCCGTCCCGGCGGTGCTCGGTTACAACTACCTGCTCGGCCGCAACAAGCAGATCATGGAGAAGGTCAAGCTGTTCGCCAGCGACCTCGAGCAGGTGATCGTCAGCGGCTCGCGCGTCGAAGGCGCGGGCGCCAAGGTCATCGCCGGCGGCAAGAAGTAATCGCGCCACGGACTGCGGGAGACCGAGACGATGGGAATGTCAATCACGACAGGCGGCGGCGGGCTGGACGACGAGGACAAGTCGATCTCTGAGATCAACGTGACGCCTCTCGTGGACGTCATGCTGGTGCTGCTGATCATCTTCCTGATCACCATCCCGGTCATCACGCAGTCGGTCCCGGTGGAGTTGCCGAAGGCGGCCAACATTCCGACGCAGACGAAGCCCGAGAACATCAACATCGCGGTGGACAAGGACGGCAACATCTACTGGAACACGGCCCGGATACCCAACCAGGAGGCTCTGCTCGAGCGCATCAAGCAGGTGGCCGTCATGGACCCGCAGCCGGAAGTTCACGTTCGCGGCCACCGGGATGCGGCCTACGAGTACGTCGGCCGAGTGATCGTGACTGCCCAGCGCGGCGGGATCCAGAAGGTCGGTTTCATCACCGAGCCGGACCGGGCGCTGGCCCGCTGAACGCCGCTTCGGGCCAGAGGAGAGATTCAGATGAGCATGAGCATTGGCGGCGGCGAAGACGAACCGATGATGGACATCAACATGACGCCGTTGATCGACGTCATGCTGGTGCTGCTGATCATGTTCATCATCACGATCCCGGTGATGACGCACGCCGTGAAGCTGGACATGCCGCGGGCCTCGAACGCGCCATCGCTGGTGCAACCCGTGGTCATCCAGCTCGAGATCGACTTCGACGGCACGGTGCTGTGGAACGGCACTCCAGTGCCGGACTTCGACATGCTCGACGCCTACTTCCGGCGCGAAGCGGATAACGATCCGCAGCCCGAGTTGCACATCCGCCCGAGCAAGCGGGCCAAGTACGACGTCGTGGCGCGGGTGCTCGCGTCGGCCCAGCGCAACGGCATGCGCAAGATCGGCTTCGTCGGCAACGAGCAATTCATGTAGTCCGGCGGGGCCTCGCTTGGCCCGGCGGTCGATGGCGGTACAATGAGGCTGCCGGGGCTGTTCGCCCCGGCGGCTTTTTATACATTGAGGGGCTCGGCCCCCGCAGAGAGGCATTGCGAACATGAAGGCGACTTGGGTACTGAGTGCGGCACTCGCGTTCTCTGGGGCGCTCGGGGTCACTGCGGCGCTGCTCGCGCCGACGACTGCGGAGGCCCAGCAGAAGATTGGTCCCAAGGTCGGCGTACCGCTCAAGGCCGCGCAGGACGCGATCCAGAAAAAGAACTGGAACGGCGCCCTGGCGAAGATCAAGGAAGCTCAGGCGGTGCAGCCGCGCTCGGCCTTCGAGGACTACAAGATCAACGAGCTGCTCTGGTACGTCTACCTGCAGCAAGGTCGCAATGCCGATGCAGCGCGCCTGCTCGAGCAGCAGATCGCCTCCGGGCAGATGCCGGCCGGGGAGAAGGTGCAGCGCAGCAAGACGCTGGCGCAGCTGTATTTCCGCGCCGGCAATTACGGCAAGGCGATCCAGAGCGCGAACCAGTTCCTGAAGTCGGTGCCCGCCGACCAGGAAATGCAGGTGCTCGTGGCGCAAGCCTACTACCAGCAGAAGGACTACAAGAACGCGCTGGCCACGGCGGAGCGCCTCGTCAAGGGCAGCCAGAAGCCGAGCGAAGACGTGCTGCAGCTGATGCTGCGCAGCAGTTACGAGCTGAAGGACGCCGCGGGCACTGCGCGCGCGCTCGAAGCGCTGCTGAAGTTCTATCCGTCCCCGGATACCTGGAATCGCGTGCTCGCCGGCTACATCGAGCAGACCAACCACGATCACGAGTTGCTGGCCCTTTACCGGCTGTCGGAAAACGTCGGCGCGCTCACCAAGGGCGCCCAGTTCATCGACATGTCGCAGGCGCTGGTCGTGAGCGGCTTCGGCATCGAGGCCCAGCGGATCATGGAGAAGGGCATTGCCGACGGCCTCTTCCAGGGCGAGGACATGACTCGCGCGCAACGCACGCTGGACGCGGCGAAGCGCAAGGCCGACGTGCAACGCAAGGCGCTCGCCGGCGCCGACCAGGCGCTTGCCGCAGCGAAGACCGGCGATGCGGCATACGAAATCGGCAAGATGTACTTCAGCGCTGGCGATTACGCGAAGAGCGCGGCAGCGATGCGCAAGGCGATCGCCACCCCCGGGTTGAGTGACTCGGACGACGCCCACGATTTGCTCGGCATCGCGCTGGCCCGGCAGTCCAAGAATGCCGAGGCCGCGAAGGCCTTCGACGGCGTCAAGGACCCGAAGTACGCCGAAGTGGCCAGGCTCTGGAAGCTGCACCTGCGCTGATCGTCGACGGCGCCAGCCCCATGAAAAAAGCCCCCGGCGCTTCGCTGCGCCGGGGGCTTCTTCGTTTACGACTGGTCAGTTCGCGGGTGCTGCTGCCGCCGGAGCTGGCGTCGCCTGCGTTTCGACGTAAAGCTTCCACAAGCCCGCAATTTCAGCCGACTTCGGGTCCTTGACGGCACTGAGGGCCGCGGTGGCATCCGTACCCTTGCCGCCGCGCGCCAGGGCCATGCCGAGCAGCAGGTTGGCGTCGTCGGTGTCCGTGAGGCCGCCCTTCGCCAGGCCTTTGCGGAACGCATCCGCCGCCTTCGCATAGTCGCCGACGCTGAAGAACAGCTTGCCCATCGCGACCATCTCGTTGCCGCTCTTGGCTGCGGCGAGGGCTGCGTCGGCCCCCGGCAGTTCCTTGCCATCGGCATCCGCGCCGGACCGGGCGCGCTGCAGGTCGGACTGGGCGCGCGTCTGTGCGTCGCCCTGGAATGCGCCCGCCGCGAGGCCTCGTTCCAGCACTTTTTTCGCCTCGCTCGGGAAGCCGCCGGTCATCAGGCCGGACGCCATCTCCGAGTACTCCTCGCTCTTGTCGAGCGTGTTCGTGTCGAGCATCAGCCGGTACAACGCGCGCAGGTCGCGGTCGGCCTTGGTCTCATAGAGCTGGTTGTTGAGCAGGTCGGCCCAGTACTTCGGCGCCGGGTAATGGCGCACCAGCGACTCGAGTGCCTGCATCGTGCCAGCGCGATCCTTGAGCTCGTAGCTGCTGCGCAGCCCGATCAGCAGCAGCTGCTCGTCGGGCGTCGCCGAGGCCGCTGCGGCCTTGGCCACGAAGTCGCGTGCGCCAGCAAAGTCGTCCTGCAGGAACAGGCTGTGCGCCACCATCGTGACGATGTCCTTGCTACCCGGCTCGCGCTGCAGCGCCTTGTTGCCGTAGTCGACCGCCTTCGGGTAGTTCTTGATCTCGTAATTGAGCTGCGTGAGCACCTTGTAGCGCTGCGTCATCTCCGCCTCTGGCACGAAGCCGGAAGCCGTGGCCTCGGCCATGGCCTTCTCGGCGCCCGCGTAGTCCTTTTTCTGCAGCAACGCGAAGCCGGTCCACTCGTCGATCGTGAACGCCTCGTACTCCGACTGCGGCTGGATCGCGTCCGCCTCGGCGAGTCGCGCGAGCGCCTCGTCCCAGTTCTTGGCATTGAGGGCCTCTTGCGCGGCCCGCAACGGCTTGGCCATCTTGGCGCCGACCTTCGGCGCGCTCTGCGCCACGGCAACGGCAGGGGCCAGCAATGCGCCGGTGGCCATCGTCATGCCGGCAGCTGCCATCGCGGCCACCAGGATCAAGTTCGCTTTTTTCATTGCTTACCTCGCGCGCCGACCAGGAGGCGCATCTGCCCACATTGTATCGCCAAGCGGCCGTCAGTCGGACTCGATCAGCTCGATCAACTCGCCGGCGGCACCGACACAGACCTGCGACCGGCGGCCGGCGTAGGGCAGGCTGGCCGCTCGATGGGCCGGCCCGAGGCTGCTCGACAGTCGCTCGGGCAGGCGGTCAATCTCGAAGCTGACCATCGCGATGCCCGGCGGCAGCTGCCCAGGCACGCACGGCCGGCTGGCCGCCGCCGGCGGCATCTGGTCGGCCTCGATGTAGCACTGTCCCGACAATGGCATTGCGGCGATCGCGTGCTGGTAATCCCGCGGCAACCCGTACTGCGCGGACAACACGGAGACCACCGAGGGCATGGCCGTGGCGCGCGGGATGCCGAACTGGGCTTGGTAGTAGTCCTGCAGCGCGTCGAGGCTCGCCCCGCCGAGGATCACGATGAAGACCCGATCGACGAAGCTTGCGGCCACCGGGGTGTCGAACGCCGCGAGCTTCTGCTTGATCTGGGTGAGATAGAGCACCTCCCGCGCTGGGCCGACCACCTGCATTGCGCGGATCTGGTCGCTGAACGACAGGTCGGCCGGCCGCCCGATGATCCGGAACGGGCTATTGGCCAGTTCGTCGGCCAGGGCGTCCACGTCCTCGACGATCAGCTCGGCCGCGTTCCAACCCACGCAGGACAGCGGCTCGTGCTCGACGTAGGCGGGACCCTGCACGAACCGGAGGTAGGTCTCGACACCGCTTTCCGGCTCGAGCAGCACGGCGCGCTGCCCGGCCATCTGCGGACGGCCCCACGCGCGGGCCATCTCGCGTCCCAACGCCCCGTCATCGACGACTCGGTAACCCAGGTAGCGTTGATAGGCAGCCACGGCGGCCGGAAGGTCCGGCGCGGTGATGGTGACGGTGGAGATTCGGCCCAGCATGGAAGGGGATAGGGGATGGGGGATGGGGGATAGTAAGACGTTGAGGCCGACGGTTCAGTGCTACCTCTGACTATCCCCTATCCCCGATCCCCTATCCCCTCCAAGTATTCCCGCGCCCACTCCAACCCCACCACCTCCGCATACTTGGCCTGCAGGTCGAACAGGCTGGCCTCGTGCGGGGCGGCGTGGCGGTCGCCGACGGCTTCGCGAACGACGAGCGGGATGAACCCGTGCTGGCACGCATCGACGGCCGTGGCCCGCACGCAGCCGCTCGTGCTGACGCCGGCGATCAGCACGGTGTCGACGCCCATGGAGGTCAGCGTGGATGACAGCGACGTGCCGAAGAACGCGCTCGCATACTGCTTGGTGATCAGCGTTTCGCCCGCGGCGGGCTCGAGGCCTGCGGCGAACGCGGCGAGCTCGGGGTGTGCGCCCGCGACGAAGCACTGCAGGCCGGGGACCTTGCGGAAGAAGACGCCGCCGTCGCGGCCTCCGTGCTGGTAGCTGACGTTGGTGTGCACGACCGGAATCCGCGCGAGTCGAGCCGCGTCGAGCAGCGCTTGTGCCGCCGCACGCGCGGACTCGGCGCCGGCATAGAGCGGCGAGCCCGGCACCAGGTAGGCGCGGACGAAATCGACGATCAGCAGTGCCGGACGCCGCCCGGGCTGCAACCCGCGGCCGAAGCCGCCGGCGGCATAGTTTTCGTCGAGCGATTCGCTCATGCGGGGTGCTCAGACGACCTTGGCCGCCTTGAGCTCGGCGTAGCGCTCGGGCGACAGGCCGAGCACGCGCAGGTAGACCTCGTCATTGTGCTGGCCGAGCGCCGGGCTCGGGCTGCGCACGGCTCCCGGCGTCTCCGAAAGCTTGGGCGCGACATTCTGCATGCGCAGCTCGCCGAAATCCGGGTGCGGGACGCTGACGATCGCGTCACGCGCCTTGAAGTGCGGGTCCTCGAGCATGTCCGGCGCCCGGTAGATCAGGCCGGCTGGCACGCCGTACTGGTCCATGGCATCGAGTACGGCACGCGTGGTCAGCGTCGAGGTCCACGCCTCGACCAGCGCGTCGAGCTCGGCCTGGTGCATGCCGCGCGCGCCGTGCGTCGAGTACTTCGGGTTCGTCGCGAGATCGGGTTGCCCCATCGCCTCGGCGAGTCGGGAGAAGACCGTGTCCTGGTTCGCCGCGATCAGCACCATGCCATCCGCGGTCCGGTAGACGTTCGACGGCGCGACGTTCGGCAGGATCGCGCCGGTGCGCTCGCGGACGTAGCCGGCCTTGTCGTACTCGGTGACGAGCGACTCCATCATGTTGAGCACCGCCTCGTAGATCGCCGAGTCGACCACCTGGCCGCGACCGGTCTTGTCGCGGTGGTGCAGCGCGGAGAGGGCGCCGATGCAGGCGAACGTGGCCGCCAGCGAGTCGCCGATCGAGATGCCCATTCGCGACGGCGGCGTCGAGGGATCGCCCACGACGTAGCGCAGGCCGCCCATCGCCTCGCCGATCGCGCCGAAGCCGGCCTGTCGCGAATACGGGCCCGTCTGCCCGAAGCCGGAGACGCGGATCATGATCAGGCGTGGATTGATCGCCGACAGCTCGGACCAGCCGAGCCCCCACTTCTCCATCGTGCCCGGCCGGAAATTCTCGAGCAGGAAATCCGACTGCTTGACCAGGTCCCTGAGCAACGCCTGGCCGTCGGCCTGGCGCAGATCGAGCGTAATCGCCTTCTTGTTGCGCGCGACGACCGGCCACCACAGCGACTTGCCGTGCGCCTTCTCGCGCCCCCAGACGCGCATCGGGTCGCCCTGGCCCGGCGGCTCGATCTTGATGACCTCCGCGCCGAAGTCGCCGAGCAGCTGGCCGCAGAACGGCCCGGCCAGCAGGGTGCCGAGTTCGAGCACGCGCAAGCCCGCGAGCGGGCCCGGTTTGAAGCTGGTTGGGCTGGTCATGCGAAATGTCCGGTCATTGGGAATTGGGTTTTTACCCGGCCGCAGCGCCGAGGGTCAAGAAATGCGCGCCTGCGCGGTTGGATCCACGCCGCAGCCCTTGTATGCTCGGCCCGCGGAGGGCGCACCAGCATGTTAGCGGAGAAACGCATCGACATCGTCGAGGTCGGACCCCGGGACGGGCTGCAGAGCGAGCCCGGGAACCTGCCGACCGCGACCAAGGTCGAGTTCATCGAGCGCGCGATCGCGGCCGGCGTGCGGCGCGTCGAGGTCACGAGCTTCGTGAACCCGAAGCGCGTTCCGCAGATGGCCGACGCCGAGGCCGTACTGCAGGCACTGCCGCGCCGTGACGACGTGCACTACATCGGCCTCGTGCTCAATCGCAAAGGCTTCGAGCGCGCGGCGGCCGCAGGGTGCAACGAAATCGGCATGGCCGTCGTGGCGAGCGACACGTTCAACCAGCGCAACCAGGGCGTGACGACCGAGGCTTCGATCGCCGCCTGGCTGGAGATCGCGGCGGCCGCGAAGGCCGCCGGCATTCGACCGCAGGTCACGATCTCGGCCGCGTTCGGCTGCCCGTTCGAAGGCGAGGTGCCGGCGGCGCGCGTCGTCGAAATCGCCCGACGCGTGGCGGAAGCCGCGCCGTTCGAGATCGCGCTGGCCGACACGATCGGCGTTGGTGTGCCGGCGCAGGTGACGGAGCTCGTCAGTCGGGTCCGGGATGCGTTGCCCGGGATCCCGTTGCGCTGTCACTTCCACAACACCCGCAATACCGGCCTCGCGAATGCCTTTGCTGCAGTGCTCGCCGGCGTGACCACGCTCGACGCGAGCCTCGGCGGCATCGGTGGCTGCCCGTTTGCACCGGCCGCGACCGGCAACATTCCGACCGAAGACCTCGTCTACATGCTGCACCGCTCCGGTTACGCGACCGGCATCTCGCTGGCGGACGCGATCGCCACCGGGCAGTGGCTGCAGGAGCAGCTCGGGCGGCCCGTGCCGGGCATGCTGGTCAAGGCCGGCGACTTTCCGCGACCCGCGGCGCACGCCGCGTGAGCCGCACCCCGATCCGACAGAACGAAAACGACAGGTGACTGCATGACATACCGTTTGGGCGTAGACGTGGGCGGCACGTTCACCGACCTGCTGCTGGTGAACGAGAAGACGGGCCAGACCTGGAAGGCGAAGGTTTCCAGCACGCCGCAGGACCAGTCCGAAGGCGTGCTGCGCGGCATCGAGCGCGTCTGCGGCGAGGCGCAGATTTCGCCCGAGGTCATCCAGCACGTGATGCACGGCACCACGGTCGCGACCAACACCGTGCTGACCGGCACCGGTGCACGCGTCGGCCTCGTCACCACGAAGGGCTACCGCCAGGTGCTGCAGATCGCGCGCAGCTTCGTGCCGGGCGGCCTCGGTGGCTGGGTCATCTACAACAAGTCGCTGCCGATGGCGCCGCTCGCGCTGACGATCGAGGCGGACGAGCGCGTCAGCTCCAAGGGCGAGGTCGTCGATGCGCTCGACGAGACGAAGCTGCGCGCCGACCTGCGTGCGCTCGGCGCAAAGCGGATCGAGGCGCTCACGGTGTCGCTGATCAACTCGTTCGCGAACGATCGCCACGAGCGGCGCATCAAGGAGATCGCCCAGGAGGTCCTTCCCGGCATCCCGGTGTCGCTGTCGTCCGAGGTGGTTCCCGAGATGCAGGAGTACGAGCGCACCGTGACGACGGTGGCGAACTCCTACGTGCGACCGCGCGTGCAGAAGTACGTGCACAACCTGCAGGCGAAGCTCGACGCCAAGGCGAAGCGGGTCAAGCTGCACATCCTGCGTTCGGATGGCGGCCTGTCGTCGGCCAAGTCCGCGGAGGACTTCCCGGTCAACCTGCTGATGTCCGGCCCGGCCGGTGGCGTCACGGGCGCGTTGTGGGTCGCCGTGCAGGCGGGCTTCCCGAACCTGCTCACCGTCGACGTGGGCGGCACCTCGACCGACGTCGCGCTGATCATGAACGGCCAGCCGCGACTGCGCCGCGAGACGACGGTCGGCGACGTCACCGTGCGCGCGTCGTCGGTGGACATCCGCACGGTCGGTGCCGGCGGCGGCTCGATCGCGCACGTGCCGGAGCTGACCGGCGCGCTGCGCGTGGGCCCGCAGTCCGCCGGTGCGGATCCGGGTCCGGCCGCCTACGGCAAGGGTGGCACCGAACCCACGGTGACCGACGCCAACGTCGTGCTCGGCTACCTGCCCGAGGCGCAGCGCCTCGGCGGCGACATGCTGCTCGACCGCAAGCTCGCGCAACAGTCGGTCGAGAAGATCGGCAAGGCGCTCGGCAAGACCGCGAACGACGCCGCGCTCGGCATCTACAACATCGTCAACGAGAACATGGTGGGCGCGCTGCGCCTGGTGTCGGTCGAGCAAGGGCACGATCCCCGCGATTACGCGCTGATCGCCTTCGGCGGCGCGGGCCCGCTGCACGCGAACGCGCTGTCGCGGCTGCTCGGTTCGTGGCCGTCGATCATCCCGCCGGGTCCCGGCGTGCTGTGCGCGCTCGGCGACGCGACCACCGCGGTGCGCGACGAATCCTCGCGCACGTTCATCCGCAAGTTCTCCGAGACCAGCCGGGAGGACATCGCGAAGCAGTTGAAGGCGCTCGCGGCGCACGCGGCCAAGGGTCTCGCCCGCGAGAAGGTGCCGGCGTCCGACATGGAGTTCGGCTACCAGGTGGACGTCCGCTATCACGGCCAGGGCCTGCGCCTTTCGGTCGACGTGGACCTGAAGCGGCTCGAGAAAGACGGCCTCGACGCGATCCGCAAGCCGTTCGACGCGGAGCACACGCGGCTCTTCACGTTCGCGCTGCCGCTCGAGCACGAGTTCGTGGCGCTGCGGGCCGTCGTGCAGGGCAAGGGCATCAACATCAAGCGCCAGCTGATCGCGAAGGGCGGCACGTCGCCCGCGGCCGCGGCCGTGGGCCGGCAAAAGGCTTACATGGACGGCAAGTCCTGCACCGCCACGGTCTACGACCGCGCGAAGCTCAAGGCGGGCAACCGGCTCGCGGGCCCGGCGATCGTCATGGAAATGGACTCGACGACCGTGATCCTGCCGAAGCACCACGGCAAGGTGGACACCTACGGCAACATCCTGATCTACCCCGACGGCTACAAGCCGCCGCGGAAGAAGGCCGCGCGCAAGTCCAAGTAACCGCCATCGGCCGACCCGCATTCCGGAGAACAAGCAAATGCCTGCCAAGATCATTCAGCGCAACAAGAAGCCGATGAAGAAGGTGAAGGTGGACAGCGTCACCATCGACATCATCGAGAGCGCGCTGCGCAACGCCCGCTACGAGATGGATACCGTGCTGTTCCGCACCGCGATGTCGCCCGGCATCCGCGAGCAGCACGACGAGTTCCCGATGATCGCCAACCTCGACGGCAAGATGGTCGTCGGCCAGTTCGGCTCGTTCATCTGGGGCTTCATGCAGGGCTACGACGGCACGGTCGAGGAGGGCGACATCTTCCTGACCAACGACCCGTACTCGGTGAACGGCGCGATCAGCCACCAGAACGACTGGCTGATGCTGATGCCGATCTACAAGGACGGCCGCATCATCGCGTGGAGCGCGATGTTCGGGCACATGACCGACGTGGGCGGCAAGGTGCCGGGCTCGCTGCCGACCGACGCGCGCACCATCTACGAGGAAGGCGTCTCGGTGCCGCCGGTGAAGATCATCAAGGCCGGCGTGCTGCAGGAGGACCTGCTCAAGGTCGTGCTGCACAACTGCCGCCTGCCGACCTGGAACTTCTCGGACTTCAACGCGATCGTCGCGGCGCTGCGCACGGCGGGGATCCGCTGCGTCGAGATCGCCGAGCGCTTCGGCGACGACGTGTTCTACTCGGCGATGGACGCGATGCTCGAGCGCAACAAGCGCGCGATGCGCGAGCTGATCCGTCGCACGGTGCCCGAGACCAAGCAGTACTTCGAGGACTACATCTGCGACGACGGCCTCGACATGGGTCCGTACAAGATCGCCTGCTCGATGTGGCGCGAAGGGGACAAGTGCATCTTCGACTTCTCGGGCACCGACCCGCAGTCGATCTCGTCGATCAACTTCCTGTTGAACGAAGAGATGTTCAAGATGTTCGCGGGCGTCTACATGATCATGGTGTTCGACCCGCAGATCCTGTTCAACGACGGCTTCTACGACCTGATGGAGGTCCGCATCCCGCCCGGCACGCTGCTGAAGCCGTTGAAGCCCGCCGCGCTCTCGTGCCGCACGCACGCGCTCGGCCGCATCTTCGACGTGCTCGGCGGACTGCTCGGCCAGGGCAACCCGGCGTTCATGTGCGCAGCCGGCTTCTCCGACAGCCCGCACTTCATGTACTCGGGCTACAACAAGAACGGCGAGTGGTACCAGCTCTACCAGATCACGTTCGGCGGCATCCCGGGCAAGCCCTTCGGCGACGGCCCGGACGGGCACTCGCTGTGGCCCTCGTTCACCAACGTGCCGAACGAGTTCCTCGAGAGCTATTTCCCGCTGCGCATCGACCTCTACGAGACGATCCCCGACACGGGCGGCGCGGGCAAGAACCGCGGCGGCAACGGGCTGCGGATCGGCTACCGGTTCCTCGAACCGGGCGAGATCTCGATCCACGATGACCGCTGGTTGACCTATCCCTGGGGCGTCAATGGCGGCCTGCCCGGCGCGCGCAGCAAGAAGACGCTGGTGCGCACCGACGGCTCGTCCGAGCTGATGCCGTCCAAGATCGACCGGATCAAGGTCGAGGCGGGTGACCTGCTGATCGCCGACACCTGGGGTGGCGGCGGCTGTGGCGATCCGTACGAGCGCGAGGTCGAGCGGGTCGTGTTCGACGTGCAGGCGGGGCTCGTCACGCCCAAGGGCGCCTTGTCGTACGGCGTGGTCGTCAATGACGACCTGACGGCCGACGTCGCGGCCACCGACAAGCTGCGCGCGAAGCTCAAGGCGGAGCGCGGGTCGGTCAAGCTGTTCGACCGCGGCTTCGATTCGATCGACGAGCTGAAGGCCCGGTGCGAGACCGAGACCGGCTTGCCGCCGCCGCGGCAGCCCAGGTTTACGCCGCGAGTCAAGGCGGCCGTCAAGGCGGCGAAGCGCGGCAAGGCGGCGTGAGCGACCGCTACCGCGACGTCGGCTACGCGTCGTCGGAGATCGGCGGCGGGCGCAGGCCCGCCGTGCTCGTCGTCGATTTCCAGGTCGCGTTCACCGATCCGCAGTACGCGCTGGGCGGCTTGCCGATGATCCACGCGGCGCGGGACCGAACCGCGGACCTGCTCGCGGTCGCGCGGTCCCGCAAGGTCCCGGTCGCGGCCTGCTACACGGCCTATTGCAGCCCGGCGGACATGCCGCTGTGGAAGGTCAAGGCGGTCCGCGACGAGTTCTACTACGGTCATCCGTGCACCGCGATGGACCCGAAGATCGATCACCCGGACAACTTCACCTACTGCAAGAACGCGCCGTCGATGTTCTTCCAGACCCCGCTGATCACGTTCCTGGTCAAGCAGGGCATCGACACGGTCATCGTGACCGGCTGCACGACGAGTGGCTGCGTGCGTGCCACGATCGTGGACGCATTCTCGTACGGCTTCCGCGTGCTGGTGCCCGAGGAGTGCGTTGGTGACCCGGACGAGGGCCAGCACCGCTCGAACCTCGAGGACGTCGGGCGGCGCTATGCCGACGTCATGACCGCTGGCGCCGTCGAGGCGTATCTATAAGGTGCCGGTGTTACGGTTACGGTTTGTCATCGACAAACCGTAACCGTAACACCGGCACCTCTAGGACAACCAATCGAACAACGTATTGGCGAAGCGGATCTTCTGCTCCTTGCCCGCGACGACGTGCGCGACGTCGTCCCAGAGCAGGCCCTTCGCGCCAGGAATGCCCCGCTCGATCGGGATCGTGGTGCGCGGCGCCGTGACGACGTCCTTGCCCGCGTGGATGATCAGCGAAGGGCAACGAATGTCCTTCAACCGGTCCTTCGAGTCGAAGCCGACGCAGGCATCGATCAGCCGCGAGTGCGCCGCGTAGCGGCCGTTCAATTCTTTCCAGCCGCCGTCGGGGCCCAGCAGCCGCGCCTTGTTGGCGTTGTAGAACTCGGCGTCGAACGACAGCAGCGTGACGGCCTCCTGGAAGCGGTAGAAGCCAAGGTCGCGGTGGATCCAGCGGAACATCTCGAGCTGGTCGCGCAGGAAGTCGTCCACTTCGCACCACGCGCCCATGTTGAGCATGCTGCGGGCGAGGTCGGGGCGACGGATCGCGATCTCCTGGCAGACACAGGCACCCATGCCGACGAGACCCATCAGGTGCACGTTGCGCAAGCCGAGGTGGTCGAGGAGGCCGATTGCATCGTGGGCGTGCAGCTCCATCGTGGACGGCACGGACAGATCGTCGCCGGAGTCGCGGATGCCCCGGTAGTCGAACAGGATCACCTGGTAGCGATCGGTGAGCCCGCGCGCGAGCTGGCCGTGGTTCTCGTGGCAGAACGTGCCCCAGCCGCCCATGCAGAGCACGGGGTCTCCCTGGCCGAGCACCTCGTAGTACATCTCGTGGTCGTTGATGCGTGCGATGGGCATGCGAAGCAGAGCCTCGTGGCGTGGGATCGGGATTCCGTTTATACCAGCGAAGCGTCATCCCGCGTCGTGCTGCAGGGCGTCACGGCGCCCGGCTGACCGAATGGCACCATCGGCCGCACCACCGGCCTGATGGGCCACGGCGGAGGCACGGGAGAAGCTGCTAAAGTGGCGCCCTTACCGAATCCTGGGGGTCCTCCGGTGACCTACGCCGCCATCACGGGCTGGGGCAAGTGCCTGCCGCCTTCCGTACTGACCAATGCCGACCTCGCCACGTTCCTCGATACGAACGACGAGTGGATCGTCAGCCGTACCGGCATCAAGGAGCGGCGCGTTTCGCACGTGCCGCTCGAAGAGATGGGCTACGTCGCCGCCATGCGAGCGCTGGCGGCCGCAGGCCTCGATCCGGCCGAGGTCGAGCTGATCGTATTCGGCACCTGCAGTTTCGACGACCAGGTGCCGAACCAGGCCTCCGGCCTGCAGGTCCGGCTTGGTGCGAAGAAGGCGGCCGCGATGGACGTCAACACCGCCTGCACGAGCTTCCTCTATGCGCTCAGCACGGCGACCGCGATGATCCGCACGGGCGTCGTGCGCAATGCGGTCGTGCTCGGCGGCGAGCTGATCAGCGCGTTCATGGACTGGCGCAACCGCGGCGTCTCGGTGCTGTTCGGCGACGGCTGCGCCGCGGTCGTGCTGCAGGCGACCGATCGCGAGGAGGGGCTGCTGGTGGAGCGGCTCGGCTGCGACAGCGATGCGCGTGGCACGCTCGTCGTCGAAGGCATGGGTACGCGCTATGCGAACTTCACCCGGATGTACGGCGACACGAACTGGATCTTCGAGGGCCCGGAGATCTTCAAGCGTGCCGTGATGGGCATGGCCGGCGCCTGCGCCGACGTGCTGTCCCGGCGGCACCTGACGGCCGACGACATCGACCTGGTCGTGCCGCACCAGGCGAACCTGCGCATCATCGAGGCGGTGGCCAAGCGGGCCGGCGTGCCGATGGAGCGGGTGTTCGTCAACGTGCATCGTTACGGCAACATGTCCGCGGCGACGGTGCCGGTGGCGCTGGTCGAGGCGGTCGAGGAAGGGCGCGTCAAGCCGGGCAGCCTGCTGTTGCTCCCCGGGTTCGGCGCGGGGCTGACCTGGTGCGCGCACCTGGTGCGCTGGGGCGAGCGCGTGACGCCGAAGGGCACCACGGACGTGGCCTTGCCGCCCTGCGACAAGACGGCGCTCGAGCTCGTGCAGGAGTTCCTCCGCAAGAAGGATGCGAGCGTTCGAGCCTGAGCTGCGCTCTCGATCGCGCGCTGTTGCCGATGCGCGCCCGCAGACGCCCATGACCCCGGTGCGCAAAGCGCTGCTGCAGATCCATTTCTGCGTACTGCTGTGGGGCTTCACGGCCATCCTCGGCAAGCTGATCAGCCTGCCCGCGCTCGAGCTCGTCTGGTGGCGGATGCTGATCGTCGTCGTCGTGCTCGCAGCCTGGCCGCCGCTGTGGCGCGAGTTGCGCGCCCTCGAGCCCGCGATGCTGGCGCGGTTTGCCGGCATCGGCATCGTGGTCGCACTGCATTGGCTGACGTTCTACGCGGCCATCAAGCTCGCCAACGCGTCCGTCGCGGCCACCTGCATCGCCGTGGGGCCGATCTTCCTCGCCGTTCTCGAGCCGTGGATCGCCCGGCGCGCGTTCGAGCCACGGGAACTGCTGATCGGACTCGTCGCGTTGCCCGGTGTCGCGCTCGTCGTGGGCGGCACGCCCGCGGGCATGCGTCTCGGCGTTGCGGTGGGCGTGCTTTCGGCGTTGCTGGTGGCCATCTTCGGCGCGCTCAACAAGCGCTATGTGGAACGGGCCAGTCCGCTGCTGGTGACGGGAGTGGAACTGGCTGCGGGTACACTGTTCCTGACCGTCGTGGCACTGGCTCTCAGACCGGCGGGGCCGTTGATGCCCTGGCCCGACGACCGCGACGTGCTGCTGCTGCTGATCCTCGCGCTGGGTTGCACGCTGCTGCCGTTCGCGCTCGCGCTCGGCGCACTGCGCCACACCAGCGCGTTCACCGCGCAGCTGGCCGTGAGCCTGGAGCCGGTCTACGCGATTCGTGCTGGCCATCCTGCTGCTCGGCGAGCAACGCGAGTTGGGCGTCGCCTTCTACCTCGGCGTGGCCGTGATCCTCGCCTCGGTCTTCGCGCACTCCTGGAGCAAGCTGCGCAGCACGCGATCGTGACGAGGGCTAAACTTGGCAGGATGACCGCAGCGAATCGCTACATCGCACGGATCAAGCCCCTCGGGCCCGGGCTGGTCATCGCCGGATTGATCGCCCTGGCGGCCTCGTGGCTGGCCGAGCATTACGGCGCGCCGGTCATGCTGTTCGCTCTGCTGCTCGGCATCGCCGTCAACTTTCTCTCGCAGGATCCACGCTGCCAGCCCGGCCTCGAATTCGCGTCGCGCACTGTCCTGCGCCTCGGCGTCGCGCTGCTCGGCATGCGCATCACCTTCGACCAGATCCAGTCGCTGGGCGTCGGGGTGCTCGCGCTTACGGCCGTCGCCGTCGTTCTGACGATCGCCAGCGGCTGGCTGCTGGCGCGCAGCGCGCGGCTCGAGGCGAGTTTCGGGGCGCTCACTGGAGGAGCGGTCGCGATCTGCGGGGCGTCGGCTGCGCTCGCGATCGCGGCGGTGTTGCCGCGCGGGCCGACGCACGAACGCGACACGGTCATGACGGTGGTCGTCGTCACGGCGCTGTCGACGATCGCGATGATCGTCTACCCATTGGTGACCGCCGCGGTCGGCTTCGACCCACGCGGTGCCGGCGTATTCCTCGGCGCGACGATCCACGACGTGGCCCAGGTCGTCGGTGCGGGGTACAGCATCTCGGACGATGCCGGCGACACGGCGACGATCGTCAAGCTGTTCCGGGTCGCGCTGCTGTTGCCCGCGGTCCTCGTGATCTCCTTCCTTTTCCGCGCCAGTCAGCAACCACACGCCAACATCACCCGGCCGCCGCTGCTACCGATGTTCCTCGTTGCGTTCGCCGCACTGGTGGTCATCAACTCCAGCGGATGGGTGCCGCAATCGGTCAACGCCGGACTGCAGGAGGCGTCACGATGGTGCCTCGTGACAGCGATCGCCGCGTTGGGGACCAAGACCTCGCTTGGAGATCTTGCCCGCGTGGGGTGGCGGCCAATCGCCGTGATCATCGCGGAGTCGGTGGTCGTCGCGGTGATCGTGCTGGCGGGACTGCTGGTGATGGGCTGGAATTAGCCTGCAGCCGTCGTCGACTGCGCCCCGAGTCGGGCCGCAGGGCTCGCCCGGGATCGACGACTCCTCGCGCGCCGGATCCTCCAGGCCAGCAGCAGCGCAAGCATCACCGCGTACACGGCGGGCTCGCGCCAGTCGGCCTTGACCTGCCACCAGAAGTGCACGCAACCGAGGATCGCGGCGGGATAAACGAGCTGGTGCAGTCGGTGCCAACGTCGCCCAAGACGACGCATCCAGCCCGCAGTCGACGTGACGGCGAGCGGCACCAGCATCAGGAAGGCCGTAAACCCCACGGTGATGTATGGTCGCTTGGCGATGTCCGCCGCGATCGCGCGCAGGTCGAACCACTGGTCGAGCACCAACCAGTTCAGGAAGTGCAGGCTCAGGTAAGTGAAGGCGTAGAGGCCGAGCATGCGCCGCAAGCCCATCAGCCACGGTTTGCGCAGCGTCGCCGCGAGCGGCGAGACCAACAGCGTGGCCAGCAGCAGTCGCAGGCCCCATTCGCCGAGCCGATCCATGATCTCGTCGATCGGATTCGGCCCGAGGCTCGCGCCTGCGACGCCGAACGCTCGCGCAAGGAGCCACGCGAGCGGCAGCGCGCAGAGGACGAAGAGCAGGGGCTTCAGGAAGCGACGCATTGCAGTTAGGGGATAGGGGATAGGGGATAGGGGATGGGGGATAGTAGGAAATGCCGGACATTACCCCTGGGTAGTTTCTGCGGGACTAGAAATTCTTCCGCAGGTCCAGGCCGCGGTAGAGGCCGGCAACCTGCTCGGCGTAGCCATTGAACGGCAGCGTCGGCTGGCGGGGCGCGAACACGCCGGCACCGATTTTCCGTTCCTTCGCCTGGCTCCAGCGCGGGTGATCGACCGCGGGATTCACGTTGGCATAGAACCCGTACTCGTGCGGTGCCGAGATGTTCCAGGACGTTGGCGGTTGCTTCTCGGTGAAGCGGATCTCGACGATCGACTTGATGCCCTTGAAGCCATACTTCCACGGCACGACCAGGCGCAGCGGGGCGCCATTCTGGTTGGGCAGCGTCTGTCCATAGAGTCCGACCGCGAGGATCGTCAGCGGGTGCACCGCCTCGTCGATCCGCAGGCCCTCGACGTAGGGCCACTCGAGCACGGGGAAGCGCTGTCCGGGCATCTCGTCGGGACGATGAACCGTCTTGAACGCGACGTACTTCGCGCGCGAGGTGGGGCGGAACCGCTTGATCAGGTCGCCGAGTGGCAAGCCGACCCACGGAATCACCATCGACCAGGCCTCGACACACCGCAGCCGGTAGATCCGCTCCTCGAGTGCGTGGGGCTTCAGGATGTCTTCGAGGCTGAAGGTACCCGTGACCTCGGCTTCGCCGGCAATCGTCACGGTCCAGGGCTGTGTTTTGAATCGCCCGGCGCGCTCAGCCGGCTCGGCCTTACCTGTACCAAATTCGTAAAAGTTGTTGTAAGTCGTTATATCTTCTAATGAATTAGGTGCCTCACGCAGGCTGAGGCGGGGGTTCTTCGAGTACTTGAGACCGTCGGCGGACGAGGCCGGGCCCGCGCCCACTGCGAGCCCGGCACCCGCCAGCCCGGCAATGATTTCGCGACGACTGAAGTAGCGCTCGCGCGGCGTGATTTCCGACGGCAGCGGCTCGGACCGGTTTGGTGGACGCATGGCGATGAGTTCGTTCCGGCTCGGAATTCGGTTGCCTGCTGATAGGACCGGACGGGAACACGGAACCTTTCAAACGCTAGCCCAACGCCTGCAACAGGGCCGGGAGAATCTGGCCGGACGGTCCCCGCAACACCAGGTGAGCGTGCGGGCTCAGGTCCGTCTCGTGCGGATTGATCTCGATGACGATCGCGCGCCCCCGCAATGCAACCTCGGCCAGGCCGGCGGCGGGATAGACCAGCGATGAGGTCCCGACGGACAGGAACACATCGCAGTCCTCGGCGGCTGCGGCAGCGAGGTGCATCGGTCCGGCCGGGATCGCCTCGCCGAACCACACGACGTCCGGGCGCAGCAGGCCACCGCAGGCGGCGCAACGGGGCAGGCCGGTACGCCGCGTGTCCTCGGACCGCTCCGCGACGATCTGCTCGACCGTGCAGCGGTCGCGGAGGATGTTGCCGTGATACTCGAGCACGCCGGGGCTGCCAGCGCGCTGGTGCAGTCCGTCGACGTTCTGCGTGACCAGCGTGAGGCCGGGAACGCGCCGCGCGAGCTGCGCCAGCGCGAGGTGCCCGGCATTCGGCTGCGCCTGGCGGATCAGCTCGCGGCGCCATTCGTACCACGACCAGACCGTCTCCGGATCGCGTTCGAACGCCTCGGGCGTGGCGAGTTCCTCGGGGCTGAACTTCGCCCAGAGCCCCGTCAGCGCGTCGCGGAACGTGGGGATCCCGCTCTCCGCAGAGATCCCCGCGCCCGTCAGCACGCAGACGTGTCGTGCCCTGCGCAGCGCTTCTGCCGCACGCCCAACGAGTTCATCCGCAGTGCCCGCGGCTGCGCTCCTCACTATCCCCCATCCCCTATCCCCTATCCCCTTCCCGTCACGCCGCCTTGCTGGCCCCGGCCAGTTGCCGCAGCACGTACTGCAAGATGCCGCCGTGCTGGTAGTACTCGCGCTCCTTCGGCGTGTCGATGCGCACGCGGACCTCGAAGCGGATCGGCGCACCGGACGGCGGCGTCGCGACCACGGTGACCATCTTCGCCGCACCGGCGTTCAGGCCGATGATCTCGAAGCTCTCCTTGCCGCTGAGCCCCAGGCTCTGCGCGTTCTCGCCGTCCTTGAACTGCAGCGGCAGCACGCCCATGCCGATCAGGTTCGAGCGGTGGATGCGCTCGAAGCTCTCCGCGATCACGGCGCGCACGCCGAGCAGCATCGTGCCCTTGGCGGCCCAGTCGCGGGACGAGCCGGTGCCGTACTCCTTGCCGGCCAGCACGACGAGCGGCGTGCCCTCGGCCTTGTACTTCATCGCGGCGTCGTAGATCGACATCGGCTCGCCGCTCGGCACGTGGACAGTCACGCCGCCTTCGGTACCCGGTGCCAGCAGGTTGCGCAGCCGGATGTTCGCGAACGTGCCGCGCATCATCACCTCGTGGTTCCCGCGGCGCGCGCCGTACGAATTGAAGTCCACCGGTTGCACGCCCTGAGCCATCAGATACTTTGCCGCGGGACTCGCCTTCGAAATGTTGCCGGCAGGTGAGATGTGATCGGTCGTGACCGAGTCGCCGAGCAGCGCCAGCACGCGCGCGCCGCGGATATCCGCAACGGCGCTCGGCGTCATCGTCATGCCGTCGAAATAGGGCGGGTTGCGGACGTAGGTGGACGTCGGGTCCCACTCGTACACTTCGCCCTCGGGCACCGCGATCGCGTTCCAATTCTCGTCGCCCGCGAACACGCTCGCGTAGCCGGACTTGAACATGCTCGAGTTGACCGAGCCGGCCAGCGCCTGCTGGATCTCCTGTGCAGACGGCCAGACATCCTTGAGAAAGACGGGCTTGCCGTCGGCGCCAGTGCCGAGCGGCTCGGACGCCATGTCGACGTCCATCGAGCCGGCCAGCGCATAGGCCACGACCAGCGGCGGCGACGCGAGGAAGTTCATCTTCACTTCGGGATGGACGCGGCCCTCGAAATTGCGATTGCCGGACAGCACCGAGGTCGCGATCACGTCGCCGGCCTTCACGGCGTCGGAGATCTCCGGACGCAGCGGGCCGGAGTTGCCGATGCAAGTCGTGCAGCCGTAGCCCACGACGTAGAATCCCACGGCCTCGAGCTCGGTCAGCAGTCCCGCCTTCTGCAGGTAGTCGGTGACGACGCGCGAGCCCGGCGCGAGACTCGTCTTGACCCACGGTTTCGCCGTGAGCCCGCGCTGGCGGGCATTGCGGGCAAGCAGGCCCGCGGCGACCAGCACGGCCGGGTTCGACGTGTTCGTGCAGCTGGTGATGGCCGCGATCAGCACCGCGCCGTCCGCGACCTCGAAGCTCTTGCCGCCGGAGACGGCCGGCGCCTTGCCGGTCGCACCGGGGTTCTTCTGCGCGCGCTCCTCGGCCATCTTCGCGACGTGCTTGCGGTAGATTTCCTTCGAGCTCCTGAGCGGCACGCGGTCTTGCGGACGCTTCGGACCCGCGAGGCTCGGCTCGACGGTGGCGAGATCGAGCTCGAGCACGTCGGTGTAGTCCGCCTCGCGCATCCCGTTCGTGCGCCAGAGACCCTGCGCCTTGGCATACGCCTCGACGAGCGCCCGCTGCTCGGCGCTGCGACCGGTGAGCTCGAGGTAACGCAGCGTCTCCTCGTCGATCGGGAAAATCGCGCAGGTGCTGCCGAATTCCGGCGACATGTTCGCGATCGTCGCGCGGTCGGCGAGCGGCAGCGCGGCGAGGCCGTCGCCGAAGAACTCGACGAACTTGTCGACGACGCCCTTCTTGCGCAGCATCTCGGTGACGGTCAGCACGAGATCGGTGGCCGTGGCGCCCGCGGGCAGCGCGCCCTTGAGGCGGAAGCCGATCACCTGCGGAATCAGCATCGTGACGGGTTGGCCGAGCATCGCCGCCTCGGCCTCGATGCCGCCCACGCCCCAGCCGAGCACGCCGAGGCCGTTGACCATCGTCGTGTGCGAGTCGGTGCCGACCAGCGTGTCCGGGTAGGCGCGCAGCTTGCCGTTCTTGTCGTCGGAAAACACGACGCGGGCGAGGTGCTCGATGTTCACCTGGTGGACGATGCCGGTGTTCGGCGGCACGACCTTGAAGTTGCTGAACGCGGTCTGGCCCCAGCGCAGGAACGAGTAGCGCTCACCGTTGCGCGCGAACTCGATCGCGTTGTTCTTGCGCAGCGAATCGGCGGCACCGTATTCGTCCACCTGGACCGAGTGGTCGATGACCAGTTCGGCCGGCGCCAGCGGGTTGATCTCGTCCGGGTCGCCGCCCAGCCGGGTCATCGCCTCGCGCATCGCGGCGAGGTCGACCACGACGGGCACGCCGGTGAAGTCCTGCATGATCACGCGAGCCGGCGTGAAGGCGATCTCGTAGCTCGGGGCCGCCTTGGCGTCCCAGGCGAGCAGCGCCTCGACGTCCTCGCGGGTGACGTTGACCCCGTCCTCGAAGCGCAACAGGTTCTCGAGCAGGATCTTCAGCGAGAACGGCAGGCGGCCGAGGTCGCGGCCCTCGAGCGCGGGCAGGCTGTAGATCTCGTAGGACTGGCTGCCCACCGCCAGCGACTGGCGGGTCTTGAAACTGTCGCGCATGAGAACCTCCGGGAGTCGGACGGGCCCGACTTAGCCGCGGAATTATAGCTTCTCAGCGGGCGGTCGGGGCAGGGGTCTCGTTTGCCGTGGTCCCCGCGATGACTCCGCCGCCCAGGCAGACCTCGCCGTCGTAGAACACGGCCGACTGCCCCGGCGTGACGGCGCGCTGGGCCTGGTCGGTTTGCACGCGGCAGCCGCCGTCCTCGAGGACCGTCACGACGCAGGTCTGGTCGGGTTGCCGATAGCGGGTCTTCACGGTGCAGGCGAACGTCGTCGTGGGCGGCGAGCCGTCGATCCAGTGCGCCGCCTCTGTGGCGAACTCGCGGCACATCAACTGTGGATCGTCGTGCCGCTGCGTGACGACCAGCGCGTTGCGCCCGAGATCCTTTGCGGCGACATACCACGGCGCCTCGGCCGTGCCCTTGACACCTCCGACCGCCAACCCCTGGCGTTGACCCAGCGTGTAGTACATGAGCCCACGATGCTCGCCGATTACCCGCCCCTCGGTGGTTTCGATCTGGCCGGGCTGCGCGGGCAGGTAACGGGCGAGGAACTCCGCGAAGGGCCGCTCGCCGATGAAGCAGATGCCCGTGCTGTCGCGCTTGGCGTGCACCGGCAACGCTCGCTCGAGCGCGATGCGCCGCACGTCGGCCTTGCGCAGTCCGCCGACCGGAAACAGCGTGCGCGCCAGCATCTCGCCGGGCACCGTGTGCAGGAAATAGGTCTGGTCCTTGCCGACGTCGGCCGCGCGCAGCAATCGTGTCCGCCCGTCTAAGTTCGTCGTACGGGCGTAATGGCCGGTCGCGAACCAGTCGGCGCCGAGGCGGCGCGCGTGCTCGAAGCAGACGCCGAACTTGATCTCGCGGTTGCAGGCGACGTCGGGGTTCGGCGTGCGCCCGGCGCGCAGCTCGGCGAGGAAATGCTCGAACACGCGATCGCGGTAGTCGCGTGCAAAATTCACCGTGTGCAGCGGGATTCCGAGGTCGGTGCAGACGCGGCGGGCGTCCTGCAGGTCTGCGGCGGCGGTGCAGTAGCCGTCTTCGTCCTCGTCCCAGTTGCGCATGAAGAGCGCGTGCACGTCGTAGCCCGCGTCCTTGAGCAACGCGGCCGCGACGGCGGAATCCACGCCGCCGGAGAGGCCGATCACGACTCGCTGGGCGTTGCTCATTGGCGCGATTCTACCGCTCTGCTCGTGGCCGCTTCGCCACGAGCTTCGCGCTCCGCTGACGCGCGGGTCCACAGTCTTGCTGACGCATTGCGCATCGCAGGGGTGGCTTGGGTTGGGGGTCGGTCCGCGGAAACGCCATGAACCCATCCATGGGGGCTCCGGGCGCGGCGTCCTGCCGCGCACGGTTCCGCGGACCGACCCCCAACCCAAGCCACCCCCGCGATGCGTTTGGTTGCGCGAGCGCGCTGCGGCTGCGCGTCGGCGCTGCGCGAGTTGCGGCGAGCGCCGCACGCGCTAGCGCGGTGGGCGCGACCGCTCGCGTTAGCGCTTGCGAGAGCGTCGGGCTCTGGCTTCGGGACGCCTGTCCGAACCCGTGCGCGGCAGGACGCCGCGCCCGGAGCCCCCAGGGATGGGTTCACGGCGTGTTCGGGCAGGCGTCCCGAAGCCAGAGCCCGACGCGCGAGCAACCGCGACAGCGAGGGCGTGCGAGCCCGCAAGCGGGCAGCGATCGCAAGAACCGCGACAGCGAGGGCGTCAGCCGCTCGCAGCGAGCGACGAGGGAGCGGCGATCAGATGGTTGATCAGGCCGAGCGGATACCGCGCGCCGGCAAGGTAATCGTCGACGCACTGCGTGACGAGCGGACTGCGCAGACGCAGCCGTGGTGCGACGAGCTCAGCGCGCGACAGCCAGCGCGTGCGCAGGATACCGGTGTCGAGCGGACGGGCCGGATCGTGATCACCGAGCTCGCCGGCGAAGGCAATGCGCAGGAACGTCTTTGATTGGTGTGCTGGGCGCCAGACGTAAACGCCGACGACGGCCGTGGGCTGGAATTGCCAGGCCGTCTCCTCGAGCGTTTCGCGGATGACGGCTTCGAGGAACGTTTCGCCGTCCTCGAGATGTCCGGCCGGCTGGTTGACGACGACGCGCCCGCTGGCGCGCTCCTCGACGAACAGGAAACGGCCGTCACGCTCGGCGACGGCCGCGACGGTGACGTCCGGCTTCCATACCATGCCGTCCATTATACGATTCCGGGAGGGACCGCTGGCGAGCTAGAAATCGACCGCAGTGGCCCGCAGCTCGGGCTGGATCAGGCTGCCGGCCCAGGCTTCGTCGAAGTAGGCGAGGTAGCGGCGCACGACATTGGCGTCGTCGAACTCGACGATGCCTTCCCAGCGGCTGGCCTGCTGCCGGTAGGCGATCGCCTTGTCGTCGGCCACGATGAACGCGCAAGGGTTGTTGCGGTATTCGCCCGCGACGTTGCGCAGGTCGATGTAGCTCGTCAGGCGCCGTGCCATCTGCATGAAGCGGTTGCCGTCGCGGGCTGCGCGGGCCGGATCGGAGATCAGCACGCGGAGGCGGGCGTGGCTGCGGGCGAGCACGAGCCGCTTGACGGGCTCGAGGAAGCAGTCCTGGTCGTAGATCAGCGGTTCGAGGTCGGGCGTGTAGATGGACAGCGTGCGCTTGGCGCGGGTCGTGATCTCGGCGACCGCCGCCCGGTACTCATCGAGCGTCGAGAGGATGCTCCTCGTGCCCGTGACGTCCTGCCTCGTGTTCATTGCGTTGCTCGATCCCCAAGGTCATCCGCACGTGCGGGATGCCCACTTCGTCGAAGACGGGCCCTTCAGCCCGGAAGCCCAGTCGCTCGTAGAACGCCAGGGCGGCCGTCTGGGCGTGAAGATAGACCTTGGTGAATCCCAGTTCTGTGGCCTGGTTCACGAGGTAGCCCACGACCGCACCGCCGACCCCGGTGCCGCGGTGCTGCGGCAGCACAGCGACGCGACCGATCTTACCGGTCGGTTCGAGGCGTCCCGTGCCGACTGCGTCACGTTTCCCGGCCATGGCCAGCACGTGCCGCGCTTGCGGATCGATCGAGTCCCACTCCTCGTCGGCGGGAATGCCCTGTTCCTCGATGAAGACCTGCCGGCGCACGGATTCGATCCCCGGCCGGTCGTCGGCCCACCGTGCCGCACGCAGTGCGATGCCCGGGGGCGGCGACCGATCCACGTCAGATCTTCCGTGCGAGACGCGCGGCCAGGCCGAGATACGAGGCCGGCGTGAGCTCACGCAAGCGGCGCTTCTCGGCTTCGGGCAACGGCAAGCCGTCGACGAACTCGGCAACTGCCGCCGCATTCACGCGCCGCCCGCGAGTCAGCGCCTTGAGCTGCTCGTACGCCTCCGGCACGGCGTAGCGGCGCATGATCGTCTGGATCGGCTCGGCCAGCAGTTCCCAGTTCGCGTCGAGGTCGGCCGCCAGCCGGTCCCGGTCCACTTCGACGCGGGCAAGGCCGCGGGACACGGACTGGACCGCGAGATCGGCGTGCGCCAGTGCCACGCCGATGTTGCGCTGCACCGTCGAGTCGGTGAGGTCGCGCTGCCAGCGGGAGATCGGCAGCTTGTCGGACATGAATCGCAGCAGCGCGTTCGACACGCCGAAGTTGCCCTCGGCATTCTCGAAGTCGATCGGATTCACCTTGTGCGGCATCGTCGAGGAGCCGACTTCGCCCGCGATCACCTTCTGGCGGAAATAGCCCAGCGAGATGTAACCCCAGAAGTCGCGACTGAGGTCGAGCAGCACGGTATTGCAGCGGGCGAGCGCGTCGAAATATTCGGCCATCCAGTCGTGTGGCTCGATCTGCGTCGTGTACGGGTTCCATTCGAGGCCCAGCGACTCGACGAAGCGCCGGCCGAGCGCGGTCCAGTTCAGGTCGGGATAGGCTGCGACGTGCGCGTTGAAGTTGCCCACGGCGCCGTTCATCTTGCCGCGGACCGGCACGCGCCCGAACGTGTCCATGGCCTGGCGCAGGCGATGCACGAACACGGCGACTTCCTTGCCGAGCGTCGTCGGCGTCGCCGGCTGGCCGTGCGTGCGGGACATCATCGCGTCGTTCGCATGCGCGTGGGCCATCGCCCGCAGCGCGCCGACCAGGCCCTCGAGACGCGGCAACAGCACCGTGTCGCGAGCGTCGCGGCACATCAGCCCATAGGCGAGGTTGTTGATGTCCTCCGATGTGCACGCGAAGTGCACGAACTCGAGGCGCGACCGCCAGCCCGGCTGCGCTTCGAGCCGCCGCTTGATGAAGTACTCCACCGCCTTGACGTCGTGGTTGGTCTCGCGTTCGATCGTTTTGACTTCGGTGGCGTCGCGGGCACCAAAATGCGCCGCCACCTGGTCCGCGGCCGCCAGGTCTGCGGCGGTCAAGCCTTGCATCTCCGGCAGGCCGCTGGGCCCGGCGAGCGCATGCAGCCAGGCGATCTCGACCCGGACGCGCGCCCGAATCAGTCCGGATTCGCTGAACAGCTCGCGCAGCTCGGCGCAGCGGGAGGCGTAGCGGCCGTCCACGGGCGACAGCGCCGAGAGGGGGGTGAGGCTCATGCGGCCATCCGGGAGGTGTTACGATTCATGATGATACCGCAGGCTCGCACCGCCGCGCCTGCGCAGCCTTCCGGAGCGCAATTTCATGTCCGCAAACGAGTTTCGTGTGGAGCGGGACAGCATGGGCGAACTGCGCGTGCCGGCCCAGGCGCTGTGGGGTGCCCAGACCCAGCGGGCCGTGCAGAATTTCCCGCTGAGCGGCCTGCCGATGCCGCGCGGGTTCATTCGCGCGCTCGGGCTCGTCAAGTGGGCGGCGGCGGGCGTGAACCTCGAACTCGGCGACATCGACAAGGTACGCGGCTTTGCGATCCAGAAGGCCGCGCTCGAGGTGGCCGAGGGGCGGCACGACGCGCACTTCCCGGTCGACGTGTTCCAGACCGGCTCGGGCACCAGCAGCAACATGAACGCCAACGAGGTGATTGCGCGCCTCGCCACGCAATATTCGGACGGCACGCCGGTGCATCCGAACGATCACGTCAATCGCAGCCAGAGCAGCAACGACGTGATCCCGACCGTGATCCACGTGGGCGCTGCGCTCGCGATCGCGGAGCACCTGCTGCCCGCGCTGAAGGAGTTGTCGCAGACGCTTGCGCGCAAGGCGGCCGACGTCGGCGAAACGGTCAAGACCGGGCGCACGCACCTGATGGACGCGATGCCGCTCACGCTCGCGCAGGAAATGGGCGCCTGGCGCACGCAGGTCGATGACGGCATTGCGCGACTGCAGGGATCGCGATCGCGACTGCACGCGCTCGCGCTCGGCGGCACCGCCGTGGGCACCGGCATCAACGCGCCGCCCGAGTTCGCCGCCCGGGCGGCGGCCCTGCTGTCGAGGCAGACCGGTCTCGACCTGCGCCCGAGCCGTGATTTCTTCGCTTCGCTCGCGGCGCAGGACACGGCCGTCGAACTCTCGGGGCAGTTGCGCACGCTTGCGGTCAGCCTGATGAAGATCTCGAACGACCTGCGCTGGATGAACAGCGGCCCGCTGGCGGGCCTGGGCGAGATCGCGCTGCCGGCGCTGCAACCGGGCAGCAGCATCATGCCCGGCAAGGTCAACCCGGTCGTGCCGGAAGCGGTCACGATGGTCGCCGCCCAGGTGATCGGCAACGACGTGACGGTGACCGTGGCCGGCCAGTCCGGCGCGTTCCAGCTCAACGTGATGCTGCCGGTCATCGCCTACAACCTGCTGCAGAGCATCGACCTGCTGGCGAACGCCGCGCACGTGCTCGCGCGCAGCGCGATTGCCGGCTTTGCGGTGAACCCGCGCCAGATCGCCGGGGCCCTGGCCCGTAACCCGATGCTGGTGACCGCGCTGACGCCGGTGATCGGCTACGACCTGGCCGCGGCGATCGCCAAGCGCGCGCTGGCCGAGGGCCGGCCGATCCGCGAGGTGGCCGCAGAGATGACGGACCTCGGCGAGGAACGACTCGCGAAGCTGCTCGATCCGGCGGACCTGACGCGCGGCGGCGTGCGCCACGGGCGCCTGGGGGAATGATTGGCCGCGTCCGGTGATTCCACGCTGCGCGACCGGATCGAGCGACGCCTGCGCGCCACGGCGCCAGGTGGCGATCCGCTGCAGGCGTGGATCTCGGGCCTGACTCCGCAACAGACGACCGAGCTGCGCCGCCACCTGCCGCCGAGCTTCGCGCGCGCCGCGGTGCTGGTGCCGCTCGTCGATCGACCCGAGGGATTGTCCGTGCTGCTGACACGGCGGGCATCGCACCTGAAGAATCATCCGGGCCAGATCAGCTTCCCCGGCGGCCGCATGGAGTCCGTGGACGCCGGGCCCTGGGAAGCCGCCGTGCGCGAGGCCCAGGAGGAGATCGGCCTCGCGCCGGAGCACGTGTCGCTGGCCGGTTACCTGCACGACCACCTGGTGATCACGGGCTACATCATCACGCCCGCCGTCGCGTTCGTGCGGCCGGGCTTCGAGCTCAAGCTCGACCGACGGAGGTCGAGGACGCGTTCGAGGTGCCGCTCGAGTTCGTGCTCGACCCGATCAATCACGTCGCCAGCACGCGCGTGTTCGCAGGCCAGACGTTCACGACGCACGACATTCCGTACGGCGAGCGGCACATCTGGGGCGCGACGGCCGGCATGCTGCTTTCGCTGTACCAGATGCTGCAGGAGGTCTGAGCCGTGTCGATCGAGAGGCTGCGCAAGATCATGGTCGCGCTGCGCGATCCGGAGCGTGGGTGCCCGTGGGATCGCGAGCAGACCTGGGCCTCGATCGCGCCGCACACGCTCGAGGAGGCGTTCGAACTCGCCGACGCGATCGAGCAGGGTGATGCCGCGAAGGTGCGCGACGAGCTCGGCGACCTGCTGTTCCAGGTCGTGTTCCAGGCGCGGATCGCCGAGGAGCAGGGATTGTTCGGTTTCGACGAGGTCGCCGCGGCCATCAGCGACAAGCTCGAACGCCGCCACCCGCACGTGTTCGGCGCGGCGACCGTCCGCACGGCGGCCGAGCAGACGGCGGCCTGGGAGGTGCACAAGGCCGCGGAGCGCGAGGCGGCGGGCCTCGGGCGCGGCGTGCTCGACGGCGTCGCACTCGGGCTGCCGGCGCTGACCCGGGCCGCCAAGCTCGGCCGACGCGCCGCCGGGGTCGGGTTCGATTGGGTCGCCGCGGCGGACGTCGTCGCCAAGCTCGATGAGGAACTCGATGAGCTGCGCCGGGCCCTGGCAGCCCATGACGACGCGCAGGCCAGCGAGGAGCTGGGCGACCTGTTGTTCACGATCGCGCAGCTCGGGCGGCACCTCGGCGCGGATGCCGAGGGTGCGCTGCGGGCGGCCAACGCAAAATTCGAGCGACGCTTCCGTCACATCGAGGCTGCGCTCACGGCAAGCGGGCGCACGCCGCAACAGACGAGCATGGCCGACCTGGAGACGTTGTGGGCGCAAGCCAAGCAGGAGATCGGCTGACGGCGCGGCTCGCGTCGCTGCGCGAGTCGCTGGACGATGCCCTGATTCGTGACCGCCGGCGGCTGGGATCCTGGCTCGCACGGCTGTCCCGTCGCGCGGGGCCGATCGACCCGCGCGAACTGGCTCGACTGGAGCAGCAACTCGAGGACTCGGTCAATCGGGTGCAGGCACGCCGCGCATCGGTCCCGGTGATCCGCTACGACGAAACCCTGCCCGTACACGCGAAGCGCGCGGAGATCGCCGCGGCCATCCGCGACTCGCCGGTGACGATCGTGAGCGGCGCCACGGGCAGCGGCAAGAGCACGCAGCTGCCCAAGATCTGCCTCGAGCTCGGGCGCGGCCAGGCAGGGATGATCGGCCACACGCAACCGCGGCGCATCGCGGCGCAGGCGCTGGCGAACCGGATCAGCGAGGAGCTTGGCACCGCGCCCGGCGACCTCGTCGGCTACCAGGTGCGGTTCGTCGATCGAACCAGCCTGCGTACCCTCGTCAAGCTGATGACCGACGGCCTGCTGCTGCGCGAGCTCGAGGGCGACCCGCTGCTCGAGCGCTACGACACGTTGATTCTCGACGAGGCCCACGAGCGCAACCTGAACGTCGATTTCCTGCTCGGCGTCTGCAAGCGCCTGGTCGGCCGCCGGCCGGAGCTGCGCGTGATCGTGACCTCGGCGACGATCGAGACGCGGCGCTTTGCCGAGTTCTTCGGCGGCGCGCCGGTCGTCGACGTCGAAGGCCGCAGCTACCCGGTCGAGATCCGTTACCGACCGCTCGAGGAAGAGTCCGCGGACGCGCCCTCGCTGCCGGAGGCCATCGGCTCCGCGCTCGACGAGTTGCTGGCGAACGCGCAGGGCATCGACGGCGATGCGCTGGTCTTCCTGCCGGGCGAGCGGCAGATCACCGAAACGCGCGACTATCTGCAGCGCGGCGGCGCGCGCGACTGGGACGTCCTGCCGCTCTACGCGCGGCTCTCGGCGCCGGAGCAACAGCGGGTGTTTGCGCCGCACGCCCGGCGGCGCGTCGTGCTGGCGACCAACGTCGCGGAGACTTCGCTGACGATTCCGGGCGTGCGTTTCGTCGTGGACAGCGGCCTCGCGCGGATCAGTCGCTACAGTCCGCGAGCCAAGTTCCAGCGCCTGCCGATCGAGCCGGTGTCGCGGGCCAGCGCCGCGCAGCGTGCGGGCCGCTGCGGCCGGGTGGGCGAGGGCATCTGCATCCGCCTGTATGGCGAGCAAGACTTTGCGACGCGCGCCGAGTACACGGATCCGGAGATCCTGCGCACCAACCTGGCGAGCCTGATCCTGCAGATGGCGGCGCTCGGGCTCGGCGCGCCCGAGGATTTCCCGTTTCTCGATGCACCGGACACGCGCCTGCTGAACGATGGCTACCGCCTGCTGCAGGAGCTGAGCGCCGTGGATGGCGATCGCCGGATCACGCGCCTCGGTCGGCAGATGGCACAACTGCCGGTCGATCCACGGCTCGCGCGAATCCTGCTCGAGGCGGCCCGTCTGCGCTGCCTGACCGAGGCATTGGTCATCGCGGCGTTCCTCAGCATCCAGGATCCGCGCGAGCGGCCATCCGACAAGATCGAGGCGGCGGACGAGCGCCACGCCCAGTTCGCGGACGAGCGTTCCGATTTCGTCGCGATCCTGAACCTCTGGAGGGCCGCGAGCGAGCAGGCAGCCGCGGGCCAGCGCACGCTGCGCCGCTGGTGCAAGCAGAACTTCCTGGCCTACCTGCGCGTGCGCGAGTGGCAGGATCTGCACGAGCAACTGGCCGGGATCGCGGCGGGCCAGGAGTTGCCGGGCAACGACACTCCGCCGTCATCGAGCGCGCTGCACCAGGCCATCCTGACGGGGTTCCTGGGCGGGATCGGCGTGCTCGACGAGAATCGCAGCTATATCGGCGCGCGCGACGCGCGCTTCGTGATCGCTCCGGGCACGCCGCTCGCGAAACGCCCGCCGCGCTGGATCGTCGCAGCCAGCCTCGTGGAAACCCAGCGCCTGTACGCGAGAACGGTTGCGCAGGTCCAGCCCTCATGGATCGAGTCGGCGGGCGCGCACCTCGTCCGCCGCACCTACGGCGACGCACACTGGGTGCCGGAACGCGGCATGGTGATGGCGCGCGAAACCGTATCGCTCTACGGCCGGGTCCTGAGCAGCGGACGGCAGGTCAATTTTGCGGCCATCGACCCGGCGCTGGCACGGCGTATGTTCGTCGAGGAGGCGCTGCTGCGAGGTCAGTCGCCACTGGACTGCGCATTCCTCGTCCGCAATGCTCAGGCCCGCCTCGACGTGGAGGCCTTGGAGGCCAAACTGCGCCGCCGGGACCTGCTCGCTGCGGACGACGTGCTGGTGGACTTCTACCTCGAGCGGATCCCCGCCGACGTCGCCTCGACGCGCGCGTTCGAGCGCTGGTGGCACGACGAGGCTCGGCGGCATCCGCACCGGCTCGACGTGCCGCCCGAGATACTGCTCGCCGGGCCGGCGCCAGAGTGCAGTCCCGCCGATTATCCGGACAACTTGCGCGTCGATGGCAACGAGCTGCCGTTGCGCTACGTGTTCGATCCGACCAGTCTCGATGACGGCGTCACGCTGTCGGTGCCGCTGCCGCTGCTGGGGGCCCTGTCGGCACGACGTTGCGAGTGGTTGGTGCCGGGATTCCTGACCGCGAAGATCGTCGCGTTGCTGCGCGGTCTGCCCAAGGACGTGCGGCGCGACCTGGTGCCGATCCCAGCCGCGGCGTCACGCCTGCGCGACAGCCTGAGTCCGTTCGGCGAGGGCTCGCTGTTCGAGAAGCTCGCAGCGCTGGTGACCGAGGCCGCGGGAACCCGGGTCGCGAGCGGGGTGCTGGCCGGCATTGCGCTGCCGCCCTGGTTGCAGATGAATTTTTCGGTGCTCGATCCGGCGGGCCGCGAGCTGCGTCGGGGTCGCGACCTCGACGCGCTGCGTCGCGAGCTGCGCGCGCGGGCTGCGGCGAGCGGGTCGCAGGTCGCTCACGGTCACCCATGGGAACGCACCGGCCTGCGCAGCTGGGACTTTGGCGACCTGCCGGCGGACGTCCAGCTGCAGTCGGCTGGGGTGTCGCTGCGCATGTATCCCGGGCTGGAGGACGCCGGTGCTGCGGTTCGGCTGCGGCTCTTCCCGACCGCCGAGGCCGCGCACGCCGCGAGTCCTGGCGGGGTCATGCGCCTCGCGGCGCTCGCGATGCCGCAGCAATACGACGTGATTGCGCGGCATTGGGCCGGCGATCGCGAGTTCGCCCTGCTGGTCGCGGCGGCCGGCTTCGATCGCGGGCTGTTTCGCGAGATCGCAGATCGCGCCGTCGCCGAGGTCATGGCACTCGGGGAACGCGGCCTGCCGCGCACGGCCAGTGAGTTCGCCGCGCGCGTCGATGCCGGGCGGGCTCGCGTGGCCGAACGAGGGGAGGCCGTCGGCCGCGTCGTCAAGGCGGTCCTCGTCGCACTCAAGGATGCCCGCGCAGCCCTCGGCGAGCTTGGTGCGCCGGCATTCTCGGCCGGGCGCGCGTCAATCGTGAGTCAGCTCGAATCGCTGCTGGCGCCGGGCTGGGTACGTCAGACGCCCGAGCAGGCCTTCCAGCAATTGCCGAAGTACGTGCGGGCTGCGGCACGGCGCGCCGAGCGGCTGCGCAACGACGTCGAGCGCGACCGCAAGCTCGACGCCCAGGTGGTGCCGTTCGAGGCGGCCTTGCGGGCGCTCGTGGCACGCGCCGATCCCGCGGCCCCGGCCGTCGAGCAGCAGCGGCTGCGCTGGATGATCGAGGAATTCAGGCTGTCGCTGTTCGCCCAGGAACTGCGCACGCTCGGCCCCGTCTCCGCCAAGCGGCTCGACGAGCAGTTGCGCCTGGCGCGCGGGTAGGGGGCGTTACTTCTGCTTGTCGAAGAACGGCCGCAGCAGGTCGATCGGCAGCGGGAACACGATCGTCGTCGCCTTTTCGCTCGACAGGTCGGCCAGCGTCTGCAGGTAGCGCAGCTGCAGCGCCTTGGGGTCGGCGCCGAGCGTCTGTGCCGCCTCGACCAGCTGCGCGGCCGCCTGCTTCTCGCCCTCGGCGTGGATGATCTTCGCGCGCCGCGTGCGCTCGGCCTCGGCCTGCTTCGCCATCGCGCGGATCATCGTCTCGTCGAGGTCCACGTGCTTGATCTCGACGTTGGCGACCTTGATGCCCCAGGCGTCCGTGGCGCTGTCGAGGATGTGCTGGATGTCGACGTTGAGCTTGTCGCGCTGCGACAGCATTTCGTCGAGCTCGTGCTGGCCCAGCACCGAGCGCAGCGTCGTCTGCGCGAGCTGGCTGGTCGCCTCGAACGGATTCGCGACCTGGATGATCGCCTTGGCCGGATCGACGATGCGGAAGTAGATCACCGCGTTGACCTTGACCGAGACGTTGTCGCGCGAAATCACGTCCTGCGTCGGCACGTCGAGCACGACCGTGCGCAGGTCCACCTTGACCATCCGCTGCACGAGCGGGATCAGGATGATCAGGCCGGGGCCCTTGACGCCGGTGAACCGGCCGAACGTGAAGATCACGCCGCGTTCGTACTCGTTCAGGATCTTGAAGATCTGCGTCGCCAGCACGACGAGCAGCACGACGACGAAGGCAAGGATCGGCAGGGTGGTCATCAGCGAAGTTCTCCTGGGTCAGGCGTGGCGGGCTCGACCTCGAGCGTCAGCCCGGTCACTTTGCGTATCTTGAGTCGCTGCCCGGCGCGCACCGGCGCGGCGCTCACCGCAGTCCACGTCTCGCCCTGGGCGCGCACCAGGCCCTTGTGCTCGAAGTCCTCGAGCGCCTCGGCCACCTCGCGCAACAGGCCCTCGACGCCGCCCATGACCGGCCGGCGGCGCGCGCGTACCGCAAACGACACGATGGCGAGCAGCAGCAGCGAGCCCGCGAGCGCCATGGCGCCGATCACCTGCCAGGCGATCGAGAACCCGGGCACGTCGTTGTCGAGCAGCATGACGGATCCAATGACGAAGGCGACGATGCCGCCGAGGCCGAGCGCGCCGAACGACGGCACGAACGTCTCCGCGACGATCAGCAGCACGCCGAGCGCGATCAGCGCGAGCCCGGCATAGTTGACCGACAGCACCTGGAAAGCAAACAACGCGAGCAGCAGGCAGATCGCGCCGACGACGCCCGGCACGATCGCGCCCGGGTTGTAGCCCTCCAGCAGCAGCCCGTAGATGCCGATCAGCATCAGCAGGTAGGCCACGTTCGGGTTCGTGACCAGCGCGAGCAGGTTGGTGCGCCAGTCCGCCTCGACCTCGTGCAGCACGAGGCCCGCGGTCTTCAGTTCGATCTGCTGCGAGCGGACCTTGACCTTGCGGCCATCGAGGACCTGCAGCAGTTCGGGCAGGTCGGCGGCGATCAGGTCGATCACGCCGGCCGCGAGCGCCTCGTCGGCCGGCAGGCTGGCGCCTTCGCGCACCGCCAGTTCGGCCCAGTCGACGTTACGACCGCGCAGCTCGGCGAGCCCGCGGATGTACGCCACCGCGTCGTTGACCGCCTTGCGTTCCATCGCCGTACCGGTGGCCGCCGCGGGCTGTTCGGCGTCTTGCTCCCTGGCATCGCCCGTGCCCGGCTTCTGCAGCGGCTTGTCGCTGGCGCCGGGCGCACCGATCTGCACCGGCGTCGCGGCGCCGAGGTTGGTCGCCGGCGCCATCGCCGCGACGTGGCTCGCATAGACCAGGTACGTGCCGGCACTGGCCGCCCGCGCGCCGCTCGGCGACACGTAGGCCACGACCGGGACCTCCGCCGCGAGGATCGCCTGGATCATGTCGCGCATCGCCGTGTCGAGGCCGCCCGGCGTGTCGATCGTGACGATCACGACGGCAGCGTTGGCTGCGCCGGCCTCGTTCAGCTTGCGGACGAAGAAGTCGCTGGTGGCCGGTCCGATGGGGCCCTGGACCGGCAGCAGCACGGCCCTGCCGCCCGGGGTCGATGCCGTCGCGAGCAGCATCCAGCCGGCCAGCATGGCCAGCAGCGCGCCGACGTGCCGCCACGGTCCCCTCGATTTGATGCTCGCGACCACGTGATCATCATAGCAGCGGATCGCGAGGACGGCCGGCCACCGTATACTCCGAGCTCGATCGCGCCACGCCCCAGGATCCGCCCATGTCGAGTCGAATGCTGCTCTTGTGGTCATGCGCCGTGCCGCTGCTGGCGAGCACTGCGGCGTGGCCGAGCGACGCGCCGCCGGCCGAGCCGCAGATCGTCGTGCAGCCCTTGCGTGAGGGGCTGCACGTAGTCAGTGGCGCCGGCAGCAACGTCGCCGTGTGGCACGGGCCGGATGGCACCGTGCTGGTCGATGACGGCGTCGGGACCCTGGCGCCGGAACTGCTCGCCGCGGTCGAGAAGATCGCGCCGGGTCCGGTGCGCGTCGTGATCAGCACGCACTGGCATCCCGACCACACGGGCGGCAACGAGCACTTCGCCGACTCTGGCAGCGTGCTCGTGGCGCACGACAACGTCCGCGCACGGCTGTCCGAGCCGCAGACCGTCGCGGCCTATGGCCTCGAAGTGCCCGCCGCCCCGGCCGGCGCGCTGCCGATCGTCACGTTCGACGATGCGCTCAGCCTGCACCTGAACGGCGACCGCCTGGCCGCGCTGCACGTCGAGGCGGCCCACACCGACGGCGACCTCGTGCTGTGGTGGGAGGATGCGAACGTCGTGCACGTGGGCGACGTCTACTACAGCGGCATGTATCCGTTCATCGACCTCGGCAGCGGCGGCTCGCTGGCGGGCGTCGTGGCTGCGCTCGAGACCGTGCTGTCCCGTGCCGATTCACGGACGATCATCATCCCGGGCCACGGTCCGGTGTCGAATCGCGCCGAACTGGCCGCGTATCGGGACATGCTCGTCGCGACGGGCCGGCGCGTGCGCGAGTTGATCGGCGAGGGCAGGAACCTCGACGAAGTGCTCGCGGCGCGCCCGACGGCCGCGTACGACGCCGTCTACGGACAGGGCTCGATGACCGTCGAGCGCTTCGTCGGCATCCTCTACGAGGACCTCGCCGGACGCCGTTGAGGTTCAGCCCGAGACGTCGAAATTGATGCCCTGCGCCAGCGGCAGCTCCGTCCCCCAGTTGACCGTGCAGGTCTGCCGCCGCATGTAGGCTTTCCACGCGTCCGAGCCCGACTCGCGACCGCCGCCCGTATCCTTCTCGCCGCCGAATGCGCCGCCGATCTCGGCTCCCGACGTGCCGATGTTGACGTTGGCGATGCCGCAGTCGGAGCCCGCCGCCGACAGGAAGCGCTCCGCGTGCTGCAACCGGTCGGTGAAGATCGCCGACGACAGGCCGTGCGCGACCTCGTTCTGCATCCGGATCGCGTCGTCGAGGGTCGCATACGGGATCAGGTACAGGATCGGCGCGAACGTCTCCGTGCGCACGATTTCCCAGTCGGCGCGCGCTACCACGATCGCGGGCTCGACGAAGTGACCCGGCCGCTCGAGCGTGCGGCCGCCGGTCAGCAGCCGCCCGCCGCTCGCCACGGCCTGGGCCACCGCCGACTCGAACTGCCGGACGGCTGCTGCGTCGATCAGCGGCCCCATCAGCGTGCCGGGCTCGAGCGGGTCGCCGATCCGCACTTGTCCGTAGGCGCGCGCGAGGCGCTGCTCGAGTTCGGCGAGCCGCGACTGGTGGACGAACACCCGGCGCGTCGTCGTGCAACGCTGGCCGGCGGTGCCGACTGCGCCGAACACGATGGCCGGCACGGCGAGGTCGAGGTTGGCGAACTCGTCGACGATGATCGCGTTGTTGCCGCCGAGCTCGAGCAGGCTCTTGCCGAGCCGCCGTGCCACGCGCTCACCCACGTCGCGGCCGACGTGCGTCGAGCCGGTGAAGGACACGAGACCGACGCGACGGTCGTCGACGAAGCGCGTCGCGAGATCGTGCGTGGCATCGACGAACAGCTGGAAGATGCCTGGATAGCCGTGGCGCTCGAGCACGCGGTTGCAGATCTGCTGCACGGCGACGGCGCACAATGCCGTCTTGAGCGAGGGCTTCCAGACCGTGACGTTGCCGCAGATCGCTGCGAGGAACGCGTTCCACGCCCACACGGCGACCGGAAAGTTGAACGCGCTGATGACGCCCACGACGCCGAGCGGGTGCCACTGCTCGAACATCCGGTGGTTCGGGCGTTCGGAATGCATCGACAGCCCGTAGAGCATCCGCGACTGGCCGACCGCGAAGTCGGCGATGTCGATCATCTCCTGCACCTCGCCGTCGCCTTCGGCCTTGATCTTGCCCATCTCGAGCGAGACCAGGCTGCCGAGGTCCGACTTGTGCCGGCGCAGCTCGTCGCCGACGAGCCGCACGGCCTCGCCGCGCTTCGGCGCTGGCACCGCGCGCCAGGCGAGTGCAACCTCGTGCGCAGCCGCCATGACCTGCTCGTATTGCGCCGGCGTCGTCGCGAGGACGCTGGCAATGATCTCGCCGGTCGCCGGGTTCATGGAATCGACGCGCCGGGCCGCAGGGTCCGTCAGCCAGCCACCGCGCGACGACCATGTGCCCGGATTGACGGCCGCGAGCCCGAGATTCTTCAGCACCTGTTGCATCACTTGCTCCCGTTCGCGCGCTGCTGCCCGGTTTGTCCCTCGACCACCATGCGCGCGGAAAGATCCTTGCTGCCGCCGTTGGCATAGTGGCGGCCGAACCGGTTGTCGAGCACGTCGACGAGGCGGAAATCTTCCTGGCGCACGAAGCCGCGATAACGACCCGGGTGGCTCAGCACGAGGTCCACCACCGCCGTGATGCCGGCGGCGGTCGTCACCTGGATCGCCGACCACAGCCGGCCCGCGATCACCTGCGGATAGATCTTGCTGACGTAGTTCTCCTCGCGCAGCTCGCCCTCCTGGCGGCCCGTCACGGCCACGTAGACGATCACGACGTCCTGCAGCGTCTGCGGCACGGCATTCTCGAGGATCCGCTTCAGCGTCGCGCGGTCGTGGTTCAGCTTGAGGTCGTTCATCAGCAGGCGCATCTGCGCGCAGTGGCCCGGGTAGCGGATCGTCTTGTAATCCATGCTCTGGGCACGCGAGCCGTAGGTGTCGCCAAGCGAGCCGAGGCCGCCGGAGGTGTTGAAGGCCTCGTAAGGCGTGCCGTCGATCTCGATCTCCTCGAGGCCCTCGAGCGGCGCGACCTCCGTGGTGCGGCCGTCGTAGATCGCCTCGCAGGGGTTGCCGTATTCGTTGATCAGGCCCTCGGTGGACCAGGTCAGCGAGTACTTGAGGACGTTGTTCGGGTGCTGGGGCAGGGCGCCGACGCGCAACTTCACGCTGCGCAGCTCCTCGAAGTGGCCGATCAGCGCGTTGGCCGCGATGCTGATGAAACCGGGGGCCAGCCCGCACTGCGGCACGAAAGCCTGGTCGGCTCCGTCGGCGAGGCGGCGCACGGCGCGCGTCACCGCGACGTCCTCGGTCAGGTCGAAATAATGGGCCCCCGTCTGCCGCGCGGCCTCCGCGACCCCCACATTGCAGTAGTACGGCAAGCTTGAAATCAGCGCGTCGACCGGATGGGCGCGCAGGTGAGCCTGTAGCGCGGCCGTGTCGCGGGCGTCGAGGCCGTGCGCATGCAGGTGATCGAGCTGGTGGGCGTCGACGACGGCCTGGGCCACAGCGGCATCGACGTCGGCGACGTGGACTTCGTAGTCGCCGGATTCGGCCAGCAGGCCGGAGATCAGCGAGCCGATCTTGCCCGCCCCGAGGATGAGGACCTTGTGCATTCCGAAGCTCCGGGAGTGCGTGAGGGCCGCGATTCTGACGAAACCGCCGGCGGGCGTCACATCCAGTTTCTTTTGCGGTGCAGCGATCCGCGGTAGGATCGGCGGATGACTCCGCAACCCCCCGCCGACCACTGGGCGCCCGCCAGCTGGACTTCACGACCAGCGGAACAGCAGCCCGCGTACCGGGATGCGGTCGCGCTCGAACGGGCCGTTGCGGAACTGAGCCGCCTGCCGCCGATCGTGGTCTCGTGGGAAATCGACGCGCTCAAGCGGCAGATCGCCGAGGCCCAGCAGGGCCGCAGGTTCGTGCTGCAGGGAGGCGACTGCGCCGAGACGTTCGCGGATTGCGAGTCGGGCCAGATCGCCCGCAAGCTCAAGATCCTGCTGCAGATGAGCCTCGTGCTGCTGCACGGCCTCAAGAAGCCGGTCGTGCGCGTCGGGCGCTTTGCCGGGCAGTACGCCAAGCCACGTTCGGCGGACACGGAGACCCGTGACGGCGTGACCTTGCCGAGCTATCGGGGCGACCTCGTGAACCGGCCAGCATTCACGGTCGCGGATCGCGAACCCGACCCGGACCTGCTGCTGCGTGGCTACGAGCGGGCCGCGCTGACGCTGAACTTCGTCCGCGCGCTGATCGACGGTGGCTTTGCCGACCTGCACCACCCGGAGTACTGGGACCTCGGCTTCGTGCACCACTCGCCGTTGCGAGTCCAGTACCGCGAGCTGGTGGCCTCGATCTCGGACTCGCTGGATTTCTTCGAGTCGATGAGCGGCAGTCGCGTCCACGAGGCCAGCCGCGCGCCGTTCTACGCGAGCCACGAGGCGCTGCACCTGCTCTACGAGCAGGCCCAGACGCGCTACATCGAGCGGCAGGGGCGCTGGTACAACCTGTCGACCCACCTGCCGTGGATCGGCATGCGCACGGCCAAGCTCGACGGCGCGCACGTCGAGTACTGCCGCGGCATCTCGAACCCGGTCGGCGTCAAGGTCGGCCCGGCCATGAGCGCCGAGTGGGTGCAGGGCCTGTGCGAGGTGCTCAATCCCCGCCAGGAGCCCGGCCGGCTGGTGCTGATTCACCGGATGGGAGCGGCGCAGATCGAGGCGCGCCTGCCGGCCCTGATCGAGACGGTCCGCGCCACGGGCACGCCGGTGCTGTGGATCTGCGATCCGATGCACGGCAACACCGAGTCCACGCGATCGGGCATCAAGACCCGCCGTTTCGAGAACATCGTCGCGGAGCTCGAGAGCGCCTTCCGGATCCACAAGGAACTCGGCAGCTACCTCGGCGGCGTGCACTTCGAGCTGACTGGCGAGGACGTCACCGAATGTACCGGCGGCGCGCGCGGCCTGGCGGAGGGCGACCTGGCCCGTGATTACCGCTCGCAGGTGGACCCGCGACTCAATTACGAGCAGGCCCTCGAGCTCGCGATGCGGATCGCGGCTTACGCTCGCACGGCCTGAGCGGCTCAGTAGGAAGACGCGACCGTGGCGCGGTAGGCGTCGAGATCGTGCTGGTGGCGCGCGCGCTCCTTTTCGAGCGCCGGAATCTCGCCTTTCAACTGGCCGATGCGCTCGGCGAACTGCTTGGTGTCGAGCAGCGCCTGCGCCCGTTCTTCCGGCGTGGCGCTCGTGCTGACCAGCAACAGTGCTTCGTCGGCCAGCGCGCCTTCGAGGCGGACGATCTCGCGGCGACGGTACTCGATCTCGGCATCGAGATCGGTGACCCGCCGCGTGCGGACGTAGAGCTCGCGGCCGGATTCATAGGCGGCGACGAATGCCGGAGCCAGGTCTGCCGGGCAGTTGTCGTAATAGGCGGCTCCGCCCACTCCGGCTCGGTATCCATTGTGAGGCTGGCAGAACTCGCGGAGCCCCGCCGCGCGACCCGCTTGATAGGCAGCGAGGTCGGGCGTCACGCCGTGCTCGGCGCACGCCTTGCGATGTTGGCCAATGCGCTCGCCCGAGTGCCCAGCCACGCCGTCTTCGTAGCCGATGGTGCGCCAGTCGGCTGAACGGCACTCGTCCTTGTTCATCGTCGTCGAGCAGGCGGCCAGCAACAACGTGCCAACGGCGGGCAGCAGCGCAACCTTCCTCATCGCCTCTCCAGGGAGTCGCAACTGGCGCGACTTTAGACGTGCGCCGTCGCGCGCATCGTGCCGCGGGTCACGCTTTACCGCCCGCGTCCGCTGTTGAGTAGCCGGTCGGCCTCGACACGCGAGACCTCGCGCCACGCGCCGGGTTCCAGCCCGGAGACGCTCCAGGGACCCACCTGCAGCCTGACGAGCCGCAAGGTTGGCAGTCCAACGGCCGCGGTCATGCGCCGTACCTGGCGATTGCGGCCCTCGCTCAGCGTGAGTTCGAGCCAGGCGTCCGGTACGCTCCTCCGGTAGCGAATCGGTGGATCGCGCGGCCACAACCAGGCCGGTGCCGGCACCACCTCGGCCCGGGCCGGCCGCGTGCGCCCGTCCTTGAGATCGACACCCGTGCGCAGTCGCTGCAACGCTGTCTCTCCCGGCTCCCCCTCGACCTGCGCGAGGTACGTTTTCGGAAACGGCGACCCGGGCTGGCTGATGCGCGCCTGCCACGGACCGAAATCGGTCAGCACCATCAGGCCCTCGCTGTCGTAGTCGAGCCGGCCTGCTGGATAGGCGCCCGGCACCTGCAGCAGGTCGGCGAGACAACGCCGACCGTCGCGGCTGGTGAACTGCGGCAGGACCTGGAAAGGCTTGTTGAGCAGGATCAGGCGCATTGCGGAATTTGCTCTTGCCCGGAGGCTGACCCAAGTCTATTCTCAATATTGCGCTGCAACATCCTGCCGACGAGATCCTTCGTCGCCCGCGAGTTGTCGTGGAGTCCGCCGTGAGCCAAAAAACCGACCTCGATCTGCCCATGGGATGCGCGGTGCAAGGCGCCGTGCGACCCGGATTCGAATCCATCCTGACACGGGAAGCGCTCGATTTCGTCGCCGAGCTGGCGCGCAAGTTCGGGCCGCGCGTCAAGGACCTGCTCGCGCGCCGGGAGGCGCGGCAGAAGGAGATCGATGCCGGCCGGCTGCCGGACTTCCTGCCCGAGACGCGCGCAATCCGCGAGCACGAGTGGCACGTGACGTCGATCCCGGCCGACCTGCAGGACCGGCGCGTCGAGATCACCGGCCCGACCGACCGCAAGATGATCATCAACGCACTCAACTCGGGCGCGAAGGTCTTCATGGCCGACTGCGAAGACTCGATGACGCCAACCTGGGACAACGTGGTGCAGGGGCAGATCAACCTGCGCGACGCGGTCGCGAGACGCATCGACTTCACGAGCCCCGAGGGCAAGCAGTACAAGCTGAACCCGGCGATCGCGACGCTGATCGTGCGGCCGCGCGGCTGGCATCTCTACGAGAAGCACATCTACGTCGACGGCCAGCAGGTGCCCGGAGCGTTCGTCGACTTTGGTCTCTACATCTTCCACAACCACGCTGAGCTGAAGCGCCGCGGGAGCGGGCCGTACTTCTACCTGCCGAAGACCGAGAGCCATCTCGAGTCGCGGCTGTGGGCCGAGGTGTTCCGGCACGCGGAGGCGCGGCTCGGTCTCGCGCCGCAGACCATCAAGGTCACGGTGCTGATCGAGACGATCCTCGCCGCGTTCGAGATGGACGAGATCCTCTGGGAGCTGCGCGACTACATCGTCGGCCTCAACTGCGGCCGCTGGGACTACATCTTCTCGTTCATCAAGAAATTCAGCCGCTATCCCGAGTTCGTGCTGCCGGATCGCGGCCAGGTGACGATGACGACGCACTTCCTGCGCTCGTACTCGAAGCTGCTGATCAAGACCACGCACCGTCGCGGCGCGTTCGCGATGGGCGGCATGGCGGCCCAGATCCCGATCAAGGGCGATCCGGCCGCCAACGACGCGGCCATCGCCAAGGTGCGCGCCGACAAGGAGCGCGAGGCCGGCGACGGCCACGACGGCACCTGGGTCGCGCACCCGGGCCTGGTGCCCGTGGCGATGGAGATCTTCGACCGGCTGATGCCGACGCCGAACCAGCTGCACCGCACGCTCGACGACGTCTCGATCCAGGCCGCCGACCTGCTGGCGATCCCGCAGGGCACGATCACCGAGGCCGGGCTGCGCAACAACGTGGACGTCTCGATCCAGTACATGGCCGCCTGGCTGGGCGGCAACGGCTGCGTGCCGATCCACAACCTGATGGAGGACGCGGCGACCGCCGAGATCGCGCGCTCGCAGATCTGGCAGTGGATCCGCCATCCGAAGGGCGTGCTCGACGACGGCCGCAAGGTGACGGTCGAGCTGTTCCGCCAGATCACCCGCGAGGAACTCGCGCGGCTGCGCGCGGAGCTCGGCGAGGCCGCGTTCGCCGCCGGCAACTTCGAGCGGGCGGCCCAGATCATCGACGGGATCACGACGGCCGAGACCTTCGAGACCTTCCTGACGTTGCCCGCTTACCGGGCCATCGACTGACCGAATTCGCTCAACCGAGGAACGAAAAATGACCGACAAGGCTGCGACCGCACTGCGCAAGGACTGGCACGACAGCCCCCGCTGGAAAGGCATCAAGCGACCCTACAAGGCCGAGGACGTGATCCGCCTGCGCGGCAACGTGCAGGTCGATCACACGCTGGCGCGCCTCGGCGCCGAGAAACTGTGGAAGCTCGTCAACACCGAACCGTACGTGAACTGCCTCGGCGCGTTGACGGCCGGCCAGGCGATGCAGCAGGTGAAGGCGGGCATCAAGGCGATCTACCTGTCGGGCTGGCAGGTGGCCGCCGACAACAACAGCTACATGGCGATGTACCCCGACCAGTCGCTGTATCCGGTCGACTCGGTGCCGAAGGTCGTCGAGCGCATCAACGCGACGTTCAAGCGTGCAGACGAGATCCAGTGCTCGCGCGGCATCCACCCGGGCCACAAGGAATACGTCGACTTCTTCGCGCCGATCGTGGCCGATGCCGAGGCTGGTTTCGGCGGCGTGCTGAACGCGTTCGAGCTGATGAAGGCGATGATCCGCGCCGGCGCCGCCGGCGTGCATTTCGAGGACCAGCTGGCCTCGGTCAAGAAGTGCGGCCACATGGGCGGCAAGGTGCTGGTGCCGACGCAGGAAGCGATCCAGAAGCTGGTCGCGGCGCGCTTCGCGGCCGACGTGATGGGCACGCCGACGATCGTGCTGGCGCGCACTGACGCCGAGGCGGCAGACCTGCTGACCAGCGACGTGGACGAGAACGACAAGCCGTTCTGCACCGGTGAGCGGACGCCCGAGGGCTTCTATCGCGTGAAGCCGGGCGTCGAGCAGTCGATCTCGCGCGGCTCGCCTATGCGCCGTATGCCGACATGGTGTGGTGCGAGACCGGCAAGCCGGACCTCGGCTTCGCCAAGGCCTTCGCCGAGGCGATCCGCAAGAAGTACCCGGACAAGCTGCTGGCCTACAACTGCTCGCCGTCGTTCAACTGGAAGAAGAACCTCGACGACGCGACGATCGGCAAGTTCCAGCGCGAGCTCGGCGCGATGGGCTACAAGTACCAGTTCATCACGCTGGCCGGCATCCACAACATGTGGTTCAACATGTTCGACCTCACGCAGGAATACGTGAAGACGGGCATGACGGCCTACGTCGAGAAGGTGCAGGAGCCCGAGTTCGCGGCGCGCGATCGCGGCTACACCTTCGTGTCGCACCAGCAGGAGGTGGGCACCGGCTACTTCGACGAGGTCACCCAGGTCATCCAGGGCGGCCACTCGTCGACCACCGCGATGCACGGCTCGACCGAAGAGGAGCAGTTCGCAGCCGGCGGCCACCACTGAGCGCCGCTCGCAGCTGATCGAGCGCGGCCCGGGCAGGCAACTGCCCGGGCCGCTTCATTTCGCGCCGGGTCGCGTCTGCTATCCTCGCGGCCTCTGAGGGTGACGCGATGCACTACGACAAGATCATCGTCCCGGCGGATGGCCAGCCGATCACAGTGAACCGCGACGGCACCATCGACGTGCCGGACGTGCCGATCATCCCGTTTCTCGAAGGCGACGGCATCGGCGTGGACGTCACGCCGGCGATGCTGGCCGTGGTCGATGCGGCCGTGCGCAAGGCCTACGGCGGCCGCCGCCGGATCGCGTGGATGGAGATCTACGCGGGCGAGAAAGCGCTCTCGGTCTACGGTCCCGGGGCCTGGTTTCCCGAGGAAACCCAGCACGCGCTGCAGAAGTACGTGGTCTCGATCAAGGGCCCGCTCTCGACGCCGATCGGCGGCGGCATCCGCTCGCTCAACGTCGCGATGCGGCAGAACCTCGACCTCTACGCCTGCGTGCGCCCGATCCGCTACTTCCCGGGCGTCGTGACGCCGATGGCGGACTCGAGCTACGTGGACATGGTGATCTTCCGCGAGAACACCGAGGACATCTACGCGGGCATCGAGTACCCGGCGGGCTCGCAGGAGGTGCAGAAGCTGATCCACTTCCTGCAGGCGGAACTCGGCGCGAAGGGCATCCGTTTTCCGTCGAGCTCCGGGATCGGCATCAAGCCGGTGTCCAAGGAAGGCTCGCAGCGGCTGATCCGCAAGGCGATCCAGTATGCCGTGGACCACGATCGGAGTTCGGTGACGCTGGTCCACAAGGGCAACATCATGAAGTACACGGAGGGCGCCTTCCGCAACTGGGGCTACCAGCTCGCGAAGGACGAGTTCGGCGCCCTCGAGATGGGCGGCGGCCCGTGGATGGCGTTCAAGAACCCGGTTACTGGCCACGAGATCGTCGTCAAGGACATGATCGCGGACAATTTCCTGCAGCAGATCCTGCTGCGGCCGGAAGACTTCGACGTGATCGCCACGCTGAACCTGAATGGCGATTACATCTCCGACGCGCTGGCGGCGCAGGTGGGCGGCATCGGCATCGCGCCGGGCGGCAACATCGGCGAGGGCATCGCGGTGTTCGAAGCCACGCACGGCACGGCACCCGGGTTCGCGGGCAAGGATCGCGTCAACCCGGGCTCGCTGATCCTCTCGGCCGAGATGATGCTGCGTTACCTGCGCTGGACCGAGGCCGCCGACCTGGTGATGAAGGGCGTGGTGAACACGATCGCGAGCAAGGAACTCACGTTCGATCTCGCCCGCTTGCGCAAGGCGATTCGCGCGCCGAAGCTGCCGCACGCGACCGACCTGCAGACCGTGAAGGCAGAACTCGAGGAACTGGTGCCGGGTGCCACGCTGGTCGGCACGCGGGGTTTCGGCGAGGCCGTGATCCGGCACATGGATGACTGAGTTCGATCCGGCCTGCCGCCGCTGCCCGCGGCTCGCCACGTTCCTCGACGAGGGCCGCGCGCGGCATCCGGATTACCACTGCGCGCCGGTGGCGCCCTTCGGCGACGCACGCCCGCAGTTGCTGATCGTCGGCCTGGCGCCCGGATTCCACGGCGCCAACGCGACCGGGCGGCCGTTCACCGGCGACTATGCCGGCGTGCTGCTCTACGAAACCCTGTATGCGTTCGGCTGGGCCAGCGCGCCGGTCTCCGTGTCGCGCGACGACGGACTCGCCTTGCGCGGCTGCCGGATCACCAATGCCGTCAAGTGCGTGCCGCCGGCCAACAAGCCGACCCCCGCCGAGATCGCGACCTGCAACGACTTCCTGCGCGCCGAGCTCGACGCACTGGACACTGGGACGGTCGTGCTCGCGCTTGGCGCGATCGCGCACGCCGCGGTGCTGCGCTCCCGCGGACTGCGGGCCGCCGCGTACCGGTTCTCCCACGCCGCCGAGCACCGACTGCCCGATGGCCGCCGGCTGGTCGACTCCTACCACTGCAGCCGTTACAACACGCAGACGCGGCGGCTGACGCCCGAGATGTTTCGCGCGGTGGTGGGGAGGGCGAGCGAGCTCGCGCGATGACCGGCCCGGCCCCGTTCGATCTCGATTCGTTCCTCGCGGCCTTGCCGGCCCGGCCCGGCGTCTACCGCATGCTCGGCGCCGACGACACGATCCTCTACGTCGGCAAGGCGCGCCAGCTCAAGAACCGCGTCTCGAGCTACTTCCACGGCCGCACGCACGCCGACAAGACGCTGGCGCTGCTCGGCCAGGTCAAGCGGATCGAAGTCACGGTCACGGCCTCGGAGACCGAGGCGCTGCTGCTCGAGTTCAACCTGATCAAGCGCCATCATCCGCGCTACAACGTGCTGCTCAAGGACGACAAGAGCTTTCCGTACATCCACCTGACCGCACACGAATTCCCGCGGCTCGCCTACTACCGCGGTACCCGCAAGCTGCCGGGCCGCTTCTTCGGCCCGTACCCGAACTCGGTGGCCGCGCGCGAGACGCTGCAGCTGTTGCAGAAGCTGTTCCGGATCCGTCCGTGCGAGGACACCTTTTTCGCGAATCGCTCGCGGCCTTGCCTGCAGCACCAGATCGGCCGCTGTTCCGCGCCCTGCGTCCGCCTCGTCACGCGCGAGGCCTACGCTCAGGACATTGCCGACGCGGCGAAGGTGCTCGAGGGCCGCAACAACGAATTGATCACGGACCTCGGCCGGCGCATGGATTCCGCGGCCGAGCGCCTGCAGTTCGAGGCTGCGGCGCGCTTTCGCGACCAGATTGCGATGCTGAAACAGATCCAGGCGAGCCAGTCGATGACGCGGATCGCCGGTCGCGACATCGACGCCGTCGCAATCGCGGGCAGTGGCCCAGAGTACTGCGTTTCCGTGGTGTTCGTGCGGGGCGGACGCAACCTCGGCAGCACCAATTTCTTCCCGCGTGGCGGACTGGGCGGGGAGGGCGAGGCGCTAGCCGCGTTCCTGGCGCAGTACTACCTGGCGCGGGAAGCGCCCGACGAGATCCTGGTGAGCCGGGCCGTCGAAGACGTCGACCTGCTCGAGGCCGCGCTGCACGAGCGGGCGGGGCGCAACGTACCGATTCGCTCCGGCGTGCGCGGCACCCGGGCCCGCTGGCTCGAGATGGCCAGCACCAATGCCGAGCTCGGCCTCAAGATGAAGGCCTCGAGCCGCGCGACCGTGGCCGCGCAACTCGCCGCGCTGGCGGACGACCTGGGGCTGGACAGGATCCCGGAACGCATCGAGTGCTTCGACGTCAGCCACACGATGGGCGAATCTGCGATCGCCGCCTGCGTCGTGCTCGGGCCCGAGGGCCCGATCAAGGCCGATTACCGGCGCTTCAATCTCGACGGTCTCACGCCCGGCGACGACTACGAGGGATTACGGCAGGCGGTTACGCGCCACTTCACGCGCGTGCTGCGCGGCGAACGACCGATGCCCGACGTGCTGCTGATCGACGGTGGCGCCGGACAACTGCAGGCCGCACGCGACGCGTTTGCCACGCTGGGCATCGATGGACCGCTGACGGTTGGCGTCGCGAAGGGCGCGGATCGCCGCGTCGGGCAGGAACGGCTGTTCTTGGCCGGTCAGGACACCCCGCTTATACTCGGGCCGGAATCGTCCGCACTGCGGCTGATCCAGCGGGTGCGCGACGAGGCCCACCGTTTCGCGATCGCCGGCCACCGCAAGGCGCGGGCCCGGTCGAGGCTGGAATCCCTGCTGGAGGAGATTCCGGGGCTCGGTCCGGCGCGGCGCCGCGAGCTGCTCAAGGCCTTTGGCGGCCTGCAGGGCGTGCGCCAGGCTTCGGTGGAGGACCTGGCCAAGGTGCACGGCATCAGCCGCGCTTTGGCGGGGCTGATCTTCGAAAGAATGAACCCGGGGTCCTGACGTCTCGTGAATCTCTCCAGCCTGCCGAACCTGCTGACCGCGGCCCGCATCGTCGCGGTGCCACTGGTGGTGATGCTGTTCTACTGGAGCCACCCCTGGTCGAACCCGCTGGCCGCCATCGTGTTCATCATCGCGGCGATCACGGACTCGCTCGACGGCTACCTCGCGCGGCGCATGGGCATCACGACACCGATGGGCGAGTTCCTCGATCCCGTGGCGGACAAGCTGATGGTCGCCACCGCGCTGGTGCTGCTGGTCGGGCACGACACGCGACCGTTCATCGTCGTGACGGCCATCGTGATCATCGGGCGGGAGATCACGGTCTCGGCGCTGCGCGAGTGGATGGCGCACCTCGGGGCGCGCGCGAAAGTCGCGGTTTCGGGCCTCGGCAAGTGGAAGACGATCGTGCAGATGACCGGGCTCAGCATGATGATGTTCCGCAACGACCTGTTCGGGTTGCCGGTCTACGAAGTCGGCGTCGCCCTGCTGGTGGTGGCGGCAGCGCTCACACTCTGGTCGATGGTGAGCTACCTGCAGGCCGCCTGGCCCGAGCTGCGCCGGGGCGGCACCCCTTGACAGGGCGGGGAGCGGCAGACAGAATTCCGGGCTCACGAAAGCCTGCTTTTGTGAGCCCGAGCGGGTGTAGCTCAGTTGGTAGAGCGCGACCTTGCCAAGGTCGAGGTCACGAGTTCGAGCCTCGTTACCCGCTCCAGAATGTCGCATGACCCCGGGCCCTCCCGGGGTCATGTCTTTCTGGGGGCAGGTTTTCGGCCATCGCGGCTAGGTGGCAGAGTGGTCATGCAGCGGCCTGCAAAGCCGTGTACGCCGGTTCGATTCCGACCCTAGCCTCCACATTCACCGTTTCCGCCTTGCCAACCTTTCTATCCGGGCGCAGCCTGCAACCGCATTGAGTTGCAGGCTGCGCATCACCTGCGAGTTTATTTGAGCGTGTTCGGCGTCTTCGTCACGATCGGAATCGACGCCGCCACGGCCAGGTCGAGCAGCACCAGCATCTTGTTCTCGACCTGCACGAACTGGAGCACTTTCGTGGACGGCAGCTTCTTGTCGAGCTTGCCCGCATACTTCTCCAGCAAAGCCAGACGATCGCTGCGTAGCCTGAAAGCATCCTTCATGATCGCCTTGGACGACTCGTCCGTCATGCCGCCGTAGTCGGCCACGAACAGTCGGTTGCTCAGTTTGCTGCCCGCCGTCATAAGAACCTTCATCTCGGCCTGGTACTCGTCGTAGATCGGCGTGAACTTGCTGAGCTGCTCAGGGTCAAGCGCCAGCGTGTCCAGCATGACCTGTCGCTTATTGGTCTGCAGCGCGCTGATGAGCTCCTGTGTCCTGGCAATTTCAGCCGCGCCGACGGACTGGGCGAAGCTCGTCTGGGTGGCGCCGAGAGCGGCGATGGCAGTGAGTGCGAACAGTATCTTCTTCATTGGACTTTCCTACTTGTGGTGGGCACGTGGCGGGATCCGGACAAACGCCTGCTAGGCTGCCGCGGCTTTGGCGGCCTCCCGGTGAAACTGCGAGCTACGCTACTGACAGGTTGTCAGTCGCACAATACACCCTTACCCAAAGTCACAGTCGACGACCTCGCGCGCACCGCGAAGATCCTGCATCTGGCAGACCACGCGTAGCGGATCCGGGTCGCTCAATGCAGGCGCCGCATCAGCTCACCGACGTCCGAGTTCAACAGCGCCCACGCGCGCTGCGCCGACGCGACGATCAGGTAGATCACCAACGAACTCGCGATCAGGCGCTGCACGCCGGAGGCCGCCAGTTCGCGGCACCGAATGCGCACTCCCTTCGCGGGCCACAGGTTTTCCATGGGCCGCATCCCCGTGTTGTTCTTGTTGCAATCGAGCGTACGCCGGCGCAACGGCGCGGTGCGCCGGTTTTCACATAAGCGTTAGACTGTCCCGATCGATCGAGCTGCAACCACGCCCCGGTGGCGGAACTGGTAGACGCAACGGACTTAAAATCCGTTATCCGCAAGGGTGTACAGGTTCGAGTCCTGTCCGGGGCACCAATGGCCAGCGACGATCGACCGTTCAGGCCGATCGGGTGACCCATGTTGCGGACTCAACGACTGCTTGCGATCTCGTTCGCCGCTTTGGGCGGCGGGTTCTGCGCGCCTGCAAGCGCGGCGGACTGGCAGCAGATCGCCGTCGACGACGCTGCAAACCGATATTCCGTCGACGCGGACCGGATCATCCGCGACGGGCCGCTGGTCAAGGCACTTGTACGCACCGAGTACGCCACGCCCCGCGAGGACGAGACGAGCGGCACGCTGATTTTCGCGTCCGTGGATCGCTTGCAGGTGCGCTGCGACGAAGGCTCGTTTGCACTCGAGTCCCGGAATTACATCTCGGCCGACGGTGAAGAGATTCCGGTCGTGGCCAGCGACCGGGAGGCGCTCAAGTTCCGTCCGGCCGCAGAAGGTTCGATGTCCGCGGCCATCGTGCAACGGCTGTGCACGGTGGATCGCAAGCGATGAGCGGCGCGCCCCGCTCGAGGCTCGATCAGCCTGCGGCGACGCGAGTGTCGAGCGCGATCCCGGCGATTTCGTAACCGCGTCGGAAGTCCTGCACGTGGCGGGTCATCCACGACTCGGCCTCGACCGGGTCGCCCTTGCGCAGCGCCTCGACGATGCACCGCTGCGCGACCAGGATGCGCGAGCGCGCCTGCGGCACCCGGTCGATCATCCGGCGCAGCGAGGGGGCGAGCAGGCGCGTGACGGGTTGCATCGCCAGCATCAGCACGCGATTGCCGCTCGCTTCCGACAACGTGCCGAAGAAATCGACGACGCCCGCCACTGCGGCTTCCGAGCCGCGCGCGACTTCGACCGCGGCGACCGCGGCCTCGAGCCCTGCAATTGCCTCGGGCGTGACGTGCGAGGCGGCGAGGGCGGAGGTGCGCGGCGCAACCACCAGCATGGCTTCCCACAGCTCGATGAACGTGACGTCGTCGAGCGCCAACGCACGGCTGACGCGCGAGGCGGTTTCGGCGCGACCCGGCCGGGTGACGCGCAGGCGCTTCGCACCGCTTTCACGACCGACGAGCCCCGCGCTCTCGAGACGGCGCACGGCCTCACGCACGGTCGAGCGATTGACGCCGAACTGGCGGGCGAGCTCGGTCTCGGCCGGTAGCAGGTCGCCCGGGGAGAGGCTGCGCTGCAGGATCTTCTGCTCGATCGCCGATGCAACGCGCCCGTAGGCCGGCTGGGGCACCAGCGGCTCGAACAGTGGACCTGGCGGTTTGCGGCGTGACGGCGACGGCATTTGACGAATCATCCGATTGTCGGACAATATACTCGCGCCCGGCGATCTGGCAAGCCGTGGAGGAGAGCACCGTGCCCGACTTCGATTTCGGCCTCGGCGAAGACATCGACCTGCTCCGCCAGACGATCCGCGACTTCGCGGACGCGGAACTGGCGCCGCGCGCCGCAGAGATCGACCGCAGCAACCAGTTTCCCCGCGATCTCTGGCCGAAGCTCGGCGAGCTCGGGCTGCACGGCATCACGGTGGAACCGGAGTGGGGCGGCGTCGGCCTCGGCTACCTCGCGCACGTGGTCGCGATGGAAGAGATCAGCCGCGTGTCCGGATCCGTCGGGCTCTCCTACGGCGCGCACTCGAACCTCTGCGTCAACCAGATCCGCCGCTGGGGCACCCAGGAGCAGAAGCAGCGTTACCTGCCGAAGCTGATCAGCGGCGAGCACCTCGGCGCCCTCGCGATGAGCGAACCGGGCGCGGGCTCGGACGTGATGGGCATGCGCACGCTCGCGACGCGGCGGGGCGATCGCTACGTGCTGAACGGCAACAAGATGTGGATCACGAACGGCCCGACCGCCGACGTGCTCGTCGTTTACGCGAAGGTCGATGCGTCCGCCGGCACGCCCGGCGTCACGGCCTTCCTGATCGAGAAGGGCTTTGCGGGATTCTCGACGGCCCAGAAGCTCGACAAGCTGGGCATGCGCGGGTCGGACACCTGCGAACTCGTGTTCGTCGATTGCGAGGTCCCGGAGGCGAACGTGCTGGGTCCGGTCGGCGGCGGCGCGAAAGTGCTGATGAGCGGCCTCGACTACGAGCGCGTCGTGCTCGCCGGCGGCCCACTCGGCCTGATGCGCGCGAGCCTCGACGTGGTGATGCCCTACCTGCACGAGCGCAAGCAGTTCGGCCAGCCGATCGGCACGTTCCAGCTGATGCAGGGCAAGATCGCCGACATGTATTCGACGACCAGCGCGTGCCGCGCCTATGTGTACGCAGTCGCACAGGCCTGCGATCGCGGCCAGACGACCCGCGCCGACGCCGCCGGCTGCATCCTGTACGCGTCCGAAGCTGCAACACGGCTGGCCCTCGACGCGATCCAGTGCCTCGGCGGCAATGGCTACATCAACGATTTCCCGGCGGGCCGCATCCTGCGCGACGCCAAGCTGTACGAGATCGGGGCCGGCACCAGCGAGATCCGCCGCATGCTGATCGGCCGCGAGATCTTCGCGGCCACGGGCTGAGGCACGACGATGGCAATGGGCGGCCTGTTCTACGAGGAATTCAGCGTCGGCATGCGCTTCGAGCACGTGCTGCGGCGCACGGTGACCGAAGCGGACAACCTGTTCTTCAGCGCGCTGACGCACAATCCCGCGGCGCTGCACCTCGACGAGGAGTACATGAAGGGCACCGAGTTCGGCAGCCGGATCGTCAACAGCTGCTTCACGTTGAGCCTGATGGTGGGCGTCTCGGTCGCCGACACGACCCTCGGCACGACGGTGGCCAACCTCGGCTGGGACGAAGTTCGCTTCCCGAGGCCCGTGTTCCCGGGCGACACGTTGCGCACCGAGACCGTCGTGCACGAAATGCGCGACAGCCGGTCGCGCCCGAACGCGGGAATCGTTGTGTTCGTGCACCGGTGCTTCAACCAGCGCGGCGAGGAAGTGGCCGTTTGCAAGCGGACCGCGCTGATGAAGCGCAAGGCGGTGACCTGATGCGTTCGATGCTGTTCGTGCCCGGCGATCGACCGGAGCGATTCGGGAAAGCGGCCGCGAGCGGCGCCGACGCGGTCATCCTCGATCTCGAGGACGCAGTGGTTCCTGACCGCCGCCCGTACGCGCGCATCGAGATCACGCAGTGGCTCGCGAGCGCCGAGCGCCCGGTGCCGGTCTGGGTACGCATCAATGCGGTCGAGACCGACGACGCGCTGCCAGACCTCGCAGCGGTCATCGAAGGGCGGCCGGACGGCATCGTGCTGCCGAAGGCACGCGACGGCGCGGACGTGCATCGCGTCGATCACTGGCTCGAGGTGCTCGAGGCGCGCCTGGGCCAGCCACGCGGCAGCATCGGCCTGCTCCCGCTGATCACCGAGAGTGCCGGCGCGCTGCTCAGGGCCGCCAGCTTCACGGCGCTGCCGTCCCGAGTCGCCGGGCTCACCTGGGGCGCCGAGGATCTCGCGGCCGACGTGGGTGCGCTCGGCAACAAGGCGCCGGATGGCGAATTCGAGCTGACGTACGCGATGGCGCGCTCTTTCTGCCTGCTCGCGGCCGCGTCGGCGGGCGTGCCCGCGTTCGACACGGTCGACACGGAGATCCGGGACGCCGTCGCCGTGGAGCGCCGCGCGCGCAACTCGCGCCGCCAGGGCTTCGTCGGCAAGCTCGCGATCCACCCAGCCCAGGTGGCACCGATTCATGCGGCGTTCAGCCCCACGGACGGACGAGCTGCGTTGGGCCGAGCGCGTGCTGGCCGCCTTTGCCGCGGCGCCGGGCGCGGGCGCAGTCGCGTTCGAGGGCGGGATGCTCGACAAGCCGCACATCCGGCAGGCCGAACGCATCCTGGCCGCGGCACGGCGACGCTGAGCGGGGAGGCCGTCCAATGAGCGTGATCCAGTCCCGCATCGAACGCACGAGTCCGGAGTTCGCGGCCAACGAGCAGGTCAACCGGCGTCTCGCCGGCGAATTGCGCGACCTCGTCGGGCGCATCGCGGCGGGCGGTTCGGCCGCTGCGCGTGCGCAGCACGAAGGCCGCGACAAGATGTTCGTGCGCGATCGCGTCGATCGGCTGCTCGATCCCGGCTCGCCGTTCCTCGAAGTCGGCCAGCTGGCGGGCCACGAGTTGTACGGCGACTGGATCCCCGCCGGTGGCGTGGTCACGGGCATCGGGCGCGTCAGCGGACTCGAATGCATGATCGTCGCCAACGACGCGACCGTGAAGGGCGGCACGTACTACCCGATCACCGTGAAGAAGCACCTGCGCGCGCAGGAAATCGCGCTGGAGAACCGGCTGCCGTGCGTCTACCTGGTGGACTCGGGCGGCGCGTTCCTGCCGCGCCAGGACGACGTCTTTCCGGATCGCGACCACTTCGGTCGCATCTTCTACAACCAGGCGCAACTGTCCGCGCTCGGCGTCCCGCAGCTCGCGGTCGTGATGGGTTCCTGCACGGCCGGCGGCGCCTACGTGCCCGCGATGTGCGACGAGGCCATCATCGTTCGCGAGCAGGGCACGATCTTCCTCGGCGGCCCGCCGCTGGTGCAGGCCGCGACGGGCGAGCGCGTGGACGCCGAGACCCTCGGCGGCGGCGACGTGCATGCGCGGCAATCGGGCGTCGTCGATCACCTCGCCGACAACGACGCGCACGCGCTGTGGATGGCGCGGCGTCTCGTCTCACACCTGAATCGACCGGGTTCGCGGCCACCGACGGCCGCCGAGCGGGCGCCACGATACGACGCACAGGAGCTCTACGGGGTCGTGCCGCGCGATACGCGGCATCCCTACGACGTGCGTGAAGTGATCGCCCGCCTCGTGGACGCCACCGAGCTCGACGAGTTCAAGGCGCTCTACGGCACGACGCTGGTGTGCGGTTTCGCGCGCATCGGCGGTTACCCGGTCGGCATCGTCGCGAACAACGGCGTGCTGTTCTCCGAGTCCGCGCTCAAGGGCGCGCACTTCGTCGAACTGTGCAACCGGCGGCGCATTCCGCTGCTGTTCCTGCAGAACATCACCGGCTTCATGGTCGGCCGCAAGTACGAGGCCGGCGGCATCGCCCGCGACGGCGCGAAGATGGTCACGGCCGTCGCCTGCGCCTCGGTGCCGAAGCTCACCGTGATCATCGGCGGATCGTTCGGCGCAGGAAACTATGCGATGTGCGGCCGTGCCTACGGCGGGCGCTTCCTGTGGACCTGGCCGAACGCGCGGATCTCCGTGATGGGCGGCGAGCAGGCCGCCACCGTGCTCGCAATCGTCAAGCGCGAAGGGCTGCAGCGGCGCGGCGAGGAATGGCCCGCGGCCGAAGAGGAGGATTTCCGCGAGCAGATCCGCACCCAGTACGAGTCGCAGGGGCATCCCTATTACGCGAGCGCGCGCTTGTGGGACGACGGCGTGATCGATCCGGCCGACACGCGCGAGGTTCTCAAGCTCGCGCTCGCCACCACGACCTGCCGGCCGGACGAAGGCGAGACCCCCTACGGCATTTTCCGGATGTAAGGCGCGCCCATGCTCGACAGCGTACTGATCGCGAACCGCGGCGAGATCGCCTGCCGGGTGATCCGCACCGCACGCCGGCTGGGCCTGCGCACCATCGCCGTGTATTCGGCCGCCGATCGGGGCGCATTGCACACGCGACTTGCGGACCAGGCGGTCGAGATCGGTCCCGCCGAGGCGCGCGACAGCTATCTCGACGCGTCCCGGATCCTCGAGGCCGCGGAGCAGACAGGCGCCGCTTCGATCCATCCGGGTTACGGTTTCCTCTCGGAGAATGCGGGCTTTGCGCGGGCTTGCCGCAAGGCCCGGATCGTCTTCGTCGGGCCCCCGGCCGAGGCGATCCAGCGCATGGGCTCGAAGAGCGAGGCCCGCCAGCTCATGGCGGCCGCCGGCGTGCCTGTGTTGCCGGGCTACGACGGCAACGACCAATCGCCAGCGCTGCTCGAGGCCGAGGCCCGCCGGCTGGGTTTCCCGCTGCTGGTCAAGCCGACCGCGGGCGGCGGCGGCAAGGGCATGCGCATCGTGCGCAGCGCCCCGGAACTCGCCGAGGCGCTCGCGGGCGCACGGCGCGAGGCGCTGAAGGCGTTCGGCGACTCGAGCGTGTTGCTCGAGCACTTCGTCGAGAAGGGCCGCCACGTCGAGATCCAGGTCTTCGCCGACACCCACGGCAACGCGATTCATCTCTTCGAGCGCGATTGCTCGCTGCAGCGCCGCCACCAGAAGGTCATCGAGGAGGCGCCGGCGCCGGGCCTCGACGAGGGGACGCGCGCCGCGATGGGCGCAGCTGCAGTGGCTGCTGCCCGGGCGGTCGGTTACGTGGGCGCGGGCACCGTCGAGTTCCTGTTCGACGGGCGCGAGTTCTACTTCCTCGAAATGAACACGCGCCTGCAGGTCGAGCACCCGGTCACCGAGATGATCACCGGAATCGACCTGGTCGAGTGGCAGCTGCGCGTCGCAAGTGGCGAGTCACTGCCGTTGCGGCAGGAGCAGGTCGCGCGGCGCGGGCACGCGGTCGAGGCGCGGCTCTACGCCGAGGATCCCGAGCGCGGCTTCCTGCCATCCACCGGTCGCCTCGAGCGACTGCGCTTCCCGGTCGTCCACGAGCACTTGCGGGTGGACACCGGCGTGCGGGAGGGCGACGAGGTCTCGGTTCATTACGACCCCATGCTCGCCAAGGTGATCGCGTGGGGATCCGACCGGCTGGACGCGATCGATCGGCTTCGCGACGCGCTCGACGCAATCGAGGTCGACGGGATCCGGACCAATACGCGTTACCTGTGGGAGATCCTCGGCGCCGACGCGGTGCGCTCGGGCGACGTCAGCACCCGACTGCTCGAGGGCGCCCTGCCTCCAGTCGGGATGACCAATGCGGATCGAACGGCGGCCTGGCTGATCGCCGCAGGGGCCGCCCTGCGCGCATCCCAGGCGCGGTCTCGCGGTCCCAACGTCGCAGACTCGCCCTGGAGCGTCACCGGCGGCTTTCGCTTGAACGGCCCGGCGACCGTGCGGCTGCCGCTGCGGCTCGGCGAGGAACGCCGCTGGCTGCGCGTCGCGCCGATCGGCCCGGACCTCGGTGTGGAGTACGACGGTCACCTGCACCTCGTCGAGTCGTCCCCCGGGCCGGGCGGACTCGTGATTGGCCGTATCGACGGCGAGCCCGTCAAGGCCCGGCTGGAGGAGACCGTCGACGGGTTCGCGCTGCGGCGCCACTGCCTGCGATTCGACTTCCGCGCCGACACCGGGGCGGAGCACCACGCCTCGGCCGAGCACGAGGGCCACTTGCGCGCGCCGATGCCGGGCCTGGTACTGGACGTGCGGGCGGTGGCGGGTGCCACCGTCGAGGCCGGTGCGGTGCTGGTCGTGCTCGAGGCCATGAAGATGGAGCACTCGCTCAGTGCGCCCTGGCGTGGAACAGTTTCCACGGTGTCGGTCAAGCCCGGAGATCGCGTACAAGAGGGGTCCGACCTGGTGCTGCTCGAGCCTGTACAGGTCGATTCGTCGCGGCAACCCGCAGACCCGGAATGATTGTCGTTTTGCTAGACTTCGCGGCCACTTGAGTCGCCGCGCGGGCCGTGTTCCGGGCGACCGAACTGAATTGACGGTGCGCGGAGGAACAATGTTGCCCGACGGGGCCCTGCTCGAGGCTCGAGAGATCAACGCTTGGCGAGGCGATCGGCACATCCTGCGGGACGTGTCGTTCAGCGTGCGCTCGGGCGAATTTCTCAAGATCACCGGCCCGAACGGCGTCGGCAAGACCACGCTGCTGCGCGTGGTCTGCGGCCTGCTGCCGGCGGAGAGCGGTTCGGTCGCGTGGCGCGGCAAGACGATCATCGGCGCAAGCGAAGAGTTCCACACCGACATGGTCTACCTGGGTCACCTGAACTCGCTGAAGGCCGACCTGACGGCGCGCGAGAACCTGCGGTTCCTCGCCGGGCTGCGGCAGGCGCTCGGCCCCTCGGACATCGACAGCGCGCTGGATCGGGTCGGCATCCTCTCGCGAGGCGACCTGCCGGCACGCTCGCTGTCGGCGGGCCAGAAGCGCCGACTGGCCCTCGCACGGCTGCTGCTCTCGGGCGCCGTGCTCTGGGTCCTGGACGAACCGGTCACCAACCTCGATACCGCGGGCGTCGACCTGGTCGAGGAACTGGTGCGCGAGCACGTCGGCCGCGGCGGACTGGCGCTCGCGGCGGCTCACCAGCGACTGCTGGACGGTGACCCGATCCTGCGTCGACTGGAGCTCAGCTGATGCAGCGCGCGGCGGTCTCTTCGGCGGCGGGCCTGGTCTTCAAGCGCGACCTGATGCTGGCCTGGCGGCGCTGGGATGAGGTGGCCCAGCCGCTGATCTTCTACGTAGTTGTCACTACGCTCTTCCCGCTGGCGACGACGCCCGACCTGAGCCAGCTGCGCGTGATCTCCGGCGGAGTGGTCTGGGTGGCCGCATTGCTGGCTTCGTTGCTCGCATTGGAATCATTGTTCAGATCCGATGTCGAAGACGGGACGATGGAACAATGGGTCTTGTCCGGACAACCGCTCGGATGGCTGCTCCTCGCAAAAGTCGCCTCACACTGGGTACTGACCGGCCTGCCGCTGGTCGTCATGTCGCCGGTGGTGGGCACGGCCCTCGGCCTGCCGTTTGCGGCCTGGGGCACGCTCGTGCTGTCGCTGCTGCTCGGCACGGCGACGCTCAGCGTGCTCGGCGGCATCGGCGCAGCACTCACGGTCGGCGTGCGGCGGGGCAGCGTGCTGCTGTCGCTGCTGGTGTTGCCGCTCGCGATGCCCCTGCTGATTTTCGGCTCGCGCGCGGTCAGCATGGTCATGGACGGCGACTCGCCGGCTGGACCGCTGCAGTTGCTCGCCGCGATATTTTTCCTGACGCTGAGCCTCGGGCCGCTCGCCATGTCGGCGGCGATCCGCATCAGCGTCGAGAGCTGATCACGCTGTCATAGAGAGTCACGCGAAGAACCCAAATGTGGACCTGGATTCATAAGTTCGGCTCGCCGCCCCACGCCTACCGCATCCTCGGCAATTTGGCCCCCTGGTTCGGCTGGCCCGCGATCGGGCTGATCCTGCTCGCGACCTGGTGGGGCCTCGTCAAGGCGCCGGCCGACTACCAGCAGGGCGACGCATTCCGCATCCTGTACGTGCACGCGCCGAGCGCGTGGATGTCGATGTTCATCTACGTCGTGATGGCCGTCGCGGCCGCCATCGGCCTGATCTGGCGCATCAAGCTCGCCCACGCCGCCGCCGCGGCCAGCGCGCCAATCGGCGCGTCGTTCACGTTCCTCGCGCTCGCGACGGGCTCGATCTGGGGCAAGCCGATGTGGGGCACCTGGTGGGTGTGGGACGCCCGGCTCACCTCGGAGCTGATCCTGCTGTTCCTGTACCTCGGCTACATGGCGTTGCGCTCGTCGTTCGACGACCCGCAGCGCGCCGACCGTGCCAGCGCCGTGCTCGCGATCGTCGGCGTGATCAACGTGCCGATCATCCATTACTCGGTCGAGTGGTGGACGACGCTGCACCAGCCGGCGAGCGTCACCAAGATCGACAAGCCGTCGATCGCGATCGAGATGCTGATTCCGCTGTTCATCATGATCGTGGGCTTCCAGCTGTATTACGGCTGGGCGATCTCGCGCCGCCTGCGCGGGGAGATCCTGCGCCGGGAACGCAATGCCTCCTGGCTCAAGGTGAGCAAATAAATCATGGACTTACAAGAGTTTCTTAGAATGGGCGGCTACGCGGGATATGTCTGGACCGCGTACGGTCTAACCGCCCTGGTGCTGGTGCTGAACTGGTTGGGTGCGCGCCGCTGCGAGGCGGACGAGCAGGCCAGTGCACGTCGACGTTCAGGCGCAGAGCAAGGAGAATCCCGATGACCCCTCGTCAGAAGCGCATGGCCACCGTGGCCGCCATCATTGCCGGCGTCGGCATTGCCACAGCGTTCGCGCTGCAGGCATTCCAGCAGAACCTGCTCTATTACTACAGCCCGACCCAGATCCTGGCCGGGGAGGCGCCCGATTCGCGCTCGTTCCGCGTCGGCGGCCTGGTGCAGGACGGCAGCGTGCAGCGCGCCCCGGGCAGCCTCGAAGTACGCTTCACGCTGACGGATTTCTCGAACACCGTCGGCGTGAGCTACACGGGCGTGCTGCCGGACCTGTTCCGCGAAGGGCAGGGCATCATCGCGCGCGGCAAGCTGAAGGACGACGGCGTATTCGTCGCCGAGGAAGTCCTCGCCAAGCACGACGAGAACTACATGCCGCCCGAGGTCAAGGACAGCCTGAAGCCGCACGCGGACGCCGCGCAGGCCATGAACTCGGACGGCACCTGAGCTTCGCCCGCCAGGGCAGGGGAGTATTCGATGGTCATTGAACTCGGGCTCTTTGCGCTCATCGTCGCGGTGCTGCTGTCGACCGCGCAGGCGTGGTTCGGCCTGGCCGGGGCGCACTTCGGCAATCGCCGCTGGATGGCGGCGGCAGGGCCCGCGTCCACGGGCCAATTCGTCTTCGTGCTGCTGTCGTTCCTGGTGCTGTGCTGGGCGTTCTACAAGAACGACTTCACGGTGCTGTACGTCGCGAACAACTCGAACTCGGAACTGCCGACGTTCTACCGCTTCGCCGCCGTCTGGGGCGCGCACGAAGGCTCGCTGCTGCTGTGGGCGCTCGCGCTGTCGACCTGGTCGCTGGCCGTCGGTGTCTTCAGCCGCGCGTTGCCCGAGACCTACCTCGCGCGCGTGCTCGGCGTGCTCGGCATCGTCAGCATCGGCTTCCAGCTGTTCATCCTGATGACGTCGAGCCCGTTCGAGCGACTGTTCCCCGCCGCGACGGACGGACGCGACCTCAATCCGCTGCTGCAGGACCCGGCGCTCGCGATCCATCCGCCGATGCTCTACATCGGTTACGTCGGCTTCTCAGTCGCCTTCGCGTTCGCGGTCGCCGCGCTGCTCGAGGGCAAGCTCGACGAGAAATGGGCGCGCTGGGTGCGACCGTGGACCACGGTCACGTGGATGTTCCTGACGATCGGCATCGCGCTCGGCAGCTGGTGGGCCTACTACGAGCTCGGCTGGGGCGGCTGGTGGTTCTGGGACCCGGTCGAAAACGCGTCGTTCATGCCCTGGCTCGTCGGCACGGCGCTGATCCATTCGCTGGCGGTCACCGAGAAGCGCGGGCTCTTCAAGAGCTGGACGTTGCTGCTCGCGATCACGGCGTTCTCGCTGAGCCTGCTCGGCGCGTTCCTGGTGCGCTCCGGCGTGCTCGTGTCGGTGCACGCGTTCGCCAGCGACCCGAGCCGCGGCCTGTTCATCCTGGTCTTCCTCGGCATCTGCGTCGGTGGTTCGCTCGCGCTGTACGCGTGGCGGGGCCCGGGGCTGCGCACCAAGGGCGGCTTCGATACGCTGTCGCGCGAGACGTTCCTGCTCGCGAACAACCTGCTGCTGCTGGTCGCCGCGGCACTGATCCTGATCGGCACGCTGTACCCGCTGTTCCTCGACGCGCTCAACATGGGCAAGATCTCGGTCGGCCCGCCGTACTTCAACGTCGTGTTCCTGATCCCGACCATCCCTCTGCTGTTCCTGATGGCGGTCGGCATGCACACGGTCTGGAAGAAGTCGAACCTCGCGGACATCAAGAAGCCGCTCGCGATCCTGTTCATCGTCTCGCTCGCGATCGGCCTGCTCGTGCCGCCGGTGGCCTACGGCGCGTTCCACCTGAGCACGGTGATCGGCCTGACCGCGGGCGTGTGGGTCATCTTGTCTTCGCTGTACGAACCGTTCCAGCGGCTGCGCAAGCGGCAGTCGCTGTCGCGCGGCATCGTCGGCATGACGATCGCGCACATCGGCGTCGGCGTCTTCGCGATCGGCGTCACGGTCACGCAGACCTACCGCATCGAGAAGGACATCGCGCTGCGCCCCGGCGAGACCGTCGAGATGCAGGGTTATACGTTCGCGTTCAACAGCACCCGCCCGGTCAAGGGCCCGAACTTCGACGCAATCGAGTCCGAGGTGACGATCACCCGTGACGGCAAGCTTGTCACGACGCTGCACCCACAGAAGCGCGTCTACCGCGTGCAGCGCAGCCCGATGACCGAGGCGGGCATCCACGTGAAGTGGAACCGCGACCTGTTCGTCGCGATGGGCGAGGACCTCGGCGACGGCGCCTGGAGCGTGCGTCTGCAGTACAAGCCGATGGTCCGTTACATCTGGCTGGGCGCGCTGATCATGGCGATCGGCGGCATCGTGGCCGTCACCGACCGGCGTTATCGCACCCGGCGCGTCACCGAGGACGCCGCGGTCCCAGGCGCAGGCACCGCCCGGGCGGGTTGAGCAAGGAATCGCAAGATGGCCAAGTTCGTCGTCCCGTTCGCGCTGTTCCTGCTGCTCGGCGTGTTCCTGTTCATCGGCCTGCAGCGCGACCCGTCGTACGTTCCCTCGCCGCTGATCGGCAAGCCGGCCCCGCAGTTCTCGTTGCCGAGCCTGCAGGACGCGGCGTACCCGGTGTCGTCGCAGGAACTGCTCGGCCAGCCTTGGGTGCTCAACGTCTGGGGGACCTGGTGCGCCGGCTGCCGGCAGGAGCACGACACGCTGCTCGCGATCGCGCGGCAGAAGACGGTGCCGATCGTCGGCCTGAACTGGAAGGACGACAACGCGCTCGCGCAGCAGTGGCTGCGCGACCTCGGCAATCCCTATGCGGTGGTCGCCGAGGATCGCGAGGGTCGCACGGCGATCGACTGGGGCGTCTACGGTGCGCCCGAGACGTTCCTGATCGGAGCGGACGGCGTCGTGCTCTTCAAGCACATCGCGCCGATGACGATGGAGGTCTGGAACAAGGAATTCCTGCCGCGCATCGAGGCGTCGCGCGCCGCGGCGGGGTCGCAGTCATGATCGTCGCCATGTTGCGCGCGAGCGTGGTCGCCGTCCTGCTGGTGCTGGGCGGCACGGCCCTTGCGATCGACGCCCAGGACGCGTTCGACGACCCGGTGCTGCAGGAGCGCTACGAGAACATCAACCGCGAGCTGCGCTGCCTGGTCTGCCAGAACCAGACCATCGCCGACTCGAACGCGACGCTGGCGCAGGACCTGCGACGCGAGGTCCGCGACATGATCGCCGCCGGCCAGACCGACGCGCAGATCCGCGAGTTCATGATCGAGCGCTACGGTGATTTCGTGCTGTATCGGCCACGCATGACTGCGGGCAACCTCCTGCTGTGGGCTGCACCTGTGCTGCTGCTCGTGATCGGGGCGATCGTGCTGGTGCGCGTCGTGCGCCGCCGCGCCCAGGAAACGGACCTTGATGCTGACGGCCCGGAGGCCGGCCAATCGTGACTACATTCCTGTTGTTCAGTGCCGCCATGGTCGTGGCGGCACTCGTCCTGGTCCTGTTCCCGTTGCTGCGCGCAGAACCGGCGGCCGCGAAAGGCCAGCCCGAAGCACCGCGCGCCGTGCCGATCGCCGTCCTCGTGATGATCGCATTGCCGTTCGGCGCGGCGGCACTGTACGGCAACCTGTCGAGCTTTCCGTGGGACAACCCTGGTGCGGCGACGGCTGCCGCCGGCGCCCACGCGCAGGATGGGGGCTCGATGGAAGAGGTGATCGCACAGCTGGAGGCTCGCCTGCAGGCCAGTCCCGGCGATGCCGAGGGTTGGCGGATGCTCGGTCGCACGCTGCTCGTCTCCGGGCGCGCCAGCGAAGCGGTGGCGGCCTACGAGAAGGCCAGTTCGCTGACCGGCGGCAAGGACCCCAACGTCGAACTCGACCTCGCCGAGGCACTGGTGCTGACGGAAGATCCGGCGGTCGTGCCCCGGGCCAAGGCGATCATCGATGCGACGCTGGCAGCGGATGGAAACAGCCAGAAAGCGTTGTGGTATTCAGGCCTGATGGCGCTGCGCGGCGGCGACTCGGAGACGACCAAGGCGCGCTGGACGAAACTGCTCGAGGGCAATCCTCCGGAGGAAATCCGGCAGCTCGTCGTTGCGCAGCTCGAGGCGATCGGTGGCAGCGCCCCGGTCCAGGCGGCGGCCGCGCAGTCGCCGCCGGCCATGGGTGCAACGGGCGGGGGCAGCATGGGCGGCGGCATGGGTGGCGGCGCCGCTGCTGCGGCCTCCGGCCGCACCATTCGCGTCGCCGTGACGATCGATCCTGCGCTGGCGGGCAAGGTGAAGCCCGGCAGCACGGTCTTCGTCAGCGCGCGCGAGGCCGGCATTCCAGGCCCGCCGCTTGCGGCCGTGCGCCTCAGCAGCGACGAACTGCCGACGACGGTCGTCTTGAGCGACGCAAACGAAATGGTGGAGGGCCGCAATCTCTCGTCCGTGGACGAGGTCCAGGTCGTCGCACGGGTCGCGTTTGGCGGCACCGCCGTCGTCGCGACCGGTGACCTGATCGGCGAGGCCCGGCACCGCAAGGGCGCGGCGCCAGACCTCAGTGTCGTCATCGACAAGGTGTCACCCTAAGCACGTGACCGGCCACCTGCAGCTGGACCTCGCGAAGCTGCCTTCGATCTGGGCGAACTATCCGCGCGTCGTGCTCGTGCGGCGACCGCCGATCACCGAGGTGACGGAGCCGGCGGAGATCGCCGCGTCCGTCCCGGGCGTGATGCTCGACGCTGACGCGGTGGCGCGCTACGCACAGATGTGCGGTTTCGGCGCGACCGCGACGCTGCCGGTCACGTTCCCGCACGTGCTGGCCATGCCGCTGCATCTGAAGATCTTCGGCAACGGCGCGTTCCCGCTGCGCCCGATGGGCCTGATCCACCTGTCCAATGTGATCGAGAGCCTGGGCGAACTCACCGCCGGATCTCGCGTGGACATCACGGTGGCGGCGCGCAACTACCAGCGCACGGACGCCGGCCTGGCTTTCGACATGGCCACCGAGATCTCGAGCGTGGGCCGGCCCCTATGGCGGGAGACCTGCGTATTCCTGTCTCGCTGGCCCGAGGACATGCTGCGACAGGGCGGCCGTCCGCCGCGGCCGCCCAAGGCACCGAAAGACAGTGCGGTGCTGGCGGAACTCGACGTTTCACGGCACACGGCCTGGGCCTACGCGCGCGTTGCAGCCGACTACAACCCGATCCACCTCAGTGACCGGGCAGCGCGATTCCTCGGGCTGCGTGGCTCGATCGGGCACGGCATGTGGTCGCTCGCGCGCAGCCTCGCTCAGGCGCCAGTGCCCGTGATTCCGCACGGTGTGCGGATCGAAACGCAGTTCCTGACCCCGGTGCAGCTGCCGGCGCGCGTAGCCGTCAAGGAATGGCGCGCCGAGGGCCAGGTGAAGCGCGCCCTGTGCGACGTCCGCACGGGGCGCGTTCACATGGTCGCGTGGTGGGACGAAGTTATTCCGGCTTGACGTACATCGCGTCGACGACGCTCTTCACGCCCTTCTCGGCCTTCGCAACTTCGAGAGCCCGGTTCTTCATCTTTTCGCCAGACACGAAGCCGGCCAGCGACACGATGCCGCCCTTGGTCTCGACGTTGATCTGGCCGCTCTTCACGTCCTTGTCGCCCATCAGCGCCGTCTTGACCTTGCTGGTGGTCATCGTGTCGTCGAGCTTCGAGCCCATCGTGTTTTCCGGAGCCAGCGCAATCGCGTTGTGCACCTTTGTCACGCCCGACACGCCTTTCGCGGCGGCACCCGCCGCGTCCTTCTGGGCCTTCGTCTCGACGAAACCCGCGAGCAGGACGACGCCCTTGTAGGTCTCGACGTTGACCTGCGAGGAGGGCACGCCCTTGGTCTCGGCCAGCGCCGCTTTGACGCTGGCGTTGACGGTGGAGTCGTCCATGACGTTGCCCGCGGTCTTGTCGGCAATAGCCGGTGCGGCAGCGGCGATGAGCGTGGCGGCCAGCAGGCCGAGGATGGTTCGTTTCATTGACAGTCTCCTGAGTATGGAATTCGGGCGGTGAGGGCTGAAAGCACATGTTGAGCGCGCTCCAGCTTCCTATGCGAATTTTACGCCGAACGGCGGTGCTCGATGGCCCGACCGTAGCGTTGCGGCCCCCGAATGACTACGATGCCAGCAAAAGAGACGGCGCCGACGGCTGTCAAGGGGGATCGATATGGTACCGGGAGCCTGGCGGACGGCGGCGTCCAGCCTGATCGTCTGCGTATCGGCGCTGACAGCGAGCGCCGCCTGGGGCGCGTCCGCCACGGCCGCAGCCGAGGATTCGCTGGTCCAGCCGCTGGTCGAAGTCGCCAGGAATCGTGAGCCGGTGATCGTGCACGCGGCGCAGCTTGCGGAGGCCAGGCAGAAACTGGCGGCCTTTGCGAAGCGCACTGGCCGCCGGCCCAACGTGCTGGTGTTCATCATGGACGACGTCGGCTGGGGTGACCTCGGCGCGTACGGCGGAGGGGTCGCGGTCGGAGCGCCAACGCCCAACATGGACCGGCTGGCACGTGAGGGCCTGAAGCTCACCTCGACTTACGCGCAGCCCAGTTGCTCGCCGACCCGTGCCACGATCATGACGGGTCGCCTGCCGATGCGGCATGGATTGCTGCGTCCGCCGATGGCCGGCGAGCCGGGTGGCCTCGAGGGCGAGATCACGCTGGCACAGTTGCTGTCCGGGGCAGGCTATCGGACGGTCGGCGTGGGCAAGTGGCACATGGGCGAGAACGTGCAGTCGCAGCCGCAGAACGTCGGCTTCGATGAGTTCTACGGCTTCCTGACGGTCGCCAACATCTACACCGAATGGCGAGATCCGTACTTCAACCCGGACATCGCCACCAAGCCCGAACGCCAGGCGTTCGTGAAGGGCATTCCGTTCAGCAAGGACCTGGTACGCGCGCAGAAGGGCGGGGCGATCGAAAAGGTGCGCGAGATCGACATCGAGACGATGCGGCAACTCGACGAGTTGTTTGCCGACTACTCGATCGACTTCCTGAAGTCGCGCAAGGGCGCCAAGCAGCCGTTCTTCCTGTACCACGCAACCACCGGCGTGCACTTCGACAACTACCCGGCTGAGCAGTGGCAGGGCCAGTCGCCCGCAGGGTATCCGGTCAAGGATGTGATGGTGCAGCTCGACGACATCGCCGGGCGGCTGGTCCGGACGCTGCAGGAAACCGGGCAACTCGAGGATACGTTGGTGTTCGTCACGTCGGACAACGGCCCGGAAATGGAGACCTGGCCGGATTCGGCGGTGACGCCGTTCCGTGGCTCGAAGGGAACGACCTGGGAGGGCGGCGTGCGCGTGCCCGGCATCGCCTACTGGCCGGGCGTCATCAAGCCCGGGCGGGAGTCCGACGGTCTCTTCGACCTCGGCGACCTGTTCGCGACGGCATTGACGCTGGCGGGCGCGGAGGACAAGGTTCCCACCGATCGCTACATCGACAGCATCGACCAGACGTCGTACCTGCTGGCGGACGATGGAGCCTCGAACCGGAAGTACATCTATTACTGGCTGGGCGACCAGTTTTCCGGCATCCGTTTCGGCGAGTACAAGTACATGACGCTGATCTCGGGCGAGGTGCCGACGGACTACATCGAGGGCGGATTCGGCGGTTCAGCCACCAATCTCGCCTACGGTGCGTTGTACAACCTCTGGTTGGATCCAAAAGAAACTCGTAACTTCCTGATTCGTAAGCTACCTTATATCATCCATCTACGAGCAGGGTATCGCGCGGCACCTGGGCACCTTCAGGGTGTATCCACCGAAGCGTGTCGTGGAGATGCCGACCCGGTGATTCCGGGTGGGCGCCGAGCGTAAGATCGACCGCGTCAAGTGAGGTCCTGATCATGACGACCCGTGACAAGGCGGATCCGCCCGAGGATCTGATCAGCTCAGCCGAGCTGATGCGGCTCCTTGCGGACGAAGCCGACCAGCTCCACGAGGACGACGGCGACGACGATAGCGACACGCTCGGCCTCGAGCCGTTACCCAAGGTCATGCGGATGCCCGAGGGCATCGAGGTGGTCGAACGGCGCGTCGGCCGGGCGGTCGGCCAATGGATCCTGGAAGTGCGTTGCGAGTGCGGGCGCCGCTGGTTCGAGCTCGAGGCCGTCGACACCGGCAAATGTCCGCGCTGTGGCGCCCTGGTCCTGATCCGCATCGAGGGCACCGGACCCTCGGACAGCGAATCCACTCGATAGCGCGCCCGCTCACGCGGGGCCTAAGGACGTCCAAAGAACGTCCGCCGCCGCAGTCGTGGAAGTCCACGTTTTACGCATCCCGGCCGTCGAGTAAATTGCCTCCAGGATCCACCAGGAGTTCCCCCATGCCCCTCGTTTCGATGCGCCAGTTGCTCGACCACGCTGCCGAGAACGGCTACGGATTGCCCGCCTTCAACGTCAATAACCTCGAGCAGGTCCGCGCGATCATGGAGGCGGCCGACGAGACCGATAGCCCCGTGATCATGCAGGGCTCCGCGGGCGCCCGAAAGTACGCCGGCGAAGCTTTCCTGCGCCACCTGATCCAGGCAGCGATCGAGGCCTATCCGCACGTCCCGGTCGTGATGCACCAGGACCACGGCCAGTCGCCGGCCGTCTGCATGAGCGCCATCCGCTCCGGCTTCTCGAGCGTGATGATGGACGGCTCGCTGATGGAGGACGGCAAGACGCCGTCGTCCTACGAATACAACGTCGAGACGTCGCGCAAGGTCGTCGAGTTCTCTCACGCGATCGGCGTGACGGTCGAGGCCGAGCTCGGCGTGCTCGGGTCGCTCGAGACGATGCGCGGCGACAAGGAGGACGGCCACGGGGCCGAAGGGACGATGACCCGCGAGCAGTTGCTCACGGATCCCGACCAGGCCGCCGACTTCGTCAAGAGAACCCAGTGCGATGCACTTGCGATCGCGATCGGCACCTCGCACGGTGCCTACAAGTTCACGCGCAAGCCGACCGGCGACATCCTCGCGATCCAGCGGATCAAGGAGATCCACGCGCGCATCCCGAACACGCACCTGGTCATGCACGGCTCGAGCAGCGTGCCGCAGGAGTGGCTGGAGATCATCCGCAAGCACGGCGGGCAGATGAAGGAAACCTACGGCGTGCCGGTCGAGGAGATCGTCACCGGGATCAAGCACGGCGTGCGCAAGGTCAACATCGACACCGACATCCGCCTGGCGATGACCGGAGCGATCCGCCGGCACATGGCCGAGAAGCCGTCGGAGTTCGATCCGCGCAAGTTCCTCGCCGACGCCCAGAAGGCGGCGAAGGAGATCTGCAAGGCGCGCTACGTCTCGTTCGGCTGCGCGGGCCAGGCCGCGAAGATCAAGCCGCTGCCGCTCGAGAAGATGGCGGAGCGCTACAAGAAGGGCGAGCTGAACCAGATCGTGCAGTAGGTCAGATCGCCGATCTCGAGCCGCCAGGCTGACGATCATCCCCGCCGCGTGCGGGGATTTTCGTTTCTGTGACCCACTGCTCACGAACCAGGCGCGAATTGCCGGCACCAGACCTTGAACGGTTCCCGGTGGAGCGGGAAGCTGCGGATGTCGATGCGACTGATGCTTGCGTGGCGAGTACGGGGGTGAACACCGATGCTCATGATGGATCCAGCCACCTTGCGCAAGGCGCTGGAGCAACTCGAGCAGGCCACCGAAGATCACGTCGAGTGGCATGCAAACCTGCTCCGGGCGCTGGTGTGCGGGCTCCCCTGCGATCTCGGCGATCTGGCCGCGACCGCACACCTCCAATGCAGATTCGGCCTCTGGTACTACGAGCACGCGCCCGCCGAGCTGCGGGAGCAACCAGACTTCGCTGCGATCGGGCTTCAGCATGAGCGACTGCATCGAATCGCGACCCGCCTGCTGCGTGACGTAGGCTCCGATGCACCCATCATCCGTGAAGATTTCGAGGAGCTGGTTGCGGGCAGTGCGCGCCTGCGGCTCGAGCTGGACTCGCTGCGGAACGAGCTCGAGGGCGCGCTGCGGAATCGCGATCCGTTGACCGGCGCCTGCAGCCGCGTCGAAATGCTGCCTGAGCTTCACGAGCTGCGCGCGCTCGCGCAGCGGGGTGTCAAGCAGTGCTGCATCGTCTTCATGGACATCGATCAGCTGAAGCAGGTCAATGACACGCACGGGCATCCGGTCGGCGATTCCGTGCTGGCCGGCACGATCCGCTACCTCAATGATCACCTGCGGCCCTACGACAAGATCTATCGATACGGCGGCGACGAATTCCTGATCGCCCTGTCCGGGGCCGACCTGGCGACGGGACAGAAGGTGATCACGCGCGTCCGCACCGGCCTGGCGAAGGGACTGCTGGTGCTGGGTCCCGGAGGCGTGGCGATGCACGTGACTGCATCGTTCGGGCTCGCATTGCTGGACCCGGAAGTCACCGTGACGGAATCCATCGACCGCGCCGACCAGGCGCTGCTGCTGGCGAAGACCGCGGGTCGCAACCGGGCGATCAGTTGGGACCCGTCCATCACGACCGGCAAGCAGCTGAAGCGACTGAAAGTCGACGCAAACCAGACGTAGCCGGGTCGGCCAGGGGCGAAAGAACCCGGCTCGTGTCGATTCGACACGTTTCCATTCGACTGAGCCATGAGGACGGTTGTATTTTCAGCCGGGAGGAACGCCCATGGCCAACAGTAAGACGGACTCCACGTCGGTATCCGCCACGTCATGAAATACCTTTGCCTCGCCTACGAAGCGATCGAGGAAGCGCTGCGCGAGGAAAGTCGTTACGGCGGCGTCGCCGAAGCGTAAATTTCGAGGTCCGGGTCCCGTTGACACACGAGGAGAACAACAATGGCTCAATACATCGATGGTTTCGTGCTTCCGGTGCCGAAGAAGAACCTGGCCGACTACCGCAAGATGGCGCGGCTGGCCGGCAAGATCTGCCGCGAGCTCGGCGCACTGGCATACGTCGAGGCGATGGCCGACGACGTGAAGCCGGGCAAGCTGACGTCATTTCCGCAGAGCGTGAAGCTGAAGCCCGGCGAGACCGTGGTGTTTTCGTACATCGTCTACAAGTCGCGCCGGGAGCGCGACAAGATCAGTGCGAAATTCATGAGTGATCCGCGGATGAAGAAGTACATGGACCCGAAGATGTTGCCGTTCGACGGCAAGCGGATGTTCTGGGGCGGGTTCAAGACGATCGTTTCGCTCTAGCGCGGCATCGACATGCCAGGGTTCAACCGTCCGAGGCTCGTTTTCGGCCTGTACCTGCTCGTGCTGATTGCCGTGGCTGAGCTCATCGCGGGCCACTTCAAGCTGCCCGCCTGGCCGGCATTCATGGCCATGATCTTCTTCTTCGTCGAGCACATGGACGTCAAGAAGGCGCCGCACATCCTGGTGGGCGGCGTCTTCGGCATCGCGTGCATCCTGCTCGCCAAGCCGGTCGTCGCGGCGCTGGCTCCGCTGCTGGGCGTCGAGATCGCGACGCTCGCGTACATCCTCGGCATCGTGTACGCGATCGTGGCGTTTGGTGAAATGGCGCCGATGTTCTTCAATAACTACGCCTTCATGTACCTGACCGTGACGGGGCTCGCGATGCACCTGCCACAGCCCAACCCTTTCCTTTGGATGGCCGTCGCCGGAATCGGCGGCGCGGCACTGATCGGGAGCGTCGTTGGCATCGTCAAGCTGATGGCGCGCTCGGCCAGGACCCAGTGACCGCTGAGGTCCCTATGGGCCGACCGCCTCCAACTCCGTGATGGACAGGGTCCGCTGCTGGTGAACGAAGAGATCCTCCTTCATCTCCGAAGCCAGTCGTAACAGCACAAGCTCGAGCGGCTGATCCGCCGCTGCCGCCTGCTTTGCAAGCTGCATCAGCGCAGCCGGCGAGTCGACGGCGGTGCGGTCCGCACTCATCAGCAGGTCATAGGCCACGACGCCGGCCGCCTCGGCCTCGGAGCCGGGACTGACGTAGTGGATCATCAGCGTTGGCGTGCCAGCAATCAGGCCGCCCGTCAGGGGCTCCGCTTCCGCAAAGAGTGCGCCGGAGACCCAGAGGCCCCGTCGCTCGATGATCCTGTCCAGCGGCAGGCCAGTGTCCCTCTATCGCCACCTCCTTGCCATCGCGCGCCACGACGAGGTGACCGCGTCGAGGTGGCCGCGCAGGGCGTCCATCAGATCCGACTCCGTGGAAATGTCCCGACGGGGCGAGGCGAGGGCGATGATCTCGTCGCCGGTACGCAGGTCCAGCGATCCAGCCGGTAGCCGCGAGCGGGCAACGGTCATGGTCTGTTCATCGTTCACATCGACCGCGAAATCGACCAGCCGGGCCGGCGGCGAAGGGTCGCGACCCTGCCGCAGCAGTTCGATAATCGTGCAGGCATAGTGCATCGGCACCGCGAAACTCAGTCCCTCGACCGACTCCTCCTTGATCTTGGCCGTGTTGATCCCGACAACCTGGCCAGTCTCGAGGCTGAGCAACGGGCCGCCGGAATTTCCCTCATTGATGGGCGCGTCGGTTTGCAGCATGTTTGCACCGAGACGCGTGGTGACGGCCGAGGTGATGCCGCGCGTGCCGGTGAAGCGGAAGCCCCAGGGATGGCCGAAGGCGCCCACCGGATGACCGACCGGCGGGGTCGAGCGGCAATCGAGCGAGGGCACATTGGTCATGGTACGTCGGGCGCGCGGATCGAAGGCGAGCACCGCCAGGTCGAGATGCGGATCGACATAGATCCGTTCGGCGGCGATCGCCTTGCCGTCGCGAAAGGCAATCGTCACCTTGCCGTAGGAGTACCCGGCGACGTGGGCATTCGTGAGCACCCAACCCCGGCCGGCATCGACCAGCATGCCGGCACCGTCCCAGGACCCCTGTTCGTCCTGGATGAACGGCCGCTGCACGGAGGTGCGAACCTGCACGGTCCAGTCGGCGGCGGATCGGAAGGCGTCCTCGCCCGGGCTCTGCGCGTGGACGGTGGCGGTCAGCAGGAACAGGGCACAGAGTGGACGCTGGTTCATCGGGAGCCTGGATTCGGACGCGGGCGCCGATGTTAGCGGATCCACTTGGCAATTGCGGCAGGCGTCGTGCCGGATGGAAGATAGGCAGTGAATCCCGGCAAAGGAGCCCAATCGAGATGACCAAGCGCGTGCCCACCGAAGCGTCGGCGAACAAGCTCGTCACATACCTGCTCGAAAAGGGGCTCGGCGGGGTGCCGCCGCTGTCGAGCGCCGAAAACCTCGCCACCGAATACCTGATCGACCAGGGCTACGAAACCCACGATCAGCGCGTCGACTCGCTGATCACCTGGGAGACGACCAAGAATTTCACGACCGGTTTCATCACCGGACTGGGCGGGATCATCACGTTGCCGGTCGGGGTTCCTTCAGCGCTCGCGGCGTCGTGGCTGATCCAGGCGCGGATGGCCGGTGCGATCGCACGGATCTACGGCCATGACCTCGTCGAGGATCGTGTCCGCACGCATGATCCTGTTGAGCCTCGCCGGGGACGTCGCGAAGAAAGCGATGGCGGACCTCGGCATCGATCTCGGCGGCAAGCTCCCGAATCGGGCGATCAAGCAGGTGCCGGGGCGCGCGCTCGTCGAGGTCAACAAGCGGATCGGCTTGCAGCTGCTCACCAAGGCCGGCGGACGCAGCATCGCGCAGTTCCCGAAGCTGATTCCCGTGGTCGGTGGCGTGGTCGGTGGGGCGTTCGATGCCGTGGTCTGTCGCATGGTGGGACGCACGGCGAAGTCGCTGTTCCGGCCTGCCTCCGGTGACATCATCGAAGGCGAGTTGATTGCATGACCGGGGACGACCATCCGTCGATCGTCGGCGTCGCGGTGCGCGACCTCGGCCGCCTGCGCTCCGTCGCGTTCACCGTGGCCCGGCACGGCTTCGGGCCGCTGCTGATGAAGACGCCGCTCGGCAAGCGGTTGTTCGACAAGGCGCCACAAGGCGACGAGGCGCTGCGCGAGGCGAGTGCGCCGGTCCGGTTCGCCAAGCTGCTGGCGGCCTTGGGACCGACCTACATCAAGCTCGGACAGATCCTTTCGATGCGCAAGGACATCTTCGCACCGGACTGGATCGAGGCGCTCGAGACGCTGCAGGACGACGCGCCCGGGCTGCCGTTCTCCGTGATCCGGGAACAGGTCGAGACGAGCCTGGGCGGCACGCTCGATCAACTCTACGCGACGTTCGAGCAGGAGCCGCTCGCGACCGCGTCCATCGCGCAGACGCATCGCGCGCTCACGAAGGACGGCGACGAGGTCGTCGTGAAGGTCCAGCGACCGGGCATCGAGAAGACGATGCGCTCGGACCTCGACCTGCTTTACCTGGCGGCGCAAGTGCTGGAGGCCAGCATCGACGAGATGCAGACTCGCCGGCGTGGTGTCGATCGTCGAGGAATTCGAGAAGGGCCTGCTCGGGGAACTCGACTTCAATCGGGAACTGTCGAACCTGCTGGAGTTCCAGCGCCATCTCGACCCCGAGCGCAAGGTCACGGTGCCGCGTCCCCACCCGGAGCTCTCGACGCGCACCGTGCTGACGATGCAGTTCTTCGCAGGCCGACCGATCCGCAAGCTGACGCCAAAGAGCCCCGAAGCGCAGTCGGTGGTCAACGAGATCGTGCACTCGGCGCTCAAGCAGGTGTTCGTGGACGGCGTCTTCCATGGCGACCCGCACGCCGGCAACCTCCTGTACGGCGAGGACGGCACCGTCTGCATGATCGACCTCGGCATGGTCGGTCGCCTGTCGCAGGAGCAGCGCGACGACATCGTCACGCTGGCGATCGCCACCATCGCAAACGACGCGACGACCATCGCGCGCGTGCTGCTGAAGATGGGCACGCCGATGCAGCGCGTGAACCTGAGCGAGCTCAAGGCCGACATCGTCCGCATTCGCCAGCAGCACCTGATGGTGGACAGTTTCGGCGAGTACGATTCTGCGGGCTTCATCGCGGAGTTCGCGAAGGCGGCCGGCCGTTACCGGATCAAGCTCGCCAAGGACCTGGCGATCCTGGGCAAGGCCGCCGCAACGCTCGAGGACATCATCCGCACGCTGCACCCCGACGTGGACCTGATCGGCATCGCGCGGCCCTTCCTCGACGACATCGTGGAACGCCGGCTCTCGCCGCAGCGGATCCTGGGGGAACTGACGAGCGAGGCGTCGGGCCTGGGGTCGATGCTGCGAACCGTGCCGGGCCAGATCGACCAGCTGATGCACGACTTCGAGACCGGCAACATCATGGTCCGGGCCGTGACGCCGACGCTCGACGAAGTGCCGCGCCACCTGCACGCGCTCGGCGGACGCATCGCGCTCGCGGCGTTCGCATCGGCGACGACGATCGCGGCGGCGATCGCGGCGCCTGCGACGACGGAAGCGATGCCGCAACTGGTCATGACGATCGTGCTCGCGCTCGCGGCGGTCGCGAGCTGGACGGCCCTGCTGATCTGGCACTGGTTCGGGCGCGGCAAGCCGATGCGGGTGGCACCGCTGGTGCGCTTCTTCCGCCGCTGAGCGCTCGTCGATCAGTAGTCGTGCGCCAGGATCGCCTCGGCGCGACGGCAGATCTCGCGACCGTAATCGGTCCACTGACCCTGTCCCCAGTAGCGGTAACAGCTCGTCTGGGACGCGAGCAGATGCAGCAGGGCGTTGCGATAGCGTCGTTCGTTGGTCGGGCGTCGCCGGCGGGTGACTTTGTCGTGAAATAGGGCGCTTACGGCCTCCATGGGTCCGAGCACGTTGTCGTAGCCTTGCACCCAGCTGAGGTTGCTCGTCCAACTGCCGCCGTCCATGTGGAAGCGGTCGTCCTCGTGCCGCAGTTCGTCGATCACGCGGGCCATGCGATCGACGCCGTCGCCCGGCTGCATGCGAGCCCAGATCCGGCTCTGGAACAGGGGCTGGATGGTCCGGCAGATCGGACGCTCGGACGCCGCTGGCGAACAGATGCTCGAGGTACTCGGTCGCGTTCATCAGTGGCACGTCGCCGCCGGAGGCCGCGCGCACCACTTCGATGTACTTGGACGGAAACTCGTTCATCATCACGCCGCCGTTCTCGCCGTCGGCAATCTGGGTGACGAGCGGCGGCGCGGGGTGTCCCGGCGAGATCGCCGCGTTGCAGGCCCTGCGCTTCGTACCAAGGCTGCATCTGTGCGACGAGCTTCGTGTCGGAGCCCTGCGTCTTCACGATCGCGACGATGCTCGCCGTTTCGCCGGCCGCATTGCGGCAGACCAGCCGGTGCGGCCGGTGCGGATGCCGAGGCGGCGCGCCGGTGCCCGGCTCCTCGACGGTGTGCTCCTGCACGAGCACCCAGCGGTAGCCGCAGTCGAGCAGCGTGCGCACGAACTCGTAGGCCACCTCCGGGTGGTTCGGCAGCGCCATCTCGGACGGCGAGAAGCCGCGCACGCGTGCCAGCGCGTCCAGGCCGAAGATCGCGGCGAAGTGATGCTGCCAGGCGCGCACGTGCAGCCGGAAGTCCTGCACCGGCGTCGAGGGCGCGACCGCGTGGCCCCAGGGCGCGCCGAGCCATTCGACGGCGCGCCGGTAGTCGGGGACGCTGGTGATCCGCTTCAGGCTGTCGATCACGTCGTCAGCACCCATCAGGCGCAGTCCGTGCAGCAGGGTGCCCGAGTATTCGAGCATGACCCGCGGCTCGTGCCCCTCGGCGAGCAGGGCGGGAATGAACTCGCCCATGCGGGCGTAGCAGTGGCGGAATGCGGGCGCGTTGTGGTTGTCGCCGATCCCGGGGTGCTCGAGCATCGTCTGCAGGTTGCCGATCAGCGCCGCGGTGCGCAGATCGTCGCCGCCGGTCGGGGTGAGCGGCTGGTGCATGTGCAGCGCGATGGCGCAGGCGCTGCGGATCCGGTCGAAGGGAATGCGGCTGTCGTCGAGGAACACGGGGCGATCGCGCGCTGCGGCAATGGTGCGCTCGATCAGGTCTTCGGAGCCGCTCAGGTTCGGCAGTCCGTCCACGGTCTCGGGGAGCGGGGACATCGCGCGGCCTACTTGTGGCGGATGAACTCGTAGACGTCGAGGTAGCGCTGGCCCGGATGGTTCCAGGAGTAATCGCAGGCCATTCCCTGCGTCACGAGTTCGCGGAACAGTCCGGCTCGTCGCGCCACAGGCCGAGCGCACGGTCGAGCGCCGAGTCGAGCCCGATGTGGTCGGGGTGCTCGAAGACGAAGCCATTGCGCAGCCAGCGCGGCCGCTCGGAGAAGTCCCAGTCGAACACGGTGTCCTTGAGGCCGCCGACGGCCCGCACCACCGGTACGGCGCCGTAGCGCAGCGCGATCATCTGTGTCAGCCCGCAAGGCTCGTAGAGGCTCGGCATCACGAGGAAGTCGGTGCCGGCGTAGATCAGGTGCGCGAGCTCCTCGTCGTAGCCGATCTCGAGGTGGCAATCGGGGTGGTCGTTCAGTCGACGCTTCAGGTGCCAGAAGTCCTCGTTGATGCCGTGCTCGGAGCCGGAGCCGAGGAGCACGAACTGCGCGTCGTGCTCGAGCGCGTAGAAGAGCGCGTGTCGGATGAGGTGCAGGCCCTTCTGGGTGTCGAGGCGGCCGACATACCCGATGATCGGTCGAGTTCCTGCACGCAGCAACATACGTTCGCGCAGGGCCTCGGTGTTGGTCACCCGGTTCGCGACGGTCGCAGCGCTGTAGTGTCGGGCGACGTGCGGATCGATCTCCGGGTTCCACATCTCGTAGTCGAGCCCGTTCAGGATGCCGACGAACTTGTCCTGGTGCAGGTGCAGCGCGTGGCCGAGGCCAAAGCCCAGATCGGTGTGGCGTGCCTCCCAGGCGTGGTGCGGCGAAACGGTGGTGACGAAGTTCGAGTACAGGATCGCGCCGCGCATCAGGTTGATCGAGTGCCGGTCGAACTCGTCGCCCATCCGGTCGGGCGCGCCGAAGTAGTCGGGCCGATTCAGGCCGGTGGCTTGCAGGATCCCGGGTCCGGTCGTGCCCTGGTGCCGGAAGTTGTGGATCGTGTGGCAGACGCGCTGGTGGGCGAGGCCGGCGCCGGCGTACATCTCGTAGAGCAGCACGGGCACCAGCGCGGTCTGCCAGTCGTGCGTGTGGATCACGTCGGGCCGCTTGTGGCTCTTCAACAGGAACTCAAGGGCCGCCTTGCTGAAGAACGCGAAGCGCTCCGGGTCGTCCCAGAAGCCGTAGTAGGTGCCGCGGTCGAAGTAGCCTGCGCCGAGCGCGGCTCGATGAAGTAGCACTTGCGCCCATGCGCGAACCCGAACCAGACGGTACACGGGATCGCACCACCGTCCCACGGCACCGACAGTTCGTGGTCGACGACGTGCAGGCCCCAGACCTGGTCGTCGCGCATGCAGTCGTACTTCGGCAGGATGATCTCGACCGCGTGGCCGCGGATCTCCAGTTCGCGGCTCAGGCCGAACACCACGTCCGCGAGGCCGCCGACCTTGGCCACCGGCGCACACTCGGAGGCAATCATGACGACGTACATCGCGGCGTGCCCCCGGACGACGTGCGATCAGACGCGGCTGCCGGAGAACTCGAATGCGCCGAATGGAGTGCTGTAGGTACCGGCCAGCGTGTCGTCCGTGACCGCCCCCGTGAAGGCCAGATTCATGCGGCCAACGGGCGTATCGGCGTCGGCGGAGAACGCCAGGTTGGCACCGTCCACGGTGAGGCCCTGCAATGCGGCCGGATCGCCTTTGCCGGTCAGCGTGCCCTGAACTGACCCGTCGTGGTCGTGAAGGTCAAGTTGTGCAGCCTGGTCGCCCAACGGCGACTTCAGGGTCAGGTTCCAGGTACCGGTGATGCTCATGATCGGGCTCCTATTGGATGGCTAAGGTGCGGCAATGATCTGGATTTCAACCTGGTACGCCGGTGCCGCAAGTCGAGCTTCGACGGTAGCACGGGCGGGCGTGTGTCCCTGCGGGACCCAGGCGTCCCAGACGGCGTTCATCTGCGCGAACGTGGCGATGTCTGCGAGGTAGATCGTCGCACTCAAGATGCGCGTCTTGTCGCTGCCTGCGCTCGCCAGCAAATGGTCGATCGAGTCCAGGATCTGGCGGGTCTGGCCAGCGACGTCCTGCGCAGGGTCAGTCGCGACCTGGCCCGCGAGGTAAACCGTGTTGCCGTGGATTACGGCCTGTGACATGCGGGGACCGGGCTGCAGGCGATCGATCATCGGATGGCTCCTGTCGGTGCGGTGACCATGCCCAGCATTGTACTTGCCGACGTTCTGGAAAAGGGCGGCCGGCAACGGCGACCGGCGTGCGTTCCCCTGTTGCGGGTCAGGTGCCGGCAGGTGCGATCAGCAGCGAGCCAAAGCCGACGACCAGCAGCAGCTCGAAAGCGACGCTGACCAGGATGGCGGGACCCGCACGTCGGGTACGGTACTCGTAGAGCCCCAGGCCGGCGAGCAACGCATTAGCCAGCACGGCGAACGTACTCACGATCGTGATGAGTTCCGGCGACTCGGTCGTGCGCGTACAGAAGGAACAACAGCGCCACGCTGAGATAGATGACGCCGATACGACGACCAACCAGCAGCGCTCCGACACTCGATTCGATTCGCCAGCGCTGCAGCATTAGTTTTCCCGCGAACAGCCAGCCGATACCAAGCAGGAGGGCGGCGACGCAGGTCACGAGTGCGAGCGTGTGAAAGGTCATGGTGGTGACGTCCGATGTAGCGGATCTTACGACCTCAACGCCGGATAGTCGCTGTAGCCTTCCGCGTCCGCCGTGTAGAGCAGTCCTCCCGCGGGGCTGCAAGTGGCGCGCCCGTCTTCAGTCGCTCGACGAGATCCGGGTTGGCGATGAACGGCCGACCGAACACGGCGAGCTGGATCAGGCCGGAATCGAGCATCGTGGTGGCGCTCGCGGCGGTGAGGTTGCCGGCGGCGATCAAGGCACCCTTCACGTGCGGACGCAGGGTGGGCAGCACGGCCTGTGGGTCGCCCGCATTGTTCAGCTGCGGACTGAAGGCGTCCGGCAGCATCACGTGCACGTAGGCCATGTGCGCGGTCGGCAGGGCATCGAGTAGCGCGCGGTGCGTCTCGAGCGGATTGGCGTCGACGATGTCGTTGAACATGTGGCCGGGAGAGACACGGATGGCGGTGCGTGCCGCACCAATGGCAGACGCGACTGCCTCGACGACCTCGACCACGAAGCGGATGCGTCCGTCCAGCGAGGTGCCGTAGCCGTCCGTGCGCAGATTGGTGTTCGAGGCGAGGAACTGGTTCAGCAGGTAGCCGTTGGCGGCGTGCAGTTCGACGCCGTCGAAGCCGGCCGCGATCGCGTTGCGTGCCGCGGTGACGAACTCGTCAATGAGCGCCGGCAGTTCTGTGGTTTCGAACGCGCGCGGGGTGGGGAAGTCCTGCAGTTGCTGTTGGTCGGTCCACATCTGGCCGGCGGGCTTCACTGCCGAGGGCGCGACGGGTGCATCCGGAATCTGACGGTTGAGCGGGTGGGCAATGCGGCCGCAGTGCATGAACTGAATGAACATCTTCGCGCCCCGCGCGTGGACCGCATCCGTGACGCGTTTCCACGCCGTGATTTGCTCCGGCGTGTGGATGCCCGGCGTGCGGCAGTACCCCTGGCCGGCGAAGCTCGTCTGGGTGCCTTCGGAAATGATGAGTCCAGCGCTGGCGCGTTGGGCGTAGTAGTCACGGACGAAGGGTTTCGGTACGCCCATCACGTCGGCACGGTTTCGCGTGAGCGGCGCCATGACGATGTGGTTCTGCAGCGTGAGGCTGTGGAGATGGGTCGGTCGAAACAGGCTGGTCACGGGAAGGGCTCCGGAGGGAATTCAACAGTGGATGATACCTGCCATGTTCGTGGCGGGCCGCGTTCGTTAGGATGGCGGCAGCTAGTGGATTCAAAAGGATCGGAACCCGTGGCACGACGCGGCGTTTTTGTGGCGTTCCTGTCGATGTTCGTGGCGACGCTACTAGGGGCGTGCAGCAGCAGGGACGGGAGTGCCGGCGACGCAGCACAAGCGAATGTCCTGCACGTCTACAACTGGACCGATTACATCGCGCCTTCGACGATCGCGGATTTTGAGGCCCGAACCGGCATCAAGGTCGTCTACGACACCTACGACGCGTCCGAAGTCGTCGAGACCAAGCTCCTGACCGGAAACTCGGGGTATGACGTCGTCGTCGTCTCCAGCGGCCCGACGCTCAGGCTCGTTGGGGCGGGTGCGTTCAAGACGCTCGACCGCTCGAAGCTACGGAACCTGGCGCACATGGATCCACGGATCATGCAGATGGTGACCGCCCACGACCCGGGCAATTCACACGTCGTACCGTATCTCCTGGGGACAACGGGTATCGGCTACAACCGCGACAAAGTCGAGCAGGTGCTCGGAACCCGCACGATCGACAGCCTGGCGGCGGTGTTTGATCCTGCGATCGCTTCCAAGCTCGCGAAGTGCGGCGTCACCTGGCTGGATGCGCCGGCCGACATGTTCCAGCTAGCATTCATCTATCTCGGCCTCGACACCAACAGCCACCGCCCGGAGGACCGCGCGGCTGCCGAGGAACTCCTCATGCGCGTGCGACCCTACGTCCGTTATTTGCATTCGTCGCAATACGTCAACGACCTGGCGAGCGGCGAGGTCTGCGTTTCGGTGGGCTGGAGCGGGTCGCTTCATCAGGCGCGCGCGCGCGGCGCAGAGGCGGCGGAGCCCGTCGACTTGGTTTACGTCATACCCAAGGAGGGTGCACCCCTCTGGACCGACATGGTCGCGATCCCGATCGATGCACCGCATCCGGAGAATGCGTACGCGTTCCTCGACTACCTCATGGAGCCCGCAAGTCATTGCTTCCGTCACGAATGCGGTCGGGCAGGCGAATGCGAATGTGGCCTCGCTGTCCTACGTCACCGAGGAAATCCGGCAAGACCCATCCATTTACCCGACCGATGAGGTCTTCAAGCGGTTGACCATCGATCGATCCTGGTCGCAGGAACAGATGCGCGAGATCGCCCGAGCGTGGAACCGGATCAAGGCGCACCAAAGCCGCAATGACGAGAAGGAAAAGCTGACATATTGAGAGGGCGAGGACGGGAGTGACGTAGCGCCGAAGAAGCAGCAACGGGTGACGCAGGCCGGGCGCTGCATTACACGATCGGGTGAGGCTCCCCGTTCCCAACTTCAGGCATTGTTTAACATAATATACATTATGCGTACTACTGTGCGCCGATTCGGGTTAACCGCCAACGGCGCTTCTGGGCTGCGTATACATCGCCCAAAGATCGCAAGAAGGACAACCTGGTTAGCGCTCGACAATGATGATCGAGTCGGCGGGTACCGTGCAGGCCACGTCGGATTTGATGTTGTACTCGAAGATCAACTGCAACGCCCCCTTCTCGACTCTGGGCAATCGACCCGAGAGCTAGGTACAGATTGAAGTGATCCTTGCCTGGATCCACCTTTGCGACCAGCCTGCTGTCGCCCCTGACCATAAACGCCGGATGCGAGTCCGCGAGCGCGCACGCGCGAGGTCGTCAACCACCGAGCGCATGACCGGGTTCGCGTAACGGAAGTAGCGCGTGCGGTCCTGGAATTGATTCGCGCCTGCGCGCAGCCGGGTAAGACTCGTGCACCAGTGCGCGGCGAGCGCCTCGCGTCCGGCGTTGCTCGACCAGCGGTGTGTCATCCGTCGCAGGTCGTCATAGGCGACCTCAAACAACCGCCCAAGCGCCGCGTCATCGCCGTCGTTCGCGTGGCGAATCAGCACGGTGAGCGGCGTACCGGGTTTATGCACCCATTCTGCCGTGTGGCCCCTGAGCTTGGCCGGCCGGTGTCCGGTTTCGCCGGTGAGTTGCGTAGTTATTGGTGAACACCCCATTGCAGGCCGCGAGCGAGTGCGGCCGTGCGCCAAGAAACCCCGTGAGCGCCATGGCCAGCAACCTTCGCAACACCCGCGAGCGTGTCATCCAGGCCCTGTGCTACGAGGCCGGCGGTCTGCTCGTGATCGCGCCACTGTTCAGCCTGGCCGCGGACGCGGGCATGGCAGAGTCGTACGGCCTCATTGCTGCGCTGTCGATCGCTGCGATGACCTGGTTCGGTGCCTTCAACACCGTTTACGACCTCATCGAGCTCCGCCTGACCGGGCGGACCGCGAGCGACCGACCGCACCGCTGGCGCGTCGTGCATGCGCTCGCCTTTGAGGCGACCCAGATCATCGTCAGCTGCCCACTGATCTACCTGTTCACCGGGCTGTCGTGGCTCGAGGCGCTGGTCGCGGATCTTGCGCTGACCGGCGCATATACCGCCTATGGCTACCTGTTCTACTGGGCGTTCGATCGGCTGCGGCCGGTGCAGGTCGAGGCGCCACGCACGGCCCCCGGCCCGGCCCCGATCTTGCGGCTGGACCCACCCGTTGGCGCCGACTGAGTCCCACCGGGGCCAACACGACCGACTGCGGCCTATCCTGGACGGGAACGACCTGTGCCAACGACCCCTGGCATCGAGAGAGTGTCCGAAGTGAGGAAGCTGGAAATCGAGCCTTGACCGGTGGCCCGAGCTCGAACCGCGAACTCCAGCACATGCTGAAGAACGTGTCCGGTGCGAATCAGGGTAGTGGCTGGCGGCGAAAAATTGAACGCACTGCTCGCGAGCGGTGGGTTCGCACGCGGTTCTAGCACAGTGGTCACCCGCTGCAGGGCACCGCCGGACCCCGACGGCGTGTCCTCCACCACTTTGCGAATCATCAGCGTCGTGGCGTCGATCCAGAGCGTGGTGGGTCGCACGCTGTCACTCCAGTGATTCAGTCGGGCGCTCCCGCTGATCACGTGCAACGTGCGTCCCGCGATCTGCTCGCGGCGCAGGTAACGCAGGCTCGTGATCGCCGTCAACGGACCTTCCAGACCGGCGCCATCAAAAAGAAAGGGCGGAACCACGAGCAACGCGCCGGCCGTTGGCAAAGCGCCGACCGCAAAGGCATTTGCGCCCTCACCGGGCCTGTACGCTTCGTGCACGCCCGTGGCCGACCACCAGGAATTAAAGACGTCGCCGGGCGACCACACCACGAAGCGTTCTCCACCGACAGCTGCGCCCTTGGTGCATTCGAACAGAAAACGGCGCGGGGCCTTGGCATAACGCGTCCGAAATGCGTAACGCTCGACGATGACAGGCGAGCCGATGGGCTGCTCCTCTGTGGTGACTTCGCCGGCGTCCGCATACGTATTCAATGCGGCATACGTGGCACGCACGCGCTCGAGCAACGGCGCAGCAGCGACCGCCGGCTCGGCGGCAGCGGCCCGCCCGCCCGTAGCAACCAGCACCACCGCGATCAGGGCCAGCCCGGATCGCCGACCCGCCAATCGTGCGGAATCGCTCATGCTCGGCTCCTATGAGCGGACAAGTTCGACGCGTCGATTTCTTGCGCGACCCTGCAGCGTATCGTTCGCAGCCCGAGGCTGCGCCTCGCCGTGGCCGGCGCTGGTCAAGCGGGTTGCGGCGATTCCGTGCCGTGTCACCAATGCCGCCTTGACCGCGGCGGCACGGCGCTGCGACAGCGCCATGTTGTAGGCATCGCCACCGATTGCATCGGTGTGTCCGCCCACGGCGAGACGCCAGTCGGGATGGCGACGCAGGACGGCGGCGATCTCGGCGAGCCGCGGCATCGATTCATCGCGGATCCGGTCACTGTTGAACGAGAAGTGGATGTCGTACACGTCGACGCGGCCCGCGCTCGCGAGCGCCCGCTCGAGTTCCGCGGCGCCCGGCGGCAAGCCGCTGGCGTGTTGCGCGTCGGTCGGGTCCGGACGGCGATCAGCGACGACGCTCTCCGCGACGTCCGGGCAACGATGCGTGATCTTCACGACCTGGAGCACCTCCGAGTCCCCGGTACCGGTGCGACCACAAAGCGCCTGCGCGACCTGCTTCAATTCCGGTGCGGCCTGCGCCATCGTCTCGCACTGGTCACGCTGTTCCTTGCTCACCGGCGGCACCGCGCCAATTCCGACGCGGAAGGTTAGGGTCAGTGGATTGGCGGAGTCGTCAAGAAACTGGAACTCGGACAACTCGCCAGCGAAATCGCCGCGAGCGACGATCGCCGGCAGGTTGGTTGACACACCGTTCACGAGAACCGTCACATGCGCCGGCCTCGGACCGAACCGTTGTAGCGCTCCGGTTGTCTGGAAATCATAAATATTCGGGCTCACGGTGCGATCGGTCGAGGGCGACGCGTCATAGGCATTCGAGATCGAAAGTTCCGCCTGGCCCGTTGCCCGCAATGCCGCCAGTACCTTGGCCGACGTACCAATCGCCGTCGTGCCCGGGATCAATTCCGCCATACCGGAAAAATAGCGTTGCTGATACGACGTCGCGTCGCGCAGGTCGGCGCGTCGTACCGTGCGGCGCACCAAAGTCTTGCGCACCTGCCCAAAGTCTTCGGCCATCGGATCGATCACCAGTTGCTCGGAGGAGTACCTCAGACGCACCACGGTCTCGTCCATCGATTCCACGGTTTTGATCGACTCGTAATCGCCGTTCGGCTGGTCGATCGCCGTGACGATCTGCAGGCCCTCACACAACGGCACGACGGGAGTCGCCGCCGGCGAAGTCGCAGACAGCAACACGAGTCCGGCCGTCGCCGCCCGCAACGATGTATGCGTGTGGACGCGGCGTGGATCGGCACGCGTGGAAACAGTACTCACGGCCCGGCGCTTCGACTGGCAGCCTGGTCGTTCTCGAGGCGAACCGCGGCACGTCGCGCCGGCAGCACGCAGACGGCGTCCCCCTCGAACGCTTCGCGCCAGACGTACCCCGCGGCACAAGTCTTGGGACCGTAGGCTCCGGTCGGGTCCCACCGTTCGACCGCGCTGCCATTCTCGTTGGCGACGTCGCTCCGCGATGCGGGCGTGACGCACACAGCATCGGAGGCCTGTGCCAGCCGCCAGACGAATCCAGCTCGGCAGGGCCTTCGAGTCGATTGCGCGCCGCCGCTCACGTCGGTCATTGTGCCTGTGCGCGCCGCCACGACATCAGGCGCGGCCACCTGCTCGCCAAAAGGCGAAGGCCCTGTCGTCGGTGTCGCTTCGAGTACCGAGGATGAGCGGTCACGTTTGCCGAGGTTCTTGACCTCGACTGCGACCGGCAGCGGACCGCAAAGCAAACCGAATGCGTCGAGGTAAGTGCCCGCGCGGCCGCGAATGCCGATAGCCACCAGGTCAGACGGACACAACAGAAGCTCGCTTCCACCCACCTTCTGCATCCCCGTCCCCTGCAGGTTGCGGGCGGGATCGGCGGGCACGGAGCCAAACGTGAATACGTCCTTGCACGCCAGGTGCAGTTCACCGAGGACTTGCTGCCCCGCCGTCTCCCGCACAGAGAATCCTGAACCGACGGTCGCGTCAGGACAGTTCGTAGCCCGTCGTCGTACGTGCGTTCGCGCCACCAAACACGGGGCCGACCGGCTCGGCATCCGCAAGCCCCGTCGCGACTGAGTGGGCGCATACCGCTTGGACGTTGTCGAGCCACAAGCCGGCGTAGGCGCGCAGGCCGACGAGTACGTGGCCGGGCTCGCACTGGTACTCGAAGTAGCTGCCGCCCGCCCCGCCCCGCATGTCGAGCCGGACAGGTGACGCCGGCGCCGCGATCGGTGCACCAACAGCGAGCAACGCCAGGAACACGAAGGCTCGGGCGCTGCGGGGCGGGCTGACCACGGCGCATCGTCGACTGCGGAGGTCGGAGGCTCATTTTCCCAGGCCCATGCTCGGCAGCTCGATGCCCAGGCACGACCGACGTTGCTGGCCGCCACCCGTTACGCGGTTCAGGCACGCTTCGCCGCCGCCATCCTGCGCGGCACCGGCCGAGAAAACGCCGAAGCCGTTGTTCAAGCTCGTCGTGAGGTTACCGCCGTCGCCGGCACTGCTGCGCGTCAGGTACGCCACGGGGGTCCGTCGTGGTACACGCCCACCGTGCCGCCACGCGCCTCGGCGCTCATCGCGGCGACGACTCATCGTCCGGTCGACGCAACCTCCCTTTGGGTGCACTGATCCGGCCACCGAAGTCCGGTGTCGTCCTGCACGACGACGACGCCGCCACCGGCCCTGAGGGCCTGTCCCAACCCCGCCACGAAAACGCCAGCGGCGTTGTACACGCGCACACCGTAGTTGCCAGCGGGACCGGCACCGATCGTCACTCGTGCACGACGCGCAGGAGTCGCCGCCAGGACTTCTGCGACTCTCAGGATGACCTGGCCAGAGGCACTCACCACTTCGAAGGGCGCCACCACTCGGGACGCGCTCGCCGCGGCCGGGACGGTCTTGGCGGCGGGCACGGACTTGGTCTGGGGCGAAGTCGGCACGTCTGCCTGCTCGCGCTGGCGCGCGCTTTCGACCTGCGCGACCCGTTGACTGAGCGCTCGCACCTGGTCCTGCAAGTGCCGTGTCACCGGGGTCATCCGGTGCCTCGCCGGCTTCCGGCTCCCATTCGGTGAACAGCTTCCGCGACTCGCCGGGCCGGCAAGGGCCGACTGACGGCGTTAGTCGCAGGGTGCCTGCCGCATTGACGCAAATGGCGATCGGATCCCCGGCTACCGCGGCAGACAGGGGGGTCAGCAAGAGCGCGGCGCAGACAGTCATCGCAGGGCAATACTGGGCGAACGGTCGCCCCGGCCGGATCGTGGTCTGCATGCGCTTAGGTCCTTGAGTCCTGTGTACTGTGAATAACGACGTCCTGTGTCGAAACCGGCCAGGTCACTGAGCCTATTTTTCGGGCCCGTCCAGGCACACGCAGGTACAGTGCGGTTTATGCAACGCCCCGGATACGCTGCCGAGTGGACGCAGGTGAGCGTGCTGCTCGATGAGCTGCTGGAACTGCCCGTGGCCGAACGTGCCGCGGCGCTGCGTAAGTGCGCGCTGCCCGACGCCATACGCAACGAAGTCATGACTTTGCTGCAGGCCAGTGGCGCCGCGGCCGCAGTTTCGTTTCTCGAACGTGCCTCACCCCTGCCGGATGCCTCGCGCGACTACGCCTCCCTCGCGGCCGGCACGCGCCTGGGATCCTTCTCGATCGTGCAGCTGATCGGGCGCGGCGGCATGGGCGAGGTGTATCTCGCGGAGCGCATCGATGGTGGCTTTACGCAGCGCGCCGCGATCAAGCTGCTGCGACCGGAACTGGCGCTGCAATTTGCGCGTCTCGAGAACGAGCGTCGCATCCTGGCGAGCCTCGAGCATCCGAACATCGCGCGGCTGCTGGACGGCGGCCTGGCCCCGGATGGCCGTCCTTTCCTGGCAATGGAGTACGTGGCCGGAGACACTCTCACCGAGTACTGCGCACGGTGCTCGCCCGCACTGGAATTTCGATTCGAGCTGTTCCTGGCATTGTGTGAAGCGGTGGCACACGCGCACCGCCAGCTGGTCGTGCACCGTGACCTGAAGCCCGGCAACGTGATGGTCACGACGACGGGTGAAGTCAAACTGCTGGACTTCGGCATCGCGCGGCTCCTTGAACCCGAATCCATGGTGGCGGAACCGGCGACGCTCGCGTTGCTGACACCGGACTATGCGGCGCCCGAGCAACTCGCAGGCGAGCGGGCAACGGTCGCTGCCGACGTCTATGCGCTCGGTGCCGTGCTGTATGAATTGCTGGTCGGCCACGGCCCCTGGCGTTCCGGCTCGAACGAGCCGGTCACTCCGCTGCAAAGACTCTTGCAGGAGACTGCGATCGCGCCGAGCCTGGCTGCCGCGCGGGCGGTGGGCGGCTACACCGGCGCGCCCCCAGCGCGCCTGCGCGGCGATCTCGATGCGATCGTGCAGAAAGCACTGCGACCGCGACCCGCAGATCGTTACCCGGACGCCGGTCAACTCGCCGAGGACCTGCGACGGCATTTGCGGCATGAGCCCGTGCATGCGCGGTCGGGTGCGCGGGCCTATGTCGCCCGCCGCTTCCTCCGGCGTCACTGGCTGCCCTCGGCCGCGGTCGCTTTTGCACTGCTCGCGCTGGGCGCAGGCGCTGCGGCTTTCGCGTGGCAGGCGCAGCGTGCGCAAGTCGAGGCACGGCGTGCGAACGCAACGCGTGACTTCCTCGTGGGCCTGTTCCGCGCGAGCGATCCGCGTGTGGCCGAGGACCAGCCGCGTGCAACGATCACGGTGCGCGCGTTGCTGGATCGAGGCGCGGAGCGGGTAGCGACGGAGTTCGCGGGCGATCCGGCGACACAACTCGAACTACTCGGCGTGATCGGCGATGCGCTGCGCGAGCTGGGTGAGGATGCGCGCTACAAGCAGCTCGAAGCGCAGCGTGTAGACCTTGCGCGTCGCACCTACGGCCCAACCCATCCGGTCATCGTGACCGCCGCGCTCGACCAGGCCGCCGCCGCACTCGAGAGCAACGAGACGACCACAGCTTTGGCGGCGGTGACGCAAGCCGAGACGCTGATTCGTCAGGGCGGCCACGAACGCAGCGTGCTGCAGGCGCGAGCGCTCGCACTTCGTGGCATGTCGCTCATGCCCGACGTGAACGCGGCGACTGCGAGTCGTGCGGCGCTCGAAGCGGCGGTCGCGCTGTATGCACGCGTGGCGCCGACCGATGCCGGTCGCGTCAGCGCACTCAACGATCTGGGCGTATGGCTGCAAAACGGACTGAAGTACGCTGACGCCGCGATCCGCTACCGCGAGGCGCTGGCGGTGGCAGAGCGCGTCCCGCCACTGTCGCGCAACGATGCCGAACGGCTCGTGATCTATTTCAACTTGTCGCGCGCGCTGCTGCTGCAGAACGACATCGCGGGCGCCGACGCTACCTTTGACGCGGCCGAGAGACTGGCGCGCCAGACTTACGGGGAATCGCATCACAGTTACTGGGCGGTTGCGGCCAACCGGGCACGGTGGCTCCACCTGCGCGGCGAACGCGAGCGCGCCGACGCGCTGTTCAAGAAGCTGCTGGCTAACCTGCCGGCCGAACCCAAGCCCGCTCAGCTTTACAACGCGGCAGAGGCACGCGAGTGGTACGGATACTGCCTGGCTGCCGAAGGCCGTGCCTTCGACGCGATCGAGCCACTGGAATATGCCGAGCGCGTCTATCTCGCCCAGCCCAGGTTCAGCTATGACCTGCCGCGCGTGCGGCTGACGCTCGGCGATGCCTACGAGCGAGCCGGTCGCCTCGACGATGCCCGACGCACGCTGTACGCCGCACTGCAACAGCGAGCAGCCGACGGCCCAGCGGACTTTCAACCGTTGCTTGCGGCACGTGAACGCTGGGGTCGGTACCTGCTGGCGCGGGGCGACCTGCCTGGCGCCGAGGAGCAGTTCCGCGAGGTCATCGAGCAATCCGGCGACCGCCGGCTCGCGCACACGGCACTGGCACACGGTGGCGTCGCGTTGATTGCAATTGCGCGGCAAGAGTTGCCCCTTGCCGACCTCGCCAGTCGTGCGGCCGTCGACACGATCGCGGCAGTCGAGGGGTTCATTGACGTGCGCATGGAGCCTTACCTGTGGCGAATCCGGGCCGAGGTCCTCACCGCGTCGGGAGACGCGGCCGCGGCTGGCGAATGGCGTCGGCGCGCGCCGGTGGCGAGCGAGCGATACGATGCCCCGGGAGCCTCGACCCGCACGGAGACCGCCGGCGCACTGGCATCGCTCGCTGCCGTGCGCTGAGTGCGCGCTACGGTTCCGCCTGCAATTCGCGGTAGAGGAATGCGCGCGCCTTGGCCCAGTCCCGGCGTACCGACCGTTCGCTGCGCTGCAGCAACTGCGCCGTCTCGACTTCGCTGTACCCGGCAAAAAACCGGCACTCGACCAGGTGGGCAAGTTCTGGCTCGAGCGTACCGAGACGCCCGAGCGCGTCGTCGAGCCGAAGCAACTGCTCGTCCGGCAGGTCCAGCACGGGTTCTGCGAATTCCAGTGAGACCGGCTCGGCCAGCTCGCCGCCGCGCTTGGCGCATTGACGGGCTCGCGCCGCATCGACGAGCACCTGCCGGATGGCCACCGCGGCCGTGCGCAGGAAATGCACGCGACTGGCCCAATTACCCGATCGGTGCAGCTTGAGGTAGGCCTCGTGAATCAAGGCGGTCGTTTGCAGCGTGGCCGACGGAGGTGCCCGGCGCCGGACCCCGTGCGCGACACGCCGCAGGTCCTCGTACAACAGCGCGACGAGCGCCGCCGTCGTCTCGGGATCCTCGGCACGGTCGGCAGGCGGCAAGTCTGGCATTCGGTGAGTGTATCGCGACACGACGGATTGACCGAACGCAATCCGCGCCGGGCAGTGGAAGTGCATGGCCGGTTTTGCATCGGGACCTCGTATTCATACCGAGAGCAGTGTTCGACCCCTACTGGAGGAGCCCCATGACGGACGCTCGTGAAACTCGACGGCGGCTGGCCGCACTGCGACCGGCGGCGGGTCGCCTGTCGCCTGCCGCGGTGGTCCTGCTGGCCTTGCTGGGCACGGCTTGTGCGCCGCAGCCGGCTTCGTCTCCGATCAGCCGCGACCGCAATCCCCGTCGCGTCCCCCGGGCTGCCGACCGGGGCGTGCCGGCTTCTGACGAGCGCTGAAGTGGCCGCCTCGATCGGGGCGCCGGTCGACGCCGGCGAAGTGACCGGCCCGCTCGACTCGATGTGCAGCTGGGGGATCCGTGACGGCAGCGACCGCAGCGTGCGGCTGCAACTCGTGCCTCGCGACTATTGGGAGGATGGCGCACGACAACCAGGCGGGGAGTCGCTGGACGGGGTGGGCGAGAAAGCATTCGTTGGGCCGTGGCTCGACGACGAGCGTGCCGGCGCGCTGACGCCGGCAGGCGCCATCTTCGTAATGAGTCCGCAGCGCGACGCGTCGCTCGCCCTGCTGCGCCTTGCGGTGCCGCGTGCGAACCCCGGCGAGCGTCAGTGAGTCAAACCGCGCGCATGAGGGGAATGTCTGCGACGACTGATCGATCGGTGTGGCGATGAGCGGCTTGCCACAGCGCAAGACATTACGGGTGCGACTCTGGGCCGGGCTCGACGGCTTGGCACTGCTCGGCGCGGGCAAGTCTACCGTCGGTCGTCCTCGTGCTGGCCATTGCTCTGAAGTACGTGGAGAACGTCATGACGATCGTTGAACCCACCTGGAGCCGCTGCGTGAAGATCTGGTGGTCATTCGCCTGGCGCGCAATGCTCCTCACGGTCCCGGTGATGTTCGTAATGATGGGTGTGTTGGCCTCGCTGCTGCCGTTCCCGAAACCCGGACAATCGCCGGCGCCATTCGATCCCGCCCGGATTGGTCTGGTGTTCACCGTGGGCTATCCGTTGATGTTGGCCCTGGTGGTGGGTGCACAGGTCGCGGCGCTCCGCTGGATGCTCCGTCGCCAGCGCTGGCAAAACTTCTTTGTCGCGCTCATCCCCGCCCCTGACCCCGCCGAGGTACTGCAGCGGCAGCAACCTTAGTGGGCTCGCCCGTGCGGCCCACGCCCGGAGGCTGCTGCAGTTCGTCCTTCACAGCTGTCACTCATCCACCCGCGATGATTCTGTAGATGACCGGCATGAACGCGCCTGGCATTGCGCGGCGATACGCCTGCCCGTCGTGGCGACGTACTGCCTATTGAACGGTGATCGACACAGTATCCACGACAGGTTCGCCCTCAGTCGGCCGGCCCGAGCCGTCCAGCGGCTGAACCGTGAGTGAAATCCTCGCCTCACCTGGACGGATCGCGCGCAGCACCATCCGGTTGTGCGCCGGACGATCCGGGTCGGTTCGATGTGCACGGCCAGGCTGTCCGGGCTGCCCGAGTTGGCCGCAACCACCGTCGCCCACACAGCGTGTCGCCCCAGGAACCGGTCCCCCGCGAAGATCCAGCTGCCGCCGCGCCGATACAGGCCATACCGTGCGATGGATGCACTGACAGTGATCTCTGCACCAACGGGCAGGTGGGTCAGCAGGATCCGCTCATAGGCGCGCTCCCCGGCACGCAGCCGGAGCTGCGTCACCTCATCGAGGCTCGCGTTCTCGACTCGTTCGACATCCAACTGAATACGACCGCCATCGGTGTCGCCGCGGAAGTCATCCTGCAGCCTCCCACAACCACACAGCGCCAGCGCCGTCACCACGACGACGCACACGCTCTGCAGCCGCTGCAGTCCCTCCCTCATCGTGGTGCAACTTCCTGCCGCTCCCACCAGCGGAGCAACCCGCCGACGACCGCACTGCCGATCACACACCACACGAGCGCCGGACCCAGGCCATTGCCGAGTTGCGCGAACACCGGCTTCAGCGGCAACAGTGTCAACGGAAACAGCAATCCGAGCAGCAATGCCACGCGCCAGCCCGGTGCGTCCCTGCGGCGCGCGACGTCGCATCACGACCAGTCCCACGACAAGCCCGCACGCACACAGCAGCGCCGGAAGCAGATTGATCACAAACACCCAGTGAAACGATCCGAGCTTGCCGAGCGCATGCCCGCGCCCCGGCAGCACGTACTGCGCGAGCGCCGCCCACGCCGTGAGCCCGCCCCACACACCGACGGCGTAGCTCGCAACCAGCCGCCATCTCGCACTGGCGTTCACGACCGAACTCCCCCTGCGCCTGTCCCGCGATCTCGCGCCAACACCAGCTACTTCGTACGGCCCCGTCTAGGGCCGGATGCCGACGGCCGAAATCTGGGAGTAGCCGCCCACGCCGCACGCACCGGTGACGAATACACGCACCTTCTTGCCTGAACTGACCGATTCGAGCAGGGCCCGGTACATCTGCTCCGACCCCTTCGCACTGTGGTCCTGGTAGAAGGTCTGCTTGTCCCGGCATCCGCTCGGGTTCTGCGAAAACGCAATCGTGACCTCGTAGCGCTGGTGAATGGTCGGAGTCAATTCAGTCACGAGGGCATAGTCAGTCCAGCCGGCTTCCGCCACCGCGTCCGACGCGGCGGCGACGATGCCGATCGCACCGACGACCGCGGATATCGCTGCTCGCGCGATGGTCCCAGGACGCCACCCACGCACGCTCGTCGCCCGATCGCGAAACCACCCCTGCCACGCTGCTCCCGGCGCCCGGCAGGCGCGAGGAGCTTCGCTGCGTCCCCCTCCGAATTTCACAGCGACGGCGCCGCTCCGCAATGAGCGACTCAAATGGGCGGCACCCCGCGCGAGCCACGCAACCGGTCGAGTTCTGCCCGCAGCCACATAGCGCTCGGTACCGTTTGATGGAGCTGGCATCGAACGAGGTAGGGCTTGCCGCTCATGCTGCTCTTGGAGCCCGCCTTCTCGATGAAGTCCTCGGCACTCCCGATTTGGGAGTGCTTCACCAGGTATTGGTTCTTGTTCTCGAGATGTGCCGCTGCGTCCGTGGCGGAGTACCAGGTGCCGTTGCGCTGGAACTCGCACCCGGACGTCCGTAGGTACGCGAGCAGCTGTGCGATCTCGGCTTTTGCCGCGGCGCTCGGCGTACCAGCCCACGCGAGGGAACCGAACATCAGCGCACTCGCGAAGATCAGCGCTCGGAGCCACACCGGGAGCATTGCGCCTGCGCCTTGTGATCGGTTGGCAATCACTCGATCCTCGCCCCACGCGCATCGAGCAGACCCCGCAACACCCCGGCCGCCAGTTCGAACGAACGCAGGCGCGCGGCGTGATCAAACACGTTCGCGGTCAGCATCAGCTCATCCGGCCGGTGCCGCGCAACAAACGCCGCGATGCCACGCCCGACCGTCTCCGGTGCCCCAACCGCCGCACAGGCGAGCGCCCGGTCGACACCGGCCCGCTCGTCCGGCGTGCTCACGGCGGTGATGTCCTCGACCGGCGGCTGCACCAATCCCGGCCGCCCGCGCCGCAGGTTGATGAAGCCGAGCTGCTGCGACGTGAACAACCGCCGTGCCTCGATTTCGCTGTCCGCAGCGACCACGTTGAGCGCCAGCATCACGTGACGGCCGTGCGAGGCGTGACGAGGGCCGAAACGTCCCGCGGTACACGGCCAGCGCCTGCTCCAGCATGTCTGGCGCGAAGTGCGACGCGAACGCATACGGCAGCCCGAGCCGCGCGGCGAGTTGTGCACCGAACAGGCTCGAGCCCAGGATCCACGCTTCCACCTCGACCCCCGCGCCCGGCACCGCTCGAACCTGCTGACCCGGCTGCACCGGATCGAAGTACTGCAGCAGTTCGATGACGTCGGCCGGGAACTCCTCGGCCGCTGCGTAGTAACGCCGCAGTGCACGCGTGGCCGCCGCGTCGGTACCTGGCGCCCGTCCGAGCCCGAGGTCGATCCGTCCCGGATACAACGAGGCCAGCGTGCCGAACTGCTCCGCGACCTGCAGCGGCGCATGGTTCGGTAGCATGATGCCGCCCGAACCGACCCGCATTGTGGTGGTGGCCGCGGCCACGTGCCCGATCAGTACCGCGGTCGCTGCACTCGCAATGCCGGGCATGTTGTGGTGCTCGGCGAGCCAGTAGCGTCGGTAACCGAGGCGCTCCGCGAGACGCGCGAGCTCGATCATGTTCGCAAAGGCGCGGCGCGCGTCACTGCCCTCGGTGACCGGCACCAGATCCAGGATCGAGAACGGAATCATCGTGCTGACGCCACCTCCGCGCTGCATCGAGTGTAGCCGAACCGCGAAATTCGAATCGGCCAGAGCTACGTCGGAGTCGCCCCCGAGATCGCCGAGCGCGAGATCGCCGAGGCGGTGGCACACGCCCGCAAGGCAACGAAGGCTGCACGGCCCCGCAAGCGGCGCTGATGCGCGTCGTCATCGACACGAACCTCTGGCTCTCGGGCCTAATGTTGCCCGGCAGTGTGCCCGGCCACATCGTTCGTTCCGCGTTAATGGCGCAAATCACGGCCGTCCTGAGCGAGCCGATGCTTCAGGAACTTCGCCTCGCACTGCACTATCGACGAGTCCGCGCGCGGATCTCATTGTCCGATGAGGAGCTCGAGCGGTATTTCGCCGAGCTGCGCTACATCGCCGAAATGGTCGATATCGTCGGTTCGACGGCTCATGTGCCACGCGATCGTCGCGACGACATCGTGCTCTCGGCCTACATCGCCAGCGGTGCCGACTACCTGCTGACCGGGGACGACGACCTCCTGTCGCTCCGCCCGGACCATTCGATACTCACCGCCCGCGAGTTCTACGACGGTTCTGTCCGGGCTCATCCTTTACACAATGGTCCGGGTTGATTCTTTACGCCGGGTGGCGTTTCGCATGGCGGACCGAGGAGGTGCGCCATGCCCTGGAACGAGAGCACCCGTATGGACGAGCGGCAGTTATTCGTCGAGGCCTACCTGAGCGGCGAGTTTACGATGGCCGAGCTGTGCCGAAGCGTCGGCGTCAGCCGGCCGACCGGCTATCGGTGGGTCGAGCGCTACCGGCGTCACGGCGAGGCCGGACTGTGCGATCGCTCCCATGCCGTGCGCCGTTGTCCGCATCGTACGCCGGGCGGGTATCGTCGATCGGCTCATTGATCTGCGCCAGGGACCATCCGTTCTGGGGTCCGCGCAAGCTGGTGGCCGTGGCCCGTCGACGTTGGCCGCCGGTGGCGTGGCCGAGTCGCAGCACCATCGCCGGTGATCCAACGGCGCGAGGGGCTGAGCGCCCTCGTCGCCCGCGCCGACGCCCAAGCGAGGGTGCTGGGACCACGGCGCGCACGCCGGCGCATCCGAACGAGCTGTGGACGTTCGACTTCAAGGGGCAGTTCCTCACGGGCGACCACCGCTACTGCTATCCGCTGACGAGCACTGACCTCGCGAGCCGCCAGTTGCTGCAGTGCGTGGCACTGCCCGACACCCGCGGCGTCGCGGTCGAGCGGCACAGCGATGCGCTGATGCGCGAGCTCGGCCTGCCCGAGGCGATTCACTGCGACGGCGGCGCACCGTTCGCGAGTGTCGGCCTCGGACGCCTCAGTCGGCTCTCGCTGCACTGGCTGCGGCTCGGCATCCGATTGGAGCGCAGCCGTCCCGCCTCCCCACAAGACAACGCGAGCCACGAGCGCATGCATCGCACGCTCAAGCAGGAGACCACTCGGCCCCCGGGCCACGACCTCGCCGCGCAGCAACGCCGCTTCGATCGGTTCCGCGAGCAGTTCAACCACGAGCGGCCCCACGAGGCGCCCTCGGCCGATCAGACGCCGGCCGAGCTCTATCGTCCGTCCGTGCGCCCGTTCCCGCAACGGTTCGAGGAGGTCTGCTATCCGGGCACTTCGAACGCCGCCAGATCAACCCGGTCGGCCAGATGCGTTGGAAGGCGCGACGGCTGTTCGTGGAGGCGTCTTCGCCGGCGAGACGGTGGGACTCGAGGAGATCGAGGACGGCGTCTGGTCGCTATACTTCGCCAGTCACATGCTCGCCCGCTTGGACGAGCAGGTCGGAAAGTTGATCGAGGTCCCGGTGTAACGGATCAGCCCGGACCAAGTGTAACGCATCAGCCAGACCGAACCGACCAGCACCTGCGCTAGCATGCACACATGCAACGCACCCTCATCACCGTCGAACTCCTGATTGCTCTGATTGGCCTGCTCTGGCCCTGGATCTCGAGGATCGGCCTCATTCTCGCCTTCCCGGCGACCTGATCATCGACAGGCCCGGTTTCAAGCTCTTCGCGCCATTCACGACCATGATCCTCGTCAGCGTCGTCCTGAGCCTCATCATCTGGTTGCCGCGTCGCTGACTGCCAGAGCGAACTCCGCCTTGCTCAAGCCCCGCTCCTGGTAGTGACGTATCAGCACTCGTTGCTCCGTCCCGTACATCAGCGGCTCTAGGAACTGTCACGGAGCCGCCAGCTTGCAAGATTGTGTGCCAATTTCGTCGGCCAGATCTGTGCGATTTTCGTCCGCCGCCTACAACGATTTTCGAGTTATCTCGGCAGTCAGAGGACCGAGAGCCTACTTGCCTGACGAGCGCTCGACCGTACGACGCAACCGAGCACAATCACGCAATGCAAGACAGCGCGCACTGGCGCGCCTCGGATGCGTAACGTCAGACAACGGCGGCTCTAAAGGTCGAATCGGCCCAAATAACTGGGTTCGGCCCAGATGGCCGTTGAACCGGAGGGACTCCGGGCGACGTGTCGTCGGGCCCGAGGCGTTGCGAGATCTAACTAAGGCAACCTGCGCCCGTCCCTTTATCGACCAAGGCTTCTACCGGCTAGATAATGATCGTCGAATCCACCCCCCCTGCGGCCTGACAATGTATCGACGCGCGGTGGTCGTCACGAGGTCGGTCAGTCTGTGACGCGGAACTTGAACTTCTGCTTGGTCTTGCGGCCAGCGGTGTCTCCGATCTCGATGCTCATCGCATGCTCGCCCGCAGGCAGCTGGGCGCCCCTGGCGCGAATGCCCTCCGGCGTGACGGTAGCTGCCTTGCGAATCCGTTCAGTCACATCGAGACCGATTACACCGTAACGGATACGCAGGGTCTCCGGAGCGATCGCCGCGCCTGGACCGGGTGCGAACCGGACGAAGATGTCAACCGGGGACTCGACTGGCGTCGCAGCATTCGGGGTGACGATTTCAATGGCCGGAGCGTCGACCGAGCGCGTCCAGACCTGCTGGTCGAAAATCTCGCCCGCTGTGCGACCACCATCAGCGATGACCTGCCGGGCTGCCTGATCACGTGCGAACTCTTCGTCGGAGACGAGAAGAAATCCGGCTGCGGCCACAGCGACGCAGGTCAAGCAGGACAGGACCAGCAGCAGGGCCGTGTCGTACAGGGTACGGTGCATCAATGTCGTAACCTCACGTGGTCGTGTTTTGCGCCTTTACGTCCCGGCCCTCCGGTGCGACGTCATTCGACGATACGCAAGGTGAAGCGGTGTTGCGTCCGATTACCGTTGGTGTCCTGCACGTCGACGATCATCGGGTGCTCGCCGAGTGGAAGCAACGCGCCGCGGGCGCGAATGCCTTCCTTGGTCACCGCGCCCACGTTGCGGAGTCGCTCCGTTATGTCGAGACCGATGACACCGTAGCGCACGCGCACCGTATGCAACGCGATCATCGCGCCGGGCGTCGCGGTAAATCGAATGTCGATGTCGATCGGCGCCTGCAGGACCTGATTGATGTCGGGACTGAGCACCTCGATCAAAGGCGCATCGAGGCTACGCGTCCAGACCTGGGCATCGAACACAGCGCCGGCTGTGCGGCCGTCATCGCCCGGCTTCGCCCGGGCGAGCTGCTCCGCGGCGAACTCTTGCGGAGAAACCAGTACGAGATTGGTTTCCGCCGCGAGGGCCGGTCGGGCGCACGAGGATCATCGCCAGGAATGTTGCAGAGATCAGCGGAATTCTCATGGGGTGCGTCCTCTTTTCCGAAGCCTGGGTCGCCGTGATACTAGGGTTTAGACGCAGATACCACGCTGACCGTCACCTGACCGGCATGGAACTTCTCCTCGCGCGCCGCGACGCCGATGGCGCGAGTGGCTGCGGCGGAAAGATTGGTGAAGGTCTGGGTGAGCTTGCCGCGGGCGTCGCGGCCCTCGATGCCGAGCGCCCGAAGATCCAGTGGCGTCGTGGACAGGAAAGCCGCAACCAAGGTCGGACCCTGCGGTTCCTGCGCAGGGAGCACGAACGGCATGTCCGCGGTGGGAATCCGAACGCTGCCCGACTTGACGGCGTTATCCGCTGCGTACTGATTCGGGAACAGTACGGTGGCGCTGTCTTGTGAGTCGATGGTGACGATATTCAGGAAGCCGTCGGACGGAACTTCAACGGAGATCTCGACTTCCTCGCCGATCTTGTAGACAGGCCTCGACGTCGTGACCGTGAGCTTCCGACCCTTGGCGGCCAGTGCCTGAAGTTCGGCCCAGAGGGGTCCGTTGCCGTTCTCGAGCGGCACCAGCCGGATGCCGCCATCCGCGAGTGCGGTGTCGCCTGCGACCATCGGGTTGTGGCGACGCTCCGGTTCGATGCTCCGCGCGATGTAGGCATCAACCTGATCGCGCACCTGCACTAGGGTCGGGCTCTCCTTGGCGACAGCGGCGCGACTGATCGCATCCTGCAGCCCAAGCGTGAAGAGTCCGCCCATAAGGGTCGCGATGGCGTATTGCGTGTCCTTGGCCGCCGAGAGCGAGACGAAGTTGGCGGTGCCGTCAGTCGGTGCCTTGGTGACGACGCCGGTGCCGTCCGGCATGCCGTCGTAGTAGTAGTACTTCGGTACGCCCTGCGCGGCGCCCAGGCGCTGGTCCGTGATGTCGAAGGCACGCGTGGCCGTGCCGCTGTGGCAGGCGTCGAGCAACACCAGCACGCGGCGACTGGGGATCTTGTCCAGCAGCGCGCCGAGCCGATCGTCCACGAGCACTCGATCGTCGAGCTTCACGCTCTCCTTCGTAATCACTCGACCTGTGTCATACATCAACAGAACTTCGTCCGCCTTGTCCGGCTCATCGCCGTTCTTGTCCGGAATGCGCGTGCCGTGACCACTGAAATAGATGACGACGGGGTCATTTGGTCCCACGCCATCCCGGGTCCACGTCGACAGTTCGTGGACGACACGATCAAGAGTGGCATCGGCGTTGAACAGGACCCGAACCTGTGACGGCTGAAAGCCCATGATCGCCGTGATCTGCTGCATCGTCTTCACGTCCAGGTCGATTCCCGGCAAGTTCGGACTCACCTTGGCGTCCTTGACCAGATTGGGATACTCGCCGACGCCGACGATCAGGGCCCGGGGTTCGGCCGATGTCGTGTGCATGCCGAACAACGAGAGGGCGCCGAGCAGCGCAGATGCGGTCTTCGCTCCGCGCAGATGGCGAAGTTGACAGTGATGACATGAGTTGGCTTCCTCGGTGATCTAGTCGCGACTCAACAAACGGATCTCGACGCGGCGATTCTCGGCGGATGCCGGGTCGGTTCCCGGGATCGGCTCCTCCTCTCCCCGTCCAGTCGGCCGAAGGCGGTCGTCGCCGATCTGATACTTGGCGATGAGATAACGGCGTACCGATTCGGCGCGACCTTCAGACAACTTGAGGTTGTATTCGGCGGCCCCGCTGCTGTCGGTGTGACCGATAATCTCCAGTCGCGATGTCGCCAGTTCAGCGGTGGCGAGTGCCTGTGCCAGTGCGTCGAGCTGCGTCGACGCTTCAGGTTGCAACCGGTCGCTGTTCAGTTCGAATGGGATGTCGAGCGCGACCGATGGCCTGCCCTTCACACCGACGCCCCGGTCGTCGTTGTCCGGTGGGGATCCGATGCCGCGGGTACCGTCCTCGCCGCCAACCAGTGCATCCACGATCTGCGTGCTGCTCTTCACTTCCTGCGCGACCGCAACTGCGCCGGCATACAGGAGCAGCGTTGGTCAGCAACAGCGTGCGTGCCAATCCGTGGCCGGTCGTCCATCTTTGCATTCACGGGTGTCCCCCTGAGGCTGCTGACTGCGCGGCACCAGTTGATTGCGGTGTCGACGCCAGCACCAGCGACTGCCATTGATGGCGGCGCCTCGAGCTGCGGCGTCTGCGGAAGGTGCTTCTTGGTGCGGGTCGTCTGCACGACCTCAAAGGCGTGCGCGAAAGCCTCGCGCAGCGACGTCTGGCCGTCGCCGTTCGTGTCGGCGCCGTTGCGCAGCGCCTGCAATAGTCCGAACGTGAAGATGCCGTGGCCACCGGCAGCATACTCCTGGGAGAGCTCGTCGCCCTTTGAGGCGGCGACCAGCGCGAACCGCGAGGCGGCCGAACGTTTGGCAAGCGAGTGCACATCGAAGGTGCCGCGCATGTCGCCCGAGTTGCAGGTGTCTACGATCAGCAGGCGGCGGCCAGCGGCGCGGCGCATCTCGTTGAAGAAGAACTGCCAATCGATCAAGTACTCCATGTCGATTTGTCCCGACAGCAACTTGTCGACGTCGGAGACGCTGGTGTCCGAGGGAAAGAAAAAGTAGTTGCCGCGCTTGTCGCTCCAGCCATGCGACGCCAGAAAGACCATGACGGTATCGTTCGGACCCGCGCCACGGACTGCAGTAACGAGCTGCTTCACGACGTCGCGTGTGGGCTTGTCCTGCGTATTGTCGGAGGCCAGATACACGTGCACGCGATTGAACTCGGCAGCGGCGACGGACTCAAAATGCTGCGCCAGTGCTTCGGCATCCTGAGCGGCGAACTTAAGGTCACGTACGCGCTCGTCCTCGCCTGTGAAGCGGTTCACGCCGATGGCCACCAGATACAGATCGCCGCGTGGGGGGCGAGGCGGTGGCTGCGGCAGATCGACAACGGTTTCGACGACGCCCATGGACTGCCCGTTGAACGCCTCGATGCGGATCTGGTTCTCTTTGGACGTCAGAGGGACCTCGAGGTTCCGCTCGAACTTGAGCGTATCGGACTGCGGCAAGGTTCGGTCGCTCCAGGGCGTGACGGGGATGTCGTTCACGAAGACCGTGTAGTCCTGCACGGGCAGGCTCTTGCTCAGTCCCGGAGAGGGTGAAGCGAGCGGTCGCCTGCGCGCCAGACTGGACCGTGAGGTTGCGGACCTCGAGCTGCGGCGGGGCGAGGCGCCGCAGGTCGTCTATCTGGAAGGCGTTTGCGTCGGCCAGGATCGCGCGTACGTCGGTGCGGCCAGCGGTGCGGAAGTACTCGCGGACCACGTCGGGTCGGTAGAGGACGCGCTCGAACTGGATGGCGCGGTAGAAATCGGGAGTCTGGTCGAGGCCGTTGTTCAGGTGCCAGCCGATCAGGTTGTCGCCGTTGACTGAAGACATGTAGTAGCCGCTGGGGATCCAGGCGACCCAGTCGGTGCCGTTGCGGTGCGGGAGGAAGGCGAGCACTTCGGCCCCGTCGTCCATGCGGTACCAGCGGATGGTGCCGTCGTCGAATGCGACCACCGCAAAGCGGCCGTCATCCGTGACCGCGACTGCGCCGGTGTCCTCAGGTGCATCCGCGCGCCAGAGCAGCTTCCGCTTCGCGATCAACGAGTCGCAACGACCATGCGGTGCCGACCAGGAGCTGGAGATTGCCCGGCACCGACACCCATGATCGAACGCGCTCGGCATGATCCAAGGCGACGTGCTTGCCGTTCACTGAGAAGATCGGCCCCATCATCGCCAATGGTGGTCTTCCAATTTTGCTCGAATTGACGAGGACTGCTGCCGCTTGATGGAGCGACTCGCGTGACCGCGCCTTCGAGAGGTGCGTACACGTCGAAGCTGAGACGATTCGCCAGTTGAGTGCCCGGCGAAACTCACCTTGGCGCCACTCGCGTCAATCTGAAACATCGCGCGTGCCTGCCCGGCATTGACCGTTTCCGCCGCTCGGCGCCAACGCACCGCACCGTCTGCGCCGAGGACACCGACTTCCGGTTGGCCCGAGGAGAATGCGAGGCCGCTAGTGGCCAGGCGTCGCAAGTCGCTGACTCGTCGTTTCGTGGTCAGGACAAGTTTGGGCGGTGCCGATCCGTCGGCCGACCAACGATAGATCCTCGCATTTTGCGGATCCGCGGGTTGACCACCCGCGTAAATGGCCTGGCCGTCGGCTGACCAGTCCACGACATGGAGGCCCATCTGCCCCTCCGATGCTGGCAATCGCAGGAGTGTTTCGACCTGGAGCGAACTGACATTTAGGACTGCAACGGTCGGCTCGGCGTCAAAGCCGACTGCGAGCCGCGAGCCGTCTGGCGAGAATTGCACGTGCATTGGTTTCTGCCCGATGTCGAGAACCGCCGTTCGCCAATTGGAATAGTCCGACGCTGCTTCGTAGAGCCACACGTGGCCGTCCAAGGTCGTCAAAACGAAATCGCCATTCGGCGCAAAGTCGGCACCAAGAATCTTGTCGGTCGGACTGGTGTCGCGGCGGATCATGCGCTTACCGAGCCAGTCAAAGAAAATCACGCCCGCTCCATCCGCCTGACAGATTGCCAGCGTTTGGCCGTCCGATGAGAATTCCAGGTTTTCGATTGCGAACGTCCGGAAGGTGCCCGAGACCGCCAAGCAGTCGACCGGTTTCAACGTCGAACGCGTAAAGCGTTGCTCCCGCACCCACGGTGAGCCCAGTAAAGCCGCCAACGACCGCGTAGCGACCGTCCGGGGACAAGGTGCCCGCGTACAGCAGGCCTTCGTGACCGGGTTGAATAGGGACTCGAAGGACGCGACGCAGGTTTCCGGTCACAGCGTCCCAGACTCTCGCCGTCTTGTCGTCGGAGACGGTAAGGATCGTACCGCCATCCTCCGATACCGCCAGTTTCTTTATGAAGCCGGTGTGTGAGCCTACCTCAATGCGCAATTGTGGTGCTTCCAGGAATGATGGATTCGAAGCGGCCCCCAAGCCTCCGCCGACAGGATAAGCGCCAGGAGGTGCACGACGGCGCTCCGGGCCTTGCGGCCCGGAAGCGTCCGACGGATCTGCCTAGAAATCACTCCGACAGCGAGCGAAAACATTCGCTTCCGCTCCGGTCACGCCTGGGTACGTTCCCATGTCTGCAAGTTGGGCAGCCCCGCGGGTACACAGGTTCTCGTCATCATCGCTGGCGGTGCCAGGGTTGTCACCGGCTTCGCTGCCGTCCTGGCGCTGGTCGTTCTCTGCAACCGATGGCGTCGTGGCACCCGATACGACGCCGGCAGAGGGATCGCCCACGTCTCCGAAACCCACCCCAGAATTTCCCCCAGTTACTGGACCAGTGACGCCGGATCCGGCTGAACCCTGAAAGCCCGTCGATCCTGTGGCACCGTTTGTCGGACGGCCCGTGCTCGTTGAACCACCGACGCCAGGCAGGTTTCCAAATGCCAGGGGCCCGATGCCTGAAGTATTGAGTGCAGAGCCGGTTCCGTTCGATCCCCTGCCCTCCTGTGTCCATGGGACTGGCAGGCTGTAAATGCGCGGAACGATATTCACGTCGCTCGCATCGAAGTTGGTCCACTCGGCAGATTCAATGCCGAGTGCGTTCACGTAGCCACCAGCGTGCCGAATTTCTATAGTTGACGGGCGAGTATCACGACCAAGCAAAGTTACTGTGAACGTTCCAAGTTCTGGTAGCGCACCGTATCGAAGATTAACGGCTGGCTCGAGCCCAGTGCATGGCCCAGCATCACCGCAGACCTGTCCCAGGCCGACAAGCCGGTCAGTCAAGTAGTAGGTTGGTGATGTATTGCCGGTCCGGAGCATATTCTGCTCGGAGTCACCGACGGCGCCCATGATTGTGAGACTTCCGGATTGTCCCATGTCGACACGCAACTCGTGGTTCACATGAGACGGATACAGAGTAAGCATGCCGTCGCCAGACAAAGGACGTCCGGACGGCGAGCGAGAAGAAGACAGAGGCGCTATATAGCGATCGACGTTACCGGCAATACGGATGCTTCCACCGTCATCAACGGTCAGTGTTGCACTCAACGTGCCTAACGTCTGAAGCAGGCGCGAGAACCGGGTGTCATAGTTTCCAGCGGCGGTCGTCTGACCGTCCGCATATCGGTAGCCACAGATCCAGGCTCCGACGCAGATACCTGCGTCGTCCGACTGGTTGTTGATGCCGGGAGTTGTCAGCGGACTACCCGTGCTGTCCACCGCCCTGATGCCCCATCCGCCGGTCTGATTGTTGAGGTAGCTGCCGACAAAGCCCAAATAATTCCAGTTGCCCGCGGATCCGCCGAGAATCTCGAGTCGACGATTCGTGCCGTTAGGGTCGGTTTCATCGAATCGACAGACGAGGCTTCCACAGAAACCGACATCGCTGGATGCGCCACCCGACGGCGGTCCCGGGATGTGGCGAAATTGGTCCGCGGCCAATTCAATGTCCCGCGAGATGTCCGCGGTGAAATGTAACGATGTTGGTTCGAAGAATGGATCAAAGCGATCGAGTGTCTCAGCTTGTCCGCGAGCGAAATCGATCGTGGTTGCCGTGACTCCGTCAAAAAGTGTGACGTCACCATAAAGAGTTATGCGTGCAAGATTGCTCCGTACAGTGATGTCATTTGAAAGGTTGATTCGTGCATTGTCACCAGCCGGTCCGTAAAGGTTCGGGTCAGTTTCGATCGGTAGGCTCAAACCCATTCGCACCGATCCGCGATCGGCACGAATCGGACCGTAAACGTTGATCTGGCCGCGTGCAGGAACTATTACCAGGACGCCATCCATTGACGGCAGCAAACCCTCTCCGAAGGCTGTGACACGACTCAGGCTGACGTTCTGACCCGATACGGTCACGCTGTTTGCCCTAGCCTGCCCTCTGATGTCCACGTCCCCGAGACTGTCGATGAGCACGGAAGACTGCCGACCAGTCTGCACGCGATCTATGCTCACATCGTCGACGGACGCGAGGAACATCGACCCACCGCCGACGAGATCGTCCACCGAGCCATCGCCGTTGGAGTCCGTTGGATTGCCGGTCGACAGAATTGACCCTCGATAGGCTGCAATAGAAGCGACCCGCTGGTCTGGTTGTAATCCAGCATCCGGGCCGTCCGGAATGCCAACTTCTAGGCCGCCGCGCTCGGCGGACAGCCCGGACCCGAGATTGACATCTCCGACCGTGTGGATTCTCACATTGCTGCCGGCGGACGCGGCGGCCGCCACAACGTCATCCTGAACATCAGCGGTGCCGCGATCGTCGACAATGGTTCCCAGGGAAATCATGCCGCCCGTGGTCGAGGTCAGATTCAGGTTCCCGCCAGCCACAAGTGATGATCCACCCGTCGCACTGCCGTCCTGCAGAATCGACCCGGTGCCAGTTATGGTGATGTCACCTGTCGTCCTAGCGCCACGCAGGTGGACGTCACCGTCTGCGGAGACCGTGAGGCCGCCAACTCCGACACCTGGACCAAAGCCGAAAAGACCATCGAGGCTGACGCTGCCGGTTCTCGTGTCGGGTTCGCCGTCGTCGGTGTCTATGACAATGCCGGAGGCGATTAGAGAACGCGTTGCCTCGTTGTTCGAGCTCTGCGCGGCGACCGGCCCCCTCGAGTAGATGTTAATTGCACCCGATAGCGGCGACCCCAACACTAGCGGTCTGCAATACGACGCCAGGTCGCAGCGCAAGGGACGCGGTGCGTGTCACGCTGTTACCGATAGCAATATCGCCACCGGCTGTCCGGATTCCACCGTCAAGGTCGACGCCTCCACGGGTGGCAAGCACTACGGACCCGGAGCCCTGAGAATCGATGCCCGCGGTACCCGGTCCGACAACGAGATTGATCGCACCGTCCGCGGAACTGGACGCTTCGAGACGCACGCTCTCACCGCTCTCATTGCCTGACCCTTGCGTGATCATGGACTTGCCTGTATTCGAGATCATCGAACCACTGATATCGATGTCGGTCACGTTGGTAAGACCGTTCGCAGTCACACCATGGAGAGTAACCGCACCGTCCGCGGCGACGCGGAGCGAGCCGATGCCGGCTCCAACCGAGGAGGCGTTGGAGTCCATAAAGCCGCCCAGCTCGCGATTGAGGGTTACGGCGTCCGCAACGTTGCCGGGGTCGTCGGAATCAATTAGAAGGCTCCCTCCCCGCCCGAGAATCATGTCCTGTGCAGAAACGTCACCCGTAGTAAATATTGCGATTGAGCTGGAACTGCTGGCGTCTACGCCCGCCTGGATCGCCGCATTTGCCGAGAGTGATGCAACACGGGCCCCGCTGCTGCCAATACCAATACTGCCGACTGCCGTGATGCCGCTACTCAGCATCACTTCGCCACTTGTCGAAAGCGTCGCTGTGCCCTTGCTGTCAATGGCAGACGCGCATGACGGTGCAACGCCAATGCATTCAAGGGTAACTCCGCCTTGACCGGCGGTTAGGGTGACGTTACCGCCCGCGACAATGGACTTTCCGGAGTTGCCAATCTTGACTCCGTCGATCGCTGCATCGCCACCGGCCGTGACGCCGTGCAGCGCGACCTCGCCATTCGAGTGCACCGACACGTCGCCAGCGCCACCGGTCTGCAGGACGCTGTTTGAACTAGTCGTCAGCGAAGAGACGCGGGCGGCGTCGGTTCCAATACTGATGTCGCCTGATGCGGTCCGAATGCCGTTATTAAGATTAACCCCACCTTGCGTCCGAACGGCCACGGAACCGCTGCCGTTTGATTCAATCCCAGCAGCATTAGGATCCGGACCGTCAATACCCTGCAAGTCGATGGTGTTGGCGCCCGTACCGGTTGCTGCAATCGTGACGTCTCCGACTGCAACAATCGAGCTACCTCGATTGGAGACAGTCAGGCCGGACACGTTGACTGCGCCATCCGCCGAGACACCGTTGAGTAGTACGCCGCCCGAGGATTGAACGGATACGTCGCCGCCGGTTCCTCCGGCTTGAAGGACCGCCTTGCTGCCCATGCTCAGTGAGGCGACCTGCGCACCCTGCGTGCCAATCGCGATTCTGCCGTTTGCGGAACGCAGACTTCCATCAACGGTCACGGCACCAGCCGTGCGAACTGCGATGGACCCAGCATTGCCCGACGTCTCGATCGCGGCGGTAGCCGCGCTGTCCCCAACGCGGGCAATTGCGACGGGACCGCTGCCTCCGTCGATGGTGATGGATCCGGAGGCCTTGATAGACTCTTCGGCCACCGAGACCCCCGTTGCCGCCGTGAGCGCAACCTGTCCCTTGGAATCCACGCCGGACATCCGGATCGCCCCGCTGTCCGCGGTCAGCATCAATGAACCGACGCCGCTGGTGCCAGTGCCGATCTGGAGTCCCGCGAGCGCGGACTCCAACGTGACGTCATGCTCTGCATGCAAAGTGACCGTACCGAGAGAAATCACCTGGCCGTCGCCTATTCCACCAGATTCGGCGTCGATTTTGCCGTCTGCGGCGACTACCGTGATCGGCGCGGTACCCACGGCGCCGGTGCCGTTCGCGACGTACAGGAAGCCGGCGCCCTCGATCGTGACATCGCCGCGCTCCGCCGTTAGGTTGATGGGGGCGTTGTTGGTGATCACCGGGGCCTTGATCACGATTGCGCTGCGGTCAGCCTGACGTTGCCGGACGGCGTTGTGCCACCATCGAGCGGCCGACCGTCGAGCAGGTGGTTGACGGTGATCGATTCGGTGGCAGTGAGATTGACGTGGGTTCCACTGCGAAGCATGCGCGTTAGCGCATCGCCGTCGATCACGGAGGCGGTGGGGTGCTGCTGCCGGTACGTTCGATCTCGATCGTGATCTGGTCCGGGTCGAGCAGCACGGTGCCGGGTGCACCGTTCCGTGGCTCGCCACCACGTCGCCAAGGAACGGAAGAATCCCACGGCTGCTGACTTCGACGAAGCCGCCGTCCAATTACCGCCGTTGGCGGCAATTCGCGCCTGTCGAAGCGGGCCGCGTCGGTGCCCCAGACGCTGACGGTGCCGCCGTTGCCCGCTTCGCGGGCGCTGGCGTCGATGGTGGCGCCCTGCTCGACGACCGCGGTCGCGGCGCGATTCGACGACACTTCGCTCGCAGGAGGACCACCGACGTGGACCGTGCCACCGCCGGCGCTGACCCGAGGCGTCAATGGTCGCACCGCTCTGCAAAGTGACCGATCGGCCGAGCACTTCAACGCGCCCACCTGTGGTGCCGGCGGTCATGCCGCTCGGCGTCGATCTGGCCGGAGACGGTCGTGCTGCCGCCGGCAGCGTCGAGGACGATCGTGCCGGTCGCGTCGCGGGAGACGCTGCGCGCCTGAATGATGCCGGACATGTTGACTACGCCGCCGACCACGTCCGAGGCGGTCTGCGTCGTCAGCAGGACCTGGCCGCCATCGGCGTGCAGGGCGCCCGAGTTGTCCACCTGCGGCGCGGCGCCTGCCGCGGCGCCCTCGCCCACCGTGAAATTGATCAGCCGGTCGCCGTAGAAGTCGAGGGTGAAGGATTCGCCGCCGCCCAGGGCGATGCGGCCGACGTTGGCCTGGATCAGACCCGCGTTGCGGACCGAGGGCGCCACCAGTGCGGCGAGGCCGCCGTCGCGGACGCTGATCTGACCGAAGTTCTCGATCGACGCGCCGGGATGCCCGGGCTCGCGGAACTCCAGACGGTCCGCCATGAAGTTGTCATCGGTGATGTTCGCGGTCGTGGCGACCAGGGAACCGACGTTGACCTGCGAAGACCCCGTGAACAGCACGCCGGAGGGGTTGATCAGGTAGACGCGGCCATTGGCGTTCAATGCGCCCTCGATCACGGAGCGCTGTGCGCCGGTGACACGATTCAAGGTGCTTGCGCTGGCCGAGGGCTGGTTGAAGTTCACGGTCTCGTTCTGGCCGATCGAGAAGCCGCGCCAGTTGATGACGGCACGCTGTGAGGCCTGATTCACGTTCAAGGTTCCCGCGCCGCCGTTGATGGTGGCATTGCCGCGCACGACGACCCCGCCCTCAGGATTCGCAGTAGCCGTGCCGGCGCCGAATACCGCGACGGCGGTCGGGGCCATGACGAACAATGCTCGGCGGACTGCCTGACGCACGGTGGGGCGTACGGGCAGGGCCGTTGCATGACCGGAATGCGAATCAGTGGATCGCTGAAAGCGTCGATTTGTCATGTCACGTCCCTCGAATCCATCCGTACGACGTTGGTACAAACAAGCAGTGATCTGGTGTCGGGTGCGCTTGCCTTATTCGAGTTGCGCGGAACCGAACTGAACGCGCAGGCCGGCGAAGTAGCGTGGGTCGTCGTCGCCCTCGGCCACGACGATCTGATCGATCGGCACCGCGACTTCCGCATAGCCGGTCAGCCAGTCGCTGAGCGTGAAGCGCAAGCCGCCCCCGTAGGCGCTGGCGCCGTCCTCGTCGCAAGCCGACTGGTCGAACTCGGAGCATTCGCCTTGCCGCTCATTCGGGCCCAGACGCCGCCAGACCCGGCCGGTGTCGTAGAAGCCATAGGTCGTCAATCCGCCTCGACCCAGGGCATCGAACGTGTAGCGGAGTTCCAGCTTGCCGGCGGCACCGGAGTCACCGACGATTTCCGAACTGTCGTAAGCGCGACCGAACGGCTCGCCGCCAAAAGCGAACTCCTCCGGCGAGAGCAGGTTCGTGAAGGCGTACTGGCCGCTGCCGGCGATCAGGATCGACCAGCCCGGACCCAGCGACTGCAGACGCGCGAGATAGAGGTTGGTCTTGCTGAAGTCGGGACGGCCGCCGTCGCGCGACAGTTGCGGGTCGCCCTCCTCCGAGGCGCCGAATGCGTCGATGCCCTGCGAGAATTCCCAATCAACGATGTTGACGCCGTTCCAGCGGTCCACCTGATCCCAGGTCAGGCCGGCACGCAGCGCCGAAATCACGTCGCGCGTGACGTCCTCAGGGAGACGTCGAGTCGGTCGCGCCGTCGTGGTAGGTCACGGCGCCACGCGCGTAGAGATTGCGCTCACGACTGCGGATGATCGGGTACTTGAGTTCGGCGCCCACCTGATCCGTGTCGGTCTCCAGGTTGAAGTCCTGGAAGTCGACGCCCAGTTCGGGCTCGGCGCGACTCTTGCTGGCGTACAGGCGCAGGTCGAGGCCGCTCGCGGTGAGGCGCGCCGTGTGCGAGATGAAGCCGTACTTCAGCTCGGACATGGGATCCGCTGCGAGGAAACTGAAGCGCGTCTCGCCGAAGAGGCCGAAGAGCGAGTTGAGCGTCAGGCCGGCTTCATAACGCACGGGCCCCTGCACCTCGCTGCCACGATTGTTGACGCCGGCATCGAAGCCGGCCGCCTGTCGCGCGAGTCGAATCGTGAGTTCGGAGCCCGCCCGGCTCGGTGGCGGAGCGCTGCAGCACGCCCTGGGCCGTCATGCCCGGCAGATCGTTCAGGAGCAGCAGATTGCGCTCGAGTGTGGCCAGGCGCAGCGGGCGCTCCGCGCCCAGGTCCGCCTGGATCTTCGCGAGCATGCCGTCGCGCCGACCCGTGTCGCCCTCGATGGCGACGGAAGACAGGTAGCCTTCCACGGCGGTGAGTGACACGCGACCGTCGGTGATTGCCTGCGCCGGGACGACGACGGAGGAGAGCACGTAGCCCGCGTCACGGTACTTCGCGGTCATCTCGGCCGCGATGTCGTAGACGCGCTGCACCGAGATCGTCTGGCCGATTTCGCCGCGGTACGGGTGCGAGCAGCACGTCGTCGGCGAGGACGGCGTTACCGGCGACTGTCGAGGCTCTGCAGCGTGAAAGTGATGGTATCCGACGCCGGGCGGTGCCTGCGGCGACGTCCTCTGTGACCGTGACCCCGGGCAGCGGACTCGTCGCGCGCGCCTGCGGCGGGCGCTGCTGCTCGCGCTCGATCGCGCCGGGTTGTGCGGTTGACGGTACCTGCTGTGCCGACGCCGCCGCGCAACCACAGGCACAAGCAGATCCCATGAAGCCGAAGCCTTAACCATCCTGGTCGCTCCCCCGGTATTCGGTGCGCAGCTCGTTGGCTGCGTGCTAGTTCTTTTGCGGAATCCCCTGGTCCTTTGCAACCAAAAAATACGCCACGTGACCGCAATGTCAACAGGAACGAGAATCACTGCATTACGCGCAAGCTGCACGTGATTTCTTGCAGCGCACAATTGCTGTCAGCGCGTCAGGGGCAGCTCGCGCCGATGAGGCACGATGGCGAGGTTCAGCGGTGACCGATCAGCGAGGGAAGGTCTGCGCTCTTGCGGTGGCTGCCTGATAGAAAAGCCCCGCAGATCGGTCGCGCGACGGCAGAAATATATCGCCGAGCAATTCGAGTGAGGTCGGCAAGGCGCCGACTTCCGCTGCCGTGAGAGTGACCTCGATGCGTCCGTAGGGGCGCGCGGTATCAACCCCCACCGAGGTCGGCGGCAACGGCAGGCGCAATTCGGGAGCGGTCGCGTCGAGGAAATAGTTGAGCGCCGGGCCCTTGGTCAGATCCACGCCGTCGCGCAGCACGGTTTCGTCCCAGACGGTGTCCTGTCACGCCGCGCGTGGCCTCGCGCCAGACTGCGTCCGCTCGAATGCCGATCGCGATGCCAAGGGAGCGGTCCTTGCTCTTGACGGACGGGCGGCCGACAAACAGACCGCAGCGGTCGGATGATCACTGCATCCTGCGAATCGGCGATGCCAATGGCGGCGACGAAGTCAAAGGCGACGTCGAGATCGCCCGACGGCGAGAGGTCCGCCTGAGCGAAGCGAAAGCAGGTATGGCGTGCCTGCAGGCGATCATCGCGGCCCGTGCGTGCCGTTGATGACCGCGGGGCGTAGTAGTCGATCGATGCGACCTGCGAAAAAAGCGTCGAATACTGATCAATCTCGCGACGGACGCGGTCGGAGACCTGAGCAATCACGGCATTGACGACCTGCTTCTGCAGGCTGCTGAAGATCCCCTTGGGCACGGTGCCGCGCCCGGTGCTGCCGCGCGAGCACGTCGTCGATCACGGCCGCCTCGGCAGGGCTGCGCGGGTCGATGGTGGACGGGCGGTGAGCGGCGAGAGTCGCCTCGGCCTCGTCCGGTTGCATGAACATCAAGAGTGTCTGGCGACTGTCGAAGGTCATGGCCGCCGGCTGCGACTGTGCGAGCGCAGCGGGAACGGCGACTAAGGCGAGCACGAGGCACGACGGCCATGAATTGCACGACGGTCTCTCCTGTTACCGGGACGTGGATCCCCACAGCAGTCGATCACTGAGCGCAGTGGCGAGCGGGTCCCCTGCACGCGCGAGTGCGTGCAGGCGCTCGATGCTCTCGAGGCGCCAATGGCCATCGTCCAGTTCCGCGATGTAGATCGCCTGCGCGTTCCGGCCGAGGCTGCTGTTGTCGGCCGCTAAATCCGCAGGTATCGCCGGGCCTTGAGTCACGGCTTCGATCGCCCCCTCCCAGCGTTTGCCGGTCGAGTCCGAGATGTGGACCGTATAGCGGCCGGCGTCGAGATCAAGGCCATCCAGCCGCACCTGCCACGCGTTGATCGAGTCGCGCTGCGCGACACTGGTGACGCCTGCGAGAAGCTTGACGGCGAACGGCGGACAGCCCCCATGCCATGCGAGCGGAAGGCCGCGCCGTCCAGCCGCGACCCGCGCGCCGGGTGCAAGCTGCCGGTACGGTGATCGGCTCCGGCTGGTATCCGCTCATGCCGCATTCTACGGCTCCTCCGCGCGAGACAGCCGTGCCGGTCCATCCGTGCGTGTCGTTGAAGAGCTCCGGGAGCGAGTGGAAGATCGCGGCGAGCCGGCCGAGCGGGCGGCCGTGCGGGACGCGAAAGTCACCTGGTCCGCGGAATCGAGCCACCTCGTCATCGCCGAGCTGCACGGTAATGGAGTCACCGGTGTCAAGTTTGACGCGGTCGCCTGAAACGACGACCGTGCCGATCATGACCGGGACCAGTTCACCATGCGGAGGACGCGTGAACGCAAAGCGTCCATTCGCTGGCCGGTAGTCGGCCACCACTCCGACTTCCGCGGCGGCGACCGGGTTCATGGCATGCCCGAGAATCACCAGCGCTGCCACCGACGCCGCTCGAGCGGTCGCTGTGGGCCGTACAGCCAATTCAGGCTCCTTTACCGCCGTGGTGATCACGCAGGCATGCGGCACGAAACGTCATGAACGCCCCGCGCCATCCCCGGGGGAAGTCGCGACGCTGCGCCCTCAGATCCGCGATGAAGTCGAAGGTTGTCTTCAGCGCTTTGTAGACAATGGCCAGCAGGATCGCTGCCTCGATCAGGTCGAACACGCGGTAGGTGTCGAAAAGCCCGATCGCAATGCTGACCAGTGCAAGCACCGCGAAGATCGTGGCAAACAAGGCCACGACCGGACGAAAGCGCCAGTCGAAGAGCACGAACATTGCAAAAAACAGAATGGCTCCCGCACGCAGCGCAAGCTGCGCCAACAGGCCAGCTGGATTCGTTCTGCATCGGCCAGAACCGAACCGTGTTGGCAAGCAGCTCAACGCCGGGACGTGCCCCGGCAGGCGTCAACCAGTTGTCTCCAGCGGCTGAATGTGTCGCGCCGATCAGCACGACTCGGCCCGCGAAGAGATTGCGTTCATCCAGCGCGACTCCGGGCGCGAGCAGCAGACCGGCGGGAATCGAAATGGCATCGTCCTGTCGAACAAGCCGGTGTTCGCCCGTGAGCCGTGGCCCGATGAGCAGCCGATGTCGGGGGCTAGGAAGCAAATCGAGTCGCTCACACGAGGCGTCCGGCTCGGCGCTTGCGGTGCGCATCCGCAGATTGCTGGTCGTGCCCGTGGCCCGTGATGATTGCGGCCTGCAGGGCCACGGACGGTAGCCGCTGTACCTGTCCGTCGGCACAGACCTCGACCCAGTCCTGCGACCAGCGAACCATGCCACCTTTCTCCGTCGTAAAGCTCGCGTGCGCCCACGCGAGGCGCGGGCCCTTACGAACTGTTTCGTCGTAAGGACTATCGGCGGGTCGTGGCTTCCGGTCCGGACCCGGCTCGATTCGCTTGGCGAATATGAGCGGCGAGGAGCCTGAATAGCTCCCAAGATACTCGAGCAGCGGCATTTCGTTCGGTTGCGGATCCAGGTGGGCCGTCTTGCCACCTTGAGCGAGGTCGATGTCCGCTACGATGGCGGACGGGTTGGCCCGAGTGACCCGGTCAAAGATGCCGATCAATTCGGCGCGCGGAGTGATTGCTGGAGAGCCCCAGCTGCGGTGTGTCTCTTCGTCGATGTCGACGATCGTAACCGGAATCGTCCGTTTGGAATCGAACCATCCGAGTGCGACCGCGCGCAGTGCAAGATCCATGTCGAACGGTGATTTCGACAGAAACTTTGGCGGCTTGGCAAACTGCAGCGTGCCGAGGGCGGCATAGAGCACGGCGACGAGGAGCGCGAGGGTCAGCGCGCGCGTGCGCGAGGTGGCCGGTCCGGCGTCATCCAGTGCGAACGCGACTCGCAGCGCTCGAACCACTTGCGCCGCAGTCGTCCGCAACCTGCTGACACGCCGCCCCGAAGCGTCGGCCATCGTTATTGTGTTCCCTGTGCCGGTTTCCGGCTCGGAGCTAGATTGCCGGAACGCGATGCTGCCGGGAAGGACAAATGTCGAGAGGGGTCTGAATGCGGTGCAGCAAGAGATCCGGGAGCGAGTGAACTGTGACTCGCGCTGCAGGGGACCACCGAAGGAGTAGCCGCCGCTTCGCACGACAAAGTGGTCGGCCTACTACTGGGGAGGCGATGGAGGCGGAGCGTCTTCAAGCTTGAAACGGAACGCCATCTGCTTCTCGCTATCGACGGCTTTGCCATTGCGACGTGCCGGGACGAAATTGGCGGCCTGCAGTGCCGACGAGACCGATGCCAGCCAGAAGCCATTGGGGTCGCCACCTGGCGAATCGACGACTCTTACATTCCTGGCACGTCCCATGACATCAACTTGGAATGCGACCACGACTCGCCCTTCGAGTCCGATTCGTCGATATTCCGCCGGGTATTCCGGTGGCGGAATCGCTACCAGCGTCGCCTGAGTCGCGCTACCCGAAAAAGCGGTGTCCCGATCGTAAGGATTGCTTCTGTCGACGCAGACTTCGCACGATTGAATCTCGATCGAGGGTGGCGTGGAGCCGAGCCACTCGATGTTCTCCTCACCGTCGAGAACGACGCTCGTGCGTGGTTGACCATTGGTGTACCAAGTCACTTTCGAACACTCGAGCCGGTTCGATTCGATGAGGATACGATTGGACCGAAACTGGATCGTCGCCCGACACGTCCCGACAACCTGGCTGCAGTTACAGCGACTGCTATCGGCGAGTGCTGGTACCGACACGAATGGCGCCACCACACACGAGATTGCAGCCCAGCCGAAACACATCGCTCGAACGCGGCGGGTTGCCTGCCATCGCTGCCTGTCATCCGCACGGCGTCCTTCTGTGGTCATGGACGTTCCCTTGATCGTGCGTGGAGTTCCCGATGGCGCGAAACGTACGCCGATCCCTTACGGAATCAAGAGGCGTTGCAACAGGGCTGAAGCGCCTTATAGCGGGCGACATCCGAGAGCGTGCCAAGGAACTCGATTGGAAGCGGACCTTGATCGTGTGGTGTGCGCCGGCAACGCACAACACGATGGCCACCGGCCGACTGCGCAGGCTCGCGTTTGACCGCATGTTGATAACTGGGTCGTGGCGCTCGCCGCGCTAACGGGAAGGAATGGGCGTCCGATGCGCATCAGACGTGCAGCGGCCGAGCTGAGACTTCCCTGCCCTGTCAGGCGGCTCTGGATTATTGGCTAACGGCGGCTCCAATCGCGCTATTTGACTGGCACCGTGGTCTCTAGTACCTTTATTCCGCAAGGTACCTGTTCTCTTAACTATGATTGTGGAATCCAAGCTCGCCCCGATCCGCAAGGGACTCCTCGAGTTCCTGGTGCTGAAGATCGTCGGCGCCCGCAGTGTCTACGTGCCGGACATTCTGCGACGTCTGGCCGGCACCGAGTTCGCCACGCAGGAAGGGACGCTGTATCCCCTGCTAAGCAAATTGCGTCGCGAGGATCTCGTGCAATACGACTGGCAGGAATCGGACGCTGGTCCGCCGCGGAAGTACTATCGGCTGACGGACGCCGGCCGGGCGCAACTCGCGGCGCTCGACGACTACTGGAATCGCATCAACCACACGATCGCCGACATGGGACATTGAGCCATGAAACGCATCTCTGTCACCGTCAGCCTCAATCGCAGCACGCTTCAATTCGATGATGCAGCGTATGCGCGCCTCGAGACCTATCTCGCCGAATCGGCGAGCCTGCTCGAGGGTGACCCGGACCCGCAGGAGATTCTGAGCGATCTGGAGCAGGCCGTGGCCGATCAGTGCACACGACGCCTGCGTCCCGCCCAGACCGTCGTGACGTTGGCGGAACTGGTGCCGGCGCTCGAGGAGATCGGATCTGTACAGACACCGACGGCGTCGGTCGCACCGGAGCAAACCGACACGCGGATCGTCCCGGCCGTTGCAGCAGGTCAGCGAGGGTGCCGTCATCAGCGGCGTGTGCCAGGGGCTGGCGCGCTATTTCGGGCTCAACGTGACGGCGTTGCGAATCTTTGCTGTCCTGTTGCTGCTGCTGACCGGTGGCGGCGTGATCCTCGTTTACGCCGCGCTGATGTTGCTGTTCCCGTTCGCTCCGCTGGAATCCGGAGGCCAACCGCTCCGCTGGTTGCCGGCCAAGAGCCGCGCATTCATGGAATTCCTGCGCGCGAAGTTGAGCCTTGCGACGAACTGACCGGGTCGGCCGGGCCGGCGCCTGTCCCGCTACCGCTCGATGATGATGATCGGGTCTGCCGGTCTTTTGCGGCCGATCGCAATCGTGTACTTGTAGATCGCTTTCCTGAAGAGGCCAAGCGACTTCAGTTCTGCGGTGAACTTGCGCTGCGGCCAGCTCGGTTCGTCGCCCTCGAACGGCCATCGCTTATCGAGCTTCTTCCGCTTCTTGCTGTCATTCGGAACGAAGTCCGTTGCGGAAATCGTAAACGGTGGGACCCTGCTGCCTGCAGTGAACGTCACAGACTGCTTCGGCTTGCCGTAGATATTGCCGTCGTTCACGCCATCGACTACGACACGCCCCTGGACTACCTTGACGACGTACTCGTAGGGCTCAATCTTACGGGTGCGACCTGTTTTTCTTGTCTTCGACATCGACCCGGCCTTCTTCTTCGTTGCCATGTCCTTTCTCCGTGGTTGGATGCAGGCGGCGCCAGCGTCGCCCCGGACGCTACGCCGGGGCGCGGGTCGGTTTCAAGATGCAGTGCAACACCCTCGCCCGCTACGCATCCGCCACCTTCAACACGAGCTTGCCGGTGTTCTCGCCCTTGAACAGCTTCAGCAGCGTCTCCGGGAACGTCTCCAGGCCCTCGACGACGTCCTCGCGGGTCTTGAGCTGGCCCGTCGCCATCCATCCCGCCATCTCCCGCGCCGCTTCCGCGTAACGGCTGGCGTAGTCGAACACCACCATGCCCTTCATCATCGCGCGGTTCACCAGCAGCGACATGTAGTTGCTCGGGCCTTTCATCTTGGCTCTCGTTGTACTGCGAGATGGCACCACAAATGACGATGCGCGCGTGCATCGCGAGCTGCGTGAGCACGATGTCGAGGATCTCGCCGCCGACGTTGTCGAAGTAGACGTCGACGCCCTTCGGGCAATGCTGCCTCAGCGCGGCCTTCACGTCCTCGTGCTTGTAGTCGATCGCGGCGTCGAAACCGATCGAACGCAGGTAGGCGCACTTGTCAGCGCCGCCGGCGATGCCGACCACGCGACAGCCCTTGATCTTCGCGATCTGGCCGACCACCTGGCCGACGGCGCCCGCGGCACCCGAGACCACGACGGTTTCGCCCGCTTTCGGCTGCCCGATCTCCAGCAATCCGAAGTAGGCCGTCATGCCCGGCATGCCGAGCGTTCCCAGGTAGACCGGCAGCGGCACCAGCTTCGGATCCACCTTGGTCAGGCCTTTGCCCTTGGCGACCGCGTACTCCTGCACACCGAGGACTCCGACGACGTGATCGCCCACTGCGATATTGGGGTCGCGGGAGGTGATCACGCGGCCCACCGCGCCCGCACGCATGACCTCGCCGATGCCGACCGGCGGCACGTAGGACTTGCCCTCGTTCATCCAGCCACGCATCGCTGGATCGAGTGAGATGTAGAGGATCTTGACCAGCACCTCGCCCTCGCCCGGCTCCGCCACCGGAGCCTGCGCGTACTCGAAGTCGCTGCGCTGGACCATGCCGACGGGGCGCTTGGCGAGCCTGAACTGGTGATTGACGAGTGTGCTCATGACAGAATCTCCAGGGGTCTGATGGCCACGAGTCTACCTGTACCGCGATGAAATCACTTGGCAGGAAACCGGATGGATTGCGGCGGGAGCGCATGCAATCGTCGCCGCTCTGGGACGATGGTGCGTTTCGCAACATCCATCCCGTGCTGCCGAGACTGCTGCGCACGGATGTGGCGATGCCGACCGTCCGTGAGTTCCTGTTCGGCGGCGATCGGCGCGTGCCGAAGGGACCGCTGCCGTCCGTGGATCCGCTGGTTGGCTGGAAGAAGAAGCCGCGCACCGGATTGCGCACGACCTGGCTCGGTCATTCCACGGTGCTGATCGAAATCGACGGATTGCGCGTGCTGACGGATCCCGTCTGGGGTTTGCGTGCATCACCCTCCCAATGGGCCGGTCCGAAGCGCTTCCAGCCGGTGCCCGTCGCGATCCGGTCGCTGCCGCCGCTCGATGCAGTCGTCATCTCTCACGACCACTACGACCATCTCGACTACACATCGATCCGCGCGTTGGCGCAGCGCGACGTGCCGTTCGTGACCTCGCTCGGAGTCGGCGCTCACCTGGAGGCTTGGGGCGTACCGTCCCATCGGATCGTCGAACTCGACTGGTGGGAGTCGTACCAGCTGCCAAAGGCCGACCTGACGGTGACGGCCGCGCCCTCACAGCATTTCTCCGGTCGAGGCCTGCGCAGCCGGAACTCGACGCTGTGGTCGTCGATGGTCATCCGGTCGCGGCGGCATGCGGTGTTCTTCAGCGGCGACACGGGACTCACGACGGAATACACCGCGATCCGCAAGCGGCTCGGCCCGTTCGACCTGGTGATGCTCGAGGTCGGCGCGTTCCATCCGGCCTGGGGTCACATCCACCTCGGCCCCGAGAATGCGCTCGAAGCCTGGGCCCTGCTCGGCAAGAGCGCGTTCCTGCCGGTGCACTGGGGCACGTTCAGTCTCGCGATGCACGCGTGGGACGAACCGGCCGAGACCCTGCTGGCGCTGGGCGCGAAACGCGGGGCGCAGCTGGTCATGCCACGGCTCGGTGAACCCGTCGAGCCGACTCACGTCGAGCGTGTTTCACCCTGGTGGCGTACGGTCGAACGGCAGCCGCGACGTGAGATTCCCGTCGAGACGGAGGCAACCACGATTCCGAAGAATTTGCCCTGGCCGGTGGACTGATTCGCGACCTCGTCGAGGTGAAACAGCGTCAGTCGATGTTCCGTTGCAGCACGTCGCCAGCATCGATCTCGATATTCTCGACGTTACGGAAGTCCAGGTTCTCACTGCTGCCCGGAACCTCCTCGTCGCCCTGGCAGGTGAACGCCAGCGTGTAGTTGCCGGCGGGAAGAAACCGCAATGCGTATCGCAAGGCCGCGGTGCCCGAATCGATCACGCCGGTCGTGGCAAACGGTTCCGCCTCGGCACCGTCCAGATCGTCCGCCTGCACGTTCCGGCCCGAGTACAGGTAAATGGCCCCCTCGTCTCGCAGCACGGTGCCGACAGGGCAGACGACCGCGACGTTGCCCTCGACCCGCGCGGCGTCTTCGGTACGAACGGACCGCAAGACCGGCGTCAGCGTGTATCGATCGTTGGCCTCGTCGAAACTCAAGGACTGGCGAAGGTCCAGCATCAGCGTGAACTCTTCGCGGCTTTCCTTTTCGTCCTCGACCGTGAAGCTGACAGCAGCGAAAGTGCCCGCTGCGAGGCGCAAACGAGTGTCGCCTGCGCTTGTCGTCACCCTGCTCTGCTCCTGATCCGGGTCGAAGAGCAGGCGCACGCCGGTATACGAACCCGCCGGCAGCTCTTCGTTCGTGAACAGCCGCAGCGGATCGCCATCCCGGAGGTCCAACAGGTCGATGATCTCGCCGTCGCGAAACTCGAGTGTCGTGGTCGTGCTGTCACCCTTGCGGAACTCGAGCCCCAGCAGGTTGGCCTGCACGGCGCTGATCTCGGGGTCGACCGGCGGATCCGTGCCAAGGTCTACCGTGATCCAGGCTGCGTCACATCCGCTGAGCAGCAGCGCCAGTGCTGCGACTACTGCGCCCGAGCGAATTCGTTCGTATCCTGGCTGCATCGATCCAACGCCTTTCTGTGACGCCGGTATCATGCCGCAGCCTCGACTCGGGCGCGACAGCCTCAGCGCAATATGTCTCAGACGCTGAGGCTGTCGACCTGCAGGAACACTCCGAGCACCACCGACGCCATCATCAGGATTGCAGCAATTTCCATGATCGATCTCCGTCTCTGCGCCGGGATGGCGCTGCGTGAACGATGCCGATCATAGGTGACGAATCGACTGCAATTGCATGGCGCCCTGGTGAATTGCGATGAACGGATCGCGTCGCGCGACGAGCTGCGGCAACGCGAGGCTACTCGGCGAGACTGACGCCGGAGCCGCCCATCTCTTTCGGGACGTCCTGCAACTTCGGCAATCCATCCCGGATGCGCAGCCGCGTCTCCTGGTAGTGGACGTGGACGGCCGGCTGGTACGGGAAGTCCGGAATGACCGCCGCATAAACGTCGGTGAGACCCAGGCCGGGATGCTCGGTGAGGATGTGTCCACCACACGTCTTGCACCACTTGCGCGCAGCTGTGCGGCGTCTTGTTGTACGTGCCGATGTTGTCCGCACCCTGGGTGATCTTCACCGCCTCGGGCGGCCAAAGCGTGAACGCATTGACCGGGCCCGCCGACCAGCGCCGGCACGACTCGCAATGGCAGTAACCCATCGCCGCCGGCTCGCCGGTGACGGTCAACTGGACGGCGCCGCAGAAGCAGCTGCCCTGGTAGGTCTTTTGGTCGCTCATTTTTCCCCCTTGGATTTCAACGCTGTCAGCCTGGCAAGGCTCTCGGTTGGCCAGTGCGCAGAAGCCTTGTAGTACTCCGCAACGGCCGGCGTCGTCGTCGGCAGCACCACCCAGGGTTGCTTCGACGCCGTGAAAATGTGGATGTCGGGTGGGAACCGATCGGGATCGTCGAGCGTGCCGACACGGACGAAACGCAACGCGTCACCCGCCCCGGCGTAGTTGCTCCACAGCGCGACGTGGCACGCCGGGCAGCGTGCAACCTTCTGTCCCCTGCCGCTGTTCGAAGGCGTCGCGATCACGACGACCTCCCCCTGCAGCAGTTCGACGCGATCGGCTTCGATCAGCGCATTCAGGCCGAAGGCCGCCCCGCTCTCCCGCTGGCACCAGCGACAGTGGCAGCAATGCACGAACAGCGGCCGCGAGGTCATCCGATAGCGGATCGCACGGCAGGCGCAGCCACCTTCGAAGGCAGCGGAATCAGTGGTCATGGCGTCGCCCCCTGCAGTCACGCCTTCCCCGGATATCAGTCCCGGATGAAATCGATCAGGTGCAAGGATACCGTAACGACGTGCAGTACGAAGACGGCCACCAGTCCCCGCGCAGCGAAGATATGGTGGCTGCGCCAGGCGAGCGCCTCCTGCGAGCCCTGCACCGCGAACCACACGGCGCCGGTGACCGCCGTCGCCAGCAGCAGCACGAGCAGCAGTCCCTCGATCAACCCGAACAGTCCGCCACCCTCGGCGGCCGGGATGCGGCCGCGCAGCAGTCCGCTGGCGTCACGTCCGACGGCACCGAGTTGCCCGGCCAGCCAGGGAAAATACAGCCGCCAGCGGCCGGCGCGCGTGCAGGTGACCGTGTAGGTGATCGCGATCGCGAGCGTGACGAACCCCAGCACCACATGACTGTAGTCGAGGAAGCCAGCCTCGCGTGGGACCCTGCGCAGCATCGCGATCCACGGGCTGGTCGCGATCAGCCAGGTGGACAACAGCGCCACCGCGAGGTGCTGCCGTGCGGCCAGCTTCTCGAGTGCGTCCATCAGAAGAGATTCAGCTCGGACGCGCCGGCGCCATCGCGGCGACCTGACCCGCAAAGGCTCGCACCTTGTCCCAATCGGTGTAGTCCACCTTGGTGTGCAGGTCCGTCGGCCCACCGGTGATCGTCATGATCAGGCGGATGATGTGCCGGTCCCAGAATCCATAGCGCTGGTAGTCGAGGTCGCCGCCGAAAACGCCGACCAGCTTCGGTTTCCACGGCGACCGCGCGATGAATGCCTTCACGTAGGGGTTGGTCTCCGCGGTGTTCTTGGCCGGCTTGCGCGCGACGAGGTTGACGGAGAAGAACGCGCTCGGCTTGCTCTCGAGCAAGGCCCGGTTCGCACGGATGAAGTCGACGACCGCCGGATTATGCTTGCCGTTGCGGATGCTGGCGCCGATCACGACGACGTCATAGGCCGCGGGATCGGCATCGCCGCCGGCAAGCGGCACCACGTCCGCGCGATGGCCGAGGCTCACGAGGTCCGACTGCAGCCGCTCGCAGATCTGGCGAGTGTGCCCGTAGACGCCGTGGTGCAGCAGCAGGATGTCAGCCACTCGAAACCTCTTGCGGTGACGGGGACCGCGCGAATCTTAACCAACCTCCGCCCCGGTTCGACATCGGTACTCATCCCGCGGAATGTGCTCGCTCCAGCAGCACCCGTGCGAAACGCTCGGCAGAACCCGGTGCATGCGCGAAGAACAGCGACGGTTCGGTCAGCTCGAGTTCCAGCACCACCGGCGAGTCGTCAGCGCCGCGAATCAGGTCGATCCGCGCGTAGACCGGCCGGCTCGATCCAAGCGCGGCATAGGCCTGCCGCGCAACCGCCAACTCGTCGGACTGCGGCTGCCGCGGGGTGATCTGCTCGGGTGCGAAGAGCCCTTCGACGAGAGCAGCGCCCGCCCTCAGCAGCGGCCCCTTGCGGATCGCGTGGCTGAACTCGCCGCCCAGGTAGATCAGCGCGGTCTCGCCCATGCTCGTCCACGCGATCGAGATACGGCTGCAGCATGGCGCTGCGCCCTTGGGCCAGCAGTCGCGCCAGATGTTCGGTGGCTCGTGCGACTTCGTGCCGGCGATAGCGTGCGGTGTCCTTTGAACCGGCGCCGATCGACGGCTTGACGACGAACTCGGCGAACGAATCGGTCCGTCCTGCGGTCAGCGCGTCGGCACCATCGCCAAGAAACCGCTCGAGCTGTTGCGCCGCGATCGATTCCGGCTCGACGAATCGAGTCGGCACCACCGGGATGCCCTGCTGCGCGAGTTCGTGCAGATAGTGCTTGTCGGTGTTCCAACGCACGACGGCTGGAGGATTGAGCAGTACCGTCTGTTGCGCGCAGCGCTCGGCCCATGGCAGGAACTCGTTAATCCGCTCGACGTAGTCCCAGGTGGAGCGCAGGACGGCCGCAGAGTAGCTTCGCCAATCGACAGCGGCGTCATCCCAGAACGGAGTCGCCACTTCGGCCCCAGCCTCGCGCAGTGCCGCCGCAAGCGGCTCCATGTCTTCGTCGAGTGCCAGCGCTTCGCGCGCGCTGACCAGCGCAATTCGGGTCGGCATCAGTGAACTGTCGGTTTCGTGAGCGCCAAATCAGGTTGATCGTTGAATTTCCTCCGCAGCGGCGTATATTTCGCTCGTAGCCTCATGATTCCCCACGGGTTTCAACAGGCAGCCGGTGGGGAAATTACATTAGATAGTTGACGTAAGTGCCTGAAATAAAAAAGCCAGATAGGCTACGACTCAAGCTGGGGTGACATGATGCGTACAGATTGGGAGCGCTTTCGGGATGCGGTCGTGGTGCTGGCAGGTTCCGGCCCGCTCAAGCAGCGCCTGGCCGATGCCTGCCTGAAGCACCTGGGCGGCATCGAAATCGACGCCTTGCCGCGCGACGTGCGGGGTGAGTTCGCCGAGTTGAATGCTGCACTGCAGAGCGGCTCGCGCACCGGCCGGTTGAGCCCGGTTGCGGCCTGCGTGCTGAAGATGTCGGAGGCGGAGGCTGCGCGCCACGCGGAGCGCATCGTCACGATCTTCGCCGGACTGCACGAACAGCATCCGGCGCTGCCGGCGAACCGTTCAGCGGCGCTGCTGCGCGCCGTGCCGAGCGACGACGACGACCTGCCGGCGTTCCTCAATCGAGCTTGAACTCGATCGTGTCGAAGCGCGTCGTCTCCTCGTGACGCGCCTGGCGCTTGATCGCGTCCACGAGTTGCCGCTTGTCCCAAGGCACCACCTCGTCGCCCATTTCCAGCACGGCCGGCGCGATGGTTTCGTGCGCACCGAAGGGCTCCAGCACGACGACCGGCTTGTCATACGCCTTGGCGCAGTGGAGCTGAAACTCAACCCAGTCCAGGTGCTTCCGATAGAGCTGTGACGGCACGATCACGGCTTCGGCCTCATTGATCTGCCGGCGCAGGTCCTCGCGCAGCGCCTCCTTGTCGCCGGCCGGCCGCTTGTCAGGCGTGCTCGTGTTCCGATAGAAGAAATTGTTGACGCTTTCGAGGTACTCGAAGACGCGCAGGTAATCGTCGTCGGGCTGCCATACGTGACAGACGAACAAGCGGATCGGGTTCTTCTGCGTTACGCTGCTCACGGATCCTCCGTCTGCAGGCCCCAGATGGGCACGACCGGGGTAGTGTAGCCCAGACGACGTGATTTCGGATCCTCGCCGCGGCCTATAAAATCGGGACCGAATGCGCCTTCTGCTCTACAACATCCGGTATGCGACGGGTACCGGCGCCGCCTTTCACCTGCCGGTCCCCGGCGCGGGTTACCTGCGCAGCAATCCGCGGGTGCTCGACGGCATCACCCGGTTCATCAAGGCTGCCGACCCGGACATCGTCGGCCTGGTGGAGGTCGATACCGGCTCGATCCGCACCGGCGGGGTCAACCAGGCCGAGGTGATTGCGGAGTCGCTGGGCCACTACTCGACCTACCAGTGCAAGTACGGCACGGCATCGTTCAACACGCTGGTGCCCATCGTCAACAAGCAGGCGAACGCGTTCCTCGCGGCGCCCCGGGTCGAGGGCGAGCGGTTTCATTATTTCGACACCGGCATCAAGCGGCTGATCATCGAGCTCGAGCTCGACGACTTGTGCGTGTTCCTGGTGCACCTGTCGCTCAAGTTCCGCCACCGCCATGCGCAGCTGCGCCACCTGTTCGAGCTCGTGAAGCGCTCGCGCAAGCCCGTGATCGTCGCCGGCGACTTCAACACCTTCTGGGGCGAGCACGAGATGGCGCTGTTCATGGAGGCCGCGGGCTTGAAGAGCGCGAACCGCGATCGGCTGCCCTCGTACCCGGCAAAGAAGCCGCGCATGGAACTCGATTTCATCCTGCACACGCGCGGCATCGAGATCAGTTCGTTCGAGGTGCCGGCCGTCACGTTCTCCGATCACCGCCCGCTGATCTGCGACTTTCGCTTGACCGGCGAGCAGCTCGCCGCTGCTTGAGCGGCCGTTCCGAGGAGTTGCGATGAGCGAGAGCAGCGCAGCGAGCGGCCCGCAGTGGTCGTTCGAGATCGATCCGCAGCGCATCGCATGGCTGTGCTTCGACCAGCCGGGCGCGAATGCGAACGCGTTGTCCCGGACCGCAATGGAGCAGTTCGCCGCGCGGCTCGATGAAGTTGCAGCCGCTGCCCCGCGCGGCCTGGTGATCACTTCCGGCAAGTCGGGTTTCATCGCCGGCGCCGACGTGCGCGAATTCGGCCAGGTCGCGTCGCCGGAGGAAGCCGTGCCCTTCATCCGCGCAGCGCACGCCATCCTGGCTCGACTCGAGGCGCTGCCGTTCCCGACCGTCGCAGCGATCAATGGCTACTGCCTCGGCGGCGGACTCGAGCTCGCCATGGCCTGCCGCTACCGCGTCTGCGTGGACGACCCCAAGGCGGTGCTCGGCCTGCCCGAGGTCATGCTGGGCATCCATCCCGGTTTCGGCGGCACCGTCCGCGCCGTGCGGCTCGTCGGCGTCACGGCGGCGATGGATATGATGCTGACCGGTCGCAACCTGCGTCCCGACAAGGCGCTGCATCTCGGACTCGTCGATCGTGTCGTGCCGGCGGCGGAGTTGCGCTCTGCGGCCGCGTCGATGGCAACCCACCCGGGACCGGCGCGCCGCGCGCCGCTCGGGCAGCGACTTCTCTCGTTCGGCGCGCTGCGCGGCCTGGTCGCGCCGAAGATCGAGCAGCAAGTCGCCCGCCGGGCGAAGCGCGAGCATTACCCGGCCCCTTACGCAATCGTCGATCTATGGCGCCGGCACGGCGCGAATCCGCGCACCGGCTACGAGGCCGAGGCGCAGTCGGTCGCGCGGCTCGTCTGCACCCCGACCTCGCGCAACCTGGTGCGCGTGTTCTTCCTGCAGGAGCGCATGAAAGCGCTGGGCGGACGGGACGTGCCGAAAGGCGGGCACGTGCACGTGGTCGGCGCGGGCGTGATGGGCGGCGACATTGCCGCCTGGAGCGCGCAGCGCGGCTTCACGGTGACGCTGCAGGACCGCTCCACCGAACTCGTGGCGCCGGCGCTGGAGCGCGCCCGGGCGTTCTTCGAGAAGCGCGCGCGCGTCCCCGGCAAGGCGGCGGAGGCGATGGCCCGCCTCACTGCGGATGTCGCAGGCCAGGGCGTCGAGAAAGCGGATCTCGTGATCGAGGCGATCTTCGAGGACGCCGCCGCCAAGCGCGACCTGTACGCGCGGCTCGAGCCGCGCATGAAGCCGGGCGCGATCCTCGCCAGCAACACGTCGAGCATCATGCTCGAGGACCTCGCGGGCAGTCTCGCCGATCCCGGCCGCCTCGTCGGGCTGCACTTCTTCAATCCGGTCGCGCAGATGCCGCTGGTCGAAGTGATCGAGTCTGCGCAGACCCGGCCCGAGGCGCGGACCGCGGCGCTGGCCTTCACGCGAGCCATCGACAAGCTGCCCCTGCCCTGCCGCAGCGCGCCCGGCTTCCTGGTCAACCGGATCCTGATGCCCTACCTGACCGAGGCCATGCTGGCCGCGCAGGAGGGCGTGGCGTTCGCGACCATCGATCGCGTCGCGACGGATTTCGGCATGCCGATGGGACCGATCGAACTCGCGGACACGGTGGGTCTCGACGTGTGCCTGCACGTTGGCCGGATCCTCGCGTCCGCATTCGGACGGCCCGCACCGGAAGCGGTCGCGGAGCTGGTGCAATCCGGCAAGCTCGGCCGCAAGTCCGGCGGCGGCCTCTACGAGTGGCGGGACGGCAAGGCCGTGAAGCCGGCGGCCACCGGTTCCGCCCCGGAGGAGCTCGTGGATCGCCTGGTGCTGCCGATGGTCAACGAGGCGATCGCGATCCTGCGCGAAGGCGTCGTCGCCGACGCCGATCTCGTCGATGCCGGCGTGATCTTCGGTTCGGGCTTTGCGCCGTTCCGCGGCGGCCCGCTGCAATATGCCAAATCGCGCGGACCGGCAGTCGTCCTCGAACGGCTGCGCGAACTGGAGGCGCGGCACGGCGCCCGCTTCCGACCGGATCCCGGCTGGGACGCCTTTGCGCGAGGGGCGCTGTGATACCATCCGTCGCCTTTGACAAAGAGCCCGGGAGCGTTGGATTCGCCACGGGCCCACGGATGCAATGACGGAGCCTTCGCCCCTCGACCTGACCCTGCTGCGATCCTTCTCGCCGCTCGACGGCCTGAAGGGCGAGAACCTGCGCGCGCTCGCGCGGAAGACGACGATCCGCGAGATGGGCCAGGGGCGGCTGCTGTTCAAGGAAGGCGACTCCGACAAGCGCACCTTCTACCTCGTCTCGGGCACGGTGGACCTGCTCACGGGCGGCCACGTCGTCGGCACCGTCAAGGGCGGCACGCCCGATGCGCGCCACCCGATCGCCCCGATTCTGCCGCGGCGCTGCTCGGCGCGCGTCGCGTCCGATCACATCGAGTACCTCGCGATCGACAGCGACCTGCTCGACGTGCTGCTCACCTGGGACCAGACCGGCACCTATGAAGTGGGCGAGTTGCAGCCCGGCACCGCGAGCGACGACTGGATGACGCTGCTGCTGCAGAGCCGTGCGTTCCACAAGATCCCGCCGGCCAACCTGCAGGCCGTGTTCATCCGCATGGAGCGCGTCAGCTTCGCCGCCGGCGAGACCGTGATCCGCCAGGGCGCCGACGGCGACTACTTCTACGCGATCGTGAGTGGACGTTGCCTCGTCACCCGCGAGACGCCGCTCAATCGGGAAGGCATCAAGCTCGCCGAGCTCGGCATGGGCGACACGTTCGGCGAGGAAGCGTTGATCTCGGGCGCACGTCGCAACGCGACCGTGACGATGGTGACCGACGGCACGCTGATGCGCCTCGGCAAGGACGACTTCAATTCGCTGCTCAACGAGCCGATGCTGCACTGGGTCGACTACGACGAAGCGAAGGCGATCGTCGCGTCGGGCGGGCGCTGGCTCGACGTGCGGCTGCCGAGCGAGTTCGAGCACTGCCATTTCGACCAGGCGATCAACGTGCCGCTCTACTTCATCCGCCTGAAGTTGAAGACGCTCGATCCGTCGGTCTCGTACGTGGTGTGCTGTGAGAACGGCCGGCGCAGCTCGGCGGCGGCCTACATCCTGAGCGAGCGTGGCTTCGAGACCCGCGTGCTGACGGGCGGCATCGCGGCCACCGACCTGGCGGAAGCCCTGAACTCGACCAGCTCGGGCGGCTGAGCCACCCGCTCGCTACATCGTGTGCGTCGGTTTGTCGCCGCCCAGCGCACCGGCCAGGTAGCTCTCGATCTTGCGCTGCGTGTTGCCGCGGTCCTGCTCGCTGAACTGCACGCCGATGCCGGCCGTGCGCTTGCCCTGCGCGCCCTTCGGGGTCATCCAGATCACCCGGCCGGCCACCGGCAGCTTCTCGTCCTCGCCCATCAGGTTGAGCAGCATGAACACCTCGTCACCGAGGCGGTAATTGCTGTTGGTGGGAATGAAGAGCCCCCCGTTCTTCACGAACGGCATGTAAGCGAGGTACAGCGCGCTCTTGTCCTTGATGGTGAGCGTCAGCAGTCCTGGCTTGTTCGGTTGCCGTGTCACGGGACCCATCAGGCGACTCCTTTGCGCCGGAAGGCGGCCACCAGCTCGACGAGCAGGGCCTCGAGGACCAGTTGCGGCGCAGCCGGCCCCTCGAGGAGCCGCCGGGCTTCGCGCAACCGATCCACCATCCGGAATGCCGCGCTTATGTTCACTTCCGCGGCGGCCCTTTGCAACAACGGGCCACCCGGAATCGTGAGGCGAGTCGCATCCGGCAGCGTGCGGCGGCGCAATGCCGTGCCGAGCCACGCCTCCAGCCAGTCGAGACGCACCGGCAGGCCCTCCCCCAGCATGTCGGCAGACGTGCGCGTGACTTCGCTGCGCCCCGACAGCAGGTCGTCGAGCAGGCCCGTCATCTGCGACTCGAGGCTGGCAAAATGGGGCGCGAGCGCCGCCGCCCGCAAAGGCGCCCCACCCGCGAGGTCGAGCAGGCCCGCGGCAGGAACGGCACCGAGCTCGGCGCCGAGCCACTGCGTCGCCGGGGCCGCGCCGGGACGCGGGATCTCGACACGCTGGCAACGACTGCGCAGCGTCGCGAGCAGGCGGGACGGCCGTGAGGTCACCAGCACCAGCAAGGTCCTCGGCGAAGGCTCCTCCAACGTCTTCAGCAGCGCGTTCTGGGCGTTGATCGTCATCGAATGCGCCGGCGACACGATCGCCACCCGGTAGCCGCTGCGCATGCTCGTCATGCCGAGCTGCTCGCAGGCTTCCCGGACGGCATCGACGCCGATCGACTTCTTGTCTTCGGGGATGCGCAGCCAGTGCAGGTCGGGATGCGAAGCGGCGCGGCTTAACGCGCAGTCGGCGCACTCGCCGCAGGGGATCAGCATCGCTCCGCGGCGACTGCAGAACAGCGCCCCGGCGAGCACGGCCGCGAATCGTTCCTTGCCGACGCCTTCCGGCCCATGCAGCAGCAGAGCGTGCGGCAGGCGCTCGCCCGCGACGGCGGTCTCGAGGCGTGACCGGGCACCCTCGTGCCACGGCAACAGCGTCAGCGGCACGCTGGCGCTGGCCTCCGGCTCCGTCGCGGCACCAGCCTTCACCGCGACTTCCCGAGCAGCGAGTCGAGGCTCGCGCACACCTGGGTCGCCACCTCGTCGACGCCGTGCGACGCGTCGAGCACGCGAAAGCGCTCCGGCTCACGGCCTGCGCGCTGAAGATAGACGGCACGCACGCGTTCGAAGAACTCGCGCTGCTCCGTCTCGAAGCGGTCGGGACCTTCTGCACCGTTGCGCTGGCGCGCGCGCGCTAGGCCGGTTTCCACCGGAGTGTCGAGCAGCAGCGTCAGGTCCGGCTGCAGGTCCGGATGGACGATGGCCACCAGCGCGTCGATCTGCGCGACGGGCAGGCCGCGGCCACCACCCTGGTAGGCGTAGGTAGCGTCGGTGAAGCGATCGCAGAGCACCCAGGCGCCGCGGGCGACCGCTGGCCGGACGAGATTGTCGAGGTGCGTGGCGCGCGCGGCGAACATCAGCAACAACTCGCAGGACTGCGGCATCGCCTCCGAACCGCGCTCGAGGAGGATCTCGCGCAGGCGCTCCGCTCGTGGCGTGCCGCCAGGTTCGCGCGTGACGGTCACCTCGACGCCATGTTCGCGCAGCCAAGCCGCGGCGCGCGCGAGCTGCGTCGTTTTGCCGGCGCCTTCGCCGCCCTCGAACGTGATGAATCGACCTCGCACCTCAACGCTCCGTCTTGCGCTGCCGATAGCGCACCAGATAACGCCGCACCGCGGCTTCGTGCTCGGCGAGCGTGCGTGAGAATTCGTGACTGCCGTCCGGCAGGCCGGTCGCCACGAAATAGATCTCGCCGCGCTCGTCCGGGCGCACCGCGGCCCGTAACGCCTCCGCGCCCGGCAGCGCAATCGGCGTCGGCGGCAGGCCCGTCCGAGTGTAGGTATTGTACGGCCCGTCGCGCTCGAGATCGGCGCGCCGCAGGTTGCCGTCGAAACCGGCACCGAGGCCGTAGATCACGGTCGGATCGGTCTGCAGGCGCATGCCCCGCCGCAGGCGCAGCGTGAAGACCCCGGCAATGCGCGGACGCTCGCTGGCCAGTGCAGTCTCTTTCTCGACGATCGACGCCAGGATCAGCGCCTCGTACGGCGTCGCGATCGGCAGGTCGTCAGCGCGATCCTGCCACGCCGCATCGAGCTCGCGCCGCATCCGGTCGCGGGCCTGGCGCAGGATCTCGAGGTCCGTGGTGCCCTTTCCGAACAGGTAAGTGTCGGGGAAAAAGAGTCCCTCGGGGGCCTCGCCCGCTGCGCCGAGGGCCGCCATCACGGCCGCATCGTCCTGGCCCGCCAGCGTGTTGACGAGCTTCTCGTTGCGCTCGAGCGCCTTGCGCAGGTCGCGGAAGGTCCAGCCCTCGACGAACGTCACCGAGTGCTGCACGACGGCGCCTGCTTCGAGCAGGCGCAGCAGGCTGCGCGGCGTCGTGCCCGCAGGAATCGCATACTCGCCTGCCTTGATCCGTGCATCCGCACCGCTGTAGCGCGCATAGGCCTGCAGCCAGCGCGGATGTCGCAGCGCGCCGCGTGCCTCCAGGTCACGCGCCGTCGCGACCAGCGGCTGGCCGCGCGGGATCTCGATCTGCAGCGCCGGCGCGTCGATTGCGAGCGGCGTGTCGAGCCAGCGGTTGAAGCGCTCGTACGCGAACGCCGCAAGGGCGCCGGCGACGACGAGCAGCGTCAGCAGGACGTACCGCAGCTTCACTCGCCGGCCCGGGTCGTCCGGTCCAGCAGCGCGCGCGTCACTTCACCCGGCGCCGCGTAGCGACGAATGCCGGCGACCTCGCCCACCGGCCTCACGCCGGTGATCGCATTGGTCAGGAAGACCTCGTCCGCCTCCGTCAGGTCGCCGACATCGAGGTCGCAGATTTCCGTCGTGATTGAAAGTTCACGCGCTGCCGCGAGGACCACTCCGCGCATGACGCCGGCGACGCCGCAGTCGCGGATGTCGGGCGTCGCGAGACAGCCCCGGCGGACCAGGAAGAAGTTCGCTGCCGTCGCGCAGACGAGCCGGCCGTCCACCGACGACATCAGGCCCTCGGCGATCGACGGATCGTCCCACTCGGCGCAGGCCATGACCTGTTCCAGCCGGTTGAGATGCTTGAGCCCGGCCAGGACCGGATTGAGTCCCAGCGGCGTTTCGCAGAGCCGCACGATGATGCCGTCCTCGGGATCGTTGCGCGGCCGCGCCGCGGTCGAAACGACCACGCGCGTGAACGAAGGGTCGGCCGGCGGACGATAGCTGCGCGGTCCGGGTCCGCGCGTGAGCATCAACTTGACCGCGCCGACACCGAGACCCTCGAGCACGCGCTCGCATTCCTTCGCGATCAGGTCCGGATCCGGCGCGAGCAGCCCGAGCCGCCGGCACCCGTCGGCCAGCCGTTCCATGTGGCGCTCGAAGTGGCGCACGCGGCCGTTCATCGCGGCCATCGTCTCGAACAGGCCGTCGCCATACTGCAGCCCGCGATCGTCCACCGAGATCGCGGAGGACTCGACGCCATTCACCAGTCTTCGTCCGATCATGCTTCACTCCCCAGCGCTCGCAACAAGCCTCGCGCCTTGGCGCGGGTTTCGGCCAATTCGAACTCCGGGCGCGAGTCGGCGACGATGCCGGCCCCGGTGCGGAACTCGATGCCCCGCTCGCCGACGGCCAGCGTGCGGATCAGGATGTTGAGGTCGAGCGAGCCGTCGCACCCCAGGTAGCCCATCGACCCAGTGTATGCGTCCCGGGGCGTGCCTTCGACCTCGGCCAGCAATTCCATGCAGCGCACCTTCGGGCAGCCGGTGATCGTGCCGCCGGGAAACATCGCAGCGATGGTCTCGCCGGGCGTGACACCGTCACGAAGCTCGCCACGCACGTTCGAGACGATGTGGTGCACGGTCGCATAGGTCTCGATCGTCATGTACTCGTCCACCTGCACGGTGCCGCCGCGACAGATGCGACCGAGGTCGTTGCGCTCGAGGTCCACCAGCATGACGTGCTCGGCGCGTTCCTTCTCGTTCAGCTGCAGTTCGGTCCGCAGGCGGGCGTCCGTCGCGACCGAGTCGCCGCGCGGCCGGGTTCCGGCGATCGGGCGGGTGCTCGCGATGCGCCCTCGGACTCGCACCAGCCGCTCCGGCGACGAACTGAGCAGCGTGAACCCCGGCAAGCGCGCGATGCCGGAGAAAGGCGCCGGATTGGCGTCGCGCAGCCTGCGGTAGAGGTCGGACGCGGACTGGCCGGCCGCCCGGTGCGCAAACCAGCCGCGCGACAGGTTGGCCTGGTAGACGTCGCCACGCCCGATCGCTTCGAGAATGCGCTCGACGCCGCGCAGGAAGACCTCCGCTGGCTCTTCCTCGACGTGCAGCACTCCGTCGTGCGCGGCGTGCTTTTCCGGTGCCGCCGGGGCGTCGAGGTCGACCTGCAATTCGCTGCGCAACCGCTCGGCGGCACCGGATTCGGCGTGCAGCACGACCGCACCGGTCACGCGGTCGCGCACGATCGCACCGTGCATGCGCCACGCCAGTGCGCGTGCGTGATTCGATCGCGGCAGGTGCAGCCGCGGCTCGATCTCCTGGGCCAACTCGTAGCCCAGATAGAGGAACCAGCCGCCGGCGAACGGCTCGACGCCCGCCTGCCCGGCGTGGCGGCGCTCGGCTCGCCACCACGCATCCAGGGCCGGCAGGAATTGGTGCTGGTTCGCCGCGCGCGGCGACGCCTCGAGCTGCCCGTCCGCCTGCAGAAGCAGGCGCTCGCCGGGCAGTGCCAGCAGCACGTCGTAACGGCCGAGGTCGGGCGGCCCGCCGACGCTCTCGAGCAACGCGGGGTAACGATCGGGGTGCCGCTCGTGCAGCCGCAGCAGCGCGTCGTCGTCGAGGAACGCCGCCGGCTCGCGACTCACTGCAGGGCGCGAAACACCAGGCTGCCGTTGGTGCCGCCGAAGCCGAACGAATTCGACAGCGCGATCCGCACCGGGGCCCTGCGCGCGGTTCCCGGCACGTAATCGAGATCGCACGCCGGGTCGGGATTCTCGAGGTTGATCGTCGGCGGCAGGATGCCGTCCCGGATCGCGAGGATGCTGAAAATCGCCTCCACTGCGCCGGCGGCCCCGAGCAGGTGGCCGGTCATCGACTTGGTCGAGCTGACGGCCACGCGCGCGGCGTGATCACCGAGCGCGCGCTTGATGGCGACCGTTTCGGCACGGTCGCCGAGCTCGGTCGAGGTCGCGTGCGCATTGATGTAATCGACCTGCTCCGGCCCGACGCCCGCATCGCGGATCGCGTTCACCATCGCGAGACGCGCGCCCTCGCCGTCTTCCGGCGGAGCCGTGATGTGGTGGGCGTCGCCGCTCATGCCGAAGCCGGCGAACTCCGCATAGATGCGCGCGCCGCGCGCCCGGGCATGCTCGTACTCCTCGAGAACGATGGCGCCGGCGCCCTCCGCCATGACGAAGCCGTCGCGGTCACGGTCCCAGGGTCGGCTGGCGCGCGCGGGCTCGTCGTTGCGCAGCGACAGCGCGCGAGCCTGGCCGAAACTGCCGAGGCCGAGTGGCGTGAACGCCATCTCCGAGCCGCCGGCCACCATGACGTCCGCGTCGCCGTACTGGATGGTGCGGGCGGCGATGCCGATCGAGTGCGTCGACGTCGTGCAGGCCGTGACCAGCGCGATGTTCGGGCCGCGCAGGCCGAAATGGATCGAGACCTGACCGGCCGCCGCGTTGATGATGCTGCCCGGGATGAAGAACGGCGAAATCTTGCGCGGCGACTTCGCCTCGAGCCATTTCGCGGTCGTTTCCTCGATGGTGCTCAGGCCGCCGATGCCCGCGCCCATGGCCACGCCCACGCGCGGCGAATTCTCTTCGTTCACCTCGACGCCAGAGTCCTTGAACGCCTGCACCGCGGCCGCGAAGCCGAACGGCACGAACGGGTCGAACTTGCGCACGTCCTTCGCGGACATGTACTCCTCGGCGTCGAAGCCCACGGCTTCGCCGCCGATGCGCACCGGGAATGCGCTCGTGTCCATCTTGGTCAGCGTGACGATGCCGCTGCGGCCGTTGCAGATGCCGTCCCAGGCGGACGCGATCGTGCTGCCGAGCGGGGATACGATGCCAAGTCCGGTGACGACGACTCTGCGCTTCGTCAAGCTGCGTCCCCCTGGCTGGGCAAAGTGAGATTGCGCCGCGACCGCCATCCGTGGCGGCGCGGGGTCGAGCGGTCAGGCCTGGCTGCGACGCTCGTTGATGTAGTCGATGGCCTGCTGGACCGTCGTGATCTTCTCGGCGTCCTCGTCGGGGATCTCCGTCTCGAACTCTTCCTCGAGCGCCATGACGAGTTCGACAGTGTCGAGCGAGTCGGCTCCGAGGTCGTCGACGAAGGACGAATCGTTGTTCACTTCTTCTTCCTTGACCCCCAGCTGTTCGGCAACGATCGCCTTCACGCGCTGTTCGATACTGCTCATGTTCTTCGGAGTCCTCTGTGGGAAACGATGCAGCCGGCACTCCCCCGCGGGCGCCCGGCATGGGGCGCGTATTCTAAGTTAAGGGCCGGATGGGGTCCAATTAAGTGAAAAATTCATTTAGATCATGTACATGCCGCCATTGACGTGGAGCGTCTCGCCGGTGATGTAGCCCGCCTGGGGCGAGGCCAGGAAGGCCACGGCGTGCGCAATGTCCTCGGGTGCGCCGAGGCGCCCGAGGGGCACCTGACCGAGCAGGGTGGCGCGGGCCGCCTCGCCCAGCGCGTCGGTCATGTCGGTGACGATGAAGCCGGGCGCCACGACGTTCACAGTGATGCCACGCGAGCCCACCTCGCGGGCGAGGCTCTTGGTGAAACCGATCATGCCGGCCTTGGCGGCGGCATAGTTCGCCTGGCCCGCATTGCCCATGACGCCGACGACGGAGGCGATGTTGATGATCCGTCCGCGCCGCGCCTTCATCATGCCGCGCATCACCGCCTTGCAGGTCCGGTACACGGCCGACAGGTCGGTCTCGATCACGGTCTGCCAGTCGTCGGCGCTCATGCGCATCAACAGCCCGTCGCGCGTCACTCCCGCATTGTTGACGAGGATCGTCGGCGTGCCTTCGCGGCCGTCGACGTCCTTGAAGCACGCCTCCACCGAGGCGGCGTTCGCGACGTCGAGCACGACGCCCCGACCACCGATTTGCGCGGCACCAAGGTACTCGTCGATGGCGCGCGCGCCGGACTCACTGGTGGCGGTACCGACCACGCGGGCGCCACGCCGGCCGAGTTCGATCGCGATCGCGCGCCCGATGCCGCGCGAGGCGCCCGTGACGAGCGCGATTTCGTTCTCAAGCATGTTGTCTCTCCCGGCATGCGGACAGCGCCGCAGTCAAGCCCTGCGGATCTTCGACGGCGAGCATCGCGAGCTCGGGCCGGCGCTCGATGCGGCGATTGAGCGAGGTCAGCACCTTGCCCGGACCGCACTCGACGAGCGTCGTGACGCCGCTCGCCAGCATCGCCCGCACGGTGTCGGCCCAGCGGACGGGCTTGAAGAGCTGCTCCTTGAGCGCCTGGCGGATCCCGTCCGGGCTCGCGTGGGTGCGCACGTCGACGGTATAGACCGCCGGCCACGTCCGGCATCCGCACGTCGACCGACGCCAGCCGCTCGGCGAGCCGCTCGGCCGCGCCGAGCATCAGCCGACTGTGCGACGGCACGCTCACCGGTAGCAGCACGGCGCGCTTCGCACCGCGCGCCTTGGCCGCGTCGATGGCGCGCGCGACGGCAGACGCGTGGCCGGCGATGACGACCTGTCCCGGCGCATTGAAGTTGACGGGTTCGACGACCTCGCCCTGCTCGGCCTCGCGGCACGCCGCGGCGAGCGCGTCGTCCTCGAGACCGAGGATCGCGGCCATGGCGCCCTGGCCGAGCGGCACGGCCTGCTGCATCACCTGGCCGCGAAAGCGGACGAGGTCGACGGCGGCCGCGAAATCGATCGCTCCGGAGCAGACCAGCGCGGTGTACTCGCCGAGACTGTGGCCCGCCATCGCGACCGGTCGCGGCCCCTCGTGGCGCCGCCAGGCGCGCCACACCGCCACGCCGGCGGCCAGCATCGCGGGTTGCGTTTTCTCGGTGCTGCCGAGTTCGGCCTCCGGACCTTGCTGGCAAAGCCTCCAGAGATCGTAGCCCAGCACGGCCGACGCCTCGGCGAAGGTCTGCTCGACCACCGGCTCGGCGGCCGCCAGCGCGGCGAGCATGCCCAGCGACTGCGAACCCTGGCCCGGAAAGACGAATGCCAGCGACATGCGGCGACTCCTGCGTGACGCCGGCCCGGCCCGGCCGCGGGATTATAACGATGACCGACTGGAGTGCCGCCCGCGCCCGAGCCAGAAGGCGGCGAGCAGTCCGCCGATCGCACCGTAGGTGTGCGCCTCGTGCACGACCGGCAGCGACAACGTGCCCGCGGTGAACGGCAGCGCGCCCTGGAAGTGCTCCCACGCCAGCTTGGCCGCGAACAGCCCCGCGACGAACCAGGTGAGCGGATCACGGGTGGAGCGGAGCCACGCGACCAGCCCGGCCGCCATGCAACCGTGCAGCACGCCGGAGAACCCGACGTACCAGTCGAGTTCCGGCTCGAGCAGCAGGAACCCCGCGCTGGTCACCGCTGTCGAAACGAGCAGGATGGCGAGCCACTGGCGCGGCGAGTAGTCGCGAGCGAACAGGAACCAGACCAGCAGCACGCCGAAGACGTTCCAGCCGAGGTGGTGGACGTCCGCGTGCAGCAGGTGGCCCGTGACCAGGCGCCAGGCCTCGCCGTCGAGGATCGCGGCGCGGTCGTAACGCCACTCGGGTGCGGCGCCGGGCACGGCGAAATAGATCGCCAGCAGCAGCGCGCTCAAGGCGACGGGCAGCGCCCAATCGCCGCGCCGCGCATGAAAGAGACGCTCGATCACGATGAACGACACAGGGCGGAGGCCCCGATTTGCTATGATTCGCGAACTCTACAGCCTGGGCTCGACACACGCGATGAACTTCTCCCTCGATGCGGGCGCCGCCCGCCTTGCGCGCAACCCGCGCCGCGCTCAAACCGGTTTCACGCTGATCGAAATCATGGTCGTGGTCGTGATCCTCGGCATCCTCGCGGCACTCGTCGCGCCCAACGTCATTCGCCGCATCGACGATGCGCGCGTGACCAAGGCCAAGCAGGACATCCGGGCCTACGAGACCGCGCTCAACCTCTACCGGATGGACAATTTCCGCTACCCGACGACCGAGCAGGGCCTCGAGGCGCTCGTCAAGCAGCCGCTCGACCCGAACATCCGCAACTGGAAGCAGGGCGGCTACATCGACGGCATGAAGAAGGACCCCTGGGGCAACGACTACGCTTACATCGCGCCCGGCACGCGTGGCGAGTTCGACCTCTACACGCTGGGCGCCGATGGCCAGCCCGGTGGCGAGGGTCCCGATGCCGACATCGGCAACTGGAACATCGAGTAACCGCCTGCGGCACCTCGCCGCCGCGTCCCGGGCCTCGGGCTTCACGCTGCTCGAGGTGCTCGTCGTCGTCATCATCATCGGCATCATCACCAGCATGGCCGTCGTGTCGACGCGCGTGCTCGGCGGTGACCACGAGATGGACCGCGAGGCGCGCCGCCTGCAGGCCGTGCTGGGGCAGGCTCGCGAGGACGCGATGCTCGAGGGCCGCGACGTCGGCCTGCGCATCGACGCGCTCGGCTACGATTTCCTGCGCTACGACGGCCGCAACGAGCGCTGGGAAACGGTCACCGAGGATCCCCTGCTGCGCGAGCGGCTCTTTCCCGACGGCATGAGTGCCGGGCTCGTGGCTCGAATCCCGGCGCGTCCAGTTGCCCGAGCGCAGCCTGCCCAACGAGCGCGCGCCCGCTTCCCCGCAGGTCGTCGTGCTGGCCTCGGGCGATCTCGTGCCGTTCGAGGTGCGCCTGGAACGGGCCGGCACCGAGGAGACCCGCGCGATCGCGGGATACGCGGACGGCAAGATCGAAATCCTGGCCGACGATGAAAATGCACGCCGTTGAGCGCGCCAGTCGCCCCCTGCGACGGCGGGGCTTCACGCTCATCGAGGTGCTCGCCGCGCTGGTGATCGTGGCACTCGGCATGCTCGGGGTCATCGAGGCGGTCACCCAGACGGCTCGCAACGGGACTTACCTGCGCGACAAGACGCTGGCCCACTGGATCGCGATGAACCTGATCACCGAGCAACGCCTGCAGTCGAGTCCGCCCGAGGTCACCAAATCGTCCGACGAGGTCGAGTTCGCGGGCCAGCGCTGGCGCTGGACGATGGTCGTGACGCAGACCCAGGTCGACAGCCTGCGGCGCATGGACGTCTCGGTGCGACGCGCCGAGGCCCCCGAAGACTCGTCGCTCACGAACGTGACCGGGTTCTACGGGACCGCGATCGGCGCTGCGGGCGGCGGCAGCGTGGATTGGGTCGGCGCGCAGAGCGGCGATCCGGCGGACGAAGGCGACGATGCCGGTGACGGCGGTGACGGTGACGGTGACACCACCACCCCGCCCGGGGATTCACCGCCCGTTGACCCGCAGCCCACCCCCGACCCGTCCGAGGAAGAGGAATGATGTCGCGCACGCCGCGTTCCGCGGGCGGCTTCACGCTGATGGAGCTGCTGGTCGCGATGGCGATCTTCGCGATCATCGGCACGCTCGCACTGTCGGGCTATACCGAGCTGCAGCGCCAGAGCGAATACGCTGAGTTGCGCCTCGCGCGGATTCGCGAAGTGCAGCGCGCCGTGCAGACGCTCGGCCAGGACCTCGCCCAGATCGAACCACGCCCGATCCGCGAACCGCTCGGTGACACCCGCCTGCCCGCGGTGCTCGCCGGGGAATCGGTCGAGTATCGGCTGGAGTTCACGCGGGCCGGCTGGAGCAACACCGCAGGGCTCGCGCGCCCGACGCTGCAGCGTGTCGGCTACCGGCTCGACCAGGACGGCCTCTGGCGCGACCACTGGCCCGTGCTGGACCGCACGCTGTCCAACGAACCGATCCGGGTGAAGATGCTGGGCGGCGTGCGTGCCGTGCGTTTTCGGTTCATGAACAGCGGTCGCGAATGGGTCGAGCGCTGGCCCGCACCAGGCGGAGCGTCCGGACCGGACGAGCGTGCGCGACCGGCGGCCATCGAAGTCGTGCTCGACCTCGAGGACTGGGGCGAGATCCGCCGCTTGATCGAGGTGTCGGGTTGATCGCGCGGCCTCCTCGCCTCGCCGCACGACGGCGGCAACGCGGCGTGGCGTTGATCACCGCCGTGCTGATGGTGGCGCTCGCCACGATGCTCGCCGTCGACGTCAGTTTCCGCGGCGCGCTCGACCAGCGCCGCAGTGCGACGCTGTTCGCGCTCGACCAGTCGCTCGAGATCGCCCTGGGCGCCGAAGCCTGGGCCGCCGATTTCCTGAAGCAGGACCTGCAGGAATCGCAGACCGACCACCTCGGCGAGACCTGGGCGCGGCCCTTGCCGCCGCTGCCGATCGATGGCGGCACCGTCGAGGGTCGCCTCGAGGACCTGCAGGGCCGCTTCAACGTCAACAACCTGATCCTTGCGGACGGCACGACGAACGCGGATGCGGTCAAGCAGCTGGAGCGGATCCTCGCGGTGCTCGAGATCGAGCCGACCTGGGCCGCTGCGATCGCCGACTGGATCGACCAGGACGCGCAGCCCGGCTTTCCGGATGGCGCCGAGGACAGCGTCTACACCGGACAGGCGCCCCCGCACCTGACCGCCAACATGCCCGTGACGCGGGTCAGTGAACTGATGGTGCTGCCCGGCTTCGGCGCGGAGCGCTACCTGCGACTGCGGCCGTATCTCGCCGCGTTGCCGGTCGGCACGAAGCTCAACGTCTGCACGGCGCCCGGCATCGTGCTCGATGCGCTCAGCGAGGGCACGCGCGAGTTCGGGCTGGATGCCGAGGATCTCCTCAAGCGGCGCAAGGACGCGTGTTTCCCGTCGCTCGAGGAGCTGCGCGGCGCGCTCGGCGACGAGACTTATAACCAGGTCAAGAACTCGCTCACGGAATCGAGCGGTTACTTCCGCGCGACGGTGTGGGTCACTATTGGCACCACCCAGTTCACCCTGTACAGTCTGCTCGCGCGCGGCGGAGCCGGCTCGATCCGGCCGGTGCTGCGCAGTTTCGGCAGCGAATAACGCCTCGAGGTCCGATGTCTGAGACGCTGGTGATTCGGCTCCGTGCCGCCGAGGAGGCGCCGGCGTCGTGGCTCATCGTGGATTCGAACGGCGCCCGCTCGGGCCCCGTCCAGACCGGTCCCGTGGCCGACGCATTGGGCGCGTCGCAGGGTCGCCGCGTCGTGCTGCTCGTCGCGGGCAGCGAGATCACGCTGGCCGAACCCGAACTTCCGGTGCGCGGCGGCGCGCGCCTCGCGCAGGCCGTGCCGTTCGCGCTCGAGGAGCAGCTCGCCTCCGACGTCGAAGCGCTGCACTTCGCCGTCGGAGCACGCACGGCCGGATCCGTCGGGACGCCCGTCGCGGTGGTCGCGCGCAGCCAGCTCGACCGTTGGCATGCTCAATGTGACGCCGCAGGCATTCACCCCGATGCCGCATATGCCGATTCGACGGCGCTGCCCGCCACGCCGGGCAGCTGCACGCTGCTGCTCGACGAGCCTTCGCTGTACGTGAGCCGGGCCGACGGGCTGCCGTTCGTGCTCGACGCGACTCCGCTCGCCGCCGCGCTCGACCTGGTCATCGCCGAGCCTGGTGCGGCCGGCGAAACCAGCGAGCACGTCACGTTCTACACGACGCCGACCGAGTACGAACGACATCGCGAGGTCATCGAGGGCCTGCGCGCGCGGACTGCGACGCTGCAGGTCAAGCTGCTGCCGGACGGGCCGCTGCCCCTGCTCGCGCCGCAGGCGGCGACCGGCGCCGGCATCAACCTGCTGCAGGGCACCTATGCGCCGCGCTCATCGCTCGGCACGAAGGTGCGCGAGTGGCGGCTGCCGGCCGCGCTCGCCGCCGCCACGGCGTTGCTGTTCGTGACGACCCAGGCGGTCTCGTTCTGGCAGTCGAGCCGTGCCGAGAAGGCGCTCGACGCGCAGATCGCCGAGATCTTTGCGCAGGCGTTGCCGGGGCAACCTGTCGTCGACGTCCGGGCCCAGATGCAGGGCGCCTTGGCGTCACGGGGCGCAGCCGGTAGCGGCTTGCTGCCGGTGGTGTCGGTGCTGGCCCAAGCGATCGCGCAGGCGCCCAGCGCGCGGATCGAGGCGATGAGCTTCCGGGGCAACGCTCTCGAGCTGCGGCTGACGGCGCCCACGGTCGAATCGCTGGACGGCATCAAGCAGGCGATGAGTCGCGACGGGATCACCGTGGAGCTCCAGTCCGCGACGCCGCGCGACGGCGTAGTCGAAGGCCGCTTCCAGGTCCGGGTCGGGCAGGCATGAACGATCAGCTGCGCGACTGGCTGGCTGGCCTCGCCCCGCGCGAGCGCAATCTCGTCTACGCGGCGGGCGGCCTCGTGATCATCGCCCTGCTCTATTTCGTGCTGGTGCTGCCGATCACGACGATGGCCGCGAAACGCGCGGCGCGCGTGGAGCAGAAGACAGCCGACCTCGCGTGGATGCGCCAGGTCGCACCGCAGGTGACAGCGGCTGCGGCCGCGGGCGCCGTCGCCGACAGCGGCGAATCGCTCGTCGTGCTCGTCGATCGGACGGGGCGCGAAGCGGGTCTGGGCGGGGCACTGCGCGACCAGAGCCCGAGCGGCGACCAGGGCCTGCGCTTGCGTCTCGAGGCCGCGCCGTTCGACGTGCTGGTCGTCTGGCTCGCGAGCCTGCAGCAGCAGCATGGCGTCAAGGTCGAAGCGGCGACGATCGATGCGACGGCGACCCCGGGTCTCGTCAACGCCAGCCTGACGCTGACTCATGGCGCGACGGCGGGTCCCTGAGCGACCGGCGCCTGCCGCGCCGGTATCGTCCAAACGTCGCTGGTGGCTGATTGCGTTCGGCCTTGCAGCCGTGCTCGCCTTCGCTATCGCGACGCTGCCGGCCAGTATCCTCGCGCGCCAGCTACCGCGCCTCGGCCTCTCGGCGGCTGCGCTGTCGGGCTCCGTGTGGACCGGGCATGCGCAGGCGCTGTCCTGGCGCACCGCGCCGCTCGGTGACGTGAGCTGGTCCATTTCACCGCTGTCCCTGTTGCGTGGCCGCGTTGCCGGCGACCTCGAGCTGGTGCGGACGGATGGCCGTGTGCGCTCCGCCTTCAGCGTGTCGCTCGGCGGCCAGCTGCGACTCGCGGGCGTGACGGCCGACCTGCCGGTCGAAGCACTGGCAACGCTGCCGATCGGCCTGCCGCGCGGTTGGCGTGGTCGCATCGCCGGGCAATTCGAGGAAATCGTCGTCCAGGACGGTTGGCCCACCTCGCTGCGCGGCACGCTCGACATGGACGGCTTGATCGCGCCGCCGCCGCGCAGCACGACGATCGGCAGTTATCAAGTCGTGATCCCGGACCCGCAGGCGGGCGCCACCGGTGCGGACGAGTTGCACGCCCGCGTGACCGACAAGGACGGCCCCTTCTCGTTCGACGGCCGCTTCACGCTGGGTGCCGACCGCAGTTTCCTGCTCGAGGGAACGCTCGCGCCACGGGGCAACACGCCGCCTGCGCTTGTGCGTTCGCTGGAACTGCTGGGACCGGCCGACGCCGCGGGACGCCGCCCGGTGAGCGTCAGCGGAACCCTTTAGCCGGCGACGTCGTCCGCCGGATCCCACTTCAGTGCGGTCCCCGTGCTGATCGACGGATCCCAGCTGCAGGCCCGGTTGCGACCGGTGACCTTCGCCAGCAGCACCGCCTTGTCCGCGCGGTCGATCGACTCCTCGACGACCAGGTCCGGGTCCAGCAGTGCGAGCCCGAACGAGGCGGTCGCGTGGATCGGACGGCCATCGGCACTGACGACGAACGGCACCTTGCCGAAGCCTTGCCGGATGCGCTCGACCAGGTGCTCGGCATCGGCCAGCCCAGTGCCGGGCAGCAGCAGCAGGAACTCGTCGCCACCGTAACGAAAGATCTTGTCGTACGGTCGCAGGTGCTGCATCACGTACTCGATGGCGCCGGTCAGGATCAGGTCGCCGACCGCATGCCCGTGCGTGTCGTTGATCGTCTTGAGGTGATCGAGGTCCATGAAGGCGATGCAGCAATGCTGGACGTGCCGCCTCGCGAGCTCCCGCCGCTCGCGCAGCTCGGGCAGCAACTGGGCACGACCGTACGCGCCCGTCAGCACGTCGCTGTCGCGCAAACTGCCCTGGATCTCGTGCCGCAGGGTGTCGAGCGCGAGGCGCAAGCGCGCGCCGGTCCCCATCAGTTCGTCGAAGCTCTCGCGCGCCAGCGTCCCGTGCCCGACCGCTTCGCGGAGCACCCGCGCCGCGATCCGGTGCAGGATCTCGTGCTCGCTCGCCATCGCGACGAACAGCGACTGGTCGCGGAGCTCCGTGGACGCGCGCCCGTAATACCACTGGCCGAAGCGGCAGTGCCGGTGGGCATCCCCGGCGAGATCGACCGGGCTGCACGGCAGGCGGCAGACGATCGTGCGCAGCACGTTCTCGAGCCAGTGCTCGTGGTCGCGGACGGCCTGCTCGAGCTGCTCGAGCGTACGCCGCAAGACCGTCGGATTCGCTTTGAACATGGCGCGTGTCCCCGTGCCATCAGGGACGGTTTCAGCGTGGCACAGCGGGCGCTGGCCGACCATTCAGGCTTACCGCAATCCCGGCCGTCGCAGTTCACGTTTCAGGAAAAATCCCCGGCCACTCCCGCCATGCCTCCAGCAGCGGAAAATACAAGCCGAGCCGCACGGGCTCGGGGCCGAGCTTGCGCATCAGCGCAGCGTAGCGCTCGAGTTGCGGCCGGTAGCGCTCCTGCTCGCGATCCAGAAATTCCTCGAGTCCCGCGCCCTCGTGGCGACTGGTCTTGTAGTCGACGATCCAGCGCACGCCGTCGGCATCCACGAAGGTCCGGTCGATTACCACACGCACGAGCTCGGCCCCGACCCGACCGGTGAGTTCGAGCTCGGTGGCCGAGTCGCGATGGCTCGCGTCGAGCAGCCACCGGCCGCGCTCTTGCGCCAGCGCGCGTTCGATCGCGCTCGCGGCGCGTGCCAGCGACGCAGCGCGCAGCTCCGGCGGAACGCCGAGTTCCGCCAGTTCGTGCTCCCAGCGCCGGCGAAGACGCGGGTCCGCGGGATTCGACTGCGCGCGGTCGCGGGCGATGCGTTGCAGTTCGCGATGCACCACGGTACCCACGTGGCGCGCCGTCTCCGTCGCCCAGTCGAACTCGACCATCGGTGTCGCTGCGGCGCGCGGCAACACCTGCGACTCGATTCGCGGCGCGCGGGGCCCAACCGCGATTCCCCAGTCCGCCGGCAAACGGCGCAGCGGCGGTTCACGCGTCGATTCCGGAGCCTGCTCGCTCTCCATCGCGCCCAGCACCGCCAGGCGCTCGACGAATTCGTGGCCCACGGCCGGCCACAGCAGGCCGAGCGCCGAATTCGCCGCCGGACGGCGTACCACGGGTGGATCGTCCTGCTCCTGCACCTGCGCACTGCCGAAGAGGTGCAGCCAGCGCTCCGCGCGGGTCGCCGCGACGTACAGCAGGCGGCGGCGCTCCTGCAGCAGTTTCTCGTGCTCAAGCGCCTCGAGCCACCGATAGAGCAGGTTCGGTTCCGCGCCCGTCCGGGCCACCGGCGCCACGATCAGTTCGTCGCGTCCGGCGAGCGGAAGCTTGAGCCAGTGCAGCAGGCGCCTGGGATCGCGTCCCGGCAGCCGCTCGAGCGCGGGCACGATCACGGTGTCGTACTGCAGGCCCTTGGCCTTGTGCACGGTCAACAACTCGACGCGAACGTCGGCCCGCTCCCGCGAGGGTGCGTAGAGCTTCTCGAGCGCGCGCCCGAGGCGCTCGAGGTCCACGGGTCCGGCCTGCCGCGCTTCGAGATCCGCGAGCGTTTCGAGATAGGCCTCGGCCTCATCGAGCCCACGCGCGGAGCCCAGGGTCGCCGGTCCGCCGAGTGCGTTCCAGGCGCGTTCGACCGTGTCGCGCAAACCGAGATGCTGTAACTCGGACTGGGCCAGCTCGAGCACGCGCCATGCTCGTTCCAGTCTCGGGCGCGACGCGACATCGACACGCGCGCGACGTGCTGGATCGCGCAACAGCTCGACGATCGTCGCTTCGCGGTCGTCGCCGAACAGCGTGTACAGCGCCTCAAGCGTCAGTCCGCACCACGGCGCGCGCAGTACCGCGAGCCAGGCCGGGCGATCGGCGAGATGCGCCAACGCGCGCGTGAGCGAGAGCAGGTCGAGCACGACGGGCCGCTCGCCGAGCGGATCGATGTCGGTGGCGCGGAACGCGATGCCCTGTCCGGCCAGCTCGGCGACGATGTGCACGAGGTGACTGCGGCCCTGCACGAGAACGCCGATCCGCGCGTCTGGGTCCGACGCCAGGCGCTCGCGAACGATCAGGGCCACCTGTTCGGCTTCGTACAAACGGCTGCGGCGCAACAGCGCGTGCACCTTCACGCCGCCCTCGCCCGTTGCCTCGGGCCGGGCCACGCTCGGTGCGTAGCTCACCGCGCCGCGCAACAAGTCGTCGGCCTCGGGCAGCACCTGTGCGAAACAGTCGTTGATCCAGTCGACGACGGGCACGGTCGAGCGGAAGTTCACGGCGAGCGTGAGCGGCTCCAACTCGAGGTCGCCGAGTCCGCGGTCGCGGATGTCGAGGAACAGGCCGACCTCCGCATTGCGAAACCGGTAAATGGACTGCATCGGATCGCCGACCAGGAACAGCGTGCGCCCGTCGTCGCGCTGCCAACCCGCAGTCAGCGCCTCTATCAGCCTCACCTGCGCTTCTGAGGTGTCCTGGAACTCGTCGACCAGCACGTGGGCCAGCCGCGCGTCGAGCGCCAGCGCGGTGTCGGTCGGCGCGTCCGCGCTGCCCAGTGACTGCCTGGCGGCCCAGGCGAAGCGCGGGTAGTCGGCGACGCGCCGCTCGGCGAACACCAGCTCGAGTTCCGCGACCGCGAGCCGGAGCACGCGGAACTGCGCGAGCAGCACCCGCCACTCGTCGGCGTCGTACTCGGGCGACGGCAGCTCGCGCACCGCATGCAGCAGCGCCACGGCCTCCTCGTGCTCGCCGAGCGCCGCGGCCACGAGACCCGCACGCCGCTTGAGGTCCTGGCCGACCTTCCCGGGCGGAATGCCGACCCGCTTGTCGAATGCCGAGCGCACCTTGCCGTCGGCCGTGAGCAGCAGTTGCGCCAGGCCCTGCCACCGCGCCGCGCTCGCGTGCGGGCCGTCGGTCCGCTGCGTCGCGTCGTTCCACGCACAGATCGCAGACGCCGCACCCTCGGCCGCCAGGTTGCGAGCAGCCGCCGCTGCAATCTCCGCCGCATCGCGCAGCAGCGTCTGCGGAATCGCGCGCTGCAACGACTCGAGGTGACTCCCCACCAATTGTTGCCGCGCCCCCTCCAGGTGTTCGCGCAGGCGCGCCTGTTCCGCATCGCTGCGCACGTCGTCTGGTAGCACCGGCAGCCAGGCCTCGCGACGCATCAGCATCTCGATCACGAGCTCGACGAAGGGTCCGACGCGATTGTCGACGTGCGCGAGCAGCGTCGCGACCGCCGCGGAGTCCGACGGCGCACCGTGCGGCAACTGCTCGAGCAGTCGCTCGGCCGCAATGCGATACAACTCGCGCGCGTCCTCTTCGATGCCGAGCCCGGCACCGAGACCCGACAGCAGCGGCAGCCGACGGGCGAGTCCCAGGTTCAACGCGTCGATGGTCTGGATGCGCAGGCGGCCGGGCTGCGCGGGCAGGTTCCAGCCGTGCTTCGCATCAGCTGCGAGCGCCGCGCGCGCGAGTTGCAGAGTTCGCTCCTGCAGCGGACGCGCGGGGTCCGGCGCGTGGACGGCCCGCAGCGCGCCGAGGATGCGGTCGCGCATCTCCGCCGCGGCCTTGCGCGTGAACGTGATCGCAAGGATCGACTCCGGCTCGGCGACGGTCGCCAGCAGCGCGAGGAACCGCCGTGTCAGCAACTCGGTCTTGCCGGCGCCGGCCGGGGCCTGCACGATGAAACTGCGCCCGACGTCGAGCGCGCGTTCGCGTGCGCGGGCGTCGGCGGCGCGCAGGTCACTCATCGGCGGCCTCCTCGCCCGGCTGCGCGGCGCTCGTCTCCGCGATCCGGCACAGCGCGCCGAGGTGGCAGTATTCGCAGGCCCGCGGCGGGTCCGGCGCCAGTCGTGCGTCGCCGGCAGCGTACTCGGCAGCCAAGGCCTCGAGCCGCCGCCGCCACGCGGCCAGCAATTGCGGCCACGACTCGTAGTCGCGCGGCCAGCCTCGCGTGCCAGGCACCTTGAGCCCGGGGAACGGCTCGGCTGCACGCGCCACCCCGACGTAGCCGGTATCGCCGCTGCGCACGCGCGCAAATGCGACGGCACCGACTTGCTCCGGTCCGAGTGCCTGCACGTATGCCGGCATCTGCGGCAACCTCGGCCGCTCGTCGAGCCACGCGCGGATCTCGGCGTTGGCACCCGTCTTGTAGTCGATGACCGCGAGCGAGCCGTCCGCCAGGCGATCCACCCGGTCGAGGCGCAAGTCGAGCGTCAGGGCCCCGAGTCGCGCCTTGCGCGGCGCCTCGACGGCCTCGACGACGAATGGCGCGCGCGCGCGATCGGCCTCGACCATCTCCAGCACGCGCGCTTCGAGCCAGTCCGCCTCCAGATCGAGCAGGTGCCGCATCAGGTCGTCCGCCGAGCGTCGTGCCACGCCGAGCGCGGTCGCGACCGCGCGGCGCACGATGGCGACGACGCCGGACGGGTCCAGCGCTTTCAACGCGTGCTGGTCACCGAGTTCCTGCCACAGCACGGCGAGGGCCTGGTGGATCAAGTCGCCGCGCTCGGCGGCGTCCACGCCCACACCCGGCTCTTCGAGCGCGCGTGCGCCGAGCCGCATCTCGGCTTGCGCGCGGAACGGACACGCCGCCTGCAACTCGAGCAGGCGGGCGCCGCCGCGCTGCGCCTCGTCGGCGTTGATCGGCGGCAGGTTGGCATCCGCCAGCGACTCGAGTTCTGGCCGACCTGCGTACAGGGCCTCCGCAAGACGCGCCTCCGGCCACCGTGCCGGCGCTGGCTCAAATGCGATGCCGTCGAGCAAAGGGCTCGGCAGCAGTGGCGCGTCATCGTCCATCTCCGCAACGCTCAGCATCACTTCCGGGGCGCTGGCCAGCAGTCGCGCCAGCGTCGCCCGGGCGTCCTGCGCCGCGATCTCGGCCGATGCGCGCGGCACCCGTTGGCTCAGCTGGGCGAGCCGCGGCAGGAACGGATCGGGCGCCGTAGGCAATGGCCAGCGCGCAGCGTCCAGGCCACAGATCCAGAGCGCGTCGAAGCGCATGCCGGCACAGGTCTCGGGGTCGATCACCAGCAGCGGCGCACGCAGTTCCTGGGGCTCGAACAGCACGCGCCCTGCCATTTCGCGCAGCAGCCCGACCGCTTCGGCTCGCGTGACGGATCCCGTGAATTCGTCGCAGGCTCCCAGCTCGGCGACCAGCGTACGCCAGCGCTGCTCGGCCTGATGCGCCGTGCTGTCGGCGCTGGAACCCGGCCAGCCCAAGGCCGAAAGAAGACTTGAAATGCTTTGTGAACAATTACTTGGGGAAGCTTTCTCGAACCACTCTGACATCACGGCACGGGCGGCCGCGAGCGTGCCCGCCAGCAGCGGACAACCCCGTTCGGCCGTCATGTGCTCGAACGCCACCAGCCCAAAGCCGGGGCTTTCGTAGCGGCGCAGTCGCGCGTCGAGACGCGCGCGGGCCGCGCCTTCCAGCTCCGCTCCGGCGACGAACGGGTTGCGCAGCATCCGGCTCAGTGCCGGCAGGTCGGGTGGACGCACGAATGCGTCGAGCAGATCCAGCGCTGCGGCCACGACCGGCTGCTCGGCCAGCGGTCGCGCGGCGGCCAGTTCGAAGGCTTGCGACTCCGGTGCGGGGCCGCCGCTCAGCCCGGTCGCCGGCGCGACGACGCGATCGATGATCCGCCGCACCTCGTCGCGTCGCTGGGCCAGATCGGGCACGACGATCGCGACCCGGCGTTCGCGCTCGCCGTCGAGCCGTTCGGCCGCCCAGCGGGCCGCCGCGTCGATCTCGGCGGCGGGATCGAGGCACTGCGTGCGCCAGCAACGACCCGCGGCGTCAGGCGCCTTCGCGAGCCGCACTTCCAGGCCGGCGGCGGCCCATTTCTGCAGCAGGGATTCCTGCAGTGGCGTGAGCCGGTCGAAGCCGACCAATTCGAGTTCCGGCATCGCGGCCAGCGCGTGCACGCGCAGCTGGGCCAGCGCAGCATCGGTCCAGTCGCGTTCCTCGAGCAGGCGGCGGTACTCTCGGCACCAGCGCGCGAATGCCGCCGTCTCCGCCGACAAGTCGTCGTCGAGCGCCGCGAACGGCAACAGGAAATCGTGCAGCCGGCGCCATGACTGGGCCGCCGCGCGTGCGACGCCCGCAGGTGACAGCATCGGGCTCAGCCCGGGATCGTCGCGGACGATGCGTTCCCACAGCAACTGCGCCGCGCTCGCCGACAACCAGCGGCTGTCGAGCCGGCCGGCCTGGCGGTCGAGCACGAACATCCGCTCGATCAACTCGTCCCAGGTGACGATGTCCGGCGTCGCCCAGACCTCGAGCCCCTCGGCCACGCACTGCTCGTCGTACCGCGCACGCAGGTCGTGCGCGAGGCGTCGCGTCGGAGTGACGCGGGTCAGGCGGGGCGGCTGCGCGGCCCTGTCAGCTGTGGGTGGCAGCTTCGACCACTCGCAGCGCGGGATTGGGTCGTGTTGCGGGCTGGTCGCCCGCCGCGTAATTGCCGAGCAGTTCCTCGATGCGCGCGAAGACCTCGCCGATCACCTGCGGCTCGGGCAGGTTGGTGATCCGGAAGTGGTTGCGATACGGGACGTTGAAGCTCGAGCCCGGAGCGACCAGCACGTGCTTGTGCTCGAGCAGGTCGAGCGCGAACTGCTGGTCGTCGAAGTCCGGCAGCAGGTCCGTGCGCACGCCGACGAACGCGTACATCGCGCCCATTGGCGTCGCCAGTTGCAGGTAGCGGCTGCGCTGCACCGCTTCGATGATCGCCTTGCGCGATTCGAAAAGCCGCCCGCCGGGAGTCATCAGCTCACGGATGCTCTGGTAGCCCCCGATCGCAGTTTGCACCGCCCACTGGCCCGGCACGTTGCTGCACAGGCGCAGCGACGACAGCAGCTCGAGCGCCGAGAGATAGTCGCGCGAGTGCTCGACGTCGCCGGAGAACACCGCCCAGCCGACCCGGTAACCGCAGGCACGATAGACCTTCGAGAGCCCGCTCAGCGTGCCGCACAGCGTCTGGTGCACGAGCGTCGCCATCGGCGTGAACTCGGCGTCGTCGTAGGTCATCTGGTCGTAGATCTCGTCCGCGAGCACCAGCAGGTGGTACTTCTCGGCGATCCGCGCGATGGCCTCGAGCACCGGCCGCGGATAGACGGCACCGGTCGGGTTGTTCGGATTGATGACCACGATGGCGCGCGTGCGCTTGGTGACCAGCGACTCGATTTCGTCCGGGTCGGGGATGAAGCGTCGTTCCGGCCGGCAGGGATAGTGCACCGCGCGGCCACGGTTCAGGTTCACGGCCGCGGTCCACAGCGGGTAGTCCGGGCTCGGCACCAGCACTTCCTCGTCGGCGGCGAGCAGCGCGCGCAGCGTGAGGTCGATCAGCTCGCTGACGCCGTTGCCCATGAAGACGTCATCCGCGGTGACGCCACGCACGCCCCGCTCCTGCTGCTGCATCACGACGGCTTCGCGCGCCGGGAAGATGCCCTTCTGGTGGCAGTACCCTTCAGCCGAGCGCAGGTTCTCGATCATCGCGAGCCGCATCGTTTCCGGCGTGCGGAACCCGAACGAGCCGGGATTGCCGATGTTGAGCGACGTGATCTCGTAGCCCATCCGCTCCATTTCCTGGGCGCGACGGGCGAGACGGCCGCGGATCTCGTAGCGGACGTTGGCGAGGCTCGGGCTCGAACGGATGGTGCGGGTCGGCATGGCGGCGTACGGGTGTCCTTAACCGGTAAATTATGGACCGGCGGGCCCTGCGCTGCACAGGACGGGTTTCACGCGATGATGCCGCGGGCGGCCAGATCGGCCAGCGTCCGCTCGTCGAGACCGAGCCGGTCCTTGAGTTCGGCCGCCGTGTCGGCGCCCAGCAACGGCGGCGGTCGGCCGTACTCGATGGGCGTCCGGCCGAACCGCACCGGATTGCGCACTCCCGGCACGTGCCCGCCGGTCGGGTGCGGCAACTCGAAGCGCAGCCCGCGATGCCGGACCTGCGGCTCCGCGAACACCTGGGCCAGGTCGTTGATCGGGCCGCAGGGCACTTGTGCGGCGGCGAGCGCAGACAGCCACTCGGCCGTCGTCCTCAGCCGCAACAGTGCCTCGACCGCGGGTACCAGCAGCGCGCGATGCGCGACCCGAGCGGCGTTCGTCGAGAAGCGTGCGTCTGCTGCGAGGCCGGCCGCGCCCGCGGCCGCGCAGAAGCGCTCGAACTGGGCGTCGTTGCCGACGGCAAGCATCAGGTGGCCATCGGCGGTGGCGAACGCCTGGTACGGGACGATGTTCGGGTGGGCCGTGCCCTGACGGGTCGGCGGCTGGCCGCTCACCAGGTAGTTCATGGCCTGGTTCGCGAGCCAGGCCACCTGGGTGTCGAGCAGCGACAGGTCGATGTACTGGCCCAGCCCCGACTTCCCGCGCTCCTGCAACGCGGCCAGCATGGCAGCCACGGCATACATGCCGCACATCAGGTCGGCGACCGCGACGCCCACCTTCTGCGGTCCGCCACCCGGCGTGCCGTCGGGAGCGCCCGTCAGGCTCATCAGCCCGCCCATGCCCTGGATCATCGCGTCGTATCCGGGCTTGGCTGCGTCCGGGCCGTCCTGCCCAAAGGCGGAGATCGAGAGGTAGATCAGGCGCGGGTTCAGTTCGCCGATCGCGTCGTAGCCCAGCCCATAGCGGTCGAGCCCACCGACCTTGAAGTTCTCGATCAGCACGTCGGCACCGGCCGCCAGGCGGCGCACCAGCTCCTGCCCTTCCGGCTGGCTGAAATCGATCGCGACGGACCGCTTGCCGCGATTGGCGGACAGATAGTAGGCCGATTCGCTGGTCGGCTGGCCCGTGGTATCCGCGAGATACGGCGGTCCCCATTGGCGGGTGTCGTCGCCGCCCCGCGGGTGCTCGATCTTGATGACGTCGGCGCCGAAGTCGGCCAGCACCTGCGTCGCCCACGGGCCCGCCAGGATGCGGCTCAGGTCCAGCACCACCAATCCTTGCAACGGTCCGGGCATGGTCAAGAGGTGCCGGTGTTACGGTTGCGGTTCGTCGGCTGGCAGCCCGACGCCGACGAACCGAAACCGTAACACCGGCACCTTCTCACCTTCTCACTTATGCTTGTGATCGAGATCGCCACCCTCGTGGTGGTGGAAGATCCGCTCGCCCTTCTCGTTGTAATGCGCGTGCGGAAACTCGAAATCGGCGGGGTGGTTGTGCTCACCCGTGGCCACCCACTTATACAGATCCGGCTTCCAGGCCAGCATCCGGGCGCCGGCGCGCTCGCGGTTCTCGTCGGCCGTGGTCCACGGATTGAAGTGGAAGTGGTTGTAGAGCTGGCTGTCGGTGCGCCCGATTGCGAGCGTGCCGAGCTTGCACTGGAACGCGCCGTGGTTGATGTAGGGCGGTCGCCAGAAGTAACCACCGGTCGGCAGTTCGCCGAACTGCATCATCCAGGACGTGCCCCAGATGTGGTAGGCCTCCTCGGCGCAGTCGTGGTAGGAGATGTTGTCCTGCCAGAAGTTCGGCGTCATGCAGTACATGAACGTGAACGCCTGCGTCCGTTCGTCGAACTTCAGGATCTTCACCATGCAGCCCGGCGCCGTGGCCGGGAAGAAATTGGTCGAGCTCCACTGCAGGTCATCGTAGGCGTTGACCTTGATCAGCTTGTGGCGCTCGGCGAGCGGATGATCCGCGTCGCTCTCGACGAACGACGGCTCACCGTAGTTGTAGAACAGCAGGCCGGTGATGCCGCGCGGCATCTTCATGGCCGGCAGGCTCACTCCGGCGGGCAGGCAGATGTAGGTGCCCGGCCCGTGCCGCTGGCCGTCCATCTCGATGTAGCCGGTCATGACGAACAGCTCCATCTCGGAGTAGCTCATGCCGGGCGGCAGCGCGTAGCCGGGCTCGAACATCACGGTCATCGAGCACGCGCCCGTGTCCGTGTCGAGGCTCAGCATCTTGTAGTGCATGCCCTTGGGGAACCCGGGCAGCGTCATCTTCTTGAACGGAACGGTGCGGTCGACGAACGGTTCGATGTGCGGTCTGGCCATGGGAAACTTCCTCGAGAGACGCGACGCGGTTCAGAACACGACCTTGAACTTGCGCTTCGGTCTCTTCGGGATCTCCTCGGGCTTGATCTTGCGCAGCATGTTGAAGTGCACGTTGTAGCCGCGCGTCTGGATCCGTTCGAGGAACGCCTCGATCCACTTGTCGCGCTGCGCCGCGATCGTCACGTTCATCTCGTGCTCGATCTTGCGGTAGCGGGCTTTCTGCTCGGCGATTTCCTTCTTGAGCCAGGCTTGCGCTTCACGGCTGCGAGCGTGCTTGATCAGTTCGGGCATCTCTCCCCCGTTCACAGTCCCAGGAACACGATCCCCAGCCCGCACAGGCTGAGGGCGGCGCCTGCGAACGCGTGCGAATAGCGTTCGGCCGTGTCGAGCGGCAACCGCTCGAGGCCGCGACCCGCAAGATAAACCACCGCGAGCATCGTGGCGATAGTCGCAATACCGAAGGCCAGCACGACCGCGATCGTGCCCCAGACGCTGTGCTGCGAGGCGGGATACATCAACACGGGGATCAGGGGCTCACAGGGTCCGAGCACGAAGATCACGAACAGCGCCCACGGCGTGATGCTGCGCGCCTTCGCTGCGTCCACATGGGGGTGCAGGTGCGCGCGCTCGTGTTGGTGAACGTGCTGGTGCAGGGTGCCGTCGGCGTGGACGTGCGGATGCACGTGCGGTCGCGAACGCCACGCCTTCTTCAGTCCCCAGGCCAGGTAGGCCAGGCCGAAGCCCGTGAGCAGCCAGGCCGCCACGTCGCCGCGCACGCCCTCGATCCACTCGAGCTTGTGCAGCGACACGCCGATGCCGATGCCGACCACGCCGATCGCCACCGAGCCCAGCACGTGGCCGAGGCCGCACAGACTGGTGATCCACAGGGTCTTGCGAGTGGTCCAACCGCGGGCCGCCGACATCGCGACGAACGGCAGGTAGTGATCCGGACCGAGCAGCGTGTGGACGAAGCCGATGGACGCGGCCGTCAGGATCAGCAGGCCGAGATCGATGGTCATGGTCGCGCCAACTCCCGCGTATGCAGTTTCGCGCGAAAGGTAATCACACCTCACGGGGCGGGACAAGGCCGGTAAAGACCTATCCGGGTTACGCTCGATTATGATCGGGCGGTTGCCGTCCCTGCGAGGTCCCGCCCATGCTGAGCGCCATCGTCGCGGTCACGTTGCTGGTGCCCGACGTGCAGGCCGTCGAGCGGGCCTACCAGCAGGTGCTCGACTACCAGACCGTGGAGCGCGGTCACGTGGCGGCCGATCAGGCCGCGAGCTGGGGCGCGACGGCGCTGGCCGGGCGCGACTTCGTCGTGCTGCAGCCCAGCAGCGGCGAACCGGTCTACCTGCGGATGATCGAGACGGACACGGCGCCCGCCCCGGCGCTGAAAACGCTGGGCTGGAATGCGACCGAGATTCTCGTCGAGGACCCGGTGCTGCTGGAGCCCCGGCTGAAGGACTCGCCGTTTCGCGTGATCGGACCGCCGGCGCCACTCGATTTCAACCCGGCCGTGGTCGCCATGCAGGCGCTCGGGCCGGCCGGCGAGTTGCTGTACTTCACGAGGATGCCGGCCGGCGTGTCGAAGTTCGGCCTTGGCAGCGCAATGAGCTTCGTGGATCGCGTGTTCATCGTCGTGCTCGCCGTCCACGACCTCCGTGGCACGCTTGATTTCTACGCGACGACCTTCGGCTCGTCCGTGACCGAGCCTGCGACCACGCGCGTCGCGATCCTCGCCGACGCCTGGGGCCTGCCGCTCGAGCAGCCATTCCTGCTCGGCATCATCCGGCTGCCGGAGCGGTTCCTGATCGAGGTGGACGAGTATCCGGCGGGCGCAGCACCGCGCACTGCTGCCGATGGCGAACTGCCGTCCGGCATGGCGATGGTGTCGTTCGAGGTGCCGTCGCTCGAGCCCTATGCCGACCGGCTGCTCGCGTCACCCACCGCGCTCGCGGGAATGCCCTACTCCGGGCGCCGGGCCGGCGTCATGCTCGGTCCAGGCGGCGAGTACATCGAGCTCATCGAGGGCCAACCGGCCACGCTTCCAACGCCTGCCAGTGATGACAAGCCGTGACGTGCGCCGGACCAGCCTCGACCAGCGCAGGTGACTGGCTCGCGCAGAGCGCGTCGGCGCGCGGACAGCGAGACTGGAAGACGCAGCCTCGGTCCGGCGGCGCGGCGCCGGCGCGGACCGGCACCACGTCGATCGGTTCCGTGGCGGGCGCGGACGCAGGATCCGGCTCCGGCACCGCCGCGAGCAACGCGCGCGTGTAAGGATGGCGCGGCGTGCTGAACACCGACTCGCGTGGCCCGCGCTCGACCACGTGTCCGAGGTACAGCACCAGCACCTCGTCGCAGAGGTGGCGCACCACCGCGAGATTGTGGCTGATGAACATCAGCGCCATGCCGTGCCTTGCGCTGAGCGCGCTCAGCAGGTTGACGATCTGTGCCTGCACCGACACGTCGAGTGCGCTCACCGCCTCGTCGCAGATCAGCAACCGGGGGCGCACGACCGTCGCACGCGCGATCGCGGCTCGCTGGCACTGGCCGCCACTCAGCTCGTGTGGATAGCGTCGTGCCAGCGACGGATCGAGCCCGACCTCCTCCAGCACGGCGGCCACCCGTGACCGCACGGCCGCGGATTCCGTGAGACCCTCCAGTGCATCAAGCGCCTCGGCGACGCTCTCGCCGATGCTCATGCGCGGATCGAGGCTGCCGAACGGATCCTGGAACACGACCTGCAGCTCGCGTCGCATCCGGCGCAGTCCGGCCGGATCGGAGCGACGGACGGCCGCGCCGCGCCAGCGGATCTCGCCCGCCTGCGGATCGACGAGCGCGAGGATCGCGCGGGCCAGCGTGGATTTTCCGCAGCCCGACTCCCCCACCACGCCGAGCGAGCGACCCGCCTCGATCTCGAGGTGCACGTCGTCGAGCGCCGTCAGCCACTGTGGCGCGGCTCCGAAGCGCCTGCGTCGCACCGGGAAGCGCACACCGAGACCGCTCACCTGTAGCAGCGGATCGCTCATGAGTCGGGTTCCAGCCGGATCCGCGGCACGTGGCAGGCCACGGCGCGCGTTGCACTGGGACGCAGCGCGGGTACCTCGCGGCGACAGATCGCGGTGACGTCCGGGCAACGCGGCGCGAACGCGCATCCCTGCACGATCTCGCCGGGTGCCGGCGGCTGGCCTTCGATGCTGCGCAATCGGCCGACGGAGGCTTCCGATAACCGCGGCACGGCCTCGAGCAGCGCCGCGGCATACGGATGGGCCGGAGCCGCGAAGAGTTCCCGCACCGGCGCGATCTCGACGATGCGCCCGGCGTACATGATCGCCACACGATCGGCGATGCCCGCCACGACCCCGAGGTCGTGCGTGATCAGCACCATCGCCAGCCCATCCCGGCGCGCCTGGCGCAGCACCTGCAGCACCTGCGCCTGGACGGTCACGTCGAGTGCCGTCGTAGGCTCGTCGGCGATCAGCAGCTCGGGCCGGGTCATCAGCGCCATGGCGATCGCGACGCGCTGACGCTGGCCGCCCGACAGTTCGTGCGGATATTGCCGCAAGCGCGACTCGGCATCGGCCAGGCCGACGCCCTGTAGCGCCGCGAGACTGCGCTCGTGCGCCCCCTGGGGACCCGCCAGGCCACGATCAAGCAGCACCTCGCCCAGTTGCCGCCCGATCGACAGGTGCGGCGTGAGCGCATTCATGGGGTCCTGGAACACCATCGTGATACGCGTGCCCCGGACCGTGTTCAGCGCGGCGGGCGACGCGCCGAGCAACTCCTGGCCCCGGAAGCACGCCGAGCCGCGCGTCGCCCCGCGCGCCGCCAGCAGCCCCAGGCACGCCAGGAAAAGTTGGCTCTTGCCAGAACCGGACTCGCCCACCACGGCGAGGCACTCTCCGGCCGCGACGTCGAGCGAGGCCTCGCGGACCGCCTGCACGCGACCCCGCGGCGTGACGAAGTCAACGCTGAGGTCGCGGATGCTGAGCAGCGGCGCGGCGGTCATCTCAATCCGTCCGCGGGTCGAGCGCGTCGCGCAGCCCGTCGCCCAGGAAATTCAGGCACAGCAACAGCAGCGCGAGCACCGCGGACGGCACCAGCAACTGCCAGGGGGCCGTCTCCATCTCGAGCGCGCCCTCCGCGACCAGCCGCCCGAGGCTCGTCAGGGGTTCCTGCACGCCGAGCCCGAGAAAGCTCAGGAAGCTCTCGAACAGGATCACCTGCGGCACGGTGAGCGTCGCGTAGACCACGACCGTGCCGAGCACGTTCGGCACGATGTGCCGCGCGATGATCCGGTGCGCGGGCAGTCCGAGCGTGATCGCGGCCGCGACGAACTCGCGTTGGCGCAGCGCCATTGCCTGGCCGCGCACGATGCGCGCCATCGTGAGCCAGCCGACCGCGCCGATCGCAAGGAAGATCAGCCACAGGCTGCGGCCGAACACGACGGTCAGGATGATCACGAAGAACATGTACGGCAGCGCGTAGAGCACGTCGACGAAACGCATCATCCAGTCGTCGACTCGGCCGCCCAGGTACCCGGCGGTCGCGCCCCAGGCGACCCCGATCGCGAGGCTGACCAGCGTCGCGAGCACGGCGACAAGCAGCGATACCTGCGTGCCCGACCAGACACGAACGAACAGGTCGCGGCCGTTGCTGTCGGTGCCGAACCAATGGCCGTTTGCGAGCGACGGCGGCGACGCCAGCGGGCTCAGCGTCCAGTCCACCTGGTCGATCGCATGTCGGCTCGCGACCGGTGCGAGCAGCGAAGCCAGCACGAGCAGCACCAGCACGCCACCCGCGACGACTGCCGCGCGATTGGTGCGCAGCCGGCGCGCGGCCTCGCTCCAAAGTCCGCCTTCACTCATGGCGGATCCGCGGATCGAGCCAGCCATAGAGCAGGTCCACCGCGAGATTGAGCAGCAGGATCAGCGCTGCGTAGAAGATCACCATGCCCATCACCAGCGTGTAGTCGCGGTTGATCGCACCCTGCACGAAGTAGCGTCCGACGCCCGGCAGGCCGAAGACCTGCTCGACCACCAGCGATCCCGTCAGCAACGCTGCGGCCGCCGGGCCCAGGAAACTGATCACGGGCAACAGCGTCGGCTTCAAGGCGTGCCGGCCCAGCACGACGCGCTCGTCGAGACCCTTGGCACGGGCCGTGCGGATGTAGCCCGACTGCAGGACCTCGAGCAGGCTGCCGCGCGTGAGCCTCGCGACGTAGGCGACGAACGGCAGCGCCAGTGTGATCACGGGCAGTACCATGTGCCGCACGCTGCCGGACTCCCAGCCCGCCACCGGCAGCCACCCGAGTCGAATGCCGAACACCAGCGCCAGCACCGGTGCGACGACGAATCCGGGCACCGCGATGCCCGCGAGCGCCACCGACATCACGACGTGGTCCACCCAGCCGTTCCGGCGCAGCGCGGCCAGCATGCCGAGCGGCACGCCGAGCAGCACGGCGAACGTGAGTGCGGCCGCTCCAATCGTCAGCGTCACCGGTAAGCCGTTGCCGATCAGTTCCGCGACCGTGAAATCCTTCATGCGGAACGACGGGCCGAGGTCGCCGCGTGCAAGGCCGGCTAGATAGCGGCCAAACTGCGCGAGCACCGGCTGGTCGAGGCCGTACGCCGCCTGCAGGTTGGCGGCGATCTCCGGCGGCAGCGTCTGCTCGGCATCGAACGGGCCACCGGGCGCGGCGCGCATCAGGAAGAATGCCGCTGCGACGATCAACAGGAACGTCGGGACGACCCCGAGGAGCCTGCGCAGCGCGTAGCCCAGCATGCTCTGCTCCTCCTCGCCCTTCAGTGCGCGGCCCGTGCCGGCAGCCGCACGGACAGGATGGCAACCAGCGACGCCGCGATCAGCACGACGATCACCGAGAACCCGAGCTGGTAACTCTGCGTGACGTCGAACAGCGCCCCGGTCACCCAGGGACCGAGCGCGCCGCCCGTCGCGTCGAGCACGGTGATGCCACCCAGGATCTTGCCGAGCGAGCGAGCGCCGAATACGTCCGCGACCAGTCCTTGCAGCATCGTGTAATTGCCGCCCCAGCCGAGGCCGAACAGGTACAGGGCCGGCATCACGAGCTTCGCGTTCAGCGAGGCGAGCATCACGCCGCCGGCGAACATCAGCGCCAGGCAGCCGCCGAACACCGCCTTGCGCGGCAACAGGTCGGCGAGCGCCCCGGCAGCGATCTTGCCGACGAGTCCCATGACGAACAGCGGGAAATAGGCGCGTGCGGCCTCGGTTGGGCCGAACCCGAGGTCGGACATGTGCAGGAACAGGTTATTGGCGAGGCCGAGGATCGCATAGAAAGTGCAGAACGCCGCGGTGCCGATCAGCCAGAAGTTCCTCGACCGGATGGCCGCGCCGAACTCGTAGCCGCCGAGCAGCCGCGGGTCCACGCCCGCGCTCGCGGCCTCGGCACCGAACGCCTTGAGACCGATCCGGTCGGGCCACTCCTTGACGGCGAACAGGATGATCGGCAGCAGCAGCAGCGGGATCAGGCAGATGATCAGGAAGGCCTCGCGCCAGCCATGCTCGGCGATCAGCGCCGCGTTCAACTGCGGGATCACGGCATTGCCGAGGCTCGTGCCGGACAGCATCAAGCCGAGCGCGAGGCCACGCTTGGCGACGAACCAGCGCGAAACGATCGTGACGCAGATAACGAGGCCGGCACCGGCGAGCGCGCCACCCATCAGTGCACGCATCAGGTAGACACCGGCCAGCGAGTCGATCGTGCTGAAGCCGTAGAGCGCGCCGACCAGCAGCAGCACGCCCACGGTCATCACCGGCCGCACGCCGTAGCGGTCCGCCAGCCAGCCGCCCACCGGCGCGAGCGCGCCCGACACCAGCAGCTGGATCGTGTCGCCGAACTTGAGCGGGCCGCGCTCGACGTTGAGTTCGGCGAGCAGCTTCGCGTCGAAGACGTTCATGCCCGCGAGCGTCAGCGCATTCGTGACCCAGATGATCACGAAGGCCGGCAGCACGATGCCCCACCAACCGTAGAACTGCCAGCTCGGACGATTCACGGGGCCGGAGTCTACACGGTCGGCGCAGCGAACCCGAGCACGCCTGGGTTCATCAGGCTGCGCGGATCGAGATGCCGCTTGAGCGCGTCGAGCATCGCCAGCGTGCCGGCATCGAGCGATGCGCGGTACCGATAGAGCTTGCCGATCTGGAAGCTCGCGGCGCCGCTCGCCGCGAACAGGTCCGCGAGTTCCCCGCGCAGTTGCGCGACGAGCTGCCGTGCCGGCAGGTTCTCCGCGAACACCGGCAGCTTCGCGAGGTACGTTGGATCGAGCACCGTCTCGTGGAACGCTTGGCGGGCATCCGGCCAGTAGATGCACGGTTCGACGAGCACGCCGTTGCCGCCGACGGTGCAGCTGAGACAACCGTGGTCGATGCCGAGTCGCTCGAGCTCGGTCGCATGCCGCGCGAAGACGGCCTCGCAGGCGGCGAACATCGCCGCGCCACGCGACAGCGGCACGACGCAATGCACCGGTACCCAGCGCTCGCCGCCTGGCCCGAGCATGCTGTTCAATTCCATGAACGGATTGGCCCGCATCACCTTCGGGATCGTGTTCTCGACCTCGCGGGCCCGCCCATCGGCCAGCGCGCGAATGCGGGCGCAACGCGACTCGGCGTCGGCAGCGTCGCGCCCGTCCACGCCGAGGTGCACCGAGAACCCCCCCGCGTCGAGGAAGTTGCGCCCGGCGAGCACGACCTTGGCGCCCTCCTTGAGGCCTGCGAGCACGCCGCCCGCCGAACGGACGACCTGGCCGAGCGCCTTGGCGTCCTCGGCGAGGCTGACGCGCCTCATGCGCACCGCCTGCAGCCCGGGATCAAACGCCATGCACTCGCTCGCCAGTCCCTCGCGCGCCACGTCGGCCATCAGGCCGAACACGGCCTCGGCATCGGCAAGGCTGAACGACAGGTAGCGCGATTCGGCCGGCGCCGGGATCAGCCGCAACGTTGCGCGGGCCTTGATGCCGAAAGCGCCGCAGTCGCCGGTGAACAGGCTGCTCAGGTCCGGACCGAAGTGGCGGAAGAACGGCACGCCGTGGGCCAGCGCAGCGCCGCCCGTCTTCAGTAACGAGCCGTCGGCGAGCACGACCTCGAGCGCGAGCAGGCTCTCCTGCACCGGACCGTGCAGGCCCGAACCCAGGAAGATGCTGCCCTGCGAAAGTGCGCCGCCGACCGTCGCGCGCAGCCCGGACAATGGCCCCCAGTAAGGCGTACGCAGCGCGTGTGGCGCCAAGGCCTCCGCCAGCTCTTTCCAGGTCACGCCGCACTCGACCGTCACGTAATGATCCCGTGGATTGATCTCGACGATCCGATTCAAGCGTGTCGTGTCGAAGGTGACGGTGTTCTCGCGGATCGGCAGGTAGCCGTCGGTGTAGGACATGCCGCCACCCCGCGCGACGACGGCGGCGCCCGCTGCGGTGACGAGTCGCACCGCAGCCGCGAGTTCATCAACCGAACCCGGACGCACGACCGCGAGCGGCGGCACGCCGCTGCCGTGGACGTCTTGCGCGTGGAAGCGACGGTTTGCTGCGTCGGTGAGCACGTGCGCGCCGCCCAGCAGCGCGACGAGCTGCGCGGGAAGGTCCGCACACGCGTGCTCGACCGCGCCACCGGCATGCTGGCCCGAGTCGTCCAGTTTCATTCCGGCTCCGATGCGCCGAGGCGCCGCTTGAACTCGTCTTCGTCGACGACCGTCACGCCGAACTCCTGCGCCTTGCGCAGCTTGGAGCCCGCTTCCGCACCGGCGACCAGCAGCGTCGTCTTGCGGGACACCGAATCGGTGACGGTGGCCCCGGCCGCGCGCGCAGCGTCGCGGGCCTGGTCGCGCGTCATCGAAGCCAGCGTCCCGGTGATCACCAGCGTTTCGCCACTGAGCGGACCCGATTCGACGCTGCGGACCGGCGTGCCCTCGGTCCACGACACGCCGCGCTCCCGCAACGCCGCAAGCACCGCGCGGTTGCGCTCCTCGGCGAAGAAATCTCGCACGTGCGCAGCCACGACTGGACCCACGTCGCGCACCTGCTCGATTTCCTCGGCACTTGCGCCCGCGATCGCCTCGAGACCTCCGAAGTGGTTGGCGAGCGCCAGCGCCGTGGATTCGCCCACGTCGCGGATGCCGAGCGCGAACAGGAAGCGCGCCAGCGTCGTGCGCTTGCTGCGCTCGAGGGCCTCGACCAGGTTCGCCGCCGACTTCGCGCCCATGCGCTCGAGACCGGCCAGCTCGTCGGCCGTCAGTGAGTACAGGTCGGCCGGCGTCTCGACCCGACCCGCATCGACGAGTTGCTCGACGAGCTTGTCGCCCAGCCCCTCGATGTCCATCGCGCGCCGCGACGCGAAGTGCCGCAGCGCCTCGCGCCTTTGCGCGCGGCACACGAGCCCGCCGGAGCAGCGCGCGACCGCCTCTCCCTCGGCGCGCGTCACGTGCGAACCGCAGACCGGGCAGCGCGCCGGCAACACGACGCTGCGCGCGTCCGGCGGGCGCAGGTCGGGAATGACACGGACCACTTCCGGGATCACGTCGCCCGCGCGACGCACGACGACCGTGTCGCCGATCCGGACGTCCTTGCGCGCGAGCTCGTCCATGTTGTGCAGCGTAACGTTGCTGACCGTGACGCCGCCCACGAACACCGGCTCGAGGCGCGCGACCGGCGTCAGCGCGCCGGTACGTCCGACCTGGAACTCGACGTCCCTGACGACCGTCGTCTCCTCCTGCGCAGGGAACTTGTGCGCGACCGCCCAGCGCGGCGCGCGCGAGACGAACCCGAGGTCGCGCTGCCAGTCGAGACGGTCCACCTTGTAGACGACGCCATCGATCTCGTAGCCGAGCGCATTGCGCCGCCGCCCCATGGCCTGGTAGTACTCGATGCAGCCCATCACACCCGCGACCACCGTGATCGCCGGGCAGGTCCGCAAGCCCAGCTCGCGCAACGCACCCAGCAGTTCGCTGTGCCGGCGCGGCATCGCCCAGCCTGCGGTCGCACCGACGCCGTAGAAGAACACGTCGAGCGCCCGGCGCTCCGTCACCTTAGGGTCGAGCTGGCGCAGGCTGCCCGCAGCCGCATTGCGCGGATTGACGAAGGTCTTCTCGCCATTCTCGGCCGCCCGCCGGTTGAGTTGCTCGAAGGCGCGGCGCGACATGAAGACTTCGCCGCGCACCTCGAGCAGCGGCGGCGCGTCGCCGCGCAGCGTGAGCGGCACGGAGCGGATCGTGCGCACGTTCGCGGTGACGTCCTCGCCCTTGGTCCCGTCGCCGCGGGTCGCCGCCTGCGTCAGCCGCCCGGACTCGTAACGCAGGCTGATGGCCAGGCCATCGAGCTTCGGCTCCGCCGAATAGTCGACCGCGTCGGTGTCCAGCCGCTCGCGGACACGCCGGTCGAAATCGAGGACGTCCTGCTCGCTGAACGCATTCTCGAGCGAGAGCATCGGCACCGCGTGCACGACCTCACCGAAAGTGCCGGAGGCTGCGCCGCCGACGCGCTGCGTGGGCGAATCGGGCGTGACCAGCTCGGGATGCGCCGTCTCGAGCTCGCGAAGTTCGCCGAGCAGCGCGTCGTAGCGCGCGTCGGAGATCTCCGGATCGTCGAGCACGTAATAGCGGTGATCGTGCCGCCGGACCTGCTCGCGCAGCTCTTTGATGCGTCCTGCGGCGTCGCGGGCAGCCATCGATCGGCTGCGTCAGTGGCCGGGCGGGTGCGCCGCGCGGCTGCGCTCGAACTCGGCGACCTCTTCGCGCAGCTGGCCGATGCGCTGCAGGCTGAGCTGCGCGCCGCGGTCGTCCTGCAGGACCCCGCCGAGCCGCTCCGCCAGCAGCCGCGCGGCGCCGATCAGCTCGTCGAGCGCGTGCTGCGACGGCAGCGGTCCCGGCAGCACCGTGAACATCGCCACGCCGCGATAGTCGATGCCGCCCATGGCGTCCGGGTCGAACGTGCCCGGCTCCCGCAGGCTGGCGAGGCTGCAGAGCGGCCGGCCGGAGGCGTCGAAGCGATGGAAGATGTCGTAGCGCCCGAATTCGAAGCCCTCGGCGACGATCGCCTCGCGCAACAGGCTGCCCGCGAACATCGATGGCGGCGGCGCGGCGACGCGGATCGCGACGATCTTCTGTGGTGGCGCGGGCTTGCGTTCCTCGGCCGGCGGCGCGGCAGCACGCGGCGGCTCCGGTGCTGCGACTTCCACCGCCGCCTCGAATCGTGGCTCGCGCCGCGGCGGTGCCGCTTCGTGTCGCGCTGCGGGGCTCGTCCGCTTCGATCTCGAGCGCCGGCAGCTCATCGATCTCGTCCACCGCCTCGACCTCGTCCCAGACGGAGGGCTCGACGCGGGCTGCAGGCGGGGTCACGGTCGTTACGGACGGCGCGCGCAGCGGCTCGACGCGCGTCACTCGATCAGGCTCGGGCGCAGCGGAGCGCTTGCGAGCCCGGACACCCCAGGCATACAGCCCGGCGATCAACGCGAGGCCGGCGACGAGCAGGATCCAGCGCAGTTCCGCCATGGCGCGCTCAGACGGCTGCCAGCCGTACGGCCTCGTCGACGTCCACTGCGACGAGGCGCGACACGCCGGGCTCGTTCATCGTCACGCCGAGCAGCTGGTTGGCCATCTCCATCGTGGACTTGTTGTGGGTCACGAACACGAACTGCACCCGGCTCGACATCTCGCGGACGATCTCGCAGAAGCGGCCGACGTTGTTCTCGTCGAGCGGCGCGTCCACCTCGTCGAGCAGGCAGAACGGGGCCGGATTGAGTTCGAAGATCGAGAACACGAGCGCGACGGCGGTCAGCGCCTTCTCGCCGCCCGACAGCTGGCTGATGGAGCTGTTCCGCTTGCCCGGTGGCCGCGCCATGATCGCGACCCCGGACTCGAGGACGTCGTCGCCGGTAAGCTCGAGGTAGGCGTGCCCACCGCCGAACAGCCGCGGGAACTTGTCCTTGAGCCCCGCGTTGACGCGGTCGAAGGTATCCTGGAAGCGGCTGCGCGTTTCGCGATCGATCTTGCGGATCGCGTCTTCGAGCGTCGTCAGCGCGTCCGTGAGGTCGGTGAACTGGCGGTCGAGGTATTCCTTGCGCTCGGACTGCTCGCGGAACTCGTCGATCGCAGCGAGGTTGACCTGCCCGAGCCGCTCGATCTTCTCGGAGGTCTCTGCCAGTCGCTGCTCCCAGCCAACGACGTCCGCCTCCGGCACCAGCGCCGCGACCACGTCGGTGAGTTCAAGCCGCGTCGCAGTGAACTGCTCCAGCAGCGTTTCGCGGCGCACTTTGAGCTCCTGCACCGAGAACTTGACGTTCTCGAGCAGGTCGCGCGCGTCCTGCACGGCGGTTTCCGCCCGGGCGCGCTGCTCGTCGAGCTCACGCAGGCTGGCATCGAGCGCTTCCATGCCGCGCCGCGCCGTGGCGAGTTCGTCCTCGACGGCGACCCGCACCTGCAGCGCCTGCTGCAGCGCGGTGGCGAGCCGCGACTCGGCTTCCTCCGCCGCCACGAGTTGCGACTCGAGGTCGCCGCGCCGCGCCGCGAAGTGCGTCATCTGGCCATCGAGGCGTGCCAGGCTCGCGAGCAGGGATTGGTGGCCCGTGCGACGCGACTCGACGCGAATCGCGGCTTCGCTCGCGGCATTGCGCGCACCGTCCGCCCGCTGCCGCGCGTCCGTCAGCGCCTGTCGCAGCACGTCCCGTTCGGATTCGAGCGCGCGACGCTGCTCCTCGAGATCGGCCATGCGGCCCACGGCCTCCTCGAGTCGCGCGCGCGCGGAGCGGTTGCCCGCGTTGGCCACCTCGAGCGCGCCCTCGAGCTCGGCGAGCTCTGCCGCGAGCTGCTGCATGCGTGCATTGCGCTGCTCGGCGCGAGCCCGCAGCCCGTCGAGCTGCGAGCGCAGGTTCATGTGTGCCGCACCGCTGCGCGACAACTGGCCCTGGCCGTCGGCGATGTGGTCCTCGGTCTCGCGGACCCGGCCCCGCACGCCCTCGAGCTCTTCGTCGAGCGCGCGACAACGCGCCTGCAGCCCGTCGAGCTCCGACCGCTGGCGGCGCAGGTCCTGCTCGCGCTCGATGACGCCCTCGTGGGCGTCGCGATCGCGGCTGACGCGCAACCAGTCCGGGCCGATCCAGAGGCCGTCCCTGGTGATCACCGATTGTCCGGCGCGCAATTGCGGCCGCACCGCCAGCGCTTCGGCCAGCGTGTCCGTTGCGACGACGCCTTCAAACAGCGCGTCGAGCCCGGCCGGCCCCTGTACGCGCGCGCGCAGGCTGCCGCTCACGTGCCCGCTGCCAGCCGGGCCCTGGGCGCCGGCAAAGAAAGTCACCGTGCCCGCCGAGAGACTCTCGAGCATCCCCGCCACGTCGTCGAGCGAGTCGATGCAGACGGCCTCGAGATACGAGCCGAGCACGGTTTCGACCGCGCGCTCCCAGCCGGCATCCACTGACAGCTGGCGCGCGAGGCGCGGGCGTTCGTCGAGGCCGCGCGACTTGAGCCAGTCGACGACCTTGCCCTGGCTCTGGCCGAGCGCAGCGCGCTGCAGCGCCTCGAGCGACACGATGCGTCCCTCGACGTCCTGCAGCTCCCGCCGGGCGAGCCGCGAGGCTTCGGCGAGTTCCCGCTCGCGACCGCGCTCGGATTGCAGCGATGCGACGAATTCCGTCATGCGCGCCCGCACGGCCTCGAGCGCCGCAAGGGCCTCGGTCTCCGAGCGTTCGATGTCGCCGAGCGTCGCGGCGACGTCGGCTGCGGCAAGGTTGCCGTGTTCCTGCGTCGCGCGCTCGCGCTGCGCGATCAGCCGGCGCAGCTGGTTGTCCATTTCCTCGAGACGCGCCCGCTCGGCTTCCGCTGCGGACGACGCGCCACGCAGCGACTGGTTGAATCCCTCCCAGCGCTCCTGCCACTCGTGCATCGCGGACTCTGCCGCCGCGAGCTCGACGGCCGCGGCCTCCTCGGCCGCCCGCGCCGACTCGAGGCCGGGCTCGAGCTCCGCGAGCGCGGCCTGCAGTTCGGCCGCCTGCGCCGCGTCACGCACCCGGTGGGCCTCGGCTTCCTGCAGGCCCTGGCCGACCTGCTCGAGTTCCTGTCGCTGGCGGCTGCGCATCTCGCGCGAGTGCTCGATCGCCTGCTCGTTGCGCGAGATCTCCGCGCCCACCTGGTAGTAGCGGCCCTGCACTTCGGAGAGCACCTCGGCCCGCGCGTCGTGCTCGTGCCGCGCGCGCTCGATCGCCGCCTCGTGCGAGCGTTGCTCGGCGAGCGCAGCCTGCAGAGCGAGGTCGCGCTCGTTCAGGATCGCCTGGCGCGCGCCGGCCTCGCTTTCGACCTCGCGCAACCTGAGCGCAAGCAGTTCGGCCTGCAGCTGTCGCTCGTCCTGCTTCAGCGCCTGGTAACGCCGTGCGGTGGCGGCCTGCCGCTGCAGGTGGCGCAGTTGCTTCTCGACCTCGTCGCGCAGGTCGGAGAGCCGTGCGAGGTTCTCGCGGGTGTGCGCAATGCGGGTCTCGGTCTCGCGGCGGCGCTCCTTGTAACGGGAGATGCCGGCCGCCTCCTCGAGGAACGCGCGCATCTCGTCGGCCTTGGCCTCGATCACGCGCGAGATCATGTTCTGCTCGATGATCGCGTAACTGCGCGAGCCGAGGCCGGTGCCCAGGAACAGCTGCGTGATGTCCTTGCGCCGGCAGCGGACGCCGTTCAGGAAATACGACGACGAGCCGTCGCGCGAGACGACGCGCTTCAGCGAGACTTCCGCGTAGCTCGCGTACTCGCCGCCGAGCTTGCCGTCGGAGTTGTCGAACACCAGCTCGACCGACGCGTGGCCCACGGGCTTGCGCGAGCCCGAGCCGTTGAAGATGACGTCCGCCATCGATTCGCCGCGCAGGTGCTTCGCGGAGATCTCGCCCATGACCCAGCGCACGGCGTCGATGATGTTCGACTTGCCGCAGCCATTGGGGCCGACCACGCCGACCAGGTTGCTCGGGAAATTGACGCCGGTCGGATCCACGAAGGACTTGAATCCGGCCAGCTTGATCTTGGTCAGGCGCATCGGTCACCCAGGCTGGGAGGCGGGGGGAGAAAGCGGGGAGTTTAAAAGAAAGTGACGTCCCTCACAGCATCGTAATCCGGGCCCGGCGCCCCGCTTTTCCCGGAGCCGGGCCGGACCGGGCCGAACAGGTGGACCCGTGGCGCTCGGTCTGTATAATCCCGCGTCCTTCGATGTGTCCCCGGAGTCTGCAATGCCCGTGAAGAAACCGTCTACCAAGGCGACCAAGGCCAAGAAGACAGTTTCTGCGAAGGCCGCTGCCAAGCCGTCCGTCAAGGCGGCGCCGAAGGCCAAGGCGGCCGTCCGCAAGGCGGAGCCGAAAGGCGTCCGCAAGCCTGCTGCGCGCCCCACTCCCGCCGTGCCCCGCAAGCCTGCCGTCAAGCCCCAGGTCGCAGCCGATGCTGGCGATGACCAGCCGGAGATGAGCGCCAGCCTGCTCTCCGGGCCGCGCAATGTTCAGCCGTACGTCTCGCGCAAGGGCGAGGAGTACATGAACAAGGAGCAGCTGGAGCACTTCCGGACGATCCTCTCGGTCTGGAAGAACGACCTGATGCAGGAAGTCGACCGCACGATGCTGCACATGAAGGACGAGGCGGCCAACTTCCCCGACCCGAACGACCGGGCCACGCAAGAATCGGAATTCAGCCTCGAACTGCGCACGCGGGACCGCGAGCGCAAGCTGATCCGCAAGATCGACGAGGCCCTGAAGCGGATCGAGGACGGCTCCTACGGTTATTGCCTGGAAACGGGCGAGCCGATCGGCGTGAAGCGCCTCGAAGCGCGGCCGGTCGCCACCCTGAGCGTCGAGGCGCAGGAACGGCGTGAGCGACGCGAGAAGCAGTTCGGCGACCGCGACGACTGGTACCGCTGATCCCGTCCGCCCTTATCGCGGGCGTTTCGCTCCCTCACCGAGCGGTCCGCTGCATTTTGGCTCACTGATCGCTGCCGTCGGCAGTTACCTCGAGGCGCGCACTCGCGGCGGCGAGTGGCTGGTGCGGATCGAGGACTTGGACCCGCCTCGCGAGCGGCCCGGGGCCGCCGATGCGATCCTGGCCACGCTCGAGCAACTGGACCTGCGGTGGGATGGTCCGATCCTGCGGCAGAGCACGCGAGGCGACGCCTACCAGGCGGCCTTGGACCGGCTCGCGGCGGCCGGACAGACCTTTCGCTGCGCCTGTTCCCGGGCCCAGTTGACCGCGTTGCCGCAGAACCTGCGCAGGGATCCCGGTGATGAGCTGTTTCACCCTCGGGGCTGCGCACTGTCGCCGGCCGCTGCCGGAACGAGCACCGCCTGTCGTTTCCGGACCCCGGACCGCGATGTCGAGTTCATGGACCGAGTCCAAGGTTGGCAATGTGCGAACGTGGCCCGGACGGTCGGAGATTTCGTGCTGCGGCGACGCGACGGCTGGTATGCGTACCAGCTCGCCGTGGTCGTCGATGACGCGGCGCAGGGCGTCACCGACGTGGTGCGAGGCGCCGACCTGCTCGGCAGCACATCGCGGCAGATCCTGCTCCAGGAAGCACTCGGGCTGCCGCGGTTGACATACATGCATCTACCACTTGCCGTGGACGAATCGGGCCTTAAGCTCTCCAAGTCGGACGATGCGCCTGCTCTGTCGCGGGAGCGGCCCGCAGCGCAGTTGGTCGCGGTCCTGGAGTTCCTGCGGCAGGGGCCGCCGGTGGAGCTCGAGGGCTCATCGCCTGGCGAGGTTTTGCAGTGGGCCATCGCGAACTGGCGGCCGGAACTTTTCTCGGGAATGACTCGAGGCGCAGCGAGCGGCGCCTCGGTGCAGCAAGCAACACAGGAAGATCGCCAATGACCGCAAAGACCAAGACCACGCGCGCGAAGCGAACCCCGGCTGCCGGCGAAGCCGCCAAGAGCGGCCCGCGCGTGATCCGCAAGTATCCGAACCGGCGTCTCTACGACACGGTCGAGAGCCGCTACGTGACGCTCGCCGACGTACGGCGACTGGTGGTCGACCGGGTCGATTTCATCGTGCTGGACCGCAAGACGCAGCAAGACATCACGCGCAGCATCCTGCTGCAGGTGATCGCCGAGCAGGAAGGCGCTGGCGAGTCACTGATGAGCCGCGACTTCCTGTCGCAGGTGATCCGCAGCTACGGCAGCGGGCTGCAGGATTTCGTCGGTCGCTACCTCGACGAGAGCATCCGGCTGTTCGCGCGCGAGCAACGCGAGCTGCGCGATCGCTTCAAGAACGTCGTCGGCATCGACCCGCTCGAAACCGTCACCAACGTGGCGCAGAAGAACTACCAGCGCTGGAAGGCCGTGCAGGAAGAGGTGTTCAGCCGGCTGCCGGGGCCGTGGGGGAAAAGCGAGAAGGACTAGGGGATGGGGGATGGGGGATGGGGGATAGGGGATAGTCAGAGGGTGCCGCCGTGCGAGCGGCAGCCACTTCTTACTATCCCCGATCCCCTATCCCCTACCCCCTCAGTCGCGCGCGCCGCGCGCGACTGCTTCAGGCATCGACGCTGCGCATCGACAGGCGCACGCGCCCCTGCCGATCGACCTCGAGCACTTTGACGCGCACGACATCGCCTTCCTTGAGCTTGTCGCTGACGCGCTCGACGCGCTCGTCGGAAATCTGCGAGATGTGCACCAGGCCGTCCTTGCCCGGCAGGATCTGCACGAACGCGCCGAAATCCATCAGGCGCACGACCTTGCCCTCGTAGACCGCGCCGACTTCGACGTCGGAGACGATCAGCTCGATGCGGCGCTGGGCCTCGCGGCCGGCGGCGCCATTGACCGACGCGATCTTGACCGACCCGTCGTTCTCGATGTCGATGCTGGTGCCGGTCTCCTCGGTGATCGCGCGGATCACGGCGCCACCCTTGCCGATGACTTCGCGGATCTTCTCCGGGTCGATCTTCATCGTGATGATCGTCGGCGCCCACTCCGACATCTGCGGACGCGGCGCGGAAATGACTTTGGCCATCTCACCAAGGATGTGCAGGCGCGCCTTGTGCGCGGCCTCGAGCGCGACCTTCATGATCTCGCGCGTGATGCCCTCGATCTTGATGTCCATCTGCAGCGCGGTAACGCCATCCGCCGTGCCGGCCACCTTGAAGTCCATGTCGCCGAGGTGATCCTCGTCGCCGAGGATGTCGGTGAGCACCTGGAACTTGCCGCCTTCGAGCACGAGCCCCATCGCGACGCCGGCGACCGGCGCCTTGATCGGCACGCCCGCGTCCATCAACGCGAGGCTGGTGCCGCAGACCGATGCCATCGAGCTCGAGCCGTTCGACTCGAGCACTTCGGAGACGACGCGGATCACGTACGGGAACGTCGTCATGTCCGGCATCGCCGCGGCGACGCCACGGCGCGCGAGGTTGCCGTGGCCGATTTCGCGGCGCTTCGGCGAGCCCATCATGCCCGTCTCGCCGACGCAGAACGGCGGGAAGTTGTAGTGCAGCATGAACGGCTCTTTGCGCTCGCCCGACAGCGCGTCGATGATCTGCGCGTCGCGGCCCGTGCCGAGCGTGGTCGTGACCAGCGCCTGCGTTTCACCGCGCGTGAAGACCGCCGAGCCGTGGGTGCGCGGCAGCACGCCGGTCTGCACCGTGATCGGCCGCACCGTGTGCATGTCGCGCCCGTCGATGCGCGGCTCGCCGGCGAGAATGCGGCGACGGACGATGTTGTACTCGAGGCGACCGATCTCGTCGGCAACCTTGCGGGCACCGAACTGCGGCGTTTCACCCGAGGCCAGCGCCTCGATGGCCGCCTTCTTGATCTCGCCCACGCGCGCGTAGCGCGCCTGCTTCTCGGTGATGCTGTAGGCCTTGCCCAGCTCGGCCTCGGCCTGCGCGGCCACGGCCGCGACGAGCGCCGCGTCCTCGGCCGGCGGCGCCCAGTCCCAGGCCGGCTTGCCTGCCTCGGCGGCAAGTTCCTTGATGGCCTGGATCGCGACCTGCATCTGCTCGTGGCCGAAGACGACCGCGCCGAGCATCACGTCCTCGGGCAGCATCTTCGCCTCGGACTCGACCATCAGCACGGCATCGGCGGTGCCGGCCACGACGAGGTCGAGCTGGGAGGTCTTGAGGTCGGCCTGGGTCGGATTCAGCGCGTACTTGCCGTCGATGTAGCCGACCCGGGCGGCGCCGATCGGACCCTTGAACGGGATGCCGGACAGCGCGATCGCCGCGGACGCTCCGAGCATCGCCGGGATGTCGGAATCGATCTCGGGATCGAGCGAAATGACGGTCGGGACGACCTGCACCTCGTTGAAGAAGCCTTCGGGGAACAGCGGACGGATCGGCCGGTCGATCAGGCGCGACGTCAGCGTCTCCTTTTCCGAGGGGCGGCCTTCACGCTTGAAGAACCCGCCCGGGATGCGACCGGCCGCGTACGTCTTCTCGACGTAGTTGACGGTCAGCGGGAAGAAGTCCTTGTTCGGGTCGGCGTTCTTGCGGCCGACGGCCGTGACGAGCACGACGGTGTCGCCCATGGAGACGACGACGGCGCCGTCGGCCTGGCGGGCGAGGCGCCCGGTCTCGATGGTTACGGAATGGGGTCCGAACTGAAAGGTTTTCTTGTGGACGGTCACGATTGTGTCCAGTGCTGCTAGAGCTTTGTAGGGTGCGAAAACGAATCCGGCCCGCAATGCGGGCCGGAGCTTCGGCGGATCAGCGGCGCAGGCCGAGCCGGCTGACGATGTCCTGGTAGCGGCTGAGCTCGGTCGCCTTCAGGTAATCGAGGAGCTTGCGACGCTGCGTCACGAGCTTGAGCAGCCCGCGTCGCGATGCGTGGTCGCCCTTGTGCACGTTGAAGTGCTCGCTGAGTTCGTTGATGCGTGCCGAGAGAAGCGCGATCTGGACTTCGGGCGAACCCGTGTCTTTCGCGCCGCGGCTGTAATTGCCGACGATCTCGGTCTTGCGCTCGGTGGACAGTGCCATCGTTTGGAGTCCTCGAAACCTTGTAATAACCTTGAATTGAGCCGCGCATTTTACCCGGCAAAGCGCTGATTTCTCAAGCCGTTTCGGCATCTTCTCCGGCGGCGCCGGGCACGAACAGGCGCTCGACCCGGATCTGCCCCGCGGATCCGCAGGTCACCAGGCCCAGGAATCGGCTCGCCGGGTCGTAGGCACGGGCCAATTCGCCGGCCGCGAGCGACGCCGGCGCCGGCGCCGGCAGCTCGCGGCCCTGCCTCAGGTGCAGGCTCGAGCGCGCGTCGAGATCGACGCGCGGCAGCGTCGCGAAAGCTGCATCGACCGGCAACAGCCAGGCCGGCCGCTCGGCCTCAGCCGGATGATCCGCAACCCAGGCCTCGACCGCCTCCAGCGTGACCATCGCGCGATCCTCGAACGGTTCCACCCACAGGCGGCGCAGCGCCGACAGGTGCCCGGCCGTGCCGAGGGCAGTCGCAAGCTCCTCGCCGAGCACCCGGATGTAGGTGCCTTTCGAGCACACCACGTCGAATTGCAGCGAGACGGCGTCGAAGTCCTGCAGCTCGATCCGGTGGATCGTGATCCGCCGCGGTGCCCGGGCGATCTCCTCGCCGCGCCGGGCCATCTCGTAAAGCGGCCGGCCCGCGTGCTTGAGCGCCGAATACATGGGCGGAACCTGGTCGCGCGAGCCCACCAGCGTGGCCAGCGTCCGTTCGAGCTCGGCGCGGTCGACGACCGGAACCGGCGCCGAGCGGATCACGGCTCCGTCGGCGTCACCAGTGTCCGTGGCCGCGCCAAGCGTCACTCGCGCCCGGTAAGCCTTCCCGGATCCGAGCAACTGCCCGCATGCCTTGGTCGCCTGGCCGAAGCACAGCGGCAGCATGCCGGTCGCCATCGGGTCGAGCGTGCCGGCATGCCCGGCCTTGGCCGCGCGCAGCAGGCGGCGAACGCGCTGCAAGGCGGGGGTCGAACCGAGGCCGGTGGGCTTGTCGAGCAGAACGATGCCGTCGAGATCGCGCCAGCGCGGGCGCTCGCCGGCGCTTCGCCCCGGTGGGCGGGCCGTCACTTCGATTCGTCTGCGGGCGGCTCGTCACCCGCCGGGTGCCGCGCCTCGTCCTGGCGAACGGCCTGCGTGATCAGCGCGTCGAGCCGCTGCCCGCGCTCGAGTTCCTCGTCCGGCTGGAAGTGGATGTGCGGCGCGATGCGCAGCCGCAGCGCGCGACCGAGCGGGCCGCGCAGGTAGCCCGACGCCTCGTCGAGGATCTCCTGCTGCTCGGGGTCGTGCGCGTCGCCGGTGAGCAACTGGAACTGCACCCACGCGTGCGAGAGGTCCGGCGACATCTTGACGTGGGTGATCGTCACGGGCTTCAGGCGCGGATCGTTGACGTCGCGACGCAGCATCTCCGACAGCGTGCGCTGCACCTGCTCGGCGACGCGACGGGCACGCGGGACTTCACGAGGCATGGCGCACCGTTACGCGCTGCGCGCGACCTCGACCCGGGCGAAGCACTCGATCTGGTCACCCGCCCGGATGTCGTTGTAGTTGCGCACGCCGATGCCGCACTCGGTGCCGGCGCGGACTTCGTTGACGTCGTCCTTGAAGCGCCGCAGCGAGTCGAGCTCGCCCTGGTGGATGACCACGTTGTCGCGCAATACGCGCACCGGGTTGCCGCGCTTGATGACGCCCTCGACGACCAGGCAGCCGGCCACCGTGCCGAACTTGCTCGAGCGGAACACTTCACGCACCTCGGCGAGGCCGACGATCTGTTCCTTGACCTCGGGCTTGAGCAGGCCGGAGACCGCCTGCTTCACGTCGTCGATCGCCTCGTAGATGATGCTGTAGTAGTTGACCTCGACGCCGTTGTCCTTCATTGCGGTGCGCGCTGCGCCGTCGGCACGCACGTTGAAGCCAATGATCCGCGCCTTCGAGGCCGCGGCCAGCGTCACGTCGGACTCGGTGATGCCGCCCACGCCGCTCGCGATGACCTTGACGGCCACCTCGTCGGTGCCGAGCTTCGACAGCGCGTCGCGCAACGCCTCGGCGCTGCCCTGCACGTCGGCCTTGACGATGAGCTGCACGTTCGCGCTCGCGGCTTCGGCCAGCTGCGAGAAGACGTCATCGGACTTCTTCGCCGCGCTCGCGAGCCGCACGTCGCGGAACTTGCCCTGGCGATACAGGGCCACTTCGCGCGCCTTGCGCTCGCTTTCGACGACCAGCAGGTCGTCGCCCGCGTTGGGGGCGTTCGAGAGCCCGAGCACCGCCAACGGCGTCGACGGGCCGGCCTCGGCCACCTGCTTGCCCGTCGCGTCGAACATGGCGCGCACGCGGCCGAACTCCTGGCCCGCGATGATCGGGTCGCCGGCCTTGAGGGTGCCGCGCTTGACGAGCACGGTCGCCACCGCGCCGCGGCCCTTCTCGATGCTCGACTCGAGCACCACGCCGACGGCGGGGCCGGCGGTCGGCGCCTTGAGGTCGAGCACTTCGGCCTGCAGCAGGATGCTCTCGAGCAGCTGGTCGATGCCCGCCCCGGTGTGCGCCGAGACGTTGACGAACATCGTGTCGCCGCCCCACTCCTCGGGAATCACGTTCTGCTTGCCGAGGTCGTTGCGCACCCGGTCGGGGTCCGCGCCGTGCTTGTCGATCTTGTTGACCGCGACGACGATCGCGACGTTGGCCGCGCGCGCGTGCTGGATCGCCTCCACCGTCTGCGGCATGACGCCGTCGTCGGCCGCGACCACGAGCACGACGATGTCGGTCACGTGCGCGCCACGGGCGCGCATCGCCGTGAAGGCCGCGTGGCCCGGCGTGTCGATGAACGTGATCGGTCCCTTGGGCGTCTCGACTTGATAGGCGCCGATGTGCTGGGTGATGCCGCCCGCCTCGCCCGCAGCCACCTTGGCGCGCCGAATGTAGTCGAGCAGCGAGGTCTTGCCGTGGTCGACGTGACCCATGATGGTGACGACCGGCGCGCGTGGCAGCAGTTCGAGTTCGCCGACCCCGGTATTCAGCTGGTCCTCGAGCACGTCTTCCTTGAGGCGCACGGCCGTGTGGCCGAATTCCTCGACGACGAGCTGCGCCGTGTCCTGGTCGATGGGCTGGTTGATGGTCGCCATCACGCCCATCTTCATCATCGTCTTGATGACTTCGTTGGCCTTGACCGCCATGCGGTTGGCCAGCTCGCCGACGGTGATCGTTTCCGGCAGCTGGACCTCGCGCTTGACCGGCGCCGTCGGCTGCGCGAACTCGCCGCCGCGGGAATCGACGCTGACCTGCACCGGCCGCCGATAACGGCTCGCCTGCTGCCGCTTCTTGAAGCGCGCGCTCGCGTCGCCGGCGACGTGCAGCTCCTGCCGACCGTACTTCGTGGAGCCTCCCTTGCGGTCCTGCACCGGCTCCGGAGCCTTGGGCCGGGGCGGCGGAGCCGCGCGCACGGGCTCGGCCGCGCTCGGCTCCGCGACGGGCTCGGTCTTTTCGTGCCGGACGTGCTCGCGCGTCTCGGCCTGGTGCTGCGCCGCGGCCGCGGCGCGCTGTCGCTCCTCCTCGTCCACCCTTGCCTGCGCCTCGCGTTCGAGCCGCTCGCGCTCGAGCCGCTCGGCGTCGCGCAATTCGGCCTCGCGCCGCTCCGCCTCGAGCCGCACCGACTCCTCGGCCTGGCGCTGCCGGTCAACTTCCTCCTGCCGCTGGCGCTGCTCTTCCTCGAGCACCGTGCGGTTCAGGTAGGTCTTCTTCACGCGCACTTCGACGTTGACGGTGCGCGCCCGGCCCAGCGTGGACGCGACCTTGATCTCCTGCTGCGCCTTGCGCTTCAGCGTGATCTTGCGTGGGGCGGCGGCTGCGTCTTCCTGACGACCGTGCGCGCGGCGCAGGTGCGTCAGGAGCTCCATCTTGGCCTCATCGCTGATGATGTCGTCGGCGCCCGAGACCTTGATGCCGGCCTCGTCGAGCTGCGTGATGAGCCGCTCGACCGGGACCTTGAGCACCTCGGCAAATTGGCTGACTGTGACTTCCGCCATGGGATACCTCCGCTCAGGCCTGCTGGCTCTGCTCGAACCAGTGCTTGCGCGCAGCCAGGATCAGCTCGCCGGCGCGCTGCGGGTCGAGGTTGGGAATCTCCGCAAGGTCGTCCACCGCCTGCTCCGCGAGATCCTCGCGAGTCACGATGCCGTGGCGGGCGAGCTCGCCGGCGAGCTCGTCGTCCATGCCTTCGACTTCGAGCAGGTCGTCCGCCGGATCGGCGCCGACCAGCGTCTCCTCGCTCGCGATCGCCTGCGTCAGCAGCACGTCACGGGCGCGGTTGCGCAGCTCCTGGACGATGTTCTCGTCGAACTCCTCGATGCCGGCAAGCTCGGACTGCGGCACGTAGGCGATTTCCTCGATGCTGGAGAAACCCTCCTGCACCAGGATCGCGGCCACGTCCTCGTCCACGTCGAGCTGCTTCATGAACAGTTCGCGCAGGTCGCGCTGCTCGGACTCGCTCTTCTCCTCAGCGGCCTGCTCGCTCATGATGTTGAGCTTCCACCCGGTCAGCTCGCTCGCGAGCCGGATGTTCTGGCCGCCGCGGCCGATGGCCTGCGACAGCTTTTCCTCGGCGACCGCGATGTCCATGGCGTGGGCTTCCTCGTCGACGACGATCGAGCTCACCTCGGCCGGCGCCATGGCGTTGATGACGAACTGCGCGGGGTTGTCGTCGAACGGGATGATGTCGACGCGCTCGCCGGCGATCTCGTTCGAAACCGCCTGCACGCGCGAACCGCGCATGCCGACGCAGGCCCCGACCGGATCGATGCGCGGGTCGTTGCTGCGCACGGCGATCTTGGCGCGGGCACCCGGGTCCCGGGCGGCGCCGAGGATGTTGATCAGGCCCTGGCCCACCTCAGGCACCTCGAGCTTGAACAGCTCGATCAGGAACTCCGGCGCCGTGCGGCTCAGGAACAGCTGCGGGCCGCGCGGCTCGGAGCGCACGTCCTTCAGGAAAGCCTTGATGCGGTCCTGCGTGCGCACGGGTTCGCGGGGAATCATCGCCTCGCGGCCGATGAACCCTTCGGCATTGCCGCCGAGGTCCACGAAGATGCCGTTGCGGTCGACGCGCTTCACGAGGCCCGAGACGAGCTGGCCGATGCGGCCCTTGTACTGCTCGACGACCTGCGCCCGCTCGGCCTCGCGCACTTTCTGCACGATGACCTGCTTCGCGGTCTGCGCGGCGATGCGACCGAACGCCACGGACTCGAGCGGCGTCTCGACGTAGCCGCCGACCTCGGCTTCCGGCGTGACGTCGAGCGCGTCATCGAGGCGCAGCTCCTTGTCCGGGAACTCGAGCTCCGTCGAGTCGTCGGCGAAAACCTTCCAGCGACGGAACGTGTCGTACTCGCCCGTCTTGCGGTTGATCGCGACGCGGACGTCGATCTCCTCGCCGTACTTCTTGCGTGTGGCGGAAGCGAGCGCGATTTCGAGCGCCTCGAAGATGATTTCCTTGTCGACGCCTTTCTCGTTGGAAACTTCTTCGGCCACTCTGAGGATTTCTTTGCTCATCTCTCGTCCTCCCGCAATGCGGGGTTCAAACGTCCGGCGCGAGATGCGCCTTGCGAATGCCATCGATCGGCAGCACATGGCGCCGACCGTCCACTTCGACCTCGATCGTCCGGGCGCCGGTCGCGACCAGCACCCCCTCGAAACGGCGCCGACCCTCGACCGGCTGCGCCATCTCCACGAAAACCTTCTCCCCGGCGTACGGCGCGAAGTGCTCCGGCGTCCTGAGCGGCCGCTCGAGGCCCGGCGAGGACACCTCCAGCGTGTACTGGCCCGGCACGGGGTCCTCGACGTCGAGCAAAGCGCTCACGGCCCGGCTCACCCGCTCGCAATCGTCGATCGCGATGCCGGCGGGCGCGTCGATGTACACGCGCAGCAACCCGTTGCCGCGCCCCGGCGAGTATTCGAGCTCCCAGAGCTCGTAACCCAGATCCTCGACCACCGGTCGCACCAGCGTCACCAGGGTGTCCCTGAGCATCGCCCCGCCCTTGCATCGCACGCAGAAACAAAAAATGGGCCGGCGGCCCATTCGTTCCTTCGCGGCCGTCGGGCCGCAGCCCACCCCGCAAATGAAAAATCCCCGCATGGGGGACTTCTCTGGCGAATCTCCCGCCGCACTGGCCAGCCCCGTTTCTTGAGCTGCCCCGCCCGGCCGGGAAGCCGCGCCGATCAACGACTTGATCGCAGGCTGACGGTTTCCCGAGGCGCGGATTCTATAGCAAGGGGGACACTCCTGCTAGTCCGCGCGCCGGGCATGAGTCCGCGGCCGAAAACGCTTACATTGGCCGCCGTTCCGTCATTGCAGCCGACGCACGACCCCGGCATGAACCTGACCGCAGTCGAATTTCGCCGGGGTTGGCCCGTGCTGCTCGCCGCCGCGCTCGGCACGGCCTGCGGCGCCTCGCCGATCCCGTTCAACTCGATCGGCCCGTTCACGAAGCCGCTGGCCGACGAGTTTGGCTGGGGCCGCGGCGATATCCAGCTTGCACTCTTCGGGTTCACGATGGCCGTCGTGCTGACCGTGCCGTTCGTCGGCGGGCTTGCCGACCGGGTCGGCGTGCGCAAGGTCGCCATCGGCACACTGACCCTGTTCGGCTTGTGCTTTGCCGCGCTGGCGTTCACGCCTGCCTCGCTTTTCGGCTTCTACCTGCTGTGGATACTGCTGGGCGCACTCGGCGGCGGTTCGACCCCGGTGACGTGGACCCGCGCGATCAATGCATGGTTCGTCTACAACCGCGGGCTCGCGCTGGCGTTGACGCTGATGGGCACGGGCCTGACCGCCGCCTTCCTGCCGAGCTTCGCCACCTGGCTCATCGAGAAATACGGCTGGCGGCAAGCGTTTCTCGGCATTGCACTGCTGCCGCTGCTGGTCGCACTGCCGGTCGTGATCGCGTTGTTCCGCGAGCCGACAAACGCTGACGCGACGTCGGTCATGCCGGCGGCGAGCCGAGCTGGCGTGACAGTCGGCGCGGCGCTGCGCGATTATCGGTTCTGGGTCATCGCGGGATCGATCCTGTGCGTGGCCATCGGCGTCGGCGGCTCGATCACGAATTTCCAGCCGCTGCTGATGGACCGCGGTTTCGAACCGCGCGAAGCCGCCCGCTTTGCGGGAGTGATCGGCCTGAGCGTCATGGCCGGCCGGCTCGTCGCCGGCTTCCTGATCGACCGGTTCTGGGCGCCGGCCGTGACCCTGCCGATGCTGGCGCTGCCCGCAGCCGCGTGCTTCCTGCTCGCCCAGCCCGAAGTCGCACCGTCTGCTGCATTTCTGTCAGCGATGTTGGTCGGTCTCGCCGCGGGCGCCGAAACGGATCTGGTCGCCTACCTGACCGCTCGCTACTTCGGCCTCGCAAACTACGGGCGCCTGTACGGTTTGCAGTATTCGGTCTTCGGTTTCGCGTCGGGCCTGTCCCCGTTCCTGTTCGGCAAGGTGTTCGACGTGACGGGCAGCTATCAGCCAATCCTGTACGTTGCGGCGGTGTTGTTCGTCGTTGGCGCGGTGTCGCTGCTCGCGTTGGGGCGCTATCCGCGGTTCGACGAGTCGGCTGCCGCTGGCGCTTCCGCTTAGCTCGCGCGGCTGTCCTCGGCGCGCGCGCTGAGTGTTCGGGGTTTCCTCGCCGGGACGCCGTGAACACTTCCCTGTGGGCTCCGGGCGCGGCGTCCATGCCGCGCACGGCCCGGCGAAGAAACCCCGAACACTCAGCGCGCTCGCCTGCGGCTCAGCTGCGCGGCTGGCGATCGCGATCGCGTCGCGACTCTCGGCAGCGCGTGACGTGCAGCCAAACTCTTGCGCGAAGCGTGGCTCAGGCGGCGCCAGGTGCGCCGCCGTCCGGTCGGTGTCGCCAGCAGGTTCCGGGAGTGCTCGCGAAACCGTGCGCGGCATGGACGCCGCGCGCGGAGCCCCCATGGATGGGTTCACGGCGGTTTCGCGGGCACTCCCGGAACCTGCTGGCGACACAGACCAGCAAGTCGACGCAATTAATCGAGCGTGAGCCCGCCCGTGGCCTCGAGCCAGGTCGCAACCCGGTCCGCCGCACCCACGATATCGTCGTCGGAAACGTCCAGCTCGAACGACGGCAGCAACGAGCGCCCGACCTCGAACCGCATCTCGTCCTGCTCCGCGATGAACGGTGTCAGGTCGTCGTACTGGCCCGGATTGCCGGAAACCTTCAGGCGCTCTGCACGCGCCTGCGCGAACGACTCCGGGCTGCGCGTGCAGAGGACGAGCCGGAAGCCGAGCGGCAGCAGCCGTTCCTCGAGCCAGCGGAAGTCGAACTCGCGCCCGTGGGACCGGCGCTGGTAAACGACCGTCGAGATGTGGAAGCGATCGATGATCCACGAGTAGTAGCGCTGCAGCTCGAACAGCCGCGCCCAGGTGGCATACGTCTCCATCGCGAGCGCCTCTTCCTGCGGCTCGAAGTTGATCAGGCCGCGGCCCCAGGGCACGTTGGTGAAGGCGCACCACTCCGCAGAGATCACCGGCGAGTGGTAACGGTACTTGCGCGGGCCGACCACGCGCGGATGCTCGTTGAGCGCAAAAGCGATGTCGGTCTTGTGTGTGAGCCGCGTGCCCTCGAGGATCAACTTCGGGCAGAGCTTCACGCGCGGAGCCTCAACCGCCCAGCACGCTCACGATGCCGTCGGCGACGCGCTCCACGTTCGCCTCGCTGACGCCGGCGATGTTGATGCGGCCGTCCGGCGGCAAATAGACATGATGCCGGTCGCGCAGCTCGGCGATCGCGGCTGCGTCGATGCCGAGCAGCGAGAACATGCCGCGCTGCCGGGTCAGCCAGGAGAAATCCCGGTCCGGCCGCCGTGCGTGCAGGCGCTCGGCGAGCAGCGCGCGCAGCGACTTCATCCGAGCCACCATATCGCGCAGCTCGGATTCCCAGAGCGCGCGCAGCCGTTCATCGGCCAACAGGCGCGCCACCACGGCGGCGCCGTGGTCCGGTGGCATCGAGTACATGCGACGCGCGGTGCGCGCCTGGTGCGTGGCGATGGCCGTCGCTACGCCCGGACTCTCCGCGACGATCGCAAGGACGCCGGTCCGCTCGCGATAGACACCGAAGTTCTTCGAGCAGGAAACCGCGAGCAGGAACTGGGGCACGCGCTCGGCGACGATCCGCAACCCCGCGACGTCGGCCTCGAGATCGTCGCCGAAGCCCTGGTAGGCGAGATCCACGAACGGCACCAGCCCGCGTCGGGCCAGCGTCTCGGCCACGATGGTCCATTGCGACGGCGACAGGTCGACGCCGGTCGGATTGTGGCAACAGCCGTGCAGCAGCACGATGGCTTCCGCCGGCAGCCGTTCGAGCTGCTCCATCATCGGCTCGAAGGCGACCTGCCGCGTCGCCGGGTCGTAATACGGGTAACGCTGCAGCGTGAGTCCGGAGCTACCGACCAGCGGCTCGTGGTTCGCCCACGTCGGATCGCTGACGTGCACGACGGCGCGCGGTTCCGAGGCGCGGACCAGTTCGGCGCCGATCCGCAGCGCGCCGCAACCCCCCACGGTCTGGATCGTGGCCGTGCGCTCCTTGAGGCTCTCGGCGAGCGGCCCGAGCGCGAGCGCAACGATGCGTTCGTTGAATTCCACGTTGCCGGCCGGGCCGACGTAGGTCTTGGACGTCTGCGCGGCGAGCAGCTCGCGCTCGGCCTCGCGGATCGCGGAGGGGACCGGCGTGTTGCCAAGATCGTCGCGATAGACGCCGACGCCCAGGTCCACTTTGTCGGGCGCCAGGTCGCGACGGAACGCGGCGGTGACGCCGAGAATGGGGTCCGCGGGCAGGGTCTCAAGGTTGCCGAACATGTCGCACTTCACCCTCGGATCGTGGCGCCGCTCAGCGGGCCGCCACGACCTTCTGGTCGATCGCCCCGAAAATGCTGCGGCCTTCGCGATCGAACATCTCGATGCGCACCCGGTCCCCGAAGTTCAGGAACGGCGTGGTGGCCTTGCCGTGCTCGACCTGCTCCAGCATGCGGCGCTCGGCGAGGCACGATGAGCCGCGGGAGCGATCATAATTCGAAACCGTGCCGGAACCCACGATCGCGCCGGCCCCGAGCCGCCGCGTCAGCGTGACATGCTCGATCAGGCGCGGAAAATCGAAGGTCATGTCCACCCCGGCTTCAGGGTGCCCGAACAGCTGGCCGTTGATGTGGGAGACGAGCGGCAGCGACACTTTGCCGCCGTCCCAGGCATCGCCGAGTTCGTCCGGTGTCACCGCAACGGGCGAGAAAGCCGTGGCTGGCTTCGACTGGTAGAAGCCGAATCCCTTGGCCAGTTCCGCCGGGATCAGGTTGCGCAGCGACCAGTCGTTGACGAGCATCAGCAGCTTGATGTGCGGCCGGGCCTCGGTCGCGGTCGTGCCCATCGGCACGTCGTCGGTGATCACGGCCACCTCGGCCTCGAGGTCGATGCCGTGCGCCTCGCTCGGCAGCGCAACGTCCGCCGTGGGCGGCAGGAAGTCGTCCGAGCCACCCTGGTAGACCAGCGGATCCGTCCAGAAGCTCGGCGGCATCTCGGCGCCGCGGGCCTTGCGGACGAGCTCGACGTGATTCACGTAGGCCGACCCGTCCACCCAGTGATGAGCACGCGGCAAAGGCGCGAGCACTTGCGTCGGCTGGAACGGGAAACTGCCCGCCGCGTTTCCGTCCTCCAGGTCCTGGGCGGCCTCCTCGAGCCGAGGCGCGATCCTCGCCCACTCGTCGAGCGCCGCCTGCAGGTTCGGCGCAATGTGCGGCACCGGCAGTGCCCGCGACAGGTCGCGACTGACGACGAGGAGTTGGCCGTCGCGCGCGCCGTTCCTGAGCGAGGCGAGTTTCATCGCGGGGTCTTCCAGCTGTCGACGTAACCCGTCCACTCGACGCTTGCGGCGCCCGACCCCACGTCGAGCGCATCGCGCGTGTCGATCATGACCGCGTACTCGTCGGTCGCGGGCTTGGCCTGCTGGAACATGCGCGTCAGGGCCTTCGGGTGTGGACCATGCGTGAAGCCGCCGGGGTGGAACGTCATCATCCCAGGGTGGATGTTGTCGCGACTGAAGAAGTCGCCCGCATGGTAGAACAGCACCTCGTCGTAGTCGTCGTTGTTGTGGAAGAACGGCACTTTGAGCGCGCCCGGATCCGACTCGAACGGTCGCGGCGCGAACGTGCAGACGACGAAACGATTGGCGAGGAACGTCGTGTGGGCCGAGGGTGGCAGGTGGTAACGGTGGCTCATCAGGGGCCGCAGGTCGCGCACGTTGATCCGCACCACCGAGAGTTCGCCGTGCCAGCCCACTGCGTCGAGCGGGTTGAAGGGATAGGCGATCAACGACAGCGCGTTGCGGCGCTTGACCTCGACTTCCCAACGCGCCGTGTCGCTCTGCTGCGCGATGAACTCGGCGTCGATCTTCGGGGCATCGAGCATCGCGGGGTCGAAGATCGCGTGATTCCCGACCAGTCCCTTCTCGGGCAGCATGTAGCTCGAATTCGTCGCCTCGACCATCAGCACGTCGATTGCGGCGGCGCATTCGATGCGCCACATCGTACCGCGCGGCAGCACGACGTAGTCGCCAGCCTCGAGCGCCAGGTGGCCGAAGTCGCAATGCAGGTCGCCGGCGCCGGAGTGGATGAACAGCAGGTCGTCCCCGTCTGCATTGCGGGCGAGACGCGGCATGCTCGACGCGAGCCGCCAGTAACGCATCCGGCAGTGCGCATTTGTCAGCAACTGGGCGGCCGACCAGGGACTGCAGCCGCTCACCGGAAGCTTCGTGAGGTCGAAAGCGTGTGGCTGCAACGGCCCCGTGAAATCCGTCCAACCCGTCGGCGGATGCCGGTGATGAAAGAACGCGGCCGGGCCGAAGAACCCCTCCTTGCTCATTTCCCGCTCATACGTGCCCTGCGGCAAGTCGCAGTGCGCCTGCCTCGAGGCCGTCCCCTCCACCCTCGAAACCGGTATGTATCGTTTCACTGCCCCACCCTCTTCCTATCCCCTATCCCCTATCCCCTATCCCCTTCCTCAAATGACTCCCCTGCGCTCCTGGTCGAGCTCGATCGACTCGAACAAGGCGCGGAAATTGCCTTCGCCGAAGCCTTCGTTGCCCTTGCGCTGGATGATCTCGAAGAAAATCGGCCCGATGACGTTCTTCGTGAAGATCTGCAGCAGGATCCCGTCCTGGTCGCTGCCGTCGATCAGGATGCCCCGCTTCGCGAGTTCGTCAAGCGACTCGCGGTGGCCCCGCACACGCGTCGTCACGCCTTCGTAATAGGTGTCGGGCGTGTCCTGGAAATCGATGCCGTTGCTGCGCAGCTGATCCACCGACGCGTAGATGTCGTCCGTCGCGAGCGCGATGTGCTGGATGCCCTCGCCCTTGTACTCGCGCAGGTACTCCTCGATCTGCGACTTGTCGTCCTGCGACTCGTTGATCGGGATGCGGATCCTGCCGCACGGGCTCGTCAGCGCGCGGCTGAAGAGCCCCGTCTTCTTGCCTTCGATGTCGAAGTAGCGGATCTCGCGGAAGTTGAACAGGCGCTCGTAGAACCCGGCCCAATGATCCATGCGGCCGCGCTGCACGTTGTGCGTCAGGTGATCGATGACCGACAGGCCCGCCGCGCGGCTCGGGGCAGCCTGTGGGACTGGCACGAAATCGACGTCGTAGATCGTGCGGTCGCCGTAGCGGTCGACCAGGTAGATGATGCTGCCGCCGATGCCCTCGATCGCCGGGATGTTGAGTTCCATGGGCCCGACCGGGTTCGCGACGGGCGTGGCGCCGAGATCGCAGGCGCGCCTGAAGGCCGCCGCGGCGTCACGGACGCGGAAACCCATCGCGCAGGCCGACGGGCCGTGCAATTGCGCAAAGCGCTGGCCGAATCCCTCGGGCTCGGCGTTGATGATGAAGTTGATGTCGCCCTGCTTGTGAAGCGTGACGTTCTTGCTGCGATGGCGGGCCACCACCGGGAATCCCATGCGCTCGAACAGCGTGCGCAGCAGGACCGGGTCGGGCGCGGTGTACTCGACGAACTCGAAGCCGTCGGTGCCCATCGGATTGTCGAAAAGGTCGGCCATGCTCGTCCCCCGAACAATTCGTTTCAGTTGAAACTGTAGGGGCGCGATGGTACTGCAGGTGCGGCGCAGCATGCCAATGCGCAGTCGCCAAGGACGTCCTGAGCGCGAGGGTCGATGATATCGAGAAGTTTGAACTCGGGCCGCGCGATCCGGTCACTGCACTGTGACGCCGAATTCACGCAAGTCGGAGGAAAAACACATGAAGTACCTGATCGCCCTGGCCGTCCTGCCCCTCCTGATCATGCTGAAGATCGAGCGAGACATGGTCTTGCGGATCGCGAGGCGCCGGATACCGTGAGGACACGGACTGCTCTTGAGGGTGGCGGACGCCGCCTGGTGACTCTATGCTGACTCGAGTGGGCACCCGACCCCGCCGGACTGCGTTGAAGCGCCACAATGCCTTGTTTTATGGTGCTTTAATGGTGGGCCGTGATGGGATCGAACCATCGACCAACTGGTTAAAAGCCAGCTGCTCTACCGCTGAGCTAACGGCCCGCCGTGGGGAGGGTCGCGAATGATACCGGATCGGGCCCGGCCGATCACCGGTACGGGGTCGGATCGGGTACGCCGGCCGCGGCAAACCCGTCGCGCCGCAATCGACACGAATCGCACACGCCGCAGGCCCGGCCCTGCGCGTCGGCCTGGTAACAGGACACCGTCAGGCCGTAATCCACGCCCAGCGCAACGCCTCGCTGGATGATCTCGGCCTTGCTCAGCGAGATCAGCGGTGCGCGGATGCGCAGCCGCGTGACATCTTCGCACACCGGCCCGGGTCGCGAGATTGGCCATCCGCTCGAACGACTCGACGAACTCCGGCCGGCAGTCCGGGTAGCCTGAATAATCGACCGCATTGACGCCGATGAAGATGTCGTGCGCGCCGAGCACTTCACTCCAGGCCAGCGCCATCGACAGGAAAATCGTGTTGCGCGCCGGCACGTAGGTCACCGGGATGCCGCCCGACGGCGTCTCCGGCACCGCGATCGACGGGTCGGTCAGCGCCGAGCCGCCAAAAGCCGCGAGGTCGATGGTCATCACGCGATGCTGGACGGCGCCGAGTGCAGTCGCGACGCGCCGGGCGGCCGCCAGTTCGGCTTCGTGTCGTTGGCCGTAGGCAAAGCTCAGCGCGTGGCACGCGAATCCCTCGGCGCGAGCGATCGCGAGGCAAGTCGCGGAATCGAGTCCACCGGACACCAGCACCACGGCCGGTGGCCGCAACGACGCCTCAGCTGCAACGGGTCCGGCAGGCGCGTTCATCGACCGGGCTCATTGCCCCAGAGAACCTTGTGCAACTGCACCTGCAGGCGGACGTCCAGCCGGTCGGCGAGGATCCATTCCGCGAGCTCGCGCGGCTCCACCTGGCCCCAGCTCGGGGACAGCAGCACCTGGCATGGCATCGGGCCCTCCGCTTTCAGTAAATCGCGGGCCCATTCGTAATCGCTCCGCGAGCAGACGACGACCTTCAACTGGTCGCGGGCGTTCAGCACGCCCAGGTTCGCGAGCTTGTTGCGTGCGACTTCGCCGGAATCCGGTGTCTTCAGGTCCACGACGCGGCTGACCCGCGGGTCGACCGGGGCCACGTCCATGGCGCCACTGGTCTCCAGCGACACCTGGTAACCCGCATCGCAGAGGCCTTCGAGCAGATCGAGGCACGCCTTCTGCGCCAGCGGCTCGCCGCCGGTGACGCACACGTGACGGACGCCACTGCCGTTCGCCACCTCGAGCAGCTGCTCGACGCTGCGCCATTCGCCGCCGTGAAAGGCGTACTGGGTATCGCAGTACACGCAGCGCAGCGGGCAACCGGTGAGCCGGATGAACAGCGTGGGCCAGCCGATCGCGTCGGCCTCGCCCTGGATCGAGACGAAGGTCTCGGTGATCTTCAGGCGGCTCACCGGCGCTCGACGTCCATCCTTGCCAGGCGCTCCTGGGCCAGCCGGGCCGCATCGGACCCCGGGTATCCCGACGCCACTCGCTCGAGCGTCGTGCGGGCATTGCGAAACGCCTTGAGCTCGTACTGGCAGAAGCCCACCTTGAGCTCGGCGTCGCCGGCCTTCCGCGAATCGGGGAACCGCGCCAGCATGTCCTGGAAGGCCCGCAGTGCCGCTTCATAGTTCTTCTGCACGTACAGCGCCTCGCCGAGCCAGTAGCCGGCATTGTCGGCGCGCGGACCGTCCGGATATTTCGTCAGGTAGAGCTGGAAGCCACGCACGGCATCCTCGTACCGGCCGGCCTTGAGCGCTGCAAAAGCGTCCCCGTAGACGTTCGCCTCGTCGTCCACCCGGATCTGGTCCGCCGACGGCGGCGCGGTGCCCGTAGCCGCCGTGGGAGCCGCGCCGTGCTCGAGCAGCAGCAGTCGCCGGTCGAGGTCGCCGTACAGGTCGCGCTGCTGCTGGCGCAGCGTCTCGAGCTCGTGCCGCGCTTCCTCGATCTGGCCGCGCAGCGTGCGCAACTCGGCGCGAGCAGATTCGATCTGCTGCTGCATCGGCACCAGGTTCTCGTTGGCCCGCTCGACCGTGCCCAGCCGGGCGTCCATCTCGTTGGCGCGCGCCTCGAGTTCCTTGTTGCTGGCCGTGCGGCCCTGGGCGGACGTGGCCAGCGCGAGCAGGCCAGCCATCACGGCGATGACGATCGGGCGTGCGTTCATCGGCGCCTCACTGAGCGTGCACGAGCTCGACGCGCCGGTTCTGCGCGAGCGCTGCGTCGTCGGAGCCTTCCACTGCCGGGCGTTCCTCGCCGTAGCTGACCGTGGTGATCTGCGCTTCGGCCACGCCCTGCAGCATCAGCGCGCGGCGGACGGTTTGCGCACGGCGCTCGCCGAGACCGATGTTGTACTCGCGGGAGCCCTTCTCGTCCGTGTGCCCCTCGAGGCGAACGCGCGCGGTCGGGAACTTGACGAGGTACGCGGCGTGGGCCGCCACGACCGGCACGTACTCGGCACGAATCTCGCTGCTGTCGAAGTCGAAATAGACGATGCTTTTCTGCTGCAGGTCGGCCAGCGCCTGCTGCTGCGGCGTGAGCGGCCCGCCAGCGGCGCCCGAGTCCTCCGCTCCGAGGCCACTGGTGCCGGCGGCACCCGCGTCCGTCGTCGAGGCGGCCCCCGAGGTGTCGGGCTGGACCTGCTTCGGCTTCTGGCAGGCGGCGAGGCCGAAGGCGATGACGACGACGGCAAGGGCGTGAATGGGCTTCATGTTTCTATGGCTCCTTCGAACAGGCTCGAGCGATGACCGGGGTGCACCGCAGGGTGCGCGCCTTTTACCACAACCTCCAACGGCGAGCATCAGCGCGCCGGGAACGGCGACCACGCCGGCTCGCGCACGTCGCCCTGGTCCGAGCTCAAGCGCTGCTGGAAGCGCCCGTCGGACGAGACGATCGCGAGCGACCCGCGACTGCGTTCGCGCGTCGCGTAGATCAGCAGCGCGCCGTTCGGCGCGAAGCTCGGTGATTCATCCTGGCTGGCATTGGTCAGGATCCGCAGGTTCCGCGTGCCGAGATCCATGACGGCGATCCGGTAGCCGCCTCGATCGAGCGTCACCATCGCGAGTTCCTTGCCGTCGGGCGACAGGCGCGGCCGGGCGTTGTAGCCGTTCGTGAACGTGACGCGGTCGGCCTTGCGCGAGCCGTCGAGCGCGACCCGGTAGATCTGTGCGTTGCCTGCCCGGTCCGACGTGAAGTACAGGCTCTGGCCGTCGCGCGACCACTCGGGCTCCGTGTCGATCGCGTCGTCGCTGGTGACGCGCGCGAGGCTCTGCGTGGCGAGTTCCAGCGTGTAGATGTCCAGGTTACCGTCGCGGGACAGCGTCAGCGCGAGCCTGCGACCGTCCGGCGACCAGGCCGGCGCGCCGTTGATGCCGGCGCGAGCGGACACGCGGCGACGCTCGCCGCTGCTCAGCCGTTGCACGTAGATGGCCGAGGCCTTGCCCTCGAAGGAAACGTACGCGAGGCTCTGGCCGTCCGGCGACCACGCCGGCGACATGATCGGCTCGGTCGACTCCATGACGGTCCGCGGATTGAAGCCATCGGCATCGGCGACGACCAGCCGGAAGCGCTGGCTCGGCGGCCGGCCGTTCACCGTCACGTAGGCAATCCGCGTCGAGAATGCGCCCGGAACGCCCGTGAGACGCTCGAAGACGAGGTCGGCGATCCGATGGGCCGTGGCACGCAGGCCGCGTTCCGTCGACGGCAGGCGCTGCGCGAGCAGCGAGGCGCCCGTGCGCACGTTGAACAGCTCGAAGCCGACGGTGAGGCCGGAGGCATCGGGTTCGACGCGGCCGACCACGATGAAATCGGACTTGAGCAGGCGCCAGTCCTCGAAGCGGATCTCCGCACCCCTCGTGGGACGCGCGACGAGATCGCGCCGCTCGAGCGGCGCGAATCGGCCGCTCATCTGCAGGTCGTTCGCGATCACCGCGGCCACGTCGGTCGCGACACCTTCGACCTGGCCGCCGAACGGCACCACGGCAATCGGCACGGCATCGCGGACGCCCTGCGTGATGTCGAGCCGCAACTGGGCGCGGCTCGGTGACGCTGCCAGCAGCAACGCGAGCCCGAGCAGTCCGAGCACTGCAAGCGATCCCCTCGAGCCCGCGAACTTCATCTGCATCACATCGCTACTCCGTCGGCTTGAACACGATTTCGAGACGCCGCTCGAACGCCCGCGGATCGCGGGGAGCCGGCAGCGGCGAGGCCCGGAACACGGCATTCGTGATCGACTCGCGCGTGGCCTGGTCGCCATTGCAGGGACCCAGCTTGACGTCGATCACGGTACCACCCGGCGCCTGCGTCACGTACAGCGTGCACTCGAGACCCGCACGCGCCGAGGGCGGCCGGATCCAGCTGCGCTCGATGGTCTGCACCAGCAGCGAGCGATACTCGTCCATCACACCGGAACGGGCGAGCGCGGCGGACTCCTCCTCGGCGGCCAGGCTGCGCTGCAACTCGGCCTCGCGCTCCGCCCTGGCCTTCGCCTCCCGATCGGCCTGCGCCTGCTCGGCCGCCTTGCGCTTCGCCTCGGTCGCCTCGGCCTTGCGCCGCGCTTCCTCCTCGACGGCCTTGCGCTTCGATTCGACCTCCGCCGCGCGCTTGCGTTCCGCTTCTTCGGCACGGGCCTGGTCGGCCGCGGCCTTTTCGCGCGCGCGCTCGTCCGCCTGGCGCTTTTCTCGCTCGGCCTGTGCGGCCTTCTCGGCCTGCGCTGCGCGCTCGGCCGCCGCAGCCTCCTCCGCACGACGTTCCGGCGGTGGTTCGACCGCAGGCTCGGGTGGCTGCGGCGCAGCCTCGACCGGCTTCGGCGCCGGTGCGGGCGGCGGCGCGGCGCGCGCTTTGGGCGTGGACTGGTCGGACGGCAGATCGGCGACGTAACCCTCGATCGCGAGTTCGACCGGTGGCTGCTCCGACCTCCATTGCACGGCCGCACCGATCAGTAGCGCGACCAGGACCACGTGCAGCCCGGTGGAACCCGCCAGGGGCCGCAGGTGCTCTTGGAAGAAACCGGGCATCGTTCAGCGGGTCCCGCTCTTCGCAGCAGGCGATTCGGTCGCGAATCCGACTTTCTGTGCACCGGCTTGTTGCAGCAACGCCATCCCTTCCACGACACGGCCGTATTGAACCGCCCTGTCTGCCTTGACCAGCACCGGGCGCTCAGGTTCCCTGCGCAGCACGGCCGAGACCAGTTCCAGGACGCGACCCGCATCCTGCGGCGTCTGCGAATCGACGATGTTGAGGTACATCGCCCCTTCCGCATCGATGCTGAGCACGAGCGGCTCGAGGTCCGGCGGCAGCGGCTCCGCGGCCGCCTTCGGCAGGTCCACCTTGATGCCCTGGCTCAACATCGGCGCCGTCACCATGAAGATGATCAGCAGCACCAGCATGACGTCGATGTACGGGACGACGTTGATTTCGCCCATCAGGCGCCGCCCGCGACCCCGTGTGGTCTGTGCCATGGCTCAGCCCTGCACGCCAGCGTGCCGCTGCAGGATCGTCGAGAACTCTTCCATGAACGCGTCGTAACGCAGTTCGAGGCGCCCGACCTGGTCGGCGTAGCGGTTGTAGGCGATGACGGCGGGAATCGCGGCGAACAGGCCCATCGCGGTCGCGATCAGGGCCTCCGCGATGCCCGGCGCGACCATCGCGAGCGTGGCCTGCTGCACGTTGCCGAGGCCCTGGAACGCACTCATGATGCCCCAGACCGTGCCGAACAGGCCCACGTACGGGCTCGTCGAGCCGATCGTGGCCAGCGTCGAGAGGTTTTGCTCGAGCCGATCGGTCTCCCGCAACTGCGCCACCCGCATCGCCCGCCGGCTGCCCTCGAGCAACTGCGCGCCCGCGATGCCCGCCTGCTTGCGCAGCCGGGAAAACTCGCGGAAGCCCGCCACGAACACTCCGACCATGCCGGTCGGCGAACCGGCCTCGAGCGACTTGTAGAGCGCGGCGAGGTCGCCGCCCGACCAGAACTGCTCCTCGAAGCGATCGGCGGCAAGCCGTTCGGCGTTGAGCAGCGTCCGCTTGCGAAAGATGATCGCCCACGAGACGACCGACGCGCCAACCAGCAGCGCCATCACGAACTGGACGATCAGGCTCGCCTGCAGGATCAGGTCGAGCGCGGAGTGGTCACCGATCATTCACGCACCTCAGGCATCGAACAGCCCTAAATTGCCGCCCGGGCGTTCGAGCGCCGGCGGCGTCAGACCGAAGTGAAGGTAAGCGCTGCGCGTCGCCACGCGGCCGCGCGCGGTGCGCATGATATAGCCCTGCTGGATCAGGAACGGCTCGATCACGTCCTCGATCGTGCCGCGCTCCTCGCCGAGCGCCGCCGCGAGGCTGTCGACGCCGACCGGACCTCCCTCGAACTTCTCGATGATCGCCAGCATCAGGCGGCGATCCATCGGGTCGAAACCCTGCGGGTCGACGTCGAGCAGGTCGAGCGCGGCCTGCGCTACGGCGTCGGTCACCCTGCCATCGGCCTTGACCTCGGCATAGTCGCGCACCCGCCGCAGCAGTCGATTGGCGATCCGGGGTGTGCCGCGCGAGCGCTGCGCAATGCGGGCGGCGCCGGCCGCATCCACCGGCACGCCGAGGATCCGCGCCGAACGCTCGACGATCCGCTGCAGCTCGTCGTGCCCGTAGAACTCGAGGCGTTGCACGATGCCGAAGCGGTCGCGCAGCGGCGAGGTCAACAGCCCAGCGCGGGTCGTGGCGCCCACCAGCGTGAACGGCGGCAGGTCGATCTTGATCGAGCGGGCGCCGGGACCCTCGCCGATCATGATGTCGAGCTGGAAGTCCTCGAGCGCCGGATAGAGGATCTCCTCGACCACCGGGCTCAACCGGTGGATTTCGTCGACGAACAGCACTTCGTTGGGCTGCAGGTTGGTCAGCAGCGCGGCAAGATCGCCCGGCCGCTCGAGCACCGGCCCGGAGGTCTGCTTGAAGCCGGCGCCCAGCTCGTTGGCGATCACGTGGGCCAGCGTCGTCTTGCCGAGGCCGGGCGGCCCGAAGATCAGCACGTGGTCGAGCGCGTCGCCACGCTGGCGCGCCGCAGTGATGAAAATCTCCATCTGCGCCTTGACCGCGGGCTGGCCGACGTAATCGGCGAGCGTCTTCGGCCGCACGGCGCGGTCGTACGACTCGTCGTCGGACTGGCTGCCGGCGGAGATGACGCGATCCTGCTCGATCATTCAAGGCACCCGTGCGATCAGGAGGCGGCTGCGCGCAGCGCGTGCCGGATCAGTTCTTCGGTGGAGGTCACGGCCGGATCGACCTTCTGCAGCAGCCGGCTCACCTCCGCAGGCTTGTAGCCCAGCGAAACGAGCGCGCTGAAGGCTTCCGTCTGTGGATTGCTCGCCACGACCGCCGCGCCACCCGAGCCGGCGACGAAGGCCGGCCCGGCGAGGATCTTCAGCCGGTCGCGCATCTCGATCACGAGCCGCTCGGCGATCTTGCGCCCGATCCCGGGCACGCGCACGAGGGACGCGTGGTCCTGCGCCTCGACGCAGCGGTGGAACTCGTCCACCGTGACGCCGGAGAGGATCGCCAGCGCAATGCGCGGACCGACGCCGGAGACCTTGATCAACTCGCGAAACAGGCTCCGCTCGCGCTCGGTGCCGAACCCGAACAGCACGTGCGCGTCCTCGCGCACGACCAGGTGGGTGTGCAGGCTGACTTCGGCGCCGACCGCGGGCAGCGTGTAGAACGTGGACATCGGCGCCTCGACCTCGTAGCCGACGCCGCCGACGTCCACGACCAGTTGCGGCGGGTGCTTCGCGGCCAGCCGCCCGCGCAGGTGTCCGATCATGCACCCACCCGCGGTGCCGCTCCGGCCACGACGGCCAGTCGCGCCTCGCGCGAATACGCGTGGCACAACGCGATGCCGATCGCGTCCGCGGCGTCCGGCCCGAGTTCGCCCTGCAACCTGAGCAGAGTCTTCACCATCAGCTGCACCTGCTCCTTCTGCGCGCCGCCCTGCCCCACGACCGCGAGCTTCACCTCGCGCGGGGCGTATTCGAAAACCTCCGGATCACCCGCGAACGCCGCGCAGAGCGCCGCGCCGCGCGCCTGGCCGAGCTTGAGCGCGCTGTCCGGGTTGCGGTGCATGAAGACCCGCTCGATCGCGACCTCGCGCGGCTCGTACTCGCGCATCAGCGCCAGGACGCCTTCGAAGATCTGGCGCAGCCGTGGCGGAAACGCGGCGCCACTCGTGCGGATCGCGCCGCTCGCCACGTAGCGGGCGTCGCCGTCCACCCAGTCGATGATGCCGAACCCGGTCGCCTGGGACCCCGGATCGAGGCCCAGGATGCGCACGGAACCGCGGTGGGTCGTCGTCCGCGACGTGAGCGCCCAGCGCCGGCCACCACGATTCAGCCTGGGCAAGCACTCACCCCACGGGATCCGCAATACGTGCGGGTATCATAACCCACACCGTGAAGCACGCCGAAATCGACATCGCCGGACAGTCGCCGCAGGTGCAGGCGGCGGTCGCATTCGTGCGCGACCAGGTTCCGGCCGAGGTCGCGGCGCGCGCACTGGATCTCGCCACCGTGCTCGGCCGCCTGCAGGTCGACGACGAGGTTCTGCTCGCCGGCCTGCTGGTGCCCGTCCTCGCGGGGAGCACGGCCGAGGAGCCGCGACTGATCGAGGTCTTCGGCGAAGCGCCGTTCAAGCTCGCCAGCGAACTGCGGCGCGTCGAGGACAGCGGCGTCCCGCCGGGCTGGAACCCTGGCCAGCCACTGAAACCCGAGCAGGCCGAAGGCCTGCGCAAGCTGCTGCTGTCGCTGGCTGCCGACGTCCGCCTCGTGCTGATCCGCCTCGCGCTGCAGCTGGTGCGCATGCGGCACCTGAAGACGGCCTCCGCCGAGGAGCAGCAGCGCGCCGCGCTCGAAACCCGCGAAATCTACGCGCCGCTCGCCAACCGGCTCGGGATCTGGCACGTCAAGTGGGAGCTGGAGGATCTCGCCTTCCGCTTCAGCCAGCCGGACGACTACAAGCGGATCGCCGGCTGGCTGCGCGCCAAGCGCGACGAGCGTGAGCGCTACATCGAGGACGTGCGGCGCGACCTCGCTCGCGAGCTCGCGAAGGTCGGCGTCGAGGCCGAGATCACCGGGCGCCCGAAGCACATCTACAGCATCTGGCGCAAGATGAAGCGCAAGGGCCTGGCGTTCGAGCAGGTCATGGACGTGCTCGCCGTGCGCGTGCAGGTGGCGACGATCGCCGAATGCTATGCCGCCCTCGGCGTCGTCCACGGCCTGTGGCCGTACATCCCGGGCGAGTTCGACGACTACATCGCGACGCCGAAGGAGAACCACTACCGCTCGCTGCACACCGCGGTGATCGGCCCGGGCCGGCTGCCGCTCGAGGTGCAGATCCGCACGCGCGAGATGCACGAGCACGCGGAACTCGGCGTCGCGGCGCACTGGCAGTACAAGGAGGGCCGCAAGGCGGAGGCGAGCTTCCAGCAGAAGATCAACTGGTTGCGCCAGCTGCTCGAGCCCGCGGCGCGCGCCGGGACCGAGCCCGACCTGCTCGCCGGCCTGCAGGCCGAGATCTTCGAGGACCGGGTCTATGCGCTGAGCCCGCGCGGCGAAGTGGTGGACCTGCCACGCGGCGCGACGCCACTCGATTTCGCCTATCACGTGCACACGAGCCTCGGGCACCGCTGCCGCGGGGCACGCGTCAACAACCGGATGGTGCCGCTCGACCACAAGCTCGCCAACGGCGACACGGTCGAGATCATCACCGCCAAGCAACCGAGCCCCAGCCGCGACTGGCTGGTGCCCGCGCTCGGCTACCTCGCGTCGCCGCGCAACCGCGCCAAGGTGCGCAGCTGGTTCCGCAAGCTCGACGAAGGCCAGAACCGCGAGCAGGGCCGGCAGATGCTGGAGCGTGAACTCGACCGCCTCGGCGTGCGCGCACCGCCGCTGCCCGAGATCCTTGCCGAACTCGGCCTGCCAAACCTCGACTCGCTGTATCGCGGCCTCGGCGAGGGCGAAATCTCGCTCGCGCAGGTCGCCGGCGCCGTGCATCGCCGCCTGCACGAGCAGGAGCCGCCGAAGCCACGCACGCTGAAGCCCACGGCGACCGGCCAGGCCACCGGCATGGTCATCGACGGCGTCGGCGACCTGATGAGCTCGTTCGCCCGTTGCTGTCGTCCCGTGCCACCGGAGCCGATCGCGGGCTACATCACGCTCGGCCGCGGCGTCAGCATCCATCGCGCGAACTGCGCGAACCTGCTGCGCCTGCGCGATGCCCAGCCGTTGCGCGTGCTGTCCGTCGACTGGGGCCGTCCTTCGCCGGAGCGGACCTTCCCCGTCGCGGTCGCCATCCATGCCTTCGACCGCAAAGGCCTCGCGCGCGACGTTTCCGCCGTGCTCGCCGACGAGCACATCAGCGTCGCGACGATGAACGTCGCCACGCACCCGGGCGAGAACACCGCGACCGTCGATCTCACGGTCACCGTGCACGGGCTCGACGAGTTGAGTCGGCTGCTGAGCCGTTTCGCGGGACTGCCGAACGTGATCAGTGCCCGGCGCCGGAACTGAAGGAGACCCCGAAGATGTCCTATCTGCTCAGGATCGCGGTGGTGCTGCTGGCGGCTCTCGCGGCGTTCCAGTGGTGGTCGAACCGCGGACCCGTCGAGCCGCCCGTCAGCGCCTCGGCAGAGTCGCCGGCAATCGCGGACTCGGTACCCGTCGTTCCTGCCGCCCGAAGCCGTCGCGACGCTGGAGGCGATCGAGCGCGGCGGTCCGTTTCGCTACGATCGCGACGGCAGCACGTTCCAGAATCGCGAGCGCCGCCTTGCCGGAGCAGCCGCGGGGCTACTACCGCGAGTACACGGTCGATACGCCGGGCTCACCGGATCGCGGCGCACGCCGCATCGTCAGCGGCGGCGATCCGCCCGAGGTCTACTACTACACGGACGACCATTACCGGTCGTTCCGGCGCGTGGAGATCACCCCATGAACCATTGGGCCGTGCACGAGATCTCGCTGACGCCTGAGGCGACCGCGGCGCTGTCGAGCCTCGCCGGATCGCTGGGCTTCGATGCCGTCCGCGTCGATCTCGGGGCCTGCAGCGACAAGACGTCGTTCCTCGGGCGGATGGCCGACGCGCTGGCCTTCCCGGACTGGTTCGGCCAGAACTGGGACGCGTTCTTCGACTGCCTGGCGGATCTCAGCTGGCGCCCGGCGCGCGGTTACGTCCTGCTGCTCGAGCACGCGGACACGATGCGGCGCGACGCGCCCGAATCGCTCGACACCGCGCTGGCGATCCTGGGCGACGCCGCGTCCGCCTGGGAGTCGCGCGGCGTGCCGTTCCGCGTCTTCGTCAGCGCGCCGTCACCGACCGACGCCGGCTGACCCGACCCGGATCAGCGATTCGGAATGTCGATCGCCCGCTTGTCGGCGTTGAGCGCCGCTTCGTGCAGTGCCTCGCTCAGCGTCGGATGGGCGTGCATCGTGCGCTGCAGGTCCTCCGTGCTGGCGGAATACTCGAGCGCCAGCACGGCCTCGGCGATGAGCTCGCCCGCCATCGGCCCGATGATGTGCACGCCGAGGATCTCGTCGTCGTCCCGGGCGGAGATCACCTTCGCGAAACCCGCGGGGGCTTCCATGGCCCGGGCGCGTCCGCTCGCCATGAACGGGAACGAGCCCACTTTGTAGTCGCGACCGGTCTTCTTGACTTCTTCCTCGGTGAGACCCACCCAGGCAATCTCGGGCGCGGTGTAGATCACCGACGGGATCGCCTTGTAGTTGACCTCCGAGACGAGGCCGGCGATCAGGTCGCCGACCATGACGCCCTCTTCCTTGCCCTTGTGCGCGAGCATCGGGCCGCGCACCACGTCGCCGACGGCCCAGACGTTGGCGGCCGCCGTGCGGCACTCGTGGTCCACCTGGATGAAGCCGCGCGCGTCGAGTTCGACCCCCGTGCCCTCGGCGAGGAGCCCGTTCGTGAACGGCCGGCGCCCGATCGCGACGACCACCTTGTCGACGGTCACGGTCTGGCTGCCGGAAGCGTCCGCGTACTCGAGCGTCACGCCGTCCTTGCCGGCCTTCGCACCGCTCACCTTCGCGCCGAGCCGGATGTCCATGCCGAGCTTCTTGAAGTGCTTGAGCGCTTCCTTCGCGACCTGCTGGTCCGCCATGAACAGGAACTGCTCCATCGCCTCGAGCACGACGACTTCGGCACCGAGGCGCCGCCAGACGCTGCCGAGCTCGAGTCCGATCACGCCGGCACCGATCACGCCGAGTCGCTTCGGCACCGCGTCGAACTCGAGCGCGCCCCAGGAATCGACGATCGCCTTGCCGTCGAAGGGCACCGACTTCAGTTCCATCGGCACGGAACCCGTCGCCAGCACGACGTGCTTCGCGGCCAGTTCCTGGCTGGAGCCATCGAGCGCGGTGTACTCGACCCGGTTGCCGGCGAGCAGCTTGCCGTGCCCCTGCAGGCCCTTGACGCCCGCGGACTTGAACAGCGCCAGGATGCCCTGCGTCGAGGCCTTGACGATCTTCGCCTTGCGCTTCTGCATCGTGCCGACGTCGAAGCCGAGGCCGCCGACCTGGATGCCGTGTGCACCGAATTCCGCGTGCGCGCGGTGATACAGCTCGGACGATTCCAGCAGCGCCTTCGACGGGATGCAGCCCGCGTTCAGGCAGGTGCCGCCGAAGGCGTGGCTGCCGTCGTAGTTCTTCCACTCGTCGATGCAGGCGACCTTGAGCCCGTTCTGCGCGGCGCGGATCGCGCACGGATAGCCGGCGGGGCCGCCGCCGATGACGATGACGTCGAAGGAGGAGGTGTCGGACATGGGAGCTCCGTGAAGAAGGGGGTGGGGGATCGGGGATGGGGGATAGGGTTAAGAGGTGGCTGCTGATCGAACGGCGGCACCGTCCTACTATCCCCCATCCCCGATCCCCTATCCCCTCGGCTCGTCAGATTTGCAGCAGCAGGCGCGCCGGATCCTCGAGCGCATCCTTGACCGCGACCAGGAACTGCACGGCTTCGCGACCGTCGATCAGGCGATGATCGTAGGTGAGTGCGAGGTACATCATCGGCCGGACCACGATCTCGCCGCCGACCACGACAGGGCGCTCCTGGATCTTGTGCATGCCGAGGATCGCGCTCTGCGGCATGTTCAGGATCGGCGTGGACAGCAGCGAGCCGAACACGCCGCCGTTGGTGATCGTGAACGTGCCACCGGTGAGTTCCTCGAGCGTGAGCGAGCCCTCTCGCGCGCGGTTCGCATAGCCGACCACCGCCTTCTCGATCTCGCCGAAGCTCAGTGCGTCGGCATCGCGCAGCACCGGCACGATCAGGCCGCGATCCGTCGAGACGGCGACGCCGATGTCGTAGTACTCGTGGTAGACGATGTCGCTGCCGTCCACCGACGCGTTGACCAGCGGGAAGCGCCGCAGGGCCTCGATCGCGGCCTTGACGAAGAACGACATGAAGCCGAGGCGCGCGCCGTGCTCCTTCTCGAACCGCTCCTTGTAGCGCGCGCGCAGCTCGTTGACGGCCTTGAGGTCCACCTCGTTGAAGGTCGTGAGCATCGCGGCCGAGGATTGCGCCTGGATCAGTCTCTCGGCGATCCGCGTGCGCAACCGCGTCATCGCCACGCGGCGCTCGCCGCGACCGGCGGCGGGCACCAACGCGGGCGCCGGAGGCGCCGCAGCAGCCGCCGGCGCCTTCGGCGCCAGGTGCGTGAGCACGTCGCTCTTCGTGATGCGACCATCGCGGCCGCTGCCCTCGATCGCGCCTGCATCGAGCTTGTGTTCCTCGACGAGACGCCGCACCGACGGGGCCAGCTTCTCCGCGCTGGCGGCCTTCGCGGCCACGGCTGGCTGTTCCTTGGCCGCGGACTTCGCAGCCGGTTTGGCCGCCGTTGCGGCCGGCGCCGCAGTCGCCGCGGCACCCTCCTCCAGGATCGCCAGGACCTGGCCACTGGTCACGGTCGCGCCGTTCTGCGCCTTGAGTTCCTTGATCACGCCGGCGGCCGGCGCCGGCACTTCGAGCACGACCTTGTCGGTCTCCAGGTCCACCAGGTTCTCGTCGCGAGTCACCGAATCACCGGGCTTCTTGTGCCAGGCGACCAGCGTCGCGTCGGCGACGGACTCGGGCAGCTGCGGAACGCGTACTTCGATGGTCATGGATTCTTCCTGGTGCCGGTGGCGCGCAGACGCGAGGTCGAGCGTGCGGACTCTTCTTTGATGGACGCCTTGATTGCAGCCGCGACGAGGCCGGTCTGCTGGATCGTATGCAACTGCAGCATGCCGGCCGCGGGTGCCGCCGCGGGCGCGCGACCCGAGTACAGCAGCTCCTGCTTGTGCGAGAGCGGTTCCTGGAGCCGGTGGCGGATCTGGTACCAGGCGCCCTGGTTCTGCGGCTCCTCCTGGCACCAGACGATCTCCTGCGCATTCGGATAGTGACGGATCGCGGCCGCGTAATCCTCGCTCGGGAACGGGTAGAGCTGCTCGATGCGGACGATCGCGACGTCGCGCACCTCGTCCGCGCGCCGGGCCTCGAGCAGGTCGAAGTAGACCTTGCCGGAGCAGAACACGACGCGGCGGACCTTGTCCGCCGGCAGGTCGTCGATCTCGCCGATGACATCCCGGAAGAAGCCGTGCGAGAGGTCCTCGAGCGCCGACACCGACAGCTTGTGGCGCAGCAGGCTCTTCGGCGTCATCACGATCAGCGGCTTGCGGAAGTCGCGCACCATCTGCCGCCGCAGCATGTGGAACATCTGCGCCGGCGTGGAAGGCACGCAGACCGACATGTTGTTCTCGGCGCAGAGCTGCAGGAAACGCTCGAGGCGCGCCGACGAGTGCTCGGGGCCCTGGCCCTCGTAGCCATGCGGCAGGAACAGAGTGAGCCCGCAGTAGCGTCCCCACTTCGTCTCGCCGGAGCTGATGAACTGGTCGATGACGACCTGCGCGCCGTTCGCGAAGTCGCCGAACTGGCCTTCCCAGATCACGAGGCAATTCGGGTCGGCCGTCGCATAGCCGTACTCGAAGCCGAGCACGGCCTCCTCGGAGAGCAGCGAATCGGTGACACGAAACCGTGGCTGGCCGGGCTTCAGGTTCTTGAGGGGGACGTACGCTTCACCGGTATTCTGGTCGTGCCCGACGGCGTGGCGGTGGAAGAACGTGCCGCGACCGCTGTCCTGCCCGGTCAGGCGGATCTCGTAGCCCTCGTCGAGCAGCGACGCATAGGCGAGCGTCTCGGCAAAGCCCCAGTCGAGCATGACCTGGCCGGCCGCCATCTTGCGGCGATCGTCCATGATCCGCTGCACCTGGCGATGCAGCGTGAAGCCGTCCGGGAACGTGCTGGTCTTGAGCGCGAGTTCCCGCAGCACCTCGAGCTTCACGCCGGTCTTGACCTGGTCGGTGAAGTCGACGTCGTGGTAGCGAGTCCAGTCCACGGTGTGCACGTTGCCGATCAGGCCGAGCACCTGGTGGGCCTGCGGCTTGCCGTCGTCGAGACCGCGGCGGTACTTGTCGAACATGGCATCGGCTTCGTCGGCGCCGATCACCCCCTCGCGCTGCAGCTGCTCGGCGTAAACCTGCCGGGTCGTCGGCTTGCTGCGGATCGCCGCGTACATGACCGGCTGCGTGGCCGCCGGCTCATCGGCCTCGTTGTGGCCGAGCTTGCGGTAGCAAACGAGGTCGATCACCACGTCCTTGTGGAACTTCATCCGGTACTCGAGCGCGAGGCGCGTCGCGAACACGACGGCCTCGGGGTCATCGCCGTTCACGTGCAGGATCGGCGCCTCGATCATCTTCGCCGGATCGCTGCAATACAGCGTCGAACGCGTGTCGCGCGGGTCGTGGGTCGTGAACCCGACCTGGTTGTTGATGATCACGTGCACCGTGCCGCCGGTGTAGAACGCGCGCGTCTGCGAGAACTGCAGCGTCTCCATGATCACGCCCTGCCCGGCGAACGCCGAGTCGCCGTGGATCAGCACGGCCATGACCTTGTCGCCGGCCGTGTCGCCGCGACGTTCCTGCCGCGCGCGCACGGAGCCCTCGACCACCGGGTTGACGACCTCGAGGTGCGAAGGGTTGAACGCAAGCGCGACATGCACGTTGCCGCCCGGCGTGCTGACGTCGCAGGAGAAGCCCTTGTGGTACTTGACGTCGCCCGAGCCCTTGAGCTTCTTGAGGTCGTAGTTGCCCTCGAACTCGGAGAAGAGCTCGGCGGGCGACTTGCCCAGCACGTTGACCAGCACGTTGAGGCGACCGCGGTGAGCCATGCCGATCACGATGTCTTCGAGACCGTGCACCCAGCCGCCCGTCTGGATCAGGTCCTCGAGCAGCGGAATCAGGCTGTCGCCGCCCTCCAGCGAGAATCGCTTCTGCGCCGGGTAGCGCGTGGCAAGGTAGCGCTCGAGGCCCTCGGCCATCGTGAGGTTCCAGAGGATGTCCTTCCTGTCCTCCACCGGGAAGTGCTGCTGGACGCGGCCGACCTGGAAGCGATCCTGCAGCCACAGGCGCTCGGTCTCGTCCGAGACGTGCGCGAACTCGGCGCCGATCGTGCCGCAATAAATGTGCTTCAGTTGCGCGATGATCTCGCGCAGCTTGAGGCGCGGCTTGATCGCCTGGTTGCGGCTGCCGGTCACGAACTCGGTGTCGAGGTCCGCTTCGCTCAGTCCGAGGTAGTCGAGGCCGAGCACCTTCGGTCTCGGGCGGACCATCAAGCCGAGCGGGTCGATGTTGGCGACCAGGTGACCTCGGTTCGCGTAGATCTGGATCATCCGCGAGACCGCGCCCTGCTTCGCGGCGGCACCTGCGCCCGGCACAACGACCTCGGTGGACGCACCGGCCCCCGCGCGGCGGGTCTTCGCCCGGCGTGCCAGTTCCTCGACCAGCGGGCCGTGCGCGACGTCGCCCTGGCCGCCGCCGAGACCGACGAAGAAATCACGCCACTTCGGCTCCACGGACTCGGGCGCCGCCAGGAACTGCTCGTACAACGCCTCCACGTACGGGGCATTGCCCGCCGCGAGCGGCGTCGAGGACAGCATCGCTTGGAATTCGCTCATCGCGCGTGATTGTTCGGGTTGCACGGGCATCCGGATCCGCCGCGTGAGGGCGGGTAAATGGCCGTGTAGTGTAGCGAAAAGCGTGCCGAGCTTGGAGATGGCCCGCCAGGCGGTTCCTGGCCTGGGCCGGCGTCCGTCAGGTGCCGGTTGCCATGGGCTGCGCCGGAGAGTAGATCGTTGTCGGTCGGTCCTGGACGGAGAGCGTCATGTTCAATCTTGACCGTCTTCATGCTGCGTTACTGCTCGCAACCGCACTGGTCGCATTCGCGCCGCCGGCCATGGCCAGCCGCGGATCGCGATGCCCAGGAGATCAGCCGCTACAGGCTGACGGATGCCGGACTGGCCAAGTACGCGCAGGCCAGCCGTAACCTAAGTGCGCTGGCGAAGCCGTCACCCGCAGACTGCACCGAGGGTGAGACGGGCGATACGGACGACAATGCCAAGTCACTGGACGAATCGGTCGCCAGGCTCGACGCAACCGACGGAGTGCGCAAGGCGATCACATCCGCGGGGTTGACCACTCGCGAGTACGTCGTGTTCAGCTGGGCAGTGATGCAGGCCGGGCTGGCCGCGTGGGCCCTCGATCAGCCCGGCGGCAAGCTGCCGGCCGGCGTGTCGATGGACAACGTGACCTTCTACCGCAAGCACGCGGCAGCCATGGAGGAACTCGGCGCGCAGACACGGGCGGCCGACTGCGATGAAGACGCGGCAGAGCCCGAATGACCGTGGGTCGCCATCACTCCCGGGTGGTGTAAGGTTCCAGCGCGCCGTCGCCTCTCTGGTCGATCCGGTCGATCCGGGCATCGAACGGCGGATGGGTCTTGTAGAGCTGCGCCAACCCCGGCGCGTCGCGCCCGAGTGCGACGAATTTCTGCAGGACTGAATACAAAGCCAGCGGATTCAGTCCGGCACGGGCCAGGTAAACCTGCGCACCCTCGTCGGCGCGATACTCGGCCTCCCGATCGAGCGCGGTCAGCATGATCGTTGCACCGTGTTCCTCGACGTAGCGGCGGGCGTACGTGCCCGCGACGCTGTCGTAGCCCGCGTCGACGCCACGCAGCGCGCGATCCTTGCCCGCGGTCGCCAGTTCCTGCTTGCGGATCACGTTGTAATGATCGCGCTGCACGCAGTGGCTGATCTCGTGACCCAGCACGGCCGCAAGCTCGCTGTCCGACGACAGCAGCTCGTAGAGGCCCCGGGTGACCAGGATGTAGCCGCCCGGCGCGGCGAATGCGTTGACCTCCGGCGTATCGATGACGCCGAACGTCCATGGCAGTTGCGGACGGCTGGTCTGCGAGGCGACCCATTGACCCACCAGGTTGACGCGCCACTGCGCGAGCGCCTCGTCCCACAGCGGACGCGCGCCGAGAATCCGGCCCGTGATTTCCGGACCGAGCGCGAGCTCCTCGGCTGCGAGCTCGTCCTCGCCCTTCGGCGCGACCTTGGCCGCAGCGCTGAACATCGAGCTCATCTCACCGCCCAGCGAACCCAGCATGCCGCTCACGGCCCGCGCGGACGCTGCCGTCGAGGGAGCCGAGTCCTGCGCCGGCTGGCCACCGCTCTTGCCGCGCTTGGCTTCACCGGCGTACGCCACCTGGGTCGCCTGCCAGCCCTCCTCGCTCGCATAGGCCGCAGCTTTTGAGGCATCGACCCGGTAGCCAAGCATTGCGCTCAGCCGTGCCTGGTCGAACGCCGCGGATTTCAGGTCGCTTTCGTCGATACCGCGCACGCCGGCGGTCTCGGTGACGCGGCCCTGCCCGGCCTTGCCGCCCATCAGCACCCGCAGGTTGGCGTCACCGCCCCCGGTGCCGGGCTGGTTGATCCGCACGTCGTTGACGCGTACGTATCCCGGCGTGCCCGTCGGCATCTGCAGTTGATACCACAGGCCCTGCTGCGCCGAGATCGTCACCGCGGTGTCGCGCGACAACGTGGTGACCTTGGGCGCGTCGAACGCCGGTTGCGCGTACACGTCGACGGCAGGCTTCTGCACGACCGCAGACAGTTCGGCCGCACCGGCGCCAGGGAGGATCAACACCGTCGCGATCAAGGCCATCGGGAATGCGCGCATCACGACCCTCCTGGCGAAACATTGGCGTTAGCGGCGATCACGCCGAACCGCGCGATCGGCTGTTCGTCCGACGAGGCCAGGGTCCGGCCGATCAGCTCGCGCAGTTGCAGTCGTGCGTCACGACCGGGACCCACGGCAGCATCGTCGATTTCGGCGCAGGCGAGAGCCAGCCGTACGGTGCCATCGTCGGGCAGGCGACGATCGTACTCGGCCAGCTCCCGTTCCAGTCGTCCGAGATCGTTCATCGCTGCGGCGCGCGCCTCGGCTTCGGTCTCCCCGTGCCACACGAGTATCATCAAATCGTTCAAGGCGTCGTGCAACCAGCTCTTGCGCTCGACGACGCCTTCCATCATCACGGAGTCGCTGCCAGCGTAGAGGAATCGGCGCAGCCGTCGTCGATATTCCCGCCGCCTTCTCGCGACGGCTCGCGCGCCGAGATGCAGGTCCGGCACGAAACGCAGGCACGCGACCGCTAGCCAGCGATCCTGATCCGGCGAGAACTCCCGCACGAAATCGCCGTTCCCGACCGCGCGTCCACGTTGCACCCCCGCATACAGGCGGCAAGCGCCAAACACGAGGCTGACGAAACCGACGCTCGCGAAGATGTCGAAAAAGAAGCCGAAGAAAGTGAGGCCAGTGAAGGCGGCGGCCAGCAACGCCAGGTTCGTTGCGACGAAGATCGAATCGATGTCGGTCGCCGGCTCGCCACGGTAGAAAGCGAACGTCGTCAGCAGCGTCAGCCAGGTCGCCAGCACGTACTTGAGCCACGCCGGCGGCGAGCGAATGGCGCTGCCGGCGAGCAATGCCTCGGTCGCCTCCGCCATCACCTCGACGCCCGGCATCACCGGATCGACGGGGGTGGGCTTGGCATCGTTGAGACCGGCGGCCGTGTAGCCGACGAGCGCCACGCCGCCCCGCAAGACCGGGAGCGCGGCGCCCGCCTTTCGGCAGATGGGCTTGCCATCGTTCAGCAAGTCGGCCGCGCTGACCCGCGGTAGTCGGCTGTGCTGTCGCCAGTTCGGTCGCACCACTGCGGTCGATTGCGGCGACGATCCCGACAACGCGCTCATTGCCAACCGCAGCGGCAGCGAAGGCAGGGCCCAGTCGCCGACCGCCTCGCGCAAAGGAATGTCACGCAGCACGCCGTCCTCACCGCGGGTCACGTTCGCGATCGCGCTGAACCGCGCCATCGACGGGCCGTAGGGCAGCAGCAACGCGACCTTGGGATCGTCCTGCGGATCACCGACCAACGGGAACGCCCCCGGCGCGTGCGAGGCTCGCAGCGACGATCCCGGGTCGTAGTCCGGGTGCAGGCGTGTGGAACTGAAAACGAAGCGGCCGGCACCACCCTTGGCCACGGCTTCGAGCGTCAGGTCTCCGAGCGGGTCGTCCTGCGACGGATCGGCGAACAGCACGTCGTAGCCGACGAGGGCGACGCCGGCACGGTCGAGCTGGTCGAGCAGGTCCGCATGCCGTTGCCGGCTCCACGGCCACCCACCCTCGCCACGAGTGCGGAAATGCTCGATCGAGCATTCGTCGATCTCGACGACGACCACGCGGCCGGACGGCCTCGGCTCGAACGGGCGCCACTGCACCACGCGATCGAAGATCGCGTCTTCCGCCGAGTTGAGCGAGCGAACGTGGCTCCAGTCCCAGGCCAGCCAGGCAACGGCACCAATCGCGAGCAGCGGGTAGAACGCGAACTTCAACCGGAATGCCAGCCGCGACAGCGGGCGCCGGTAGCTGCGCTCGACCTTGGTCCACTGCTGTATGAAACCGTGGCCGAGTGCTGCCAGGCTTGCGTCGATCCAGGACAGCACGCGGTTCGCCAGCCTGCCGAGCATTGACGATTCCCCCTGCGCGATGATGGCAGGATTGTCGAATCCGCGTTGACCGGTGAACCGTCGAGAACCCATCCGCCGCGATTGGTCCTGGATCCCGACGAAGACGGGTGGTCCACCGGGGGTGGCTACCTCTAGTCACAGGGCAGCCGCGCTGCCGGGAACCCGGTGATCGCCGAGGTCATCCGGCATGTTGGGGATCTGTGGCGCTTGTACCCGGCGCTGTTCGAGGAATCCGGGCGGGACGCGGATGCCGGCCCGAGGCGTTGAGTGCTTCTTTTTTGCGGCGCGTCTTGAATGAGTCGGCGAATCGAGGTACACGGCCGGAAAACGAGTCGAATCCGGTTACCTGGACGTCATCAAGAAGGCAGGCGATCGGTCAGCGCAGCAACCGCTGACCGTGATCCGGTTGGTACATCACGTTCAAACGCGATGGGACTCGTTTCGTGATTCGTTCGCCCCACTCAACACGTGCAACCAGGGAGATTGCAATGAAGGCGATTCCAGCATTTGCGGCTCTCACGGTGAGCCTCCTCAGCTTAACGGCGGCGGCGGCGCCGCAAGTCATCGCGACCGGCCTTGCGAATCCGCGCGGCCTCGCGTTCAGCAATACCGGGCAGCTCTACGTCGCCGAGGCCGGTGCCGGCGGCAAGAGCACCGTTTGCGTCGCCGCTCCCGAACCTGGGTCGACCGCCGTCCGGTGCCTCGGCTACACGGGAGCAGTCACGCGCGTGGATACGACCGGCTCGACACCGCCGAAGCGAATCGTGCGAAATCTTCCGTCGCTGGCCGTCGATCCGGGAGTCGGGGCTGCCGAAGGCGCAGTCGACGTGGCCTTCGGCCCGTTCGGACAGATGTTCGTCCTAGCCGGATTGGGCGGGGATCCCGCCGCACGTGAGGATCTCGGCAAGGCAGGCAAGTTCTTCGGCACCGTGCACTGGGTGACGCCGTTCGGCTGGCTGTTACCAGTCGGCGACATCTCGAGGCATGAACAGCTCAGGAATCCGGCGGGCGGCGCGATCGACAGCAACCCGTATGGCCTGGCCGCGCTCCTGTTCCGTCGTGTCGTCGCCGACGCCGGCGGCAACAGCCTGGTGCAGTCGCTCGCGAACGGGCGCACCAGAACACTGGCTGTATTTCCAGAGCAGACTGTCCCGGCCCCATTCATCTCCTCGCAGGCAGTTCCGACGTGTGTCGTCGAGGGCCCTGACGGATTCCTGTACGTTGGACAGCTCACCGGCGTTCCGTTTCCCGTTGGCAAGGCGAGCATCTTCCGCGTACCACCGGAGGGCGGCCAGCCGGAGGTGTACGCCACGGATTTCACCGGCATCATCGACATCGCGTTCGGCCACAACGGTGAGATGTACGTTCTCGAGGTATTCAAGGGCGGATTGCCACCGGGGCCACCGGGACGGCTCATCCGGGTCGCATCCAACGGCGAACGCACGACGATCGCCGACGGATTGATCTTCCCGGGCGGTATCGCCGTCGGCGCGGACGGAGCCGTCTACGTGACGAATTTCGGCACTTCAGCAACCAACGGCCAGGTGTTGCGCATTGCGCCGTGACGGTCGCCCGTCGACGACTCGATCAGCGGTCGCGCGGAAGCTCTGCCGGCCTGGCAGCCTTTCGCGCGGCCGCAATCGGGCGCCACGGCGCGGCGCCATTGTTTTCTGATGGCGCCCCGGGCCGGAGTTGAACCGACGACCTACCGCTTAGGAGGCGGTCGCTCTATCCACTGAGCTACCGGGGCACGGGGCCGGGGAAAAAATGGTGGAGCGGAAGGGGATCGAACCCTCGACCTTCGCATTGCGAACGCGACGCTCTCCCAGCTGAGCTACCGCCCCACGTGAGGGCGCGCATTGTAGCACCGGACCTTCGCACCGCAACTCGAACCTGCAGCGGCTGTATGATCGGCCGATGACGCTGACGGTTCGCCCTGCTGTCGACGCCGACGCCGAGTTCCTCGCGCAAGGCAATATCGCGATGGCGCTCGAGGCGGAGCACAAGCAGCTCGACCCTGCGACCGTCCGGCTCGGAGTGCGGGCCGTGCTCGACGATCCGGCGAAAGGCCGCTACTTCGTCGCCGAGCGCGACGGTGGGGTCGTCGGCCAGTTGATGATTACCTACGAGTGGAGCGATTGGCGCAACGGCACGTTCTGGTGGATCCAGAGTGTCTTCGTGACGCCCGACGCCCGACGTGCCGGCGTGTTCCGCGCACTCTTCCGCCATCTGGAAACCCTCGCGGAGGGCGACCGGTCGGTCTGCGGCATCCGGTTGTACGTCGAGCGCGAGAATGAGCGGGCACAGGCTACCTATCGCCGCTGCGGGCTCGAGGACGGCGGCTATCGCGTCATGGAAGTGGACTATTCAGGCGCCGTGCAACCGGCGCGAGGGGCGAACCATGCTTGAGAACGGCCGCAAGGCTCCAGAATTCGACTTGCCTGACCAGGACGGCCGGCGTCACACGCTCAAGTCGCTGCTCGCGGACGGTCCGCTGATCCTCTATTTCTACCCTGCGGACTTCACGCCCGGGTGCACGAAGGAAGCCTGCAGCTTCCGTGACCTGCACCAGGACCTGCTGAAGGCCAAGCTCCGGGTCGTCGGCGTCAGCCCGCAAGACGTCGCATCGCATCGGCGCTTCGCGGACCAGCACGGACTCAACTTCCCGTTGCTCGCGGACCCCGACAAGACCGTGGTGAAGGCCTACGACCTCGACGGTCCGCTCGGCTTCGGCGTCCGGCGTGGCACCTACCTGATCGGCCGGGACGGCAAGATCCAGGACTCGGTGCTGGCGGACCTGCGGATTGGCGCGCACGAGGCGTTCGTCCTGAATGCGATTAAGTCAGGCGCGTCTAAATAGTTACTGATCAGATACTTAGAAATACTATCTCGAATTTTAATCAATTCCCTTGTGGCGTTTCCGGCCGCGGCGTTTCCGGCCCGTAACGCAGCCTGAACGTCCGGTTCGGCCCTGGACTCGGCATCACCACGACGTAGACGGACTCGTAATCGTCGTCGGCCATGCTGATCGATGGCGCACCCAGCTGGTTCAAAACCCCGGGCAACGTGGTGGCGTAGCCGACGACAACGACCGTTTGCCCCCGGTGTTCCTTCTTGATGCGACTTGGCAAGCGAGCCCAATCGCTGCCAGCCAGCAGGTTGATCGGCAGCTTGAACTGATTGGCCACCGAGGCAGCGGTCTGTTGAGCCCGGCGGGTGTCCGCCGCATAGAGGTGATCCACCGGGTTGCCCGGCAGCGTGTCGGCGATGAATTCACCGAGGCGAGCTGCGCGTCGCTCGCCGGCCAGGCTCAATTCGGGATCGCCGGTCGTCGTCGTGGCGGCCTCGGCATGTCGCACGAGGATCACGACCGTCGTGCGCGCCCAGGTTCCGAGCCAGAACACCCCCGCGCCCGCTGCAATCACCGCGAGCAACGGCAACAGCAACGGAATGAGCATCGGTTGCCGGCGCAGGCGTGTCAGCGGGTCGCTCATGGGTGGATCATAGCCGTCATGGCAACGGCCGGCGAAACCGCGCGAATTCGGGCGTCTGCGACTCGATGAAAGGACCTGCGCCTTGCGGCCGCGCGATGAAGAGCGCGGCGAGGCCGAGGCGGCGTGCCGCATCCATGCCCTCGTCCGGCCCCAGCACCATCAGTGCGGTGGAAAATGCGTCCGCCATTGCCGTCGAGGCGTGGACCACGGTCACGGAAGTCAGCCGGTGCGTGACGGGAGCCGCGGTGCGCGGGTCGATCGTGTGCGAGACGCGGCGGCCCACCGTTTCGCGAAAGTCCCGATAGTCGCCTGAGGTCGACACGGCGAACCCGTCGAGTTCCAGAAGCGCATGGGGTCGCCGTTCGCCCGCGACGGGGGCCTCGACCGCCACTCGCCACGCGCGACCCGAGGGGCTGCGGCCGCGCGCACGCACCTCGCCGCCCAGCTCCACCAGGTAATCGCGAACACCCAAGGCCTCGAATCGTTCGGCGATGCGATCGACCGCGATGCCCGGCGCGATGCCGTCGACGTCGATCTGCAGGGCCGGCATGGATTTGCGCAAAGCCGGTGGATCGACGCGAGCCTCGAGCTTGTCGTAGCCCGCCGCCGCCCTCAATCGCTCGAGCTGGTCGCTGGCAGGCGGGTCCGTAGCGTCGTCGGCCCCCGAACCAAATCCCCACGCTTTGACGATCGGTCCCACGGTGACGTCGAACGCGCCATTCGTTGCGCGACTCACCTGCGCGGACTGAGTCACGGCATCAAGCAGCACCGGCGAAACAAGAGTCCAGTCGGTGCTTGCATTGGCATTGAAGCGCGAGATCTCGCTCGACGGGTCGTAGGTCGAGAGGTGTCGATTGATGTCGGCGAGCACCGCGTCGATCGTCGACTCGAGGTCGCTGCGCCGTATCCCATCCGGGCGGTGAGTGACCGTGACGTCGTAGGTCGTGCCCATCGTCTCGCCGGCGATGCGTTCGACTGCGGGCTGCGGGGCGCAGGCGGCACAGCAGAGCGCGGCGAAAATCAGCGTGGCGGACGCCAGCAACGAAAACGCCCCTCGCGGGGCGTTCTCTTTTGCTGGCGGAGAGGGTGGGATTCGAACCCACGTACACCTGTGAGGATGTAACTGGAATTCCAGTCCAGCGCCTTCGACCACTCGGCCACCTCTCCGGACGGGGGCGCAGAGACTACACGTTCGCCCTGCCGCGGAAAAGCCCGGGCATTCAGCCCGTTTCGACGCCCGCAGCCGCCATCGCCGCGGCGACGGCGCCGTGCAGCGGCGCGGATAAAGGCGTGAGCGGCAGCCGGATTCCAGGACCAATCAGCCCCAGACGGTGGACCGCCCACTTCACCGGGATCGGGTTCGACTCGACGAACAGCGCCTTGTGCAGCGGGATCAGGCGTTCGTTGATGGCCATGGCCTCGCCGTGGCGACCGGCCAGCCCGGCCGCGCAGAGCTCGTGCATGGCCCTGGCCGCGACGTTGGCTGTCACCGAAATGACGCCGCGGGCGCCGATGCGGATCAACTCCGCGGCGGTCGGATCGTCGCCGCTCAACAGCAGGAACCCGGGTCTCGACTGGCGCAGGATCGCCACGCCGCGCGCGATGTCGCCCGTAGCTTCCTTGACGCCGGCGATCCGGGGGTGCTGCGACAACCGCGCCACTG
>CAVZRR010000015.1:0-182281 GCA_963777725.1 uncultured Gammaproteobacteria bacterium
CCGCCCGAAGGCGGCCGTTGCGATCCGCGATCCGCTGATCGCGCGCCGTCAGTAGCGGTACTGGTCGGTCTTGAACGGACCCTCGACCGGCAAGCCGAGGTAGGCCGACTGCTCCGCGGTCAGCGTCGTCAGCTGCGCCCCGATCCGCGCGAGGTGCAGCTGCGCCACCTTTTCGTCGAGGTGCTTCGGCAGCACGTAGACCTGCTTGCCGTACTTCTTGCCGTGCTGGAACAGCTCGATCTGCGCGAGCACCTGGTTCGTGAACGAGTTCGACATCACGAACGACGGGTGTCCCGTGCCGCAGCCGAGGTTCACGAGCCGGCCCTCGGCCAGCACGATGATCCGCTTGCCGTCGGGGAACACCACGTGGTCGACCTGCGGCTTGATGTTCTCCCACTTGTACTGCTTGAGCGCGGCGATCTCGATCTCGCTGTCGAAGTGACCAATGTTGCAGACGATCGCCTGGTGCTTCATCCGCTTCATGTGCTCGTGGGTGATCACGTTCACGTTGCCGGTCGCCGTGACGAAGATGTCCGCCTTGTCGCAGGCCTCTTCCATCGTGACGACCTTGAAGCCTTCCATCGCCGCCTGCAGCGCGCAGATCGGGTCGATCTCGGTGATCCAGACCTGCGCCGACAGCGATCGCAACGACTCCGCCGAGCCCTTGCCGACGTCGCCGTAGCCGCAGACCACCGCGACCTTGCCGGCGATCATCACGTCGGTGGCGCGCTTGATCGCGTCGACGAGCGACTCGCGGCAGCCGTACAGGTTGTCGAACTTGGACTTCGTCACGGAGTCGTTGACGTTGATGGCGGGGAAGGGCAGCTGGCCCTTCTTCGCGAACTCGTAGAGCCGCTTGACGCCGGTGGTCGTCTCTTCGGTCACGCCCTGGATCTGCGCGAGCCGCTTCGAGTACCAGCCCGGCTGCGTCTCGAGCCGCTTGCGGATCGAGGCGTAGAGCGCGACTTCTTCCTCGTTGGTCGGCTTCGCAATGACCGACGCGTCCTGCTCGGCGCGCGTGCCGAGCATCAGCAGCAGCGTTGCGTCGCCGCCGTCGTCGAGGATCATGTTGGCGAACTGGCCGTTCGGCCAGTCGAAGATCCGGTGCGTGTATTCCCAGTAATCGTCCAGCGTCTCGCCCTTGTAGGCGAACACCGGCGTGCCGTTCGCGGCGATCGCGGCGGCGGCGTGATCCTGCGTCGAGTAGATGTTGCAGGACGCCCAGCGGACGTCGGCGCCGAGCGCCTTCAGCGTCTCGATCAGCATCGCGGTCTGGATCGTCATGTGCAGCGAGCCCGCAATCCGGGCGCCCTTGAGCGGCTGGGCGGCGCGGTATTCCTCGCGGATGGCCATCAGGCCGGGCATCTCGGTCTCGGCAATCGCCATTTCCTTGCGGCCGAATTCGGCCTGCGACAGGTCGGCGACCACGAAATCCCGGTTCGGGGTGGGCGTAACTACGGCGTTCATCGTGCGGTCCTCTCGTTGACCGTGACGGTTCGGGCCGGGAATCGGTGTTGGATTCGCTCGCCCGACCCCCACGGAGGTCAGCGAGCGCAGTTGGGATGTCCCAATGGCCTGAGCCTGGCGGGCAGACGGCCCGTTGCAGCGCTCCTCAGGCGGGCGGGGATTGTGCCGTGCCGCGCGTGGCGCGGCAAGGGGATAGGGGATCGGGGATAGGGGATAGTCGGAAGCTGAGCCCGTCGGTTCGGCGCCGCCTCTTAACTATCCCCTATCCCCGATCCCCCATCCCCTCGACGCGGGCCTACAGGCCCGCGTCCTTCCGGAGCGCTTCGGCCTTGTCGGTCTTTTCCCAGGTGAAGGCCGTGAACGCCTCGCTCTTGTCCACCTTCTTGCCGGCGATGAACTCCTTCCACTTGTAGGTCATGTGGACAGGTTCGCGGCCGAAGTGGCCGTAGGCCGCGGTCGCGCGATACATCGGGTGCACCAGGTCGAGCATCTTGACGATGCCATAGGGGCGCAGGTCGAAATGCGCGCGCACCAGTGCCTCGAGGCGGTCGTTACTGACCTTGCCGGTGCCGAAGGTCTCGATCGTGATCGAGGTCGGCTCGGCGACGCCGATCGCGTAGGAAACCTGGATCTCGCAGCGATCGGCGAGGCCGGCCGCGACCAGGTTCTTTGCGACATAACGCGCGGCGTAGGCCGCCGAGCGGTCCACCTTGGAGGGATCCTTGCCCGAGAACGCGCCGCCGCCGTGGCGGGCCATGCCGCCGTAGGTGTCGACGATGATCTTGCGGCCGGTGAGCCCGCAGTCGCCGACGGGGCCGCCGATCTCGAACTTGCCGGTCGGGTTGATGTGGAACCGGGTCTGCTTCGTCAGCCATTCCTTCGGCAGCACGTGCTTGATGATCAGTTCCATGACCGCTTCCTGCAGGTCGGACTGCTTGACCTCGGGGTCGTGCTGGGTCGACAGCACGACCGCATCGAGGCCGACGACCTTGCCGTCCACGTAGCGGCAGGTGACCTGCGATTTCGCATCCGGACGCAGCCAGGGCAGCAGGTGGCTCTTGCGCACTTCGGCCTGCCGTTCGACGAGTCGATGTGCATAGCAGATCGGTGCGGGCATCAGCGTGTCGGTCTCGTTGCTCGCATAGCCGAACATCAGGCCCTGGTCGCCCGCGCCCTGCTCCTCGGGCTTCTCGCGATCCACGCCCATCGCGATGTCGGGCGACTGCTTGCCGATGATGTTCAGGACGCCGCAGGTGCGGCCGTCGAATCCGACGTGCGACGACGTGTAGCCGATGTCGATGATCACGCTGCGGACGATCTCCTCGAGGTCGACCCAGGCCTCGGTCGTGACCTCGCCGGCGACGATCGCGACGCCGGTTTTGACCAGCGTCTCGCAGGCCACCCGCGCGCGCTTGTCCTGCGCGAGCATCGCGTCGAGGACGGCGTCGGAGATCTGGTCGGCGACCTTGTCCGGGTGGCCTTCGGACACGGATTCGGACGTGAACAGGTAACTGTTTGACATCTATGGCATTCCGGCGGACGTGCGAGGCGCGGAGTATACCGGCGACCGCGGGCCAAAGTGGTGACGAAATCGCACTCACCGGATGCCCGGTCGTGCCCGGCGCCGGCAAATAGCGTGAATCCCGCCGCCCGGCCTCGGTAAAATACGAGGCTTTCCACGAGGATCACTCATGCCTACTCGCCGGCAGCTCGCCAACGCGATCCGCGCGTTGAGCATGGATGCGGTCCAGAAAGCCAATTCCGGGCACCCGGGCATGCCGATGGGCATGGCCGACATCGCCCAGGTTCTCTGGTGCGACCACCTGAAGCACAACCCGGGTCACCCGCAGTGGGCCGACCGCGACCGCTTCGTGCTGTCGAACGGCCACGGCTCGATGCTGCTGTACTCGCTGCTGCACCTGACGGGCTACCCGCTCGACATCGAGCAGCTGAAGAAATTCCGGCAGTTCGGCTCGCATACGGCCGGCCACCCGGAAGTCGAGCCGCACCTCGGCATCGAGACGACGACCGGCCCGCTTGGCCAGGGCCTCGCCAACGCAGTCGGCATGGCGCTGGCGGAGCGCATCCTGGCGGCCACCTTCAATCGGCCGGGCCACGACGTGGTCGACCACCACACCTGGGTCTTCCTCGGCGACGGTTGCCTGATGGAAGGCGTGTCGCACGAGGCCTGCTCGCTCGCCGGCACCCTGAAGCTCGGCAAGCTGGTCTGTTTCTACGACGACAACGGCATCTCGATCGACGGCGAAGTCCACGGCTGGTTCACGGACGATACGCCGCGTCGCTTCGAGGCCTATGGATGGCACGTCGTGCGCGACGTGGATGGTCACGATGCGGCCGCCGTCGAGCGCGCGATCAGGGCGGCGAAAGCCGAGACGAACCGGCCCTCGCTGATCTGCTGCAAGACGATCATCGGCTGGGGTTCGCCGAACAAGCAGGGCACCGAGGCGACCCACGGCGCTGCGCTCGGCGATGCCGAGGTCGCCGCAACCCGCGCGCACATCGACTGGCCGCACGAGCCCTTCGTCGTACCGGACGACCTCCGGCAGGGTTGGGACGCGCGAGCGGCGGGCGCCGCCGCCGAACAGGCCTGGAATGCCCGCATGGACGCCTATCGCAAGTCTTTCCCCGAGCTCGCCGCCGAGTTCGAGCGGCGGATGCGGGGCGAGCTGCCGCAGGATTGGCGCAAGGCTGTCGACGATTTCATCCGCGCGGCGCAGGAGAAGCCGACGGCCGTCGCGACGCGCTCGTCGTCGCAGCAGGTGCTGCACGTGCTGGGTGCGACGATTCCCGAGATGCTCGGCGGCTCGGCCGACCTGACGGGTTCGAACAACACGAACCACAAGGGGTCGAAGACGGTCACCGGCGACGAAATCGGCGGCAACTACCTGCATTACGGCGTGCGCGAGTTCGGCATGACGGCCATCATGAACGGCGTCGCGCTGCACGGCGGGTTCGTGCCGTACGGTGGCACCTTCCTGGTGTTCTCGGATTACGCCCGCAACGCGGCGCGCATGGCCGCGCTGATGAAGCAGCGCGTGATCCTCGTCTACACGCACGACTCGATCGGCCTCGGCGAGGACGGCCCGACCCACCAGCCGGTGGAACACGTCGCGAGCCTCCGCATCATCCCGAATATGCAGCTGTGGCGCCCGTGCGATACGGTTGAAACCGCGGTGGCCTGGGCGAGCGCGATCGCGCGCACGGACGGGCCAACCAGCCTCGTGCTGACGAGGCAGGCCCTGCCGCCCATGCCGCGCAGCGCGGCACAGACCGCGGACATCGGCCGCGGCGGCTATGTGCTCGCCGACTGCGACGGGCGGCCGGACTGCGTGTTGATTGCCACCGGCTCGGAGGTTGCGCTGGCCATGGAAGCCGCCAAGGGCCTCGCGGACAAGGGCCGCAAGGTGCGCGTGGTGTCCATGCCCTGCACGAGCCTGTTCGACGCCCAGCCGCAACAGTACCGAGATGGCGTGCTGCCGCCGGACGTGCCGCGCGTGGCCATCGAGGCCGGCGTGCGCGATGCGTGGTGGCGTTACGTCGCCTGCGGCGGCGCGGTGATCGGCATGGACAGCTTCGGTGCCTCCGCGCCAGCCAAGCAGCTTGTTCGAACACTTCGGATTTACGCGAGACAACGTCATTCGGGTCGTGGAAGGGCTGCTGTAGCCCCTCGTCATCATTTCCGGGAGATTACTCATGGCTATCAAGGTCGGCATCAATGGTTTCGGTCGCATCGGGCGGATGGTGTTCCGCGCGGCGGCCCGCGACTTCAAGGACATCGAGATCGTCGGCATCAACGACCTGCTCGAGCCGGAGTACCTCGCGTACATGCTGAAGTACGACTCGGTGCACGGCCGCTTCAAGGGCGACATCTCGGTCGACGGCCACACGCTGGTCGTCAACGGCCGCAAGATCCGCCTCACTGCGGTCAAGGACCCCGCCGAGCTCAAGTGGGGCGAAGTGGGCGCCGACGTCGTCGTCGAGTCGACCGGCCTGTTCCTGACCAAGGAGACCGCCGAGAAGCATCTCGCGGCGGGCGCGAAGAAGGTGATCCTGTCGGCGCCGTCCAAGGACGACACGCCGATGTTCGTATTTGGCGTCAACGACAAGTCCTACGCCGGGCAGGCGATCATCTCGAACGCGTCCTGCACGACCAACTGCCTCGCGCCGGTCGCCAAGGTGCTGAACGACACCTGGGGAATCAAGCGCGGCCTGATGACGACCGTGCACGCGGCGACGGCCACGCAAAAGACCGTGGACGGCCCGTCGAACAAGGACTGGCGCGGTGGCCGCGGCATCCTCGAGAACATCATCCCGTCGTCGACCGGCGCGGCGAAGGCCGTGGGCAAGGTCATTCCCGAGCTCAACAAGAAGCTCACCGGCATGGCGTTCCGCGTGCCGACCTCCGACGTTTCGGTCGTCGACCTGACGGTCGAGCTCGTCAAGCCGGCGAAGTATGACGAGATCTGCGCGGCGATGAAGGCGGCCTCCGAGGGCCCGATGAAGGGCGTGCTCGGTTACACGACCGAGAAGGTCGTCGCGACCGACTTCCGTGGCGAGAGCTGCACCTCGGTGTTCGACGCCGATGCGGGCATCGCGCTCGACGATACGTTCGTCAAGGTCGTGTCCTGGTACGACAACGAGTGGGGCTATTCCTGCAAGGTGCTGGAGATGGCCCGCGTCATCGCGAAGTAACTGGAGCACATCATGGTTCGCGTCCTGCGGATGACCGACCTCGACCTCAAGGGTAAGCGCGTGCTGATCCGCGAGGACCTCAACGTGCCGGTGAAAAACGGCGCCGTGACCAGCGATGCGCGGATCCGGGCCTCGCTGCCAACGATCCGGGCCGCCCATGCGGCCGGCGCCCGCGTCATGCTGATGTCGCACCTCGGCCGGCCCGAGGAGGGCGTCTACAACGAGGAGTTCTCGCTCGCGCCGGTTGCGGCGCGGGTCGCCGAGCTGCTCGGGGTCAAGGTGCGCTTCGAGCGTGATTGGCTGAACGGCGTCGCCTGCGAGCCGGGCGAGATCGTGCTGCTCGAGAACGTGCGCTTCAACAAGGGCGAGAAGAAGAACAAGGACGAGCTCGCGAAGCAGATGGCGGCGCTCTGCGACGTCTACGTGATGGATGCCTTCGCGACGGCGCACCGCGCCGAGGCGAGCACCCACGGTGTCGCGAAGTTCGCGCCGGTCGCCTGCGCGGGACCGCTGCTCACGGGCGAGCTCGAGGCGCTCGAGAAGGCGCTCGGCAACCCGAAGCGGCCGCTGATCGCGATCGTCGGCGGCTCGAAGGTTTCCACCAAGCTCACCGTGCTCGAGAACCTGCTCGGCAAGGTCGACCAGCTGATCGTGGGTGGCGGCATCGCCAACACGTTCCTGGCGGCGGCCGGGCAGCCGATCGGCAAGTCGCTGCACGAGCCGGACATGATCGACATCGCCAAGGGGCTGCTCGAGCGCTCGCGCAAGTCCGGCGCCGGGATTCCGCTGCCGAGCGACGTCGTCGTCGCGACCGAGTTTGCCGCGTCGGCAGAAGCGGACGTGAAGCCTGCCGCCGAGGTGGCAGCCGACGAGATGATCCTCGACATCGGTCCGGACACGACCGAGCGCTTCGCGGCGGCCCTCGAGGGTGCCGGGACGATCGTCTGGAACGGCCCGGTCGGCGTCTTCGAGTTCGACCAGTTCGGCGAAGGTACGCGCATCCTCGCGCAGGCCGTGGCCCGCAGCCCCGCGTTCTCGATCGCAGGCGGCGGCGACACCATTGCCGCGATCGAGAAATACGGCATCGGCGAGCACATCTCGTACATCTCTACGGCCGGCGGAGCGTTCCTCGAGTTCCTCGAGGGCAAGAAGCTGCCGGCGGTCGAGGTGCTGGAGGCACGCGCCGCCGGCGGATAGGGGATTAGGGGATAGGGGATAGGGGATAGGGGATCGTTGGAGGGGGGCTCCCTCCGGCTGCTGTGGCCGCATCCAGCTGAATCCCGCCCCTGTTTCCGTTTTCGCAGCCGATCTGCGAATCTGCCACCTCTTGACTATCCCCTATCCCCTATCCCCTATCCCCCATCCCCCATCCCCTTCCCACCATGCTTCGCCGTACCAAGATCGTCGCCACGCTGGGTCCTGCGACGGACGCGCCGGGCGTCCTCGAGGACCTGATTCGCCGCGGCGCCGACGTCGTTCGCGTGAATTTCTCGCACGGCGAGGCCGCGGATCATCGCCGTCGCGTCGAAGGCGTCCGGAGGGTTGCCGCGGTCGTCGGCAAGCACGTGGCGGTGCTCGGCGACCTGCAGGGGCCGAAGATCCGCATCGAGCGCTTCGCAGGCGGGCATGCCGTGCTCGCCGAGGGCGAACCGTTCGCGCTCGATCCCGCGCTCGATCCGCACGACGGCACGGACCGCGCGGTCGGCATGACGTATCCCGACCTTGCGAAGGACGTGCAGCCCGGCGACGAGTTGATTCTCGGCGACGGGCAGGTCGAACTCAGGGTCGTGTCGTTGTCGGGTTCGCGCGTCGAATGCCAGGTGACGACCGGCGGCGAAGTGTCCGACCACAAGGGCATCAATCGGCGTGGTGGCGGCCTCTCGGCAAAAGCGCTGACGGACAAGGATCGCGAGGACGTGCGGCTCGCAGCCGCGCTCGACGTGGACTACCTCGCGGTGTCCTTCGTGCGCCAGGCCGCGGACGTCCAGGAAGCCCGGGCGCTGCTGCTGGCCGCGGGCAGCGACGCACGCATCGTGGCGAAGATCGAGCGCAGCGAGGCCATTCCGCGCCTCGAGGAGATCGTGCTGGCGAGCGACGCGGTGATGGTCGCGCGCGGCGATCTAGGCGTCGAGGTGGGTTACGCGCAGCTGACGGGCCTGCAGAAACGCATCCTGCACGTCGCGCGCAAGCTCGATCGCGTCACGATCACCGCGACGCAGATGATGGAATCGATGATCCACAGCCCGGTGCCGACGCGGGCCGAGGTGTCGGACGTGGCCAACGCCGTGCTCGACGGCAGCGACGCCGTGATGCTTTCCGGCGAATCCGCGGTCGGCAAGTATCCGGGCCGCGCGGTCGAGGCCATGGCCGAGGTGATCGAGGGCGCCGAAACGTACCAGCTCGCGCGCGAGCGGGGCCGCGACCGCTTCGAGGGCAAGGTCACCGAGTTCGCCCAGGCGATCGCCCACGCCGTGATGTTCACGGCGAACCACATGGACGTCGAGGCGATCGTGGCGCTGACCGAAGGGGGCTCGACGCCGCTGTGGATGTCGCGCATCCGCTCCGACATCCCGATCTTCGCCTTCACCCGCCACGAGCGCACCCAGCGTCGCGTGGCGCTCTACCGCGGCGTGTATCCGGTGCCGTTCGACATCACGCACACCGACCCGCTCAGCCTCTACCGCGCCATCTCGAAGGAACTGCTCGACCGCGGTCACGTCAAGCCCGGCGACGAGCTGATCCTGACGCTCGGTGAGATGTCGGGTGTCTCGGGCGGCACGAACACGATGAAGCTGCTGACGGTCGAAAAGTAGCGATCGCATCACCGCGGCCCCGGGGTATTTGGCAAGATGGCGGGACCGCCGCCATTCGCACGCTGACCGAGGACCAATCGTGACCCAGAAATTCGAGGGAACCGAGCGCTACGTCGCGACCGAGGACCTGATGATGGCCGTCAATGCGGCCGTCACGCTCGCGCGGCCGCTGCTCGTCAAGGGCGAGCCCGGCACCGGCAAGACCCAGCTCGCCGAGGAGGTGGCCGCCGCGCTCGGCATGCCGCTCTACCGCTGGCACATCAAGTCCACGACCAAGGCGCAGCACGGCCTCTACGAGTACGACGCGGTCTCGCGGCTGCGCGACTCGCAGCTCGGCGACGCCAAGGTGCACGACATCGGCAACTACATCGTCAAGGGCCGGCTCTGGGAGGCGTTCGACAGTGCCCGCCAGGCGGTGCTGCTGATCGACGAGATCGACAAGGCCGACATCGAGTTCCCGAACGACCTGCTGCTCGAGCTCGACCGGATGGAGTTCTACGTCCACGAGACGCGCGAGCTCGTCCAGGCGCGCCACCGCCCGGTCGTCGTGATCACCAGCAACAACGAGAAGGAATTGCCGGACGCGTTCCTGCGCCGCTGCTTCTTCCACTTCATCCGTTTCCCGGACGCGGAGACGATGACGCGCATCGTGGCCGTGCACTTCCCGGACCTGAAGCGCGAGCTGCTGTCGGAAGCGCTGACCGCGTTCTACAAGCTGCGGGACGTGCCGGGGCTGAAGAAGAAGCCGTCCACGTCGGAGCTGCTCGACTGGCTCAAGCTGCTGCTGGCCGAGGACGTGCCGCCGGAAGCGCTGCGCACCGACGATCCGCGCAAGAGCCTGCCGCCGTTGCACGGCGCGCTGCTGAAGAACGAGCAGGACGTGCACTTGTTCGAGCAGCTCATCTTCCTGCAGCGACGTCAGTCGCGCTCCTAGCGCTGGCATGGCTGCGCCGCTGCTCGCCTTCGCGGCTTGTGTCTCGGGCGCCTTTCCCGGGACGCCGCAAGCACGTCCATGTGGGCTCCGGGCGCGGCGTCCATGCCGCGCACGGCCCGGTAAAGGCGCCCGAGACACAAGCCACGAAAGCTCGGTTTCGGCCTTGCCGTGCACGCAGTCGCGTGTGTCGCCTCGGCTGTTGGGTGAGCTGCCCACTCCCGCGCGCCAGCCGAAGAAGCGCGTCAGCCGATGCGCAGCCAGTGAGGTTCGTCGCGCGGAGCGTCCGGTCGGGATTGCCTGGCCGGGCCGTGCGCGGCATGGACGCCGCGCCCGGAGCCCCCATGGATGGGTTCACGGCGTCCCGGCGAGGCAATCCCGACCGGACGCGACAGCGCGACGAACCGAACCGCAGGCGCAGCGAAAGTGCTGACGAAATTCTTCTTCACGCTGCGCGAAGCGGGGATCCCGTCTCGCTGACCGAGCACCTGACGCTGCTGCAGGCACTCGAAGCGCGCGTCGCCGGCTACAGCGTGGACGACTTCTACTACCTCGCCCGCGCCACGATGGTGAAGGACGAGAAGCACTTCGACCGCTTCGACCGCGCGTTCGCGGCGCACTTCAAGGGCATCGAGCAGGCCTTCGCGGGCCTCGGCAAGGAGATCCCGGCCGAGTGGCTGCGCAAGCTGATCGACCGGCACTTCACCGAGGAGGAGAAGGCGCAGATCGAGGCGCTCGGCGGCTGGGACAAGCTGATGCAGACGCTCGAGGAGCGGCTGAAGGAGCAGCAGGGGCGCCACGAGGGCGGCAACAAGTGGATCGGCACGGGCGGCACCTCGCCGTTCGGGCACGGCGGGTTCAATCCGGAGGGGATCCGGATGGGCGGTCCCGGCGGCCAGCGCAAGGCCGTCAAGGTCTGGGAACAACGCGACTACCGCAACCTCGACGACAGCGTCGAGCTCGGCACGCGCAACATCAAGGTCGCGCTGCGCAAGCTCCGCCGGTTCGCGCGCGAGGGCGCGGCCGACGAGTTCGACCTCGACGGCACGATCTCATCGACCGCGCGCAACGCCGGGCTGCTCGACCTGAAGTTCGTGCCGGAGCGGCACAACGCGGTCAAGATCCTGCTGTTCCTCGACGTCGGCGGCTCGATGGAGAGCCACGTGCGCGTCTGCGAGGAGCTCTTTTCCGCGGCGCGCAGCGAGTTCAAGCACCTCGAGTACTTCTACTTCCACAACTTCCTCTATGAGTCCGTCTGGAAGGACGGCCGCCGCCGTCACGGCGAGCGCACGCCGACGCTCGAGATCCTGCGCACCTACCCGCCGGACTACCGCGTGATCTTCGTCGGCGATGCCAGCATGAGTCCGTACGAGATCATGCAGCCGGGCGGCAGCATCGAGCACTGGAACGACGAGGCGGGTGCGGTGTGGATGCAACGGATCACGCAGCGCTTCCCGAAGCACGCGTGGCTCAACCCGGAGCCCGAGGATCGCTGGGAGTACATCGCCTCGATCGGCATCACCCGCCAGCTGCTCGAGGACCGGATGTTCCCGCTCACGATCGCGGGGCTCGACCGGGGCATCAAGGCGCTGAAGGCCTGAGCCCCCGCCTAGGCGCGCTTGCCGGCCTTGGGCGCCGGCTTCGCCGGTGCAGCATCGCCGGCCGACCAGGGCTTCCCCGTCCGCTCCTCGATGTATCGCCGGATCAACTGGCGCACGACCTGCGATGGCGTCGTGTCGTCCTCGGCGCACAGGCGCTCGAGCAGCGCCTTCTTGCGCGGATCGATCAGGATCGTCAGTCGGGCGGTGCGAGCTTCGAGCGCCAAGCGGAGTCCTCGTCGGGCGACCGGGTCCGGGATTGCAACTGCATGATAATACAATTCGCATTAGAGTAGAATTCACGCGCATGGGCGCCGTCGATTCCCCGCTCCAGGCCTGCCTCGCGCTGCTCACGAGCTGGCTCGTGATCGGGGCCGCGGGCCTGCTCCGGCCCGGCAGCGTCGCATACGTCGGCCGGGTGCTTTTTCCGCTCGGGGCGCTCACCGGCGTCGCGCTGGCAATCGTCGCAGGGGCCAGCCTCGCGCTGCCGGCCGAGCAAGTCACGCTGCTGATCGGGCTGCCCGACCTGCCGTTTCACGCGCGGCTCGATCCGTTGTCCCGCGTGTTCCTCGTGCTGCTGGGCGCGGCCTCGGCCGGCGTGTCGATCTTCGCGGCCGGTTACTTCCGCCAGGGACAGGGCACGGCGCCTGGAGTGCTCGGCCTGCAGTACCACCTGTTCCTGGCCAGCATGGGCTTCGTGCTGCTGGCCGACGACGCCTATGCGTTCATGGTCGCCTGGGAGACGATGGCGCTGTCCTCGTATTTCCTGGTCACGGCGCAGCACGGCATCCCGGAAATTCGCAGTGCAGGCTTCCTGTACCTGCTGATCGCGCACCTCGGCGCGATCGCGATCCTGCTGTGTTTCGGCATCCTGCAGGGCGGCACCTGGCAGTTCACGTTCGACGCGATGCGCGCCGCCGACCTGTCGCCTGCCTGGGCCGCCGTCGCGTTCGGGCTGGCGCTGTTCGGCTTCGGCGCGAAGGCGGGCCTGCTGCCGATGCACGTGTGGCTGCCCGAGGCGCATCCGGCCGCGCCGTCACCGGTCTCGGCGCTGATGAGCGGCGTGATGCTCAAGACCGCGATCTACGGCGTGCTGCGAGTCACGTTCGACCTGCTCGGCGACCCGGCCTGGTGGTGGGGGCTCGCGCCGGTGGTGCTCGGGCTGGCCACGGCGCTGTTCGGCGTGGTCTTCGCGGCCGTGCAGACCGACATGAAGCGGCTGCTCGCGTACTCGTCGATCGAGAACATCGGCGTGCTGTTCACCGGGATCGGCCTCGCCATCGTGTTCCAGGGCGTCGGCATGCAGTCGCTCGCGACGCTGGCGCTGATCGCGGTGCTCTATCACGCGCTCAACCACGCGTTCATGAAGAGCCTGTTGTTCCTCGGCACCGGCGCCGTGCTGCACGCGACCGGCGAGCGCAACCTCGGCCGGCTCGGCGGCCTGATCCACCGGATGCCCTGGGTGGCCTGGCTGACGCTGGTCGGCGTGCTCGCGATCGCGGGCCTGCCGCCGTTGAACGGCTTCGTGTCGGAGTGGCTGCTGCTGCAGGCGTTCCTGTTCTCGCACGAGGTCCCCCACCAGTTCGTCAACATGCTGCTGCCGCTCGGCGCCGCGATCATCGCGCTCGCGGCTGCGCTCGCGGCCTACGTGATGGTGAAGTTCTTCGGCGTGATCTTCCTCGGCCAGCCGCGCGAGGCCGCGCTCGCCCAGGCCCATGATGCGGGTGGCTACGAGAAGGCCGGTCTCGCCTGGCTCGCGATCGGGTGCGTGCTGCTCGGGTTGTTCCCGGCCCAGGTCATCGGCGCGCTGGGCGCGGCCACCGTCCAGCTGATCGGGGCGGCGCCCGCCGCGGAGGCCTCGCCGTGGTGGATGCTCGCACCGCTGCCGGGCCGCCAGGTGTCCTATGCGCCGCTGGTGCTGCTGGCCGTGATGCTCTTCGTGCTGGCGGCCACGTCGGTCCTGGTGCGACGGGTCTACCGGCGCAAGGTGCGACGCGCCCCGGCCTGGGACTGCGGTTTCGGCCGCACCGATGCCCGCATGCAGGACACGGCGGAGGGCTTCGGCCAGCCCATCCGCCACATCTTCCAGGCGTTCTTCACGATGGAGCGCGAGCTGCCGTCGCCGTTCGACCACGCGCCGCGGTACCGCGTCGTGGTCGGCGACCGGATCTGGCGCGCGCTCTACGAGCCCGTGGGCGGAATCGTGCAACGAGTGGCGGATTCGCTCGCGTGGTTGCAGCAGGGCCGCATCTCCGCGTACCTGTTGTACAGCTTCATCACGCTCGTCGTGCTGCTGGCGGTGGTGCTGTGAACGGACTCGCCTGGCTGACGCAGTTCCTCGAGGTGCTGGCTGCGCTGGCGCTCGCGCCGCTGTTCCTCGGCTGGGTGAACCAGTGCCGCGCCTGGCTGCAGAACCGGCGCGCGCCGAGCGTGTGGCTGCCTTATCGCGGCATCCGCAAGCTGTTCCACAAGGACGCCGTGATCGCGGAGCACGCGTCGCCGCTGTTTCGCGCGGCGCCTTACGTCGTGTTCGGCGCGATGGTGGCTGCCGCTGCGATCATCCCCTCGATGGGCACCGGCCTGCCGTTCACGTCGGCCGCGGACGCGATCGCGCTGGTGGGCCTGCTGGCCGTCGCGAGGGTGTTCATGTCGCTCGCGGCGATGGACATCGGCACGGCCTTCGGCACGCTGGGCGCGCGCCGCGACATGATGGTCGGGTTCCTCGCCGAGCCGGCGCTGCTGATGGTCATCTTCGTCGCCTCGCTGATCTCCGCGACGACCGCACTGCCGTTGATCGCGGAGCGGTTGATGACCCAGGCGCCGGGGCTCTACCCGAGCCTCGCGTTCACGGCAGTCGCCTTCACGATGGTGCTGCTCGCGGAGAACGCGCGCATCCCGGTGGACAATCCGGCCACGCACCTCGAGCTCACGATGATCCACGAGGCGATGCTGCTCGAGTACTCCGCCCGGCACCTCGCGCTGATGGAGTGGGCCGCGGCACTCAAGCTCTTCAACTATGCGTGCATCGGCTTCGCGCTGTTCGTGCCGTGGGGCGCTTCGACCGGGGAAGCCGGGCCGGGCGCGTTGCTGCTGTCCGTGCCGGTGCTCGGCCTGAAGCTGCTCGTCGCCGGCATCTGGCTCGCGGCCCTCGAGACCGTGTCCGCCAAGCTGCGCGTGTTCCGGGCGCCGGAGTTCCTCGCCACCGCGTTCATGTTCGCCGTGCTCGGCCTGCTCGTGCACCTGCTGCTGGGAGCCTGAGCAATGAGCGGCACGCCCTTCGACCTGCAACTGCTGAACGCCTGTGCGGCGCTGCTGCTGCTGGTGTCGTTCGCGATGCTCTCGCAGCGGCGCATCGTGACGCTGGTGGACCTGCTCGCGCTGCAGGGCGCGCTGCTCTGCATCGCGACGCTGCTGCTCGCGTGGCGCACCGGCAAGAACCACCTGTACGTCTCGGCGGCGCTCACGTTCAGCCTGAAGGTGGTGCTGCTGCCGTGGCTGCTGCACCGGCTGATCCGGCGCCTCGAGGTGTACTGGGACACCGAGCCGCTGCTCAACGTGCCCGGCACGATGCTGATCGGGCTCGTGACGGTCGTGTTCGCGTTCGGCCTCGCGCAACCGATCGCCGAGCTCGCCAACACCGCGACGCGCAACGCGATCGGCATCGCGGTCGCCGTGATCCTGCTCGCGTTCATCACGATGATCACGCGGCGCAAGGCGATGTCGCAGGTGGTCGGATTCCTGTCGATGGAGAACGGGCTGTTCTTCGGCGCGATGAGCGCGACCTACGGCATGCCGATGATCGTCGAGCTGGGCGTCGCGCTCGACGTGCTGGTGGCGATGCTGGTGCTGGGCGTCTTCTTCTTCCAGATCCGCGAGCAGTTCGACAGCCTCGACCTGCACCACCTGGAATCGCTGAAGGAGGACCAGTAGGTGGAGTTCGTGGTCCTGCTCGCCACGCCGATCGCCGGGGCGCTGCTGCTCGCGGTCTGGGGCGACCGGCGCTGGGCGGCCGAGATCAACATCGGGCTCAGCTTCGGCACGTTCCTCGCCGCCGCCGCACTGACGATCCGCGTCATCGGCGAAGGCAACCTGGTCGCCTGGCGGGAGCAGTTCTTCCTCGACCCGTTCAACGTCTTCCTGGTCGCGCTGACGGCTTTCGTGGGCCTGACGACCGCCATCTTCTCGCGGCCGTACATGCGCGTCGAAGTCGAGCACGGCCGCCTGAGCGCGCGCCGCCTGCGTCTCTACCACAGCATGTACCAGCTCTTCATGGCGATGATGCTGGTCGCGCTCACGACCAACAACATGGGATTGCTGTGGGTGGCCATGGAGGCGGCCACGCTGTCCACCGTGCTGCTGGTGACGCTGTACCGGACGCCCGCGAGCCTCGAGGCCGGCTGGAAGTACTTCATCCTGTGCGGCGTCGGCATCGCGCAGGCGCTGTTCGGCACGATCCTGCTGTATTTCGCCGCCGAGAAGGTGCTGGGCGCGGAGGGCGTCAGCGCGCTGCTGTGGACGCACCTGTCGGCCGTCAAGGGGGAGCTCGAGCCCACGGTGCTCGGCCTCGCGTTCGTGTTCCTGCTGGTCGGTTACGGCACCAAGGTGGGCCTCGCGCCACTGCACAACTGGCTGCCGGACGCGCACGCGGAGGGTCCGACACCGGTCTCCGCCGTGCTGTCGGGCCTGCTGCTCAACGTCGCGATCTACGCGGTCGTGCGCTGCAAGGTGCTGGTCGAGGGCTCGCTGCAGTCCACGCTGCCGTCGAACATGCTGATGGGCTTCGGGCTGCTGTCCGTGGTGCTCGCGGCGTTCTTCCTCTGGCGCCAGCGCGACATCAAGCGGCTGTTCGCGTACTCGTCGATCGAGCACATGGGCATCGTCACGTTCGCGTTCGGCATGGGCGGCGCCGTGGCGAATTTCGCGGCGCTGCTGCACATGACGGTGCACTCGCTGACCAAGTCCGCGATCTTCTTCGCGGTGGGCCACGCGGCCCAGAAAGCAGGTTCGCAGCGCATCGAGGACATCCGCGGCCTGCTGGCGATGAACCCGACGATCGGCTGGGGCCTGATGCTGGGGTCACTGGCGATCCTCGGCATGCCGCCGTTCGGCGTCTTCGCGAGCGAGTTCCTGATCCTGACCACGGCGATGAAGCAGCAACCCTGGGCGACGCCGATCCTGCTCGTCGCGCTCGGCGTCGCGTTCGCGGCGATCTTCGGCCGCGTGCAGTCGATGGTGTTCGGCGCTCCGACGGGGCGCCGGCTGCCGCACCAGCCGGCACTGCTGCCGGTGTTCGCGCATCTCGCGATCGTGCTGTTGCTCGGGCTGTACATCCCCCCGTACCTCGCCGAGTGGTATCGCGCGGCAGCACGCATGATCGGAGGCGGCTGACGTGGCCCTGAGTCGCTGGCTGGAACAGGCACGCGCGATGCTGGGAGCGCCGGGGTTGCGAGCGATCGACGTCGATGCGTCGCGGTGGCGTGACGTCGCGCAGGACGTGGCCGCTTCGGGCGGCCGCCTGCTGGCACTGTGGGGCGGGCGGACCCGCGACACGGACCGCAAGGTCGCCATGCTGGTCTTGCTGCCGGATGGGGCACTGGTCGTGACCACGGCGCTCGACCGCGCGCTCGAGCGTGTTCCGGGCATCGAGGACGTGTTCCCGTCCGCCACCCGCATGCAGCGGGCCCTGTACGACCTGACGGGCATTCGTACCACCGACCCGGACACCCGCCCGTGGTTGCGGCATGCGGCCTGGCCGGCCGAGGCCTTCCCGCTCACGACGCGCGAGCTGCCGACGCCACCGTCGAGACCGATCGACGACTATGCGTTCGTGAGGGTCGAGGGTGACGGCGTGCACGAGATTCCCGTCGGCCCGGTGCATGCCGGCATCATCGAGCCCGGGCATTTTCGCTTCTCGATCGTCGGCGAGAAGGTGCTGCGGCTCGAGCAGCGACTCGGTTACGTGCACAAGGGCATCGAGCGGCGGTTCACCGAGTTACCGATCCTCGCGGGTCACCGGCTCGCCGCCCGCGTGTCGGGCGATTCGGCCGTCGCTTTCTCGTGGGCCTACTGCCAGGCCCTCGAGGGCATGGCGGCCGCGCGTGTCCCGCCGCGGGCTGCGTGGCTGCGGGCACTCGCGCTCGAGCTCGAGCGCTGCGCCAATCACCTCGGCGACCTCGGCGCACTGGGCAACGATGCCGGGTTTGCCTTCGGCTTGTCGCAATTCATGCGGCTCAAGGAAGGCTGGCTGCGCGCCACCGAACGAGCGCTGGGCCAGCGCTACCTGCTCGATTTCGTCGTCCCGGGCGGCACGAGTGCCGACCTGCCGGCGGACGGAGCGTCGACGCTCAGCCAGGCGGTGAGGACGCTCGAGCCCGAGGTGCGCAAGTTGCGTGAGATCTACGAGGAGCACGCCGGGGTCCGCGACCGGTTCCTTGCGACAGGCACCGTCGCTCCGGAACTGGCGGCACGGCTCGGGCTCGTCGGGCTCGCCGGGCGCGCGAGCGCACAGGCGTTCGACCTGCGCGTCGACCTGCCGTGCGAGCCGTACGCGTCGCTCGACGTGACGAAATGCGTGCACGATGCGGGCGACGTGCTCGCGCGGGTCACGGTGCGCTTCGACGAGCTGCTGGCGTCGCTGCGCCTGATCAAGACGATCCTGCGCGGGCTTCCGCCCGGCGACCACGCGGCCGTCGTGCAAGCCCCGGCGGAGGGATCGTCCGGAATCGGCCTGGTCGAGGGCTGGCGCGGCCCGGTCGCCGTCGCGCTCGAGGCGGGTCCGGACGGCGGAATTCGCCGCTGCCATCCGCACGATCCGTCGTGGAACAACTGGCCGGTGCTCGAGCACGCGGTGATCGGCAACATCGTGCCGGACTTCCCGCTGATCAATAAGTCGTTCAACCTTTCCTACAGCGGCCAGGATCTCTGACGCGCGGCCATGCTGAAGACACTGCGACAGATCGCGAAGGTCGGCATCGTCACGGAGGCGCCTCCGGCGGCGGACGAGGATCTGCGGATCCGCGCGGCGCTGGAGCAGCGCATCCGCGAGGTGCTCGGGCGCGCGCTGTGCATCCGGCAGGTGGATGCCGGCTCGTGCAACGGCTGCGAGCTCGAGATCCACGCGCTCGGCAATCCGATCTACAACGTCGAGTCGCTCGGCATCCGGTTCGTGGCCAGCCCGCGGCACGCGGACCTGCTGCTGGTGACCGGGCCCGTGTCGCGCCACATGGAGGTCGCGCTGCTGCGCACCTACGCTGCCACTCCGGATCCGAAGCTCGTCGTGGCCGTCGGCGACTGCGGCGCGTGCGGCGGGATCTTCGGGACGGGCTATGCGACGGCAGGGCCCGTTGCGAGCGTGATCCCGGTGGATGTGGTCGTGCCCGGCTGCCCGCCGCCGCCTGCCCGCATCCTCGCGGGCATCCTCACGGCGCTGTCCGGCGACGCACGGCGGCCGGGCGGCGCGGGTCCATGAGCAAACGCGGCAGGTCGAAGGCGAGGGCGCCCGCGGTCTGGGTCGAGATGCCGAGTCCGTTCAGCGTCGAGCCCGGCCAGATCCGGCTGCGCGCACCGGCGGGCGGTTTCACGCGCGAGCACCTCGATCGGCTGCGCAATGGCTCACTCGGGCAGCCGTTCATCCTCGAGCGTGAAGACAGCCGCGTGCTGTTCTTTACCGCGGACGCCGTCCAGAGCGCGATGAGCACGGGCGATCCCAACGAGCTGCTGTGCACCTACACGCGCAAGATGATGTCGTTCCTGCTGCTCGTGCCCGAGCCGCAGCACGTGCTGATGATCGGGCTGGGCGGCGGTTCCATCGCGAAGTTCTGCCTCCACCACCTGCCCCGCACGCGTTTCACCGCCGTCGAGATCGATGCCGAGGTGATCGCAATGCGCCGGGAGTTCGCCATTCCGGACGACGACGAGCGGTTCGAGGTCGTGCACGACGATGGCGCAGGTTTCCTGGCGCGGACGACGCTGCGTCCCGACGTCGTGCTGGTCGACGCGTTCGACGAAATCGGGGTCGCGCCGTCGCTGGCGTCGCTCGAGTTCCACCTCAGCGTCAGCCGTGTGCTGCGGCCCGGCGGCCTGATGATCATGAACCTCTCCGGCTACCGGAGCCGCTACGCGATCCACGTGAACTCGGCGCGCACGGCCTTCGCGGGCGGGACGCTGCTGGTGCCGGTCGAGGGCGAGGGGAACCTGCTGTTGTTCGGCTTCCCGTCGCCGCTGGACCTGCCGCCGCTGGCGCAACTCGAGGCGCGTGCAGCGCGCCTGTCGAGCGAGATGCCGATCGATTTCCGCCGCTACCTGCGGCGGATCCGCGCGAGCAAGTACGTCGGCGGCGGCGCCCACCCTCTGCGGGGCGAGCCGGCCGCAGGCGAGTCCGCAGACCAGATCAGCCGGTCTTCTTCGCCGCCTTGAGCGCCTTGATGTCCTCGAGCACGACCTTGGAATGGCCGTCGGGGTCCACGGACTCGTAGTGCTTGGCGATGCGGCCTTCCGGGTCGATCAGGAAGGTGTCGCGGCGCGCCATCTCCATCACGCCCATGTAGGTCTTCAGCACGCCGTAGCGCTTCGCGACGGCCTTGTCGCTGTCGGCCAGCAGCGCGAAGGGCAGGCCGTGCTTCTCGGCGAACTCCTTGTGTGAAGCGACGTCGTCCACGCTGATGCCGACGATCACGGCACCTTCCTTGTTGAACGCGAAGATGTTGTCGCGAAAGCCGCAGGCCTGCGTCGTGCAGCCCGGCGTGTCGTCCTTCGGGTAGAAATAAAGCGCGACCCACTTGCCCTTGTAGTCGGCGAGGTCGTGCACCTTGCCGTCCTGGTCCTTGAGCTTGAAGGCGGGTGCCGGCTGCCCGACGGCCGGAGCCTCGGCCTGTGCGATGCCGGTGACGGCGAAAAGCGCGACGGCGACGGTCGCAATGTGACGTGCAGCGAGATTCAGCATGGGGCTCTCCGGGGTAGAGGGGGCGTCCGGACCGGGCGTGCCATACTAATCCCCGCCCGGAACGCTGTCAGCGAGGGACGCGGCTTGGCGACGCCGGATACCGAGACCAACTACGTCTTCTTCGAGAATCGCGAGGCTTTGGTTCTCGCGGGTGGCGGCGCGCGCGCCGCCTACCAGGTGGGCGTGCTGCGGGCGATCGCCGACTGGCTGCCGCCGGATGCCCCGTGCCCGTTCGAGGTGCTGGTCGGGACGTCGGCCGGCGCCCTCAATGCGGCCGCATTGGCCGCACGGGCCAGTCGCTTTGACGAGGCCGTTCGGCAGCTCGAGCAGACCTGGTCCGGCTTCCGGGTTGCGCAAGTCGTCCGGTCGGATGCCGGGACCGTGCTGCAGGCGGGCCTCCACTGGGCGATCTCCATGTTGACGGGTGGCTGGCTGCTGCCGCCGCCCCGCTCGCTGCTCGACACCTCGCCGTTGCGCGAGCTGCTGCAACAGGTCATCCCGCTCGAGCGCATCCCCGCCAGCATCGCCGCCGGTCCCGTCAAGGCGCTCGCCGTGGCCACGACGAGCTACTCGACGGGCCAGGCGGTGGCGTTCTTCGAGGCCGTGCCTTCGATCCACGAATGGAGTCGCGTGCGCCGCGCCGGAGTGCGGCGCGCCATCGACCTCGACGTGCTGATGGCGAGTTCCGCGATCCCGTTCCTGTTTCCGTCGGCGCGCGTCGACGGCGACTACTACGGCGACGGTGCAATGCGCCAGCTCGCGCCCCTGAGTCCGGCCGTGCACCTCGGTGCAAATCGCGTGCTCGTCGTCGGCACGCGAGCGGATTCGGCCGCGTCGCCTGCCGATGGATCCGTGGATACGCCGCCCAGCCCCGGCCATATGCTCGGCTTCGTGCTCGATTCGCTGTTCACGGACGGGCTGTCGATCGACCTCGAGCGCCTGCGGCAGATCAACACGATCCTGCGCGCCGACCAGATGGGCCCCGAACCGCGGCGCCGACCGATCGAGGTGCTCGTGATCCAGCCGAGCGACGATCCCACCGCGATCGCGCGCAAGCACCTGCGCGCGATGCCCCGTAGCCTGCGCACGCTGTTGCGCACCATCGGCGCACTGGAGGCCCGCGGCGGCCTGCTCGCGAGCTACCTGCTGTTCGAATCCGCGTACACGACCGAACTGATGCGGCTCGGGCACGCGGACGCATTGGCGCGGCGGGAGGAGATCGAGGCTTACCTGCGCTAGGCTACATCAGCACCAGCGTGCCGAGTCCCAGCAGCGACGCGAATCCCACGACGTCGGTCACGGTCGTGACGACCACGCCGCCGGCCACCGCGGGATCCACGCCGAACCGCTTCAACACGAGCGGCACGATCACGCCGGCGAGCGCGGCTGCGAACAGGTTGACCATCATCGCGGCGAAGATCACGGCCGCGATCTTCCAGCTCCGGAACCACAGGAACGCGACCGCGGCCACGACCGTGGCCCAGGCGACGCCGTTCAGCAGCGCCACGGCGACTTCCTTGGAGAGCAGCCAGCGCGCGTTGGCGCGCTCGACCTGGCCGAGCGCGAGGCCGCGCACCATCAGCGTCAGCGTCTGCGTTGCGGCGACGCCGCCCATGCTGGCCACGATCGGCATCAGCACCGCGAGCGCCACGATGTGCTCGATCGTGGCCTCGAAGAGTCCCACGACCCAGGCGGCCAGGAACGCGGTGCCGAGATTCACGCCCAGCCAGACACCGCGCCGGCGGGCGCTCGGCACGACGCCCGCGAACATGTCCGCTTCCTCGTCGAGGCCGGCCATGCTCATTACGGAGTGCTCGGCTTCGTCGCGGATCACGTCCACGACGTCGTCCACGGTGATGCGCCCGAGCAGGCGGCCCTCGGCGTCCACGACTGCGGCTGACAGCAGGTCGCGATCCTCGAAGAGGCTCGCCACCTCGGACGTCGAGGTCGCGGGCGCGATGCCGGGCACCTCGGTCTCCATGACCTCGCCGACGGTCCGTTCCGGGTCTTCGGTGAGCAGGGCCGCGAGGTCGAGCACGCCGAGATACCGGTCGTGGCGGTTCACGACGAACAGCGAATCGGTGTTGTCGGGAATGTCGCCGCGCATGCGCAGGTAGCGCAGCACGGTTTCGAGCGTCACGTCCGGGCGGACGCTGACCGTGTCGGTGTTCATCAAGCCGCCGGCCGTGTCCGGCTCGTAGGCGAGCACCGCGTGCAGCCGCTCCCGGTCGCGCGAGTCCATCGAGCGCAGCACCTTCTGGTGCACGTTCTCCGGCAGTTCCCGCAGCAGGTCCGCGAGGTCGTCGAGCTCGAGGCCCTCGGCAGCCGCGACCAGCTCGTCCGCCTCCATGTCGCGGATCAGGTCCGCCCGGACCTCCTCGTTCAGCTCGACGAGCACGTCGCCCTCGAGCTCCGGATCGACGAGGTCCCAGACCACTTCGCGCTGCGCCGGCGGCAACGACTCCAGCAGCGAGGCAATCTCCGCCGGATGCATCGCGTTGACCTGGCGATGCACCTTGTGGCGCGTGCCCTCGTCGAGCGCCTGCCGCAGCGCCTGCAGGCGGGTCAGAGTTCGGTGGCTGGAGTTCGGCATTCATCGCGCGCGACTTTACGCTGTCGCGATGACGGTCGCGAGGCGCGGTGATGCTGCGGTGTCACCGCGACTGCGCTGCGCTACGGGGGTCTTTTCCGCTCCCTGTCGAGCGCCGCCGCGCCGTCGTTGGACCGAGGCGACCGCCGCACGTCCGGCGGTCGGCACTGGCATGGCGCCGAGGGACCGACGGCGCAAGGGACCGCCGGAAAACTCTGGGACATTCGTCCTTTTCCGGTCCGGAAAGGAGAATGTCCCCATTTTCCGAAGCGCGCGAGACCGGGAGCGGGAAAAGAATCCTCGTAGCGCAGCGCAGTGCGCGGAACCGACGCAGCCGCGTCTACTCGTGCCGCCGACTCGCCAGATCCCGGTGGCGTATCAGCGCGCGACCGAGCCGCCCGTTGAAATGCGCAGCGAGCTTTTCGGCGAGGTAGACCGAGCGGTGCTGGCCGCCGGTGCAGCCGACCGCGATCGTCAGGTAGCTGCGATTCGAGCGCACCAGCGACGGCAACCAGCGATCGAGGAACGCGGTGACGTCCGCGAGGAAGCGGGCAGCCTCGTCGTGGCGGTCCATGAACTGCGCGACCGCCTCGTCGCGACCCGTGTGATCCCGCAGCGAGGGTTCCCAGTACGGATTGGGCAGCGAGCGCGCATCGAAGACGAAGTCCGCGTCGTCGGGCACGCCGTGCCGGTAGGCAAAGGACTGGAACAGCAGCGACGGGCCGCCCGCCTTGCGGTCGACGACGCGCTCGCGGATCAGCTCGCGCAACTCGTGCACCGACAGCCGCGAGGTGTCGATCGTCAGGTCGGCCGCGTTCGCGAGCGGCGCGAGCAGCCGCTGTTCCTGCTCGAGGGCCTCCTGCAGGCCGATGCCGGTACGGCTCAGCGGATGGCGCCGGCGCGTCTCGCTGAAGCGCTTGAGCAGCATCTCGTTGCCGGCGCGCAGGAACAGCATCTCGCACTCGATGCCGCTGCGACGCAGGCCCTCGACCAGTTGCGGCACGTCGTCGAGGTCCTCGGGCCGGTTGCGCGCGTCCACGCCGACCGCCGTCAGGCGGTAGGCGGGTTCGCTGGTGCGCACGGTGTAGGCGATGAACCCCGGCAGCAGGCCCGCGGGGATGTTGTCCACGCAGTAATAATCGAGGTCTTCCAGCATGTTGAGCGCGACGCTCTTGCCGGAGCCCGACAAACCGCTGACGATGATCAGTCGCATCGATCCTCGAGAATCAGTGGGCCGGCGCGAAACCGTGCTTTTGCGCCTCGGGCGCGCGGTGGTCGCGGATGCGCTCCTTCTGCTTGCGCACCCGGCGGCCGAGCTTGTCGGCGAGCGCATCGATGGCCGCGTACATGTCATCCGCCTCGGCGGACGCGTGGACCGTCGGGCCCCTGGCGAACACGGTCGATTCCGCACGGTGGCGCAACTTGTCCACGGTCAGCGTGCACTGCACCTCGATGACCCGGTCGAAGCGCCGCACGATGCGGCCGAGCTTGCGTTCCACGTAGCTGCGCAGGGCCGGGGTGACCTCGACGTGATGTCCGCTCAAGTGCAATCGCATCGTCTTCTCCTCCTGTTTCAGGCCCGGTCCTGGGCCAAGGCGTGCCTCCGTTCGCTGGATGAGGCGAGGCCGATGGCCTCGCGGTACTTGGCCACCGTGCGGCGCGCAACCTTGACGCCGTCCCGCGCCAGGATCCCGGCCAGCTGCGCGTCGCTCAGCGGCTTACCTGGTTCTTCGTCCGCGATCAGCTTGCGGATGCGGGCCCGGATCGCAGTCGAGGAAACCTCCTCGCCGCCGGCGCCCGAGACGTGGCTGGAAAAGAAGAAACGGAACTCGAAGATGCCGCGCGGCGTGTGCATGTACTTGCCGGTCGTCACGCGCGAGATCGTCGATTCGTGCATGCCCACGGTTTCCGCGACGTCGCGCAGGATCATGGGCTGCATCGCCTCTTCGCCCTCCTCGAGGAACGCCGCCTGGCGCTTCACGATGGTGCGCGCGACCTTGAGCAGCGTGTCGTTGCGGATCTCGAGACTGCGGATCAGCCAGCGCGCCTCCTGCAGCTGGGCGCGCAGCGTCGCATAGTCGGCCGAGCGCGCCACCAGGCTCGCGTAGCCCTGGTTCACCTTGAGCCGCGGCACCGAGGCCGGATTGATCTCGACCGACCAGCCCTGGTCGGTGCGCTTCACGAACACGTCCGGGACGATGTACTCCGCCTGGCCGCCCGCGAACGTGGATCCCGGCCGGGGGTTGCAGCCGCGGATCAGCGAGAGCGCGGCCTGCAGCAGGTCCTCGTCGCCGTCGCACAGGCGCCGCAGCGCGATGTAGTTGCGATCGGCCACGTCCTGCAGGTGGTCGCGCGCGATCACGAGCGCGAGGTCGCGACCCGTCGTTGCGGGTTCGAGCTGTGCGAGCTGCAGGCAGATGCACTCGGCGGCATTGCGCGCGCCGACGCCGGCCGGGTCGAGCGTCTGGATGAACGCGAGCACCTGCTCGACGTCGTCCTCGGTCACGGGCAGGTCGGCGCTCAGGCTGCGCGCGATGTCGGCCACGGTCTCGGTCAGGTAACCGTCGTCGTTCAGCGCGTCCACCAGCGCCTCGCCGATCCAGACCTCGCGCGGGTCGAGCCGGCTCACTTCGAGCTGCCAGACCAGGTGCTGGTGCAGGTCGCGTTCGCGCTCGTCGGTGAACTCGAGCGGCCGGTCGTCGTCGTCCGGTCCGCGGCCGTCCCCGGACGGCGTCGAGGACTCGGCCCAGAGATCCTCCATCTCGACGACGATCTCGTCGGTCGATTCGACGACGCCGTCGTCGTCCTCGCCCTGAGGCGCCGGCTGGTCGAGCGAGGCGAGGTCGATCTGCTCCTCTTCCTCGGCCTCGAGCATCACGTTGCTCTCGAGCGCTTCGAGGACCTGGGCCTGCAGTTCGAGGACGGGCAGCTGCAGCAGGCGGATGGCCTGCTGGAGCTGAGGCGTCATGGTCAGCTGCTGACCGAGCTTGAGTTGCAGGGCCGGCTTGAGCATCGAGGTTCGGGGCCTGGGAGGCGGCGTGCCCTCCGTGGTCAGAGACGGAAATCCTGCCCCAAGTAGACCTCACGCACCTGAGGATTGGCAAGAATCTCTTGCGCGGATCCGGACGCGATCACACTTCCGGCGCTGACGATATACGCGCGACTGCAGATGCCGAGCGTTTCGCGGACGTTGTGGTCCGTGATCAGCACCCCGATGTTGCGCGCGCTCAAGTGCCGGATGATGCGCTGGATGTCGTCCACCGAGATCGGGTCCACGCCGGCGAACGGCTCGTCGAGCAGGATGAAGCGCGGCTCGGCCGCGAGCGCGCGGGCGATCTCGACGCGCCGGCGCTCGCCGCCCGACAGGCTCATTCCCGAGCTGCCGCGGATGTGGCCGATGTGCAGTTCCTCGAGCAGCGACTCGAGCGCGGCGTCGAGCGCGGAGTCGTCGTCGAGGTCGTCGCGCGTCTCGAGGATCGCGCGGATGTTGTCCTCGACGGTGAGCTTGCGGAAGACCGAGGCCTCCTGCGGCAGGTAACCGAGGCCGAGCCGCGCGCGCCGGTGCATCGGCAGGCCCGTGAGTTCGCGGTCGTCGAGCCAGATGCGGCCGTCGTCGCACGGCACCAGCCCCACGATCATGTAGAAGGCCGTGGTCTTGCCGGCGCCGTTCGGGCCGAGCAGGCCCACGACCTCGCCCGACGACACTTCGAGCGACAGGTTCGCGACGACCTGCCGCGACCGATAACGCTTGCCGAGAGCCTCCGCGCGCAGCAGGCTCACGGGGTCGGCTCCTGCGGCGACGCTTCCGGCGTGGCGGGCTTCTTCTCCTGCGGATTGATCGTGATGCGCACGCCGCCCGGATCGGTCTCGTCGGGATTCGCGGCGACACGCTGCCGCGCGATGTCGTAGACGAGCGTGTTGCCGCGAATCTCGTTGCGGCTGTCGCTGAGCCAGGCGTCGCCGAGCAGCCGAACCGTTGCCGCGCGCACGTCGTACTCGATCGACTTGGCGCGCCCCTGCGCCAGGCGACCGTCTTCCAGGCGCTGCTCGAACGTGGCCGGCCCGCCCTGGACCAGCGCACTCGAGATCTCGTTGTTGCGGAACGTCACCGTCGCCAGGTCGGAGGCGAGCTTGCCGTCGGGCACCGTGATCCTCACCTGTCCCTTGAAGGACCACTGCGAATTCTCGAACTCGAGACCCGTCGCGCTCGCTTCCTGCGCCTCGACCTGCAAAGTGCCCTGCGAGATCTTGACCCGGCGGAACAACAGCGTGTTGTTACGGTAGTCGAAATCGGTCGAGGCGGCTTCGAGGTTGATCGGCGCCTGGGCATTGTGCGTCGTGGCCGCCCAGGACGGCGCGCCCGCCAGCAGCGCGCAGCCGAGGAACAGCGCGGCCCTGCGGCCAGCGTCAAGGATTGAAAAGGCCATGTACGTTCGATTCCAGTCGCAGCGTTGCGTCATTCAGCACGACCCGCAGTCCACGACCCTCGAGGTGATGTGCGCCGAATTGAACCGTGACCGGATCCGTCGTCTGGATCACGCTGCTCGCGGTGTCGTAGGCGAGGTTGTCGGTGCGGATCACGGCCGTGCCGCGTGACTCCTGTCCCTTGACCAGCACGTCGCCCGACAGCAGCAGCGACCCGTGATCGGGCGGCATGCGGCCGCGCTGGGACGTGACGGTCCAGGCGCCAGCCTCCGCGGTCTGGTAATCGACGGCGAGGTTGTACAGCAGCACGCTGCCGTCGGGCAGCCGTTGCTCGATCGAGTCGGCGCGCAGGACGATGCGCGGGGATCCGTCCGGCCCCATTTCGGTGAGCGTCGCGGTCGTCAGGTAATAGCCGCGCTCGTCGTCAGCCGTGGCGGCATCGATCTCGTCGTCGATGCGTCCGCTGATCAGGGTATAGGCCAGCAGCACGCCGGCCAGCGTTGCGGCGGCCGCGACCAGGCGGCGCCTCAGGACGCGCGCGCGCTGAGCAGCAGATCGCATGCTTCCCTCACGGCACCGCGGCCGCCCTTCGCGTGAGTGACCCAGTGCGCCGCGGCGAGTAACGCAGGGTGCGCGTCCGCGACGCCGATCGCGAGGCCCGCGCGCTGCAGCAGGGGTGCGTCCGGCGTGTCGTCGCCGACACAGGCCGTCTCGTCGGCGGTGAAGCCGAGTTCGCCGAGCAGCGCATCGAGCTCCGCGCCCTTGTCCGCCACGCCCTGGCGGACGTGGCGGATGCCGAGTTCCGCGGCCCGGCGCACGACGGCGCCGCAATCCCGTCCCGAGATGATCGCGACTTCGATGCCCGCGCGGCGCACGGCGACGATTCCCGAGCCGTCACGCACGTGGAAGACCTTGAACTCCTCGCCCGAGTCCGAGAGGTAGAGGCGGCCGTCGGTCAGCACGCCGTCGACGTCGAGCACCAGCAGGCGGATGCGCCGTGCGCGTTCGAGCACTGCGTCCATCGGCTACATGACCCCGGCGCGCAGCAGGTCGTGCACGTTGAGCGCGCCCACGAGCGTGCCGGCATCGTCGACGACCGGCAGCGCCGTGATCCGGTGCGCGTCCATCAGGTGCACCGCCTCGGCCGCCAGCATCCGCGGCCGCGCCGTCTTCGGGCTGGCCGTCATGACCTCGCGCATCGGCGTGGCGTGCAGGTCGAGCTGCCGGTCGAGAGCGCGGCGCAGGTCGCCGTCGGTGAAGACGCCGAGCACGCGGCGCGATTCGTCCACGACCGTCGTCATGCCGAGGCCCTTGCGGCTCATCTCCATCAGGCCGGCGCTGAGCGGCGTGTCCGGGCCGACGGCCGGCAGGTCGGCGCCGCGGCGCATCACTTCCTCGACGTGCAGCAGCAGGCGCCGCCCGAGAGTGCCGCCCGGGTGCGAGCGCGCAAAGTCCTGTTCGGTGAAGCCGCGCGCCTCGAGGATCGCGACGGCGAGCGCGTCGCCCATCGCGAGCGTCGCCGTCGTGCTGGCCGTCGGCGCGAGATTGAGGGGACAGGCTTCGGCCGGAACGCTGACGTCGAGCGTCACGGTGGCGTAACGCGACAGCGTCGACGAACCGTTGCCGGTCAGCGCGATCAACGGCACGTCGAGCCGCTTGATCACCGGCAGGATCGTCAGCAGCTCGCCGGTCTCGCCGGAATTCGACAGCGCGAGCACGACGTCCTTGGCCGTGATCATGCCGATGTCGCCGTGGATCGCCTCGGCCGGGTGCAGGAAGAAGGACGGGCTGCCGGTGCTCGCGAGCGTCGCCGCGATCTTGCTGCCGACGTGGCCGGACTTGCCCATGCCCGTGACGACGATGCGGCCCTCGCAGGCCAGCATGATCCGGCAGGCCGTGGCGAATTCCTCGCCGAGCCGGTCCTCGAGCGCGGCCACGGCCTGCGCCTCGGTGGCCAGCACGCGGCGTCCGCGGGCAATCAATGGGTCGCGGGAGGACATGGTTCGAGCAAGAAGGGGATAGGGGATAGGGGATGGGGGATAGTGAAGAGCGGCGTGGCGGCGTCCGGGGCGCAGTGTACTACCGACCGGCGCCTGCGGCCTGCAGCCCGTCCTGGCTGCCCGACGGGTTAAACTGCCGGTCCCTTACTGCAGCCCGCGAGCCCGCCCATGACCGCCGACGAGGTGACGCAACTGATCCTTTCGGGCCTGCCCGACGCCGAGGTCCGGGTTGCGACCGAGGACGACACGCATTTCGACGCAATCGTCGTGGCGCGCCAGTTCGAGGGCAAGCGGCCGCTGCAGCGCCACCAGCTCGTCTACGCCGGGCTCGGCGCGCGCATGGGCCGCGAGGTCCACGCGCTCTCGATCCAGGCGTTCACGCCGGACGAGTGGCGCGTCGCCTCGGGCGGCGCCTGAGCCGACGCGGGCGCATGGACAAGCTGCAGATCCGGGGTGGCGTGCCGCTCGACGGCGAGGTGCGCATCTCCGGGGCCAAGAATGCCGCGCTGCCGATCCTCGCCGGCGCGCTGCTGGCCGACGGGCCGGTCACGATCGGCAACGTGCCGCACCTGCGCGACGTGACGACCATGATCGAGTTGCTCGGACGCATGGGGGCGAGCGTCACGATCGACGAGCGGATGCGCATCGAGGTCGATCCGCGCACGACGCGGGAGACCTTCGCCCCTTACGAGCTCGTCAAGACGATGCGAGCCGCGATCCTGGTGCTCGGGCCTCTCGTGGCCCGGTACGGGTCGGCCGACGTGTCGCTGCCGGGCGGCTGCGCGATCGGCGCCCGGCCGGTCAACATCCACGTCGCGGGACTGCAGGCGATGGGCGCCGACGTGCACATCGAGAACGGCTACATCAAGGCCCGGGCGGGTCGCCTGAAGGGGGCCCGGATCGTGCTCGAGACCGTCACGGTCACCGGTACCGAGAACCTGATGATGGCCGCCACTCTGGCCGAGGGCCGCACGATCCTCGAGAACGCCGCCCGGGAACCCGAGATCGCCGACCTGGCCCTGTTCCTGAACTCGATGGGCGCGCGCATTACGGGGCACGGCACCGCCACCATCGTCATCGACGGCGTCGAAGCGTTGCACGGCACGAGCTACGAAGTGCTTCCCGATCGCATCGAGGCCGGCACCTATCTCGTGGCGGGCGCAATCACCGGCGGCCGGGTGCGTGCGCGCGGCGCCCGGGCCGAGCATCTGGACGCCGTCCTCGCCAAGCTCGAGGAGGCGGGAGCGTCGGTCACGCGCGGCGAAGGCTTCATCGAGGTCGACATGCACGGGCGCCGACCGCGGGCGGTGGACATACGCACGGCCCCGCACCCGGGCTTCCCGACGGACATGCAGGCCCAGTTTGCCGCGCTCAACACGGTGGCCGACGGTGTCGGCACGATCGTCGAGACCATCTTCGAGAACCGGTTCATGCACATGCTCGAGATGCGGCGCATGGGGGCCGAGATCCGCCTCGAGGGCAATACGGCCATCATCAAGGGCGTGCCGAAGCTGACCGCCGCGCCGGTGATGGCCACGGACCTGCGGGCGTCGGCCAGCCTGGTCCTGGCGGGCCTGGTCGCGGAGGGCACCACCGAGGTGGAGCGGATCTACCACATCGACCGCGGTTACGAATGCATCGAGGAGAAGCTGCAGGGGCTGGGGGCGCAGATCCGGAGAGTGGCGGATTAGGGGATAGGGGATGGGGGATAGGGGATAGGGGATAGTCGGATGGGGAGCCGCCGATCAGTCAGGCGCCGCCTCTTACTATCCCCGATCCCCTATCCCCGATCCTCTCCCTCCCTGCCCGCGCACTACCGCCGCGCCACCTCCAGCCTCTATAATGCTGTGCTGTCCGTCGCGGCCTTCCCAGACCGCCTCGGCAGCCCCTGGTTCCGCCGAGGAGATCGCTGGATGACCGAAGTAGTCGATACGGGCAGGCGTCACTTCCTGACCGTCGCCACCGTTGCGACCGGCGCCGTGGGCGCCGCCTTTGTCGCGGTTCCCTTCCTCGCCTCCTGGAAACCCAGCGCGCGCGCTCGCGCGCTCGGCGCGCCGGTCGAGGTGGACATCGGCAAGCTCGAGGCGGGCGCGATGCTCAAGGTCGAGTGGCGCGGCCGCGCGATCTTCATCGTGAACCGCACGCCGCAGATGCTGGCGCAGCTCGAGGGCATCGACGGCGACCTGCGCGATCCCGAGTCGAACGAGTCCGATCAGCCCGAGTTCGCGCGGAACGCGGCACGCGCGTTGAAGCCCGAGTACCTCGTGCTCGTCGGCGTGTGCACGCACCTCGGTTGCGCGCCGCTCGACAAGTTCACGCCCGGTGACGCGACCGTGACCGCGAACTGGGCGGGCGGATTCTTCTGCCCGTGCCACGGTTCCACGTTCGACATGTCGGGCCGCGTCTTCAAGAACGTGCCGGCGCCGACCAACCTGCCGGTGCCGCCGTACCGCTACCTGAGCGATACGCGGATCCTGATCGGCGCCGAAGAAGCGGAGAACGCGTGATGAGCAGCACCAGCCAGACCGCGAAGGCCGGCAACGGGCGCCTCGGTGCGCTCACCGCGTGGATCGACGAGCGTTTCCCGATGACCGCGCTGTGGAAGTCGCAGGTCGCGGAGTACTACGCGCCGAAGAACATGAATTTCTGGTACTACTTCGGCTCGCTCGCGCTGATGGTGATGGTCATCCAGATCATCACCGGCATCTTCCTGACGATGAACTACAAGCCCTCGGCGACCGAGGCTTTCAGTTCCGTCGAGTACATCATGCGCGAGGTCGAGTGGGGCTGGCTGATCCGCTACATGCACTCGACCGGCGCCTCGGCGTTCTTCATCGTCGTCTACCTGCACATGTTCCGCGCGCTGCTGTACGGGTCGTACCAGAAGCCGCGCGAGCTGCTGTGGATCTTCGGCATGCTGATCTACTTCGTGCTGATGGCCGAGGCGTTCATGGGCTACCTGCTGCCGTGGGGCAACATGTCCTACTGGGGCGCGCAGGTGATCGTGTCGCTGTTCGGCGCGATCCCGGTCGTCGGCGATTCGCTGATGGAGTGGATCCGCGGCGACTTCTTCATCTCCGACGTGACGCTGAACCGGTTCTTCGCGCTGCACGTCATCGCGATCCCGCTCGCGCTCGTCTTCCTGGTGATCGCGCACCTGATGGCGCTGCACGAGGTGGGCTCGAACAACCCGGACGGCGTCGAGATCAAGAAGGTCAAGGGGCCGGACGGCATCCCGCTCGACGGCATCGCGTTCCACCCGTACTACACGGTCAAGGACCTGATCGGCGTCGGCGTGTTCCTGATCCTGTTCTCGCTGGTGATCTTCTTCGCGCCGACGATGGGCGGGTACTTCCTCGAGTACGCCAACTTCGAGCCGGCGAACCCGCTGCAGACGCCGCCGCACATCGCCCCGGTCTGGTACTTCACGCCGTTCTACGCGATCCTGCGCGCCGTGCCGAGCAAGCCGATGGGGGCCGCGTTGATGGGCCTCGCCGTCGTGCTGTTCGTGTTCCTGCCGTGGCTCGACCGCGGCAAGGTGAAGTCGATCCGCTACCGCGGACCGCTCTTCAAGTTCTTCCTGATCTCGTTCGCGATCAGCTTCGTGGCACTCGGTTACCTCGGCCTGCAGGCGCCGACGGCGCTCTTCACGAACCTCGCCCGGCTGTTCACGGTCGTGTATTTCGCGTTCTTCCTGCTCATGCCGTGGTACTCGAGCGTCGACAAGACCAAGCCCGTGCCCACGAGGGTGACCTACCATGCGCATTAAGCTACTCGTCCTCGTGGCCGTGCTGGCCCCGGCTGCATCCTTTGCGGCCGGCGGCGGGGCCCACCTCGACCGGGCGAACGTCGACATCGGCAACCGCGCGGCGCTGCAGCGCGGCGCGGCGAACTTCGTCAACTACTGCCTCGGCTGCCACTCGGCGCAATACGTCCGTTACAACCGGATGGCCGCCGACATCGGCATCACCGAGCAGCAGCTGATCGACAACCTGATGTTCACCGGCGAGCGGCCGCACGACCTGATGAAGATCGGCATCAACCGCGACGACGCTCTGCGCTGGTTCGGCGTCGTGCCGCCGGATCTGTCGCTGATCGCGCGCAGCCGCGGCGCCGACTACGTCTACACGTTCCTGCGCTCCTATTATGCGGAGCCGGGGCGGCCCACGGGCGTCAACAACCTGGTGCTGCCGGGCACCGCGATGCCGCACGTGCTGTGGGAACTGCAGGGCACGCAGGACGCGGTCTGGGAAGGGCACGTGGACGCGCAGGGCAACGCGCAGAAGCACTTCAAGGAGTTCCAGCTCGCGACACCCGGCAAGCTCACGCCCGAGCAGTTCGACGGGTTCGTGCGCGACACGGTCACGTTCCTCGAGTACATCGCCGAGCCCGCGCAGTTGAAGCGCCGCGCGCTCGGCTTCCCGGTGATCGCATTCCTGGTCTTCTTCACGCTGCTGGCCTACGCGCTGAAGAAGGAATTCTGGAAGGACGTCAAGTAGCGTGCCCCGGAGGCGCTCACCGGCGTGATGACGCTCTTCTCCCGTGGGGACGATCCGCACTGCCATCGCGTGCGGATCGTGCTCGCGGCGAAGGGACTCGAGGCCCGCGTCGTCGAGTGCGACCCGGCGCGGCCTCCCGAGGACCTGATCGACCTGAACCCGTTCCAGTCGGTGCCCACGCTGGTCGACCGCGACCTCGTGATCTACGGCCCCGGCATCATCTGCGAGTACCTCGACGAGCGCTTCCCGGCGCCCGCGCTGCTGCCGGGTGATCCAGCGGGCCGCGCGCAGGCCCGCGTCGCGGCGCAACGCATCGAGCAGGACTGGTATGCGCTCGTGCCGGCCCTGCACGGCAGCGAGCGGCGCGAAGAACTGCGCGCGCGCCGGCTGCTGCTCGAAACCGTGCTCGCGTCCGAGCCGCTGTTCCGCGTCAAGCCGTGGTTCCTCGCGGACCAGTTCTCGGCACTCGACGCCGCCATCGCTCCCATCCTCTGGCGGCTGCCGCACTGGCAGGTCGTGCTGCCCGACGGCACCGCGTCGATCGAGCGCTATTGCCGGAAAGTGTTCGCCCATCCCGCCTTCCGCGCGAGCCTTTCGGAGCGGGAGCGGGAGATGCCGCATTGATCTCGCGCCGGCCCTACCTGCTGCGCGCGATGCACGAGTGGATCAGCGACAGCGGGCACACGCCGCACCTCGTGGTCGATGCGGGCGTGGTCGGCGTCGACGTGCCCCGGCAGTTCGTCAAGGACGGCAAGATCGTGCTGAACGTCAGCTGGAGCGCCACGGCGCAGCTCAAGCTCGGCAATGACGAAATCACGTTCAGCGGCCGCTTCGGCGGCGCCAGCATGATGGTGTTCGTGCCGGTCAACGCGGTGCTCGCGATCTATGCGCGCGAGACCGGACAGGGGATGATCTTCAGCGACGACGAGCCTGCGCCGCCGGCGGCGCGCGGCAGAGCCGCCGAAGGAACCGCCGAAAGGTCCGCGGCCCGTGGGCGGCGGCGGCAGGGCGAAGCTGAAAGTAGTCAAGTAGGAAGGGGATAGGGGATAGGGGATCGGGGATAGTCAGAGGCTGGAGCCGACCGGTCGGCGCCGCCTCTTGACTATCCCCCATCCCCCATCCCCTATCCCCTGGTTCGAAACGCATCCCGGATCCACCGCACCGTCGGCGGCCCGCCATCGGGTCCGGCATCGATCGCCACGACGTCGAATCGCGCCGCCAGCTTGCGGAACTCGGGACGGGTGAGCATCAGGTGGCGGGCGGCGCGGATGAAGCGCTGCTGCTTGCGCGCGCCGACGGTCGCCGCGGCGCCGCCGTGCGCCGACGTCGAACGGGAGCGCACTTCGACCAGCGCCAGCGTCGTCCCGTCGAGCATCACGAGGTCGATCTCGCCCGCGCGACATCGGTAATTGCGCTCCAGCAACTGGAGACCGAGCGCTTCGAGGTGGCGGCGGGCCAGGTCCTCGGCGCGCCGGCCAAGCGTCGTCGTGTTCTCAGGGTTCAACGGGCGCGGCCAGCGGCAGCAGCGGCTGCGACGCTCCCGCCAGCTCAGGCCGGCCGCCCTGCACGCGCGCCCACTCGAGTTCGCGCGACACCCGGCCGTCCGGCGCGACGACCAGCCGGCCCGTGAGTCCCTGGACGGGGACGCCGCGCGCGGCGATGTTCAGGCCACGCAGCAACTGGTAAGCATCGAATCCGAACGCATAGAGGCGAAGCCGGCTGCGCGCGCCGGAGGAGCCGTCGCCGTGCAGCACCTGCCAGAGTTCCGGGGCACCGAGGCCCGCGTGCAGGATCCAGGGCATTTCCGGGAAAGTCAGGCCGTCGAGGTCGGGCACCGAACGCGCGGCCGGGTCCCAGGCATCGGAGGTTGCGTAGACGGGGAGGTCGTAGGCCATCTGGAATCGCAGCTGCGGGCGGATCGCCCGGGCCGTCTGCGCCGTGGCCGCAATGAATGCGAACTGCGGCCCGTCACGAGCTTCGGCCGCGGCGTCGCGACGGACCGGCTCGCCCTTCGCAGTCCGATCACCCGCACCGGCATAGCGCCCCAGCGCCGCACGCAGCGGCGCCGAGAAGTCGCGTGCGCCGGGGTCATAGAATTGCGCGGCCGCAAGCTCGACGCCCGTCGCCCGCAGCTCGTCCGTGAACGCCTCGTAAAGGCGATCGCCCCAGGTGCTGCGCGGGAACAGCGCGATGCCCCGGACGTGCCCATCCTCGGCGATACGCCGGGCCGCCGCGCGGGCCTCCTGCTCCGGGTCGAGCGCGAACTGGAACAGGAAGGCGGGCGGGGTATCGCCGCCGAGCGCATTGAGCGCCAGCGTCGGCAGCGGCAGCGGCTGCGAGGCTACCAGGCTCGCCAGTTCCTCCTTGATCAGCGGCCCCGCCACCGCCTGCGCGCCGGTCCGCCAGCGCCTTCTGGTAGGCGGGACCTGCGCCGAGGGCCGACGTGTCGTAGACGTCGATCCGTGGACGGCGCTCCGGCGCCTCCGCGAGCGCCGCCGCGAGGAATCCATCCTGCACCGCCAGTGCCGCCGCTTGCTGGCGGCCCGAAAGGGGCAGCAGCAGCGCGATCACTTCGGGCGAACCGGAGGGCGGCATCGCGATCGGCCGGTCAGCCGTCGCCACGACCGGCGGCGCGGACGGTGCCGGCAGGAACTGCGCGCCAGGATGATTGGGATATTGCGTGCGCCAATCGGCAGCGCGTTGCGCGACGCGGCGTCGTCATCGGTCGTGGCCAGCAGCTGGCCGAGCTCGAACCACGCGCGTTCGCTGGCGATCGCGTCGGCGGGGACGGCGGTTACGGCGCCCGGGTTCGCGCGCAACGCATCCACCAGCAGGGCGTAGTTCGCGCGCTGGTCCTCCGGCGTCGTGACGATGGTTGCCCGGCGCTCGATCGTCCGCAGGCCGTCGAGCATGCGTCCAGCCCCGAACTCGGCCCGCGCCCGCAGCGCGAGCAACTCGACGGCCAGCGGGGTCGGCCAGGGCTCGGGCACCGTCGCCAACGCCGCGATCGCGTCGGCAGGCCGGCCGCGCGCGAGCGCGAGCTCGGCCTGTGTCCGCGCGAGCAGAATGGCCTCGTCGCCGCGGGCCCGGTCGCCGACGATCGCGAGCATGCGCTCGGCATCGTCGAGCCGACCGGCGGCGAGGTATTCCCGGGAGGCCAGCAGCGCGAGCCGGGTATCCCACCGGCCGAAAGCGCGCTTGGCGAGCGCTTCATAGCGCGTGGCCGCCTCCGCGCTCTGGCCGCTGCGAGCCAGCTGGTCGGCCGCGGCCAGGTCGTCCTTGCGCGAGGCGGCGGCGGGCGTGGGTGCCAGCGAAGCCGCCGCGACACCGAGCAGCGCGGCGAGCAGCCATCCGTGAACTTGCCGGCCGCAAAGGCGAACGTGCAGCATGGGGGATCGAGGGAGGTTCATGTGGCGGGCGACCCGGACGATTCTATAGCGCGACTGCAGCCGGGCACACTGTTCATCGTGTCCACGCCGATCGGCAACCTGGCGGACCTGAGCTCGCGGGCCCGCGACGTGTTGCGCGACGCCGACCTGCTGCTGGCCGAGGACACGCGGCACACCGCGCAGCTGCTGCGCTCGTGCGGCATTGCCAGGAGCCACGGCGAGCTCGAGTCGCTGCACGAGCACAACGAGCGCGACCGGGCGCCGGTCATCGTGGAACGGCTGCAGGCGGGGGCCTGCGGTCGCGGTCGTCAGCGACGCGGGAACGCCGCTGGTCAGCGATCCGGGCGCGGCTCTCGTGAGTGCAGCCGTCGCGGCCGGCGTTCCAGTGGTTGCAGTGCCTGGCCCGTGCGCGGCCATCGCGGCACTGTCGATCGCGGCGCTGCCGGCCGGACGATTCGCGTTCGAGGGATTCCTGCCGCCGAAGGCCGCGGCACGGCAGCGCGTGCTGCAGGAGCTGGCGGGCGAGGCGCGCACGCTCGTTTTCTACGAAGCGCCGCATCGCGTGCGCGAGTCGCTCGACGATCTCGCGGCCGCGCTCGGTGCCGAGCGCCCGGCTGCAGTCGCCCGCGAGATCACCAAGAAATTCGAGACCGTTTACCGGGGCACGCTCGGGTCGCTCGCGCGACAGGCCGCGACGGATCCCGACATGGAGCGCGGCGAGATCGTGCTCGTCGTGCAGGGCGCGTCGCAGGCGGCAACCGCGAACGACGCCGATGCGGATCGCGTGCTGCGCGTGCTGCTCGCCGAGTTGCCCGTCTCGCAGGCCGCGAAGCTCGCCGCGCAGCTCACCGGGCGTCCGCGCAAGGATCTCTACGATCGAGCGCTGCGGCTGCGGACCGCGCCTGTATAATCGGCGCGGGAGTCGGCCAGGCAACCGCTGCGCCATTGGCAGAGGAAAGTCCGGGCTCCACAGGGCAAGGTGCCAGGTAACGCCTGGGGGGCGCGAGCCCACGGAAAGTGCAACAGAGAGCAGACCGCCCAAGCTCGCAGCAATGTGGTGACGGCAAGGGTGAAAGGGTGCGGTAAGAGCGCACCGCGCCGGTGGCAACATTCGGCGGCACGGCAAACCCCACCTGGAGCAAGACCAAATAGGGAAACACGCGGGCTACGGAGCCCGCACCTGCGGCCCGCAGGAGTTTCCGGGTAGGTCGCTCGAGGCGCGCGGCGACGCGCGTCCCAGATGGATGGTTGCCCTCGACAGAACCCGGCTTATCGGCCGACTCCCACTTCCAGTCGCGGCAAGCACGTCTGGTTCCCGGCGTCAAGAGGCGCTCGGTCCAGCGGTGGCGGGCCTGGGCGGCTCCCGGCCGCTGCCTTGGGGACCCGTCCCACTTCTCCCCACTGATCCATTGGACCACTGGCTCGCGTCCAGATGACGCTGGCTCGTTGAGCCATCCCACTGTCCACCAAGGATAACCGGCTTCCCGCCATGGGCTGGCCACCGGGATGCGGCTGTTTATCCGTCCAGCGCCGCCGAATCCCACGGATCGCGCCATCCTGAGGCCGATATCAGGAAGAAACGGTAACTGATTGATTGAAATGGTGATCCCATACCGAAGCCACTGGGTCGGGTCCAGCCTGCTGTCGGCTAAGTTGCTGTGCCTCATGGAAAAATCTTATGTCCAACCGTTGACTCGCCGCGCGTGCGCAACCTATAGTGCCGCGAAGTGGGACAAAGTGGGATGAAATGGGCCACCGGCCCTTCAGCAGCCTGAAATGTTTCGTGGCGCCAACAAAGTGACGCTCGACGCCAAGGGGCGGATGGCCATGCCTGCGCGCTACCGGGACTTCCTGGTCGAGCGCAGCGAGGGCCGCCTCGTGGCTACGGTCGACCGGGCCGATCGGTGCCTGCTGATCTACCCGTTACCGGACTGGGAAGAGATCGAACGCAAGCTGATGCGCCTGCCGACCCTGAATCCCCAGGCGCGGCGGCTGCAGCGGCTGATGGTCGGCCACGCGACCGACCTCGAGCTCGACTCGCACGGCCGGGTGCTGGTGCCGCCGAAGCTGCGCGAGTACGCGGGGCTGACGCGGCAGGCGATGTTGATCGGGCAGGGCAGCCGCTTCGAGCTCTGGGACGAGCAGCACTGGAACGAGCGTCGCGACGCCTGGCTGCAGGCGGGCGAAGAGCCGGGCGAACTGCCGGCCGAGCTCGGCCAGCTGTCGCTGTAGGCCCGGCGGGTGGCGGAGCACACGCCGGTACTTCTCGACGAAGTGCTGGCCGGCCTCTCAGTGCGGTCCGACGGCCGTTACTGCGATGCGACGTTCGGGCGGGGCGGACACACCGCCGCGATCCTGGGCGCGCTGGGTCCGGCCGGCCGAGTCGTTGCGATCGACCGCGACCCGGAGGCGATCCGGGCCGGCCGGCGGCGGTTCGCAGCGGAGGCGCGTCTCACGCTGGTGCAGGGGTCGTTCGGTTCGCTCGAGGAGCGGGTCCGGGCGGCAGGATTCGAAGGGGAGCTGGACGGCGTGCTGCTGGACCTGGGGGTCTCTTCGCCACAGCTGGATGAAGCCGCCCGCGGCTTCAGCTTCATGCAGGACGGGCCGCTCGACATGCGGATGGACAACGAGTCGGGACAGAGCGCCGCGCAGTGGCTTGCGAAAGCCGGCGAGCGCGAGATCGCCGACGTCATCCGCGGCCTCGGCGAGGAGCGCTTCGCGCGGCGCATCGCGCGCGCCGTCGTCGCGGCTCGTGCCGAGGCGCCGATCACGCGCACCGCGGCGCTCGCGGCGCTCGTTGCCGAGGCAGTGCCGACGCGCGAGCCCGGCAAGCATCCGGCGACGCGCACGTTCCAGGCGATCCGGATTCACGTCAACGGCGAGCTCGACGCGCTCGAGTCCGCCCTGCCGCAGGCCGTGCGGTTGCTCGCACCCGGCGGGCGGCTGTGCGTCATCAGTTTCCACTCGCTCGAGGATCGCATCGTCAAGCGCTTCATCCGCCGCGAGGAACAGGGCGATCCGGTGTACGCCGGGCTGCCGAACGTGCCGGCGCATGCGCGGGCGCGCCTGAAGCGCGTGGGCGGCGCGGTCATGGCCGGCGAGGCCGAAGTGCGGGCGAATCCCCGTGCCCGCAGCGCGGTGCTGCGCGTGGCCGAGAGGCTGGCCGCATGAGCTCGAACGGCTGGCGCGTGCTGGTGGCGGTGCTGTGGCTCGGCGTGCTCGGGTCGTCGCTCGGCGTGATCTACGCCAAGCACGAGGCCCGCAGTCGCTTCAACGAGCTGCAGCAGCTCACGCAGCAGCGCGACGACCTCGACATCGAGTGGGGCCAGCTGCAGCTCGAGCAGAGCACCTGGGCGACCCACGGCCGCGTCGAGCGCGTGGCCCGCGACGACCTGCGCATGGTCATCCCGCAGGCGAGCGACTTGCGGATCGTGCAGCCATGATGCGCGCCAGCCGTCGCAGCGCGGATCGCGGCCCGCAGGCCTGGCGCCACTGGGCCGTGCTCGGCGCGCTCGCGCTGTGTGGCGTCGCGCTCGTCGTGCGCGCGGTCTACCTGCAGGTCATCGACCAGGACTTCCTCGAGAAGCAGGGCGACGCGCGCATCCTGCGCACGGCGAAGCTCTCCGCGAACCGTGGCATGGTCCTCGACCGCAACGGCGAAGCGCTCGCGGTCAGCACGCCGGTCGACACGATCTGGGCCGATCCGCGCAAGCTCGCGCAGGTGCCCCAGGAGTTCCCGCGGCTCGCGAAGGCGCTGGATCGCGATCCGCAGTGGCTCGCGCGGCGTGTCACGAGCAGCCTCGACCGCGAGTTCATCTACCTCGTCCGGCACATGCGCCCGCAGGACGCGGCGAAGGTGAAGGCGCTCGGCATTCCCGGCGTCGAGACGATGCGCGAGTACCGGCGCTATTACCCGGCGGGCGAGGTGACGGGGCACCTGCTCGGCTTCACCAACGTCGACGACGTCGGGCAGGAGGGCCTCGAGCTGGCGTTCGACCAGTGGCTCGGCGGCCAGCCCGGCCAGAAGCTCGTGATGCGCGACAGCCTCGGCCGCACGATCGAGGACATCGAGCGGATCAGCGCGCCGCGCCCGGGGCAGGACCTGCGCACCAGCATCGACCTGCGGGTGCAGTACCTCGCCTACCGCGAGCTCAAGGCCGCCGTGCAGGCGAACCACGCGCGGTCCGGCTCCGTGGTCGTGATCGACATCCCGACGGGCGAAGTGCTGGCCATGGTGAACCAGCCCGCGTTCAACCCGAACGACCGCGAGCAGTACGCGGCCTCGCGCTATCGCAACCGCGCCACGAACGACTTCTTCGAACCCGGCTCCAGCATCAAGCCGTTCATCGTCGCGGCCGGCATGGAAACGGGCCGCTACCACCCGGACACGCTGATCGAGACGGGCCCCGGGATGATGCGGGTCGGCATCAAGACGGTGAAGGACAAGCACAACCTCGGCACGATCGACGTCACCACCGTGCTCGCCAAGTCGAGCAACGTCGGCGTGGCGAAGATCGCGCTGTCGCTGCAGCCGCAGCAGATGTGGACCGCGCTCGACGAGTTCGGCTTCGGCCGCGTGACCGGCTCGGGCTTCCCGGGCGAGTCGGCCGGCATCCTGACGAGCCACCAGCACTGGCGCGCGATCGGCCAGGCCACGATGTCCTACGGCTACGGACTCTCGGTCACGCCGCTGCAGCTCGCGCAGGCCTACGCGGTGCTGGGCTCGGGCGGCATCCGTCGCCCGGTGAGCCTGCGCAGGCTCGAGGTCGCTCCGGAGGGCGAGCGGGTGCTCGACGAAACCGTCGCGCGCGAACTCGTGACGATGATGGAGGCCGTCGTCAGCGATGCCGGCACGGCCCGTCGCGCGCGCGTCATGGGCTATCGCGTCGCCGGCAAGACCGGCACCGCCTGGAAGGCCTCGGAGACGGGCGGTTATTCGACCAACAAGTACATGGCGGTGTTCGGCGGTGTGGTGCCGGCCAGCAACCCGCGTCTCGCGGCGGTCGTCATCATCGACGAGCCCACCGGCGGCGCGTACTACGGCGGCGAAGTCGCCGCGCCGGTCTTCTCGGCGGTGATGTCGGGCGCGCTGCGCCTGCTCGCGATCCCGCCCGACGACCTGCAGCGCATGCCGGCGACGACGCTCGTGCAGGCGCAGGACCCGTGGTGAGCCGTGGCGAGGATCCCGGCATGAACGCCGTCGCCGACGACACCGGCGCACCCGAGTACCGCAGCACGCTCGCGGCGCTGCTCGAGGGCGCCGCGCAGCCGCTGCGCGACGTCGAGATCAGGGATCTCACGCTCGACAGCCGCAGCGTGACGCCCGGCGCGGCGTTTCTCGCGTGCCAGGGGCGCACGACGCACGGCGTTGCGCATGCCGCGACCGCCGTCGAACGCGGCGCCGTCGCCGTGCTGTGGGAGCCGGCACCCGGCGTCGAGGCGCCGTCCCTTCCTGCACACGTCGCCGTCCATGCAGTGCCCGACCTCGCGCAGCGCGCAGGCGACATGGCCGATCGCTTCTTCGCCCGACCCTCCCTGGACCTGCGCGTCGCCGGGTTCACGGGCACGAACGGCAAGACCACCAGCGCATACCTGCTCGCGCAGGCAGCGGATCTCGTCGGTCGCCGCGGTGCCTATCTCGGCACGCTGGGTTTTGGCCGGCCGGGCGCGCTGAAGGACGCCGGCCTCACCACGCCCGACTGCGTGAGCGTGCATCGGCGGCTCGCCGAAGCGCGCGATGCGGGCGCGAAGACGCTGGGCCTCGAGGCCTCGTCGCACGCGCTCGACCAGGGCCGCGTCGCGGGCGTGCGTTTCGACACCGCCGTGTTCACCAACCTCACGCGCGACCACCTGGACTACCACGGCACGCTCGAGGCTTACGGCGAGGCCAAGGCGCGCCTGTTCCGTGCGCCGGGGCTGCGCCGCTGCGTGATCAACGTGCGCGACGACTTCGGCCGTGCGCTGGCCGAGCGCGTCGATTCGTCGCTGGAGCGCGTGCTGTTCTCGACGTCGAACGAGATCTGGGCGGAGGCGGGCACCGGCTGGATTCGCGTGCCGGAGCTCCGCGCCACGCCGGCCGGCCTCACGCTGCACGTCGAGAGCAGCTGGGGCGGCGGCACGCTGCGCTCGCGCCTGGTCGGCGAGTTCAATGCCGAGAACCTGCTCGCCGTGCTCGGCGTGCTGCTCGGCTGGGGCGTGCCGCTGCAGCAGGCGCTCGTGGCGCTCGCCGCGTGCGCGCCACCGCCGGGTCGCATGGAGGCTTTCGGCGGCGGCGCCCAGCCGCTCGCGCTGGTCGACTACGCGCACTCGCCGGACTCACTCGCCAAGGCGCTCGACGCCGCGCGGGCGCACGCGCGCGGCCGGGTTTTCTGCGTCTTCGGCTGCGGCGGCGACCGCGATCCGGGCAAGCGCCCGTTGATGGGCGCGATCGCCGAGAGTCGCGCCGACGTCGTCGTGCTGACCGACGACAATCCGCGCACCGAGAACTCGCGCGCGATCCTCGAGCAGATCCTCGCGGGCATCCGCGACACCGACGCCGTGCACGTGCTCGCCGACCGCGCCGAGGCGATCCACTTCGCGCTGATGGAGGCGGACGCCGGCGACGTCGTCGTGATCGCCGGCAAGGGCCACGAGGACTACCAGGTCGTGGGGCAGGAAGTCCGCCCGTTCAGCGACCGCGCCGTCGTGCTCGACGCGCTGGGGGCCGAGGCATGATCCGCGACCTCGCCGAACTCGCGCGCGTGACCGGTGGCGTGCTGCACGGGGACGACGTGGCCTTCGGGCCCGTGATCTCGGATTCACGGGGGCTCGAGCCGGGCGCGCTGTTCGTTGCGTTGCGCGGCGATCGCTTCGATGCGCACCAGTTCGTGCCCGAGGCGCTCGAGCGCGGCGCGGCGGGCGCGCTGGTCGCGCGGCCGATCCCGGTGCCGCTGCCGCAGGTGGTCGTGAGCGACACGCTTGCGGCGCTCACGGCCTTCGCGGGCGCCTGGCGCCGCGATTTCGCCGGCACGGTCGTCGGCATCACGGGCAGCAACGGCAAGACGACGGTCAAGGAGATGACGGGCGCGATCCTCGGCTGCGCCGGCCCGTGCCTCGTCACGCGCGGCAACCTGAACAACCACATCGGCGTGCCGCTGACGCTGAGCCGCCTCGAACCCACGCACCGCTATGCCGTAATCGAGATGGGCGCCAACCACCTCGGCGAGATCGCCCATCTTGCGTCGATCGCGCGGCCGGGTGTCGGGCTGGTAATCAATGCCGGCCCGGCCCACCTCGAAGGCTTCGGCAGCCTTGAAGGCGTCGCGCAAGGCAAGGGCGAGATGTTCGCCGCGCTCGGCGCCGACGACACCGCCGTGATCAACGCAGACGATCGATTCGCGGCCTTCTGGCACGGACTGGCCCGCGAGGCGGGCCGGATCGTGACCTTCGGCATGCACGAGCGGGCGGACTTCACCGCGTCGAACGTGGCGTCGCGGCTGTCCGACACCGGCTTCGTCACCGAGTTCGAGCTGTCGAGCCCGCTCGGACGGCGACGCATCGCGCTCGGCCTGGCCGGCGAGCACAACGTCATGAACGCGCTGGCCGCGGCCGCGGCCGCGCATGCGGCGGGCGCGGGCATCGAGGCCATCGTCGACGGGCTCACGTCGATGCGGGCGGTGACCGGCCGACTCGAGGTGCGGCCCGCGCAGGCCGGCGCGCGGATGATCGACGACTCCTACAACGCCAACCCAGCGTCGCTGCGCGCCGGGCTGCGTGCGCTCTCGAGCATTCCAGGACGCCATTGGCTCGTGCTCGGCGAGATGCGCGAGCTGGGCCCCGAGTCCGCGCGGCTGCACGCCGAGATGGGCGAGTTCGCGCGGCAGACCGGCGTCGCCCGCCTGCTGGCGGTCGGCGACGACGCGCATCACGCGGTCGAGGCCTTCGGCAAGGGCGCCACGTGGTTCGCGAGCGTCGACGACATGATCGCGGCGCTGCGCGCCGAGCTCGGGCCGGACGTGACCGTGCTCGTCAAGGGGTCGCGTTCGAATCGCCTCGAGCGCGTGTCGGCTGCGCTGGCCGGCGCCGCTGCGGCGGGGGCGGAGCACTAGCATGCTGCGCTACCTCGCCGAGTGGCTGGTCCAGTACCACAGCGCGTTCAACGTCTTCAGCTACCTGACGCTGCGCTCGATCCTCGCGGCGTTGACCGCGTTGCTGATCTCGTTCCTGGTCGGGCCGACGATGATCCGCAAGCTCGCCGAGCACCAGGTCGGCCAGCGCGTGCGCTCAGACGGCCCGCAGACCCACCTCTCCAAGGCGGGCACGCCGACCATGGGCGGCGCGCTGATCCTGGTCGCCATCGTCGCCGCCACGCTGCTCTGGGCGGACCTCGCCAACCGCTTCGTCTGGATCACGCTCGGCGTCACGGTGGCGTTCGGCCTGATCGGCTTCTGGGACGACTACCTGAAGCTCGTGGTCGGCGATTCCCGCGGCCTGATCGCGCGCTACAAGTACTTCTGGCAGTCGGTGGCCGGCCTCGGTGCCGCGATCGCGCTCTACGTGACCGCGCGCAACGAGATCGAGACGACGTTGATCGTGCCGTTCTTCAAGGACTTCGTGCTGCCGCTCGGGCCGCTGTTCATCGTGCTCGCGTATTTCGTCATCGTCGGCTCGAGCAACGCGGTCAACCTCACCGACGGGCTCGACGGCCTCGCGATCATGCCCGCGGTGCTCGTCGCCGGCGCGCTCGGCGTGTTCGCATACGCGTCGGGCAACGTGCTGTTCGCGACCTACCTCGGCATTCCCCACATCGCGGGCACCGGCGAAGTGCTGGTCATCTGCGCGGCGATCTTCGGCGCGGGCCTCGGCTTCCTCTGGTTCAACACCTACCCCGCGCAAGTGTTCATGGGCGACATCGGCGCGCTCGCGCTCGGCGCGGCGCTCGGCGTCATCGCGGTGATCGTCCGCCAGGAGATCGTGCTGTTCATCATGGGCGGCGTCTTCGTCATGGAGACGGTCTCCGTGATCCTGCAGGTGGGCTCGTTCAAGTTGCGCGGCAAGCGCATCTTCCGCATGGCGCCCATCCACCACCACTTCGAGCTCAAGGGCTGGGCCGAGCCGAAGGTGATCGTCCGCTTCTGGATCATCACCGTCGTGCTCGTGCTCGTCGGGCTCGCGACGCTGAAGTTGCGATGAACGGCGCGCTGCACACTCTGCCCCCGCTCGAGCCCGGCACCCGTGCACTGGTGCTCGGCCTCGGCCGTACCGGGCTTTCGTGTGCCCGCTACCTGCGGCGCAAGGGGCTCGACGTGCGCGTCGCGGACACCCGGCCCGTGCCACCCGGTGCGGCGGCCTTGCGCGAGCAGGTGCCCGACGCCGAGCTCTGCGTCGGCGCGTTCGCGAGTTCGCTGCTCGACGGCGTCGCGCAGGTGCTGATCTCGCCCGGACTTTCGCTGCGCGAGCCGATCGCCGTCGAAGCCGCACGGCGCGGCCTGCCCGTCGTCGGCGACATCGAGCTGTTCGCGCGCGAGGCCAGCGCACCGGTGGCCGCGATCACCGGCACGAACGGCAAGAGCACCGTGACCGCGCTGCTGGCCGAGGTCGCGAACGCGGCCGGCCGCACGACCGTCGCCGGCGGCAACCTCGGTGAACCGGCGCTGGACCTGCTCGAGCACCCGGTGCCGCAGCTCTACGCGCTGGAGCTGTCGAGCTTCCAGCTCGAGACGACGCACACGCTCGCGACCGCCACGGCGACCGTGCTCAACGTGACGCCCGACCATCTCGACCGCTACGAGTCGATTGAGGATTACGCGGCCACCAAGGCGCACATCTTCGACGGCTGCGAGACGGCGGTCGTCAACGCGGACGACGCGCGGGTGCGCAACATGCCGCGCGACGGCCAGCGGGTCATCACGTTCAGCGTGCTCGACGCCGCTGCGGACTATTTCCTGGCGCGCGTGCCTGAGCCGATGCTGACCTGCCGTGGCGAGACGCTGTTGCCGGTCGCCGCAATGCGCCTGCAGGGCGAGCACAACGCCGCGAACGCGCTCGCCGTGCTGGCCATGGCCGACGCGCTGGAGCTGCCGCGGGCGCCGGTGCTCGCGGCCCTCGCTGCGTTCGGCGGCCTGCCGCACCGCGCACAGTGGGTCGCCGAGCTGGGCGGCGTGCGTTTCGTCAACGACTCGAAGGGCACCAACGTCGGCGCCACGATCGCTGCGGTCAACGGCCTGCCGGGGCCGCTGGTGCTGATCGCCGGCGGCGACGGCAAGAACCAGGACTTCGGCGAACTGCGCGCAGCCTTTGCGGACAAGGTGCGCCACGTCGTGCTGATCGGCCGCGACGCGCCGCGTCTCGCGGACGCGCTGGCCGGGGTCTGCACGGTCGAGTTCGCGGCCGACATGCGCGCCGCGGTGACCGCAGCCCGCGCCGCGTCACGCCCGGGTGACACCGTGTTGTTGTCGCCGGCCTGCGCGAGCCTCGACATGTTCCGCGACTACACGCACCGCGGCGATGAATTCGCAACCGCGGTCCGGAGCCTTGCCGCATGACTGCCGCGACACTCTCTTACGCACGCTCGACCGGCCGCCCGCGGCGGCTCGCGCTCGACCCCTGGGTTCTCGGTTCGGTCGCGGCACTGCTGCTGATCGGGCTGGTCATGGTGGCTTCGGCCTCGATCGGCGTGTCCGATCGCGAGCTGGGCGCGCCGTTCTTCTATTTCCAGCGCCAGCTGATGTACGTCGGGCTCGGGCTCGGTGCCGCGGCCTTCGCGGTGATGATCCCGACGGCAGTCTGGGAGAAGTACTCGATGGTGCTGCTGGCCATCGCGTTCGCGTTGCTCTGCCTCGTGCTGGTCCCCGGACTCGGCCACGAGGTGAACGGCAGCCGGCGCTGGCTGCGGCTGGGTTTCATGAACTTCCAGGTCTCCGAGCTCGCGCGCGTGCTGCTGCTCACGTACCTCGCGAGCTACGCGGTGCGCCGCGGCGACGAGCTGGTGTCGGACTTCAAGGGCTTCATGAAGCCGGTCGCCGTGCTCGCGGCCGCCGCCGTGCTGCTGCTGGCGGAGCCCGACTTCGGCGCCGCGACGGTCCTGATGGCGACCGGGCTCGCCGTGCTGTTCCTGGCGGGCGTCAGGATCCACCACCTGCTCGTGCCGGTCGTCGTCGGGGTCGGTGCGATGAGCGTGCTCGCGGTGACCTCGTCGTATCGGCTGCGGCGCCTGGTCGCGTTCCGCAATCCGTGGGAGGACCCGTTCGACAGCGGCTTCCAGCTGGTGCAGTCGCTGATCGCGATCGGTCGCGGCGAGTGGTTCGGCGTCGGGCTCGGCTCGAGCGTGCAGAAGCTCTTCTACCTGCCCGAGGCGCACACGGATTTCGTGTTCGCGGTGCTGGCGGAGGAGTTCGGTTTCGTCGGCGTGGTGCTGGTGCTCGGCTTGTTCGCGCTGCTCGTCGGGCGGGCGCTCACGATCTCGCGCAATGCGGCGGAGGCGGGGCTCACGTTCCAGTCCTATCTCGCGGCCGCCATCGGCATCTGGCTCGGGCTGCAGGCGTTCGTCAACGTCGGCGTCAACATGGGGCTGCTGCCCACCAAGGGCCTCACGCTGCCGCTGCTGTCCTACGGCGGCAGCAGCATGCTGGTCACGCTCGCCTGGCTGGGCGTGCTGCTGCGCGTGCATCACGAAACGCAGCTGACCGGCCGCTCGGCCGTGTCGCGCGAGGGGCGCCGCGAATGACGCGCGACGTGGCCCTGATCATGGCGGGCGGCACCGGCGGGCACGTGTTCCCGGCGCTCGCGACGGCGCGCGTGCTGCGCCGGCGCGGCTATGACATCGTCTGGCTCGGCACGCAGCGCGGCATCGAGGCGCGGCTGGTCCCCGCCGAGGGCATCCCGGTCGAGTGGCTGAGCGTCAGCGGCCTGCGTGGCAAGGGCATGGCGACGCTGCTCGTGGCACCGTTCCGGCTCGCCGTCGCGCTGGTCCAGGCCCTGCGCGCCGTGCGCAAGCATCGGCCCCGCGTCGTGCTCGGCGCCGGCGGCTTCGCGTCCGGGCCGGGCGGTGTCGCGGCCTGGCTGCTGCGCAGGCCACTCGTCGTGCACGAGCAGAACGCGGTCGCCGGCCTGACCAATCGCCTGCTGGCGCGGCTCGCGGACCGTGTCCTCGAGGGCTTCCCCGGCAGCTTCGGCCGCGGCCGGCGCGCCGAGCACGTCGGCAATCCGGTGCGCGTGGAGATCGCCGCGATCGCATCGCCCGAGCGCCGCTATGCGGGGCGCGAGGGGCGGGCGCGGTTGCTCGTGTTCGGCGGCAGCCAGGGCGCAGCACGCCTCAACGCGGTGCTGCCGGCAGCGATCGCGGAGTTGCCGGCGCACCTCCGTCCCGAGGTGCTGCACCAGACGGGCAGTCGGGGACGGGACGAGACCGTGGCCGCGTATCGCGCGCGCGGCATCGAGGCCGACGTGCGGCCGTTCATCGACGACATGGCGGGTGCGTACGGCTGGGCGGATCTCGCCGTCTGCCGTTCCGGCGCCCTGACGGTCGCAGAGCTGGCGGCGGCCGGCGTGCCGGCCGTGCTGGTGCCGTTTCCCGCGGCCGTGGACGACCACCAGACCCGCAATGCCGAGCACGTCGTGCGCGCCGGAGCCGCGGTGCTGTTGCCGGAGTCCGGGCTGACCCCGGTGTCGCTCGCGGCCGTGCTGCGCGAACTGCTCGAGGCCGGGCGGCCGCGGATGATGGCGATGGCGGAGGCGGCGCGCCGCACGGCGATCATCGACGCGGACGAACGGCTCGCGGAGGCCTGCATCGCGGCGGCCGGGGTGGCGGCATGAGAGACCGGATGCGCCACATCAACACGATCCACTTCGTCGGCATCGGCGGCAGCGGCATGAGCGGCATCGCCGAGGTGCTGCTGAACCTCGGCTACTCGGTGCAGGGCAGCGACTTGAAGCACGGCAACGTCACGCGCCGACTCGAGTCGCTCGGCGCGCGCGTGCTGATCGGGCATCGTGCCGAGAACGTCGCGACCGCCGATGTCGTCGTCGTCTCGAGCGCGATCAATGCCGACAACCCCGAGGTCGCCGAGGCGCTCGCGCGGCGCATTCCGGTCGTCAAGCGCGCCGAGATGCTGGGCGAGCTGATGCGCTTCCGCTATTCGATCGCGGTCGCCGGCACGCACGGCAAGACCACGACGACGAGCCTGGTCGCGAGCGTGCTCGCGGAGGGCGGCGAAGACCCGACGTTCGTGATCGGCGGGCGGTTGAAGGGCGCGGCGACCAACGCGCGGCTCGGCGCGGGCCGCTACCTGGTCGCCGAGGCCGACGAGAGCGATGCGTCGTTCATGCACCTGCAGCCGATGATCGCGATCGTCACCAACGTCGACGCCGACCACCTCGGCACGCACGGCGGCGATTTCGAGAAGCTCAAGGCCAGCTTCGTCGAGTTCCTGCACAACCTGCCGTTCTACGGGCTCGCCGTGATCTGCGTGGACGACCGCGAGGCGGCAGCGCTGGTGCCGCAGGTGGCGCGTCCTTACGTCACCTACGGCTTCGGCGAGGGCGCGGACGTTCGTGCGGTCGACGTCGAGCGGCGTGGCGCGCTGTCGAGCTTCCGCGTGCTGCGCCCGCGCACCGGAGCAGCCGCTCGAGATCACGCTGAACCTGCCGGGCCGCCACAACGTGCTCAATGCGCTCGCGGCGATCGCGGTCGCCACGGAGCTCGAGATCGACGACGCGGCGATCCAGCGCGCGCTGGCGGGCTTCCAGGGCATCGACCGGCGCCTGCAGGTGCTGGGCGACGTGGTCGGTCAATTCGGCCGCGTCACGCTGGTGGACGACTACGGCCATCACCCGACCGAGATCGGCGCGACGCTCGAGGCGACGCGCCAGGCCTGGCCGGAGCGGCGCATCGTGCTCGTGTTCGAGCCGCACCGCTACACGCGCACTCGCGACCTGCTCGACGACTTCGCGCAGGTGCTCTCGACCGCGGACGCGCTGGTCGTGGCCGAGGTCTATCCCGCGGGCGAGGCGCCGATTCCCGGCGCCGACGGCAAGGCGCTGTGCCGTGCGATTCGTACGCGCGGCCTCGTCGAGCCGGTGCTGCTCAAGTCACTCGAGGAACTGCCGCAGGTGCTCGCGGGCATCGTGCGCGACGGCGACGTCGTGCTGACGATGGGCGCGGGCAGCATCGGCGCCGCCGCGCACGACCTGCCGGCCGCGCTGTCCGCCGCGGCGGGCCCGGGAGGTGCCGCATGATTCGCGCAGTGCGCCGCGTCGTCGATCCGCGCGACTTCGGCCGCGTCGCCGTGCTGATGGGCGGCACGTCGTCCGAACGCGAGGTCTCGCTCGACTCCGGTCGCAACGTGCTCGAGGCGCTGCTGCGCCTGGGCGTCGATGCGACCGCGGTGGACGGCATTCCGGAACTCGCGCGCGCGCTCACTGCTGCTGGCGGACGCCGCTACGACCGCGTGTTCAACATCCTCCACGGCAACCGGGGCGGTGGCGAGGACGGCGTGCTGCAGGGCCTGCTCGAGGCGCTCGGCGTGCCCTACACCGGCTCGGGCGTGCTCGGCTCCGCGCTGTCGATGGACAAGATCCGCACCAAGCAGGTGTGGCTGTCGCTGGGCCTGCCGACCCCCGCCTACGCGAGCCTCGAGCGCGGCGACGACGTCGTGGCTGCGGCGCACAAGATCGGCCTGCCGGTGATCGTCAAGCCGGCGTGCGAAGGCTCGAGCGTCGGCGTCAGTCGCTGCTTCAAGGATGCGGACCTCGCGGAGGCCGCGGCGCTCGCGGCTCGCTACGAGGGCGCATTGCTGGTCGAGCAGCTGATCCAGGGCGAGGAGTACACCGTGGCCGTGCTCGGCACCGAGGCGCTGCCGTCGATCCGGATCGTGCCCGCCGGCGAGTACTACGACTACCACGCGAAGTACGTCGCCGAGGACACGCAGTACCTGTGCCCGGGCGCGAGCGGCGCAACCGAGCAGGAGCTCGGCAGCCTGGCGCTCGCGGCATTTTTCGCCGCGGCGTGCAGCGGCTGGGGCCGGGTCGACTTCATGCGCGACCGCGCGGGCCGTCCGTGGCTGCTCGAAGTCAACACCGCTCCGGGCATGACCAGCCACTCGCTGGTGCCGAAAGCGGCGCGGCAACGCGGCATCGAATTCGACGAACTGGTCTGGCGCGTGCTCGAGACCAGCGTGCCGGCGCAGCCGGGCGAGGGGGCGTGATGCTGTTCTGGAAGAAGCGCAATCGCCGCCAGCCGCGCAAGGACGAGCCCTCGCTGCTCGAGCGCATCGACTGGCGCGCAGCCGGCAACGCCGCGGGAGTGGTTACGCTCTGCGCCGTTCTCGCCGTGCTGCTGGTGCTGGCACTCGACCGGCCCGTGCAGCGCGTGATCATCGAGGGATCCTTCCAGCGCGTCGCCCGGCCCGAGATCGAGGCTGCGGTCGTCGAGGTGGTGCAGGGCGGACTGGCCAGCGTCGACCTCGTGCGAGTGCGCGAGCGCATCGAGCAGATCGACTGGGTGGATGGCGCCGTCGTGCAGCGCCGCTGGCCCGACGGGCTGCGCGTCCTCGTGACCGAGCAGGTGGCCGCGGCGCAATGGAACGACGCCGGCTTGCTCAATACGCGCGGCGAGCTCTTCCTGCGCAACGCCCGCTACGTGCCGCCCGAGTTGCCGCTGCTCGAGGGACCGGAGGGCAGCGAGGGCGCGGTCGCGCAACTGTATCTCGACGCGCAGGGCCGGCTGCTCGAAGCGGGCCTGCGCCTCACCGGCGTGCGGCTCGACGAGCGCGGCGCCTGGGAGCTGCGGCTCGACAACGGCGTCGCGGTCAAGCTCGGGCGGCTCGCCGTCACCGAGCGCCTCGAGCGCTTCATCCGGCTCGCGAGCCCGCTCGTCGCCAAGCGCTCGGCGGAGGTCGCCTACGTCGACATGCGCTACACCAATGGATTCAGCGTCGGCTGGAACTCGCGTTCCGCCGTCGCCGCCGTCCGCCAGGAGGACGCGACCCCAGATGCCTAAGAAGTTCGAACGCAACCTGATCGTCGGGCTCGACATCGGCACCTCGAAGGTGGTGGCGATCGTCGGCGAGCTCGGCCCCGACGGCACCATCGAGGTGGTCGGCGTCGGCTCGCACCCGTCGCGCGGCTTGAAGAAGGGCGTCGTCGTCAACATCGACTCGACCGTGCAGTCCATCCAGCGCGCCGTCGAGGAGGCGGAACTGATGGCCGGCTGCGAGATCCACTCGGTGTTCGCCGGCATCGCCGGCAGCCACGTGCGCTCGTTGAACTCGCACGGCATCGTGGCGATCCGCGACAAGGAAGTGACGCCGGGCGACGTCGATCGCGTCATCGACGCGGCGCGCGCCGTGGCGATCCCGGCCGACCAGAAGATCCTGCACATCCTGCCGCAGGAATTCATCATCGACGCGCAGGAGGGCATCCGCGAACCGATCGGCATGTCCGGCGTGCGCCTCGAGGCGAAGGTGCACATCGTCACCGGCGCGGACAGCGCCGCGCAGAACATCGTCAAGTGCGTGCAGCGCTGCGGGCTCGAGGTCGCGGACATCGTGCTCGAGCAGCTCGCCTCGAGCTACGCGGTGCTGGCCGAGGACGAGAAGGAGCTCGGCGTGTGCCTCGTCGACATCGGCGGCGGCACGACCGACATCGCCGTGTTCTCGGGCGGCGCGATCCGCCACACCGCGGTGATTCCGATTGCGGGCGACCAGGTCACCAACGACATCGCGGTGAGCCTGCGCACGCCGACGCACCACGCCGAGGAGATCAAGGTGCGGTACGCGTGCGCGCTGTCGCAGCTCGCGAATCCCGACGAGACGATCGAAGTGCCGAGTGTCGGCGATCGCCCGGCGCGCCGCCTCGCGCGGCAGACGCTCGCCGAAGTGGTCGAGCCGCGCTACGAGGAGCTGTTCGCGCTGGTGCGCGAGGAGCTGCGTCGCTCGGGCTTCGACGAAATGATCGCCGCCGGCGTCGTGCTGACGGGCGGCAGCGCCAAGATGGAAGGCGTCATCGAACTCGCCGAGGAGATCTTCCACGCGCCGGTGCGGCTCGGCCTGCCGCAGGGCGTCAGTGGTCTCGTCGACGTCGTGCGCAATCCGATTCATTCCACGGGCGTGGGCCTGCTGCTGTTCGGTCGCGAGAACTTCGTGCGCCGCGGCGGTCGCGGCGCGCCGGTCGCGAACGGCATGCGCAGCGTGCTGGATCGGATGCGGGCTTGGTTCCAGGGGAATTTCTAGGGGATAGGGGATAGGGGATAGGGGATAGCGGATAGAGGATAGCGGGTCGGTCGGGCAGGAATTTCTTACCAGTCGTTGGTCATTGATCACATCTTCACGGAGCAGCAAACAATGTTCGTACTTGCAGACACGGAGAATCAGGGGGCCGTCATCAAGGTCGTCGGGGTCGGCGGCGGTGGCGGCAACGCGGTCACGCACATGGTCACCTCGGGGATCGAGGGCGTCGACTTCATCTGCATCAACACCGATGCGCAGGCGCTCAAGCACTCGAAGGTCAAGGCGAGCCTGCAGATCGGCTCGAACATCACCAAGGGTCTCGGCGCAGGCGCGGATCCGGAAATCGGCCGCCAGGCCGCGATGGAAGATCGCGACCGCATCGTCGAGCTCGTTGACGGCTCCGACATGATCTTCATCACCGCCGGCATGGGCGGCGGCACGGGCACGGGCGCGGCACCGGTGGTGGCGCAGGTTGCGAAGGAACTCGGCATCCTGACCGTGGCCGTGGTCACGAAGCCCTTCGAGATGGAAGGCAACAAGCGCCTGGCGCTCGCCGACCAGGGCATCAGCGAGCTCGGCAAGTACGTGGATTCGCTGATCACGATCCCGAACCAGAAGCTGCTCACCGTGCTCGGCGGCGACACGACGCTGCTCGACGCGTTCCGTTCGGCGAACCAGGTGCTGCAGGGCGCCGTGCAGGGCATCGCCGAGCTGATCACCCGCCCAGGCCTGATCAACGTGGACTTTGCCGACGTGAAGACGGTCATGGCCGAGACGGGCATGGCGATGATGGGTTCGGGCGCCGCCACCGGCGAGAACCGCGCGCGTGCCGCGGCCGAAGCGGCCATCTCGAGCCCGCTGCTCGAGGACGTGAACCTCTCCGGCGCGCACGGCCTGCTGATCAACGTCACGGCGGGCATGGACCTGCGCACCAGCGAGTTCCACGTCGTCGGCGACACGATCAAGCAGTTCGCGTCCGAGGACGCCACCGTGGTCGTGGGCTACGTGATCGATCCGGAGATGACGGACCAGATCCGCGTCACCGTCGTCGCGACCGGCATCGGCCGGCCCGCCGCCGTGCGCGGCCTGCCGCAGGGTGTGCAGCCCAAGGTCGAGGTCGTGGCTGGTGGGCGTGCCCGCCGTTCGCTCGATACCAGCAACTATGCCGATTTCGAGCGCCCGGCTTACCAGCGCCGGCCGCGCGCCGTGGGGGATGACGTGCGGGCGGACTCCGACGATTCGTACCTCGACATCCCGGCGTTCCTGCGCCGCCAGGCGGACTGAGTGAGCGGCCGGCGGCCATCGTGGCCGCCGGCCAAAACTCTATGATAATCAGCGGCATGCGCCCGATGATCGGCGTATGCTATCTTCTCCGGTTAATTTTTCCCGGGACGCTCGGTCGCGAGCGCAACCAGCCCGCAGCATGCTCAAGCAACGAACGCTGAAGAACTCGATCCGCGCCACAGGCGTCGGCCTGCACACTGGCAAGAAGGTGTTGATGGCGTTGCGGCCAGCCCCGGCCAACGCCGGCATCACGTTCCGCCGCACCGATCTCGACGAGCCGGTGGATATCCAGGCGCGAGCCGAGAACGTCGGCGAGACGACGCTCGGCACCACGCTGGTCCGCGACGGCGTCAAGGTCTCGACGATCGAGCACCTGCTGTCCGCGCTGGCCGGACTTGGCATCGACAACATCACGATCGAGTTGAGCGCCGGCGAGGTGCCGATCATGGACGGCAGCGCGGGGCCGTTCGTGTTCCTGCTGCAGTCGGCGGGTATCGAGGAGCAGAACGCGCCGAAGAAGTTCGTGCGCATCAAGAAGAGCGTCAAGGTCGAGGACGGCGACAAGTGGGCGCGCTTCGATCCCTACGACGGTTTCAAGGTTAACTTCGAAATCGAGTTCGACCATCCGGTGTTCAAGCGCCGCTCGCAGGTCGCCTCGATGGATTTCTCGACGACCACGTTCCTGCGCGAGGTGAGCCGGGCCCGCACGTTCGGCTTCATGCGCGATCTCGAGTACATGCGCTCGCGCAACCTGGCGCTGGGCGGCAACCTCGACAACGCGATCGTGCTCGACGACTACCGGATCCTGAACGAGGACGGCCTGCGCTACGAAGACGAGTTCGTGAAGCACAAGATCCTCGACGCGATCGGCGATCTCTACCTGCTCGGCCACAGCCTGATCGGCGAGTTCAGCGGCTTCAAGTCCGGCCACGGGCTCAACAACCGCCTGCTGCGCACACTGATGGCCGACGTGACGGCCTGGGAAGAAGTCACGTTCGAGACGCTCGCGGATGCGCCGATATCGTACGTTGCGGCGGCTACGGCGGCCTGAGAGGCCGAGGGGATAGGGGATGGGGGATAGGGGATAGTCGGAAGGAGCCGCCGGACCGTTCGGTCGCCACCTCTGACTATCCCCCATCCCCTATCCCCGATCCCCTGCCTTTCCCCACCTTCACCCGCACCTTACCCGCCACGGGCTCGCCGAGCGCCTGCAACTGCTCGCGCAACCGCGGTCCGGCGTAGCGCACGCGCGCGGACCACGCCGCGGAATCCACGATCACGACGAGGTCATCGCCCCGGCGCACCGCCGAGACGACGTGCGACTGCAGCGTATCGGGCAGCGACTGCCGCACGGCGTCGGTCAACGACGTCGTCGCAGCCGCCTTGCGCGCGAGTTCCGCGAAGGCGCCGCCGAGGCCCGAAAAGAGCGGTTTCAGGGGGTCGGACATTGTCAAGTCAATCTATATAAAAACGGCTTTTGATTGCCACAAAGTGTCGATTCGGTCATAGTTTGCCGACTCGCAACGGGGTGGGTCTACCTGCCGGCCGCCAACAACAACAGTTCGGCAGCTGGCGGGATACGAACTTCCACAGCACGAGTTCGGTCTGATTGTGCGACGCAGCGCCGCCGACGAGGCAGAGCGTGCGCGCATTTTCGACGGCTGCGAAGAGGGTCTCGTCGCAATGAATTTACAGATCGTGTCGGGCCGGGCGGGCCGCGTGCTCCAGCTCGACCTGAAGCAACCCCGAATCCTTGCTTTGTTGGCTGCAGGTGTCGTCGTCGCGGTCGGCCTCGTGTTCGCCGCAGGGCTGCAGCTCGGCCGCTTCGTCGCCGGGCCACTCGACCGGGCCGCGTTGAACCGCGATCTCGACCAGCAGCGCCTCGACTTGAATGCGATTCGTGGCGAAATGCAGGGCAAGGTCGATGCGCTGGCCGCTCGCGTCGGCACGCTGAATGCGCACCTGATCCGCCTCGACGCGCTCGGCCGTCGCGTCACCGACCTGGCCGACCTCGATCGCGGCGAGTTCGATTTCGACCAGCCGCCGCCGCTCGGCGGCCCGGCCGCGGAGGAACTGCCGTCGGGATCTGCCGAGGTCCCGGAGATTACGGCTGCGATCGATGCGCTCGAGACGCAGTTGCTCGACCGTCAACGCCAGTTCACGGTGCTCGAAAGCCTGATGTCCACCCGCAGCCTCGGCGAGCGCATCGTGCCGGGCGGCTGGCCGATCGTGGGCGGATGGATTTCGTCGCACTTCGGCCACCGTTCCGATCCGTTCACCGGGCGTGGCGCCTTCCACGGCGGCGTGGATTTCGTCGGCCCGGCGGGCAGCCGGGTCATTGCGACGGGTCCCGGCGTGGTTACGTACTCCGGCTACAAGAATGGCTACGGGTACGTCGTGGAGATCAGTCATCCGACGGGGCACCTGACCCGCTACGGCCACAATTCGCGCAACCTCGTGCGCGAGGGCCAGACCGTGCAGAAGGGCGATCCGATCGCCGTCATCGGCAACACCGGTCGTTCGACCGGCACGCACGTGCATTTCGAGGTCGAGCAGGACGGCAATCGGCTGAACCCGATGCGCTATCTCAGCGCGCCGTAAGTAAGGGGATGGGGGATAGGGGATAGGGGATAGTAAGAGGGGCCGCCGGCCGTTCGGCAGCCAGCTCTATCCCCCATCCCCTATCCCCTATCCCCTTCCTGTAAAATCCCGCGTTTCCGCCAGCCCCTCCCTGGAGCCCCCTTGGCCAATTGGCTTGCCCGCATCTTTGGTAGCCGCAACCAGCGTCTCGTCAGCCAGTACTCCGGCCTCGTCCGGAAAATCAACGCGTTCGAGCCGGCGCTGCAGGCCCTGTCGGATGCCGACCTGGCCGCCAAGACGCGCGAGTTCCGCGACCAGCTCGCCGCCGGCAAGACGCTGGACGACGTATTACCCGAAGCCTTTGCCGTCGTCCGCGAGGCGTCGCGCCGCACGCTCGGCCTCAGGCATTTCGACGTGCAGATGATCGGCGGCATGGTGCTGCACCAGGGCAAGATTTCCGAGATGCGCACCGGCGAGGGCAAGACCCTGGTCGCGACGTTGCCCGCGTACCTGAACGCGCTGCCCGGCAAGGGCACGCACATCGTCACCGTCAACGACTACCTCGCCAGCCGCGACGCCGAGTGGATGGGGCCGATCTACCGCTTCCTCGGCATGAACGTCGGCGTCGTGCGGGCCGGCCAGACGGCCGACGAGAAGCGCGCGGCCTACGGCGCCGACATCACGTTCGGCACCAACAACGAGTTCGGCTTCGACTACCTGCGCGACAATCTCGCGTTCCGCCTCGAGGACCGGATGCAGCGCGGCCTCGAATACGCGATCGTCGACGAGGTCGACTCGATCCTGATCGACGAGGCGCGCACGCCGCTGATCATCTCGGGGCCCGCCGAGGAAAGCACCGAGCTCTACCTGCGCATCAACGAGATCGTGCCGCGCCTGAAGCGGCAGGACAGCGAAGAGGGCGAGGGCGACTACTGGGCCGACGAGAAGGGCAAGCAGGTGCACCTCTCCGATGCCGGCCACGAGCGCGTCGAGGAGCTGTTCCTGAAGACGGGACTGCTGGCCGAGGGGCAGAGCCTTTACGACCCGGCCAACATCCGGCTGATGCACCACCTGAACGCGGCGCTGCGCGCGCACGCGCTGTACCGCAAGGACGTCGAGTACATCGTCCGCAACGGCGAGGTGATCATCGTCGACGAGTTCACCGGCCGCACGATGCCCGGCCGCCGCTGGTCCGACGGCCTGCACCAGGCGGTCGAGGCCAAGGAAGGCGTGCGCGTGCGCGAGGAGAACCAGACGGTCGCCTCGATCACGTTCCAGAACTACTTCCGCATGTACGGCAAGCTCGCCGGCATGACGGGCACCGCCGACACCGAAGCCTTCGAGTTCCAGCAGATCTACGGGCTCGAAGTGGTCGTGGTGCCGACGCACAAGCCGATGATCCGCGACGACGCGCCCGACCTCGTCTACCTGACGCAGAAGGACAAGTACGACGCGATCATCGAGGACATCCGCGAGTGCGCCGCGCGCAAGCAGCCGGTGCTCGTCGGCACGACCTCGGTCGAGACCTCGGAGTTCCTCTCGGGGCTGCTCAAGAAGCAGGGCATCGCTCACGAGGTGCTGAACGCCAAGCAGCACGACCGCGAGGCGCTGATCGTGACCCAGGCGGGGCGTCCGGGCGGCGTGACCATCGCGACCAACATGGCCGGCCGCGGCACCGACATCGTGCTCGGCGGCAGCCTCAAGGCCGAGCTCGCGCAGCTCGGCGAGGCGGCGGACGCGGCAGCGCGCCAGGCGCTCGAGGCGGACTGGCAGAAGCGTCACGAGGCGGTCGTGGCGTCGGGCGGCCTGCACATCGTCGGCACCGAGCGCCACGAGTCGCGCCGCATCGACAACCAGCTGCGCGGCCGCTCGGGCCGCCAGGGCGACCCGGGCTCGAGCCGTTTCTACCTGTCGCTCGAAGACAACTTGATGCGCATCTTCGGCGACCCCGAGCGCACCAAGCGCTGGCTGACGACGGCGGGCATGAAGGAAGGCGAGGTGATCGAGAGCAAGATGCTCTCGCGGCAGATCGAGCGCGCCCAGCGCAAGGTCGAGGCCTACAACTTCGACCTGCGCAAGAACCTGCTCGAGTACGACGACGTCGCCAACGACCAGCGCAAGGTCGTCTACCAGCAGCGCACCGAGCTGATGGGCGCGGAGGACATCTCCGACTCCGTCACCGGCATCCGCGCCGAGGTCGTCAACGGGATCATCGACCAGTTCGTGCCGCGCGAGAGCGTCGAGGAAGAGTGGAACCTCGCCGGGCTCGCGGAAGCCATCGAGCGGGAGTTCCTGGTCCAGATCGATCCGAAGGCCTGGCTCGAGGCGGACCACGACATCGCCGAGGCGGGGCTGCGCGACCGCGTCGTCGCGGCCGTCGAGGCTGCGTACCAGCAGAAGGTCGAGCAGGTCGGCGCGCCGGTGATGCGCCACCTCGAGAAGGCCGTGATGCTGCAGGAGCTCGACCGCCACTGGCGCGAGCACCTGGCCGCGATGGATTACCTGCGGCAGGGCATCCACCTGCGCGCCTACGCGCAGAAGAACCCGAAGCAGGAGTACAAGCGCGAAGCCTTCGAGCTGTTCGGCGCGCTGCTCGAGCGAATCAAGCACGACACGATCTCGCTGCTGTCGCGACTGCAGGTGCGCAGCGAGGCCGACATCGAAGCGCAGGAACGCGAGCGGGAGCGGCAGATGGCGGCGCGCCAGCTGCAGATGCAGCACGCTTCGCCGCAGTCCGTGATTTCCAGCGACGGCGCGCCAGTCGGGCCGGAGGCAGCCGCCGCCGCAGCGGCCGGCGGACTGCCCACGGGCGGTGGTGGCCCGTTTGCCGCCGGGCCCACGGCGGGTCCTGAACCCGTGGCGCCGGTCGTGCGTGATGGCCGCAAGGTCGGACGCAACGAACCGTGTCCCTGCGGCTCGGGCAAGAAGTACAAGCACTGCCACGGCCAGCTCGCCCGCGAAGCTTGACGGACCTCCACGTCGTCGCCGGCGCGCTGTTTGATTCCACCGGCCGCGTGCTGATCGCACAGCGGCCCGCGAGCAAGGCCCTGGCCGGCCGCTGGGAGTTCCCCGGCGGCAAGCTGCACGCCGACGAGGATCCGTACGCGGGTCTCGTGCGCGAGCTGCGCGAGGAACTCGGCGTCGAGGTGCGGGCTGCCGAGCGGCTGATCCGTTACCCGCACGCTTACCCCGAACGCACAGTTTGGCTCGACATGTGGATCGTCTCGAGCTGGAACGGCGATCCCCACGGACTGGATGGGCAGGCGCTCAAGTGGGTCGAGCCGGCGCACCTGGACCAGGAGGACATCCTCGAGGCCGATCAGCCGATCGTGGCGGCGCTCGCGCGACGCGCGCTCTTTCCTGACATTTGACGCAACCGATTATGTGGTGTTACTTTAGTGACACCAAAAAGGTGCGTTCGATGACGTCCACCACTACGCTCAAGCTGCCGGATGAACTCAAGCTTCGCGTCGCCGAGGCGGCCGAGTCCGCGGGCAAGTCGCCACACGCGTTCATGCTCGAGGCCATCGAAGCCCAGACGCGTCTTGCCGAGCGGCGGCGCGAGTTCGTCGGGTCAGCGCTCGCCGCGGAGCGCGAGGTCGCCGAGTTCGGCTTGGTGCACGACGGCGACGAGGTACTCAGCTACCTCCAATCGTTGCTCGAGGGACGAGCGACCCGACGTCCGCGTCCGCGCAAGGCCTGACGACCGCCGCTGTTCGTCCCGATGCCCAAGCTGCTTTTCGCGCCCCGGGCACTCGACGATCTCGATCGTCTGGCCGCATTTCTGATCGAGGCCTCTCCCGCGTTGGCAGCCGAGACCGCTCCGCTCATCGTCGGCGCGCTGCGATCGCTACGCGACCATCCGTTGATCGGTCGGCCGGTCGAGGAGGACCTCAGGGAATTGCTGATCTCGCGTGGACGCACGGGCTACGTCGCGCTCTATCGGTACAATCCCGTCGCTGATCGAGTGTTAGTGCTGCGCGTGCGCCACCAGCGCGAACTCGGGCTCGGCTGAGGCACCTGAAGGCATGCAAACAATCCACGTTCGAAATCCGCGCAGCGGCCAGTTCGACTACGAGTTCCCGGTCCCGGAGCCCGACGACTTGGCCCGGCGCGTCGGCGAGCTGCGAGCCGCGCAGCAGGACTGGGCTGCGGAGTCCGTCGAGCGCCGCGTCGCAACGCTGCGACGCTGGCAGGAACAACTGCTGGCGCATCGCGTCGAGATCGTCGACGCGCTGACGATCGACACCGGGCGCCACCTGCTGGCGCAGGCCGAGTTCGGCGGCACGCTTGCGGCAATCGATCGCTGGTGCAACCAGGCGCCGGCACTGATCCACGAAGACGAGGGGCGTTCGCAGGCCCAGCCATCGATCACCTGGCGCTCACAGCTCGTGCCGTACGCGCTGGTGGGCGTGATCAGCCCGTGGAACTTCCCGCTGACGCTGTCGTTGATCGACGCGATCCCGGCGCTGCTCGCGGGCTGTGCCGTGCTGGTCAAGCCGAGCGAAGTGACGCCACGGTTCGTCGAGCCGCTCAAGCGCAGCATCGCGGCCGTGCCTGGGCTCGCGGCGGTCCTCGATCTCGTTCCGGGCGACGGCCGCGCGGGCGCGGCGCTCGTCGGCCTCGTCGATGTCGTCTGCTTCACCGGCAGCGTCAAGACCGGACGACTCGTCGCGCGGACGGCCGCCGAGCATTTCATTCCTGCGTTCCTCGAGCTGGGCGGCAAGGACCCGGTGATCGTCACCGAGTCCGCCGACCTCGAGCTCGCCGCCGATGTCGTGCTGCGCGCGTCCGTGCTCGCGACGGGACAGGCCTGCCAGTCGCTCGAGCGCGTGTACGTCCAGGACACGATCCACGATCGCTTCGTGCAGCTTCTCACCGAGAAGGCTGCAGCCGTGCCGATCAACTATCCGGACCTCCACCACGGCGTGGTCGGGCCGTTGATCTTCGACCGGCAGGCCGACGTCATTGCCGAGCAGATCGACGACGCACTGAAGCGCGGCGCGCGCGTGCTGAGTGGCGGTCTCGTCGAGATTCACGGGGGCGGTGGACGCTGGGTGCGTCCGACCGTGGTCGTCGACGTCGATCACACGATGAAGCTGATGACCGAGGAGACGTTCGGCCCGGTGATGCCGGTGATGAAGTTCCACACGGTCGAAGAGGCGGTGGCGCTCGCGAACGAGAGCATCTACGGTCTCTCGGCCGCGGTGATCGCGGGCACGCTCGAGGAAGCCGAGTCGATCGGCCGACGCATCGACGCCGGCGCCGTCAGCCTGAACGACGGCTCGCTGACCGGCGTCATGCACGAGGCCGAGAAGAATTCGTTCAAGTGCTCCGGGCTCGGCGGCTCGCGAATGGGCCCGGCGGGTCTTGCGCGCTTCTTCCGCAAGAAAGCGCTGATTCGCCAGACCGGCCGTCCCGCGACGATCGGCCTGTTCGACGAGGCCAACGCCTCGCCCTCATGACGATCGAGGTGGCGTCGACTTCGACGAACCGGCAATGGGTGCTCGCCGGGCGCCCGGTGGACCGAGCCGTTCGTGAGGACGACTTCCGGCTCGTCGAAGCGCCCCTGCCGCAGCCGGGGCGTGGCGAATTCCTGGTGCGCACGCTGTACCTCTCGGTCGCTCCCGTGATGCGTCAGTACATGATCGACGGCGCCGGGATCGAGCCGCCGCTCGCGATCGGCGACGTGATGCGTGGCCGGGGCGTCGGACAGGTCGTTGCGTCGAACCACCCCGACTATGCTCCCGGCGATTTCGTGCAGGGCAAGCTCGGCTGGCAGGAGTACTCGGTCAGCGACGGTTCGCCGTACTACATGATGTACAAGATCCGGCAGCGTCTCGTGCCGCTGTCGACGGCGGTCGGCGTGCTGGGCATCACGGGCTTCACTTCGTATCTGGGACTCGTCGACCTGGGACAGCCGAGGAAAGGCGATACGGTGCTGGTGTCGGGCGCCGCCGGTGGCGTCGGCTCGAACGTCGGCTGGATTGCCCGCAACCTCGGCTGCCGCGTCGTCGGCATCGCGGGCACCAGCGCCAAGTGCTGGACGCTGACCGAAAGACTCGGCTACGACGCGGCGATCAACTACCGCACGGACGACGTTCCCGCGCGAATCCGCGAGCTCTGCCCGGGTGGCGTCGACGTGTTCTTCGACAACGTGGGCGGCGAGATCCTCGACCATGCGCTCGGTGCGCTGAGTCGCTATGCGCGCGTCGTCTGCTGCGGCCGCATTGCCGAGTATCTCAAGCCTCCGGACGAGGCGTACCGGCTGCGCAACTGGCACATGGTCGGCCGGCAACGGGCGACGATGCGCGGGTTCTTCATCTACGATCTCGCCGAGCACTTTCCGCGCGCAGAGCGGCAGATGGCCCAGTGGATCGCCGAGGGCCGGATGCGGTATCTCGAGGACGTGCTCGAAGGCTTCGAGCAGATGCCGCGCGCGCTGATGCGGCTTTATTCCGGCCAGAACGTCGGCAAGCAGCTGGTGCGGGTCGATCCCACCGCCAAATAGGGACATTCACCTAATTTCGGACTTCGCTACGGATCTGCGTGCCGAGCAGCAGTCCCAGCAGCACGAGTCCGAGGATCAACGAGAACGCCTGCTGGTAGCTGTCGAAGCGGTCGTACAGCACGCCGGTGAGCCAGATGCCGAGGCCGCCGCCGAGCGATTCCATCAGGCTGATGACGCCGCCGATCTTGCCGGCCGCGCGCAGGCCGAAATTGCTGACCGCGAGCATGTTGTACAGCGTGAAGAGGCCGCCCCAGCCGAGACCTACGATCGCGATCGACGGCAGCACGAGGTCCTTGCGCAGCGTCGCGAGGCCCGCGACGCCGACCAGCATGATCACGAGGCAGATCAGGAACACCTTGTGGCGGTCGATCCGGTCCGCCAGCGCGCCGTTGACCAGCTTGCCCGTGAGGCCGAGCAGCCCGAGCAGCGACAGCGCGAAGCCGGCGTTCAGCGGCTCGAAGCCGAGCCCGCGCAGGTGCAGGAACAGGTGGTTGTAGAGCGCGAGGATCGAGTAGTAGATCAGCATGCCCGACAGGCCGATCGCCCAGAACGTGCGCGTGCGCATCGCCTCGGGCAGCGAGAGGCCTTCGAGGCGCAGGTCGCGGCCGGCGGTGGCGTCTAGACCGAGCGCGAACGAGCCCACGTCGCGCGGCGAGTTCCGAACGACCGCGAGGATGAACACCATCAGCACGATCGGCAGCGCGGCTTCCATCAGGAAGGCCTGCCGCCAGCCAAAGCGCTCGATCAGCATCGCGTTGACCGGCGAGAGCAGGATACTGCCGAGACTGGTGCCGACGAGCGCGATGCCGATCGCGAGCCCGCGCTGCTTGTAGAACCAGTTCGAGATCAGGATCACGCAGGTCATCGTGCTGGCACCGAGCAGTCCGAGTGCCAGGATCACGTGGATCGCATAGAGCATTGCCAGCGAGTCGAGCCGGCTGTAGAGCACGTAGCCGATGGAGAGCAACACGCAACCGAACACCAGCATGCGGCGCGGGCCGAGCCGGTCGATGAATGCGCCCGCGAATGGCGCGATCAGCGCGATCAGCCAGAACGTGACGAGGTCGCGAAACTTGAGCTCGCCGCGCGACCAGCCGAACTCGTTCAGCAACGACTCGTCGTAGACCGAGAGCGCAGTCGCGGTGAGCCCGTTCGAGACCAGCAGTACCAGCATCCCCGTGAACGCCATGGCCCACGGAAAAAGCCGGCCACTGCCGTAAACGCTCGTCACCGGCGCCGCAGCACGACCGCCGTCTCGTGCAGCGCCGGAATGCCGATCTCCGCGAACTTCGGGCTCTCGGCGAGGATGTCGAGCCGTTCGACCTCGCGGACCGTGAATGCCGTCTCGAACAGCTCGCGGATCTCTGCGGCCGCGACCGAGAACGGCGGCCCGCCCTTCATTTCCTGCGGATACTCGAATGCGACCAGCAGTGCCTGGGCCCCGGGCGGCGTCAGGCGCGCGAGCGACGCAGCGTAGGCAGCGCGCATATCGGGCGGCAGTGCCACGAGTGCGGCCCGGTCGTAGACCGCGTCGATCGGCCCCGTCTGATCGCGTCGTCAGTGCGAGCGCGTCGCCTTCGAGGATCGTGTACTGACCAGCGGAGTGCCGGATGAAACCCTGCTGCTCCGATTGCACGGGCTGGAGACCCTGGCTCGCGAAGAAATCCCGGATCGCGATCGGGCTCAGTTCGCTGCCGACGATCGTGTGCCCGCGCTCGGCGAGCCACACCATGTCGAGGCTCTTGCCGCAGAGCGGCACGTAGACGCGAGCCGTCGCCGGCACGCCGAGCGTCGGCCACCAGCGCGCGAGGAACGGGTGCACGGTCGATTGGTGGAAGCCGATCTGGCCGGTCTGCCAGCGTTCAAGCCAGAAGTCGTGGTGCATTTCGAGCGGTTCCGATCTCAATTAAGCGTTGTCGAGCCGACTCTCGCGCCTGAAAGTCGTTCCCAGTCTCCGTTCCCGGATCGTGTCGCACTTCGACTTGCTCGATGGTAACGTAAGTGAGACCATTGTCCCCTGTCGAGATTCTCGAGTATGTCGATTCCACTGGCCGCAGCCGCTTCAGGGCGTGGTTCGATCGCCTGGATGCCTCGGCTGCGGCCAGAGTCGCGGCGGCGCTTGCGCGGCTCGAGCAAGGCGTCTGGTCGCAGGTGAAGAGTGTTGGGCGAGGCGTTCACGAACTGCGCATCGATTCTGGACCGGGCTATCGAGTCTACTTTGGAACGGGGTCCGCGAGCATCGTGATCCTTCTGGGCGGCGGAACGAAGACTGGCCAGCAGAGGGATATCGCGCGCGCACAGAGCTCCTGGTTGGACTATCGGCGGCGTCGGCATTGAGTAAGGTGACATGCCCCTGACACGCACTTTCCGGCAAACGGTGCTGCGACGGGCGCAGCGCGACCCCGCCTTCGCGCGTGCACTGCTGCGGGAATCGGTCCAGGCCATGCTCGCCGACGATCTGGAGACCGGCAAGGCCCTGGCTCGTGACTACATCAACGCGACCGTCGGCTTCGCACGCCTCGCTGCGCGTGTCCAGACGTCGCCAAAGAGCCTGATGCGAATGTTCAGCGCGGCTGGAAATCCGCAGGCGCGGAATTTGTTCGCCGTGCTGGACGTGCTGCAGGCCGATGCGGGGATCACCTTGCGGGTGGTGGCTTCCGGACGGCGAGCACCGGGGGTCTTTGCGACCGAGGCTTAGCCGTGTTTCGACGGCGGGTCCGCTAGTGCCGCGGTGGCTCGTCGCCGTCCGCATCGCTGTGCACGACCGGCATTTCCTCGCCCGGGATCGCGTGCTGCTCGCTGAACCAGGCGCCGAGATCGATCAGCTTGCAGCGTTCGCTGCAGAACGGCCGAAATGGCGACGCCGGTGACCACTCGACCGGACGCTGGCAGGTGGGGCAGGGGACCGTCTTCACGCTCAGGTGCAGGTCGTCAGCGTGAACCGCACGTCCTCTGTGGTCTGGATCGGGCGGGTACCGGCGTCCTGCCAGACGAGGAAGCGGACGCTGCAGCGGTAGTGGCTGCCGCTGATCTCCGGGTAGAGATCGGTGCCGGAGGGCAGCGAGATGCGGATCATCTGCGCCGGCACGTCGCGGTCGAGTGCGAGGTGGAAGACGCCGCCCGGGGCGACCTCGGGGCGCGGCCGGCCCTGCTCGCGGGTCATCCAGAGGAGTTCGCCCACGGCGTCGCCGAGCGGGCGGATGATCGCGATCCAGTGCGCGAAGTCGGCGCCGCGCAGCTCGTCCGGCTGGTTGAGCCAATGCGTGTAGTCGGGCAGGTCGAACTCGCAGGTGCCGCCCGGGATCGTGCTGCGGTGCTTGATCGCGTTCAGGAACTCCGAGTCGCGCAGCTTCTGCATGAACAGCGCGCCGACGTTGCTCAGTTCCTCGCGCATCCGGTGGAGCTTGGTCATCGCCATGCGCAGCCGCGCGGTGTCCACGCCGGGGCGCGTGTTGTAGACCGCGAGCTGCGCCAACTGGCGCTCGAGTTCCTTCAGCACCTCGCCGCGCACGTCGCCGCGCTGCGTGATCGCGAGGATCTCGAGCAGCGAGGAGACCGCGGCTCGCGTGGACCACGGATCGGCCTTGGTGTGGTGATGCACCGCCTGCTGGTACAGGAAGTCGAGGCGCAGGAAGTTGCGCATCCGCTCGTTGAGCGGCTGTTCGTAGACGGTGGCGCGGGTCGCCGAGTCGACGGAAGGCAGGGCGGCCTCATGGGAACTCATCGCCGTATTCTGCTCTAGGGGCGCGGAGGGGCACAACCGGGTCCGTGCAAGGGCGTTTCATATGAAACCCGTCACAAATTTGCGTCGCCGCCGCCCTGTCGCACTTGCATGCTCTTCGAATGGAAAAATCTGTATATGAAGGTAATATACAGTCCGTGGTGGATCTCGCGGCGATCACGGAGTTTGAATGGGACGCCGGCAACCGTGGGAAGAACCTGCGGCACTTAGTCTCGGATGCCGAGACGGAGCAGGTGTTCTTCAATCAGCCGCTGTTGCTGCTGTTCGACGGCAGGCACAGCGAGGTCGAGCCGAGATTCCATGCGCTGGGTCGAACGGTTGCGGAGCGGAGGCTCCACGTCACGTTTACGCTGCGCGAGGCCAATACGCGGATCCGCGTGATTTCCGCCCGCGACATGCACCGGAAAGAGCGAGCAATCTATGACTCACAGGCCTAAAAAGGTCCCCAGGCTGCGATCCGAAGACGCGGAGCGCGCATTCTGGGGCAACCACGACAGTGCCGACTACGTGGATTGGTCCCAGGCGCAGGCCGTCAGGCTCCCGCGGTTGAAGCCGTCCACTGAAACAATCTCGCTGAGGTTGCCCCGGCATTTGCTCGACAGCATTCGCGTAGCGGCCAACGCGCGGGACGTTCCTTACCAGTCGCTGATCAAGATCTGGCTGCAGGAGAAGCTGGAGGAGAAGCAGTAAGCTGCAGGTACTGCGCATGCAGTCTGGCCACGTCCTCCCGCAGATCTTCCGGTCGCCCCGTGTTGCGGACGACGTCGTCTGCCTATCGCCAGCCGCTCCGCTCGCGTGGCCTGCGCGTTGAGCGCAGCCTGGGCCTGTTCGTGCGTCACGCCGTCGCGCGACATGAGCCGCTGGATCTGCAGCTCCTCAGGCACGTCCACCAGCAGCACGCGGTCCACGTGGTCGCGGCGCTTGCCCTCGGTGAGCAGCGGAATCACCAGCACCTGGTAAGGACCGTCCGCAGCGCGCGACTGCCGTTCCATCTCGGCGCGGATGGCCGGATGCAGGATCGCCTCGAGGCGGCGCTTGGCTTCGGGATCGGCAAAGATCCGTTCGCGCAGCCGGCGGCGGTCGAGGCGGCCGTTGCTGCCCAGCACTTCGGCGCCGAATGTCTCGACGACCCGGGCCAGTGCGGGTTGCCCGGGCTCGACGACTTCGCGAGCGATCACGTCGGTGTCGATGACGGGCACGCCGAGGGCGGCGAAGAGATCGGCAACCGTGGTCTTGCCGCTGGCGATGCCGCCGGTGAGGGCGACTCGAAAGGTGCTCACGTCACTCGCCGCCGACCAGGCTTTCGAGTGGAATGCCAAGCTCGCGATGCAATCGACGAATCATCTGGATCGACAAGGCGCGACGACCGTTCAGCACTTCGGAGACCCGGCCGCGGGAACCGAGTAGAGGCTCGAGATCTCTCCGCGTCAGCTCCATCTGTTCCATGCGGAACTGGATGGCCGCCAGCGGGTCCGGATCGTCGATCGGGAAATGCCGGTCCTCATAGGCCTCGACCAGCGTGACGAGAACGTCGAGTTCGTCGCCGCTGGGGCTGCCGGGCTCGGCGTCCATGAGGGCGTCGATGCGCCGGAGCGCCGCTGCGTGGTCCTCGTCCGTTCGAATTGGCCGGATATTCATCAAATCGTCTCCGCATCAATCGCGTCGTACTCGGCGTGAGTGCCGACGAAACGGATGAACACGATCTGCTGGCTGAAGTTGATGCGCACGACGAGTCGATACCGATTCCCGCAGATGTTGAACACCACGCGGCCACCCTTCAGGACGCTCGCATGGAATAGAGTTGCTTGACGTCCTGCGGGGAGGTCCACGCCGCCCGTCGCGCCTCGCGGTACCAGGCTTCCAGCGCACGCCTCGCGTCCTTCCGTCCGAGGGCGGATTCCCAGAAGCGGCGAAGCGTCTGCTTCGAGATCACCCGCACTGGAGCATCCTAGCTCGATCCCAAAATGGGAGCAACTCGCTTGGCATGGCTGACCCTCGGAGCAATTCTCCAGTGGGGTCAGGAAATCATGCGATTGGGTCGTCCCTCAATCCGCGTTTCAGCTGAAACGCATCACTTTCACGAGTCCGCCAGCAGCACGGCCATCAGCGATCGAGCCCGCTCATCGACAGGTAGCCGCCGACGATCTGCGGCCCCCACATCAGTGCGATCCAACCGGCGGCGGCGAGGTAGGGGCCGAACGGAATCGGGATGTTACGGTCGCGACCGCGTGCGACGATCAGCGCGATGCCGATCACGGCCCCGGTGAACGCCGAGAGCAGCAGGATCAGCGGCAGCATCTGCCAGCCCATCCAGGCGCCGAAGGCGCCGAACAGCTTGAAGTCGCCGTAGCCCATGCCTTCCTTGCCGGTCAGCAGCTTGAAGGCCCAGTAGACGCTCCAGAGCGTCAGGTAGCCCGCCGCGCCGCCGATGATGGCCGAGGCGGGGTCGACGGGGATCGGCTGCGGCAGGCCGGCGTGCCACGCCAGGCTCAGCAGCAGGCCCAGCCAGAGCAGCGGCAGCGTGATGATGTCGGGCAGGATCTGGTGATCGAGGTCGATCACCGTCAGTGCCACCAGCGCCCAGGTGAAGAACAGCGCGGCGACGGACTGCCAGTGCCACCCGAAACGCCAGACGACGGCGGCGGAGAGGATCGCCGTGGCAAGCTCGACGATCGGGTAGCGCGGGGAGATCTTCGCCTTGCAGTTGGCGCACTTGCCGCCGAGCAGCAGGTAGCTCACGACGGGGATGTTCTGGTGGGCGCGGATCGGGGCGTTGCAGTGCGGGCAGGCGGACCGGGGGGTGACGAGGTTGTAGGCGGCGGGTTCGGGCGCGGCCGGGGCTGGAGCCGTGGACCCGTCGGTCAGCATTTCCTGGGCTTGGGCGCGCCACTGCCGGTCAAGCATGACCGGCAAGCGGTGGATGACGACGTTGAGAAAGCTGCCGATCAGCAGGGACAGCAGGAAGGCGCTGCCGATCAGCAGGGCCGGGGCTGTTGCCAGCAGGTCAAACACCGTCATTCAACCCCCTTGCCATGCGAAGACGCCGCGCAGCGCGCGGCGTCTTCTCGATCGACAGGCCACGGCGGACCTGCCGGTAGCCCTTCTTAGATGACCGCGCCGAGCTTGAAGATCGGCAGGTACATCGCGATCACGAGGCCGCCCACCAGTACGCCGAGGATCACCATGATCAGCGGCTCGAGCAGGCTCGACAGACGCGTCCACGGCCGCGTCCACGTCCGCCTCGTAGAAGTCGGCCACCTTGCTGGCCATCTCGTCGAGCGAGCCCGACTCCTCGCCGACGGCGATCATCTGCACCACCATGTTCGGGAACAGGCCGGTATTCTCCATCGCGCGCTGCATGCGCAGGCCGGTCGAGATCTCGTCGCGCATCCGCAGCGTGGCGTCCTGGTAGACGATGTTGCCCGTGGCGCCGGCCACCGACTTCATGGCCTCGACCAGCGGCACGCCGGCACCGAACATCGTGGCGAGCGTGCGGGCGAAGCGTGCGATCGCCGCCTTCTTCAGGATCGGGCCGATCACCGGAACTTGCAGCGACATGCGGTCGATGAATTGCCGCATCGGTCGCGACCGCTTGTAAAAGTACGCGAAGGTCCAGGCTGCAGCGCCGACGATGATCAGCAGCATCCAGCCGTTGTCCTGCATCCAGCGCGACATGTTGATCACGAACTGGGTGAAGGCCGGCAGGTCGGCGCCGAAGCCCTTGAACAGGCTCTCGAACTGCGGAATCACGAAGATCAGCAGGATCACCGTCACGATGATGGCGACGGCCAGCACCGCGGCGGGATAGAACAGCGCCTTCTTGATCTTCTTCTTGAGGGCCTCGGTCTTTTCCTTGTAGGTGGCGATCTTGTCGAGCACCGTCTCGAGCGCGCCCGCGTGCTCGCCGGCCTCGACGAGGTTGACGAACAGGTCGTCGAAATACAGCGGGTGCTTGGCCAGCGCCTGGTTCAGCGCGTTGCCGGTCTCGATGTCGGACTTGATCGCCAGCACCAGTTTCTGCATCGCCGGCTTGTCGTGACCGACGCCGATGATCTCGAACGCCTGCACCATCGGGATGCCGGCCGTGAGCATGGTCGCGAGCTGGCGGGCGAAGACGGCGATGTCCTCGGCGGTGACCTTGCCGTCGCTCTTGAAGAGCTGCCGCTCCTTGCGGACCCGCGTCGCGGCGATGCCCTGGCGGCGGAGATCGGAGCGCATCTCCATCTCGTCCTTGGCCAGGCCACGGCCCTTGACGCGGTTGCCCTTGCGGTCCTTGCCTTCCCAGAGGAAGGGGAACTGTTTGCCAGCGACAGCCTCAGCCATATTGCCTCGCGTTCAATTCCTGAAAACCCAGCGCCTGCAGCCTCAATCCACCGTCACGCGGTTGATTTCTTCGAGGCCCGTCAGGCCCATCCGGACCTTGTTCAGGCCGGACTGGCGCAGGCCCCAGACCCCCTCGCGGACCGCCTGGTCCTTGATGTCCACCGCGCTGCCCCCGGCCATGATGACACGCCCGATTTCCTCGGTGACCGGCATCACCTCGTAGATGCCGACACGGCCCTTATACCCGTCCGTGCACTGGGTGCAACCGACCGGCTTGAAAACCTGAAGGCCGTTCGCGATTTCGTCCGCCGAGAAGCCCTCCTTGAGCAGCGCTTCCGCGGGCACGTCGAGACGGGTCTTGCAGTTCCCGCACAGTCGACGGGCCAGGCGCTGGGCGATGATCAGGCTCACCGAGGTGGCGATTGCATACGGCTTGACGCCCATGTCGACGAGGCGGGTCAGGGTCTTCGGGGCGTCGTTCGTGTGCAGCGTCGAAAGCACCAGGTGGCCGGTCTGCGCGGCCTTCAATGCGATCTCCGCGGTCTCGAGGTCGCGGATCTCGCCGACCATGATGATGTCCGGGTCCTGGCGCAGGAAGGCACGCAGTGCCCCGGCGAACGTCAGGCCCACCTTCGGGTTGATGTTCACCTGGTTGATGCCGGGCAGCATGATCTCGACCGGATCTTCGGCAGTCGAAATGTTCGTGTCCTCGGTGTTGAGGATGCTGAGCCCGGTGTAGAGCGAGACGGTCTTGCCGCTGCCCGTCGGCCCCGTCACGAGGATCATGCCGTGCGGGCGGGCGAGGGCCTCCAGGTACAGTTGCTTCTGGAACGGCTCGTAGCCCAGCGCGTCGATGCCCAGCGAGGCGCTCGACGGATCGAGGATACGCATCACGACCTTCTCGCCGAACAGCGTCGGGCAGGTGCTGACGCGGAAGTCGATCGCCCGGTTCTTCGAGATCCTCATCTTGATGCGGCCGTCCTGGGGGACGCGCCGCTCGGCGATGTCGAGCCGGGACATGACCTTGAGCCGGGCCGAGAGCTTGATCGCGAGTTGCACGGGGGGCGACGCGACTTCCTTCAGCACGCCGTCCAGGCGGAAGCGGATGCGGTAGGAGCGCTCGTAGGGCTCGAAGTGGATGTCCGAGGCGCCCCGCTTGATCGCGTCGAGCATCACCTTGTTGACGAAGCGGACGATCGGCGCGTCGTCGACGTCGGCGCGTTCGACGCCCTCGTCGATCGCATCCTCGTCCGAGGTCACCTCGAGACTGTCGAGTTCGAAGTCGTCGCCCGCCAACTCCGGCATCGCGGTGTCGACCTGCTCGAGCGACTTGGCGAGCAGCTTCTCGAGCTTGTTCTCCTCGACGACCACGGCCTCGATCGAGAGGCCGGTGGCGAACTTCACCTCGTCGAGCGCGTGCAGGTTCGTGGGATCCGAGATCGCGAGGAACAGGCGCTTGCCGCGCTTGACCAGCGGCAGCACTCGGTGCCTGCGCAGCGTCTTCTCGCTGACCAGGCGGATGATGTCGAAGTCGGGCTGGATCGCGTCGAGGTCGAGCAGCGGTGCGCCGAACTCCTGCGAGGCGGCGATGGCCACTTCGCGGGCGTCGGCCAGGTTGTACTCGACGAGGTAGGTGACGACGTTGACGCGCCGTTCGCGGGAGGCGTTGATGGCATCGTGCATGGCCGCTTCGGTCACGAGGCCGTCGGCCACGAGCCGATGCGGCAGGCCCTGCAGGCCGCCGCGCATCGGTGTTGCGGTCATTGCGATGTCATTCATGGACTTAGGCCACTCCCGCGGCCGGCCTTGGCCGGGCATTCAGACCCCGTATCCTACCGGCAAGATCGAGCAAATGTTAAATCGGGTCCGATTTTGCTTGACCGTGTGGCGCCGTGTCGTGAGGTTCATCACAGGGCCGCAGAGTCGACCGCCAAAAAGAAAGACCCCCCGCCGGGGCGGGGGGTCTTGGATTTCCCCAAGCGGGGTTCGATCAGGCGCGGCAGTTCGATGGGCGGAACTTGCCGACGAGCGAGCCGCCGCCGGCCGAGTCGTTGACGCCCGGTGAAGCTGGCTGCCGTCGTCAAGGCGCGGTTGCCGCACGCCAGACGATGTCGCCGTTCGGCGTGACGCCCGGCGTCAGAAACAGTGTCTGACCGGCGATGGCCGTGTTGGCGTCGGACACCGTACGTGATCAGGATCTGCACCGTTCGTGACGGTGATGCCGGTGACGTACTTGCCAGTCGGAGCGGCGGTCATGCCAAGACCGGGGCCTGCGAGGTCGTGTCGGCCACGTGCCGCGGTCCGCACGGAATTCCGCGACCGACGGCCTTGACGGACGACGCCATCGCCAGGCCTTCCGAGACCTGCGAGCGGACGATGTAGTCCTGGTACGCCGGAATCGCGATGGCCGCCAGGATGCCGATGATCGCGACGACGATCATCAATTCGATGAGCGTGAAGCCTTTCTGAATCTTCTTCATCATGTGAGTTACTCCAAATTCCAATGGGTTCGAATCAGCGGCCAACGGGCCGGCAGCAAAGCCGAAGCAAGCAGCGTGCCAAGTTAGCCGGTTAATCGCACGTGATTGATTTTCAGGGTAATTGTCTGGCCGCAGCCAGCTTCGCGCAGGCGACATCCGGGGCACTATGACCGGTGCGTGTCAGCAACTGACATGGAGCGTCAGTCGCGATCCTCTGGCCTGCAATCGGATTCGATAACGCACTCACACAACGGACCGCAAGCCTGCCGAGGACGATTCACTTTCGGAGCGTTCTGTCGTTAACTTAAGCGCCTCGATGTTGCGAGGAGGCCATGGAGACATTGATGCGGCAGGAGGCTGAGCGCGCAATCGGCAGACCAGCAGTCCTATTGGACGGGGCTGGGTCTTGCCGCGTTTCTTTCGGCGGCTCTTCTGCTGATTACCCGTGTTCCAGACGCTGACGACCTTCTTCATCCGCTTGTATGAAGCGGACGTCATGCTCGGCGCGGTCGGCAACGTCAGTCTCATCTCTCGCGTGTCACTTGGATGTCGCACTATTCGCGCTGGCTCTGTTGGTCCTGCACGGACTGCTTGCAATCATGGTCCACGCACTGGCGGTCCTGACTGAGGTCGCGTGGCCGGCGCACGCAATGGATCACGCCGCGGTCTGGTCGTTCTCATGGTTCGCGCTCGTCGGTTGCGGCGATCCTGCTGCTGAATGCCGACTGGTTTCCCCGGTCGCACGCCGGCAGCTATTACTCCGGCTCTTGCGAGCCGGAGCCTGGGTCCATGTCTCGGTCGCCAGGTGGGTCACGCTCCTGGTGGCCGGACTCGCCATGGTCGTTGCTGTGATCGCGCTCTGGCGACTGGTTGCCCCAGTAGACCGAATCGCGGCATCGCACCCCGGCGCTTTGGGTTGCCGCGGTCGTGCTGGCCGGCATCGCCTTTATGGCTGCAACGCGCGGTGCAGCTCCGGCCGAAGCCATGCACGGCAGAGCCGAACGTCGTCATCCTGGGAGTGGACTCGCTCCGACTCGCGGAACTGCGCAGGTTCGGGGGCGAGGGTGGACGCCGAACATCGACGCGTTCCTGAACGACGCCGATCTTTTCCCGATTCGACGACTCCGCTTGCGAGAACTTTTCCGTCCTGGATGTCGATCCTGACCGGGCGGTCGCCGCGAAGCACGGGCGCGATGTTCAATCTGATTCGTCGCGAAGACGTCAACGACTACCCGACGATCGCCGACCTGTTGGCAACTGAGGGATACACGACCGTTTTCGCGACGGACGAGGTGCGCTTCAGCAACATCGACGAGTCGTACGGCTTCGATCGCATCATCACGCCGCCGATCGGGGCGGCGGACTTCCTGATCGGACAGGTCGGCGATCTGCCGTTGTCGAATGTCGTGGCCAACACGCCGCTTGGGTGGATTCCTGCTGCAGTACCTTCACGCGAACCGCGGAGTCGCATTCCTGTACCGACCCGCGACTTTCGTCGATCGATTGCGGAATGAGTTGCCGGAAGGGCGGCCGGTGCTCGCTGCAATTCACCTGACGGCCGCGCATTGGCCGTACTTCCACGCCGAGACGCCTCTGGGCCTGCAGAATGAGATCACGCGATGGCTCCAGTCCCGCGTACCGCGAGGCACTGCAGACGGCCGACCGCATGTTCGGGGAGTCCTTGAGGTACTGCGGTCCAAGGGAATTCTGGACAATGCCTTGGTCGTCGTCTTGTCGGATCATGGAGAGGCGCTCGGCATTCCTTCCGAGTCACTGCTGAACGTGGACTGGATGGTCGGGTGGCCGGACTCATGCGCCAGTCGAGGTCCTGAACTGGGGCCACGGCCAAAGCGTGCTGAGCCCGGTTCAGTACCAGGTGCTGCTTGGCTTTCGCGGCTTCGGTTCGCACGCGCGAATCGGTACCCAGGGACGGGATCTGCTGCAGTCGGCAAGCCTCGAGGACGTCGTGCCGACCGTGATGGACTTGCTCGGCGTCGCAGTGCCCGCGTGTCGACGGAATCTCGCTTGCACCGTCGCTTCGGTCAGCGTCGAGCGACGGCGGCCAGTTCGAACAGCGGATCCGATTCACGGAGACCGACATTCGCGTCACGCCGTCCGATTACGGAGAACTCGAGGAGGAGGATGCCGCACGACAAGCAGCTCGACTATTCGAGGTCGATCGAACGTCGGGCTGGCTCCACTTGCGACCGCACGATGATCGAGCCTCTGTTGACGAAGAAGGAGCGCGCCGCGCTGGACGAGACCCGGCTGCTTGCCGCGATACCGGTCGCGCCTGACCGGCACCAGTACCTTCTCGTGGATAGGCAGTCCGGCCAAGGGCGTGTTCTTGCGGGTCGGCCTGATTCCACCGATCCGAGGCGCGCAGCGACTCTGGGACGCGCTGCACGGAATTTTGCTGGCGAGCTCAAGTCGCCCGTGGTGGTGACGCCTGAGGTACAGCAGCAATTGGCGCATCAGTGGGCTGAGCACCCGGCCTGGAACCAAGGCGTCGAGCCGTTGAAGGGCATGCGATCGGAGTGGGCATTCACGCTCATGGTCGGCGGCGTTTGCCTCATCGTGCTTGTCGGAATCGTCATCGCAATCGTGGCGGCGTGGTCGAGTACCCCGGTTCGGTTATCCGGTTGTCCCTGCTCTGCGCCTCTTTAATCTTCATCAGCCTGCTGTTTCGACCCGATGCCATCCGCCTCGATCGGAAGGCCAGCCGTCATGGTCTTTGCGAGCGTGGCGATGCTGTCCGTGCTGGCGTCTCCTGGATTCTGTCTGCTCTCGTGCGGCTCGAACTGTACTACTCGATCATCGTTGTCGGACTGGCGATCTGTTTCGCGCTGCGCCACTGTTCGCCCGACATCGGCAACGATCATCCTGTTCTCGATCGCCGTCGTTCATGCAGGATTTCTGTTGATTGCATTGCAGTTCGCCATGGCGGCCGCGGGCGATCCGGATCCGGTGGCGGCGCCGCCCTTTTTCCTGAACGTCAGGCACTTCGGATATCAAGGCTTTTTCGGCGCCAGTGCGGCTGTCGCCGTGGCGCTGGTCGACAAGCGCTTGAGAACATCCGGAGTTCTGCTGGCAATGGCAGCGCTATTCGGAATCATCATGTTCGGCAGCCGCGGCGCGCTTCTGGCGTGGATTCTGTTCGTAGTGGCGGCGATCGGGTCTGGTGCCGAACCGGCGCACGGCGACTTGGTCAGCCTGCTTGGCACTTGCGGGCGCACTTGCGCTTGCGGTCGTCGCCGAGCAGACACGACTGGCTGAATACACATCAGCTTGCTCGATCGCACCCGCAGTTCCGCATCGGCGACACGATCTCGGTGCTCTACGTGCAGGATCGAATTGAGATCTGGATGGATTCGCTGACGTCGATTGCGCAGAGGCCCATCCTGGGCTTTGGTCCGGACGGTTACCAGATCTCGAGTTGCTGCAATCCGATGTCGCGCAGCCTCACAATTCCATCTTGCAGATTCTGCTGGAGTTCGGCGTCGCTCGGTTTCGTGGCCCTCGCATGGGCTGCCATTGCCTGTTTGGACCTCGTATACGAGAGATCGCTTTTGCACACCGCGGTCGGAAGCGGGATCCGATAGACTCGGCGGCGCTGGCGATTCTCGCCGGGTTCGCCGGATTCTCGCTGATCGACGGACTGCTCTACTATCCCGTCCCGCTGGTCAATTTCGCGCTCGTCTGTGCGATCTCTGCTCGCGGCACCCGCACGCAGCTCGAATTGCGATTGAGGCGATCGGCCGCGCGGCCTACTCGATCCCCAGCTTCTTCACCCGATACCTGAGCTGCCGAAACGTCATCCCCAGCAGCTCCGCCGCTTTGGTCTTGTTATACCGCGTCTGTTCCAGCGCCCTGACGATAGCCTCGCGCTCGATGTGCTCGAGCTGCCCCTCGAGCCCGTCGGTCGGCAGGTCCTCTCCCGCGGCCGGCAGGTCGAACCCCACGCCCTGCTTGAGCTGGATGTCATCGGGCTCGATCCGATTGCCCGAGCACAGCGTCACCGCTCGTTCGAGGATGTTCTCGAGCTCACGGACATTGCCCGGATAGGCATAGTTGAGCAGCTTGTCGAGCGCCTCGTCCGCAATCTCCGGACGCTTCACGCCAATCTGCTTCGAGACCCGGTCGAGCAGCACGTCAACCAGCAGCGGGACGTCGTCGAGGCGCTCGCGAAGCGCGGGAACGTGCAGCTCAATCACGTTGATCCGGTAGTAAAGATCCTCGCGGAACCGTCCGGCCTTGACCATCTCCTGCAGGTTGCGATGCGTCGCGCTCAGGATCCGCACGTCGACCGGCACCTCGCGCGTCTCGCCGACGGGGCGCACCGACTTCTCCTGGATCACGCGCAGCAACTTCACCTGCATGTGCAGCGGCAGGTCGGCCACCTCGTCGAGGAACAGCGTGCCGCCCTCGGCGCTGCGGATCAGGCCTTCCTTGTCCGTCACGGCGCCGGTGAAGCTGCCCTTCTTGTGGCCGAAGAACTCGCTTTCCATCAGTTCCGACGGAATCGCACCGCAGTTGACCGGCACGAACGGTCCCTCGGCCCGCGGACCGGACTCGTGGATGAGCCGTGCCACGAGTTCCTTGCCGGTACCCGAGTCGCCCGAGACGTGAACCGGCGCCTGGCTGCGCGAGACCTTGCCGACCATCTGCCGCAGCTGCTGCATGGGCTTCGAGTTGCCGAGCAGCTTCAGCGTCGAGCGCCGTGCCGTTTCCTCGATCGAATCGCCGAGCTTGAGCGTTGCGGTGATGAGCTTGCGCAGGGCGGCGAGGTCGAGCGGCTTGGCGATGAAGTCGAACGCCCCGAGCTTGAGGGCTCGGACGGCCGCCTCGACATTGCCGTGCGCCGTGATCACGGCCACCGGGACCCCGGGGCGGTGAGTCTGGATCCACTCGACGATTTCGAGCCCGTCACCGTCGGGCAGTCGCATGTCGGTCAGCACCAGGTCGTAGCGCTCACCCCCCAGGCACTTGACGGCGGTCGCGAAGTTGCCCGCGGTGACGACGTCGATCTGCATGCGACCGAGCGTGATCGCGAGCAGTTCGCGGATGTCCGGCTCGTCGTCGACGATCAGGGCTCTGGAACGCATGGGCAGTCGTCAACTGAAGGGGTTGTTTGGTGCTTCAAGCGATCGCCAGACTATCGACCGGTCCATCAGGAGGCAAGGTTGGTCACTGCAGTCCGAGCACCAATCGCAGACCGCGTTCCACTGAGGCCATCTGCACGGGCCCCAGTCGCCCGGCCCGGCTCGTGACCCTGGCTTTGTCGACCGTAATCAACTGCGACACGTTGACCACCGAGGACTTGGCGATGCCACTGCCCTTGCCTTCGATCCGGACATTCCCGGGTGCATCCGCAAGCCGCAAGTTGCTGGTGATCACGGCAGCGATGATGGTCGAGATCTGGCTGCGGTTGAAGCTGTCGTCGGACACGACCAGCACGGGCCGGCGAAAGCCGGGTCCGGAGCCCGTGGGTGCGGCCAGCGAAGCCCACCAGATTTCCCCACGTTTCACCGACCTGCCCCACCGCGAATCGCCTGAGACTGGAGCACGCCAAGGTCGGGATCCAGCCCCGGGTTGTTCTCGCGCGTGCCGTAGACCGCGTCGAGTTGCGACGTGATCGTGGACTGATCGTGTCTCTCGAGCAGGGTCTCGATTGCGCGGCGGTAAAGTTCGCTGCGCGAGATCCCGAGTCGCGCGGCCAGGCGCTCCGCCGAATGGAAGATCGGGTCGGGCAGCGAAATTGCAGTCTTCATTTGCATAGTATAACTCCGGTTATACTCCGCCGTGGCCGCCAAGTGCCAGCGCATGTGCCGGACAGGTTGCCTGTCCTGACGCCAGCAAGCGACCAATGAAACCGTCGACTTCGCAGCAAAACTCTTTGTCGTCGATCACGCCTCCCACCGCTGCGGATCCGCAAAAATGATCCGGAAGATGCTGCCGCCGCCGGGACGCTCCTCGTACGCGAGCAGCGCACCGTTCGTCTGGCACAGCTCGCGCGAGATGAACAGCCCAAGCCCGGTGCCGCCGGCGCCGTTCGAGAAGAACGGCTCGAAAATGCGCTCGGCATGGGCCGGGTCGATGCCCGGGCCCCGGTCGCTGATTTCGAGGTAGGGCCGGCCCGTGGAAGCGATACGCCCCACGCGCAGGATCACGGGCCACTGTTCGTCGTCCCCACCGTGCTTCAGCGCGTTGTCGCAGAGGTTCCAGACCACCTGGTGCAGCTGCGATGGGTCGAACGTCACCTCGAGTTCCGGCACCGGCGACTCGGCCAGCACGCGTTCCGGCGCGATCTGCAGCGTCTCGCGGAACTCGGCCAGGAACGTCTCGAGCCACGCGGCGAGGTCGATGCGCTCCTGTCGAGTCGTGTCCCGGCGCGACAGTTGCAGCACGTTCTCGATGATCTGGCTCACCCGCACCGCGTTTTTCTCGATGATGTCGGTGAGGTGCCGGTCATCCGGGCCAAGCGCCGGCGATTCCTTCAGCAACTGGCCCGCGTGGCTCATCGCGCCCACCGGGTTGCGGATCTCGTGGGCGATGCTCGCGCTCAGCCGGCCAAGCGAGGCGAGCTTCGACTGCTGCACGCGCTCGGCCACGACGCTGGTGTCCTCGAGAAAGATCAGCACGGACCCGGGGCCGCGATCCGACAGCGCGACGAAATGCGGCCGGATCACCGTGCCGCCATCGCCAGAGACGACCTCGCGGGCCCAGTCGCGCCGATCGTGCTGCCGCTTGCGCCAGTTCTCGAGCAGGTACTGCAGGCGCGGCGACACGTCGATCAGCAGCGCGCCGCTCGTGACGGCGCCGCCGGCGAGCAGGCGGGCCGCCGTGTCGTTGATCAGGCGGACATGGTCGGTCTCGTCCACCACGACGATGCTGTCGCGCAGGTGCTGCACGATGAACTTGTTCAGCTCGTTCAGGTTGGCGAGGTCGATGTCGCGCTGCTGCACCAGTGCCTCGCTCTCACGCAGCCGGTTGGCGAGCGGGATGGCGAGCAGCGTCACGGCGAAGAGGCTGGCACCGGTCAGGCCGGCGACGAGGAAGTCCGCGCCCAGGCTCACGCCCGAGAGGGTGGATACGGCGGTCTCGACCAGCAGCCCGATCGCGACCAGCGCCGTCGCGAACAGCGCCAGCCGCGAATGCACGATCGCGGCGGTGGCGCCGATCGGCAGGAACAGCAGCGTGGCCAGCCCGCTGCTCACGCCGCCGCTGGCGTGGACCAGCAGCGTGATCGCGATTGCGTCGATGGCGAGCGGGAACAGCGCCATCCACTGCGCCGAGGGCCACTGCCGCTGGATCGGGTGGATGGAGACGAGTCCGAACGTGAAATAGGCGACGCAGATGCCGAGAAACAGCCCGGGGTAGGTCGTGCCCACGCTGCGGTTCGGCGCATTGAAGAAGAACAGCAGGATCAGCACCATCGGCGCGAGCAACCGGAACAGGTTCAGCAGGCCGATGACGCGCCACGACAACTCGGCAGTGGCCGTCTCGGGAGCAAGCGGGGGAGTCTTCGTCGCCATTCCCGGCAGTCTCTCGCCTCGGGGGCAATGCTTCAACACAAGTGCAGGCCTGCCGGGCCCGGGAGGGTGCCCGAATACCGGCCGAGGGCTTAGACTACGCAGCTTCGCATCCAGCCCGGCGCAAAATAATGAACCTCCACGAATACCAGTCCAAGCAGCTCTTCGCCCGCTACGGGATCCCGGTGCCCACGGGGTTCGTCGCCTCGACGCCCGCGGAGGCTGCCGACGCCGCCCGTCGGCTCGGCGGCGGCGTCTGGGTGGTCAAGGCGCAGGTGCACGCGGGTGGCCGCGGCAAGGCGGGCGGCGTCAAGCTCGCAAAGACACTGGACGACGTTTCGTCGGCCGCGGCCGGGATGCTGGGCCAGCGGCTCACGACCAAGCAGACGGGTCCCGAGGGCCTGCCGATCCACCAGGTCTACGTCGAGTCGGGCTCGAAGATCGCCCGCGAGTTGTACCTGAGCGTGCTGCTCAACCGCGACACCGGCCGCATCGCGTTCGTCGCCTCGGCGGCGGGCGGCATGGACATCGAGGAGGTCGCTGCAAAGACCCCCGAGAAGATCGTCCGCGTCGAGATTCATCCCGCGACGGGCCTGCACGGCTCGCACTGCCGCGCGCTCGCCTACGGTCTCGGCCTCAAGGGCACGCAGGTCGCCGAGTTCGAGGGCATCGCCCGCGCGCTCTACAAGCTCTACCTCGAGTGCGACGCGAGCCTGGTCGAGGTCAACCCGCTGATCGTCACCGACGAGGGCCACGTCATGGCGCTCGACGCGAAGATCAACATCGAGGAAAGCGCGCTGTTCCGCCAGAAGGACCTCGTCGAGTGGCGCGACCCGTCGCAGGAAGACGAGATGGAGCGCATCGCCGCCGAGGCGGACTTGAACTACGTCTCGCTCGACGGCGACATCGCTTGCATGGTCAACGGCGCGGGCCTCGCGATGGCGACGATGGACCTGATCAAGCTGCACGGCGGGTCGCCGGCGAACTTCCTCGACGTCGGCGGCGGCGCCACGCGCGAGCGGGTCACGACGGCGTTCAAGCTGATCCTGCAGAACCCGAAAGTGAAGGCCATCCTCGTCAACATCTTCGGCGGCATCGTCCGCTGCGACATGATCGCCGAGGGCGTGATCGGCGCGGCACGCGACTTGGGACTGCACCTGCCGGTCGTCGTGCGGATCGAGGGCACGAATGCGCCGCAGGGCCGCAAGATGCTGCAGGAGAGCGGCCTCGAGTTGATCGCGGCGGCGGACCTGACGGATGCAGCGAAGAAAGTCGTCGCGGCGGCGAGGAAATAATCATGTCGATCCTGGTCAACAAGAACACGCGCGTCATCTGCCAGGGCTTCACCGGCAAGCAGGGCACGTTCCATTCCCAGCAGTGCCTCGACTACGGCACCAAGCTCGTGGGCGGCGTGACGCCGGGCCGCGGTGGCGAGAAGCACCTCGGGCTCCCGGTGTTCGACACGGTGCGCGCTGCGGTCGCGAAGACCGACGCCAACGCGACGATGATCTACGTGCCGGCGGCCTACGCGGCGGACGCGATCATCGAGGCGGCCGATGCGGGCATCGAGCTGATCGTCTGCATCACCGAGGGCATCCCGGTCAACGACATGGTCAAGGTCAAGGCGGCGCTGCGCGATTCGAACTCGCGGCTCGTGGGCCCGAACTGTCCCGGCGTGATCACGCCGGGTGAGTGCAAGATCGGCATCATGCCGGGCTTCATCCACAAGAAAGGCAAGATCGGCATCGTCTCGCGCTCCGGCACGCTGACCTACGAGGCCGTGTTCCAGACGACCAACAACGGGCTCGGCCAGAGCACCTGCGTCGGCATCGGCGGCGATCCGGTGCGCGGCATGAACTTCATCGACGTGCTGGCGCTGTTCGAGCAGGACCCGCAGACCGAAGGCATCATCATGGTCGGCGAGATCGGCGGCAGCGACGAGGAGGCGGGTGCGGAGTTCATCCGTCGCAACGTCTCGAAGCCGGTCGTGGCCTACATCGCGGGCGTCACGGCGCCTCCCGGCAAGCGCATGGGTCACGCGGGTGCGGTGATCTCGGGCGGCAAGGGCACGGCGGCCGACAAGTTCGCGGCGCTCGAGGCGGCACGGGTGACGACGGTGCGTTCGCCTGCGGAAATGGGGACGGCGATTGCCAAGCGGCTGGCGAAGACGATGAAGCCCAAGGCGCAGGAAGAAGGCCAAAGTGAAGGTCGTCAAAAAGAGCAAGGCCAAAGCACCGGCCCCTAAGAAGACCGAGACAAAGGTGAAGCCGAAGCGGACGTTGGCCCGACGTTGCGACGCGTAAGACCTCCAGGAACGCGAAGGCCGGTAAGACCGCGAAATCGCGCGGAAAGGCAGCACGCCGCCGCTAGTCTTGAATCAAGCAGGAGGGTCTCGCCTGTCAGCTGACACGGCGAGCCCGGTGTGAAACAGAAATGGGCCCGTCGGGCCCATTTCTGTTTCAAGTGGTGCGATTCGCGCATTCTCCTGCGACGAGCGGCGCAGAGTGGTCTCTGCGCGCATGTATGACGCCTTGCGTCATATGACGCAGCGCGTTATAAGGCGAGGGACGCCGATGATCGTGAGCTTCCGCGATCGGGAACGAGCGTCTGGACGCGCGCTTGCCATGGATTCTGCACGCAAGCTGCGTCTGAATCAACGGTGCGACTGGCGGCACTCGGCAACGACTGAGGCTCAGGGAGCGCCTCGGTCAGTTCAGCATCCGTCAACGACCAGTGGCGCATCTGCTTTCGCTGGGTTGACCGAGGACCGGAAGATGTCGAAATCGTCGACTACCACTATTAGGAAGCGCAAGGTCGCGCTGGTTCCCAATCCTCATCCGGGCGAGATCCTGCTCGAGGACTTCCTCAAGCCGCTGGGACTGAGCCAGAACGCGCTCGCCCGGGCGCTCAAGGTCTCGCCGCGCCGCATCAACGAATTGGTGCACGGCAAGCGCGCGGTCTCGGCGGATACCGATCTGCGGCTCGGACGCTACTTCAACCTTCACGCGGGATTCTTCCTGGGACTGCAGGCGCAATACGACCTGATGGAGCAGAAGCGCAAGCTCGGCGACCGGCTCGACGAAATCACGCCGCGGGCGGCGTAGCGGATTCCTCGTCGAGCACCGAGACCGTCCCCCGAAAACGCCGTCGAGCCGCTTCGCGATCGACATCGATCGACACCACGCCGAGCTTGCCGAACTCCGAGAGCGCGCCGACCAGCATGAACACGACGCCGGACTGCGACTCGCTGTCGAACCGCAGGCCGCGCTGTCCTGCGATCTCGAACAGGTCCTGCGGCGTCAGTCGCCGATAAGCGGGACTGACGACGTTGTCGGTGGCGTAGTAGCAGCGCACGTCGCCGGCCGGCGTCACGAACTCGGCGCGCTCCGGGTCGTAACGGCCCCCGGTCAGGAACTGCAGCATCTGAAACGTGTGCGTCGTGCCGCCCTTGCGCAGGTTGATCTCGATCGCGAAATGCTCCCAGCCGTCGTCCCGCGGCACCGACACGAAGTCCACGCCGAATCGCCCGAGCACGCCGCGTCGCTTCAGCACTTCGCCGACGCGCAGCGCCAGTCGCTGGATCTCGAGCGCATACGACGGATCCGCGGGGAACGTGCACGCCTGGAAAATCTGGCCTGAGGGCCCGCCCAGGATCTGGTCGTGCGTCGAGATCATCTCCAGCTCGCCGACCGGCGTGATCCGCAGCTGCACGGACGGCGAGCGCACGCCATCGCCCGACAGCCACGCCTCGACGATGCCGCCCGACTCGGCGAGCTTGGCCGCGAAGCGCTCCCAGCGCAGGTCGCGCGCCTCGATCGTCAGGTTGAGCGGCAGGTGCGCAGCCACCCAGCGCAGCTGATCGTCCTCGGGGCAACCGGCGTACGAGAACACCGCATTGCCTTCGCCCGAGAACCCGTGATTCAGTTTCACGACGGCTCGTGCGAGACGCGGCTGCCGGCCTTTGAGATCCGCCAGCGCGGCCGCGAGGTCCTGCGTGTCGCGCAGGTCCTCAGCGCCGTCCGGCAGCGGAATGCCCGCCGCGCGAAACGCCTGCCGGCTGCCGCTCTTGCCGCCGATCTCGAGCAGCGTCGGATCGCAGCCGTACAGCGGGATGCCGAGTCGCACGGCCAGCGTGCGCTCGCACGCGGTCGAATTGAAGACCGTCAGGTGAGCGATCGAACGGTCACCGATCGCCGCGCGGATCCGCTCCAGCAGCCGCGGCCGCTCGAGGATCTTCTGTGTCAGCGTCTGCGGCGACGCGTCGCTCGCAGAGAACAGCATCAGCCGCCGCCGCGCGTCCTCGCGCGACACGTCCGGCAACAGGCCAAGGTAATAGTCGATGATCGCCGGCTCGATCGGCGTGCTGCTGACGAACACGAGTCGAGTGTTCGGCAGCCGCAGCAGCATCAGCATCGCGAGCTGCCGCTCCTCGTAGTGCAGCCCGCCGACGACCTTGGCCAGCACCTCGCCGTCCATGCTGAGCCCGGGGACGATCACGACCGTCCGCGGTTCGTTCGGATCCGCGAAGACCTTGCGGAACAGCGCCGGCAGCCGCGACTGCAGTGCGGCAAACGCAGCGAGTTCTTCCGGGCTGCCCGGCACGGCGTCCATCATCGCGACGCCAGCCGCACGATGCGCTCATCGAGCAGCATGCGCAGTTCCTCGGCGCCACCGCGCTCGAGCAGGTTCAGCGCCCGCACGCCCGTCAGTCTCTGCACGAGTTCGACGGCGGCCGTCGTGTTGGCCGCAGGTCCTGCAACGAGGTCCGGCGTCAGCCCGAACGCCTTCTGCACCCCGAGCACCGCATAGGGATCGGACGCGCAGAGGATCGAGACCTTCACCAGTGGCGCGAGGCGGCGATAGGCCTCGGTGCCGTTGTACGGCTCGAGCGGCGACGCGCCGGCCTCGGCGACGATGACGTCCGGTTCGAGTGCCGCCATCCGCGCCAGCAGGTGCTCGATGGCGGGAGACGTAGTCGGATTCCGGGCAGACGGTGGACGGCAGCCCGGCATCGACGAAATCCATGACGTATTCGGCGCCGACGTCGAGACACGAGAGGATGTCGCGGTAACGCGCCGCACCGGTGAGCTTGCAGGCCAGCACCCGCAGGCCACGCTCCGCGAGCATGCGCACGACGACGCGCGCCGTCGTGGTCTTGCCGGCAGACATCGAGGTGCCGACCAGCAGGATCACCGGCGCGAGCGGGATCGCCGACGGCAACGGCGTGACGAAATCACGCATGTTCAACTTGCGGCCATCGCGCGTCACGTGCCCGCGGTAGACGATCGGCGTCAGCGGCTTGAGCCAGGTGGAGAGCGACGTCGCGAGGCCGAACAAGCCGGCGCCGGTGAGCGCGTGCATCTTGCCGCTGACGCTCGTGTGCTCCCAGTCACCGACCACTTCGAGCGTCGCGGCACGCTTGCCGAGCGCGCCGATCACGAGGTCGCCCGCGACGGCGTCCACCAGCCGGCCATTGGCGATCTCGAACGGGTAGTGCGAGGGTCCGAGCACTTCGACCAGCACGTAGTCCGCCGTCTCCCAGCGGTCGCGCGGCAGTTCGTGGATCTCGAACGGCACCTGCTCGAGGTCGGTGATCCGCGTCACGGAGGCTTGCAGGTAACGGCGCATGTCAGTGGCCCTGCGTCCGGCAGGCCGGTGCGACCAGCAGCAGCGCAAGCAGCGCGGCGCGATCGAGCGTCGGGCCGATCTCGATGTACTCGTGCGCCGCGTGCGCGCCATCGCCGACCGGGCCGAGCCCGTCGAGCGTTGCCGTGTGCAGGCTCGCGGTGCTGCCGTCGGAGCCACCGCCCGCGGTTCCGCCGTCGAGCGACATCCCGAGGTGCTGGCCGAGCACCCGTGCCGTCTCGAACAACGCCTGGTTACGCGGCGTCGGTTCGAGCGGCGGCCGTCCGGGGCCGCCCTCGATCGACAGCGACGTGCCAGGGGTCACCGGCTGCAGCTGGCGAATCGACGCGTCCACTTGCTCTGCATCGGCCGCCGAGCGAGTGCGTACGTCGACGACGGCGCGGCTCTCCGCAGCCACGACGTTCGGGCGCAGGCCGCCGTCGATCGTGCCGACGTTGACGGTGATGCCGCGCGCTGGATCATTGAGCGCGAACAGCGCCTGGATCACGTGCGACAACTCGAGGATCGCGCTCGCACCGGCACCGGGATCGAGCCCGGCGTGCGCCGCGCGACCGTGGACGACGACCGTGTAGCGCGCCACGCCCTTGCGCTCGGTCTTCAGCCGGCCTTCGATGCCGAGCGACGGCTCGAGGACGAGCGCCCGGTCGGCGATGCGCGCCAGTCGCCGCACGTGGCGACCGGACTCGCGGCTGCCGACTTCCTCATCGGCGTTCACCAGCACGACGGGCGTCAACTCCGGCTCGATCGCGAGCCCGCGCAGGCTCGCCAGCGCCACGACGATCTGCGCAAGCCCGCCCTTCATGTCGTAGACGCCCGGTCCGCGCGCGCGATCGCCGTCGATGCCGAACGGCATCGTCGCGAGCGTTCCCGCGGGCCACACGGTGTCGTAGTGGCCCAGCAGCAGCTGCACGCCCGCACCACGGCTGCGGCGTCGGGGACGCGCGTAGAGATGTCCGCCACTGCGGGCGCCGGGCAGCTCGCGCACCTCGTAGCCGAGCGCATCGAGGTTCGCCGCGAGCACCGCGTGCACGGCCTGCTGGCGGTGCGCGTCGAGCGAGGGCGATTCTGCGCGACACAACGACTCGAGGACCGACAGGAACTGGTCACGGCGCCAGCGCACTTCGTGCAGCAGCCGTTGCGGCTCCACGGCTGGCGGCAGGCCGGTCACCGGTGCATGTCCTGCGGAAACGGGAACGAGAAGGCCTGGTCGATCGACGCAAATCGCCCCGGGTGGACGTACGCCAGCAACGGCGACTCGGCCAGCACGGTCTCGGGCTCGCGATCCGCCTCGATCAGCGCGGCCGGGGATGCATACGCGGCCACGATGCGGCCGACCACCAGGCCGTACTCGCCGAAGCCTTCGACCACGCGTTCGAATGCGCACTCGAGCGCGAGCGACGCCCCCTCGACCAGCACGCCGGCGATCCGGCGCGCCGGCACCGTGGGCAGCGCGTGCACGACGGGCTTGGAGCCGTCTTCGCAGCGCGGCGAGGCGGCGAGGCTCGTCAGCACCAGCTGCGATGGCTGCGGATAGCTCACCGTGAACGCGCGTTCGCGCTGCGCATTCGTGTAGGTCGAGTGCCGCGGCGTGCAGACGAAGCCGAACCAGTCCTGCAGGCCGAGCGGCAGCGCCAGGTGCTTCGGGGCGAGATCGAACGAGCCGTCCGGTTCGCGCGTGCCGACCAGCACGAGGGGTGCCACCGTGTGGACGCGACCCCAGACCGGGGCGCGAATGTCGAGTTCGACCGGCGGAGATGACTGGACGGTCATGACGGCCTCCGTCCGCTGCGGCAGCGCTGGTCCGATTATCAGAGCGAGGCGGGGTCCGGCCATCGGGGGAACTACTTGTTCGCGGTAATTGCGCATTCCCTGCCTGCCACGGGCGCCTAGAGTGGGAATGCCATGGAGTGGTCACCCATCTCCAAACCCCGTGACGCGCTGCAGCGCGCGCCCAACCTCGCGGATTACCCGGCGGCGTATCGCGACTTCAGCTGGGATCAGGTCCGCGCGCAGCTCGACGGCCTGCCCGGCGGCGGGCTCAACATCGCGCACGAGGCGCTGTTCCGGCACCTGCAGGGGCCGGCCGCCGATCGAGTCGCAATCCGCTTCCTGGCGCAGGGTGCCGCGGCGAAGGACTGCACGTATCGCGAGCTCGCGACGGATGCGCGCCGCTTTGCCAACGTGCTGGCGCAACTCGGCGTCCAGCGTGGCGAGCGCGTCGCGTCGTTGATGGGCCGCGTGCCGCCGCTCTATGCCACGGTCCTCGGCACGCTGGCGGCGGGCGCGATCTACTGTCCGCTGTTCTCGGCATTCGGCCCGGAGCCCGTCAAGTCACGGCTGGTGCTCGGCTCGGCGCGCGTGCTGGTCACGACCGACCTGCTGTACCGGCGCAAGGTCGCGCCGATTCGCAGCGAGGTGCCGGAGCTGCGCCACGTTCTGGTCGTGCGCACGCCAGGCGCGGGTGACCTGCCGGAGGGCACGCTCGACTTCGACGAACTCGTCCGCAGCGCATCCTCCGATTTCGAGACAGCATCGACGACGGCCGAGGATTACGCACTTCTGCACTTCACGAGCGGCACCACCGGCCAGCCGAAGGGCGTGCTGCACGCGCATGCCGCCGTGACGGCGCACCTCGCGACCGCGCGCTGGGTGCTCGACCTGCAGGACGGCGACATCTATTGGTGCACGGCCGATCCGGGTTGGGTCACCGGTATCTCGTACGGCGTGATCGCGCCGCTCGCCTGCGGCGTCACGATGCTGGTCGATCGCGAGGAATTCGATGCGCCGCGCTGGTACGAGATCCTGGAGACGCAGCGGGTCACGGTCTGGTACACGGCGCCGACGGCGATCCGGATGCTGATGAAGGCCGGCGTCGAGCTTGCGCGCGCGCGGCAGTACCCGGCGCTGCGGCATCTCGCGAGCGTCGGCGAACCGCTGAACCCGGAGGCGGTGGTCTGGGGTGTCGAGGCGTTCGGACGGCCGTTCCACGACAACTGGTGGCAGACCGAGACCGGCGCAATCATGGTCGCGAACTACCCGAGCATGGAAGTACGGCCGGGCTCGATGGGGCGGCCGGTGCCGGGCGTGGTCGCTGCAATCGTGCGAACGCGGGAAGACGCAGGCGTCGACGTCGTCGAGGCACCGGGCGAGGTCGGCGAGCTGGCACTCAAGCCAGGCTGGCCGTCGATGTTCCGCGGTTACCTCAACAACGAGGAGCGCTACCGGAAGTGCTTCCGCGGCGGCTGGTACCTGTCCGGCGATCTCGCGAAACGGGATGCGGACGGCTACTTCTGGTTCGTCGGCCGTGCCGATGACGTGATCAAGGCGGCGGGACACCTGATCAGTCCGTTCGAGGTCGAGAGTGCGCTGATGACACACCCGGCGGTGTCGCAGGTCGGCGTCATCGGCGTGCCGGATCCGATTGCCGGCTCGGTCGTCAAGGCGTTCGTCGAGTTGAAAGTGGGGCAGGTGCCAAACGAAACACTGCGGCGGGACATCCTCGCGCACGCACGGCGACTGCTCGGCGTCGCGGTGGCACCGCGCGAGATCGCATTCGCCGAGCAGCTGCCGCGCACGCGCAGCGGCAAGATCATGCGACGGCTGTTGCGCGCCCGCGAACTGGGCTTGCCCGAGGGCGACCTGTCGACGCTGGAGGGCGCGCCATGAACGACTTGCCAGCGGACCTGACCCGCGAGCGCGGCTTGCACCTGCTGCACGAGATGCTGCGCATCCGCCAGTTCGAGGATCGCTGTGCCGAACTCTATGGTGCCGGTCACATCCGCGGCTTCCTGCACTTGTACGACGGCGAGGAAGCCATCGCGGTCGGCGTGATGCAGGTGCTCGGTGCCGGTGATTCGGTTGTCTCCACGTATCGCGAGCACGGCCACGCGATCGCGCGCGGCATCGCGATGGGCCCGTTGATGGCCGAACTGTTCGGCAAGCGCACCGGGTGCAGCGGCGGCCGCGGTGGCTCGATGCACATCTTCGACGCGGCCACGCGCTTCTTCGGTGGCAATGCGATCGTGGGCGGTGGCCTGCCGGTCGCCGTCGGCCTGGGTCTGGCCGAGAAGCTACAGGGCACCCGCGACCTGGCCGCCTGCTTCTTCGGCGAAGGGGCCGCGGCCGAGGGCGAGTTCCACGAGTCGATGAACCTCGCGGCGCTGTGGAAGGTGCCGGTGCTGTTCCTTTGCGAGAACAACCTCTACGCAATGGGCACCGCGCTGGCGCGCTCGGAGTCGCAGACCGACATCCAGGCCAAGGCGGCCGCCTATGGCGTGCGGTCCGCCGCGGTGGACGGCATGGACGTGTTCGCAGTCGAAGCTGCGATGCGCAAGGCTGCTGAACACGCGCGCGCCGGTCGCGGGCCGGTGCTGCTCGAGTTCCGCACCTACCGATTCCGTGCGCACTCGATGTTCGATTCGCAGCTCTATCGCGACAAGGCCGAGATCGCGGAATGGCAGCAGCGCGGACCGATCATCACGCTGACGACGCGGCTCAAGGCGGCCAGCCTGATGACGGAAGACGACTTCCAGCGCCTGCAGAGTGAAGCGAACGACGAGGTGACGGCGGCGGTCGCGTTCGCCGAGTCGTCGGACTGGGAGCCGGTCGCCGACCTGGGACGCCACGTCTATGCGGAGGTGTCGCCATGACCGCGCCAGCCGGGACGCGCATCACGTATCGCGAGGCCGTGAAGCAATCGATCCGCGAGGCCCTGGCGGCGGATCCCCGCGTGTTCCTGATGGGCGAGGACGTGGGCAAGTACGGCGGCTGCTTTGCCGTCAGCAAGGGCCTGCTCGACGAGTTCGGTGAAGAGCGCATCCGCGACACACCGCTGTCGGAGTCCGCGTTCGTCGGAGCCGGGATCGGTGCCGCGATGGGCGGCATGCGGCCGATCGTCGAGGTCATGACGGTCAACTTCAGCCTGCTGGCGCTCGACCAGATCGTCAACAACGCCGCGACGCTCTGCCACATGTCGGGCGGCCAGCTGCACGTGCCGGTCGTGATCCGGATGGCGACGGGCGCGGGCCGGCAGCTCGCCGCGCAGCACTCGCACAGTCTCGAGGTCTGGTATGCGCACGTGCCCGGGCTGCGCGTCGTGGCGCCGGCCACGATCGACGATGCGCGAGGCCTGCTGCGCGCCGCGCTCGCGAGCCCCGATCCGGTGATCATCTTCGAGCCGATCTCGCTCTACAACATGGAGGGGGAATTGACCGCCGCCGCGTCGTCGGTTCAGCTCGAGGGTGCGCGGGTGCACCGGTCCGGCAGCGACGTGACGCTGGTGACCTACGGCGCGAGTCTCTGGCGCTGCGTCGCGGCTGCGGAGGCACTTGCGACGGGTGGCATCGAAGCGGAAATCATCGACCTGCGCAGCCTGCGGCCACTCGATGACACGACGATCCTGGCGTCGGTGCGCAGGACACGCCGTGTCGTGATCGTCGACGAAGGCTGGCGCACGTGCAGCCTCTCTGCAGAGATCGCGATGCGCATCATGGAGCAGGGCTTCTACGATCTCGACGCGCCGATCGCGCGCGTCTGCACCGAGGAGGTGCCGATCCCGTATCCGAAGCACCTCGAGGAGGCTGCGTTGCCGAATCCGGAGCGGATCGTCGCGGCCGTGAAGAGGATGTTCAGCGATGCCCAGTGAATTTCGCCTGCCCGCGCTCGGCGCCGACATGGACGAGGGCACGATCGTGCAGTGGAACGTGGCCCCGGGTAGCGTCGTCAAGCGCGGTGACGTGGTCGCGGTGGTCGAGACCGACAAGGGCGCGATCGACGTCGAGATCTTCCAGGACGGTGTCGTCCGCGAGATCGTCGTGCAGCCCGGGACGAAGGTGCCGGTGGGTACCGTGCTCGCGTTGCTGGAGGGTACGGAGGCACCGTCCGCTGCGGAGGCTTCGCCGCCGCCCGTCATCGAGCCCACTGTCGACGTGCCGAGCCCGGTCAAGCCCGCTGCACCTGCAGCGCGGCTCAAGATCTCCCCAGCCGCCCGCAAGCGCGCCGGGGAACTCGGCATCGACGTGGCGACGCTGCAGGGCAGCGGACCGGGCGGCGTGATCACGCTCGAGGACGTGGAGCAGGCCCGCTCCGCCCCACAGCCCACCGCCCACGCGCCCGCCGCCGGCTCGAGCTCCACCGCCGGCATGCGCGAAGCGATCGCGGCAGCGATGTCGCGCTCGAAGCGCGAGATCCCGCACTACTATCTCGCGACGACGGTCGACGTCACGCCGGCGACGCAGTGGCTCGCGGCTCACAATGCGTCGGCACCGGTCGCCGAGCGGCTGCTGTTCGCGGCCTTGCTGGTCAAGGCGATCGCGCTCACCTGCGTCGAAATGCCGGGCTTCAGCGGCTTCCATCGCGAAGGACGCTTCGAAGCCTCGCCTGCAGTGCACGTCGGCGTCGCGGTGGCGCTGCGCGGCGGGGGCCTGGTGGCGCCGGCGATCATGGAGACCGCCGGGAAATCGCTGACGGCGTTGATGGACGATTTCCGCGCACTCGTGATGCGGGCTCGTGCGGGACGGTTGCGTGCCAGCGAACTCGCTGCACCTACCATCATCCTGACCAGTCTCGGCGAGTCCTCGGTCGATGCCGTGTTCCCGATCATCCAGCCGCCACAGGTGGCGATCGTGGGTGCCGGCGAGGTCGTGACGCGGCCTTGGGTCGTCGATGGCGTGGTCCAGCCGCGGCAGGTGGTGACGCTGTCGCTGGGCGCGGATCACCGGGTGACCGACGGGCGACTGGGTGCGCAGTTCCTGGCGCGCGTTGCACAGCGCCTCGCGGATCCTGGGTCACTGTGAGGGCAGGGCATGAATCGAGAGCAATTGGCAGCGCGCGTGCTGGAACTCGTCACCGAGATCGCGCCGGATGTCGATCCGGCCAGCGTGATCCCGGGCATCGATTTTCGCGACCAGTTCGACTTCGACTCGATGGATACGCTGAATTTCGCGATCGCGCTGCATCGCGAACTCGGGGTCGAGGTTCCCGAGACGGAGTACTCTCGGCTCGCGAGCCTGGAGAAGTGCCTCGCGTACCTTGCGGAGCGGGTCAGCTGACGGAAAATGAGGCCCATAGGCCGAATCCAGCGGCCCGCTTCACCTCGATTAGGATCGCATGCTCGACGTCCGTAACCTGACCAAGTCGTATGGCGGCCCGAGCGGCCGTCGCGTGCTCGACGGCATCGACCTGCGGGTCCAGCCCGGCGAGTACGTTTCGATCGTGGGCGAGTCGGGCGTCGGCAAGTCCACGCTGCTCAACCTCGTCGCCGGCCTCGACGTGCCCGATTCCGGCGAGGTGCGACTCGAGGAGCACGACCTCGCGCAAATGGACGAGAACGCCCGGACGCTGGTCCGCCGCTCGCGGATGGGCTTCGTGTTCCAGGCCTTCCACCTGCTGCCGCACCTGAGCGTCGCGCGCAACGTGGGGCTGCCGCTCGCGCTCAACGGACAGTCCGGTGCGACGGCGACCGAGCGGGTGCGCGAACTGCTGCAGGCGGTCGGTCTCGAGAACCGCGCCGAGAGCCTGCCGCGCGAACTCTCCGGCGGCGAGATGCAGCGCGTGGCCGTGGCACGCGCGCTGGTGCATCGTCCCGCGCTGGTGCTGGCGGACGAGCCCACGGGCAACCTCGATCCGGACAACGCCGCGATGATCCTCGAGATCCTGCGCGCCCAGATCAAGCGCGACAACGCGGCCGGCGTGCTCGTCACGCATTCGATGAACGCGGCGGCCACGACCGACCTGACCTACGAGCTCACGCGATCCGGGCTGCAGGCGCGCGCGCCGCGGACGCCTGGATCGTGACGACTGCTCCGACGGCACCCAGCTTCGGCGCGCGGCTCGCGCTGCTCGATGCCGCGGCAATCGGGCCGCTGCGCCAGGCCGTGGGCCGCACGCTGCTCGCCGTCGTCGCGATCGCGCTCGGTGTCGCGCTCGGGTTCTCGGTCTACCTGATCAATCGCGTCGCGGCGGACGAGGTGCAGCTCGCCTCGCGCAGCCTGTTCGGCATGGCGGACCTGTCCGTGCAGGCGCCCGGGCTCGGCTTCGACGAGAACCTGTTCCCCCGGCTGGCCGCAATCCCGGGCATCGCCGTGGCGAGTCCGGTGATCGAGGCGCAGGCGCGACTGCCGGGTCGGGACCGCACCTTGAAGCTGGTCGGCATCGACCCGTTCCGTGCGGCGAAACTGCAGCCGGCGCTGGCCACCGCCGGCGCCGCCGCCTCGCAGCGCGGCGGGCTGCTGGCCGAGGATGCCGTCTGGCTGAGCCCGGCGGCGGCCCAAGCGTTCGAACTCGAGGTCGGCGACACGTTCGACGTGCAGGTCGCGCTCGATGCGGTGCAGCTGCGAGTCGCCGGATTGCTGCCGGCCGGCGAATACCGCCAGCCGCTCGGCATGCTCGACATCGGCACCGCGCAGTGGCGGCTCGATCGATTGGGTCAGCTCGATCGGGTCGACCTGCGACTGGCGCCGGGCGCGGACCCACTCGCAGTCCAGGATGCGGTGCGAGCGCTGCTGCCGCCCGGCGTGCGACTCACGACGCCGGGCGAGGCGAGTGACGATGCGGTGCGGCTGTCGCGCGCGTATCGATCCAACCTGACGGCCCTCGCGCTCGTGGCGCTCTTCACGGGCGCCTTCCTCGTCTACGCGACGCAATCGCTGGCGGTCGCGCGACGGCGGCGCGAGATCGCGCTGCTGCACGCGATGGGCATGACCGTTCGCGAACAGCTGGGTGCGTCGCTGCTGTCGGGCGCGCTGGTCGGCACGCTCGGCGCCGCGCTCGGCATCGTGCTCGGCATCGCCGTTGCCCGTGCTGGGCTGGCGGCGTTCGGTGCGGATCTTGGTGCCGGCTATTTCCGCGGCGTCGCGCCGCAGCTGGCCGTGCATCCGGTCGAGACCATCGTGTTCTTCCTGCTCGGCGTGGCCGCGGCCGTCGCAGCAACCCTGGGGCCCGCTCGCGAGGCGGCGTCGGTGCCGGCCGCGGCTGCGCTGAAGGCTGGTGACGAAGCGCCGCTCGAGGCGCGACGGCACGGCCTGATCGCCTTGCTGCTGGTGATCGCCGGCGCCGGCGCGTTGTTGTTGCCGCCAATGGAGGGCATCGCGCTGCCGGGTTACACGGCGATCGCGTGCCTGCTGCTCGGTGCCGTGTTCTTTGCGCCGACGCTGTCGAAACTCGCCTTCGCTCGATTGCCGGCTGCCGGACCCGCGTGGCAACAGATCGCGACCGCCCAGCTGCGCGGCACGGCCCGACGCTCGACGGTCAGCATCGCGGCGGTGCTGGTGAGTTTCAGCCTGATGGTCGCGATGGCCATCATGGTGTACTCGTTCCGCAACTCGCTCGATGCGTGGATGCAGCGCATCCTGCCGGCCGACCTCTACGTGCGCGCGGGATCGTCGGGCCTCACGAGCTACCTCGATGAGGACGCGCAGGCCGTGATCCGCGACGTCGACGGCATCGCCCGGGTCGATTTCGTGCGCTTCCAGGACATCGCGATGCCGGATGGCGGCCTGCCGCTCACGGTCATCGCACGTCCGATCACCGAGGACGAGGCGGGCTCGGTGCTGCCGATCCGCCGCAGCGATCCGCAGCCGGCGCCGCCCGGCACGGTGCCGGTCTGGGCGTCGGAGGCCGCGCTCGACCTGCGCGGGCTCGATCTCGGCACGGTGTTCGACTTGCCGCTCGGCGGCCAGGTCGTGCAGGCCAGCGTGCGGGGCCTGTGGCGCGATTACGAGCGTCCCGGCGGATCGGTCGTGATGCCGCGCGACGTCTTCGTCCGCTACACCGGCGACACGCGCGCGACCACGTCCGCGCTGTGGTTGGAGCGCGGCGCGGATCCGGACGAAGTCTCGGCGCGGATCCGTGCGGCCCTGCAGCGCGGCGGTGATTACGAGATCGCGGTGCCGCGCGAGATACGTCGGCTGTCGCTGCGCGTCTTCGATCGAACGTTTGCGGTGACCTACCTGCTCGAAGCAGTCGCGGTGCTGATCGGCCTGTTCGGGATCAGCGCGAGCACGAGTTCGCAGGTGCTGGCGCGGCGCGGCGAGTTCGGGATGCTGCGCCACCTCGGCGTGACGCGTCGCGAGATCGGCCGGATGCTCGCGTTCGAGGGCGCGGCGCTCGGTGCCGTCGGCGTCGTGACGGGACTCATCGTGGGCGGCGTCGTCAGCCTGATCCTGATCTACGTCGTGAACCGGCAGTCGTTCCACTGGACGATGGATGTGCACGTGCCGTGGACGCTGCTCGGTGTACTGAGCTTCGTGCTGGTCGCAGCGGCGGCGCTGACGTCGATGGTGAGCGGGCGGCAGGCGATGGGTGACGACGTCGTGCGCGCGGTCAAGGAGGACTGGTGATGTGGGGCCTGGGTGCGCGTCTGTCGATCCTGCTGTTGCTGCTGCTCGGCACGGCGTTGCCTTCGACGGCCGAGACCGTGTACCCGCAGGTCACGCCCGGCGTCGAGCTGCAGTTTCCGCGCGACGAGGGCGCGCATCCCGATTTCCGCATCGAGTGGTGGTACGTGACGGGTTGGGTGCAGGACGAGGACGCCCAGCCGATCGGCTTCCAGGTCACGTTCTTCCGCGTGCGGCCGGGTCTCGGCGAATCGAATCCGAGCCGGTTTGCGGCGCGGCAGATCCTGTTCGGGCACGCGGCGATTGCGGAACCGGCCAGCGGACGCTGCGGCACGCCGAGCGCTCGGCGCGTGCCGGGTTCGATCTCGCTTATGCGCGCGAGGGACTCACCGACGTGCGGCTCGACGACTGGTCGATTCGGCAGGACGGCGATCGCTATCACACCGTCGTGCAGGGCGACGACTTCTTGATGCGCCTCGACCTCGACCGCGTGCAGCCGCCGCTGCTGCAGGGCGAGCGGGGATTCAGCCGCAAGGGGCCGAGTCCGCTCGCGGCCAGCTACTACTACAGCCTGCCGCAGCTGCAGGTGAGCGGCGAGATCGTCATCGACGGGCGTCGGCGCGTGGTCACCGGCGAGGCGTGGTTCGACCACGAGTGGTCGAGCGACGTGCTGGACGAGCAGGCGCGCGGCTGGGACTGGATGGGCATCAACCTCGACGACGGCGGCGCGCTGATGGCGTTCCGTCTGCGTGACGGCGAGGGCCGCGCTCGCTGGGCCGCTGCGACGCTGCGCTCTGCGGATGGCTCGGTGCAGACCTTCGGGCCGGAGCAGGTCGAGTGGACGCCGGTGCGGCGCTGGACGTCGCCGCGCACCGGGGCCGAGTACCCGGTGCAGTGGCGCGTGAGGGTCGGTGATCGTGAGTTCGACGTGCAGCCGCTGATGGACGACGCGGAACTCGACTCGCGTTCGAGCACCGGGACGATCTATTGGGAAGGTCCCGTGCGGCTGCTGGGTGCCGGTGGCGCGCCGCTCGGCCGCGGTTACCTCGAGCTCACCGGTTACGCCGGCCAGCTGGACTTGTAGTAGGTGCCGGTGGTCTAAAGCTGCTTGGCGCTGAACGTATCGCAGACGTCGGGCGTGCCGGCCTCGAGTCCCTTGCGGAACCAGCGCGCGCGCTGCTCGGAGCTGCCGTGCGTGAACGCATCCGGGACGACGCGGCCCTGCGACATGTGCTGCAGCCGGTCATCGCCAATCGCGCTCGCAGCGTTCAGGCCTTCCTCGATGTCACCCGCCTCGAGCAGCTGCCGCGAGCGGGCCGCATGATTCGCCCACACGCCCGCGAAGCAGTCCGCCTGCAGTTCCATGCGCACCGAAAGCGCGTTGGCATCGGCGGGACTCATGCGCTCCTGCATGCCGCGGACCTTCTCGGCCGTGCCGACCAGGTTCTGGACGTGATGGCCCACCTCGTGCGCGATCACGTAGGCCTGCGCGAAATCGCCCGGCGCGCCGAAGCGCTTCCCCAGGTCCTCGTAGAACGACATGTCGATGTAGACCTTCTGGTCGAGCGGGCAGTAGAACGGTCCCATCGCCGACTCAGCCGTGCCGCAGGCCGACTGCACCGCGCCGCTGAACAACACGAGCGTCGGCTCGACGTACTGCACCCCGTACTGCGGCAGGATCGCGCCCCAGGTTTCCTCGGTGTCCGCGAGCACCACGGCCGTCAACTCGCGGAGCTGGGTTTCCTGCGCAGTCTCCTGGTACGGCTCGGGCGATTGCTGCATCTGCACCTCGGGCGCCTTGGTGGCGACGCCGAGGAACGGCAGCGGGTTGATGCCGAACAGGCTCAGCACGACGAGGAACAGCACGCCGCCGATGCTCAGGCCGACGCCGGTGCGAACCGGGCGCATGCCGCGACGATCTTCCACGTTGCTGCTCTGGCGGCGGCCTCGGATGTCCATGGTGCGTTTCCTCCCTCGGGGCCGGCACTATGTCACTTCGGCCGGGCCGGAGGAAAGTGTCCGCGGACCCGTCCGCTGTCGGCGACCGGCCAGGCGCCCGTAGGACATTCTCCGACACGGAGACCGCAAGCCATTGATTCCACTTGCGCGCGGCTCGCAGCCGGGCCACCCGCCGACCGCGCCGGCCCCGGGTCGCCCGGCTAGAGGTTGCGCGGATCGCTCGCCGCCGACTCGACCCACACGCCATAGCTGCACTGCAGCAACTGGGAGCCGCTGACGACGTACGAGCCGTGCTTGTACTCCTCGCCGTTGAAGTAGCAGACGGGCTCGCCCGGTACCTGCTGGCGGATGACGTCGGTGTCCTCGTCTTCTTCCTCGGCGATGGGCGAGTTCTTCAGCTCGGGATCCTGCGCGCCGACGTGCGGAATCGAAGCGTGATGTTTCATGGCAGTGCTCCCGTCTGTGGAGGTTGAATCGGTGAATGTCCCCTATTTTCACATCTCCGGCGGCTCCGCCGGCAGCGGCTTCTCCTTTTCCGGGATCTCGGTCATCGTGGCCTCGGTGAGCAGCAGCACGCTCGCCACCGACACCGCATTCTCCAGCGCGACCCGCACGACCTTGGTCGGATCGACGATGCCGGCCTCGAACAGGTCGACGTACTCGCCCCGCGCCGCGTCGAAGCCGTTCGCGCCGGTCGCTTCGAGCATCCGGTGCACGACGACGCCGCCGTCCACCGCCGAGTTCTCCGCGATCTGCCGCGCCGGCGACTCGAGCGCGCGCTTCAGGCATTGCACGCCGGTCCGCTCGTCGCCCTCGGTGTCCCGCTCGACCGCGGCGACCGCACCGATGCAGCGCAGCAGCGCGAGCCCGCCGCCCGGCACGATGCCTTCGGCCACCGCAGCCTTGGTCGCGCTGATCGCATCGTCGAGCGCGTCCTTGCGCGACTTCATTTCCGACTCCGACGGCGCGCCGACCCGGATCACCGCGACGCCGCCCGCGAGCTTGGCGAGCCGCTCCTCGAGCTTCTCCTTGTCGTAGTCGCTGGTCGCCTTCTCGATCTCGCGGCGGATCTGCGCCATGCGGCCGTCGATCGCCTTGCGGTCGCCCGCGCCGCCGATGATCGTCGTCGTGTCCTTGTCGGCCACGACGCGCTTGGCCCGGCCGAGCTGCGCGAGCTGCACGTCCTCGAGCTTGATCCCGATTTCCTCGGAGACCAGCTGCCCGCCGGTCAGCACGGCCATGTCGGCCAGCATCGCCTTGCGACGATCACCGAAGCCGGGCGCCTTGACCGCGACGCTCTTCAGCACGCCGCGGATCTGGTTGACGATCAGCGTCGCGAGCGCCTCGCCCTCGAAGTCCTCGGCGACGAACAGGATCGGCCGCCCCGACTTCGCGACCTGCTCGAGCAGCGGGATCAGGTCCTTGAGCAGGTTGACCTTGCGGTCGGTGAGCAGCACGTACGGATCCTCGAGCACCGACTCCATCTTCTCCGCATCGGTGATGAAGTAGGGCGACGTGTAGCCGCGGTCGAACTGCATGCCCTCGACGACCTCGAGCACCGTCTCGGTCGTCTTCGACTCCTCGACCGTGATCACGCCTTCGCCGCCGACCTTCTCCATCGCGTCGGCGACCAGTTCGCCGATGGCGGGGTCGTTGTGCGCCGAGATCGTCGCGACCTGGGCCTTCTCCTTGCGCGTGCTGACCTTGCGCGACATCTCCTTCAAGCGCCGTCACGGCTGCGACCAGTGCCCGGTCGAGCCCGCGCTTCAGGTCGATCGCACTTGCGCCCGCGGTGACGTTACGGACGCCGTCGGCAAAGATCGCATGTGCCAGGATCGTGGCCGTGCTGGTGCCGTCGCCGACCACGTCGCCGGTCCGCTCGGCCGCCTGGCGCAGCATCTGCGCGCCCAGGTTGAGCTCCGGATCCTCGAGGTCGAACTCCTTCGCGATCGTCACGCCGTCGTTGCAGACCAGCGGCGTGCCCCACTTTTTCTGGATCAGCACCGATTTCGAGCGGGGCCCGAGCGTGATGCGTATGGCTTCCGCGAGCTGGGTCGCGCCGCGCAGGATCTTCTCCCGGGCCGCGGAGCGGAACAGGACCTGTTTGTGCGTCATGGCGGGACTCCGGAATGGCCTCCGATGCCCCGATTGTTGACCCGGGATGAGTGGCCCGGAATACGTAGAAGGTGCCGGTGTTACGGTTTCGGAAACCCAGGCCAGCCGCCGAAATCTGTCGCCCGCGGTCCTTTGTTCTGGCGGTTGCCCGGTCGAACAAGGGAGAATGGCAGCGGATTCCCGGCGCGTTGGCAGCGCGAGTTTCCGAAACCGTAACACCGGCACCTTCATGCACGACTGGAGCTTCGACTTCCTCCGCCGCCAGATCGTCGGCATCGACTCGGCGTTCGACACGCCGTTCGGCCGGCGGCTGATGGTCTACTGCGACTACACGGCCTCGGGCCGTTGCCTGATCTTCGTCGAGCGCTACCTGCAGACGCTGCAGCGCAGCTACGCGAACACGCACACCGAGGACGACGTCACCGGCCGCAGCATGAGCCGCCTGCTGCACGAGGCGGAGGCGATGATCAAGCGCGCGGTGAACGCGGGACCGAATGGCCGCATCGTCGCCTGCGGCACCGGGGCGACCGGCGCGATCGACAAGCTGCAGCAGATCCTCGGCGTCTCGCTGGCCCCGGCGACGCGCAAGGTGCTCGGCGACGAGCTGCGGCAGTTCCTCGGCGACGAGCAGTTCGAGGCCTTCCGCAGCTTCCAGCAGTCACACCAGCCGGTCGTGTTCGTCGGGCCCTACGAGCACCACTCGAACGAGGTGACCTGGCGGCAGGGTCTCGCAACCGTCGTCGAGGTGAACCTCGCAGCGGACGGCAGCGTCGACCTCGCGCACCTCGAGCACCTGCTGCAGCAGCCCGAATACCAGGGACGCCTGCGCATCGGCTCGTTCTCGGCGGCCTCCAATGTGACTGGCATGCGGTCACCGGTGCGTGAAATCGCCAAGCTACTGCACCGGCACGACGCCCACGCCTGCTTCGACTATGCGGCGAGCGCGCCCTACGTCGAGATCGACATGAACCCGCCGCGCGATGCCGACGGCGGCGACGCCACGATCGATGCGGTATTCCTGTCGCCGCACAAGTTCCTCGGCGGCCCCGGCTCGAGCGGCGTGCTGGTGTTCAACGAGCGTCTCTACCAGCGCGAGTTGCCGCCGAGCGTGGGCGGCGGCGGTACCGTCGACTACGTGAGCCCGATCGACCAGGACTTCATCGCCGACATCGAGGAGCGCGAGAAGGCCGGCACGCCGGGCGTGCTGCAGACGCTCAAGGCCGCGCTCGCGCTCGAGCTCAAGGAGCGCATCGGCGTCGAGCGCATCGAGGCCCGCGAGTCGGAGCTGATCGACCGCGCAATGCGGCGCTGGAATGCGCACGAGCGCATCGAGATCCTCGGCAACCCCGATCCGGCGCACCGCATCGGCATCGTCTCGTTCAACCTCGGCGACCCGCGCGGCCGCTACCTGCACCCGAAGTTCGTCACCGTGCTGCTGAACGACCTGTTCGGCATCCAGTCACGCGCCGGGTGCTCGTGCGCCGGGCCGTACGGCCATCGGCTGCTCGGCATCGACCAGCCGACCTCGGAGCTGTACCGCGACTGGGTGCGCAAGGGCTTCCAGGGCATCAAGCCGGGCTGGTGCCGGGTGGGATTCCACTATTCGATGGACGACATCGAGGCCGAGTTCGTCATGGACGCGGTCGAGTTCGTCGCCGATCACGGCTATCGCTTCCTGCGCCTCTATGCGTTCGATTCCGCGACGGGCGCGTGGAGCCACCGCGAGTACCAGGAGTCGCACGCCGCGTTCTCGCTCGACGCCGCGCTGCAGGCGTCGGGATGCGACGAGACGGCGTTGCCGGCGGAGGAGCGGGCGAAGCTCTATGCCGCGTGCCTCGCGCAAGCGCGCGAGTGGGCGCAACGACTCGGCGAGCCAGCTGCGTCGGCTGCGCAGCCTGCAGTCGTCGAGTTCGGCGAGCTGCAGTTCTTCAACGTCGATTGAAGCCCTCGGGCCCGCCGATCGATTTTCGCGTATTGCGACGAACGCACTTTGGGCCTAGCTTGGACGAAGTCTAAGAAGCTCAAGCCCTGGGAGGGACCGTTGCAATGAAACGTCGCCACACGTCGCTCTGGGCCGTGCTCGCGGGAGTCACGCTGCCCGCCGCCGTCGCCCTGGCCGGTCCGCTCGGCCTGCCGCCGCTGCCCGTGCCCGCCAACAACCCGATGACGCCCGAGAAGATCGCCCTGGGCAGCCAGCTCTTCAACGACAAGCGCTTCAGCTCGACCGGCGAAGTGAGCTGCGCCACCTGCCACGATCCGGGGAAGGCTTTCACCGACAGCCCGCTCAAGACCTCCGAAGGCATCAACAAGCTGACCGGGACGCGCAACGCGCCCACCGTCGTCAACGCGGCGTACTTCGCGACCCAGTTCTGGGACGGCCGCTCGGCCGACCTCGAGGACCAGTCGCAGCACCCGTTCATCAATCCGGTCGAGATGGGGCTCGCCGACCACCAGCCGATCCTGAAGATCGTCCGCAGCGACCCGTCGTACGTCGACATGTTCAGAAAATCGTTCGGCATCGAGCCCGACGCGATCACGATGGATCACGTCAAGATGGCGATCGCGAGTTTCGAGCGCACGATCGTCGCCGGCGACTCGCCGTTCGACCGCTGGTACTTCGGTGGCGATAAGACCGCGATGAGCGAGTCGGCAATCCGCGGCTTCGAGGTGTTCCTCGGCGACGGCCGCTGCGTGTCGTGCCACACGATCGAGCAGGACCACGCGCTGTTCACCGACAACCGCTTCCACAACATCGGTGTCGGCATCAACCGCATCCAGGCCAAGGTGCCGCAGATCGCGCCGAAGTTCCTCGAGGCGAAGGCCAAGGGCATGGACGTGGACAAGGCCGTGCTGACCGATCCGGACTCCTCCGAGCTCGGTCGCTTCGCCGTCACCGACGGCCTCGACGAGCTCGGCTCGTTCAAGACGCCGACGCTGCGCAACGTCGCGGTCACCGGGCCGTTCATGCACGACGGCAGCCTGCAGACGCTCCGCGACGTGGTCGTCCACTACAACAACGGCGGCGTCACCAACAAGGGCGAGCCCGTGAACGACTTCCTGAGCGGTGGCATCCGGGAGCTGAACCTCACGGAAGAGCAGATCACGGACCTCGTCGCATTCATGGAAGCGCTGACGAGCCCGCAGCACGCGAAGCCCGCCACGGTCCCGGCGCTTGCCGCAGGAGCCCAGTAATGAGCAACAACTACTCCCGTCGCAGCTTCCTGAAGACGGCCGGCTCCGTCGCGGCCGTCAGCACGCTGCCCGTCACCTGGGTCGAGATTGCGTTCGCGAAGCCGGAGGACAACTTCACGTTCGCCTACATCTCCGACTCGCACATCCAGCACATCCGCGGCACCAAGTTCGTCAACAACTGGGACCGTGGCCTGATCCGCGCCGTGGCCGAGACGAACCTGATCACGCCGAAGCCCGACTTCGTGATGTTCGGCGGCGACCTCGCGCAGCTCGCGACGAAGCCTGAGCTCGACCACGGGGCCGGCATGCTGGCCAAGCTCAATGCACCGCTCAAGATGGTCATGGGCGAGCACGATTACTACCTCGACCTCGGCGAGTACTGGTCGAAGCTCTTCGGCCCGCAGTACTACAGCTTCGACCACAAGGGCGTGCACTTCGTCGTGCTGAACAGCATCCTCACGCACGACGAGTGGACCTTCAACCGCTGGCCCACCGCCGAGCAGCGCATGCTCGAGATGGCCGGCCTCGACAACCCGAACGGCTCGCCGTTCATGGTCGGTGAGAAGCAGCGCGAGTGGTTGAAGAAGGATCTCGTGAAAATGAAGAAGGACACGCCGATCGTCGTGTTCTCGCATTCGCCGATCCAGAAGATCTACAAGGGCTGGAATTTCTGGACGGACGACGCCGAGGAAGTGCAGGCGCTGCTGGCACCGTTCGACAAGGTCAACGTGATCTACGGGCACGTGCACCAGATCCAGTACAACCAGATCGGCAACATCAGTTTCAACTCGGTGATGGCGACCGCGTGGCCCTGGCCGTACCCGTCGACGTACGCGCAGGCCGAGACCTACCTGCCCAAGCTGACGATCCCGATGAACCGCGCCGACCCATTCTTCGAGCGCGACGCGACCGGCTGGCAGATGGTCAACGTCAACACCGGACGCGTGGACCTGGTGTACAACCTGTACAACAACCGCTCGCGCACCGTGGCGTTCGATCACAAGCGTGGCCACCCGGCCGACACGCAGCTCCAGGACGTGAGCCTGGAGCCGAACCGGACCCACTACTGAGCCGCCGCATCGACGGGAGATGACATGAACATGAAGATCATTCGACATGGCCTCGCTGCTGCGGTCGGCGTAGCACTGTTGCTCGGCGCGACCGGTGCCCGGGCCGACGAGTTCACGAAGCAGGAAGTGGAGCGGTGGACCGCGCAGTTCATGCAGGTCGTGCAGAAGGGCCGCGAGTTGTGGACCAGCCCCGACCTCGGCAAGAACGGCGTCGTCTGCGCGCAGTGCCACCCGAACGCCGCGAACTCGCATCCGGAGACCTACCCGAAGTTCCAGAAGCAGATCGGCAAGGTCGTGACGCTGCCCGAGATGATCAACTGGTGCATCCGCAACCCGCTCGAGGGCGTGCCGCTCGAAGTGGACAGCCCGGAGATGACCGCACTGGTGGCGTACGCGACCTATGAACGGCGAGGTGTGAAGCTCGAGCCCGGCAAGCACTGAGGCATCGGCCGGGGGAGGGCGTTTCCGCGGAACCGCCCTCTATCCGCCCTTCAGCAACTCGAACCCCGCGAGCTTCGCCGCCTTGCGGTCGAACGTGGCTGTGTGCCTGCAGCCGGCGGCGGCATTCATTCTGACCAGCAGGCAGTCGGCAAAGTCTGCCGGCCCGGCGCGGTAGTCCCTGACCGCGGCAGCGACGGCGTTAGGTGACTCTACATCAAGCTGCGATGTCTCAAGAATCTGTTCGATTGCGGCGGCAATTCGTTCGCGCGTGAATCCGTACGCCTTGGCAAGCGTCCAGACCAGCTCAACCAGCACAATCTGGCATACGTAGCCGGGCTCGTCTGGGCTGCAGTGGTCGCGCAGCAGGTTGCGAGCAGCCACCGCCTGCTTCGGCTCGTCGCCGACGATGAGCCGCAGCAGGATATTCGTGTCAATCCCGATCATGGCCGAGTACATGCCTGGCAACGGCGATTTGCACGGCCTCGTCCATTTCCTCTAGCGACAATTTTCGCTTCGGGCTCGGCAGGATTCCCATCAACTCGGAAACGTCGCGCTTCGCAGGCAGCAGCCGAACGCGCCCGTCGTCGTCGACAATGAATCGCACCCGATCGCCCTGCTTCAGGCCGAGCTTCAGGCGAATCTCCTTCGGCAGAGTGATTTGTCCCTTGCTCGTCATCTTTGCTTCACTCATGTCGCCTTACCGAATAGTCATTTCCTTACATCAGTGTAAGGCACGAGCCGGCCAGGCGCTCCACGGTGACGAATTGTCGCCTGCAGTCGATACGCGTCGTGCGCGGCTAATCGCGCGGATTCATTGAGATTCGAGCGACCGCCCGTCCTTGACGGGTGGAGCCCCCTCGGGTCTAATTCCGGCCCTTCCGATCACCCGGCCGCCCGGCTGGGAGCCTACCGTGGCCAGGTAGCTCAGTTGGTAGAGCAGCGGACTGAAAATCCGCGTGTCGATGGTTCGATTCCGTCCCTGGCCACCACTTCCAACTCGATGATTTGCAACGGGTTCCGGGCATCACCCGCGGACTATCTGCGGCCGATTTGGGCCGAAATGGGCTGACCTGCGGACTATCGGAAACTGGGCCATTCGAGCGCCCCGGGGCGGGCGGCGGGGCTGGCGATCTGGGAACCTGGGAAGCTGGCGGCCTGGAGGGCGGCGTCGGCCGGGGCGGCGCCGCGAGCTGCCCGCCCTCCACCGGAGTGGCCCGGGGCGCGACGGTGGGGGCGGGGCATGGGGGGCGGCCATGGGTGGGCTCGGCAGGTCACCCATGGCGCGAGGAGAGTGGGTTCGCTTTGAGGCACTCGTCATAAATACGCAGGTGGTCCTGCTTCATGCCGAGCAGGCTCATCTCGTGAGCCGCGCACCGCGAAATTCACACAGTGACGACCCAAGTGCGGAAATCCGTAGTCCGCGCCGGATGGGCCAAGCAAGTGTGTACGCCGCAGAAGTTGCGGCCTATTGCCCGGACGAGAGATTGCTTTGCACGGGACCGACCAAAGACACTCTAAAAAGTTCGCTCGTTCCTTCGGTGTCGGTACCCGAAGATACTTCGAATGGTATAGCTCCCGGCAACGTTGATGACAGATATCCTCAGCAAATCTGAAAGAAGCGTTCGGATGTCCTTGATTCGCTCGAAGGACACGCAGCCAGAGCTTGCGGTGCGCAAGGCTCTGTGGGCGGCCGGCTATCGATACCGCCTTCATCGCGGCGACTTGCCCGGAAAGCCTGATCTCGTATTCCAAGGGCTTCGCACGGTTGTCTTCATCAACGGTTGCTATTGGCACGCCCACTCCTCCCAGAGAGGCCGCATTCCCACGCAGAACAGTCGTTTCTGGCGTGCAAAATTCATTGCTAACAAAGCTCGCGACAGGCGCAATTGCCAGCGTCTTCGGCGTCAAGGCTGGTCGGTGCTGACAGTTTGGGAGTGCTCTCTGTCAACAGCAGAGGTTGGGATGCGTCCATTCGAAGACTGTTATTGGCATTGCGTAGGCGATCCGCAGGCACGGTAAGTCGAAAGTGAGTAAATGCGATAGAAATTGGCCTCCAACCGTTCCAGGGCAGCTGTTCCCTGGAAGCTCAACCGCACCTGCGAGTCGGAGACTTCTGGACGGCACAGGTCAGCCCGGAAGCACCTAAATGTTGGCCAAACTTTTTTCGAGCCTACCCATGGTCCATACGGTCTTGTCAGCGCGTCCCACCTTTATCGATCTCTTTTCTGGATGTGGCGGGCTGTCTCTCGGGCTGTCGCAGGCCGGCTGGCAGGGTCTCTTTGCTATCGAGCGGGCGAGCGATGCCTTCAGAGCTCCACGCAAATTTTCTCCTACCGACATCACGCCATAAGTTCAATTGGCCAGAGCGGGGACTAGAAAAGACCGCACACTCCATTGACGACGTGCTGAGAGACCATCGCGATCAACTCAGGCAGTTCAGTGGCGAGGTCGATCTCGTTGCGGGCGGGCCGCCAGTGCCGAGGGACCCTCCTTCGCTGGAAAGCGGAACGCCGCGGACCCAAGAAACAGGATGTTCAAGCGCTACGTCTCTTTCGTGGACCTCATCCGACCGAAGTTTCTAGTACTAGAGAACGTGCCGGGCATGGACGTCGCGCATTCCAAGCGAAGCGGCAAGAAGTCAGCGGGCGCCATGACGTACTACGAAAAACTAGAGTCCGAGCTAAAAGAGATTGGCTATGCAGTGACGCCAAAAATTCTGGATGCGTCCAATTTCGGCGTGCCGCAACGAAGGGCACGGTTGGTCGTGGTAGGTATAGAGAAGGACGTTGCGAAGCGCCTTGCCACTGCACGCCTCGACATATTCGGGCTCATCAAGAACGAGGGTCAAAGGCAACTGTCCATCCTCGGCAACGGTCAACCAGTGACGGCAGAGCAAGCACTGTCTGATCTCGCAATAAACGCTCTTGATAGCCTGCGAAAACGGCGAGCCCAAAGGCGAACCATGGTACAAGGGCGACGGTGCCCGCAAAGGGTACGTTCAGCTGGACTATTCAGGGCCAGGCGATCGTGAATACCAACGCCTGATGAACGAAGGCGTCCCGCCCGCCGAGATGGACAGCATGCGGCTCGCTCGGCACAGGGATGACGTCGCAATTCGGTTCAAAGAGATTCTGAACATCAGTCGAAAAGCAAACAGGCTTGGCCTGAATCTCAGTGCTGAGGAGCGCGAGCGATTGGGTATGCTTAAGCACCGAACTGTGCCGATGGCCCCTGATCAGCCCGCGCCCACACTTACGACTTTGCCGGACGATATCCTCCACTACAGCGACGCCCGCATCTTGACCGTACGTGAATATGCGCGCCTCCAGTCTTTTCCCGATTGGTTTACCTTTCACGGAAAGTACACGACAGGTGGCGAGCATCGGAAAGTTGAATGCCCCCGGTACACCCAGGTCGGAAACGCAGTGCCACCGCTTTTGGCCAAGGCTATCGGCACGGGCATTTTTGCCGGCGGTGGTACGAGCTTCTTCGAGCGGAAAGCGCTGGAACTTCCGTGATCTATTCTCCCTGACCGCGTATCTGCTAGCGGGCACCATAGAGTTAGATCCCAAGAGGGCCTATCAACCATGCGACTGGGCGCTGGACCAGATCCAGCCAACTGATTCGAGCCCGAGCAAACGCGGGTGAAGCGCGTACGTGGCTTGTTCAAATTGGTGTCCGCGCAATACCAGCATTCTCTGTTTGGTGCTTGGCCCGTCGAGCGCGCCACGGCGTTAAGGAGTGCCATCAAGGAGCTCAAGCTGGAGGATCAGCCGGCCTTGGTTGGCCTGCAGCAATTTCTTTCACTCGACAAGAAGAAGGAGGCGACATCTACGCTTCGGACTCAGCTCGCCGGCGTGAGGGAGATTACTGGATCCCGCTGTCGCGAGTCCCTCTTTAGAGGTGGCCGTTAGCTCGAGTACGACGATCAAATTCGAGGAACTGGATCGCCGATTTAGCCTGTCAATAAAGGAAGGCCGGACGTACCTGCAGAAGTATCAATGCCTGAGCTCGATTGAGATTGAACTCCTAAAGACTCTCGAGGAGGTCGACGCCAAGCTCTCAGACGAATCTGTGCGTCGCCGCAAGCCCGCTGTCGCCGAGCGGGTTCAAGGGCTCGTCAGATCTATCGCGTGAGCATCGGCGAAGATCAGTTGGGTCAGGGCCGGGATAACGAAGGCGTCCGACGTACTGATCGAGTACAACCAAATTCACCAAGGTGATAGCGCCGCGATTCAAGTCGGCTACTCAACAGGTCGAGAACTTGCTGAATATAGATCGCCGCTTTCTGGTTAGCCTCAATACTACATTCGGCGAACCACTTCCCCCGCCTGAGGGCGGGCTAGTCCGACTGACGGACATTCAACGAGTCCGACAGATGCCGATGAAGCACGACGACCGTAGGCCGAAATCCCCAGTTCGATTCCTTGGTATTGGCACGGGGCCGTCGTTGCAGGCCGTGGCACTGACGTACGAGCTCTTCAAGGCAACTAAGTCGCTCCGCAAAGGATTGGTTCCAGCATCACTGCCTCGGTCGGTCGTGGCTCTGCTCGACACGACGCGCGCGAAGCTTGCGGGTGCCGTCGTTCGGGATGAGGAGGCGCTCGAGGGGGGCGAGATCGAAGCTTGGCATCAGGACTGACGTGATCGTGAGGAATTTTGGTTCCTTCGTCGTGCGTCGGAGGGAAGCGCAGTGACGCAAAAGGAATTCCTCGATTCCCCGTGGGGAAAATCACACCCACTTTTTTCAGAGGCAGTCTTCAGTCTCTATCGTGCGCCCGAGTTCTCTACAGGCGAAGTCCTCCTTTCATCGCTTTATCGGGCATCCGGCTTTACGAATGTCAAGGAGTCCAGAGTCAAGAGCCTCGGTGAAGCGCTCAGCAAGGCTGCGGATAAGCAGAGAAAGAAAGAGGCGCAGCAGGGGGAAATCCAGCCTGACACGTGGCGTACCGTGTTGGATCGATTGGTGCAGAGCCCGAAAGTTGCGAAGCAGTCCTCGAAGCGATTCATGTCGCTCTCGCCGAGTGATTCCGGATGCCGCCCTCTACTCAGGAGCCGCGCGTCTGGCGGGGAACCCTGGAATCCGGGCGAATTGGTCAAGCGAATGATCCAGCTGGGCGGGGCCTCCGACGACGAGGCATCTAGAACGTGGGAAGCGCTGCACGACGCGTTATCGGTCCGTGAGAATGATGACGTATGGGCTCGTTGGCTCCAAGGTCAATTCGATCAACGCCGGCCCGCCGACATAAATTGGGCTCGAACGGACATGGCCGCGTTGGGGATGTTTCCGCCACGGAACGATCAAGCTTCGCGTATCCGGCCAAGCAGTTCGTTGCCGACGTCAACGGCATCATTGCAGCTAAGGCCGCAATGACACGTCGCCAGTGGATAAGCCTTCTTGAAGCTGTGCTCCGGATTGGTACCGTAAGCCATGTCCTCTGGGTATGTGATGTAAACGACCGGATATGGAGGTTGGTGCGGCAACTCATCGAAACCGATCTCACGCCTTTACCTGACCAATGACGCCGAGGTAACAGAGCAACTGTTCGCGGTGAAGAAGTCGGATGCTCTCATTCGGGCACCCCGCAATTCCAACGCTGCGTGACTATGCCTCCAGGTACCTATCCGCGCGACTTGGACTCAATTGCGTGCTGTGGACACTGGAAGACCTAGGGATAAAGGTCGCCAGGCTGGATTCGATATCGGGGATCCGCAACTTACTTGAGGGAATCAAGGCGAATAGCGAGAGTCTCCGCACCGCCGGGGTGCTGGATACGTACCACAAGCTTCAAGATCGAGAAGTCCGAACGGTCGCATGCAAGAAGGGCGTGGGTTCGAACCTTATGGAGTTCGCGCAGTACACGCTAGGGCAGCGTCAGACGATGGACGAGACGCTGCGCGGATATGACCAAGGCTATTTCCTTCGAAAGCGTAGTGAATCCCGAAACTCCCCCTGGGTCCTTGCACTTGGGCCCGCCGCCGTTTTGGCGATGGCGCATTGCTGCCTGCACGAAGTCAATGGGCCGCGTTCTGTGCAACGCTTGGCAAAACATCTTTCGTCATATGGTATCGAATTCGACATGCACGGCCTGAACGAGAGCGACCTAGGCCGACAGTTGCGAATGCTCGGCCTCGTCCTCGATAGCCCAGATGCGGAAAGCGGCATGCTGTTGGTGCCTCCTTTCGCTTACACGTAATGGTGTTGCCGTGAACAATCTCGCCCGCGAAATGGCTCGTTGGCTCGAGTCCCAAGTTGCCAACGAGATTCGGTCTCTGCCTAGCGGCGGCAAGGAGTGCCGAGCGGTCTTTTGTGGGCCCCCGCCGGAAATGCTTCTACAAGTATTCAACGAACTCGCGGGAGATGGACGCCTGCTGTCCTCGCAAATGGCCGACGGCACCGTCGTGTCTTATCCGGTCGTACTCCAGGTCGACGAGGTGCCCGTCGCTGTTCCTGTGGCCCGTGCTGACCAGTCCGGTTTCAGCATGTTCCACGGTCTAGCAACACTACGAAACGATCGGAATGGTGGTGTCTTCGTCACGCTCGTTCCGCCAGCAGGCCAGGCCAGCGACACTCATGATTCCACCCGCAAATCGTTTGGCGTTGCCCCTACGGCCAACGAAGGCGGCGCACAAATCTCTATCTGGTGGAACGACCCTTTCATCGAATACCTCGTCGATCGCGGCCTCGGAGTCGCCGATGACGAGCAACTCGATCATGCGAAGCGGCTACTACGTGAAGCCGTCATAGCCGCCGACGCTGCCAACCAACATGAGGTCAACCGAACGGGAGCTTGGCAAGTATTGGCACGCTTGTGGGAGTTGCGTGAAGCAGGAATTACGCTTGATGCGCGCGTGAGTCTCGCCGCGGGATTCCCCCCGTCGGAAGATGGGCGTATCGATGCAACTCACAAGGTCTCGATTCTCGATGCTGTGGTGGATAAGTTTGAACGCGCCAATCTCGGGGCCGGCGTTGAACAGTTAAAGGAGCGTGCAGCCAAGGCTAGTGTCGATCCGCTCCATCTGGACACGTTCCTTGGGCACCTTCGGGCGCGATGTGAAGTCGTGACCGCCCTCAAGCGGTCCATGCCCTATTTCTATGCTCCGGACGCCATCTCCCCGCCTCCTGAATGGTGGAAGGAGCTGACGATCCAAAAATGGGAGATTCTCCTCGACGATGACGCGGACGTCAGTCCAGAGATCACCGTTTCATGCACTAACCCGCTGGCATTCCAGCTAAAAGGCTTCGTGCCGGTCGTGCGCGATCACTCGAGGATCGAAGTCCGGCCCCCGGAAGACATGCCGAACGCCGAGGTTCGAATCACGCGAGTCGGTCCCGGCGGCGCGGCAAACCACCGCGAGTGGACATTGCCGGATGGTGGCGCTTGGGAAATCGTCGATGACGCCATCCCATTGCATAGGACCCCTATCAAGTATGTGGCCGAAATCATCAACGCTCCAAACGCCAAGAAAGGTAGCGTAAAGGTAATTTCCCTCTCGAACTTGGGAGCCCGGCTTGATTGTATGTTCGCGCACGGCGAACAAGGGGAAGGTTCCGAAAATAGCAGCCGGCAAGCCGATAGATACGACGTTGGAGATGTCTGGCTCCGGTCGCCATTACCTCGATGTTTATGCGCGGCCTGGCGTCGAGATCCTTTCGCAGGAAGCAATCGGCCACAGTGATGACGAGGACTTGGAGCCGTCAAAGATAGGCCACGTCGCTGACGACGAATATGGGCTAGAGGTTGAGGCCGGGGGTGAGCGGTACTATCAGTTCGAGATAAGACGGCCCGGCGCCGACAAGAACGACATCTTCCGGATATTCCTCCTGGCCGACGAGATGGCCACCGAGGAATGCGAAAGCTACTTTGAGTTCCATCTAGCCAGGAACTGTCGTCGCGAAAGCGGCGGCCTGCCGCGGACAGTGCACGCGAATAGCCAGTCCCGTTGCGCACAACTCCAGGGTTGGATGCTAGACGAATCCAAAGTAGGTCGGTCTTTCTATCCGTTCGTGATTGCCCCGGATTACTCCGCCGAATGGCGCCGTCGCGATTGGTCGTCAGCGGAAGACACGATCTTCTCCACTGCTAAGTTTCTTAGTGACCCCCGTCCGGACATCGCGGACATGCAACCGCCGTCTGCATTCATTGAATCGCGCCAGTTCGTTGCGTCGCGCATACGCGGCAAAGACGGGAATGACATCATTGAATCGCCAATCTCGGCGAACTGTTGGTCACGGACAGGCTTTTTGAAGAGGCCGTGGGCACATATGTCCGTTCCTATCTGGATTGGCTGTCCTCCTCGCCAAAGGAGGCATGCTGGTGCGATATCGGGCTTGTAATGGGCCTCGAGACGGACGAGGCAACGCTGGAGCAAGTGCCTAATGCCGTAATCGTTTCGCCGCTACATCCCATCCGGCTTGCTTGGCAATGCTTGGCGCAGCGTGCGATGTACCTTGCGTCCCGAAAGTTGCCGTGTCCCGCCGCGAGCATCATGGATCCGGACTGCATCCTCGATTCGATAACTCTGCCTCTGAGAGATGCGACGGGTGGGACAAACGAAGTAACTTACTTCTCTGTCGAATGTAGTTCTGACTACTGGGGAATCCTCTGGAATACCCAGCGTTTGGATAGGCTGGCAAAGCTTGGTGCGTCGGCGCCCCTTGATCGGGAAATGGGTCTCGTGGTCGGGGGCATTTCGAGCGGTCTCAGCGTATCTCAGGTCCATCGCGCGATGGACGATATCTGCGAAATGCTGGTCGCTAAGCCTGTCATTGGCATCGTTGTATCGAGCGCCGCGGGGCAGAACAACGCCTGCAATGCGGGCATCCTAGAATGGGGTCGGGAGCACTTTTCGCCCGATTCGGGCCAAGGCACAAATGCGTCACTGCATGGTGCCAGCGAAATCCACGTCTTTGACGAACGCAGCGAGAGTGCTCGGCCAGGCGACGCGGAGATATCAAATCTCGCTGAGGATACTTCGAACGCAGTCCAATGGTACGCAGGGGCCGACGCTACGAGTTCACACGATCTAGCCATCATTGCGCAGCTTGAGACGTCGAACGCTGACGCGCGGCCGACGAAGCTGACGTCGCCTCTCGGGACCGGGGGTTTAGTACGCTACCGGGTCCGCGAACAGCAGTTGGCCGGAAACGGCCAGTTCCTTCGCGAATCGCGTACGGCCGGACCCGTTCGCACTACCGGAGACGGCTTGGCCGACAACACGGCGAGCGCAATAGGGGCTCTCGAGGGTATGTCGGAAAGCCCGATGGGCTATGTTTTTGCGCCGAGCATCAACGCAGTTAAAAGATCCCTCGATAAGGCGGAGTTTGCGGCCGTTTCGTCTTCATCCGTCGATCCAGCGTGTTTCCTTGGGCATTGGCTCGAAGGCACCTACCTGTGGGACTACGAGTTGCCGTCATATTCGGGGCGCTCCGGCGATAGCAACGGGTACTACTTGCTTTCCCGTATCAAGCCGCTCGATCTTGAGACGATGAAAATCGTTTTGCAGCGACTACCCGAGTGCACCGACCTTTCTCACGATGTCGTTGTCCTCAATCGTGCAGGAAGTCGCTCGCAGGGGTATTCCAACAGTTCGGGGACTGTCGGCGGGAAACTCCGGCGCAACCGGAGATCTTGGGCTATTCATAGCGACCCGTCTACTTCAGGACAGCTTCCGGACAACGGACGTGGAATCCGGCTTGCTCCGGTCTTGGGGAGAGAACGAAGGTGAACATCAAATCACCTTAGTGATCCCAGTGATCCGTTCCAAAGGTATCTCGACGACCTTGCCCGGGCCATCAAGAGGCCAACGTTGCATCGACCCGACCTCATTGTGGTCGCATTGGATATCAGCGACTCTTGCGTACGCTGCAAACTTACTCCGATTGAGGTCAAGAACCGCAGCGGTAGCGCTTCGATGCCTCACGCGGAGCGCTTAAGCGCCCTTGAACAAGCTAAGTCGTTGTCGTCGCTGTTGTTGGCCTTACGCCAAGCCTTTTCTGAGGACGGAGAGCTGTTGATATGGCGGCTTGCCTATCAAAACCTGCTCTGTTCAATGATTGGGTACGGCTTCCGGGTATACAGCCAACATCTGGCCGAAGGCGGGAAGGCCGCTGCCTGGGCCGGACTGCACTCTCGCGTTATGGACGCAATCCTCTCCTTGGAAATCGATCTCGAGATTGATGAGAAAGGACGGCTTATCGTCGTTGATGGTAGCTCCATTAGTGGCCCGCGTGACACCGACGGTGACGGCTTCAAGGAAACAATCGAGCTATCGCAATCGGACGCCAGCACGATCGTCCGTGGGCACACGGACGAGCTATATAACTTGATGGCAGAGGCACTCGGGCATTGGGCGCTGCTACCAAGAGACGCGAAAATCTGGCCTTCGCATGAGACGAAATCGGAGCCCGAATATGTTCTCCCAAAACCGGAACCAGTAATGCCTGTCCGGGACGACACACGAATCGTAAGGTCCAGATCCGGTTGCCCCAATTCAGCCTGAGCCTGCCGATTCCGACGCCAGTTGACTGACGACGGCTCCGGCCAATCAGGGCTGATCCTGCGGATCGGCGAAACGCTCGATGGATTCCAATCCCGTGTGCGTCACTTGAATCTGGGTCAGACGTCACTCAATCAATTGAATATGGGCGTCGTTGGCGACTTGGGCACGGGCAAAACCCAGTTGCTTCAGTCGATAATCTTCCAGATAGCGGCCGGCGCGCTGGGCAACCGTGACGTTGCGCCAAACGTCTTGATCTTCGACTACAAGAAGGACTACAGCTCCGCTGAATTCGTGCAGGCAACGGGGGCGAGGGTCATACGGCCTCAGCACATCCCGCTCAATCTCTTCGATCTTTCCAACTCGTCGCAGTCCATTTCCCCGTGGCTTGATCGCTACCGCTTCTTTTCCGACGCAATTGAGAAGATCTACTCGGGGATAGGGGCGGTTCAGCGTGAGAAACTGAAGAACGCGATCAAGGAGGCCTACCGGGCAAGATCGGACGGTAGCTATCCGACGATCTATGACGTTTTTGCCAATTACCAAGACGCGCTCAAGGGCGGGTCGGACTCCATAACGGGCATTCTGGGCGACATGGTAGACATGGAACTGTTCGCCACGGACCCGGATCGATTGCGAAATCGGGAGACTTCCTGAAAGGCGTCGTCGTGATCGCTCTCAATGAGCTCGGGCAAGACGACAGGACCAAGAACATGCTCGTTGCGATACTGCTGAACGTGTTTTACGAACACATGCTGACGATCCCGAAGCGACCATTCCTTGGCAAGGACCGCAACATGCGTGTCGTCGACTCGATGCTGCTTGTCGATGAAGCGGACAACATCATGAAGTACGAATTCGATGTGCTTCGGAAGTTGCTTCTTCAGGGGCGCGAATTCGGAGTCGGGGTCATTTTGGCTTCCCAGTATTTGAGTCACTTCAAGGCGGGGGCTACCGATTACAAAGAACCGCTGCTTACGTGGTTCCTCCACAAAGTCCCGAATCTGAAACCTGCAGGAGCTGAGCGCGCTTGGTTTGAGCGAGCAAGCGTCATTACAGCAGATGGCGGAACGTATCAAGACGTTGAACGTGCACGAGTGCATGTACAAAACTAATGACGTCTCGGGTGATTTCATCGTGGGGGCGCCGTTCTATAGGCGGAATGAATGGGCTGGAAATTGACTCAATATCGAGCCTTGTGTCAGCCATGGTCATTCGGTTACACTTAACCACGGCCGAGAACGCCGCCGACGGCTGAGTGCCTGTGCTCCGCAAATATTAGATCCGGGACGAACTGACCCCGTTGCGGGACCGTCGCCGAGCTGTGGCATGATCGTGACGTGATCGTGCTGGCTCGAATCGTCCTTCGGTTACTCGCCGACCTGGCCGGCCTCGTTGTGTTGTCGCTCAGACCTCGGCGATCTGTCGAGGCGGAGAACCTCTTTCTCCGCCGGGAACTCGCGCTGTACCAGGAGCGCGGCGTCAAGCCGAGGCGCGTTGACGCCGCGACGCGGGTGTCGCTGGCGTTGCTTTCCCGGCTCTTCGATTGGCGCGATGCCCTGGTCGTGGTTCGGCCCGAGACGCTGATCCGCTGGCACCGAGCGGGCTGGCGCCTGTTCTGGCGCATCAAATCAAGACCGGGACGACCGCCGATTCCGCTGGAGCTGCGCCAGCTGATCCGACGCATGGCGACCGAGAATCCGCTCTGGGGCGAAGAACGGATCGCCAATGAATTGCTGCTGAAGCTCGGCCTGCGGGTCTCCCCGCGGACGGTGCGCAAGTACATGCCGAAGCGACCGCCGGGGCACCCGCGAGGCGATCAGCGTTGGGCGACTTTCCTGCGCAATCACGCGCGCGCGACTGTCGCCTGTGATTTCTTCGTGGTGGTCACGGCGACATTCCGACTGCTCTACGTGTTCGTGGTCATCGAGCACGGGCCACCGCCGAGTTGTGCGCGTCGCTGTCACGGCGCACCCGACCGCGGCATGGTCCCTGCAGCAGTTGCGGGAGGTGTCAACTATCTTGACCGGCGACAAATATCTTGGCCGGTGTGATGGGGATCGGTTCCGCTACTTCCTTGGGCTGACCTTGGGCTTTGCGGCGGCTTTGCCCTCGGCCGCCTTTCTGCGGTAGCTCTCCACGTTCAGTTCGAAGATCGTCGAGTGGTGCACGAGGCGGTCCACCGCCGCGACGGTCATCGCCGCTTCCGGGAACACCTGCTCCAGGCGGAGAACGGCTGGTTGGCCGTGATGGCGATGCTCTTGCGTTCGTAGCGTTCGGAGATCAGCTCGAACGGGACGCTGCTCTCGGCCTGGTCGCGGCGGACGTAACTGAAGTCGTCGAGGATCAGCAGGTCGAAGCGATCGAGCCGGGCGAGTTCGGCGGGCAAGCGCAGATCGCGACGTGCGGCCTGCAGGCGCTGCACCAGGTCGCCGGTGCGCGTGAACAGCACGCGCCAACCGCGGTCGATCAGTCCATGACCGATGGCGGCGATGAGGTGCGACTTGCCGACGCCGGGCGGGCCGAACAGCAGCACGTTGGCGCCCTGGTCGAGCCAGCCGTCGCCTTCGATCAGCGCGGCGATATGCGGCTTGGAGACGCTCGGCACGGCGGCGAAGTCGAAGCTGTCGATCGACTTGTCGGGCGGCAGGTCCGACTCGGCACGATGACGCGCGAGGCGGCGCGTCTCGCGCTCGGCCATCTCCTGCTCGAACAGCACGGACAGCAGCCGCTCGGCGCGCCAGCCTTCGCGATCGGACTGCGCCGCGAGATCGGTCCACAGACGCTTGATCGTCGGCAATCGCAGGTCGGTGAGCATCAGCGGCAAGCGCGCCGCGTCGGCCGAAGCGCGGGCGGCGCTCACGGCTGGACCCCGACCAACTGGTCATACGCTGCAAGCGGCGGCAGACGCACCTGCACGCTCGGCTGCAGGGGGATGCGCGGAGCAAACTCGGCCCGCAACACCTCGAGGTCCGGCAACGCGCCGGCGTCGCCGATCTCCGCGAGGCGACGCGCGACATCCGCTTCACCGGCGGTCTGCGCCAGCTCGAGCAGGCTGACCATGGTCTTGGCAGCCCGAGCCTCCGGAAGTCGCTCGATCAGCCGGCGCCAGGTGTCGCGATACTCCGAACGCGGGAACAGCGCGTCGCGCATCCGCCAACGCACTAGGGCGCCGGGCTTGCGCTTGAGCGCCGGCAGGACGTGCCGGAAGTCGATGACCGGCGTGCCGCGCAGGGCGCGCGGCGCGCGCAACACGCACACGCCGCCGAGCATCGCCTCGATGCGATCGGCGTAGACGCGTACCTTGAGCCGATGCCCGACCAGGCGCGACGGCACCGAATACGGCACGGCACGCACGGTGAAGATCGCGAACTTGGTAACCCGCGCATCAACCTCCTCGTACTCGTTCGTGCGCCGCGTCGGCAGCGGTCGCAGGCAGGCACGCTCGACGGCCAGCGCCTTGGCGATCCGGCCGTTGGCGCGCGCCGTCACCTCGGCGAGGAAGTGGCGGTACGCCTCCAGCGTGTCGAACTCGCGGTGGCCGCGCAGCAGGAGCGCCTGATCGACGAAGTGCTTGAGCGTGCCCTGGCGAGCCTCGATCGAGCCGTTCTCGTGGCTGGCCCCGCGGTTGTTGCGCGATGGGACCATGCCGTAGTGCGCACACAGCCACTCGTAGCGGCGGGTCAGATCCTCCCGCTCGGCGAGGTTACGGAACGCCGCGGACAGGCTGTCTGTGCGATGCTCGTGCGGCGATCCACCGAGCTCCCACAGTGCATCCTGCAGTCCGGCCGAGAGGTCGAGGAAGCACTCGCCGCCGAGCACGACCGCCACGTGGCGCCAGCCCGAGTAGGCCAGCGCAAACTGATACAGCAGGTGCTGGAACGGGGCGCCGGCGATGTACACGCCGAGCTCCGTGGCATGGGTGAAGTCCGACAGTCCGAGCCGGCCCGGCTCGTGCAGTTGAGCGAAGAACACCTCGCGCTCCGGACCCTCGAACGCTCGCCAGCGACGCACGCGCCGCTGCAGGGTCCGCAGCACGGCGCTCGAGTAAACGCTCGGATGCCGCCGCTGCAGCTCCTCGAGCACGGTGACGGCGGTCAGGCCCGGCGCCGCGCGCAGCATCGGCAGCACCTCCGCGTCCCAGACGGCCGCCAGCGGGTCGGAGCGTGTCCGCCATGTTCGTGGCGCTCGCTGCGACGGCAGCCCGTCCAGGCGCTCCAGGCGCCGGGCCGTCCGCTCGCTGATGCCGACCTTGGCGGCGGCGGCCTCCTGGCCGAGCCGCTGCCGAAACTGCTTGTACTTGATCACTTGATGGTCCGTGACTCGCTTGCCGGGCATCGCGACCCCTCGCTCCTACGTCGAGGGGGCACTGTAAGCCCCACCACCAAGCGCCCCCGGCCGGCGGCGCTAACCGGCCAAGATAGTTGTCGTCAGCCGGTCAGGACTTTGGATTTGGCCGTTCCCACTGTTACCTGATTCACATCCGGACAGCATCTTCGCGCGGAGCTTGGACGAATCGACCAGGAATCTCAGCTTCACCGTTCTGAATCGCCGCCGCACAGCCCGAACGCCAATGCGATCTTCGAACGGGTGATTTGAACGATTCGACGCGAGTGTCTGGACTGGTTGATACCGCTGTCGGAGTCGCATCTGCGATCGGTCCTGGGGCATGGGTGGGTCATTACAACCACGGACGCCCGCACATGGCGCTCGGTCCAGGCGTGCCGGACCCTCCATCGGAGGTCGTGCCGTCTTTGACATCACCAACCCGCCATCGGATCGGCGAGCGCCTCGGCGTGCGCGCCAGATCGGTGCTGGGTGGCTTGCATCACGAATATCTGCTGGTGCCCGCGTTAGCGTGATCGGGTAATTGCGGAGCACAGGCCGGCCTCACAATGCCAACGGCGTGTCGGAGAGTCGCATCACGCTGCAACGCGGATTGTTCAAGAATCTCGAATAGATAAGTTAGATTGAGACTATTTATCACCCTAATTGCCAGGCGTAACTTGGTCCCCGCACGCAACGGAGGATCCAACCATGTTTACCCGCAACAACATCGACCACTTCGCCACCCGCGTCCTGTCCAGCCTCGTCGTCACCGTGGCAATCGTCTTGGGCTCGCTGGCCTACGCCGTCAGCCACATCCAGGTCGTTGCCTGACATGTGGCCGCTGGGGTCTGGGTCGCGTGATCCGAGCTGACGATCACGCGCCCCGGACGACGAGTGCTCCACCGACGGCGCAGTTCGCGATCACCGATTCGAAGTTGCCTCCGGCCTTGACCCAATCGCGTTCATTGCGGCCATGGTATTCAGGTCGAGGGCCTCGTCAAATGGCTGCGGCTGCGAGCTCAGCATGACGATGACGAGATCGCGACCCTTGTCCATGTACACGTACTGACCGTGTATGCCGATGGCCAGCATCACCGCTGGGTCGGAACCGGTAACCCACACTTGGTTGCGATAGTGCCATCCAGGGGCATCGTCGCCGTAGACACCCTTAGCAAAGCACTCCTTGGAGGTGCCGTCGCCCTTGACGGTATCCGCGATCCAGTCTGCCGGAACAACTTGTCGTCGGTCGAACGCGCCGTCGTTGATCATCATGAGGCCGAAGTGTGGCCAGATCGCGCGCAGGCACTCATGCCCAGCGCCCACATACGGGAAGCCCAGTAGAGTCCACCACGATCGTCGCGTCGTGCTGCGTAGCGAGCCTGGACCAGATCTCCGCTTCGAGAAGAGTGGCAGGCGTGCGCCCATCGCTCGCTCGAGGACCATGCCTAGAACGTTGGCACAGACCGTGCGGTACTGGAACCGCGAGCCATTGGCCATGTCCTGTCCGTCGAGGGACCGGGCGTAGTCCAGCAGGGTTCGCGGGGTCGAGTCGCTGACGAGCGCCGGTCGCCAGCCAACCACCGCAGCTTCTTCCAGAAATCCGTCTCACGGTCGGCATAGTCTTCCGCGTACTGCGCCCCGGCCGTCATGTCCAGCAGTTGCCTGATCGTCGTGCCTTGCCACGCCGCGCTGTCCAGTTCGGGCAGATACCGGGTGATCAATGACCGCGACGGCTCCAGCTGGTCGCGGTCAACGGCGATGCCGGCCAGCATGCCAACGAAGCACTTGGTGACCGAGTTCAACAGGTGGTGTGAACGGACGGTCATCCCATTGAAGTAGTGTTCAGTAATGACACGGCTGTTGTGGACGACGAGAAATGCAATCCCGCTACACTCCCCCCGATCAGGGAGAGAGCCGCGTGACGACGGGCGCACCGAGGGGGAGGGCAATAGCTTCTGGGACCGACTGCGTCGCCGCAAGGTGGTGCAGTGGGGCATTGCGCTACGCCGCGGGTGCCTGGGGTCTGCTGCAGGTGCTGCAGTTTCTCGCCGACACGTATGACTGGCCCGCGCAGGTGTTGCGGCTCGTTACTCTGGCATTCGCAATCGGCCTCCCCATCGCCCTGACGCTCGCCTGGTACCACGGCGACCGCGGCCACCAGAAGCCCGTCCGCGCCGAGATCGCAATCGTCGCGCTGCTGCTCGTGCTCGGGGGCGGCGCTCTCTGGTTCTACAGCCACCGCGGCGCCCCGGCACCGACCGTCACTCCGTCGTCGACTGCGGCACCTGGTCCCGCGGCGACCACCGCCCCGGCAGACGCTCGCCCCTCGATCGCCGTGCTGCCGTTCGAGAACCGCAGTGATGAGGCAAAAGGATGCTTTCTTCGTCGACGGCGTCCATGACGACATCCTGACGCAACTCACCAAGATCGGCGCGATGAAGGTCATCGCCCGCACCTCCGTCGAGCAGTTCCGCGACACGCAACTCTCGACGAAAGCGATCGGCGAGAAACTCGGCGTGACACGGGTCCTCGAAGGCAGTGTGCAGCGCGCCGGCGACCGGGTCCGGGTAACAGCCCAGCTGATCGATACGACGAGCGACGCCCACTTGTGGGCCGAGTCCTACGATCGTGAACTGACGGCCGCCAACATCTTCGCGATCCAGAGCGAAGTCGCCACATCGATCGCCGCTGCACTCGAGACCACGCTGACGGCCGCCGAGAAGGCGCGCGTCAACATCGTGCCGACACGGAATCTCGCAGCGTGGGAGGCGTATCAACTCGGCCGGCAACGCATGGCGCGACGCACCGCCGAGACCCTTGCCGACGCCGAGCGCTTCTTCCAGAAGGCGATCGACCTCGATCCAGAAGTTCGCGCTGGCCTACGTGGGCCTGTCGGACTCGCTGACCTTGCAGATCGAGCATGCAGGCGCGCAGGAGGACGTCAACCTCGCCAGGGCTGACGCAGCAGTCGGGACGGCCCTGGAACTCGACCCGACCCTGGCCGAGGCGTGGGCGTCCTCGGCGCTCATCCGCAGCTTCCGGAGGCAATACGATCGCGCTGATCCGTTGTACCGTCGCTCGATCGCACTGAATCCGAACTATGCCGCCGCCTACCAGCGGTTCAGCCGGAATGCCGGAGGTCTCGGTCACCGTGACGAAGCGCTGGCTGCGGCGGAGAAGGCCGTCGAACTCGATCCACTGTCGGCCATCGTCAATACGGATCTGGGCCGGGCACTGGTGTCGGTCGGGCGATTCGCCGAGGCTGCGGACCGCTTCCGGAAGGCCAATGAGATCGATCCCGAGATGCCCATGCCGTACAGGCAGGCGGGCCTCCTCGAGGCCTACGCGCGAAATCGATTTGCCGACGCAGTGCCGCTGCTGCAGAAAGCCGCTGCGTTGGATCCGGGCAACCCGCTGCTCGAGTTCTATCGCGGCCGCATTTTCTTCGACCTAGGCGACGACGTCGCAGCGACTCGCGTGATCGAGGCCGCCGGCAAGCGGTGGCCGGACCATTCGGCGGTGTTGATGGCGTCCGCCGAAATGCACATGAACAAGGGCGAGTGGGACGTCGCGCTGCAGGATGCGCAGCGGCTCCTGGCACTCGACTCGTGGACAACTGATCCCGACGCTGTGCTGCGATGGCTGCGCGACGCCGACCTGAAGCAGCGCAGTTACCAAGCGGCGCGACTTAGGTACGCCAAGGCTTATCCGGAACTGCTTGCATCAACGTCACCCATGATAGATGCCTCGAACTGGCAGGCTGCAATCGATGTCGTACCGGTCCTGCAGGCGGCCGGGGAGGGCGCCGCCGCGGGCGCGCTTCTCAGTCGCGCCGAGGAGGTCGTCCGGACCATCCCACGTCTCGGCGTGCGGGGCTACGGAATTGCCGACGTGCAGGTCCACGCCCTGCGTGGTGACAGGGCCAAAGCGCTAGTGGCGTTACGCGAAGCGCAGAAGGCCGGCTGGCGACTCGAGTGGCGCTACGCCCGCGACTTCGACCCCGCTCTCGCCTCGATCCGCAACGAACCCGAATTCAAAGCCGTGTTCGCCGACATCGAACGCGACATGGCACGCCAACGCGCGGAACTCGCCGCTCGCCCGAAGAACGCACCGCTCGATCTCGCACCTGGCCATTGAGCTATCGGCAGGAAGGACGTGCGGTACATGGCATCTTGCTATCTGTATTGGTCCCCCGCAGCGGACACTAGCGACCGACAGTATTCCGCTGCTTTGGGGGAGGCTGGGTCGAGCCAACGTGGGGCATACAAGGGGGCGCTGGCCCGGTGAGTTTGTGTGCGGAATTGAACGGAAATGGGCCCAGCTGAAAAATCGAGTGCAGGCGGATGCTGCCAGTGGCATCCCACTAAGAACGTCATTAGGGGATTGTGATGACGACGCATCCACTGTCTTCGCGGGTAGGACCGGTCACTTGGCTGCTTTTACAGGCGTTGTCGGTCGTGGCGAGCATCTTGCTTGCCTTTGCCATCGACGCCTGGTGGGACGCGCGGACCGAAGGCGCCGAGAAGAATGAGTTACTGACGGCGTTCAGGAAGGAATTGGTGCAGCAGCGCGAAGCGCTCAAAGAGGAACTTGTCTATCAACGCGCATCACGCGACAACACCAAGCTACTGCTCGCCGCGTGCGCGGCGGGGCGCTATGAGGATACCGACAAAAAGCTGGATCATCGTCTGGCTGACTTAATGTGGTTCTCGAGTGCGACGGTCTCGTCGGGTGTGCTGGATGGTCTCTTGCAAGGTGGTCGCGTGACCGCCGTCGAGGACGAAACGTTGCGCCGCACGTTGACCGTATGGCCTAGTTGGATCAGTGCGTTGGAAGCGGTGAGCAGCCAGGAACATGAAACGTTCACGCAAGTGCTACTGCCGTTTTTTTCCCGGAATTCGTCACTCGCCCAGATCTCCAACGTCGGCTACGAGCACGGGCGGCCCGGTGATGGATGGGGCGCGGATCCGGAAGCGCTCGTGGCGCTGGGCCCTCCCGTGGACCATTCCACGTTGCTTCGCAATCAGGAATTTGCGGGGATCTTGATCCGAAAGTTGTCGAATACGAGTGATGTTGTGTTCACGATCGGGGACTTCAGCAAGGGCGTGGACGAACTTATTCGGCTCATCGATCAGGAGATCGCGAATACGTCCTGACGGCGGCTGGCGTGGCACTCAATGCGGCTCGTCGAAAATCAACGGCGTCTCATGATTAAGCCTCTCTCAGCGGGGGATCGGTCGTCTTCCTCGCCAACTGCCCCGGCGTGAAGATGGACGGGGGCGGCGACAGCGTGCCCTGTGCCGCTTTAAACAACTGGGTCCCTCAGCCAGTCGCTTGGTCTAGCACTGGCTGACAGCCGTCGAGAAGGCAATAGCGGCGATGCGATGCGTCGATGCGGCGCAGGATCATCTCGCGTGCTCGAGTCCTTTAGCGTTGAAGTCCGCCAGGTTCAGCAATCGGACGTTTTCGGTTATGACCGCCTCAAGGTCTTTAATAAGCTTGAGCTGAAATACATGCGAACGCTCCCAGTTGTAGAACAGTTTCAGGAATGATTGATCCTTGCAGACCTCCGCCAGCGGCGCATTGATTTGTGCTCGCCGTATATCGACGCCGTTAAAGGTCGTTTGCGGATCGATTACGACAGTAAAGCCGATGAGTGGATGCCCATCGGGCCCAACACTGGCAGCGTGTTGTACAAACTCCGAGGTAGCATTGATTCCGTGCAGCTTCTTGTAGAAGTGACGTAGCACAGTGCTCACCTCGGTGCTTTGCCCTTTCAGGAGCCGTTCGGTCTCTACGAGCTGATCGACCGCGACGGTAACCGCATATGTACTGCGAGCGGAGCGGATTGTGTTCAGTCCTCTGTTCACGGTCGATTCGGCGGTCGTTCCGGTGTCACAAGCGCGAAGCACATCGATGGCTGGCTGCACGTCCGACAACATGTCGCTGATGACAGTGCGCCTTTCAGCCGCTGATCGCAGATTTTCGCTCGTTTCCGCGGCCAACCTGGTCATGGCATCGCGATAGGCGCGCTGATCCGATCGCGCATCATTCCAGTTCCCAAGCTGGATACCGATAAACACGCCAACGACCACAATGAGAAAGTCGACTGCGACCGCGGTCCAGTTTTGAGACCTGACGTGTTCCATGACGCTACGGAGGATCATTGGGTACTCACATCGTTGTTGGGTTTCAAGGAACAACTCTATCGGTTTCACACATGACCCGTGGGCGGCTTCGTGGTTGATTCAACCTAGGCGAATTCAAATACGATCTAAGTGAGTCGTGACTTCTGCAGCCACAAATTACGCCGTGCACTTGGCCTCCCGGTTCGGTCCCCGCTCGGTCGCGATGCGCCCAACTCGATGACCCGCATGGGCCCCGCGCCAGGGGTCGGTCGGCCGTCGCCGCGGGGTTCGGAATAGGCTCGGTCAGCCCGGGCGGTTCGGTCGTTCCCGCCGAAACGCGTTGCGGATCTTCGGCTATCTCGCGCCGAACCGTGCTCTCCGTCGTACTGAAAATCCGCGTGTCGATGGTTCGATTCCGTCCCTGGCCACCACTTCCAACTCATTGATGTACAACGGGGTCCGGGTATCACCCGCGGACTATCCGGGGCCATTGATGGCTGACCCGCGGACTATCGGGAATCGGGTCTGAGCCGCGCTGGTCGCCACCCAGTGCGGGGCGTTCCGCGACCGCTTCGGTACACTTCGTCACACAAAGGAGAGCGCGGCGTGAATGACGGGCCACAGGAAGGGGAGGGCAACAGCCTCTGGAATCGGCTGCGTCGCCGCAAGGTGGTGCAGTGGGGCATCGTCTACGCGGCCGGTGCCTGGGGCCTGCTTCAGGGTCTCGAGTACGTCACCAGCACGTTCGACTGGCCGCGCCAGGTCCAGCAGTTCGCGACCCTGGGGCTGCTGATCGGCTTGCCGGTCGTTCTCGTGACCGCGTGGTACCACGGCGACCAGGGCCGGCAGCGAGTCAGTGCAGCGGAGCTGATCATCATCACGCTGCTGTTCCTCGTCGGTGGCGGGATCTTCTGGCGCTACGACAAGGCGAGCGAGGCGCCGTCGCCCGCCACGGCGCCGGGTGCCCCCGTCCAGACGACCGAGCAGACGGCAGACGCGAAGATCGAAGCAGCCAGCATTGCCGTGTTGCCGTTCGCCGACCTGTCGCAGGCCGGCGACCAGGGCTATTTCTCCGACGGCATGGCCGAGGAGATCCTCAACGTCCTGGCCAGGGTCAAGGGACTGCAGGTGGCGTCGCGCACCTCGTCGTTTGCCTTCAAGGACCAGGAGGATCTCGGCATTCCGGCAATCGCGCGGCAGCTCGGCGTGCGGCACGTGCTCGAAGGCAGCGTGCGCCGCGCGGGCGGCACGATCCGCATCACCGCGCAGCTGATCGATGCCGATGTCGATCGCCACCTGTGGTCCGAGACTTTCGACCGCCCGCTTACCGCCGAGAACGTGTTCGCGATCCAGGACGAGATCGCCAAGGCCATCGTCGCCGCCCTGGTCGCGGCGCTGCCGGCTACCGAGGTCGGCGCAGTCGGCCGGACGGCGGCCACGACCAACCTCGGCGCCTACGACAACTACCTGCAGGCCCGCGCGCTGGTGCGTTCGCGACGGCAGCTGCTGCTGGCCGACCAGCTGCTGGAGAAATCGCTGCAGCAGGATGCCGAATATGCCCCTGCCTGGGAGCTGCGCGCCGCCCTGCAGTCTCTGCTCGGGGAGTACACCGACACGCCGCTGACCGTGGAGGAACTCGACCGGCGCGGTACCGAGTATGCCGACCGTGCCTTGTCGCTGGCCCCGGACAGCGCGCTGGCGCTCGCGCTCAAGGCCAACCTGCGTTCGCGTGCGGCGCAGAAGCTGCGCGGCCGACACGACCTCGCCGCCGTGATCGCCGATTTGGAGCGATCAGTGAAGCTGGATCCCAATAGCGTCAATGCCCTGAACTGGCTCGGCCTGGCCTGGGTGCTCGTCGGGGAGCCCGACAAGGGCCTCGAGGCGTTCCAGCGCTGCGTGCAGGTCGATCCGCTGGCCTCGGCCTGCAGCGAGAACGAGTACGACGTCCTGTACAGCCTGGACCGCTACGACGAAGCCTGGCAGCGCTACCTCGCGGCGTTCGATCGCGGCGCGATCACCGACCAGTACGCCAACTTCCAACTGCTGGCGCGCTTCGGGCAGAAGGCGGCGTTCCTGTTCGCCAGCAATCAGTCCAGGTACCTGCCACGCTGGCACCGGCACGAGGCGCTGTACGAAGCGCATCGCAATCCGATGGCCGACCACGGTGACCTCGTTCGCGAGATCCTGGCGTTTGCAGAGAAGGAGCGCATCGCCTTGGACGACAGCTACGTGGCGCTGCTCCTGTTGCCGCTGGGTGCGTACGACCTGTTGCCCGTCGTGCCGCTGCTCTGGGGCGAAGGCAACCGGCGCTACCGGCAGTCACCGCAGTTCAAACGCTACATCCGCGAAAGCGGCGTGTACGACTACTGGCGCAAGGCGGCTTTCCCCGAGCAGTGTCAGCCGGTTGGGCCGGACGACTTTCGCTGCGACTGATAATCCGCGTGTCGATGGTTCGATTCCGTCCCTGGCCACCATTTCCAACGGTGCATTCCGGTCACATGGTTTACACCTCATTCCGGACACATGGTTAACACTATGCCCGGGTCGAAGGTGTCGGGGCCCGATTAGCCGCGGATTCGTGGGGAACCGCTCAAGACAGGCGGACGCCAGCTCATCGCTGTTGATCGACGGGCAGTGACGGACTACTATATAGGTCAAATGACCTACTATAAAGGCCGCTAATGCTGGAAGCGATCGTTGGCAGTGTGGCCGCCGAGAAAGTTCTTCTCTACCTGCAGAACTACGAGCAGGCGTATGGACGCGAGATCGCGGCGAGCTTCGGCATCTCAAACAGTCAGGTTCAGAAGCAGTTGCTGAAGCTGGAGTCCGGCGGCCTGCTGGTGAGCCAGCTTGTCGGCCGCACCAGGCTGTATCAGTGGAACCCGCGCAACCCACTCGTGCCGCCATTTCGCGCCTTGCTCCAAGTGGCGCTCGACAGCTTGCCCGCCGCCGAGCAGCAACGGTTCTTCCGCAAGCGGACTCGACCGCGTCGCAGCGGCAAAGCGCTCTGATGGAGTTGAGCGCATCGTCGTCGGTCGAGGAGGTTGCTGCGATTGTCTCCGACGCGCTGACGTCGGCGGGAATCACCGCGGTGCTGTCCGGTGGAGCGGCAGTGCAGATCTACACCAGCGGACTCTACGAGTCGCGTGACCTCGACTTTGTCGCGTCCGCGAGTCAACGGGAGCTCGAGCAGGTGTTGAAACGGCTTGGGTTCACTCGCCAGGCCGGCCGTCATTTCGTACACCAGTCATGTCCGTACACTCTGGAATTTCCATCGTGGCCTCTGGCTGTCGGCAACGAGCTCGTTCGCGAGTGGGGAGAGCGACTGGTTGGTGCGCTGCGCATACAGATCCTGACTCCGACGCAGTGCGCAATGGACCGGCTTGCGGCGTTTTACCATTGGCGCGACCGGCAGGGACTCGATCAGGCGGTTATGGTCGCTGCGCAGCAGGTCGTCGATCTCGACGAGATTGAGCGATGGTCAGTGAGGGAGGGGCACGCCGAAGCCCATCGGGAGTTCGCTGCCCGAGTGACGAAGACTCGTATTGGCGGCTGATGACGTTCGGGGTTCCGGGTATCACCCGCGGACTATCCGTGGGTCGATGGGGCTACCGACGTCCCCCGATGTTGAGTAGCCGAACGGCTTGTTGTCCAACGCGCCGTGACGCCCTTAGGCCGCCCTATTCGATGCAGACATTCGCTGGACTCGCGGCGGGCGTTTGCGCGCATGCCAGAGGTCGTGGTTCGTCTGCATGTTGAGCCACATCTCGGCACTCGTCCCAAGCGCTCCCTCGAGGCGCAGCGCCATCGATGCGCTGACGCCGGCACGCCCGTTCAGCAGCGCGGACAGAGCCTGCCGGGTAACGCCGAGGTGCTTGGCGACCTCACCGATCGATATTCCCTCGGGGAGATACTCGCGGAGGACCTCACCGGGGTGCGCAGGGTTGTGCATGTTGCTCATGGAAGTTGCTGGTCAGTGGTAGTCCAGATAATCGACGAGTTCGACGTCCTGCCCAACGAATCTGAATATCACGCGCCAGTTGCCGTTGACCGTGATCGAGTGGAATCCGCGGAGTTCGCCAGTCAACGGGTGCAGGCGCCACCCGGGCGCTGCGAGATCGCTTGGCTTCGTGGCGGCGTCCAGGGGAGCAGGGTCGCCGCGCGCCGTCCGGTGCAGCCCGTACGCTGCTTATGGTTGCAGATCGCAATCCCCGCGCGCTGCTTGACGTCGCCTAGGCAATCCTCGACAGAAGACGACGGTACGGGGATACGGTCTCCGGATGAGTTGCGGGTGGAGATCTAAAGCTCAACGACTAGCGGACTCGACGCGGACGGCCAGCCGTTCACAGTCGAGTGCATCGGCGTCGGCGGGCGCACCTGCAATCGACCGACGGCACCGCACCATCGGCACCTCACCGTGAAAGGCAGCCGGCGCGATCCCTGGCCGGCGTCGATCATGGCGGCCAGCGGCAGCGTGGCCCATCTGTCGGCGACTCTGGGGCGCGGTGGAGAGGTATCACTGGCGGACATCGACCAACCGCCGGGTTCGGCCAGGAGCAGAGATCAGACGGAACCAGAAATCTGACTCAATCCGCGGTCTTCTGCAAGGCGTGTATCAGCCGCTTCTGTCCCTCAGAATCGGAGGCTGCTATCGCTGCGTCCATTGCCGCCACTAACTGTTCACCGTCGCTCCCGGTTCGTGAGTATCGCTCTTTCTTAAGACTCCACCACGAACGCGCAAACCCGTTCTCGAAACGATACCGCACCACGAAATCGACGGCGGTCTGCCAATGGGACCTTCGGATTCCTGCACGCCAGTTGGCTTGGGCGGACTGTAACTGGTCCATGATGCCGATGTAGTAGGCGTCCAGCTCCAGTATCTCGGCCGGCGTGAGTTCGTCGGGATGGTAGATCGACTTCGCCAGGACTTCCGCAAAGTTCTCACTCTGTCTGGTCGAGTCCAGGGCGCGCCAAGCCGCCGTATAGTCCGCCCGTGCTTGAGCGGATGCAATATTGGTAGCTTGATTGATCTGATACGCAACCAGCAGCAGGCCAACGACCACGGAAATCACTCCCGTGGCCTCGAAGATATTCCTGGTCCTTGCTGACATCTGGGTCTCCGGAGTTGACGCACTGTTCGGGGAAGACATTGAATCAAGCAGAATGCATCTGATTTGACCACACCTGGAGCGTAAGCGACCGAAATCGGGCCGTCCGCAGAGGGTCGTTATCCGCCGTACAACGTCCGCTCTGAAGCGTCGTGAATCGAACGGCGGGTCTCGAGGTGGCGAGGGCGAGTGAGCCGAGGCCCAGCGCGGCCCGGTTCGGCTGCCGGTTCGGAAAGAGGTTCGGTCGCGATGCGTGCAAGCCGTAGTGCGACGAGCGGTTTGACATGACCGCATCTTGTGCGTCCCGGGCTAAGCCGGCTCCCATAGAAGCCGAGGCGACCGGATGACGGCGCCCCGCCTATCTTCTTAGCCACTCGGAACTTCAGTAAGGAGCCGGCCGACTCTAGACCTGTCTACTACTGAACGCGGGGGACGTCGCCAGCACGCCGAGCTGAAACGTCAGGTGCATAGTGCGACGGATTTCCGGTCATCCCGCGCGGGCAGAAGCCGGCTCTAGTGCGGCCGAACTTCACGCAGCATGGCGAGGGCGATACGGCGTTGCCGCTGGCGCTCCTGATCAGGCATTCGCTTCGCCTCATCCACGATTTCGTTGACGCGGTCAAAAATCGCATCACGTCGGCCGCGGTGAGACAGGGCAGTGGTCCACGCCTCGCGGAGCATCGCGTCGGTCACGTTGGATTGCATGACCGAAGTGTACGGCCGTGCGTGAAAAAAAATGTCGGCAGAAACGTGACGCAGTCATACAGTCTGGTGTGTCGCACCCGGCATAGCCCACCCGACCGTACCGACACGCGTCGGCACGGGTGGGCGCACCTGCAATCGACCGACTGCACCGCACCATCGGCACCTCACCGTGAACGGTAACCGACGCGATCCCTGGCCGGCGGCGATCATGTCGACCAGCGGCAGCGTGGCCCATCTATCGCACGTCGGGCAGTAGGCGTGCAGCTGGTGGTTGTGGGCGTGCAGCCCGGCGATGCTGCCGAGGTCGATCATGCCGCGAGCGTAGAGGTGGGCGGGCTCACCGCGTGATCCGAGTCTCCGCTCCGTGTACATTCTCGCAAGTCACATGGAGGGCTGGCGCATGGACTCGATCTTGGGGCAGCTGCTGGGGCTGTGGCTCGCCATCGTAGGGATTGCGATTGTGTTCGGCGTTCTGTACACGATCGGGAGTTCTCTAAGCCATTGGAAGCGCCATCGGAACCGTGCCGATCAACGGGGTCGAGCCGGATAGCGGACGCAAAGCGTACCGAGGGTCCGCTGCTGTCAGTACAACGACCTTGGCCCCGCGCTGGCCAACTAAATTGTCGCGCTTGCGGTGCTAGTATCCACTGGCAATGAAACTCCCTCGCCTGAAGACAATTCTCCTCACACCGCTCGCTTTGTTTGCGCTCGTTTACATCGCCGGCGCGGTCATGCTTGCGTTGAGGGACGACTCGATTGCGGTCTTCGATCAACCACCGGCTCGTTACGAAACGATCGCTATCTTCGGTGCGAGCGGCACGGCCGGCGACGGCATTCTAAAAGCCGCTCTGTCGAATCCGGAAGTCAGCAAGATCCATGTCATCACTCGACGTACATCACCGCGAATCGACGAAGGTGTCGCTGCCGGGAAAGTGCAGATGACATTGCACATGGATTACCTTGATTACTCTGAGATTCAGCAGCAATTCGCGGATGTCGATGCCGTCTACTGGGCGATAGGCATCAGCTCAATCGGCGTCGACGAGGAAACCTACGGCATGATTCACGTCGACTTCCCGACGCGCTTTCTGGAGACGTGGGCCAGTGTCAGTGACAAGCCCGACGTTTCGTTTCACTTCATCAGCTCCAGCGATATCTCGGAGGACTCAAGCACGATGTGGGTGCGCGAGAAGGTGCGAGCAGAACGTACGCTATTTAGCTTCGCTGAAGGCAAGAACGTCCGCGTGATTGCCTATCGACCGGACTACATCGGGCCCACCGAGGAAGAGGCGCACATCGGGCAGGATCTTTTGTATTGGTTCTTCGCGCCAGTCGGCGCCGCGGTGCGAGCCGAACAAATCGGCCGCGCGATGTTTGAAGTGACAGCAAGAGGAAGTGAATTCAAGAATGGTGACAAGATCGGGACCCGGAGAATCGTTCAGTTCAGCGACGCGTATGGACGGCGCCTTTAGTAAAAAGGGGTCAGAGTACATTTCCAAGCGTAGGCGGATAGGAGATTCAAACCACTGCAGGGTATCCGAAGCGCCTGCTCGAGTGGTGACGCGCGACCATCCGGCGACGCCGTGCGCGCACCGAGGGCAGGTCGCGTGCTCGGGTTCGTCCAGCCTGGAAACAGAGCTGCGGCTCGCGAAGGCGTGAGACCATGGGCGGATGACGGCACAGCGCCCCATCCTCAGCGCCGAAGAGGTCTGGCGAACGTACGACGCCATGGAGGCACGCCTGACCGCCCCGCTGACCGAACGAATGATCGACCTCGCAGGCATCCGCCCGGGGATGCACCTCCTCGATCTTGGGACCGGGCGCGGAGAGCCGGCCATTTCGGCGGCGCGTCGCGTGGGGCCGAGCGGGTTCGTTCTCGGAGTGGACGTCTCGGCGAGCATGCTCGACATGGCGCGGCAAAGGGCTGCACGCGAGGGCGTGACGAATCTCGAGCTCCGTGTGATGAACGCGGAGGCGCTGGGGGGAATCCCGACGGCCTACTTCGACGCGACCCTCGCTCGCTGGGGTCTCATGTACATGGGCTCGCCGGTCGCCGCGCTCGGCGGCGCGCGCCGCGCCATGGTGCCAAGCGGTGTGCTGGTGGCCGCCGTCTGGGCCGAACCCGAGCGGGTACCGTATTTCAGCCTGCCCCGGCGCGTGCTCGAACGCCATCGACCGCTGCCGCCGATCGACTTCGCGGCTCCGGGCACGTTCCGCTTCGCGGATCCCGAGCGGATGCAGCGAGACTTCCGGGATGCAGGGCTGCGCATCGAGCACGTGGAGGAGATGGAGATCCCGGTCATGGAGGCGGAGACGGCAGCCGAACTCGTCGCCTGGGTGCGCGCCTTCGGGTTGACAAGGCTTCTGAACGACCTGCCGGAGCAGGCCCAAGCACACTGGGAGGAGGAGCTGGCGCAGGAGGCGGAATCCCTCCGGAAGGATGGCTTCGTTCGGTTGGGAGGTGTGACGCGGATCGTGGTCGCGTCGTCGTCCAGCGCCTGACCGAGCGCACCGACCGTAGCGGACGCACGCGCCGCCGGGCCGGCGAGGCGATGGCGGCCGCTCCCAGCGCCGCGTCCATCTATCGAGGCGCCGCGCGAGAAGCGGTCCTTGATGCCATGAACTGAGCGACCCGGAACCGGACACTCCAGGGACCTCCGGCTGGTAATCCCGCTACACTCGGTCGCGACAGGGAGGACCCCGTGACCGACGCGAACGAGGGGGAGAGCGAAAGCACCTGGGCCAGACTGACCCGCCGCAAGGTGGTGCAGTGGGGCATCGTGTACGTCGCGGGGGCCTGGGGATTCCTGCAGGGCCTCGAGTACCTGAGCGGCACGTACGATTGGCCCCGTCAGATCCAGCAACTGGTTACGCTCGCGCTACTCATCGGCCTGCCGATCGTCCTCGTGCTCGCCTGGTACCACGGCGAACGCGGTCAGCAGCGGATTACCACTCCCGAGTTCGTCATCGTCACGCTGCTCCTGCTGCTCGGCGGCGGGGCGTTCTGGTCTTACCAGCGTGCCAGCGAAGGTGGTCACGACGCAGCCCTGGCGGCGGCCAACACGGTCGGACCGCCCGCATCGTCCGCAGTCTCAGACGCACGGCCCTCCTTGGCGGTGCTGCCCTTTGCCGACCTCTCGCAGGCGCGCGATCAGGAATACCTGGGCGACGGCCTGGCCGAGGAGATCCTCAACCAGCTTGCACAGATCCCGGCGCTGCGGTTGGTTGGACGCACCTCCAGTTTCTCGTTCAAGGGCAAGAACGAGGACCTGCGCACCATCGGCGGGAAACTCGGCGTCGCGCACCTGCTGGAAGGCAGCGTGCGCAAGGACGGCGACCAGTTGCGCGTCACCGCGCAGCTCGTCCGCGCCGACGACGGGTCGCACCTGTGGTCGAAGACTTATGCACGCGAACTGCGCGACGTGTTCAAGGTGCAGGACGAGATCGCACGCGACGTGGCGCAGGCACTTTCAGTCAAGCTGGACGCGGTGACGCTGAACCGGGCGCAGGGCGGCACTACCAACATCGATGCCTACGACCGCTACCTGCGTTGGCGCCAACTTTACCTTGCCGACAAGTGGGACGAGGAACACGAACGCCAGCGCGTGCAACTGGCGCGTGAGGCCGTGGCGTTCGACCCCAGGTTCGTGCTGGCCTGGGATGCATTGGCCATTTCGCTGAGCGGCCTTGCCGATGGAGTCGATGGCGCGCAGGCCGAGCGGTTGCGCGCCGAAGTCGAGCAGATCCGCGCACACATCGCCCGACTGGCGCCTGACCACTGGAGCGTGAAGCGCGAGCGCGCCTACAGCCTGTGGGGCGAAGGCAAGCGGGCGGAAGCCATCGCCGTTGCCAGGGAGATCATGGAAACCGGGCCGCTGACCTACGAACACGCCGCTCCATACGCCAACCTGAACTTCGCCGCGGGCCATCTCGACGAAACCGTCGCAGTGGACGAGAAATTCAGGGCCATCGAACCGTTGGCGATGTTCCATTCCCGCAGCCTGCAATACGATTACATCGCCGCCCGCCGCTTCGATGAGGCGGAAGCCGAATACCGGCGCAGCCTGGCGCTGGAAGGCAGCCACCTCGGGCCGGCCTGGGTCGCCTTCGGGCGCATGCTGGCTCACAAGGACGCCGACCTGAAAGCTCTACGCGACCTGCATCGCCAACTGCTACAAGACGTGGAAGGCCCCGACTCGCCATTCTTTCGCGATCTCGGGGCCGTGCTGCACGACCGCGACGCCATGCTCGCCATCCTGCACAGAGCCGCCGCAGATTCCACTTACCGCGGGAACCACGGATTCGTGTCCCTGGCCGACGCGCTGGGTGAAGCGGACCTGGCTGCGACTGCGATACGGGAAGCCATGGAACGCAGGAAGGGCTTCAAGGAAGGCCACATGGATTACGGCAGCTATTGGAATCTGTGGCTTGCCCCCTATTCCGGCCTTCGAGCCCATCCCGAATTCAAGAAACTGCTGATCGAAACGGGATTGGCCGAGTACTGGCGGCAGACTGGCAAGTGGGGCGATAGCTGCAAGCCGGTCGGCGACGACGATTTTCAATGCCAGTGACAGGCGCGAGCGCCACCTCCACCGCGCGGTTCGGAAAAGGTTCGGTCGCGACGCCCGCAAGCCGTTGACCCGCATGCGCCACTGGTTGGGCGCGTCCGGAATCCAACGCTCGGGCTCGGTCGGGCGGGGCGGCTGGGTCGTTTCCGCGGAAACTCGTTCCCGGTCTTCAGCTTCCTCGCACCGAACCGGCCTCTCCGTCGTACTGAAAATCCGCGTGTCGATGGTTCGATTCCGTCCCTGGCCACCACTTCCAACTCGATGATTCGAAACGGGTTCCGGGTATCACCTGCGGACTATCTGCGGCCATTTTGGCCCGGATGGAGCTGACCAGCGGACTATCGGGAATTGGGCCGGCGGGAGCCCCCTTCCCCGGCGCCGGCGCTGCGATTCCTCCTGCGCGTATCGAAGTGGCTACAGCTTCCTAAAGTGCGAATGGTTTGTTTCCAGCATGTCACTAACCTGAGCGCATGGGGGCGGACGACGCGTCACCCGTGGCGCGCAGCCCTCATCAAGGAAGGAGGGTAATCATGCGAAGGACAGTGCTAGCGACCGTGGCGGTGCTGACGGCGATCGGAATGTTGCCGACTGCATCAGCGCAATCCAACACTTTTACCGTTGACTGCAACCGGGGACAGAAGATCGCCAAGGCTTTGGAACTGGGCGATTTTCGCAAGCCGCTGGTGATCAACGTTCGGGGTACGTGCAGCGAATTCCTCAACATCACGCGCGCTAACGTTACGTTACGCGGTGACCCGGCTGCCGAGATCGTGGCGCGGGACAACGACCACGACCTGGTGACCGTCTCGGCAGACAAGGTGACGCTCGAGAACCTCACGTTGACGGGTGGCTTGACCGGCCTCACTGTGAATCATGAACCAACATTTATTGCCCAGAAGGTGACCGTCCAGGACACGAGCGGCGTCGGAGTGCGTGTTCGGGTTGGCGACGCGCGCCTGATTAGTTGCACGGTGCAGCGATCCGGCAGCTATGGGATCGATGTGGTGCGTGGCGGCAGCGTGGTGTTGTCGGGCGGTAGTCAGGTCACGGACAACGTCGGGGCAGGCATTAACGCAGCGCGGCATGGCCTGGTGAACGTGAATAACTCGACCATCATGGGAAACGGCGCGCAGGGAATCGTGCTCGCTCAGGGTTCCCAAGGCTTCATTACCAACGAAAGCACGATTGCCGAAAATGCAGGGAACGGCATTGACGTGCAAATGTCGCAAGCCAATATCGCTGGAAATAACACCATCAGGGACAATGGCGGTCACGGCATAGTGGGGTTCGGCTCACCGATCGGAATTGACGACAACACGATCACCGGAAACCAAGGTGATGGTGTGTTGGGTTACATCGGCACCACTCTCGTCCTGCATGGCAACGAGATCAGCGGTAACGGCGCGTCGGGAGTCACCAGTATGGGCAATTCCCTCGTGCAAATCGGCCGCGCGATCATAGAGAACAATGGGAACAACGGCATCACGCTGGCATGGGGTGCGAAGCTGATACTCGAGGAGCCTGCGACCACTGTGAGTGGCAACCGCGATTTTGCGCTGTGGTGTGCTGACAGCGAGTCGAGCTTCATGGCCATGGTCCCGCTGAACACGACGGACACGATCCAGTGCACCGACTTCGATAACTGATTTGACCAACTGCGAGCGCCGAGTTCGCTACGGTGCTTGTCTCGGTCGGAGGCATTGACTGCTGGAACCCCGGCCCCGCGCCGGGGTTCTGTTTCGTGGCCCTAAGGTGCCAGATCCGCGTGTCGATCGTTCGATTCCGTCCCTGGTCACGGGGCCATCGATGGCCGGCCCGCGGACTCTCGGGACGTGGATGGGTGACGAGGCGGTTGACATAACCTCTAGCGACTTCTCACGGCTTCCCAGTCACAAATCCCGGATTGTGACTGAGCCGCATCGTCCTACGCTGAATGTACGGGGCGGACGATGCGCCGTTCGTGGTGCGTATGGTTTGCCGCGAGGATGAGGAGGGCCGTATGAAGCAGGGTCTCACGGTTGTTGCGGCGCTTCTGTTGTGTGGGGTGGCTTCTGCAGCCGAGTACGAAATCTCGGACCTCGGGACGCTGGACGGAACATACAGCGATGCTCGGGCTGTCAATCGCCTGGGGCTAGTGGTCGGGGCTGCGGACTCGCAGGGTGAGAACCGCCCCGTCCTCTACACGAGCGGACTCTTGGAGGATCTCGGCACATTGGGTGGCCCTGGTGGTGAAGCGTGGGGCATCAACGACGTCGGTCAGGTGGTCGGCTGGGCGTATCCGTCCGACGACGGACCGTGGTCCGGGATACGTCGCGCATTCCTTTACAGCCGGGGTCGCATGCGGGACCTTGGAACGTTGGGCGGCGATTTCGCGGAAGCCTATGACATCAACAACGTCGGGTTTGTTGTAGGAGTTTCGGAGACGGCGGATTCCGCGCTGCACGCTTTCCTACTCCGAGGACGAAGCATGCGGGATCTGGGCACGCTTGGTGGGTCTGGAAGCGTTGCTCTTGCCATCAACAGTGATGGAGACGTCGCCGGAAGCTCATTTACGGACGACGACGCATCGCTGCATGCGTTCGTGTACTACCGCGGCAGGATGCGTGACTTGGGCACTCTCGGTGGCGACGTCAGCGAGGCGCAAGACATCAATGACGTTGACCAGATTGTCGGCTACTCATACCTTGCCGACGGGAGCACCTATCGCGCATTCATGTACGAGTATGGACAGATGCTCGATCTAGGCACCTTGGGCGGACTTAACAGTACTGCCAGAGCCATCAACAACCGAGGTGAGGTCGTTGGCGCGGCTGATACATCGGACGGTTCGAACCCAACTTACCGCGCCTTTGTCTACCGCCAGGGCACGATGATCGACTTGAACGGACTGATAGACCCAATGTCCGGCTGGACATTGCTCGAAGCCTCGGACATTAACGACTGCGGTCAGATTGTTGGCTATGGGCTGATCGATGGGTTCGGGCATGGTTTCCTTCTGACGCCCATCGGGCAGAGCTGCTGCAGCCGTGAGGACTGAGGGATATCCGTCGACTTAGCCCTGTCCCACCAGTCTCGTGACTTGAAACCCCGGCCACGCGCCGGGGTTCTCTCTTGCGACCCTCGAATGCCGATCGCGTGTCGATGGTTGGATTCCGTCCCTGACCACCATTTCCAACTCGATGATTCGCAACGGGTTCCGGGTATCAGCCGCGGACTATCGGTCCGCGAGTTTGGCATTACTCGGCTCGCTGCCGTGCCGAACATGCCAGACAGTCACGCTGCTCGATGTCCCACGGACCTCACGGCGGCCAATGCGCGCGTCTTCTTCAGGGTCTCACGTGCTTGCCAGAGGTCATATGCCGTCTGCTGCGCAAGCCACAGCTCCGCGGCGCCACCGCGGCTACGACCGAGCCAACGCTCGATGCGTAGCGCCATCGCCGGGCTGATTGCCGACCGGCCATTGAGTACTTTTGACAGCGTGGTGCGATCCACACCCAGCTGAGCCGCAGCCTCGCCCACCTGCAGACCGAGTGCCGGCAGCACGTCATCCCGCAGGGTCAGGCCGGGGTGAGGGGGGTTGTGCATCTCGCTCATGGCAACCTCAGTGGTAATCCTGGTAATCGACAAGTTCCGCGTCGCCGTCCTTGAACGTGAAAGTCAGCCGCCAGTTTCCGCTGACACTTACGCTCCAGTGGTTCGAGACAGCAATCGTTGCTTGCCAGATGGTGACGCCAACGCGACCATTTGTTAATGCAAAATTCGGGTTGAAGAATGCATGCGCCCGGATGGGTCGAGTCCTTTCAGAGAAGCGAAGGAGGTAAGGACCATGTCGCTTACTCGCGATTTCAAGAAAGCCGTCTTCGCTCGAGTCGAGTGCGATCCCGCGTTCCCAAGGCGCTCATGGATGAGGCGGCAATCTTTTGGAGTCATACGGAAGCATCTCAAAGTGGGCATCAAGGCCCATACGGTTGATTTGCACAAAGTGGCGTAGAGACGGTGGCTCAAAGCCGAGCCGCTACGCTGCTGTAGGATACGTGCCGGACTACCGGAGTCGGGCGGCGCGCCTATGCTCCAGCCCGAGGAGGTCGGTGAGGGGTGGCAGATATCTTTCTCTCGTATGCTTCAGAGGACCGCGAGCGCATCGAACCGCTGGTGACAATCCTTGAGGCGCAGGGCTGGACGCTGTGGTGGGACCGGGATCTGATCGCGGGCCCCAGCTTCGCCGACAAGATCCAGGAGAATCTCGATCAGGCCCGCTGCGTCGTGGTGGCTTGGTCTCGCCACTCCATCAGCTCCAACTGGTGCCGGGATGAAGCCAGCGAGGGCATCGAGAGGAATTGTCTCGTGCCGGTCGTCATTGACGATGTCCGACCACCCTTGGGATTCCGGTCTGCCCAGACGGTGTTTCTCCACGGATGGCCTCACGATCGAGATGGCCTCGATGCCTTGCTCGAAGGCATCAGTCGGTGCCTGTCAACCAGCGTCGGGGAGTCGATGGACGTGGCTCGCTCGTCCGGCAACGAGCGTTCCATAGCCGTGCTGCCTTTCGCCAACCTGAGCTCGGACCCGGACCATGAGTACTTCTGCGACGGACTGGTGGAAGACATCACCAGCGACCTGGCGCATTTTCCGCAGCTCTTCGTCGTCTCGAGGAACGCTGCCTTCAGTTTCAAGGGCAGTGTCGGGAGCATCCGCCACATCGCCGGTCAGTTGGGCGTCAGCTTCGTGCTGCACGGCAGCGTGCGCAAGGCCGGCGATCGCATCAGGGTTATCGCGACGCTCGAGGAAGCCAGGACGTCCAGGACCGTGTGGTCCAACCGATACGATCGCCATGCTGCCGACGCGTTCGGCGTTCAGGACGAGCTGACACGGGAAATCGTCACTGCGCTCGACGTGGAGCTTCTGTCCGGCGCGCAGGGTCTCCACCGCAGGAGCAAGTTCCGAAGCGCGGAAGCCGGAACACTGCTCTATCGCGGCTTGTACGAGCATTACCGGTTCGACCGCGCCGCGGCGCTCACCGCTAGAAGGTACTTCGAGGAGTTCATCGACCTCGAGCCTGATTCCATTCTGGGTTACGTCTGGCTCGTCGCGTCCTGGGCGTTCGCCATCGTTGTCGGATGGGAACGACCGAATGTCGCCCTGCCCATGCTCAAGAAATGGGTCGACCGGAGCCTGGCGATCGATCCCGAAGATGCACACGCACTGACGGGTGACGCGCAGCTCAAGACGCTGTCCGGGGATCTGGACGGCGCAGTCGAATCTGCGGACAGGGCCGTGGCGCGCATGCCCAACTTCGATGAGGCCTGGTTTGTTCGCGGCTGGATACAGATGTTGCTCGGCGAATCTGATGAGGCGGTCAGGAGCCTGGAGCACGCCATGCGCCTCTGTCCCACTGTCAACGCAATAAAGCTGGGCGTGCTCGGTACTGCCCTTCGCAATGCCGGCCGGTATGAGGAGGCTGTGCAGACCTTCCGCCGGTGCCTGGAGCATCACCCGGAGTTTCACTTTGCCCACACCAGCATGGCCGTCGTGCATGGTATGCAGGGTGATCTGGAATCGGCGCGCCGCGAGGTGGCACGCACCCTGAAGTTGGACCCGACCTGCACGGTCAAGCGGTTCATCTCGCCGAATCTCTATCGCGACAAGACGGTCATGGATCGCTGCGCGGAGGTGCTCCGCAGCGCCGGCATGCCCGAGAGCGACTGACGTAGTGCCAGCCGACAGGGTAGGGAGCGCGCCTCGTGAAAGGCCGTCTTGTTTGGAGAACCCGCAGTGACGCACAAGATTGTAGGCACGCCGGTGGCGTTCATCTCCGTCTCCAACCGGGAGCGAGCGCTGACGTTCTATCGCGACGTGCTCGGCTTCGAGCTTCGCAGTTCAGACGGCTTCGGGGATTTCATCCAGTTGGAAGGCGCGCTCCTGCGAGTTACCGTGCTACCGGACTACCATGCGCATCCGCATCCGGTGCTGGGCTGGAACGTGCGCGACATTGTTGCGACGGTCCAGTCTATGCGGGCTCAAGGCGTCGTGTTCACGGTGTACGAGGGGCTGGGTCAGGACGAGCTCGGTATCTGGACCGCACCCGACGGGCAGGCGAAGGTCGCATGGTTCGCCGACCCGGACGGCAACGTGCTGTCAGTGTCGCAGGCCTGACTGGCGGCGGCTCAATAGCGGACCTTGAAGAATCGCCGGGTTCGGCCAGGACCGGACGTTTCTGAATTGGGCTATAGTCGCGGGCCGCCTTTCAAGCGGCATGGTGGCGCAAGGCCAGCAAAAACAAATCTTGAATGGGCTCGACAATACAAAAGGGAGATACCAATGAAGGCAGTACTACTAGTCCTGACGAGCATATTGCTGTTCGCAGGTGCGTTTGCTCACGCTGATGAGGCAACTGAGCAAGAAGTGATCAAGACGATCATGGACGGCAACGCTTATGCGAAGAAGAATCTCAAAGACCAGGCCGACACTGTGTCCAAGGATGGGTCGTTGGAATTCTGGTCAAGTGGCGGATTCCTGCAGGAAGTTAAGGCCGGAAGCGAGCCCGACGAATATGTATCGGTCAATATTGACGCGAAACATATTCAGGTGATCACTCTGGTACCGGGCAAAGTGGCGGTTGCGCAATTCTACTCGGAGGGTTCAATGGCCCCGAAAAGTAGTGCCGCCGTGAGCAATTACAGGACGCGAGCAACGCAGGTGTATGTCAAGGAAGATGGCAAGTGGAAAGTCCGAGCCGCGCATTGGTCGCCGATCGCCAGCGGCTCGGGAACAAGTCAGACCGCGGTCAATTAGCGGTCTGAATTTCTGTTTGCCGGTGTCTGGTGTTGAAATGACCGGGCCTCTCGGCGGCAGTTCTGAAGATGAAAAGCCCCGGCTGTTCCGGGGCTTTTCTTGATTTTGCTGAGAGTACGCCGATTGAGATCGTGTACGGGGTGGGCGTGAAACGTCCACTATGGGTTGGTCCTTGCCGTACGACGTCCCCTTCGAGCGGGCTGCATGCGTGGGAATCTGGAATCCTGCCGGCCTGCGCGTCCCCGGGCGGCGCCGGGTGGCGGTGGAAACCGCGCGCCATCACTAAATGAGCAGTTCATCGATCTTTAAATGCTGACCAAGCTCTACAGCGAGTCGAAACGAAGCATCTACCCACTGGTCGACTGGGTCACTGGGTCGAGGTGCATTCCGGTCACATGGTTTACACGTCATTCCGGACGCACGGATTACAGATCCGTCCGGAGACATCGGTAGCGCTTCTGTGTCTCAAGGGCGTTTGACGTCCGGCTTATTTGTAGCTACATTTAATCCATGCGCATCACGTGTGACCCGTTGAAGCGGCAGCGCACGCTGGCAGAGCGGGGTCTCGACATGCGCAGGGCGAAGGAGGTCTTCGCGGGCGTTCATTTCACCCGCGCCGATGACCGCTTCGACTACGGTGAGCCTCGATTTGTGACGGTCGGGATGCTCGATTCACGATTGGTTGTGTTCGCCTGGACACCGCGCGGTTCGGCCAGGCGCATCATCAGCATGAGGCATTGTCATGAGCGCGAAGCGAAAAGGCTCCGTCCGTACTTCAGTCGTGACGAGTGAGCCGCCGGAAATTACCGACGAGTGGATCGCGGGTGCCGACTTGTACCGGGGCGAAAAGTTGGTTCGTCGAGGACGCCCGAAGTTGCAGCATCCACGCAGACTGCTGTCGCTGCGATTGCCGCCGGAAGTGATCGCCAACTGGAAGGCGACGGGTCCTGGCTGGCAGACCCGAATGGCCGAGGTACTGGAGAAGTCGACTCCCAAGTCACGTCGGTCCTCTGGCTGACAGCATGCTGCGGTGTTGGGGAGTCGCGCCGACGAAAAAGTGTCGGCGAACCGCTCGGAAACAGTTCGGTCGGCCACACGTACTGGTCAGTCCTGTGTGGCGCGGCAACCAAAGCGCAGCGGTACCGCGCCCACCTGCAGTGTGTCGCCATCCTTGAGCAACTGACGCGTGACACGCCGGCCATTGACGTAACAGCCATTGGTGCTGTCCATGTCCTCGAGGATGACGGCGTCGTGGCTGATCCTGAGAACTGCGTGATACCGGCTGACCGAACTGGACCGAAGCTGGATGTCGCATTCAGGGCCACGGCCAATCGAAATGGAACTCTTGTTGAGCAGATGCACGACGCCCTCGGCATCATCCCGCGTCAGGGTCCTGAGCAGCGTCCCGCCCTCGGTCCTGCGTGTCTGCAACGCCACCTGCTGGATGTCGCGACGAATGGCGTGCATCGCCTCGACATGCTGGTGCAGCTCGGCCTGCAGGGCCTCGATCTGCCGGGCGCTGGCGCCCTGTTCAAGCTGCTTGGCTGCCAGCTCATCCTGCAGGCGTTGCACGGACGCTGACAAATTGGCAATGCGCTCAGCTTGCACCGCCACGGTCTGGTCGCGGTGCCTGACCTGTTCGGTTAACTGTTGATTCGTGCCGTGGATCCCGTCGAGCTCGCGTGCCTGCTCCAACGCCAGCTTGTCACGCTCCTGTAGCTGCAACTGCACCTGGCCCAGCTCCTCACGCAACTGCATCACGCTGTCCTGCAGCGTTGCTTCACGTTGCAGCAGGGCGGCCTGCGCCTCCTGCAGCACCAGCAACTCCCGCGCCTGGCTGGCCATCTCCTCCTGACGCGCATTCAACGAGGCGTCGCGCTCGGCGAGCTGTTGACCCAACTGGTCATTCTCGATCACGGCGTGGTTCAGTGCGTCCTGCAAGGCGCTGATTTCCGCCTGGCGTTCCGTCAGCTCACGCAGCAGCGACTCTCCATTGGCGATCGCACTGGCCAGCTGCGCGGAAGTATCGTTGAAGCGGCTTTCCAGGTCGGCAATGCGCTGCTCATGAGCCACCAGGGCGCGCTGCAAATCGTCCTTTTCGAGCAGGGCCTGCGCCATGCTGCGCGCCAGTGCAGCAGCCGAGGTATGCTGCTCTGCGAATTGCTGCTGCGCAGTCAGCAACTCCGTTTGCAGCGCTTCGCCATGCTGCCGGTGCTCCACCAGCTGCCGATGCAGTTCACCACTGGTACGTTGTTCCTGTTCAAGAGACTGCTGCAGATCCAGCAGCGCGGTGCTCGTCTCGAGGTGTTGCTGCTCCAGCTGATCCTGCAACTGTTGTCGCTCTGCAAGCCACAGCAGGCGTTCCTCAGCGAGGCGGTCGCGATCCCGCGACACGGCCTGGCTGTGGATCAGCAAGTCGGCATGGTGGGTCTGCAGGGAATCATGGCGTGCCTGCAGCTGGGTCAGTCTGATTTCGGTATCCGCCAGCGTGGCTTCCAGGGTGGCGATCCGGTCCCGCACTGCGACGAGTTCATCCGACAGATCCCAGTGCCCGTCCGGCTCGGCACGCAGCGCGGCGGTTGCACGCGGTTGGGTCCGGTATTCTCCCGTGGCGTCGTCCACACCGGACGGCGCGTCAACGATGTCCGCAAGACTCAGAATCGGTAGTTTGGCCGTGATGTCCAGATCGTCATCCGCCAAATTTTCATCAGCCGGAGTGCTCATCATTCGGACCTCCAAGCATGATCGCAGGCGTCACTGACACCCGCGCACCGGGTGCGGACGCATGAGTGGCATTATCCGTGCCAGGGCTCGCAGCGCAATACGACAACCGGACGCCGGAAAGACACCGCGCACGATCGGCGCCGGGACTCACAAATGACTTCCCGGGCTCAACCTGCATCCGCGCGAAGTTGCAGGGGGGTCAGGCGGCAGCACGGATTCGCCCGCTCTTGAGCAACCAGGCCAGGTACGCAGCGGCCGTCACATCGTACGCGAGGCAGAACTCCGGCCACCAGGTCGGCACGCCGGGATTGGAAATGACCGAGCCGTGAACGAGATCAAAGATCCCATGCGCTGCCAGCGCAGCCGCCACAACCCAGAGGGATGTTCTGAAACCATACACGGCGGCCAGCAGGAATACTGCGCCAGCCAGCAACTCGAGTACGAGGGTGTGTGTAGACGCTCCCATTACCGCGAATAGCGCATAGTAGGACGCGATTACGATCATCACGGTTGGATAGAATGCCCGGTCACGATCAAGGCGAAAGACCGTGTACAGCGCACCCACGGCCAACGCCAGGGATACTCCGACGATCAGTGGCACGACTCGCCGCCCGGGTTGCGCTGCGTATTGCTAGGCATCACGATTTTCCAGCAGGGAACGTAGATCGTCGGGAACCTCCATGGGCTCAATGGCGCTGACATTGGCGCGGCCAGTGTTGCCAATGGGCACCCAGATACGAGAGAACATCGCTGCCGCGACGATGCGGGTCGATTGGCCAATCACCTCGCGCCAGGCACCCATCGAAGCCCCGAGGCGCAGCATGAGCCAATGCACGTGAACATGTGCCGACGTGTAACGCTGACTGAGGATGTGAGCGCGCTCGAGATGATGAAACGCAATTTCGAATTCTCCTCCGATCGTCGCGATACTGGCGGCGCGCAGCTCAGTCTCGTACGCATTGCGGATCGCGAGGTTCATGTGGCTGCGTAGCGTGCTTTATCGAGGTGCTTGGAGCCGCTCAATCGAATCCGTGACATCAGAGATACGGCTCTCCGCAGACTGGAGAGCTCGTTCCATGCTGCCCAGCAAGTCGGCAATGTCTGCAGGCAGGGACCGTGGGAATACGTCATCCGCGGCGAAGTCCTTCCTGGAACATTCAGCCACGCGGCGAATGAGATCGCGGGCGGCCTTGATTTCATCTTCAGCGCGCTTGAGCTGATCTTGCCAAGGTCCACTAAGGTCTTTGTTCACGGTATCCACCACCATCGCAGTCGTTCTGCACTGTGAGCCACGCTGGTCCCGACGTCCACCCACCTTTGAGCAGCGGGACGGTTTAGAGTCAAACGTCCTGGACTTTCCGACTGATGCTCATAGACTTCGAACCGCCACGACGACTGGGGGTCCACAACTCGCGGGAGGGCGGTCGATGCGCGCAAGGTGTCTGGCGTCCGTGCTGGGGATTTGTCTGGCGGCTGGGCAACCGCGCATCGCGATGTCCGCGGTGCTGGAGCAGGACGGGTTGACGCTGAGGATTCCTGCAAGTCCGGCCCTCGTCCTGCAGATCGATGCCGCGTTCAAGCCCTTGTTGCCGTTGCGGATCGCGATCGCTGGAAAGACCACGGCCGACCGGCGAATCTTCGTCGATGCCGACGCCGAGTCGAGCATTCGTCGACTCGTCATCGTCCAGTACGAGACGGTCAATCCTGGCGTGAAATTCTCGTTTGTCTATCCGGCCAGGCCGCCCGCCGAGTTTGGTGCCCAGACATTCCAGTTCTACGCTTACGTGCACGACGACGAGCGGGCGGCGGCGAGATCTCCCGACGCCGAGGCCGGACTCACGCGTGCGTTCCTGGTCGAGCAGGGATTCCGGGTTCCGCGGCTCTTTCGACTGGCGCGCCTGGCGCGTGTCGCGGACGGAGATGGGCAGAGTGAAGTGATCTTCTTCTACATTGAAAATGCCGATGCGGATTTTGCACCCGGGCCGCTGCCGGGCGCCGACGAAGATGGCGATCTCGCGTTGGATGCAGCGTCGAAGCAAGCGATTCTCGAGCGGTTGAAGTCTGCGGTGCATCCGGTCCCGTGATCGGGTAATTGCGGAGCACAAGCCGGTTCGGCTGCCCTCGGCATGACGGGTGTGCAGCAGCTGCGGGAGCTTTGCATGAATTGAAACGGGTTCCGGGCATCACTCGCACTGGAAATCGTCCGCGCCGACCGGCTTGCAGCCGTCGCCCCATCGGCCGCTCTGTCGCCAGTAATCGGCCACCCCCGTCTGGATCAGCAATCTCTTGAACTCCGGATGGGCCCTGAGGTCGGAATACGGCGGCGTCCAGAACTCCCAGTAGGTCGTGTAGTGCATGCTGCCATCGTCGAAGCCCTCGTCGGATTCCAGGAACCGGCGCAAGGCGTCCACGGCGAAGTCGGCGTCGCCCAGCGCATCGGCGGTCTCCATTTGGAAAAGGATGGCCTCCCGGTCTCCAGCGTACGCGGGATCCTGCGCCGCTTCGCGCAGGATCGCGAGCATGGCTTCGCGATCGTCCAACACGCCCCCGAGGTCGAGCAGGAACGGCCAGTCCCGCAACTTGACCAATCGACCGTGCAGATCGCGCAGCGCCTTGGGGTCCGCATCCGGCCGCGCCAGCAAACGCCGGAAGGCGAGGCCCGTCGGCTGTGTATCGTCGCCCTTCAGTGACAGGCTGCGCTGGTACTCCGCCTCCGCATCGTCAATGCGGCGGGCGGCCGTATAGTCGTACTGCAGGTCGCGCGAAATGAACATTGACAGCGGCTCGATGGCCTTCAGTTGCTCGACCACGGCGACCGTTTCGTCGAGATGGCCGACGGAAAAGATCAGTTCCGTGTACGGATAGGCGCGCTCGTAGCTCATCGGCCCGCCTTCCATGATCTCCCGGGTCAGGGCGATGGCCTCCGCCCATTTGCCTTCACGCCACAAGGCGTAGGCGCGATCGCGCTTGACGATCCAGTGGTCCGGCGCCAGCCTGGCGATGCGTGCACGGACCTGCGCGGCTTCGTCGCGCAACCGCTCGGCCTGCTCGCCCGTCGACTTCGTTGGCCAACGCGCCCAGTGACCTGGCCAGTGCATCCCACCCGAGCACGAACGCGGGGTCGAGCGCCACGGCTTCGCGTGCCAGTCGCACGCGCTCGCGGTCGTGTTCCTCGTCGTAGAATTCGGAGAAGAGCAACTGGCGCCAGCGGAGGTAGCGGTCGTAGGCATCGACGTTGGTCGTACCGCCCTGCGCGGTGTTCAGCTTCACCGCGTCGAGCTTCACCGAAAGCGCCTGGGCCACGTCGCGGGCGATCTCGTCCTGGACCGCGAACACGTCGGTCAGGTTTCGATCGTAGTTCTTCGACCACAGCTGTGAGCTGTCCGAGGTGGCGACGAGCTGCGCCGTGATCCGGATCCTGTCGCCGGATTTCCGCACGCTGCCTTCGAGCAGGTGGGCGACGCCGAGCTTGCTGCCGATCGTGTGCAGGTCATCGTCCTTACCCTTGAACGAGAAACTGGAGGTGCGTCCCACCAGCCGCAGCGCCGGCACCTGCGCCAGCTGGTTGAGGATCTCCTCGGCCAGGCCGTCGCCCAGGTACTCCTGGTCCTTCGCCTGCGACAGGTCGACGAAGGGCAGCACCGCGAGGGACGGCCGTGCATCGGCGCGCCGGGCGACGCTAGCGGATCAGAGGTGTCGGGCGCCGCCAAGGCCCTCTCGGCATCGCCTTCGCTGTTGTGCTGGTAGAAGGCAAGTGCCCCGCCGCCGATCAGCAGCAGCAGCGTGATGATCGCGAACTCGGCAGTGGTGACGCGCTGCTGACCGCGGTCGCCGTGGTACCACGCGAGCACGAGGACGACGGGTAAGCCGATGAGCAGCGCCAGCGTCGTCAACTGCTGGAGCTGGCGGGACCAGGCGTAGGTGTCGCTGAGGAATTCGAAGCCCTGCAGGAAGCTCCAGGCGCCTGCGACGTAGAGGATTCCCCACTGCACCACCTTGCGCCGGCGCAGCGCGTCCCACCAGCCTTCGGTGCCGTGCATCGGTGGTGGCTCGTTCACCAGGTGGTCCCTCCCCGCTGAAGCGGCCTTGCTGCAGCCGGCCAGGCGCGACCTGGCCGGCTAGTAAGTGTCCATGCCAGACCGATTCTGGCTGGTACTGCACGCATCGAGTCGCGCGTTCAACTTCGCTGCGACCGAGTCCGGATTCGCTTGTGCGTCGCGCCAGGCATCCCAGGCTTTGCCAAAGCTCTCGGTGCTTGCGCTGCGCCCGACCCAGAATATCGTCTCGAGGTTGGATCGCTGCAGCGGCACCAGGATCTCGGCCTTGTAGTCGTAGCCTTTGCCCCACTCGTTGAAATCCTTGACGACCGCGAGATAGCTCGCGAGCGAGCAGCCCTGGTTCAGCTTCACCTCGATGACGTCCAGGTGATCGGCGAATGACGCGCACGGCACGGCGAGCAGCGCGATGGCGATGAGTCTTTTCATGTGTAGGTCCCCCTCTCAATACACGTCGTAGCTGCGACGGCTGACGTTGGTGCTGCAGGCCGCGAAGCGCGCATTGAGCTTCGCCGGTGCGGAGTTCGCATCGGCCTGCGCGTCGCGCCAGGTGTCCCAGGCCTTGCCGAACGCAGCCGCGTTCGCGCTGCGGCCGAGCCACAGCAGGGTGGTGAGGTCATTGTGATGGACCTTGTTCGCGACCTCCGCCCGGTATCCGTACCCCTTGCCCCACTCGTTGAAGTCCTTCACGACCTGCAGGTAGGTCGCGAGGGTGCAGCCATCTTTCAGCTTGAACTCGATCACGTCGTAGTGGTCTGCCATCGCCGGCATGGACAGAGTCAGCAGCAGTGCTGCCATCAGTCGCTTCATGGCATCTCCCCTTGCTTGTGTTGTCTATTCGCTCGCGCGCCACTCCGCTGCGCGGGTACCGCGTCGGGGGGACTATATGCCGATAACTCGCGCAGTTCGACCCCGGTCAACATTGAAGGCCATTGCCCCGCGCGCTCGGTCCAGTAGCGCTATCCTTTGCTACGCTCGTGCCCGTGAGAAAGAATGCGTGGCGCGAGAGATCGCACTCGTCAAACGGCCATCGCCGAGGGGGAACCATGTCCATCAAGACCCGAGTTGCCGCTGCGCTTTGGATGCTTCCGCTGGTTCTGGGCCTGTCGCACGAGGCGGGCGCTGGGGAAGCGCCGCTCGCGCGAACGATCCAGGACCCCGCTCTCGAGTGGGGCCCGTGTCCTGCGGTCTTTCCCGCCGGTTGCGAGATCGCCGTGCTGCATGGCGATCCTGCCCAGCCGAACGCGGACGTATTCTTCAAGGTCGCCCCGGGGTATTCGATCCCGCACCACTGGCACACGTCGGCCGAACGCATGACGCTGGTCTCCGGCCGGCTGCGCGTGACCTACGACGGTCAAGAGCCCGCGACGCTGGAAGTCGGCACGTATGCCTACGGGCCTGCAGGCGCGCCGCACACGGGCGAGTGCCTCAGCAAGGAGCCGTGCGCATTGTTCATCGCGTTCGAGGGCCCGGTCGACGTACAGACGAAGCCGGCGTCGAACTGACTGACGCGTGACGGTCGTCGAGATGGTGTGCATCGACGACCGTCCTTGCAGTCACTGGAGTAAGGTGCGACTGCGGTTCTCACCCGGCAAGGCCACTCACCACCCGTCATTGACAGAAGACTTCATGGATGCGCGCGTCACCCGCAGAGCAGTACAGGCTCTCTTCGTCCTTGCTGCTTTGATCTGCACTGCGGCATGCGAGACGACGGGAGGCGTCGTCGATGAAGGAGAGCCCGTCTTCATCGAGCAGGAATCGACTGCTCAAGAAGTGAGCGAAGCCCCGTTGGCGAACGTCGGGGGAGAAGGGGAGGTTCCGCTGGTCCTGGCCGAGTCAGAGCATCCCGCGGCCGTCGCGGGCGACCAGGAGCTCGAGGAGGTGGTCGTTGAGGCACATCGCGATCGTCACGAGGTGATCCTTGACCTCGTGGCCGAGGCGAAGTCCCTGCTTCGCGATGTCAAACTCGAGTATGTGTTCACGGGGAAAGGCCGGAAAGAGGCGCTTCGCGGGCGTCCCGTGGCGTTCGCTCTGTGGAGCGAGTCGAAGCAGGAATGGTCCATCGTGCACATCGAGATTCCCCGCCCTCCGGTCAAATGGAAGCCCGGCCGGAAGCCCTTGCCGTTCATCATGCGCACACCGGGAGTCGAGGCACGGCACGTCAAGGGCACGGGTGCCGAGCGGTTGATGTTTGCGTTCTCCAGGGACGGAGAGCCATTGAAGGTCTACGGCAGGAAGTTCCCGGTCTTCGACAGTGCCCTGATCGCCAAAAAGAAATGGCGAGCCGTCGTCGCGACTGCAAAGCCCATCGTCTATCTTCCGTCGAACGAGGACACCCTCGATCCGGCTTTTGTCAGTGGCGGGAAGGAATTCCTCCTGGACACGGCGCGCAGGGCGATCGAGGAATTGCGTCTCGCAAGAGCGCCTTCGGTGGCATTTCCGGGGATGCTGCTCGCAGACGTGGTGCCCGCTGAAGTCATCGCCACACTGGCGGTGATCGAACAGACGGACGACGCTGATTTTGTGAAAAAGAAGACCGGTGCAGTCGATGAGGTGCTGGGCCACTACGGCCTGAAGCGGGAGGAGGCGTATCGGTACAGCGTCTCGAGCGCAGCCGCCCTCGGCCCCATGCAGTTCACGAACCGGCGGGGGAACGGGACCTATGCGTTGGTGGTCAGGCGATGCCCTGCGGCGAAGCTTGATCCGGACTTCGAGCGCGGCGCGACGGACCTGCTCAACGCCATGAAGGCAGCGATCTGCCTCTTCGACATCGAGCTGTATCAAATGCGTGCCGATATCCGCCGCGCGTACCGTGACAACATGGAGGTGCTTGGCATCTTCCCGGTCGCCGCCTACAACGGTGGGCCCAGGAATGTCGCGAAGCTGTACGGTGTCACCCGAAAGATGGGGGTGAGACTTGAAGACCTGCGTCTCCCCGGAGAGCAGCCTCCGGGAAGAGAGGTGAACTGCCCTTGTCTTTGGAAGGAGGATGCGACGGGCGTTCGTCCCGTGCCGATCCCCAGGTACAACAACGAGAATCGTTGGTACATCGAGAAGTACCAGAGCATCCTCAGCGTGTTCGACTGAGAGGCCGCCGGCGACCGCCTCGCGGTGATTCCTGAAGCAAACTGACGGCTCCCGGCAGGCGCGCCTTCACGGCGTCTGCACGGCGTCTTCACGCCGTCTTCACACCGCGCTCGTCAGACTTTTTCATGAAGCGATGACGCCGCTGCAGTACCCGCGATTGCCACGCGGTTGGGTCTTCGCTCGATCGTCGAACCAGACATTCGCACCACCAGGAGACTCGAACATGATTCCCGTGAGCATGAAGACGACCGTGAAGCGGGCCCGGCAAACGCTGGCCGCGGTGTTGGCGGCCTCGACACTCGTCGGCGGACCGGCCATGGCCAGTGGCACTTACAGCAAGGCCGCCATCCCGGATATCGCGAAGCCCATTCGGGTGAGTGGCACGATCGTGGACGTGGCCGTGTCCAACCCCGCCTTCAGCACGTTGGTCACGGCGCTGACTGCCGCCGGGCTGGTCAGCACCTTGCAGGGACCGGGGCCGTTCACGGTCTTCGCACCGACCAACGACGCCTTCGCGAAAGTGCCGGCTCCGGTGCTCAATCTGTTGTTGTCGGACACCGCCGCATTGTCCAGCGTGTTGCTTTACCACGTCACGGATGGCAGGCAGGATCTGCGCTTTGCTTTCGTGGCACCGCGGGACATCAAGACTGTACAGGGCCAGGAGGTCTTTGCCGAGCGCGAACGCGACACGCTGTTCATCAATAACTCTCGCGTGATCGGCCGGCCGATCGTGACCGACAACGGCGTGATCTACGTGGTCGACAGCGTGCTGTTGCCGCAATATCGGTAAGCGAGCAGGTCCTCGTTCGGAGGTTCATCAAACGTGGCGGTTCCCGGCGACGCAAGTCGCAGGGAACCGCCTGGTGATGTCGACGCCCGTCGGCCTCAATCCGGACGACCTGCGCTTGGACATCGTGCGGCTGTCCTTCTTGTATCTTCCGTGGGCGCGGCAAGCCTCAGTCGGCCTGGTCGACCTGCCGATCCGCACGCGAGAGCAGGATAAAAGCCACGGATAGCAGCGCAAAGGCAGCTCCGCTGGCCATTGCAATTTTCCAGCCCAGCGCAGCCGCGATGGCCGACAAGACCAGGGCATTCACGAATCCCATCAGGTTGGCGCCCGTATTGAACAGGCCATACACCGTGCCTGCATGGCGGCCGCCGATGGCTGCCCCGTTGGCCGCGAAGGCTCCCTCGGTGAATTGATTGAAGAAGAAGCAGGCGCCCAGCATGAATGCAGCCACGTAGGCATTGGGATGCAAGGCTACGCCGATCAACAGCATGGCAGACACGCTGCAACCGATGACGATTGGCATGCGACAGCCCCAGCGCACGCCCATCGTGTGACTCAGCCTGTCGCCCAGCCAGCCACCGGACAATGCACCGGCAGCGCCGGCGAGCCACTGCGCCGACGTCAGGAAGCCAGCCTCCTGGGCGCCCATGCCACGCACCGTCACCATGTAGTAATAGCCCCAGCTGAACACCACGTAGAACACGAAGTTCATCGATGAATAGCTGAGCATCACGAACAGGGCGTCACGGTTCTTGAGCACACGACGCCAGGCCGGTTCGAAGCTTTCAGCAGATGAAGAGTGACCGGCTGGAGACTGGATCAAATCCACTTCGGCAGCGTTGACTGCGTGATGATCGGCAGGATTGTCCCGCGAGTACCACCACCACAAGGCACCGGCGACGATGGCAAACGGCGCCAGCACCAGGAAACCGACGCGCCAGCCATGCTGACCGATCAGCCAGGGCAACGCAGAAGCGGTGACCGCCAGGCCGACCGTCAGACCGGCACTGGTCAAGCCATTCGGAAGCGCCCAGCCGCCGGGTGGAAACCAGCGCTCGATCGCCGAGACCATGATGGGAAACACCGGCGCATGGGACAGGCCCACCAGGAACTGGACGGTCAACAGAAAGCCGATGACCAGGTAGACCGGGGCAACATCCCGGGCTGGCGTCAGGCTGGTGACGGCGATCAGCACACCCCAGGCGATCGTGATGACCGCCATGGTGAATCTTGGTCCTTTGCGGTCACCCCAGTAGCCTCCTGGAAACTGGAACAACGCATAGCCGAGCGGAAAGGCGGCCAGGATCCAGCCCCACTGGATTTCCGTCAGTTGCAGGTCTGCGACCATGGCTGGACCGGCAATCGACAGGTTGCCGCGCAGCAGGTACGAGACGAAACTGACGAAAATCAGGATGGCGAGAATGCGCCAGCGGACGTTGCTGGGGCGGGTTGCGGTTTCAGTCATCGCTGAATTCTTTGATTATTGTTGCGAGACATCACGCAACGTTTCGCAAACCTTTGCAAACTCAGCTCGAGGGTCAACAACCTGGCCAATAAGCTCACTACCGCTCGAATCATACAAGCGCGCTCGGCCCCATGCAGCTCACGAACAGGAGGGGCAATGGCACCTATGCGCTGGTGGTCAGGCGATGCCCCGAGGCAAGGCTGGACCCGGTTTCGAGCGCGGCGCGACGGATCTCTTGAACGTCATGAAGGCGGCGATTTGCCTCTTCGACATCGAGCTGTCGCAAATGCGTGCGGATATCCGCCAGGCGTATCGTGACAACAAGGAGGTGCCTGGCATCTTCCCGTTCGCCGCATACAAAGGTGGACCAAGGAATGTCACGAAGTTCCACGGCGTCATGAAACGGATGGGGGTGAAACTCGGAGTCCTGCGTCCCCCGGAGAGCAGCCTCAGCGTGTTCGAGTGAGAGGACGAGCCGGCGAGCGCCGTGTTCACGACGAAGCGCAAACGCCGCTGGCTATGTACGCTCCACCTCGCAGTCTCGACTCGACGGTCATTTGACCGAGCTGGTCCTGCAGCAGTCGCCACGGCTGGTCCATGCCGTCGAGTGACGTTACGGAGCGCAACGCGGCTGGCAGAACGAGCAGGTTGATCGGCCGCATCAGCCATGGTGCTGCCCACTTCAAGCCCGACGCCACGACTCGCGCGCCCGGCTTCAAGTGGCTGATAACGTTGGCTATCGCCTCTGGCCGCTGAAGGATGTCGTGCGTGAAGTGGAACAGCGCAGCGTCGGCATTCGTGCGGATGTCGGCGGTTTCCACCGGCGAACAGATCAGCGTCACTCGTGCCCAGCGCGCCCGTGCCACACGCCGGCGAGCCTGTTCAACCATTTCGGGGGACTGCTCGATGCCGACGATGCGGCCTTTGGGGCCGACGCCCCGCCTGAGCACAGACAGGCTCAGACCCGTGCCGCAGCCCACGTCGAACACGACGTCACCCGGGCGAAGCCCAAGCTTTGAGATTGCGAGGCGCCGCATGGGTTCAAACAACGCCAGTTCCCGGTCGTAGACGCCGGCGCGTCGGCGGTACTGTCGAAGGGCGGCGTCACGATCGGGCCCGCGCGGCGCGATGGTTCGTTGCGGCATGGTGGACAATCATCCTACGCGCAAAATCCACTTTCCCGTTCTGCCTGTGTCAAGGTCAGTCGATGAAAGCCCTGCTGCGCGCCTTTTTCGATTATCCACGGCCTCATGGCAATTCTCTTTGCCTGCGCCGCACTCATGCTCATCCTCATCGCCGCCTAGGTCGGCTTGCTGGCAGCGGCGGCGGTGGCACTGCAGATCGCCCAGACCATTGTCGAAGAAGAGGTCCTGCGCGACGCTCACATCAGTGGCCCGACTTGCGTGCGGCGCTGCCGTTCGAGGTTCCTCGTGGTCGTTGTGGTGGCGTTGACGATTGAAGGCTTGGTTGCAACGTTCAAGGCCGCGTACGAGGACGCGGCAAAGGTGCTGGATGCCGCAAGCCTGGTGCTTGCTGCCGGGGTTCTACTCGCAGGCTGGGGAGTGTTCATACGCGCTTGGCCGGGTATTGAGGTGGCTCTCGAGTCTTCGCACTGGCTGTGTTCCCTGCCGCACAGACAAGCGCGAAGCGGCCTCAGATACTACTTCGCTCGCGTTGGATCATGGTGGTCGATGCCAACGCGCAGTATCGAAACTAAAAGCACGACACCTCCAGAGGGGACCAAGATGAAAGCGATTCTGAAGACCGCACTAATGTCGGTATTGCTGACTGTCGGAAGCACCGCCGTCGTCGCGGCACCGGACGCAGATCCTGTGATCGGGACCTGGCAGATCAATGTCGCGAAATCCAAGTTCAGCCCGGGCCCGGCGCCGAAGAGCGATACCCGGGTCTACTCGGCAACCGAGAAAGGCACCGCGATGACCTGGACGAGCGTCGGGGCGGACGGCAAGGAGACCGTCGTCAAGTCAACGTTCAAGGCGGATGGAAAGGATTACCCGCTGACCGGGTCAGCCAACTTTGACACCCTGTCGTTGAAACAGGTCGATGACCACACGGTCCAGAGCACACAGAAGAAAGGCAGCAAAGTCATCGGTACGACCACTCGCACCGTTTCCAAGGATGGCAAGGTGCTCACGTTGAGCAGCAAAGGCACTAGCGCAACGGGTGTGCCGTACGACAACGTCATGGTCTACGACAAACAGTAGGTCCCGACGAGCGGGGGCAGTCCACGCCGGGCAGGCGTGGAACTGCCCATCCTCGTAGCCGCGGCGTTACGGCGCCGCCCGCAGCAGGAGCACCGCGTAGGACGCCGCCTTTACCAGCCAGGATCCCGTCCGACAGACGAGTCTTGCCAGGTTGCACAGCATGGTGTGACCCGATCACCGCCCAGGAAGAGGCAGCCATGGCAAGGTCAAAGCGTTCACCAGCGAAAGTCCGTCCGGGAAAGTCCTTGGCCGGCAAGCAGGCGCGGCAGCTCGACGATACCAATGCGACGGTGGCATCGCTGCCGTTCAACGCCAACAAGGCGGCCGAGTACGGACGTGAACACGCGACCGTGCCGCTGCAGGGACAGCACGCGGCACCGCCATCGGACCTCGTCGGTGCCAGTTCCCTGGCCGAGGCGAATTCGTCCGGCAAGACGGGGCGGCCCGCGGCCGCCGGCGACGACTTGACCGTCGGCCCGCTCGACAGGCTTCGGGTCGACGCCACAGGCCAGCCGCTCTCCACCAACCAGGGCGTGCTCGTCGCCGACAACCAGCATTCGCTCAAGGCCGGGCTGCGCGGGCCCGCCCTGCTCAAGGATTTCATCCTGCGCGAGAAGATCACGCACTTCGACCACGAACGCATCCCCGAGCGCGTCGTGCACGCGCGCGGCTCGGCGGCCCACGGCTATTTCGAGTGCTACGAGCCCCTCACCAAGCTCACACGCGCGGCGCCCTTCCAGTCCGCGGGCAAGATCACGCCCGTCTTCGTGCGCTTTTCCACCGTGGCGGGCGAGCGCGGATCCAAGGACACCGCCCGCGACGTGCGGGGGTTTGCCGTGAAGTTCTACACGGACGAGGGTAACTGGGACCTCGTGGGCAACAACATGCCCGTGTTTTTCATCCAGGACGCGATGAAGTTTCCGGACCTGGTGCACGCCGTGAAGCCTGAACCGCACCACGGCATGCCGCAGGCCGCCTCGGCGCACGACACGTTCTGGGACTTCGTCGGCCTGATGCCGGAAAGCATCCACACTGTGATGTGGGTGATGTCCGACCGGGCCATCCCGCGCAGCTTGCGCATGATGCAGGGCTTCGGCGTGCACACCTTCCGCCTCGTCAACGACGCCGGTGCATCGGTGTTTGCGAAGTTTCACTGGAATCCGGTGCTCGGCACGCATTCGTTGTGGTGGGACGAAGCGGTGAAGATTTCCGGTGCGGATCCCGACTACCACCGCAGAGACCTGTGGGAAGCAATCGAATCCGGCGAGTATCCCGCCTGGGAACTCGGGCTGCAGGTGTTCACCGAGGAGCAGGCCGCCAGGTTCAGTTTCGACGTGCTCGACCCGACGAAGCTCGTGCCCGAGGAACTCGTGCCGGTGACTCCGGTGGGACGCATGGTCCTCAATCGCAATCCGGACAATTTCTTCGCCGAGACCGAGCAGGTGGCGTTCTGCACGGCACACGTGGTGCCCGGCATCGACTTCACCAACGATCCGCTGCTGGCGGGCCGCATCCACTCGTACGTCGACACGCAGATCTCGCGCCTCGGTGGACCGAACTTCCACGAAATCCCGATCAATGCGCCGCTCGCGGCGGTGCAGAACAACCAGCGTGACGGTATGCATCGCCAGGCGATACATCGGGGTCGGGTCGCGTACGAGCCCAACAGCCTCGGTGGCGGGTGTCCGTTCCAGGCCGGCGCCGCGGGTTTCGTGTCGTTTCCAGAGCCCGTCGACCAGGACGAGGTGCGCGGACATCCCGAGAAGTTCGCCGAGCACTACAATCAGGCGACGCTGTTCTTCGAAAGCCAGAGCGCGGTCGAGCAGGCGCACATCGTCGCCGCCTTCCGCTTCGAGCTGAGCAAGTGCACCGTCCCCGCGGTCCGCGAGCGGGTCGTGTCGATGCTGCGAAACGTTTCGGCGGACCTCGCGAAGGGCGTGGCGCAGGGCCTGGGGATGCCGTTGCCCGCTCCGATGCCGCGCGCGCTGGCCAGGACACCACGGCCCGAGGTGAAACGATCAGCCTCGCTGTCGCTGCTGGCGCGGCCCGGTGATGGCGGCATTCGCACACGCAAGGTCGCGGTGCTGGTCGCAGACGGCGTCGATGGCCGGTCCGTCGCCCAGGTCCAGAGCGCGCTGCGGGCCGCCGGTGCCGTGCCACGGCTGGTCGGCGTTCGTATCGGCCCGTTCAAGACGTCGACCGGGGACGAGATGCAGGCCGACGCGTCGCTGGAGAACGAGCCAGCGGTGCTTTTCGACGCCCTGGTCCTGCCCGATGGTGCGGCGGGTGTGAAAGCCCTGCAGAAGGTCGGCCAGACGCTGGAGTTCGTCAAGGATACCTACCGGCACTGCAAGGCGATCCTCGCGATCGGCGAATCCCGTGCACTGCTGCAGGCGGCGGGGGCGCCCATGTCGCTCCCGGGCGGCGAGGCCGATCCCGGCATCGTACTCGGTCACGTCAAGTCCATCAGCCGTGACGTGCAGGGTTTCATCAAGGCCGTCGCCCGGCACAGGCATCCGGAGCGCGATACCGATCCCCCGCGTGTGTAGGCGCCAGGCTCACCGACTTCGGGTGAGAGCGCGGGTGAGCTTCAACTCGATGGAGAGTTTCGTGCGCCTTGACTGTATCTGGACGTATTGACGAGATGCGGTTGTCGGTCCGAACATCCAAAGGCACCTACAAATTCAGGAGCAAGTCGTGACCGCGTACAAAGACCAGATTCAAGGCCGCATGAAAGAAGTGCAGGGCAAGATCAAGGAAGCCGCCGGCAAGCTCGTGGGCAACAAGGAGCTGGAGGCAAAGGGCAAGGCCCAGAAGACGCGCGGGAAGGCGCAGGCGAAGTTTGGCGACGTCAAGCAGAAGCTGAAGGTCACGAAGAAAAAGGCGGCGACGAAGAAGGTCGCGACGAAGAAAGCCGCGACGAAGAAAGCCGCGAAGAAGCGGTAATGGTGCCGGACTTCGGCGGATCGTTCTCCAGGGAGAGCGAGGCCCCGGCGAGATCGAGCCGCGGGCGGTATATCGCCCGCGGCCGCCGTGGAGTTACTTCTGCCTGATTTCGAGGTCGTTTCGCACGTCCTTGACGCCGTCGACGGATCGAGCGATCTCGCCAGCCTTGGTCTTCATGGCCGTCGAGTCGACGAAACCGGTCAGCTGCACTACGCCCTTTTCCGTTCCCACGTTGATCTGGTGGGCCTTGGTCTCCGAATTCTCCGTGAGCTTGGCCTTGACCGAGGCCGTCAGCATGCTGTCATCGTAGTCCTGGCCGGCCGTCGCATGTGGCTTGGTGCTGACGCGCAGGTCGTTGCGGACCTCCTTGACCCCAGTAACGGAGCGGGCAACCTTCGTGGCCTGGTTCTTCTGCTCGGCGTTGTCGACGAAGCCCCCGAGCTGCACGACGCCGCGATACGTCTCGACGTTGATCTGGCCGGCCTTGGTGATCGGATCGTCGATCAGGGCGACCTTCACCTTGGAGGTGAGTACGCTGTCGTCGATGACCTCTCCAGCCGACTGCTGGGTGCGTGTGGAGGAGCAGGCGCCGGCCACCGCCAGCACGGCGAGGATTGCGGTAAGTCTCAGGATTCCGGTTTTCATGTGCATTTCCTATCGTGTTGCCGATATCGGCGTTACTCGCGCGATCGCGCAGGCGAAGCACAGACTAGCCGTCCAGGTCCGGCCGGTCTGTTTCCTACCGTACAGAGCGGCAGGATCCTGGCCAGGCGTACGATTCGGCAATCCCTCTTGTTCGCCTGCTTGCAGCGGGCGTATCCGGTGAACTCATGGGGAACTCAATAATCAGAGTCGCGGACGACTTCCTGAACATCCGGGGCTCGTTCAAGGTCGGCGGACTGATCGATATCGGGACCCACTGCTCGCTGGTGCGGCTCGCCAATGGCGGGTTCGTGTTTCTTGATTCCTACACGCTGAGCGGTGCAGTGCAGCGCGATGTCGACGCACTGACCAACGGCGGCAAGGACGTGGAGGCAATACTCAACCTCCATCCGTTTCACACCGTTCATGTGCGCGCGATGCACCGGAGGTATCCCAAGGCCAAGCTCTACGGCACGGCCCGACACCTGTCGCGGTTTCCGGATCTTCCGTGGCAGAAGACTCGCACGGAGCAGACTCGTCTGCACAGGCTGTTCGAGGAGGATTTCGAGTTTTCGGTGCCGCGCGGCGTGGATTTCATCTCGGCAAACGAGAACGTGCACTTTTCCTCGGTGCTCGTGCTGCATCGCGCATCGCGGACGATCCACGTCGATGACACGTTGATGTATGTCCGCCTGCCGCTGCCCATGCGGGTGCTGGGATTTCGTGACCTCCTGCTTTTCCATCCCACCCTGCGTCAGGCGCTCGAAAAGCGGAAGGGTGCGGGCGAGGACTTCCGGGACTGGGCCGAGGAACTCGCCGCGGACTGGCGGGAGGCCGAGAACCTGTGCGCGGCACATACCACGGCCCTGACTGCCGCGCAGAACAAGGGTGCGTCCCTGCACGATCGCATTCTCGCGGCGCTGGACAAAGTCTCCGGAACGCTGCGTTAGCGGCGGCCGACTGACGTCGCCCCAGTTCGGGAGTGCTCCCTCGCGGCAACCTCAATCGACGCATTGCGTAACCGCAGCGCATTCCCGACCACGGACACCGAGGACAGGCTCATCGCGAGTGCTGCAATCATCGGGCTCAGCAGCAACCCGAAGACTGGATAGAGCAGGCCAGCGGCCACCGGCACGCCGAGTGCGTTGTAAAGGAACGCGAAGCCCAGGTTCTGCTTCATGTTCTTGACCGTGGCCCGCGAGATCTCCCGGGCCCGTGCGATACCGCGGAGATCGCCCTTCACCAGCGTGACCTGGGCGCTCGACATGGCCACGTCCGTACCGGTGCCCATGGCAATGCCGACGTCGGCGGCAGCGAGCGCGGGGGCGTCATTGATGCCGTCGCCGGCCATTGCAACGTGTCGGCCCTCTGCCTTCAGTCGCGCAACCAAGGCGGCCTTGTCCTGCGGGCGCACCGCGCCATGCACTTCATCGAGCCCCAACTGGCGCGCGACGGCGTCGGCCGTCGTGCGGCTGTCACCCGTCGCCATCACGATGCGCAGACCGTCCGCTTGCAGGGCCTTCACGGCGGCGGGCGTACTGTCCTTGATCGGATCGGCAACGGCGATGAGTCCCGCGGCCTGACCATCCACTGCGAGGAACATTGCGGTGGCGCCCTCGAGCCGCAGCCGCTCAGCCTCGGGGGCGAGCACGCTCACGTCTGCACCGACTTCCGTCATCAGCCCGGCGCTGCCCAACGCCAGTGACCGGCCGTCGACTCGACCGCGTACGCCGAGACCTGTGACCGACTCGAAGTCGTCGGCAGGCGACAGCGGCAAGTTGCGTCGCCGGGCCTCGGCAACGATCGCGTCCGCAAGCGGATGCTCACTGCCCTGGTCGAGGCTGGCTGCGAGGCGCAGCACCTCGTCGGCCGGGAAACTCGCATGGCCGACCACCTGGCGGAAGGCCGGCCGTCCCTGCGTCAATGTGCCCGTCTTGTCGACGATCAGCGTGTCGATGGTGCGCAGCCGCTCGATGGCTTCGGCATCGCGGAACAGGACGCCCGCCTGCGCCGCACGGCCGGTGGCGACCATGATCGACATGGGTGTTGCCAGGCCGAGCGCACAGGGACAGGCGATGATCAGCACCGCGACCGCGTTGACCACCGCAAAGGTCCAGGATGGCTCCGGTCCGAAGACATCCCCAGGCCACGAACGTCGCCAGCGCGGTCGCCAGCACCGCGAGGACGAACCAGAAGCTCACCTTGTCGGCAAGGCGCTGCATCGGCGCGCGAGACCGCTGTGCCTGGGCCACCAGTTGCACGATCTGCGCGAGCACCGTGTCCGACCCCACCTTGTCGGCGCGGATGATGAGCGCGCCCACGCCGTTGATCGTGGCGCCGATCACCTTCGCGCCGAGCGCCTTCTCGACGGGAATGGGTTCGCCCGTCAGCATCGACTCATCGACACTGGAGCGACCGTCGATCACCTCGCCGTCCACGGGCACCTTCTCACCCGGGCGCACCCGGAGACGATCACCGACATGGACGTGCGTGAGGGGGATGTCCTCTTCCGTTCCATCGGCTCGCAGCCGCCGCGCCGTCTTGGGCGCGAGGCCGAGCAATGCCTTGAGTGCGGCGGAAGTGCTCGAGCGCGCCTTGAGTTCGAGGATCTGCCCGAGCAGGGTCAGTGAGACGATGATCGCAGCCGCCTCGAAATAGACCGCCACACGCCCATGGGCCTGGAACGAGGGGGGGAACAGGCCCGGTGCAAATGTGGCGACGACGCTGTAGATGAAGGCGGCACCCACGCCGGTGCCGATCAGCGTCCACATGTTGGGGCTGCGATTTGCAATTGACTGTGCCCAGCGCTGGAAGAACGGCCAGCCAGCCCACAGCACCACGGGTGCGGTCAGCGCGAGCTCGATCCAGGTGCGAACCATGGGTGACACGGCGCTCACCCCGTGCCCGAACATCGCCACGGCCAGCACCAGGATCGACAGTGGCAGCGTCCACCAGAAGCGGCGCCTGAAGTCGGTCAGTTCCGGATTCTCGCCGTCGTCCAGGCCCGGCATGCTCGGTTCGAGCGCCATGCCGCAGATCGGACAAGTGCCGGGCTCGTTGCGGACGATCTCCGGGTGCATCGGGCACGTGTAGGTCGTTCCGGGAGGCGACTCCTTCGTCTCGACGGCGGCCGGCATCAGATAGCGCGCAGGATCGGCCGCGAACTTCGTGCGGCATCCCGCCGAGCAGAACCGATACTCGTGGCCGTCGTGATCTGCGTGATGCGGTGAGTCAGCCTTCACCGTCATGCCACACACTGGATCGATGAACTCCGAATGGCTCTTCATGGCGCGTCCTCCTCGTTGAGTGCATTGAGGATCGGGCAAGCCTCCGCGCGGCCGTGGCCAGGGCACGCGGCAATCAGTGAGCGCAGACCATTGCGGATGCGCTCCAGCTCGGCGAGCCGCTCATCGACGTCGGCGAGCTTGGCCTCGGCGGCGCGCTTGACCTTGGCGACACTGCGTTCGTCGCTCAAGGACAGCAGTTCACGAATGTCCGCAAGCGTGAAACCCAGCGCCTTCGCGCGTCGGATGAACCGCAGCCGCTTGAGCTCCGTGTCGCCGTACCGGCGGTAGCCCGACTGGAGCCGGCCGGCGGGTGCCAGCAGCTGGTTGCGCTCGTAGTAACGAACGGTGTCGATGGCGACACCTGCGCGCTTCGCGAGTTGGCCGATGCTGAACGTGGGCATGCCCGATCTCCTCTGGGAGGCCAGTCTGCAGTCTGGACCATGGTCCAGAGTCAAGCCTACGCGTGATCGGGCGGGTCGGCTCGTCCGCCGGGGACGCTGATCTCGACGGTGTGCGCCTCTCCGTCATCGACCAGTGGCACGGCGGCGTCAAGTTGCACCGCGCCATCGACTACGACAGTCATCGACTCCGACGGCGTGCCATCGGTCGCGGGCAACTGGTTGACGACGATCCGGTAATTCGTCTCGCGGTAGCGGTAGTGGATCGTGAAGGACGGCCAGTGCGGCGGCAGGCACGGCTTGAAACGCAGCTTGTCGACCTCGAGCCGCAAGCCGAGCAGTGACTCGAGGATCAGGCGGTACATCCAGCCCGCCGAGCCCGTGTACCACGTCCAGCCGCCGCGTCCCACGTGCGACGACGAGGCGTAGACGTCGGCGGCGACGACGTACGGCTCGACTTTGTACCTCTCCGCTGCGTCTTCCGACAGCGAGTGGTTCGCGGGATTGATGATCGTGAGCAACTCCCAGGCGCGTCGGCGGTCACCCAGTGCAGCGAACGCCATCGATGCCCAGATCGCCGCATGCGTGTACTGGCCGCCGTTCTCCCGCACGCCGGGCACGTAACCGCGGATGTAGCCGGGATCGAGGCTCGACGTGTCGAACGGTGGATCGAGCAACTGCACGAGTCCATCGCGGCGCCGGACGAGGTGCTCGTCCACCGCGTCCATGGCCTGTCGCGATCGAGCGGGGTCGCCCGCTCCGGAAAGCACCGACCAGCTCTGGGCGATGGAATCGATCCGGCACTCGGCATTCGAAGCGGAGCCGAGCGGAGTCCCGTCGTCGAAGTAGGCACGGCGGTACCACGCGCCATCCCACCCGTGCTGCTCGATGCTCTCGCGCAACTGCCGTCCGACGGAGTCACATTCCTCGGCGAAGGCCGCATCGTCGCGCTGGCGGGCGAGCCGTGCGAACTGACGCAACACCTCGCAGAGGAAGAACGCGAGCCAGATGCTCTCACCCTTGCCGTGGATGCCCACCATGTTCATGCCGTCGTTCCAGTCCCCGGAACCGATCAGCGGCAGGCCGTGCTCCCCGAACCTGAACCCGTGACGCACGGCGCGCACGCAATGCTCGTAGAGCGAGGCGGATTCGCGCGATCGGCCGGGCAGGTCGTAGTAGGACTCGTCCTCGGGGTTGACCATGCGCCCTTCGAGGAACGGCGCGGTCTCGTCGAGGATCCCGGTATCTCCGGTCGCGAATACGTAGCGACAGGTCGCAAGCGGCAGCCAGAGGTAATCGTCCGAGCAACGCGTGCGTACGCCGCGACCGAGCGGCGGATGCCACCAGTGCTGGACGTCGCCCTCCACGAACTGCCGGCTCGCGCACAGCAGCAGGTGTGCACGGACCAGTCGTGGCTCGGCGTGCAGGAGCGCCATGGCGTCCTGCAACTGGTCGCGAAAGCCGAACGCGCCACCGGACTGGTAATACCCGCTGCGGGCCCAGAAGCGGCAGGCCAGCGTCTGGTAGACGAGCCAGCCGTTGGCCAGCACGTTGATCGATTCGTCGGGCGTCTCCACCCGGACGGCGCCGAGCGTCCGCTTCCAGTAGTTCCACACCGATTCGAGCGCCGTTCGCGCGGCTGCGGCACCACGGAACCGGGTCACGTGCGCACGGGCTTCGTCGATGCTCCCGCCGACGCCCATGCGGAAGACGAACTGGCGCTCCTGTCCAGGCGCGAGATCGAAGCCGACCTGGATCGCCGCGCAGGGATCGAGGGCGGCACCGACCCTGCCCGACAAGCGTGCACGCGTCATCGCCGCAGGCTGCTGCAGCGACCCGTTGCGGCCCACGAACTCCGTTCGATCGCCGGTGACCGTCCGGCTGGTCTCGTCGACGTCGAAGAACGCGACTCGATCGGGGAACTCGGAGTTATACGGGTTGCGCGCGACGAGCGCTCCGGTCGCCGCGTCGATCTCGGTCGCCACGTGCATCGCGTACTTCGGTCGCAGGTCGCCGAGGACCCATTCGACGTAGCCGGTCACGGACAGTCGACGAGACTGCCCTGAGTCGTTGCGGACCTTCAGCACCGAGAACTTGACCGGCGCGTCCGTGGCGACGTAAACCGTCATCTCGGAGTAGATGCCGGCGGTGTCGTGCTCGAAGACGCTGTAGCCGAAGCCGTGCCGGCTGACGTACGAGCCGCCGCCGGGTGCCGGCAAGGGCGTCGGCGACCAGAACCGCCCGGTCTCCTCGTCGCGCAGGTAGAACGCCTCGCCACTCTCGTCGGTGACGGGATCGTCGTGCCACGGGGTCACGCGAAATTCGTGTGCGTTCTCGCTCCACGTGTAGCCGCCGCCATTCTCGGACACCACGGTACCGAACTGCGCGTTGGCGAGCACGTTGACCCAGGGCGCCGGCGTCGTGCGCCCGGGCGTGAGCGTGACGACGTATTCGCGGCCGTCGCGCGTGAAGCCGCCGATGTGGTTCGTCAGGATCAGGTCGGCTCGCGGCGAGATCGTGGCCGCTCGCGCGACGGGCGTGCGCGTCGTGACGGGCTGCAGCTCGGGAATTCCCGCCTCGGGGGCGCGCCGGCGCTTCAACTGCTCCGACAGGCTGCCACGGCTGTCGACGAGGATGATTCGCGCGACGGACTGCAGCAGCAGCCGGTCTTCCAACGATATGTGGTCCGCGTGCCGCACGAAGATGCCGCCGGGGCGGTCGAGCACGTTGGCTTCGACGCCGGCCGCAATCAGTCCCATGATTGCGTCGTGGAGTTGCTGTCGGTAGCCCGACTGGTCCTCGGTCCAGATGACGAGGTCCACGACGAGTCCTTTCAGGCGCCAGTAGGCGCGCGCCTGCAGCAGCTGCCGGACGAGGCCAAGGTTCGCGAGGTCCGCGATCTGCAGCAGCACGATCGGCAGGTCGCCGGAAATCGCATAGCCCCAGAGTCCCGATTGGCCGCGGCGATTCCTCAGGATGACGCCGGTGTCGGCTCGCAGCGCGGGGTTCGCGAAGATCACCGAGCCGGCCAGTCGTTCGTATTCCTGCGCCTGGGCCTCGGCGAGGCCGAGCTGCTGCAGCACGACCTGGTTGTGCGTCCACGCGAGGTCGAAGACCCGGTCGGCCAGGTGGCGGTCCTGGTATCGCTCGATCAGGTGCTCCGCCGTTTCGCGCGCGGCGGCCGCGCCGGTCAGCAGGTCGATCGTGGCCGTCGTGTCCGGCTCGAGGATGATCACCTGGCGGATGGCGGCGACAGGATCCAGTACCGAGCCCTGGCTGCCGGAGAGCTGGCCCGCTGCGTCGAGTGCGCGCGGGGCGGCCAGGGTTCGCCCACGGCCGACGAATCGCGCACGATCGGTTTCGAAGGACACCTCGCCAGTCGCGGCGCCCGTGACCGCCATCAGGTGAAACAGCCAGCCCGCCTGTTCGTCGTGCGCCCGCGGCCGGCGCGTGCAAAGCACGGCCCGCTTCGATCGCAGGATCTCGGTCTGCACGAACAGCTTGCTGAACGCCGGATGCAGCGCGTCGGCCATCGGTGCCGACAGGACGACTTCGGCGTAGCTGGTGATTTCCACCGTGCGCCGCTTGCCGGACCGGTTGATGAGCCGGATGCGGCGCAGCTCGATGTCATCCTCGGGCGAGACCACGATTTCCGTGCGCGTCTCGATGAGCGAATTGTCGACACGATCCTGCCGATGGAACTCCGCTCGACCTTCGGTGAATACCGCTTCGTAGCGGTCAGGCCGCTTCGGCACGGGTTGCGCCGTGTTCGACCAGTACGTTCCGGTCGCCGTGTCGCGGATGTAGCAGAAACTGCCCCAGTGGTCACGGGTCGGGTCCTCCTGCCAGCGGGTGACCGCGATGTCGTTCCAGCGGCTGTAGCCGCCACCGGCCGCCGTGACGAGCACGTGATAGCGCCCGTTCGACAACAGTTGCACTTCGGGTACCGGCGTGTCCGGGCGCTTGATGACCCGGATCTGCGGCGCGGCCGTCTCGGCTGCCGCGTGCGTCAACGGCGACTCGGCGGGGTGTGCCAGGAACGGCGCCGCCCTCGGAATCCGCTCGTGCAGCAGCATCAACGTGGCCTGGCACTGCGGGTCCGCCGCGAACCTCTTCTGCAGTGGGTGGTCGAGCAGCAGGTCCGCGATCGCCAGCAGGCTCATGCCCTGGTGGTGGGCCATGTAGGACCGCACGACTGCCATCGCCTGGCCGCGTGGTATCCGCGACGGGGTGTAGTCGACGGCTTCGTACATCCCATACTGGCCGAGGAGTCCGTCGGCGGCGAGTCGCTGCAGGTTTTCGCATGCGGCCTCGGGCTCGATCATCAACGCGAGGGCCGAAGCGTACGGAGCCACCACGAGGTCGTCGGCCAGGCCGCGCTGCAGTCCCAGTCCCGGTACGCCGAACGCGCGGTACTGGTAATTGCGGTTCGCGTCGACCATGTTGTAGCCGGATTCGGACAGCCCCCAGGGAACCCCGCGCTGGTTGCCGTACTCGATCTGGCGTCGCACCGCCGACCGGCTGGTCTGCTCGAGCAGCGTGTTCGGGAATTCAGGCATCACCAGCAGCGGCATCAGGTACTCGAACATCGAGCCGCTCCAGGAGACCAGGACCGGGTCGCCGCCGGCGACCGTCAGCAAGCGTCCCAGTGCAAACCAGTTCTCCTGCGGTAACTGCCCCTGCGCGATCGCGAGGAAGCTGCATAGCCTCGCCTCCGACGCCAGCAGGTCGTAGTAGCTCGGGTCGCGGCGTCGATCAGTGACGTTGTAGCCGATCGTCAGGAGGCGGCGACTGGTGTCGTACAGGAAGTCGAAGTCCGGGGTCGCGAACTCGTCGGCCTGCCGGGCCAGTTCCTCGATGGTGGCGATGTCCTGCCGCGCGAGCGCGCTGCTTGCGGCAATTTCGGCCCGGAAATCGCGCAGCCACGCGTGCGTCGCCGCGTCGTGGTCCGCAGCGAGTTCCCGCTCGATGATCGGCAGCACGCGCTCCTCGAGCCCTGCCAGTTCGCGCAGCGTCGGTACCCGGGCATGCGGCAGCAGCGTCTCGAGCCCGGCCGGCGGGCTGGCCAGCGACGTCCACCGGGAACGGGCTGCAAGCTCGTCGCGGGCGGCCTGGCACTGGTCGAGCAGCACGCGGGCCCAGTCCTGCTGCGGCATGGTGTCGACCGGCGTCGCGACCGCAGCGCTGTCGCCGGTCGCCGCGAGCTCGCCCGCGAGCACGACCAGGCGATCGAGGCGTCGCCGGACGTCGCTGGGTGTGGTCACTCCGGCCGCGATGGCCAGGTCGAGTTCGCGCCGCAGTTCCATCTGCCGCTTCGTGGCGTTGCCTGCCTGCGATTGCGTCAGCACTGCCAGCGTGTCGCCGATGCCTGCGAACACACGCTGCGGCACGATCGGCTCGTCGGGCAACGCCAGCAGTCCGACGCGAAGCGTCAGCAGGTGGGCGGCCAGGTTCCCGCTGTCCACGGTCGACACGTACATCGGCAGCAGCGGTTGCAGGCTCTGGGTGTCGTACCAGTTGTAGAGGTGACCCCGGTAGCGTTCCAGGGACGCCATGCTCCGCAGGGTCCTGGCGGTACGTTCGAGCAGCCGTCCGGTCGGCAGGTAGCCGAAGTCGTGGGCGACCAGGTTGGCCAGCAACGCAAGACCGATGTTGGTCGGCGAGGTACGGTGCGCCACCATCGGGCCCGGCTGCTTCTGGACGTTGTCCGGCGGGAGCCAGTTGTCGTCCGGGCCGACGAAAGTCTCGAAGAACGCCCAGGTCCGCCGCGCCAGGACCTGGAGGAACTCCTGCTGCGGGTGGGTCAGCCTCGACTCCGGGCGAACCAGCGGCCGGCTCAACCACCAGGTGATGCCCGGTGCGGACAGCCACAGGAGCAGGATTGGCGCTGCGAGACCGAGCACCCAGGGTCGCGCGATCGCCAGGTAGCCGATGGTTGCCAGTGCGACCGCCGGCGCCGTCCACATCAATCGAATCGACGACAGCAACCCGGGTGGACGGGTGCCGCCTGCGCGCTGTAGGGATTCCATTCGAGCAGCCGCCGGTGCGAGACCAGCGTCCGCCAGGTGGTGCGCAGCACGGCATCCGCACTGACGTAAGCTTCATACGGCAGGCATGCCAGCGTGAGGCCTGCGTGCGCGCATTGCGCCGCGGCGGTGCGCAACGTCGCGTCCAGGTGCTGGCGTACCGTTGCCTCCGGAGGCTTGCGGAACAACTGCCGCACCGAGCCGAGCAGCGGGGGGACCAGCAGTATTCCGACCACCGCGAGAGTCCATGCAAGCACGGACGGCAGCGCGGCCCATGCCGTCAGCAGCAGCAGCAGGAGTGCAATCGGCACCAGGCTGCGGCGCAGGTTATCGGCGATCTTCCATCGCGACAGGGCCGACAGCGGATTGCGGTAGGGCTGCCCGGCGGGGCCCGGCACCCGCGGCAGGATCCAGCTCGCGATCTGCCAGTCGCCGCGGATCCAGCGGTGCCGCCGCGCGGTGTCCGACGAGTACGTCGCGGGGTAGTCCTCGAAGAGTTCGAGGTCGCTCACCAGTCCCGAGCGCGCGTAGCATCCCTCGAGGAGATCGTGACTCAGGATCCGGTTGTCGGGAAACCGGTCCTGCATCGCGCGCTCGAACGCGTCCACGTCGTAGATGCCCTTGCCGATGAAGGAGCCTTCGTCGAACAGGTCCTGGTAGACGTCGGATACGGTGCGCGTGTACGGGTCGATGCCAGGCTCGCCGCTGTGCATGCGTGCGTACCTGGAGCGGTTCGTGCCGGGGAGGCTCGGGCTCACGCGCGGCTGCAGGATCCCGTGGCCGGCGCGCACCCGGCCCAGGCGATCGTCGAAGACCGGCCGGTTCAACGGGTGCGCCATCGTGCCGACGAACTGGCGCGCAGCATCGCGGGGCAGCTGCGTGTCGGTGTCGAGCGTGATCACGTACCGGGTGTTCGCGAGCAGCCTCGCGTCGCCGACGACGAGCGAGAACCGCTCGGACGCATTCGCGGCGCCTGCTTCCCGCAGCAGCCAGTTGAGGTCGGCGAGCTTGCCGCGCTTGCGCTCGAAGCCCATCCAGGCGCGCTGGCCCGGATTCCAACGGCGAGGGCGATGGAAGAGGAAGAACGCATCGCAGCCGTAGAACGCATTCAAGGCCTCGATCTGCCTGGCTGCGTGATCGAGCAACGGCCCGTCCTCCGGCATCGATTCGGCGGCCGCATCGGCAAAGTCCGTCAGCAGGCCGAAGCGCAGGTTCGCGTCGCGATTGGCGAGGAAGCGGACTTCGAGTGCCTCGACGAGCTCGTCGATGTTGCCGGTGCTGGTGATCATCGTGGGAATGACCACCAGGGCGCTCGATGACGCAGGGAGGCCGCTCGAGAAATCCATCCGCGGCAGCGCACTCGGGGTCACGATCAGGGTCGCGAGCCAGTTGACCAGCGCGACCGCGAGCTGGCTGGCCGCGATCACCGCAAGGACGACGATGAGTGCCAGGCGCCAGCCCACGACGCCGTCCGCGTACGCGATCGACCCCAGCCGCCGCTGATCGCGGCGGTGATCGCCGTGATCGCGCCGAGGTACGCCAGCAGCGGAACCCGCTTGCCGGAACGTCGCACGAACTCCGCCGGGGTGCGACGGTACCGCACGGCTCGCTCGAGCTCATCCAGCCCGCGTCCGATCAGGTAGTAGCCCACGTGCGCGCGCCGCGCGCGCTCCCCGTCATCCGCATCGGTGCGTGCCGCCGCCTCGCGCGCCAGCCGGAGCGCGGCTTCGGCCACCTCCCGCTCCGATTGCTCGCTGCGACGGGCAATCCGTTCGATCGCCCGCCGGTAGCGATCGCGGGTTCCAAAGTCCATCTGGGGATAGCAGTCGTCGGGGGCCCCGCGCAGCGCCTGGTCCACGACGCTCATGAACTCGACGAAGGCGCGCCAATCGACGGAGGCGAGGAAACGCAGGCTGCCGATCGAGTTGCCGATCGTGACCTGGTCGGCGGCCTGGATCTGGTTGCCCGACTGCACGATCTGCTCGATCGACTGGCCATCCTCCGCCAGCCGTTGCTCCACCCAGGTCAACGCCATGGCCAGGGCCGGGCTCTGGCCCTGCAGCCCCCGCACGAACTCGGACACGAACGGTGCGGACATCGGCGGATTCGAACGTGCCATGTCTGCGACGACCAGGATCAGGCTCTTGGGATCCTGGTCCACGGTGGTGATCATCGCGTGCACCCATTGGCTCGCGAGGTCCCGGTCGATTCGCCCCGCCGCGATACGCAGCGCCACGCGGCGGAGGTTCTCGATCAGGGCGAGCCGCAGCATGATCGGGATCGCCCAGAGCTCCCCGAGATTCAGTGGCGAGACGCTTTCGTAGGCAGCAATGAAACGAGTCAGGCCCACCAGGTCGACCCGCCCGTCGCCATGCGCAATGGTCTCGAGCGCGATGTCCCAGACCCGGGGGAAACCCGCCGACGCTCCATTCGCGAGGCGCGGGAGTTCCCGGCTGTAATTCCTCGGCAGGTGGCGCTTGGCGGTGCGGATCTGTTCCTCGATCAGGTAAAAATTGTCGAGCAGCCAGTCGCTGGCAGGCGTCACGCGGCGGCCTGCCGTGACCGCCTCGGTCAGCTGCTCGAATACCCGGAGGAGAATTTCCTCGTTGGCCGCCAGCCGGGGCAGCAGCTGGTCTGGCGCAGGACCCGTCGCGAGCACGTGCGATTCCGCTAGATACCGGCCGTGTTGCTCCATCTGGTCGGCGCTGGAAGAGCTCCGACCTCAGCGGCGGCTCCGCGAGCGAAGCGTCCACCTCCAGGCCGCGTGGGCGCGGCCAGGCTGCGACGCGTCGCAGTCGGGCAAGGAGGCCGTCAATGGTCGAGCTCATCGGGGGCAAATCGTCGTCCGTTCAGCGAAAGATCCTTTGCCACCAGCGGCGGCGGTCCCCCGTCTGCGCGAAAGCGTGTTCGAGGTTGTCCGGGACAACGCGGGACAACGTCCAGCCGGGGAGGGGCGGGACATCGCTGGAACCGCAGACCTTGCCGAGATTGTTGGGGTCGAAGATCTTCACGAAGCTGGGCCGGTCGTGATCGTCGGCGTAGACGATGCCGCAGTAGTCTTCTTTGTGTTCGTCCAGCAGGAGCTGCCGGATCTCGGCCAGGAACCGTTCAAATTGATCTCGTGACGCGGGCGTCGTCGGCGGCGCTTCGCCAACAGCGTAGACGTACCAGCCATCGTCACTGAGACGCTGCAATTGTGCCCACACCGCATCCAGCTCGTGCCAGCGCAGGACGCCCTTTAGACGACCGTTGTAGGCACGCAGGTACGGGCTGGCGGGTGACTCGTTGGTCCGATTCATGGCTCGTGGCGGGAATGATGCCAGACATTCGAGCCGTCGACAGTAGGTCGCGCCGGGAGGCGGCAATGCATCCCCGGCGCGGGTGGATCGTCAGCGATTGCGCTCGCTGGCCTGCTGTGCGCGCGCCGCGCCGATCGCAGTCTTCACGTGCTTGCGCTCCTCCGGCTGGCGGCAGCACGGCTTTCATGCCAAGGGACTGGATCCAGAGCTCCCGGCACCATCCCTGCGAATGGTAGAGATGCTCGTCCTCCTGCTCCTCGACCTGCTCGTGCGCTTCCTTGACCGACCGCGCTGCATCACCACGCAGCTTCTTCGCGCACTTGCCGATCAGTTCCCAGTTGAGATGGTCCTTCGTCTCCGCGATCACGACGCACTCGCACGCCACCAGTTCGGCAGCCTCCGGTGTCCCCATGCAGTGGGCCATCTCCATGGCGTCCACCAGTGCCCCGCCGAGGTGACGGACCACGCTGCGACCCGGGGTTTCTTCCGATGCATCGATCTCCAGGCGCCTGCAGACCGTCGTCAGTGCTTCGACGTGCGATCGGGTTTCCTCGAGATACTTTTCCCATTCCTCCCGAGTTCGTCGTCGACGGCGCACTTCAGCGCCGTCTCGTAGACCTGCAGGCCGCCCAGCTCGTGCTCGAGTGACTGCAGGATCAGTTCATTGAACTGCTTGGTGTCCATGTCGTCGTTCTCCGTCGTGCAGCGACACCGCGCGCTCGACGCAGAATGCGCGCGAGCTCTGCCCGTTGATGTCGGCGAGCGGCGCATCCTCCTGTGGGATGCGCCAGTGCATTCGCGCCATCGTCCTACAAGGCCGTGAGTTCGAGTCCGATAGGATCGACCTGCGACGGTCGCCAGAATTCAAACGGTCCGGAACCCAACTGACTCCAGGAGGAAATCATGGGAACGACTCAACGTACACACGACCGCCCGATGACTCGCGATCCGATCACGGGCGCCGCCGACGAGAGCGGCTTCAATCCGAGCGTGCACGACATCTACTGGCGGGAACAGCACACTCGCGAGCCGTACTTCCGCAAGGACTACACCTACGACGACTACGCGCCGGCCTATCGTACGGGCTATGAGTCCGCGGGCCGGTACCTGGGCCAGGGCCGCAGGTTCGACGACCTCGAATCGGAGCTGCACGCGAGTTACGAGCAGATCAAGGGCAAATCCCGTCTGGCCTGGCAGGACGCCAAGGAGGCCGCCCGGGCCGCGTGGCATCGCGTCGAGCGACTGCTGCCGGGTGACGCCGACGGCGACGGCCGCTGATCCATCAGGAGCACACATCATGAACCTGATCATCTGGTTGGTCGTCGGCGGCGTCATTCGCTGGCTCGCGAGTCTGGTGATGAAGACCGACGCGCAGCAAGGAATGTTCCTGAACGTCGTGGTCGGCATCGTCGGTGCCTTGATCGGCGGCTGGCTGCTGTCACCGCTGCTGGGCGCAGGAAGTTTCGTCAATCAGGGCGACTTCAGCATGTCGGGATTGCTGGTTTCGTTCGGCGGCGCCGATCCGTGCCTGCTCTTCGTGGTCGACCTGCTGCGCCGCGGCGCGGCGCGGTAAGCGTACTTTGGGTGCACTTGCCACGGCGGCGGCGCACGGCCGCCGCCCGGTCAGCGTGCGATTTCATGGCCGCTCGCTCGAGGGGTCAGCGAACGGGGCGCGCGCATGGCCTGGAGCCGTAAGCGCATGATGGTTGGCGGACTGGGGCGCGCTCTGATTGCGGCGGTCGTCACCGTCGTCGCGCTCAATTTCGTCGCCAGCGAAAGCAGATCGAGCGCAAGCTCGAGCATCGCTACACGATCGACGACCCGCAGTTCCGGCGCGAGCTCGGCGTACCTGCTCGGCCGCCGATCAGTCGATGGCAACGGATCACGAACCTGGGAGTTCGTCGATTTTTTTCCTCGATGCTCAGCGGATGAAGGCTCGCGCCACAACATCGACTTCGATGCGTACATCTACTGGTCGGGCAAGATCGCAGCGGGTTGGCGGCAGCGCTTCTCCGGGCGCGCGCTTGGTCAGCATCTTATTCCAGTTGCTGATCGACTGGGTTCGGCGGCCTGGGATGGAGCACGAACTGCTCAACATGATGGTCGATCCAGGTCCGCGTCGAGCGCTCTGTGCGCCGCTGCACTGGTCTGGCCTCGCGCGCATGAACAATCGCACCCACCCGCAAGCTGCTGATCATCGATCGGCAGGATGGTTCCGCCGGCGGCGTCGGCGTGCGCGGACGACTCGGATCGCGACGCGGCGTCGCGGTTCGCTGGCGCGGTTCACCACTATCGGCTCGGGGCGCCGCCATCGCGCAGATCCATTTTTTTCATCGACCGCTCGATCAGGGCGACCGGCATCTCCCCTGCAGGGGGAGAAGACCTTCCCGCCTGCCGGCATCTGGGCGACACACGGCGCAGTTTCGCCAGCTTCGCCGGTGCGCGGGACGGCGGCGCGCTGCTGCTGATGTCCCTGCTTCGATCACGGCTGCGGAGCGCACGATCTGATTGGTGGGCATGACGTCCTATTTCGTCCCCGACGACCTGACCCGGGCGGCCCTGCGTGCGGCGCTCGAACGAGGGGTACGGGTGCGGATGATTGTGCCTGGCGAGCACATCGACACGGAGGTCGTCCGCAAGGTGTCCCGTGCCCAGTGGGGCGAGCTGCTCGAGGCCGGCGCGGAAATCTCCGAGTTCCAGCCGACGATGTTTCACTGCAAGATGCTGATCGTCGACCAGCTCATGGTGTCAGTCGGCTCGACGAACTTCGACAATCGATCGTTCCGGTCAACGACTGAGCCAACCTCAATGTCTACGACGCCGAGTTCGCGCGGCGCGTCAGCGAGGTCTTCGAGGCCGATCTCACGCGCGCCCGACGCATAACCTATGAAGCGTGGAAGGCCCGGCCATGGCAGGAGAAGATCCTGGAGCACGCCTCTGCGCTGCTGTCCTCCCAGCTCTGATTCCCTGTAGTCATGCTGGAGAAAAAACCCTCGCCGGCCGTCAGCGGGCGAGGGCGAAAGAGGCGGTACAGGGTGGGGGGTCGAACCGCCTGTTACGGAAGCTTGCGCTCCGTGGATAGATAGTGAACCGCCGGCAGACTCATCGCGGTCGGCGCCTGAAGTCTGCTTCTGTCGGACGTTGCCTACACCACTCGATGACACTGGACAAGCGCCGGCAACGCGGCTAGAAAACGATGATGCGACTCAAGTGGTGGCAGTTCGCGGTCGTCATGACCGTTTCGATCGGCTTCCTGGTCGTCTTGTTCGTGGTTGCAGAGTTCGGTCGGTTGCGACTCGTCGCGGCGGCCGCCGACGTGCGTCGCGCGAAGACGCAGTTGACCCGGGTCGTCGACCTGTATCAGATCCTGATGAATGCAGAATCCGGGCATCGCGGATACTTGCTCACGGGGGATCCCCGCCACCTGGAGCCGGCCCTGAACGCCGAGGAGCGGATCGACACGCTCAGCCAGCCAGCTGGTGGCGACGTACCAGGGACAGGACGAAAGGGTCGGTGCGGCACTGCGGCACCTTGGCACCGTCGCCCGCGAGCGGATGGCCCGGATGGAGACGTCGATCGAGTTGTACCAGCAGCAAGGCCCGTTCCGCAGGCGTTGCTGGATCGCTCGCTGACCAACTGGGACCGGGAACTGCAGGTCGTCGGGCGATTGAATCTCGCGACGCTCCTGGTCGGCCTTGTCCTTGCCGCGGTCGCCGTCACCGCCATGGCGCGCGGCGCGCGGCAGCGCGCGGATGCGGCGGCCGAGCTGGTGCGCCAGCACGATGAGCTCAAGGCCCAGGCCGCCGCGCAGGCGGCGGAGCTGGCCGAGTTGTACCGCCACTTGCAGCACGTACAGGAGGAGGAGCGCGCCCGCCTGTCGCGCGGCCTGCATGACGAACTCGGCGGCGTGCTGCTGGCGGCGCTGCGCTGGCAGGTCGAGGAAACATGCAAACGCGCCAATATCAGCTGCAAGGGGCACTTCCCGGACGACGAGCCGCAGTTCAGCCGGACCGGCGCAATCACGTTGTTTCAGAGTCGTGCAGGAAGCCCTGGCTAACGTGGTGAAGCACGCTTCGGCGAGCGAAGTCGAGGTCGCGTTCGAGGTGACCGACGAGCATGTCGTCCTGACGGTCCGCGACAACGGCATCGGCGCGTCGCCGGCGAATCTCGTACGGCCGCGATCCACGGCATCGCGGGAATGCGCCACCGCGTCCATGTGCTCGGCGGCCAGCTCGAGATCTCCTCCGAGCCGGGTGGTGGCACGCGTGTCCGCGTGAGGGTTCCACTCACCAGCGTGATCCAGGCTGAGGTCAGCCGACGCCGACAGCTCGGGGACGTTCGCGGCGATGCCTCGGGGGCGGGGCGGATCCGCCGCGTGAGGGATCACGAAGCGCGTGCGGCGGCGATCTCGGCGAGTATCTCCGGGAGGCGATCGTAATCGCGTGACTTGTCGAGGAAATGTCGTGCCCCCAGCGCGAGCGCGGACTCCCGGTAGGTGCTCAGCGCGAAGTTGGTGAGCACCACTACGATCGGTTTCCTGTCCATCTTGCGCACGGCGCGCAATACCCCGAACCCTGTGCCACGACGCAGCTGCAGGTCGAGGATCACCACGTCGACGTTGCCGCGGTTGATCGCCTCGACGGCGTCGTCCTCCGAGCCGACGCTGCCAGAGGCGACTTCGTCCACGTTGCTGATGATGTTCGCGATCAAGTTGCAGATGACAACCGAATCCTCGACCGGCAGGACCTGCAGACTGGCCGCAACGGTCACCGCGCCATCCTTGTCGGTGCGACTACTGGATGATGTCGTTTCGTAATGCATAGCTGGTAAGGTCCGCATTGCTCTTCATTCGCATCTTCTCGAGGATGCGTGTCCGGTAGGTGCTCACGGTCTTCACGGACAGGCACAACTCGCGGCCGATCTCCGATTACTCCCTGCCCCGCGGCGAGCTTGCCGAAAATCTGGAATTCGCGGTCCGACAGAAGGCTGTGCAGCGGCTTGTCCGCGCGGTCCAGGTCGAGCAGCAGCAACTCCGCAAGGCTTTCGCTCACGTAGCGGCGGCCCTGCAGTACCACCCGTACGGCCCTGAGAAGCGCCTCCGGCTCACTGTCCTTCGCGATGTAACCGGAGGCTCCCGCCCGAAGCACATTGAGCGCGTACTGGCGCTCCGGGTATCCGGAGAGGACCAGCACCTTCGTACCCGGGTGACCGGACCGAACGTGCCGGAGGATGTCCAGCCCGCTGCGGTCGGGCATGTTGATGTCGAGGACGAGCAAGTCCCATTTCTTCTGCTGCAGGCACGTCAGTGTCTCGTTCCCCCGACGCAGCCGCGCCGATGTCCGTCGAAGCCAGGGATTGCGTAAGAAACTGGCGTAACCCTGCGCGGAACAATGCGTGGTCGTCGGCGATCAGTACCCGTGTCATCGCA
>CAVZRR010000016.1:0-46697 GCA_963777725.1 uncultured Gammaproteobacteria bacterium
GGTGTCAAGGGCACGAATTCGGCTGCAGCGCAACCGCAACCGTAACACCGGCACCTCTATTCAATCTTCACGCGAGCAACGCGCCGCTTGCCCACCTGGAACAGGTGCGTGCCGCCCGCAGCAAACGTCAACGTCCCGTCCTCGACGCGCGCACCGTCGACGCGCACGGCGCCTTGCTTCAGCTGCCGGAACGCCTCGCTCGTGCTCGGCACGAGCCCCGCGCCCTTCAGCACCTGCGCGATGCCGAGCGGCCCCGCCGCGGCCGTCAGCGTGATCTCCGCGACATCCTCGGGCAGCGCGCCCTGCTGGAATCGCGCAATGAACGCGTCGCGCGCCTGCGCGCCGCTGCCCGCGCCGTGGAACCGGTCCACGATCTCGACGCCGAGCTCGAACTTGACGTCGCGCGGGTTGCGCCCGGCCGCGACCTCCTGTTTCAACCGCTCCAGGTCCGCGTTCGAGCGGAACGACAGCAGGTCGAAATAGCGCCACATCAGCTCGTCCGAGATCGACATCAGCTTGCCGAACATCTCGTCGGGCGCCTCGGTGATGCCGATGTAGTTGCCGAGCGACTTCGACATCTTGTTGACGCCGTCGAGACCCTCGAGCAGCGGCATGGTCATGACCACCTGCGGTTCCTGGCCCGACGCCTCCTGCAACTGCCGCCCGACCAGCAGGTTGAATTTCTGGTCGGTGCCGCCAAGCTCCACGTCCGCCTCGAGCGCGACCGAGTCGTAGCCCTGCACCAGCGGATAGAGGAACTCGTGGATCGCGATCGGTTGGCCGGCGCGGTAGCGCTTGGCGAAATCGTCGCGCTCGAGCATCCGGGCCACGGTGTGTTTCGCGGCGAGCTGGATCAGCCCGGCCGCGTTCATCGCGCCCATCCAGCGCGAGTTGAAGTCCACCCGTGTCAGCGCGGGATCGAGGATCTTGAAGATCTGTGCCTGGTACGTCGCCGCGTTTGCCTTGACGTCGTCCGGCGTCAGCGGCGGGCGCGTCGCGTTGCGCCCGGTCGGGTCGCCGATCAGGCCCGTGAAGTCGCCGATCAGGAAGATCACCTCGTGCCCGAGCCGCTGGAACATCGCCATCTTGTTGATCAGCACGGTGTGCCCGAGGTGCAGGTCGGGCGCGGTCGGGTCGAAGCCGGCCTTGATGCGCAGCGGCCGGCCCTTGGCCAGCTTCTTCAGCAGGTCGGCCTCGGTGAGGATCTCTGCGGCACCGCGGCGCAGTTCGGCGAATTGGTCTGGAGCGCTCAGCATGATTTTCGTGCACTCGGGCAGGGGGGCCGCCGGACTGTAGGCACTCGCACACCGGCAGGCAATCCGGGCCGCAGACGCGAATCGCTTCACATTCCTGTCATTTGTGCTGCAAGCACCTGTGAAAACTGGAAAAAGTTCACATCTGGCAGTTGACGCGTAGCGCCGGCGCAACTACCTTAGCCGCAGTTTTTCGTGGGGATCGGCCCTTGCCAGACAACGAATTCCGCGGCGCCAGGCGCGCTGCGTCGCAAGCCTTTTCGGTCGGCCGTCGCTGGCTCGTCGCCATCGCCGCGTTTCCGCCGCTCGCAGCCTTCGCCTATGTCGTCGCGACGCCGCCCGCCGGGGAACTGCCGCGTTCCATCGACCTGACGGCCGCCGCCGCTGCGATGCCGGCCGCGTCGATCCCGGTCATCGAGGGACCGGACAGCGTCGAAGTGACCGTGCGGCGCAACGATACGCTCGACCAGATCTTCCGCGCCACGGGCATCGACGGCGCGACGCTGGCCGAACTGCGCACGTTGCCGGACGTGCGCAAGGCGCTCGACCTGCTGCGTCCCGGCGACATCATCACGCTCACGCACGCGAACGGCGCGCTCGAATCGCTGAACCGCCGCATCAGCGACACGCTGACGCTGTCCGTGTCCCGCGCGGGCGACGGATTCGCGGTCAATTACATCGAGAATCCGCTCGAGATCGGCGTCACGGGGCGCCGCGCGCGCATCGACTCGTCGCTGTTCGAGGCCGGTGTCGACGCCGGCATCTCCGGCCAGACGATCATGGTGCTGGCCAACGAGATCTTCGGCTGGGACATCGACTTCGCGAACGAGATCCGCGAGGGCGACGAGTTCAGCGTGCTCTACGAGCAGAAGTACCAGGACGGGCAGTACGTCAGCGACGGTCGCGTGCTCGCCGCCTCGTTCGTCAACCGCGGCAAGGTGCATCGGGCCGTGTGGTTCGAATCCGCCGACGGCAAGGTGCGCGGCTACTACACGCCCGAGGGCAAGGGCATGCGCAAGGCCTTCCTGCGCGCGCCGCTCGATTTCACGCGCATCAGCTCGCGCTTCAACCCGAATCGCAGGCACCCGATCACCGGCAAGGTGCGCGCGCACAAGGGCATCGACTACGCGGCGCCGACCGGCACGCCGATCTATGCCGCGGGCGACGGTCGCATCGAGTTCGCCGGACGCAAGGGCGGCTACGGCAACGCCGTGGTGATCAACCACGGCCGCAACATCACGACGCTGTACGGGCACATGTCGCGCTTCGGCAAGTCGGCGCGCAGCGGGCGCGCGGTGCGGCAGGGCGAAGTGATCGGCTACGTGGGCTCGACGGGAGCCTCGACGGGCCCGCACCTGCACTACGAGTACCGGATCAAGGGCGCGCACAAGAACCCGGAGTCGATCCCGCTGCCGAACACCGAGATCGCGACGGCCTACGTGAACGAGTTCCGCGGCCAGGCCGAGACGACGCTCGCGCAGCTCGAGATCGCCAGCGCGGCCGGCACCGGGACGCTCGCCAGCCTCTGAGCGGCCCCGCCCGGGCCCGACGCGGACGTCAGGTCGCGCGCAGCCGGAAACCGACGGCCTGCAGATAGGCCGCCTCCTGCTCGAGATCCGCGACCGTGAGCGGATGCTCCGCCAGCCAGCCCTTTGGAAACGCCGCCTCCAGCGTGCGTCCCCGCGCCTTCAGCTCGATCGCCGGCAGGGCGCGCGGGCCCCGGCCCCGGTGCAGCAGCACTGCGAGCCGCAACAGCACGATCAGGAACTCCGCCTTGAGGTGCCAGGGCGGGATCAGGTCCTCGATGCTGCCCAAGTTGAGCTTGCGCCGGTGACTGCCCACCACGGCCGCGAGCAACTGCTGCTCCTCGCGCGGGAACCCGGGCATGTCGCCGTACTGCAGCAGGTAGGCGCCATGCTTGTGATAGTGCGAATGGGCGATGTCCAGGCCGATCTCGTGCAGGCGCGCGGCCCAGCCGAGCACGAGATCGGCGAGCGGTTCGTCGAGCTTCCAGCCGGCGCGAACCTGGCGCAGGAACTCGAGTGCCGTCGCCTCGACGCGATCGGCCTGCGCCGCATCCACGTGGAAGCGCGCCTCCATCGCCCGCACGCTGCGTGCGCGCGCGTCCTCGTCGGTCAACCGGCCGACGAGGTCGTAGAGCAGCCCTTCGCGCAACGCGCCGTCCGCGACGCGCATGCTCTCGATGCCGAGCATGTCGAAGATCTCGACCAGGATCGCGAGGCCACCCGGCAGGATCTCCTGCCGTTCGGTCGCGAGCCCCGGCAACCGCAATCGGGTCACTTCGCCGGCGCGCAGGCACTCCCCGAGCAGCCATTCGATGCCTTCGCGCGTGATGTTGCCGCCGCCTGCGCCGCGGGCGAGCAGCGTGTCCGACACCGCGCGCATCGTTCCCGACGCGCCGATCGCCGTCTCCCAGCCCGGCCGCCGGAAGCGCGCCATGACCGGCTCGATCTCGAGCTGCGCGGCCGTCCGCGCGCGCTTCATGCGCTTTTCCGTCACCACGCCGTCCGCGAAATGCTGCGCGCTCATGCTGACGCAACCGATGTAGAGGCTGTCGAGCCGCTTCGCGGCCAGCCCTTCGCCGATGATCAGCTCGGTGCTGCCGCCGCCGATGTCGACGACCAGCCGTGGACCGCCGTCGCTCGGCGTCGTGTGCGCGACGCCGAGGTAGATCAGGCGCGCCTCTTCGACGCCGGAGATGATCTCGATCGGATGGCCGAGCGCCTCGCGCGCGCGGTCGAGGAAGGCGCCCTTGCGGCGGGCCTTGCGCAGCGTGTTGGTGCCGACGACGCGCACGCGCTCGGCCTGCATGTCGTGCAGGCGCTGGCCGAAGCGCTCCAGGCACTGCAGCGCCCGGCCGACGGACTCGCGATTGAGGCGGCCCTGCTCGTCGAGGCCCGCGGCCAGCCGGACCATTTCACGCAGGCGATCGACGATGACGAGCTGGCCGTGCGAATGACGCGCGACCACCATGTGGAAGCTGTTCGACCCGAGGTCGACCGCAGCGAGGACGTCGGGCAACGCGGGAAGCGGCCTGGCCAACCGGCGTCAGGCTGAGAACGAGGAGCCGCAGCCGCAGGTCGTCGTCGCATTCGGGTTGCGGATGACGAACTGCGCGCCCTCGAGGTCTTCCTTGTAGTCGATCTCGGCGCCGGCGAGGTACTGGAAGCTCATCGGGTCGACCAGCAGCTTCACGCCGCGCGTCTCGACGCAGGTGTCGCCCTCTTCCTCGTTCTCGTCGAACGTAAAGCCGTATTGGAAACCCGAGCAGCCGCCGCCGGAGACGAAGACCCGCAGCTTGAGGTTCGGATTGCCCTCCTCCCGGATCAACTCGCCGACCTTGGTCGCGGCCGTGTCGGTGAAGACGAGCAGCGGCGGCTGCCCCGTCGGGCTCGCCTCGGTCGCTTGGTGCAGGGTCGTCATCGGTCGGGCTCCATCGCTACAGGCTCGGGTCGGCAGATCTTACCATCACCGCGGCGAGTCAAAGGGCGGCCTGGCCGCCGACCTTCCACGGAAACGACTGCTGCATCGGCGATCGCAGCTTGCTCGAGCGCACCTGCACCTCGACCTCGAAGGCCTGGAAGCCCTCGGGCAGCGCGACCGCCTGCTCGATCGTCTGGAAGTAGCGGAACGAGAACGGCAGCTGGGCTTGCGGCCGGCCGAGCAGTTCACCGACCGTGTGGCGCGCCGGGCGCTCGCCCTGCATGCCGTGGATGACCAGCTGGGCGAGGCCGGCGGCGACGCTTTCGTGCCGCATCGACTGGATCAGCGTCAGCTTGAGCTGGTACTCGCCCGCCCGTGGCCCCGGGCTGGACCTCGAAGCGATGGATGCGCAGCCCCTGGACGCCATCCTCGGGCGAGACGATGCTGCGATAGAAGGCCAGGTCGTCGCCCTGCCGGGACAGCTGCGACTGCAGGTCGCCCAGCGTCTTCTCGACCTGCCCATACGCCTCGCGATCGAGCTGGCGCGCCATCTCGAGCTCCGCGACCTTGGCATTGAGCCGGGCGTTTTCCGCCTCGAGCCGGGCGGCCTTGGTCGACGCTTCGCGGCGCTCGAGCGCCAGCGCGGCCGCATCGACACCCGCGGAGAGCTGCCCACGGTGATACGCGAGGAAGGAACACAACAGCACGAGCAGCACGACCCCGGCCAGCCCCAGCCACTGCAGGCCTGACAACGGGCCCAACCGCAGGATCGTCGGTTGGTCGGGCACTACTCGGCCGCCTCGACGGGCTCCGGCGTGGCCGGTCGCCGCCGGGCCGGCGGCCGCAGCACGGCGTCGGACCACCATTCGGGGCGCGGCGGCAGTCCGTCTGGAAAAGCCTGCTGGCCCAGCTCCTCGAGTGCGCGCACGTAGACCGGCCGCTTGAAATAGATGACTTCACGGACCGGGGACCAGTAGTCGACCCAGCGCCAGCTGTCGAACTCGGGCTGCGAGGTCACGTCGAAGCGCAGCCGCTCCTCGCCCCCGAGCATGCGCAGCAGGAACCAGCGTTGCTTCTGGCCGATGCAAAGTGGGCGCGAACGGCGGCGGACGTACTGGCGCGGCAATCGGTAACGCAACCAGCTGCGGGTGGCCGCGATCACCTCGACGTCGCCCGGCTCCAGGCCGACCTCTTCCCGCAGCTCGCGGAACAGCGCCTGCTCGGCCGTTTCGTCGCGCTGCACGCCCCCTTGCGGAAATTGCCAGCCGCGACCGTCACTGCGACCGCCCAGGAAGACGTCGCCGCCGTCGCGGATCAGCACGATCCCGACGTTGGCGCGAAAGCCCTGGGTGTCGATGAGGTCGCTCATTGTCTCGTAAGCTCTGGAACTGCCTGATTTTTTCACATCCCGGTGACGCGGTCCAAGACGGGATTCACGCAACCCGCCTTGTGAGCGGACGAGGCTGCAACGTAGGCTTGGACACGCCCGGAACCCGAAATGCACCGCCGCCTGCCGCTTTCCCTCGCCCTGCCCCTGCTTCTCCTCGCCTCGGCCGGCCTGCTCGGCCTGTCGCTCGCGCTGGGGAGCGTACCGATTTCGCTGTCCGAGCTGGTCTCCGTACTGACGTCCGACGCGCCGTCGCTGGCCCGGGACATCGTGCTCGAACTGCGCCTGCCGCGGGCGATGGCCGCCTTTGCGATCGGCGGCCTGCTGGCCTTGTCGGGCGCGATCCTGCAGGTGCTGCTGCGCAATCCGCTGGCCGATCCTTACGTGCTCGGCGTCTCGGGCGGCGCATCGGTCGCAGCCCTCGTCGCGATCATGCTGAGCCTGCCCGCCGCTGCAGTGGACGGTTTCGCGGCGCTCGGCGCGCTGGCGGCCTGCCTGCTGGTCTTTGCGCTGGCGCAGGGGCCCGGCGCCTGGACGCCGACGCGCCTGCTGCTGACCGGGATCGTGGTCGCGGCCGGCGCGGGCTCGATCGTGAGCCTGCTGCTCGCGCTCGGCGACGAGACTCAGCTGCGCGGCATGGTGTTCTGGATGCTCGGCGACCTGTCGCGCGTGCAGCATTGGCCATGGCTGCTCGCGTTGCTCGGCGTGGCGGCTGCCGCCGGCCTTGCGCTCGGACGGCACCTGAACGTGCTCGCGCGCGGGCCGACGCAGGCCGCCAGCGTGGGACTCGACGTGGGCCGGCTGCAGGTCCTGCTGTTCGTGCTGACCTCGGTGCTCACCGGCTGCGCCGTGAGCGCGGCCGGCAGCATCGGATTCGTCGGCCTCGTGACGCCGCACCTCGTGCGGCTTGCACTCGGCAGCGACAACCGCATCGTGCTGCCAGTGGCCGCCGTGCTCGGCGGCGTGGTGCTGATGACGGCCGATCTCGCCGCGCGCGTGCTGATCGCGCCGCGCCAGCTGCCGGTCGGAGCGCTCACGGCGCTGGTGGGCGTGCCGCTGTTCCTGCTGCTGATGTCTCGCCAGCGTTCCTGACCGCGTCGAGCGGCGGGAAAGTCACCACGTGGTCGGTCGCGAGCCGCACGCCGATCTGCTCGCCGATGTGGTGATCGTGATGGCTCGGCACCAACGACAGCACCCTGCGCCCGCTCGGCAGCTCCAGCGTATAGAGGAAATCCGCGCCGCGGAACACGCGGTCGACGATGCGGGCGCGCAGCGGCGCGTCGTCGTCGTGCACGACGTCGTCCGGGCGCAGCAGCACGTCCACGAGGCCGCCGCACACGGTCGTCTCGTGGCCTTCGCGCAACGGGCCGAGCTCGGTCTGCAGCAGGCCACTGCCGTTGCAGCAGGCGGGCACGAATGTGGCCTGCCCGACGAATTCCGCCGCGAAACGCGAGCGTGGCCGGTGGTACAAGTCATAAGGCGCGCCCCACTGCTCGAGGCGCCCGCCGCGCATCAATCCGATCCGGTCGGCGAGCGCGAACGCATCCTGCTGGTCGTGCGTCACGACCAGCGCCGTGGCGCCGAGCGACTTGAGCAGCAACCGCAGCTCGCCGACCAGCCGCTCGCGCAGCGCCACGTCGAGGCTCGAGAACGGCTCGTCGAGCAGCACCGTGGACGGCCGCGGCGCAAGCGCCCGGGCCAGCGCCACGCGCTGCTGCTGTCCGCCCGACAGCTGCGCCGGATAGGCGTCGGCGCAATCCGCGAGGCCGACCAGGTGCAGCAGCTCCTCCGCCCGCGCGCGACGCGCGGACTTCGGCAACGACTGCAACCCGAACTCGACGTTGCCGAGCACGGTCAGGTGCGGGAACAGCGCAAGATCCTGGAATACGAGCCCGATGCCGCGCTCGTGCGGTGGCACGTCGACACCCGGACCGGTGAGCAACCGACCCTGCGACAGCACGCGTCCGGAGTCGAGCGACTCGAACCCGGCGATGCAGCGCAGCGCGGTGGTCTTGCCGCAGCCGCTGGGCCCGAGCAGGCAGCCGATCTGGCCTTCCTCGAGCTCGAAGCTGACGCCGTCGAGCGCGCGGCGCTCGCCGAAAGCCCGCATCGCATCGCGCAGTTCAAGCCACACGGGTCACCCGCCTCGCGAGCATCACCACGGGCAGCACGCCCGCGGCCACGATCAGCACCGAGGGCAGCGCGGCCCGTTGCCACTCGCCTTCGGCGGCCATCTCGAACACGCGGACCGCGAGCGTTTCGAAGCCGAACGGCCGCGTCATCAGCGTGATCGGCAGCTCCTTCATCAGGTCCACGAACACGAGTACCGCGGCCGCGAGCAGGCTGCCGCGCAACAATGGGAAATGCACGCGGCGCAGCCGCGCGACGCCACGGACGCCGAGGTTCGCGGCGGCCTCGTCCAGATTGTGGTGGATCCGATCGAGTCCGCTTTCGACGGGACCGGTGCCGACCGCGAGGAAGCGCGCGAGGTAAGCGACGAACATGGTGAGCAGCGTACCCTGCAGGAAGAGCTGCGGCGAAGTGGTCCCGAAAACACCCTCGAGCGCGGATTGCAGCCAGCCGTCCAGCGCGGCCACCGGCGCGAACAGGCCGACGGCGAGCACGGTGCCCGGGATCGCGTAACCGACCGTGGCGAAACGGCCGAGGCCGCGCACCCACGGGCGGCTCTCCCGCCGCAACGCATAGCCGAGGACCAGCGCGGCCGTGACGACGACGAGCGCCCCGGACGCGGCCACCGCGACGCTGCGCGCCGCAAAGGCCCAGTAGCGCGCGTCGAGGTCCGTCGCGGCATGCGCGGCCGACCAGGCCAGCAACTGCGCCATCGGCAGCACGAACGCCAGCAGCAGCACCAGCGTCGCAGACAGCGTGGCAGCCAGGCCGCGCGCGCCGCGCAGCCGCCGCCGCGGCAGGTCACCGCTCGGGCGCTGCGTGGCGAAACCGCGTCCGCCGCGCAACCGGCGCTCGAGCCACACGCCGCCCAGCGCCAGCAGGCCGAGCAGCGCCGCCATCTGCAGCGCGGCGCTGAGCGAGAACATGCCGAACCAGGCCCGGTAGATCGCCGTCGTGAACGTGTCGACGTTGAGCGCGGCGACGACGCCGAAATCGGACAACGTCTCCATGCAGACGAGACCGACGCCGGCGGCGACGGCCGGCCGCGCCAGCGGCAGCAGCACTTTGCGGAACGCGGCGCGGCGATCGAGCCCGAGCGACTGCGCCGCTTCGAGCGCGCGGGCACCAGCCGACTCGAAGGCCACCCGAGCGAGCATGTAGACGTAAGGGTAGAGGCACAGCGTGAGCACCAGTGCCGCGCCGCCGAGCGAGCGGATCGGCGGCAGGCGCAGCGGCGACTGCGTCACGGCGCGCAACCACGACTGCAACGGGCCCGCGTAGTCGAGCGCGCCCGCGAACACGACGGCGAGCACGTATCCCGGCACCGCGAGCGGCAGCAGCAGGGCCCAGGTGAACACCGAGCGACCGGGGAAATCGTGGCCTGCGACGAGCCACGCGAGGCCCGTGCCGAGCAGCGCCGTCGCGGAACCGACGATCAGCAGCAGCAGCGTCGTGTTCCAGGCGACGCGCGGCAGCACGTACTGCAATTGATGCTGCCAGACTTCGCCGGCCGGCGTGGCCCAGGCCAGGACCGCGGTCAGCAGCGGCAACAATGCCGGCGCCGCCAGCAATCCCACGACCACGACGGCCGCGGCACGGCGCGGGACGCAGCTCATGCGTCAGCGATAACCCGCGCGGTCCATCAGCCGTACGGCAGCCGGCTGCAGGCGCCCGGCTTCCGCGACGTTGATCAGGCTGGGCTCGAACGCGCCCCAGGACTGCACCAGCGGGTCGATCGTCGCCGCCGGATTGGCCGGAAACTCCATGTTCACCGCAGCGAAATGCGCCTGGGCCGGCCCCGCGGACAACCACTCGAGGAAGCGCGTGGCCGCCGCCGCCTGGCGCGAATGCTGCGTCACGCCGGCCCCGGAGATGTTGACGTGGGTGCCACCGGCGCCCTGGTTGGCCCAGAACAGCTTGACCGGAAAGTCCGCGCGCTCCTTGACGATGCGGCCGAAGTAGTACGTGTTGACGATGCCGACGTCGCACTGGCCAGCAGCGATGGCCTCGAGCAGTTGCGTGTCGTTCGCGAACACGTCGGTCGCCAGGTTCGCGACCCAGCCGCGCACCACCTGCTCGGCCTTCTGCTCGCCGAGCGCAGCGATCATCGTGGCCACGAGTGACTGGTTGTAGACCTTCTTCGAGGTGCGCAGGCACAGGCGCCCTTGCCAAGCGGGTCCGGCGAGCCCGGCGTAAGTGTCGAGCTTTGCAGCATCGACGCGCGCAGGACTGTAGGCGATCGTCCGCGCCCGCATCGACAGCCCGAACCAGCGGTTACCCGGGTCGCGCAGGTGCGCCGGGATGTTCTTCGCGAGTTTCGCCGACGACACCGGCCGCAGCAGGCCGCGCTCGGCGGCATTCCACAACTCGCCTGCGTCGACCGTCATCAGCACGTCCGCAGGGCTGTTGCGGCCTTCGGCCGCCAGCCGCTCGATCAGCACGGCGGCATCGCCCGTCGTGAACTTGACCTGCACGCCGGTCTCGCGCGTGTAGGCGTCGAAGACCGGCTTGATCAACTGCTCGTTGCGCGCCGAATAGACGACCAGCGTTTCGGCTGCAGCCGGCAACACGGCGGCGGACAGGCTCAGTGCAGCGAGCAGGATGGCGAGACGGTGCGAGACGGTGGCGATCATGGCGGCATCGTTAGCAATGCAAATGATTCTCATTATATTCAGATTCAGACCTGAACGTCACGCTGCCCCGCTGGCGTCACTGCGCCAGGATCTCATAGCGGTCGCCACCCGCCTGCTTGGCCCGGTGCAGGGTGGCCATGGCCTCGGCAAGCAATTGATCCGCCAATGCTTTTCGGTCCTTCCCCGGGCCGGGCCGGCAGCCTGCGATGCCGATGGAAACGCGCAGGTCCCAAGCGGCGCCCGACCCCGTTTCGACGGGTGCGCCACGCACTGCCGCCAGGATCCGCTCCGCCAGTGGCGCGGCCTGGCGAGCGTCCGTTCCGGGCATCAGCACGACGAAGGTGTCGCTCGCCAGCCGGGCTGCCGAGTCGCTGTCCCGAACCTGCGACTCGATCCGTGCCGCAATCTCGCGCAGCGCGTGATCCCCGGCCGACTGGCCGCGTGCGTCGTTGAGCGACTGCAGGCGATCGATATCGACGACCAGGCAGGCGATGCAGCCGCCGTCCCGCTCGCGGCGCGCGACCTCCTCGCGCAGCCGCGCCTGCAGGTAGCGCTGCGAATTCCAGCCGGTGAGCGGATCGACGAGACCGCCGCGCAGCACCCGCGCGCGGTCGAACTGCCGCTCGAGGCTCGCGATGACGACGTCTGCGGCGTGCGCGAGCAGCGGGGCCTCGATTTCACCGAGCACCGGACGCGCGTCGCGCGTCGCGGCATTCAGCAATCCGACGACGTGCTCGCCGCGATGCAACGGCAGGATCAGCACGTTGCGCAGCGCCGTGTGGCGCGGGAACAGCAGCGCATGGTCGGCCGCATGGTATGCGCCGCGCCAGGCGCCCTGCAGCGATAGCAGGTGCGGCGCGAGGCCCGCGAGACTCGCGACGAACGACAGTGGCGGAGCCGAGTCACCGGTCGCGTCGCCACCTGCGACGAGCTGCCGCAATTCGTGGGTCGGATCGGCCATCAGCAGCGCAACTTCGTCCTCGCCTGTTGCGTCCCCCGGCAGGCGCGCCACGCGCTCGAGCCAATGCTCGAGCGACGTCGCCCGCAGCAGGTCCCGCTCCCAGGCCAGCAGGCGTTCGAACGGCGTGCTCAACCCGACGCCTCGCGTGCAGCCTGGCGCACCAGCAGGTACTCCTGTCCGCGTCGCATCATCTCCGTGAAGCGCGGCGCATCGTGCTCGCGCACGGCGCGGTGCAACCGCTCGACGGCCGCGCTCAGCGCACGCAGCGACTCCTCGCCGTATGCATTGAGGCTCTGGATCTCGTAATAGAGGTCGGGATTCTCCGCGGCCACGCGCGTCGCGACGTCGAGCTGGGCGTCGAAGGTCGTGCTCGACATGCGCGCGAGCCGTGGCGCGGCCTCGCCGCTCTCGGCGAGCGCAGTGAAGAACGCAATGTTGAGCGCGTGCGACAAGCCGAGCACGAACGCGATCAACCGATCGTGCTCGTCGAGTCCCATGACCACGAGGTCGGCCATCGTCGACGCGAACAGGCTGCGCGCCTCCGCGAGCGCCCCGGCGTCGCCGAGGTCGATGAAGATGACGTGCCGGCCCGACAGCAGCGCCGTGTCGGGGCCGAACATCGGATGCACCGAGGTGACACTCACGCCGGCGTCGTGCAGCGCCGCGAGGCCGGCACGCAGCGGCGTCTTCAGCGAACCGATGTCGAACACCACGCCGCGCGGCCGTCGCGCCGCGAGCTGCGTCAGGACGTCGCCCGCCACCTTGAGCGGAGTGGCGACCACGACCAGGTCGTCCTCGAGCCGGCTGTCGCGCCAGTCGGCCAGCCACTCGTAGCCCGGGATCTCCCCGGCCGGGTCGGCGATCGTGATCCGGAACCCCTGCGACGCCAGGAAATCCGCCATCCAGCGGCCCATCTTGCCGCGTCCGCCGATCACCAGCGCGCTGCGGCCCGAACCGCGGCCCTGTGCGGCGACGCGGGCCTGCTCCTGGGTCGTCAGCGACCCGCGGATCAGCGACTGCAGGATCGACTCGGCGAGCGCCGGCGCCACGCCGAGCGCCTCGGCGTCGCGCCGGGCCTTGAGCAACACCTCGCGCTCGCGGCCGAAGTCGCGCGTCGACTGGCCGGTGGCGCGCTTGACCGCGGCGATCTCGGTGCTGATCGATTGGCGCTCCGCGACCAGCTCGAGCAGTTGCCGGTCGAGGACATCGAGGCGCGCGCGCAGTTCTTCGAGCGATTTCATGCCGGGTCCGGGAGGCCTCGATCCCGTTCTTTTACCGGGCCGGACCGCGCGCCGCAAGCGAGCCTCCCGCATGCGTTGCGCGAGCCACGCTCGGGCATAATCCGCGCTCCCACTTGCCGACTGGGCACCGCGATGCTGAGCAAAGGTTTCCTGCCCGCCACCCTGCCCGACGACCCGATGCCGCTGTTCGGGCAATGGTTCGACGGCGCACGACAGGCCAAGGCGCAACCGAATCCCGACGCGATGGCGCTGGCCACGGCCACTGCGGACGGCAAGCCGTCCGTGCGCATCGTGTTGTGCAAGAAATTGATCCGGCGCCGGGCTTCCTCGTCTTCTTCACGAACTACGACAGCCGCAAGGGCGCGGAGCTCGCCGCGAATCCGCGCGCCTCGGCCGTGTTCCACTGGGATGCGTTCGGCCGGCAGGTGCGCGTCGAAGGGCCGATCGTGCGCTCGCCGGCCGACGAGAGCGACGAGTACTTTGCCGAGCCGCGCGCTCGACAGCCGGATCGGCGCGTGGGCGAGCCTGCAGAGCCAGCCGCTCGACGCACGGCGCACGCTGCTGAAGCGCGTCGCGGTCGAGGCCGCCCGGTTCGGCACCAGCGTGCCGCGACCGCCGCACTGGGGCGGCTACCGATTGTGGCCCGAGGTCGTCGAGTTGTGGATCGAAGGACCCTTCCGGGTGCACGACCGTGCGCGCTGGACCCGCTCGCTCGTGCCCGCCGGCGATGACGGTTTCGCGCCGGGGCCGTGGCAGGCGACGCGGTTGTTTCCCTGAGGGCGTGGCCGAACGCACTTTTTTCGGCACGCTGCGCATCGCGATCCTGCTCGCGGTGCTCGTCTTCGTGGCACTCGGCGCCTGGCTCGACAAGCGCCGCAGCACCGACTGGGACTCGACGTTGCGCGTGACCGTCTATCCGATCGCAGCCGGCACGGATGCAGCGACCACCGGCTACCTGGCCTCGCTTGAGGAAGCGGACTTCGATGCACTCGAGGTCTTCTTCGCGAACGAGGCCCGCCGCCACGGCGTCGCACTCGACGAACCCGTGCGCGTGCGTCTATCGCGCGCGGCCCCGGGCCTGCCGCCTGCGGCGCCGTCGGATCCGGGACCTCTCAGCGTCGCGGCGTGGAGCCTGCGTTTCCGCTACTGGGCATCGCGAGTGGCCGCCAACGATCCACTGCCGACGCCCGACGTGCAGGTCTTCGCGCTGTATCACGCGCCCGACGGCGGCCAGGCGGTGCCCGACTCGCTCGGGCTCAGCAAGGGACTGATGGCCGTCACGCACCTGTATGCCGACCCGCGGGCCCGCGGCAGCAATCACGTCGTCCTCGCGCACGAGTTGCTGCACACGCTCGGCGCGACGGACAAGTACGCAGGGCGGCACCGGGCAGCCGCTCGATCCGGTCGGCCTTGGCGATCCCGCAGCAGTCGCCACGCTATCCGCAGCGCATCGGCGAGATCATGGCCGGGCGCATCGCGGTCAACGCGAGCGAGGCCGTGATCCCGGATGGCTTGCAGCAGATGATCGTGGGGCCCGTGACCGCACACGAGATCGGGTGGGCCGAGTGAGCACGAGTCGCCCGGCGCCCGTACTCGAATGCCGCGGCCTGACCGTGCGAGTCCCAGGACGCGAACTCGTGCACGGCCTCGATGCATCGCCCGGCGCGGGCCGCGTGATCGCGATCCTCGGCCGCAACGGCGCGGGCAAGAGTTCGCTTCTTGCACGTGCTGGCGGGATTGCGGCCCGCCGCGGCAGGCGTCGTGCTGTTGCACGACCGGCCACTCGGCGAGTGGCGCAGGCGGGAGCTGGCGCGGCACGTGGCGCTGCTGCCGCAAGCGAGCGAGGATCCGTTTCCCGGCACGGTGCTCGAGACCGCGCTGGTCGGTCGCCACCCGCACCTGGACTTCTGGGCCTGGGAAAGCGCAGCCGACCGGGCCGTCGCGCACCGCTGCCTCGCGGCCATGGACCTCGACGGCCTCGACTCGCGCGACATCGCGACGCTCTCGGGCGGCGAACGTCGCCGCCTCGCGATCGCCACCGTCCTCGCGCAGGATCCGCAGGTCTTCCTGCTCGACGAACCGATCCAGCAACTCGATCCGCAGCACCAGCTCGCGGTGCTCGCCCAACTGCGCGGACTCGCCGTCGCCGGCCGCACCGTGGTGATGAGCCTGCACGATGCCGGGCTCGCCGCGCGCTACGCCGACGAATGCTGGCTGCTGTTCGGCGACGGGCGCTGGTCCTGCGGACCGACTGGGCAGGTGCTCGACGAGGAGTCGATCGGCCGCCTCTACGGAATCGCGGTCAAGGAACTGCGTTGGAACGACGGTCGCACGTTCGTGCCGGCCTGAGCACGACTCGCGGCTAGACCGTGATCTCGATCCGGTTGCCGTCGGGGTCGAGGACCACGCTCTCGTAGTAGCCGTCGCCGGTGCGCCGCGGTCCGTCGAGCACCGGGTGGCCCGCCGCGCCGAGTTCGCGCGTCAGCGCGTCCACTCGCTGCTCGGACCCGACGGAAACAGCAAGGTGCGTCAGTCCATGGCGTTGTGCGCCGGGCTGCGCGTGCACGAGTTCGAGCTGTCCCGTCCGCATGATCTCGAGGCGAGCCCCACCGTCGAACTCGAGAAAGCACGATTCGAATGCGTGCGCCGGATTAGTGTAAGGCGGCCCGGGACGAGCGCCGAAATGCTGCACGTAGAAATCACGCAGGCGGGCGATATCCTGCGTCCACAGTGCGACGTGTTCGATGCGCGCCATCGTGTCGGCGGCCTCCCGATCAAAGCACGGCGCAAGCATACGCGAATCTCGCAAGTGCCGGCCGGCCGGCGGTGAGGGTAACCTGCGCAGCGCCGGCTGGGCGGCTGCGTTCCGGGAGTCCGCTGCATGCGCACATCGACTGAGAGCAAGGCCGCAGCGTCACTTGTGGCCGAACTGGAGCGACGGCTGGGCAAGGCGCAGGTGCTTGCATCCGAGGCCGACCGCCGCTTCTTCTCGCAGGACATCGCAGGGCCGCGCGCGCACATTGCAGCCTGCGTGGTCCAGCCGCAATCGGTCGAACAGCTCGCGGCCGCAGTGACTGCTGCGACCGCGGCGGGATTCGCGGTCTTGCCGCGCGGCGGAGGCTCTTCGTACACAGGCGGCTACGTGCCGCCGCACGACGACTGCGTGCTGGTCGACACGCGCGGTCTTGCGCGGATCGTCGAGATCAACACGGCCGACATGCACGTGACCGTCGAGGCGGGCTGTACCTGGCAATCGCTGCTCGCCGCGCTCGGACCGCACGACGTGCGCACGCCGTTCTGGGGGCCGTTGTCGGGCGCGACCGCCACCGTCGGTGGCAGCCTGTCGCAGAACGCGATCCTGTGGGGCTCCGCGCGCTACGGCGTATCCGCCGAGACCGTGCTCGGACTCGACGTCGTGCTCGCCGACGGCTCGCTGCTCGGCACGGGGGCCGCTTCACTCGCGATGGCGCGGCCATTCTTCCGTTACTACGGACCGGACCTCACGGGCCTGTTTCTCGGCGACAGCGGCGCGCTCGGCATCAAGGCTCGGGCGACGCTGAAACTGATCCGCCGCCCGGCCTGGGTCGAGACGGCATCCTTCGGTTTTGCGACCCACGCGCAACTCGCTGGCGCGATGACCGACCTCGCGCGCGAGGGACTGGTCTCCGAATGCTTTGCGATGGACCCGGTGCTGACGGCGCAGCGCATGAAGCGCGCCGGACTTGCCAAGGACCTGCAGGCCGTCAAGGGCGTCGTCACCTCGGCACGCGGACTCGGCGCCGGACTGCGTGAAGCAGCCAGGGTTGCGCTGGCCGGCCGCGGGTTCCTCGATGCCGCGCCCTATTCGATGCACGTCGGCACGGAGGGCCGCAGCGAAGCCGCGGTCCGGGACGCGCTGGCCGAAGTGCGGAGCTTCGCGGCGGCACGCGGGGGCCGCGAAGTCGAGAACACGATTCCGAAGGTGCTGCGCGGACAGCCCTTCGTGCCGATGTCGAGCGCGATCGGTCCGGCGGGCGAGCGCTGGCTGCCAGTGCACGCGCTCGTGCCGTTGTCCGACGCGACCGCGGCGTGGGCAGCCGTGCGCGCGCTGCTCGACGCGCGCCGCACCGACTTCGAGCGGCTCGGCATCCAGGTCGGCGTCCTGACGGCGATCGTCGGCGCGAATGCCTTCGTGCTCGAGCCCGTCTTCTACTGGCCGGCGCCGCGCACCCTGTTCTACGAGCGCGTGCTCGACGAAGCGACGCTGGGCCGCTTCGCGCAGTTCGCGCCGAACCCGGAGGGCGAGGCGCTGGTGTTCGAGACTCGCAACCAGCTCGCGGAGCTGTTCCTCGAGCGTGGCGCGGCACACCTGCAGATCGGCCGTACGTATCGTTACCGCGAGGGCCTGCGGCCCGCAGCGTGGCAGTTGCTCGAGGCGATCAAGGCCACCGTCGATCCACGTGGCCTCGTGAACCCCGGCGTGCTGGGACTCGTCGGCGACGAGCCTCAGTGAACGGTCGACCCATCGAGCGACTGCCCGAGCGCGATCGACCGGAACAGCCAGTTCATCGCGGACGCTCCGTTGCGGGGCGGGGCCACGGTCCGCTCATTCGATCGGGATCCGCTGCGCGTTCGCGACGAGCCACTGCGAGAAGGTCTGCAGCTGCGGGTTGAGTGCGCGCGAAACCTCGACGCTGCGCGCGGCACAGAAGTCGGCATTGAAGTCGCGCTTGAACTGGAACATGTTGCCGAGGTCATCCGCGCCCGGGAAGCCAAAGCCGCGATAGACGTCGGGCGGCACGTCGAGGTGGCGCACCTCGCGACCGAGCGCGCGAGCCCGCCGCCCTGCGCGCCGGTTGCGCCGAAGATCGTGATGATTTTCTTCGTGCTCATGTGCCGCCCCACTCACTGCGAGATTGCCGAAAGCACCGCCTGGTGCAGGCGGCCGTTGCTGGCGAGCACCGAAGTGCTCGCGAGGCCGAGCGGTTGGCCGGCCAGGTCGGTGAAGCAACCGCCGGCGGCCTCGACGATCACGGCGCAGGCGCCGACGTCGAGGATATTGACGTCCGATTCGACGACCGCGTCGATCTTGCCGGCCGCCAGCAGGTGGTAGTGCAGGAAGTCGCCGTAGCCACGGATGCGGTTCAAGCGCCCGACCAGCTGGCCGAAGGCCGGCCAGTGCGGGCCCGTCGCGAGCGTCTTCAGGTTGCCAGTCGACAGCGCTGCGGCCTCGATCGCGTCGATCTCGCTGACGCGGATCGGCTGGTCGTTGAGCCACGCTCCGACGCCGATCTCGCCGTACGCGAGTTCGCCGTACGCGGGGGCCGACGAGACGCCGACCACGAGCCGCCCGCGATGCATCAACGCGATCTGCGTCGAGAACATCGGGTACTCGCGCACGAATGCCTTGGTGCCGTCGATCGGATCGACGACCCAGACGAATTCTGAATCCAGTGTCGCTCGAGCCGGTTTCCTCGCCGTAGAACCCATGGCCGGGATGCCGCGCGGCAATGACCGCGCGGATCGTGCGCTCGGTCTCGACGTCGGCCTCCGTCACCGGCGACTTGTCGGCCTTGATCGTGATCGCGAGGTTCGACCGGTAGTAGTGGCGCACGATGTCGGCGGCGGCGCGGGCCGCCTCGAGGGCGGTGGCGAGGTGCGGTGAGTGGGTCATCGGAAGGGGATCGGGGATAGGGGATGGGGGATAGTTTGCACGGAGCTGCGCTTGACACACCTGCACGCGTTGCCTACCGTGCGCGACATGTCAGGTGATCCCGCGCGGCTCGCGCGGGAGAACGGGAAGCCGGTCCAATTCCGGCGCTGCCCCCGCAACGGTAGTCGAGTCGAGCCAGCATCGGCCGGAGTTCCTCCGGCACCCACTGCGGACTGGTCGCGGGAAGGGGATGCAGGCGGGACCGTGGAGGTCCACTCGAGAGTCCGGAGACCGGCCTGGCGTACGAGACCAGCCTCGCGGAGGGCGAGCGGCCGGGTTCCGCGCGCCGTACGCGCTCCCCTGCCACCCGACTCCCCCGGCTGCACAGAACACTGGCCCTGCGGGCGTGCATGGGGTGTCTATGTCGATTTCGCGGTTTCGTTTCCTCGCGGTGCCGGGCATATCGTTGCTCGCAACGGCGATTGCCCTCGCCGACGGCACCGCGCCGACCGGCAATCACGTCGTCGTGACTGCGACGCGCGTGCCCACCCCGATCGACGAGGTGCTGGCGCCGGTGATCGTCATCGACCGCGCTGCCATCGAGCGCAGCGTCGCGGGTGACGCGACCGACCTGCTGCGTTTTCACGCGGGACTGGACCTCGGTCGCAATGGTGGCCCCGGACAGACGACGGCCGTTTTCATCCGCGGCGCCGAGAGCAATCACACGCTGGTGCTCGTGGACGGCGTGCGCATCAATCCGGGCACGATCGGGCTCGCGGCGCTGCAGAACCTTTCGCCTGCGCTGATCGAGCGCATCGAGATCGTCAAGGGCCCGCGTTCGGCGCTCTACGGGTCGGACGCGATCGGCGGCGTGATCAACGTGATCACGCGGCGCGGCGCGCGCGACGGCTGGGCGGCCGAGGTCGGCTACGGCGACTACGAGACGCGCCAGGCGAGCCTGAACGGCGGGGTCGTGTCGGACCGCTTCGAGTTCGACCTCGGCGTGGCCTGGCTCGACAGCGCCGGATTCCCGACCCGGACCACCGACGACACCGACCGCGGCTACGAGAACCTGAGCGCGAACGCGCAGTTGCGTGCCGCCGTGGGTCGCGCCGAGGTGGCACTCCGCCATTGGCGGGCCGAGGGCACCTCGGAGTACTCGGATTTCGTCCTGACGCCGGTCGACCAGGATTTCGAGACGTCCACCAGCGCGCTCAATGTCGCGTGGCCCGTCGGCGATGCGGCACGCGCGCAGTTCACGGCGACCCGGCTCGAGGACCGCATCCAGCAGAACCAGTCGCCGGACTACCTGCGCACGGCGCGCAATAGCGTGGACGCGCAGGTCGATTGGCAGGCCTCGCCGCTGCACGAACTCAGTTTCGGCGCGCTGGTTGCGCGCGAGCAGGCGAGCAGCGAATCCTACGGCGACCGCGTGCGCGCCGAGACCGACTCGGCGAATCTCTTCGCGCAGGACCGCATCGAGACCGGCGCGCACCGCGCGTTGCTCGCCCTCGGCTACGCCGATCACGAGACGGCCGGCGCTGCCGTGACCTGGAACCTCGAGTACGGCTATGTGCTGCGCGGCGACACGCTGCTGTATGGTCTTTCCGGGGCTGGCTTTCGCGCGCCCGACGCGACCGACCGCTACGGGTTCGGCGGCAATCCGTCGCTCGATCCGGAGCAGTCGCGAAATGTCGAAGTGGGCGTGCGGCACCGGATCGATCCGCGTCATTCCGTGTCGCTTGCCGCGTTCCGTAACGACATCGACGACCTGATCGAGTTCGTGACGCTCTCCTACGATCCATTCGCGGGCGAGAACCGCAACGTGGACGAGGCGCGCATCGAGGGCATCGAAGCCGCATACGAGTTCGAGGACGGACCGTGGCGCGCGCGCGTGGAGGCGATCCACCAGGACCCGCGCAATCGCACGACCGACACGCAGCTGATGCGCCGTGCGCGTGACAGCGTCACGGCGTCGGTGCAGCGAGCGATCGGGCCGGTGGCGCTCGGGATCGACGTGCTCGCAGCCGGGGAGCGCAAGGACTTCGGCTTCCCGTCGCCCGTCACGCTCGACGGCTACGTGCTCGCGAACCTCACGGCGAGCTGGCAGGTCACGCGCTCGCTGGCGCTCGTGGGCCGCATCGAAAACCTCCTCGACGAGCAGTACGAGCTCGCGGACACCTTCAACACCCCGGACCGTGGCGTCTACGTCTCCGTGCGCTACGCACCGGGTCGCAGCGACGCCGCTGCCGTGGCCGCGAGCCTCGCGCCGACGGACGCGCCTGCATCGCGGGGCGCATACTCCGCCGCCATGCGCCACTCCCGCCAGGAGCCGACATGGGCCACCGACTGAGCAGGATCTACACGCGCACCGGCGACGACGGCAGCACCGGGCTCGGCGACGGCATGCGGGTGCCGAAGGAGCACCTGCGCGTCGAGGCCTACGGCACCGTCGACGAAGCCAACAGCGCGGTGGGCGTCGTGCTCGCCGTGGCCGGACTGCCCCAGGCCGTCGTCGATTGCCTGACCGACGTGCAGCACGACCTGTTCGACCTGGGCGGCGAACTCTGCATGCCCGGCTACCGCGTGATCACCGATCAGTACGTGGACCGGCTGGAGCAAGTGCTCGACCGTTTCAACGCGGACCTGCCGCCCCTCAAGGACTTCATCCTGCCGGGCGGCGGCCCGGCCGCCGCGGCCTGCCACCTCGCCCGCACGGTGACGCGGCGGGCCGAGCGCCGCGTATGGGCCCTCGCCCGTGCGGAGGACGTGGCCGCCGAAGTGCCGCGTTACCTGAACCGTCTCTCCGACCTGCTGTTCGTGATCGCGCGCGTGCTGGCACGGCACGAGAACGGCACCGAGGTGCTTTGGCGCCATCGACGCTGAGATCGGCTGCGGGCCCTCATCCGTCGGCCGGGAGCGATCGAATGCGCCGTCGCGCGTCGTCGAGCGCGCCACAGACCGAGCGCACCCCGTCGACCATGCGCGGCGTGGCCCGCGTCACCGTGTCCGAGGGCATCGAGTAGATTGTGCCGGCGCGGACGGCTGCGAGGTGCGGCCAGCGGCGCCACGCCGTCTGCGGGTCCGCAATCGTGTCGTCGGTGCTCAGGATCACCTGCGGGTTGCGCGCCAGCACCGCTTCGACGTCGACCGTCGGCGCAACCTGGGGCAGGTCCGCGAAAACGTTGCTGCCGCCGCACAACGCCAGCATCTCGCTGATGACGTGGCGGCCGTTCACCGTGAAGAGCGGCTCGTCGTCGATCTGCACGAACACAGTCACGGGGCGCGCGCCGGCGTGGCGCGTTCGCAACCTGCGGATCTCGTCCTCGAATTGCACGGCGGCGGCCTCCGCGACCGGCTGCGTGCCGGCGAGGTCGCCGACGAGACGCAGCGCCGCGGGCACGTCCGCCAGGCGAAATGTCGGCACGGTCACGACGCGAAGGCGCACGCTCCGCAGCCGCGCGATCGTCGCCTCCGGCGTGCCCGACGACCAGGCGAGCACGATGTCCGGCCGCAACGCCAGCACGCGCTCGACATCGACGCTCCACCCGTCGCCGACCCGCGGCAGCGCGCGCGCCGCTGCCGGAAAGTCGCTGTACTCGACCGTGCCGACCAGCGTGACTCCGGCACCGGCCGCGAAGGCGATTTCGGTGAGGCTCGGCGCAAGGCTCACGATGCGCGGCACGTCGGCCCCGTGCGCCGGAGCGACCACCAGCAGCAGTGCGAGGCACCAGCCGGCCTTCACGCAGCCTCGCCGGCCAGCACCAGCAGTGCGATGACGACGAGCCAGATCCAGCTGGCGCGCGAGACGATGCGCCAGGCCCCGCGCGCGGTTGCCGCGTCGAGCGACTCGGATGGGATTCCCGCCAGGCTCGGCTGCAGCGAGCCCTTGCCGACCCTCGCCAGCAGGTCCTCGGTCCGATCGAGCAGGCCGCTGGCCGCGCCATCGACGGCGGCGCGCCAGTTACCGACGGCATCCTCGAAGCTGCCGGCCATCGCATAGGTGGCCGCGACCAGCCGCGCCGGGATCCACGCCAGCAGGCCGTGCACCACGCCGAGCGCACTGCCGAACGACCCCGGCGCCACGGGGCGGCCCTGCCGCAGGGCCTCGAAGGCGACGCGCCGACGCATCAGGTCGCTGACGCGGAACAACCATGCCCCGGCGGGACCCAGCAGCATGAACCAGAGGATCACGCCGAAGATCCGGTTGTTGGCCTGGACGAAGATCGCGTCCTCGACGGCGTCGCGCAGGCCTGCGCCCCGTCCTGCCGCGTCGATCTCGAGCAACTCCTTCGCCCGCTTGTCGGCTTCCGTCCGGTCTCCTCGCTCGAGCGCCGCGACGTAATCGTCGATCTCGTCACGCAGGTCGCGCGGTCCGAACGAGACGAGCAGCGCGAGCACCGCCAGGCCGAGCTGCGGCAGCCCGAGCAGGTGCGAGCCGAGCATCCAGTCGATGGCGGCGACCGGCACGACGGGCAACGCGACGGCAACCAGCGCGCCCGGCACCGTCGAGCCGCCTTCGCGCCCGAACACGCGTTCCGACCAGTCGCAGTAATGATCGAGCCAGCGCGGCTCGCGCAGGTGGAACAGGTGCGTCAGCCCGCGCTCGCAGGCCAGCGCGAGCAACAGCGCGAGCAGGCTCATGGGGCCCCGACTTCGAGCTCGTAACGGACCAGCGTGCGCAGCAGCGGCCAGTCGAAGGCGATGCCCGGATCGGACTTGCGCCCCGGCGCGACGTCGCTGTGCCCGACGACGTGCTGCGCGACCAGCGAGGGATAAGCGCGCCACAGTGCCGCGATCGCGCGCGCCAGCGTCGCGTACTGCGCGTGCTCGTAGCCCCCCGCATCGGTGCCCTCGAGCTCGATGCCGATCGAGTAGTCGTTGCAGCGCTCGCGACCTCGCCACTCCGACGGGCCAGCGTGCCACGCACGCCGGTTGAAGGGCACGTACTGCACCACCGCGCCGTCGCGACGGATCAGCAGGTGCGCGGAGACGCGCAGTCCAGCGATCGTGGCGAAATACGGGTGCGCCTCGGCGGGCAGGCTGTTGGTGAACAGCGCGTCGATCCAGGGTCCGCCGAATTCGCCCGGGGGCAGGCTGATGCCGTGGACGACGATCAACTCGGGCGCCAGTCCCGGCGGACGATCGTCGCAATTGGGGGACTCGACCTGCCGCGCGCCCAGCAGCCGGCCGCTCGCCGCATCGACGCGCAGGCCGGTCAGGTCGGGTTGCCCGGGCGAGGAGCGCAGCATCCGTCAATCATGCACGGAGCACGCGCTGCCCGCCATACGCCGGGCACCGCGGACGAGGCCGCGACCGCTGCAACGATCGTGCGGAACATGGCGGCACCTCCGGCAACGAGCCTCGGCCTGACGCCGCCATGCTGTCAAACGCGGCGCGGGTTCGCGATCAGTGCTTGCACCTAGGATCGCCCCGGCGTGGGTTTAGAATCGCGGCTGCCGTCTGCCACCGGAATCCCGATGCCGCCACCGAACGACCTCGCCCGCCGCGACCTCGCCGTGGTCTGGCATCCGTGCACGCAGATGAAGGATCACGAGTGGCTGCCGATGATCCCGATCCTGCGCGGCGAGGGCGTCTGGCTGTACGACGCCGATGGACGCCGTTACCTGGACGCGATCAGCTCCTGGTGGGTGAACCTGTTCGGGCACGCCAACCCGCGGATCGGGGCGGCGGTCACCGAGCAGCTCGGACGGCTCGAGCACGTCATGCTGGCCGGCTTCACGCACGGCCCGGCGGTCGAACTCGCGGAGCGGCTCACGGCGCTCGCGCCACCCGGCCTGACGCGCTGCTTCTACGCGGACAACGGCTCGAGCGCGATCGAGGTCGCGCTCAAGATGAGCTTCCATTACTGGCGCAACGCGGGCCGGCCGGGCAAGCGCCGCTTCGTGACGCTGACCAACAGCTACCACGGCGAAACGCTGGGCGCGCTGGCGGTCGGCCACGTCGACCTGTACCGGGAGATCTACCAGCCGCTGCTGATGGACGTGATCTCGGTCCCCTCCCCCGACTGCTACGCGCGTGAGCCCGGCGAGGACTGGGAGGCGCACAGCCGGCGCATGTTCGCGCAGATGGAGGCGACGCTCGAGCGCCACGCGGACGAAGTCTGCGCGGTCATCGTCGAGCCGCTCGTGCAGTGCGCCGGCAGCATGCGCATGTATCACCCGAGCCTACCTCGCGCTGCTGCGCGCGGCCTGCGACCGGCACGGCGTGCACCTGATCGCCGACGAGGTCGCGGTCGGCTTCGGCCGCACCGGGACGCTGTTCGCCTGCGAGCAGGCCGGCATCGCGCCGGACTTCCTCTGCCTGTCGAAGGGCCTGACCGGCGGCTTCCTGCCGCTCTCCGTCGTGCTGACCGGCGAGCAGGTCTACGCGGCCTTCTACGACGAATACGCGAGCCTGCGCGCGTTCCTGCACTCGCACAGCTACACGGGGAACCCGCTCGCGTGCCGCGCAGCGCTCGCGACGCTCGACATCTTCGCGAGCGACGGCGTCATCGAGCGCAATCGCACGCTCGCGGCGCATCTCGGCGCGCGCGTGGCCGAGCTCGCGGACCTGCGGCACGTCGCGGAGGTGCGGCAGCACGGGATGATCGCGGCCGTGGAAATGGCGCGTGAGGGCGACCGCAGCCGTCCCTTTCCGTGGCAGGAGCGCCGCGGACTGCGCGTGTACCAGCACGGTTTGCGCCACGAGGCACTGCTCCGGCCCATCGGCAACGTCGTCTACTTCATGCCGCCGTACGTGATCGAGCCCGACCAGATCGACCGGCTCGTCGCGACGGCGCGCGACGGCATCGAGGCCGCCACATGCGACTGAACCGCGTCTACGCCGCGCAGCCGCTCGCGACGGGCGCGGAGGTCACGCTGCCGGAAGCGGCCGCCTATCACGTGGCGCGAGTGCTGCGGCTGCGGCCCGGCGCGGCACTTGCGCTGTTCGACGGCGCCGGCGGCGAGTTCCACGGCGAGATCGTGGCGGTCGAAGGCGACCAGGTGCGCGTGCGAGTCGGTGCACGGGCCGCCGCGCTGCGCGAGTCACCGCTCGGCATCACGCTGGTGCAGGGCGTGTCGCGCAGCGAACGCATGGACTGGACGCTGCAGAAGGCGACCGAGCTCGGCGTGCGCTGCATCCAGCCGGTGCTCGCGGCCCGCAGCGTGGTGCGGCTCGACGAGCGCCAGGCCGAGAAGAAGCTGCGGCACTGGCAAGCCATCGTCGCGGGCGCCTGCGAGCAATGCGGCCGCAGCACGCTGCCGGAGGTGCGTGCGCCGCTCGAGTTGCGACGCTGGCTGGCCCAATCGCCGCGCGAGGGCCAGCGACTCGTCCTCAGCCCCGGCAGCCCGGCCTCGCTCGCGGGCCTCGCGACGACTTCGAGCCGCGTCGAACTGCTGATCGGCCCGGAAGGCGGACTCGACGACGTCGAGCTCGAGGCCGCCACCGCGGCGGGCTTCGCGCCGGTCCGCCTCGGGCCGCGCGTGTTGCGCACCGAAACCGCCGGGATCGTGGCTCTCGCGGTGCTGCAGGCGTTGTGGGGCGATCTGCAGTAGGCAAGGGGATGGGGGATAGGGGATAGGGGATAGGTGCAGGAAGTCAGAACGCGCCGGATCGTCGGCGCTACCTCTGACTATCCCCTATCCCCTATCCCCTATCCCCTTTCCTCAGGCTCGCGTTTCCTCGGCGATCATCTGCTCGAGTCGCTCGAAGTCCGGCACCAGCGGGTACTCGTTGACCATCCGCACCTGGCAGATCACGGGGCTGCGCTCGGTGAACGTGCGCGAGTCGTCGTGGTGGACCACGTCGGCACTGAGCCGCACGAGCTGCGGGAAACCCTGGGTGAGCAGCGCGAAATGGCCGCCCGAGGCCGCGGCGAGCGGCGTGATGCCCTGCATGACCACGATCCGCGTGCGGCCGCTGGCGCGCGGCGGCGTGCGGCCGCAGGCCGCTTCGAACGAGACGAGCGGCACGCGCCGGCCACCCCAGGCGACCGTGCCGAGGTACCAGGGCGGCGCGCCCTCCATCGGCGTCGGCGCCTGGTAATTGATCACCTCGGTCACGCAGGCGCGCGGCACGAGCAGGCGCTCCTCGGCCAGCGGCACCAGCAGGCAGTAGAGCTCGTCGGTGGCTGCATTCATCGCGCGCTTCCTACAGCGGCTGCCGGCGTCGCGCCAGCACCAGCGGCTCGATCGCATCGAGCAGCTGGCTTTCCTGGTACGGCTTGCCGAGGTAGTCGTCCACGCCGATCTCGATGGCCCGCGCGCGGTGCTTGTCGCCGACGCGCGAGGTGATCATGATGATCGGCACGTCGGCGAGGCGCGGGTCGTTGCGGATGTGCGTCGCGACCTCGTAGCCGTCCATGCGCGGCATTTCGATGTCGAGCAGGATCACGTCCGGCACGTGCTCCTGCAACAGCGCCATCGCGTCGATCCCGTCCTTGGCCGCGAGCACGCGCATGCCGTTGCGCTCGAGCAGCCGCTGCGTCACGCGGCGCACCGTGATCGAATCGTCGACGACCAGCACGAAGATGCGCTCGTCGCGCGTCGGGCGCACCGACGCGTCGACGGCGCGGCCGCGCCACTCGGAGCGCACCAGCGCGCCCATGTCGAGGATGATGACGATGCGGCCGTCGCCCAGGATCGTGGCGCCGGAGATGCCGCGCACCGAGGCCACCTGCGGCCCGACCGACTTGACGACGATCTCGCGGCTGCCGACCAGCTCGTCGGTGACCAGCGCGGTCGAGTGCTCGCCCGCGCGGACGAGGATCACGGGCATCGGCGTGTCGGTCTCCGGCAGGATCGACGGCCCGCTGCCGACGAACACGCCGAGGTGCTGGAAGCGATAGGTCTGGCCGCCGTAGTCGAACGTCGCGTGTTCCTCGGCGAGGTGGCGCTCGATCTCGGAGCGCGGCAGTCGCGCCACGCCCTCGACCGTCGCCACCGGCAACGCGTAGAACTCGTCGTGCACGCGGACGATCAGCGACTGCGTGATCGCGAGCGTGAACGGCAGCCGGATCGTGAAGCGCGCGCCGCGCCCGGGCGTGGACTCGATGAACAGCCCGCCACCGAGCTTCTTGACCTCGGTCGCGACCACGTCCATGCCGACGCCGCGGCCGGCCTGCTGCGTGAGCCGATCGGCCGTGCTGAAGCCCGGCTCGAGGATCAGCTGCAGCGACTCCTCGTCGGTCAGCTCCTGGTCGGGTCGCAGCAGCCCCATGTGACGCGCCTTGGCACGGATCGCGGCGATGTCGAGCCCGGCGCCGTCGTCCTCGACCACGATCACGACTTCGGCGCCCTCGCGCTGCAAGGCCACCGTGATGTTGCCGGTCTCGGGCTTGCCACAGGCGACGCGATCTTCCGGCCGCTCGATGCCGTGCACGACGGCGTTGCGCAGCATGTGCTCGAACGGCGGCAGCATGCGCTCGAGCACCTGGCGGTCGATCTCGCCACCGCCGCCCTCGACCGTGAGGTCGACCTTCTTGCCGGTCTCCTGCGCGGCCTGGCGCACCAGGCGCGTGAGACGCTGGGCGTGGCGCTGGAACGGCACCATGCGCGTGCGCATCAGGCCGTTCTGCAGTTCGGCGACCACGCGGCCCTGCTGCTGCAGCAGGTTCTGGCCTTCGCGGTTCAGGTTGCCGAGCAGGCCCTCGAGGCTCGCCACGTCGCTGACCGACTCGGCCAGCGCCCGCGAGAGCTGCTGGATCATCGAGTAACGGTCGAGCTCGAGCGGGTCGAAATCGGCGCGGCGCTGCGCGTCCTCCTGGTGCTCGAACAGGATCTGCGCCTCGGTCTCGAGCTCGAGCTTGCGCAGCTGCTCGCGCAGCCGCGTGACGGTGCGGCCGAGCTCCGCGACGTTGAACTCGATCGACGTCATCTGCTGCTCGATGCGCGCGCGGAAGATGCTCACCTCGCCCGCGTTGTTGAGCAGGTCGTCGAGCAGCTCGGCATTGACGCGCGCGAGCTCCTGGCGCTCGGCGGGCTGCGGGGGCTCGCGGCCCGGCAGCATGGGCGCCGTCCCCGCCGCGCTCTCGGCCATCGGCTCGACGGGCTGGAATTCCGGTACCGGCTCCGCCGGCGCGCGGACTTCCTCGAACCGGCACCTCGACCGGCATGGCGCTCGGCCGGCGCCTCCACCAGCTGGTCCTCGAACTCGCGCTCGAACGGCGGCTCGGCTGCGGGCTCGTGCTCTTCGGCCGCGGCGACTGGCGCGACCGCCTCGGGCACTTCGGCCGCAGGCTGCGACCGGCTCGCTCACGACGGGCTGCTCGACCACCACGGGCGCGGGCTGCGGCGCCGCGGAGGCGGCCGCCACCGCGCGCACGCGCGCGATCAGTTCGTTGGCCGGCATCATGCGCTGGCCCGCGTTGACGGCGTCCCGCATCCGGTGCAATTCGTCGAGCGACGCCTGCAGGACAGCGATCGTGTCGGCGTCCGCAGCGACGTCGCCGCCCTCGACCGCGGCCAGGAAGGACTCCATCTCGTGGCTCAGGTCGCCCATCGCGCGGATGCCGGCCATGCGCGCGCCGCCCTTCAGCGTGTGCAGCACGCGCTTCAGCTCGGTGACCTGGTTGCGATCGGCACGGTCCCGCGTCCAGCTCGACAACGCCACGTCCGCGTGCTCGAGCAGCTCGCCGGCCTCCTCGCTGAAAATCGCGGCAATGTCGGCGTCGAACTCGGGCTCGAATTCCTCCGGCACGATCTCGACGCTCGCCGCGACCTCATCCGCCGGCGCCTCGGCGCCCTCCTCGGCCAGACGTCGGCAATCGTTCGCTCGCCGGCCTCGGTGAGGTGCGCGAGTTCCGCATCGAGCGCGCGGTCGAGCGCGTGCCAGCCCGCGACCAGCCGGCCGTGGTCGGGGAAGAAACCGGTGTCCGCCTCGACGTGCTCGACGACGTTGGCGAGGCTGTGGACCGTGTCCCGCAACAGCTCGAGCCCCGCTTCCGGCAGGCCGTAGCCGTTGTCGTAGAGCTTGCGGACGTAGTGCTCCATCGGCTCCGCGACCTTGATGCCCTGGCGCACGCCCGCGGTCTTCGCAATGCCGCTCAACGTGTGGCAGGCCCGGTACAGCGCCTCGCTGACGGCGTAGGGCGCCACGGCCTGGCCGCAGCGCTCGATGAAGTCGCGGACCACGCCGACGTGGCCGGCGGTTTCCTTGCGGAAGATTTCCTGCAGCACCGGGTCCATCCCGGCGGGCTCGATCACGGGCTCCGGCTCGACGACCGCGACCTCGATCGGCGGCTCGGCCGCCTGCGGCGGCATCGGCTCGACCGCCGGTGCCGGCGCGGGCACGGGTGCAGCTGCGGGAGCGGGCACCACGGTCGCCTCGCGTCCGGACAGTGCGTCGGCGCGCGCCATCAGGCCCGCGACATCCGCCGCGGGTGCGCTCGCGTCCTCGAGTTCGCCGACCAGCCGCGGCAGCACCGCCACCGCGTCGCGCACGACGTCCACGATGTCCGACGATCGCGGCAACGTCTGGCTGATCACGCGGTTCAGCAGGCTCTCGATGCTCCACGAGAACTCGCTGACGCGCCGCGCACCGACCATCCGCCCGCTGCCCTTCAGCGTGTGGAAGACACGGCGCACGTCGCGCAGTGCTTCGGCGTCGAGCGGGTTTTCCTCCCACTGCGGGAACAGAGTCTGCAGGCGCTCGATGTTCTCGCGCGCCTCCTCGATGAAGATCTGCAGGAACTCGGCGTCGACCAGCGTCGGCGCGGTCGGCGCCGCGGCTCCTCGGGCGGACGCGCCACCGATGGCGGGGGCGGTGCACTCGGCCGGTGCAGCCGCAGCGGCTGCCGGAACGACGGTCTCGGCAGGCGCGACGGCGACGGCAGGCTCGGGCTCGGGACGCGGAGCGCGCAAGATGACGACCTTGCCGTCGGACGGCTCGAGCGCCGCGAGGCACTGCTCGGCGTTCTCCAGCATCGGCCACGGATCGGGACGGCCCGCCTGCAGCATCTCCATGTAGTACTCGACCGCAACGATCGCGTCCGCCATCCGGTCGAGCCAGGGCGTGGCGAGCGAGCCGGGTTCCGGTCGCAGGATGCCGCCCAGGGCCCGACCGAGGCGTTCCATGACCTCGACGGCTCGCTGCCGGCCGAGCATCAGCAGGCCCGCCGTGATGCCGCGCACCAGCTGCGGGACCTGGTCGAGTCCCTGCGCTTCCGCAGGCGCGCCGAGCGCCTGGGTGATCGCTTCCTTGATGCGCGCCACGTTGACGATGCACTCGCGCAGCACCGCGTCCTGCACCTGGCGGAACTCTGCGTCGGTCGGCTCGCCAAGCGCCTCGGAAGGGGCTGCGGCGTCCGGCAGGATCAGCTTCACCAGCTGCGAATCGAGGCTGTCCTCGACCTCGATCAGGGCCTCGGCGATGCCGAGCAAGGCGGCGTCGTCGGGCGGAATGCGCCGATCGACGATGCCGGCGAGCGACTCGATCTCGGCCTGCACGCGACCGCGCAGCGCGCCGAGTCCCAGCACGCCCAGCGTATCGGCGATCTTGCGCAGCATCTCGAGCTGCGGCGCCAGGTCGTCGACCTGCGTCGCGCCCTTGCGGACGAAGATGTCGAGCACGTCCTTGACCCGCGTGAGGTCCTCGCGGATCGCGGCCGCCACGGTCTTCATCAGCCGCACGCTCGGCGCCGACAGCGTCTCGTTGGAGTCGTCCGCCTGCACGTTCGCGGACAGCACCTCGTCGAGGCGGAACGACTGCCGCACTCCGGCGACGCGCGGCCCTGCGCTGCCCGAGCGGGCCACGTAGAACAGCAGGTTGTTGAGCAGCTCGATCGGCGGTGCCGCGGCCCAGGCCGCCTCGCCGTGCTCCTGCAACCGGCGCATCTCGCGGTCGACCTGGCCGAGCAGGCGCTTGACCGAGACGTTGCCGTCGACGCCGCCGTCGCGCAGCGCCTCGAGCACCGCGCCGACGACCCACCACATCTGGAACAGCGGCTGCGTGGTCGCGTGGGACTCGAACTGCGCGGCGATGTCGGCGAGTGCGGACAGGTTCTGCGCGACCTGCTCGCCGCGGATCCAGCCGAGCAGCGCGAGCTGGAAGCGCGGACGCATCCGGCGCGAGAGGTCGGCGGCAGATGCCTCGGCGTCCCCACCCACCGGTCGCGCAGGCTCGTCGGAACGCAGGTTGAGCAGCAGCAGCGTGCCCTCGGAGAGCAGCGCACCGCCGCGCACGGCACGCAGGTCGTTCAGCAGCGGCAGCAGCGCGAGCGGCACGTCGCGTCCGCCCGAGGCGACCCGCTCGACGTAGGCCGGCAACTGCTCGATCGCCCGCATCAGCGCGTCGAGGCCGTCGGCGTCGGGCTCGCCCGTCGTCGAATGCCGGTCGACGTACTGCGCGACCTGCTCCATTTCCTCGCCGAGCAGCGCGCCGCCGTAGACCTCGGCGAGGCGCAGCGCGCCCCGCGCCAGGTGGACGTGGGTCGCGAAGCGGTGCAGCGCGACGCGATCGTCGGGACGCTCGGCGAACGCCTCCAGCGCGGCGCGCGCTTCGTTCAGTTCAGTGGCGATCTCCCGCGCGACCAGCGCGAGCGAAGCGTTGGTCTCGTCGGGCAGCGCGACGGTGTTGAATCGGGTGCTCACGGCGACTGGTCGATCCCGGCCTCAACCCGTCAGGCCGCTCACGCGGCGCGGCGGCTCGGCTCCGTCGCCTTCCGCGGCCTCCTGGGGCCGCAGCACCGGGTATTCGCCCGTGACGCTGGCGCCGGACCCGGGCGGCAGCCGGAAGCCGGTCACCGACTTGCGCAGCTGGGCCGCGAGTTCGGCGAGCTTGCCGATCGACGCCGAGGTGGCCGTCGTGCTCTCCGCGGTCTGCGAGCTGATCTCCCGCAGCACCTGCATGTTGCGCGAGATGCTCTGCGACGAGGTCGCCTGCTGGCGCGAGCTCGCGGAGATGTTCTGCACCAGGCTCGCGATCTGGTTCGACACCTGCTCGATCTCCTCGAGCGCCGCACCGGCGTTCTCGGCCAGCAGCGCGCCGCCCACGACGTCGGTCGTGGTGCGCTCCATGGACACGACGGCCTCGTTGGTGTCGGCCTGGATGGTCCGCACCAGCACCTCGATCTGCTTGGTGGCGTTGGCCGCCCGCTCCGCGAGGCGCTGCACCTCGTCGGCGACCACGGCAAAGCCGCGACCGGCCTCGCCGGCCATCGAAGCCTGGATCGAGGCGTTCAGCGCGAGGATGTTGGTCTGCTCGGCGATGTCGTTGATCAGCTCGACGATGTTGCCGATCTCCTGCGAGCTCTCGCCGAGTCGCTTGATGCGCTTCGAGGTTTCCTGGATGTTCTCGCGGATCGCGTTCATGCCGTCGATCGTGCGCCGCACCGCGTCGCCGCCCTTGTGCGCGATGTCGACCGAGTGCCGCGCGACGTCCGCCGAGCGTTCCGCGTTGCCCGAGACCTCCTCCGTCGATGCCGCCATGGCCGCGATCGACTCCGAGGCCGAGCCGATCTGCTTCGACTGGGCCGACGAGGCCTTGGCGAGGTGCGTGGAAATGGCCTGGGTCTGGCGCGTCGCGGCGTCGAGCTTGATCGCGGAGTCATTGATCGTCGTGACGAGCTCGCGCAGCGCCTCGATCGCGTAGTTGATCGAGTCGGCGATCGCGCCGGTGATGTCCTCGGTGACCGTGGCCTGCACCGTCAGGTCGCCGTCGGCGAGGCTCGAGAGCTCGTCGAGCAGCCTGAGGATGGCCTGCTGGTTGCGCTCGTTCTGGCGCGCCTGCAGGTCCGCGGCCCGGCGCAGCGCGGCGAGCGAGCGATGCAGCACGGCCGCCAGCGCCAGCGCGATCGCCGCGATCGACACGAGCAGCAGCGGCAGCCACGGGCTCGCGAGCCAGCCGAGCGCGCCCGCGCCGGCACCCTGCCCGGCCGCCTGGACGCTCGCGTAGAGCGTGGCGCCGCTTTCGGCCAGCGCGTTGCGCGCGGCCTGCATCCGTTCGAGCTGATCGCCGACCGCGACAACTGCCTGCACCTGGTCGCGCTGGCTGTCGAACACCGCTCCCAGCATCTGCACTGCTTGCCCCGCGGCCGCAGGCGCCGCGGGAACGCCCAACGGACCGGCCTGGCCGCCCAGGCCGGCGACGACCTCGCCCATGTAGCCCAGGCTGTCGGAAACGCGGCGGGTGGCCGCTTCGACCGGGACCGTGCCGTCCGCGAGTGCCGAGAGATCCTGTTCGACGGCATGGGCGCGCAGCTCGAAGCGCTCGAGGTGGCGACCGAGGTCGACCGAGCCGGCCGGACCGCTCGCCTGCAGGACATTGGCCGCGGCGGCCAACAGCTGCGGCGTGAGCTCGCGCACGGCGGCCGCAGCGCGCTGCGCATCGAGCGCTGCCGACTGGCCGTCGAGCACCGCCTGGGCCTGCTCCAGGAACACGGGCCAGCCGGGTTCGCTGCCGAGCGCGCTCGCCCCGCCGCCGGAGTCGATGCGGGCCAGCACCTGCTCGAGCTGCGCGCGGGACTCGGCGAGCGCCTCGAAGGCCGGGGCGGAGCCGCGCACTGCGGCACCGGCCTGCAGCGGGATGTTCTGGGAGAGCGACGCCAGCGCCGCCGCGTGCTCGCGAACTTCGGCCTGCTGGCTGCCGATGCGTCCCGCGGCCAGCAGCACCAGCGCCGCGAGCACGGTCGCAACCAGCGCGACCGCGATCAGTGCAGGCTGCAGGCGGGCGGCGTCGTATTTCGTGGTCATTGCGTGCATCCGAATTCTGTGCGTGAACGGCGCATCCGCGCTCAGGAGGCGGCGGCCTGCAGGAACGGCTGGCTTTCGAGCAGGCTGCGCAGGCTGAACACGGGCCACACCTCGGCTCCGCGCTTGAACGCCCCGGCCAGGTAGCGCTCGCAGCGCAACAGCGTCGGCGGCAGGTCGGCGGAGAACTCGCTCTCGTAGAAGCGGCGGAAACCCATCACCTCGTCCACCAGCAGCCCGGCCGGAATCTCCCGGTGGTTGGCGACCAGCACCCGCGTCGCGCGCGTGGCACTCGTGGCACCCGAGCCGAGGAACGCGCGCAAGTCGACGATCGGCATCAACTGGCCACGCACGTTCGAGAGGCCGCGGATCCAGCCTTTGGCTCCCGGCACGCGCGTGACCGTCGCAGGGTACCCCATGACCTCGCGGGTCTCCTCGCGCGCGAGCAGGAAGGCCTCGCCACCGAGGCGGAACGCGATGCCGACCCACTCGGCGCCCGACGCGGCCGCCTCGGGCTTGCCCTGCGCGGCCGTCCGCGCGCGGCGGTCGAGCTCGCGCAGCAGGTCGAATGGACGCTCGCGCAGCGACCGCAGTTCGAAGCTCCCGTCCATCTCAGCCCGCGAGCGCAGCCTGCGCCTTCTGCACCAGTTGCTCGGTGGCGACCGGCTTGACGAGGTAGTCCACGGCGCCCTGGCGCAGGCCCCAGACGCGGTCCGACTCCTGCGCCTTGGAGGTGACCATGATCACCGGGATCGTGCGCGTCTCCGGGTCGTTCGCGAGCTGGCGCGTGGCCTGGAAGCCGTTCACGCCCGGCATCACGATGTCCATCAGGATCAGGTCCGGGTGCAGCTCGCGCGCCTTGCGGATGGCCTCGCTGCCGTCGGCCGCCGACGCCGTGCGAAAGCCGTTCTGCTCCAGCGCCTTCTGCATGACGTGCACGTCCGTCGGGGAGTCGTCCACGATCAGTACGAGTGCCACGGGTCAGTTCCTCCGGGTGCGGACAAGCTTCAACGGCGCACGTGGGATTCGATCGCGCTCAACAGTTCCTCGCGCGTGAAGGGCTTCGTCAGGTAGTGCTCGGAGCCGACGATGCGGCCGCGGGCACGGTCGAACAGGCCGTCCTTGCTCGAGAGCATGATGACCGGGATCGAGCGGAAGACCTTGTTGTGCTTGATCAGCGAACAGGTCTGGTAGCCGTCGAGCCGCGGCATCATGATGTCCACGAACACGATGTCCGGCTGGTGGTCGGCGATCTTCGACAGCGCGTCGAAGCCGTCCACGGCGGTGAACACCTCGCAACCCTCCCGGGCCAGCAGCGTCTCGGCCGTCCGGCGGATGGTCTTGCTGTCGTCGATCACCAGCACCTTCAGGCCCGCCAGCCGGGGCCGGCTGGTGCTGGCTGCGGTATTTTCCATGCCCTCGAACCCCCGGTTGGGAATGAGCGTCGGGACCACGACGCTATAGCGCGAGGCTCAACTCGCGGACGGGTTTTAACATATTGGATGCAGCCCTGCCATTGGCCGGTTTCGATAACATGACGGGTGTCACGAGTGCGACCACAGCCGCGGCGTGACGCAGGAGACCTAAGGATGCCCGACGATCGTCTGCAGATAGCCGTCGTGATGGACCCGATCGAGGACATCAAGCCGGCCAAGGACACCACGCTCGCGATGATGCTGGCCGCGCAGCGGCGCGGCTGGCAGATCTCGTACCTCGAATTCGGCCACCTCTGGCTGCGCGACGGCGTGGCGTTCGGGCGCGCCCACCCGCTCGAGGTGCGCGACGACGCCACGGACTGGTTCACCCGCGGCGAGCCGGTCGTCAAGCCGCTCGGCGAGTTCGACGCGATCCTGATGCGCAAGGATCCGCCCTTCGACACCGAGTACATCTACGCGACCTACGTCCTCGAGCGGGCCGAGTCCGCCGGCGCCCTGGTCGTCAACCGGCCGCAGGGCCTGCGTGACATGAACGAGAAGGTCTACACGGCCTGGTTCCCCGAGTGCTGCGCGCCCACGCTGATCACGCGCGACATGGCGGACATGCACGCGTTCATGCGCGAGCACGGCCGGGTCGTCTGCAAGCCGCTGCACGGCATGGGCGGACGCTCGATCTTCGTGCTGGAGGCCGGCGACAAGAATGCGAACGTCGTCTTCGAGACGCTGACCGAGTACGGCAGCCGCTTCGCGATCACGCAGCGCTACATCCCGGACATCGTCACGACCGGCGACGCGCGCGTGATCCTGGTGGACGGCGAGCCCGCCCCGTATGCGCTGGCGAGGATCCCGACGAGCGCCGACAACCGCGGCAACCTCGCGGCCGGCGCCAAGGGCGTCGGCCGGCCGCTCGACGACCGGGACCGCTGGCTCGCCGGCCGGATCGGCCCCGAACTGAGCGCGCGCGGCATGCTGTTCGTCGGTCTCGACGTGATCGGCGGGTACGTCACCGAGATCAACGTGACGAGCCCGACCGGCGCCCGCGAACTCGAGCGGCAGTTCGGCATCGACGTCGCCGACCAGTTGATGGGCGCCATCGCGCGGCGCCTCGGCGCCTGAGCCATGGAGCTGCGACCCCAGGCCGGCCGACCGGAGGATCGCCTGGCGACCGCCGTGTTCGTCGCGGCCCTGCTGCACGGGGTCTTCATCCTCGGCGTGCGCTTCGCCGCCCCCAGCAGCGACGACCGGCCGCTGCCGACGCTCGAGGTGCTGCTGGTGCCCGACGGGCCAACCGAGGCCGACAACCGGGACGCGAGCTACATCGCAAGCCGCAGCCAGCACGGCGCCGGCACGACCCAGGAGCGGCAGCGCACCTCGCTGCCCGAAGCCGCCGCCAGCCTGCTCGAGCATGCGGGCGAGGAGCACGGCGACGCCTATGCCGAGCAGGCGTCCGAGTCGTCGGCTGGCAACTCTCAGCTGCTCGCCAGCACGTCGCAGCGGTCCCGTCAGGTGCAGACGGGCGACAAGCTGAAGCGCGCCGAATCCGCGGCGGTGCCGATCGAGTCCCGTCCGCTGGCCCAGGTGGGCCTCAACGCGACCGCAGCCGACGAGGCGCTGCGCCTGCGGGGCGAACTGGTGACCGACGACCGGCTGCTGGCCGACACCCGCGAATCGCAGATTGCAGCCTATCTCGACGGCTGGAAGCGCCGCATCGAGCAGGTTGGCACGATCAATTTCCCGAACGAGGCGCGGCGCCGGACGATGTCCGGCAACCCGGTGCTCGAGGTCGCGATCCGCGCCGACGGCCACCTCGAGCAAGTGCTGGTGCGGCGCACCAGCGGGTTCCGCGAGCTCGACCAGGCCGCAGTCGGCATCGTGCGTCTCGCGTCCCCATTCGACCCGTTCACGCCCGCGATGCGCGAGCGGTACCCCGTGCTGCGCTTCGCCTACGAATGGCAGTTCCTGGACGGCCGGCTCGGCGACGGCACCGTGTGGTCCTCGACGCCTTAGTTGGACGATACTCGCTGCCATGGCCGACACGTACCTGACCAACCAGTTCCTGATCGCGATGCCCGGCCTGAGCGACCCGAACTTCGCGCAGACCGTGACCCTCGTCTGCGAGCACAACGCGCAGGGTGCACTCGGCATCGTGATCAACCGACCCTGCCCGATGACGCTGGGCGAAGTGTTCGACCAGCTGGGCCTGGACTCGACGCGCTCGACCGTGAGCGGCGACGCCGTGCTGCAGGGCGGCCCGGTGCAGACGGATCGCGGCTTCGTGCTGCACAGCCCGGACCAGCGCTGGGAATCGACGCTGCCGGTTTCCGACCGGCTGCACCTGACGACCTCGCGCGACGTGCTCGACGCGCTGGCGCGTGGCGAGGGACCTAAGTCGGTCGTCGTCGCACTCGGCTACGCAGGTTGGGATGCAGGCCAGCTCGAAGCCGAGGTGAGCCAGAATGCGTGGCTCACCGTGCCGATGGACGAGCGGCTGCTGTTCGAGACGCCGATCGAGGACCGCTGGCAGGCCGCGGGCCGCTTGCTTGGCGTCAACCTGCTGCACCTGAGCAGCGACGCCGGGCACGCCTGAGGCCCCACCTTGGCCGGATCGAACGAGGTCGTGCTCGCCTTCGACTACGGCGCGAAACGGATCGGCGTCGCCGTCGGCCAGACGACGACCGGCTCGGCGAGCCCGCTGGGCGCCGTCGCGGTCCACGGCACCCCCGACTGGGCGGCGCTCGAGCGTTGCCTGCGCGACTGGTCCCCGGCGCGGCTGCTGGTGGGCCTGCCCTATAATATGGACGGCACCGAGACCCTCCTGACCGGGACGTGCCGCGCCTTCGCGGCCGAACTGGCGCGCCGTTCGGGATTGCCGGTCGAGTTCGTCGACGAGCGACTCACCTCCGCAGCCGCGACGTCGGACCTGCGCGAGGCGCGGCGCTCGGGCGCGCGAACCCGCCGCGTCCGACGCGAGGACATCGACGCCCACGCCGCGCGGCTCATGCTCGAGACCTGGCTGCGCGAGTCCGCCCAATCAACCGGGAGCAGTCCTTGACGACCGATACTGGCAGCGAGTTGCAGCGCGACGCGGCGGGACGGCTGCGCCACCTCCTCACCCTCGACGGGCTCTCGGGCGACGAACTCGGCCACCTGCTCGACCTCGCGCAGTTCTACGTGCGCTCGCCCGGCGACCTGCCGGCGCGCGACCAGAGCCTCGCCGGACGCACGGTCGCGAACCTGTTCTTCGAGCCGAGCACCCGCACCCGCGTGTCGTTCGAGCTCGCGGCGACGCGCCTCGGCGCCGACGTCGTCAACCTCGACCTGCACTCCTCGTCGCGCGTCAAGGGCGAAACGGTGCTCGACACGCTCTACACGCTGCAGGCCATGCAGGTGGACGTGTTCGTGATGCGCGACGCCGAGCCCGGCCTGCCGGCCTACGTCGCGCAGCACGTGGCGGCGCACGTCAGCGTGCTGAACGCCGGCGAGGCGCACGTCTCGCATCCGACCCAGGGCCTGCTCGACGTGCTGACGATCCGCCAGCGCAAGGGCGACGTCCGCAATCTCAAGGTCGCGATCGTCGGCGACGTGAGCCACTCGCGCGTCGCGCGCTCGACCGGCCGCGCGCTGCTCACGCTCGGCGTCGGCGAGCTGCGCCTCGTGAGCCCGGCGAACCTGATGCCCGCATCCGGCGAGCTCGAGGGCGCCGCGCGCTTCACGAAGCTGGCCGAAGGCATCCGCGACGCGGACGTGATCATGGCGCTGCGCATCCAGCACGAGCGCATGTCGGCGTCCGACGCGCTCGACAAGGAGGCGTTCTACCGCGAGTGGGGCATCAGCACCGAGAACCTGCGCCACGCGCGGCCCGATGCGATCGTGATGCACCCGGGCCCGATGAACCGCGGCGTCGAGATCACCAGCGAGGTGGCCGACGGGCCGCAGTCGGTGATCCGCCAGCAGGTCACCAACGGCGTCGCGGTGCGCATGGCGGTGCTCGCGACCATCGTGCGCAACGTGCAGGAGCGCAACGTCGAGGCGGGCCGGAGGGCCGGATGAGCGGGCGCGAGCATCGCGGCACGATCTTCGTCGAGGACGCGGAACTGCTCGCGCAGCACGAATTTCCGGGGCGCCAGTTCGTGATTCGCCTGCGCGCGCCCAAGTGCGCCGCCGCAGCGACACCGGGCAGCTTCGCGCACCTGACCTGCGACCCGCTGCTGCCGATGCGCCGGCCGCTCTCGATCATGCGGGCGGATCCCGCCGCAGGCTGGATCGAGATCCTCTACAAGATCGTCGGCCCCGGCCTCGAGGCGCTGTCGAAGCAGCCGCTCGGCGCGACGCTGAGCGTGATGGGCCCGATCGGGCAGGGATTCAAGCCGTCGCCGCAGCGGCCGAAGACGCTGCTGATCGGCGGCGGCGTCGGCATTCCGCCGATGGTGTTTCTCGCCGAGTCCCTCAAGGAACGCAACGACGCGGCCTGGCAGCCGCTGGTGCTGATGGGCTCGGAGATTCCGTTCCCGTTCCACACTCGCCCCTCGACGATCCTGCTGCCCGGCGTGCCCGACGGCGTGATCGCCTGCATGCCGTTGCTCGACGGCTGGGGCGTGCCGAGCCGGCTTGCGAGCCTCGCAGGTTTCGCGGGTTGCTTCGACGGCTACGTGACCGATCTCGCCGCGGCGTGGCTGTCGTCGCTCGACGCAACTGCGCTTGCCGAGGTGGAAATGTTCGCCTGCGGGCCGACGCCGATGCTGCAGGCCACCGCAAAGGTCGCGCGCCGCTTCGGCGTGCCCTGTCAGGTCTCGCTCGAGGAGTTCATGGCCTGCGCGGTCGGCGGCTGTGCCGGCTGCGCGGTGCCGGTCGTCACCGAGAGCGGGCTCGCGATGAAGCGGGTCTGCGTGGATGGGCCGGTGTTCGACGCGAATGCGGTGTTTCCGCCGGCTGCTTAGCTTCGCGCGTGCTGCGCTGCCGCTTTGCGGCGTGGGGTCGCTCGGTCACCGCGGTGGTCGGCGTTTGGTCCCGGATGGCAACGGCAAATGGGATTTGCCTAAGCCATCCGGGACCAAACGCTCTATACGCGGCGCCTGAGCTTCGGCCGCCGAAGGGCGGCCTGCGCACGGCGCAAGTAGCGTCCACCGGCGGAGACGTCGCTCGCGGCCATTATGCCGTCGCCGTCATCACGACCAACCTGGTCGGCGCCGACTTTCGCGACTGGTTCGGCGCGCTGGGTGCACCTTGACGATGCTCAACCTCTTCATTGGGGTGATCGCCAGCGCGATGCAGAGCTGCACCGACGCCGACAAGGCTGAGACCATCGCCGCGGTAGCGGAGGCGCTACAGAGCGTCACCGCCGGCACCGGCCTCGATCTCGTCGAGCAGCGGATGCGCATGGCGGCCGGCCGGGCGGATCAGGTAGAGCAGCTCGGTCAACTTCGGTACGCGACCGACGCGTTGCAGCCCAAACTGCGTCGCGACGTCGGACTCGATCACGGTCGGCACGCAGGCGATGCCGAAGCCGCGCTGTGCGAAGACCTTGATCAACGCACTGTCGTCGCAGCGCGCGACGACGCGCGGCGTGAGCCCGCGCTCGGCAAGCCAGGCATCGACTGCGATGCTGAGCGGCGATTCGACGGACCCGGCGATCAACGGCGCGCCGGCGAGGCACGCTGGGAAATTGCCGCTCAGCGCTCTGCGCACTTGCGGCGCCGCGACGAAGCTCAAGCCCGACTTCAGCAGCAGCCGCCCGCGCATCGAGCGCGCCAGGTACGGCGGCACGGGCTGGTCCGCCAGCACCGCGTCGAGCTGGTGCGCAGCGAGCCGTCCGAGCTGCCCGGCGATCGTGCCCTCGACGCATTCGAGCTCGATGCGGTCGCGGTGGCGCTCGATCAGTGGCGCCAGCACCCGTGCGGTCAGCAGCTTCGGCACGCTGTCCGTGACGCCGAGTCGCAGCCCCAGGCGGCGCGGTTCGGTGCGTCCAGCCATCACGCCGCGCAGTTCCATGCCGAGGGCAAAGATCGATTCCGCATAGTCGCGTGCCACCTCGCCGTCCGGCGTCAGCACCAGGCGCCGGCCAGACCGCTCCAGCAGCTTCCGCCCGAGCGATCGCTCCAGCTCGCGCACCTGCGAGCTCAACGTCTGCGGGGCCAGGTGCAGGCGGCGAGCGGCGCCCGTCAGCGAGCCCTCACGCGCAATCTCGTGGAAATAGTGCAGGTGCTTGAGGTTGATGCGCGCGGGGATTCGCTTTTTCATCAGATTTTCTCGAAGTCTTGTGCAGGTATTTTCTCATTTATTCTGGTTCTGGTCGCCCGTAGGATTCAGCTGCAACTACAGAGAAGGAGGACCCGCAATGAAGATCGACGTCCATGCCCGCCGCTTCAAGCTGACCGAGTCGCTGCGCCATGCGGTCCACCGCGAAATCGCTCGCCTGACCCAGGCGGTCGGCGCCGGCATCACCCGCGTGTCCGTACGCCTGTTCGACGTGAACGGCCTGCGCGGGGGCCCGGATAAGGGCTGCCTGGTGCACGCTCAGTTCACCGACGGCACCTCGATCGTCGGCAGCGACGTGGACGCCGACCTGTACCGCTCGGTCCCGGCCGCGTTCGAGAAGGTGCTGCGCAGCCGGTACATGAACCGCGCGCGCCGTCGCACGCTGCGACGGCACGACCCGCGGGCGCAGGTGAACCCCGCCTGAGAGGCGCAGCGTCGCGCACAGTCGGCGATCCGCTTCCGGCCGGCCCTTCGCCTGCCTGGACTGCCGTCTTCACTCGACCCCGGACAACGGCCACGCTCGGTGTATTCGTGCGCATTCCGTTGCGCGGCGATGGCCGTTCCGACCTAGTATGCGTTGATATATGAGCTGCGCCGGCCGCTCGGGACGGGCGGTCCAGGTTGACCGGCACCCAACGCCAGACACTCTCGGGGAGACGGGTCATGAAGAGCAACGAAATCACGCGTCGCGCGGTCCTGGTAGCCCTCGGCACCGCGCCGCTGACCGCCATGCTCCGTCCGCGTTGGGCCTGGGCCGACGCGCCGACCGGTCCGCCCGTCGCACGCATCGAGCCCGTCAGCGAGACGCTGTGGGGCGAGACCGTCGTCGACCCCTACCGCTGGATGGAGAACCCGCAGGACGCCGAGTGGGAGCCGTTCATGCGCGGGCAAGGCGAATACGCGCGCCGCGTGCTCGACTCGATACCGGGGCGCAAGGCCCTGGCCGGGCGCATCGCCGCCTTGTCCGGCGACATGCCGATCACGGTTGAGGTGCAGACCGGCGGAGGCCGCGTGTTTTATCGCAAGCGGCCGGGCGGCGCGGACAGCTACAAGCTGTACGTCCGCAACGGCCTCGGCGGCGAGGAGCGGCTGCTCGTGGACCCGACCGCGATCAGGATGGACGGCAAGCATGTTTCGATCGACTGGTGGAGTGCATCGCCCGATGGCCGCCACGTCGCCTACGGCCAGTCGCCGGCCGGCTCCGAGATGGCGACAACACACGTCATCGAAGTAGACAGCGGCAAGCTGCTACCGGAGCGCATCGAGCGGACGCCATTCATCGGCGCCTCTTGGCTGCCCGACGGCTCCGGCTTCTTCTACACCCGGCTCGCCGAGTCCGCGCAGCTCGGCACGGCCGACCTCTTCAGGGACATGGTCGCCTGCCTGCACCGGCTGGGTACCGACCCGAAGTCGGACCGGACGATCCTGACGCGCGGACTGCACGACGCGGTGCCGCTCGAGCCCTTCGAGATCCCGATCCTGGTGGCCGAGCCGAGCTCCGCCTACGTGGTCGCGATCGGGCTCGGCGGCGTCCGGCGCGAGAACCCGTTGTTCACCGCACGCCTCGCAGAGGTGACTGCGGGCAAGCCCATCTGGCGGCGCGCCTGCGAAGTCGCGGACGAGGTTGTCGGATTCGCGACGCGCGGCGAGGATCTCTACCTGCTCAGCACGCGGGATGCGACGAACGCACGCGTCCTCCGCACCCCGGTCGCCATCCCGCGCTTCGCTGAGGCCATCGTCGTCGTGCCTGAGGGCAAGACGGTGATCGAGAATATCGTCGCCGCCCGCGACGGGCTGTACGTCATCGAGATGGACGGCGGCTACAACGCACTTCGCCGGTTCGACAAAGACGGCAAGCTCACGACCGCGGCGCTGCCGTTCGACGGCGCGATCGTCGGCGCGTACGCCAACGGCCTCGAGGACGGTGCATGGGTGGTCGCGACCAGCTGGCTCGAGCCCTACACCGTGTTGCGCTACGACCCGGCGACGGGCCGCGCCGCCGATACCGGCCTATCGCCGCGGCCGCCGGTCGACACCTCGCGCTACGAGGCGATCAGGTCGTATGCCACGGCACGGGACGGCACCAAGGTGCCGCTGTCGATCCTCGCGCGCCGCGGCCTCAAGCGCGACGGCAGCAACCCGGCACTCGTCAATGCGTACGGCTCCTACCAGATCTCGAACTCGCCGGCGTTCAACGTCCGCGGCATCGCATTTCTCGAACAAGGCGGCGTGCTCGCGACCGCGCACGTGCGCGGCGGCGGCGAGTACGGCCGTCGCTGGTGGAAGGCCGGACAGAAGCTCGCCAAGCCCAACACCTGGCGCGATCTCATCGACTGCTGCGAGACGCTGGTCAAGGACGGCTGGACCAGCCCGCGCCACCTCGCCATCCAGGGCGGTTCGGCGGGCGGCATCACGGTCGGCCGCGCCATGACCGAGCGCCCGGACCTGTTCGCCGCGGTGATCTCCAACGTCGGCGTGTCGAATACGCTGCGGGCCGAGTTCTCCCAGAACGGGCCGACCAACATCGACGAATTCGGCACGGTCACCGAACGCGACGGCTTCCTCGGACTCAAGGCGATGGACGCCTATCACGCCGTCAAGGACGGCACGCCCTTCCCCGCCGTACTGCTGACCACCGGCATGACCGACCCGCGCGTCGAGCCCTGGCAGGTGGCGAAAATGGCGGCGCGGCTCCAGAAGGCGACGAGTTCGAAAAATCCCGTGCTGCTCCGCGTGACGTTCGACGCTGGTCACGGCGTCGGCTCGACGCGCTCGCAGGTCGACGATGAGCGGGGCGACGAGTATGCGTTCGTGCTCTGGCGCGCGGGGGTGGCCGGGTTCCAACCGCAGGACTGATGGCCTCCGGCCGGGGATGCCGTCGAGGGGCTGCAGCGCGGGAAACGGGCCCGAGGGCTCGGAATACACCTGACAGGGCGGGTTGATTGCCGCGCATCCGGTCTGTCCTGACTTACGTTTACAGCGATTGCTGCCGATTGCGGACGTGGCACGGGGAAAGACGACCCACAGCAGAAGTTTGTCCCGCTACAAAGCAGACGTTCAACGTCTGCGTTAAGCCGAGCCGCGAAGCGGCTTCGGCTTGAATGAACTAGCCCGCACCGGCAGGGCGGGTGACGGACGCGACCAAAGGATCAGCCTGAAGGTGCGCTTAGCTCCCAACCGCCTCGTCAGCATCGCGCCGCATACCGAAGGCGCGCGCCTGCCGGTCTAGGTCGCCGGCACGAGGAAGTCCCCACGCCGCCGTGCCGCGCGCAGCAGCAGCGCAACCGCGACCGTGGTCGACACGATCACCAGCAGCGAACTTTCCGGACCGAACATGCCCCCGGTCAGCCAGTCGGGCCCGGCATAGCGGCTTTCGAACGGCGCCAGCGCGCGCCAGTCCTCGATGCCGGAAAGCGGCACACCGCTGAGCAGTATGGTGAAGTTCCATGCCGCGTGATTGGCAGCCACCACCCACAGGTTGCGCGCCAGGACGAACAGTCCGCCCCACAGCAGGCCCAGCAAGGTCACCGAGACCAACATCGCCACCACATCGGCAGTCCTGCCCTGGTGGACGTTTTCCAAATGCCCCACGGCGAATATCAATGCTTGTGCCACCAGCGCAATGCTCGTTCCCAAGGGCCGCTCCAGCAGCCGCAACAGCAGGCAGCGGTAGACCAGTTCTTCTAGTACGGCCGCGATGCCGATGAGGACCGCCACGCTCCACAGCGCCGGCGAGACGCCACGGAACAGCACCTTTTCGTAGGCGCCGAGCGCGAACAGCACGGCGATCGGCAACGCGACCAGGACGGCGCCGCTTGCGCCGCCAAGCATCAGGTGAACCGGCCGCAGCCGCAGTTCGGTCGCTTCGCGTCCTTCATGCCAACGCACGTAAGCCCAGTAGCCCGCCATTGCCGACAGGAGGATGCCGGCGCGCCTGAACGCACTGAGCAATTCGGGCCCAGGTTGGAACACCGCGTCGATCAGCGGCAGTAGGCCCTGCCGAAAGACCAGCACCGAGCCTAGGACCGCCGCACCACCCAGCAGCAGCGAGCCCAGCGTCCGGCCGGCGACGCGCATGCGCTGCCGTGCGATGCCTCCCGGTGCCACCGAAAGAGTGCGACTCGGGTCAAGGCACTCAGAAGACACGGCATCTTCGCTATATCGGGGCGCTTCGGAGTGGAGAGAACCTACACCTGGATCATGATCTTTCATATCGGCCTAACGCGATCTGAAAGAGCGGCGGCTCGACTGTTCATGGCGGCGAAACACCATTGCGTCTCTCGCGTGCGGCCGTGGAAATCGGACGGGATGAGCTTGCCCGCCTTCTGAGCGATGTAGAGCCCAACGGCCGCGGATTCGGCGACGATGATCCGTGGCTGCGTAAGCTCCACGCGGACCGCCCAACAATATCAGCGCGGTGGACCGCCTGTCTCACACGCGTCCGCGTTCCGGTCGTCTGCTCCTGGCCGCTCTGAGGCCTTCGCGAATGGCCGCTTCCCGATGCAACGGAAACGGCCCAGGGCCGATCGCCGTGGTTGCGGCGGAACCCGGTGGGCGCTTCATGCGCCGTGCGAAAGAGAAAGGGGACATTCTCCTTTTCTGAGACCGGAAAAGGAGAATGTCCCCTTTCTCTTTC
>CAVZRR010000017.1:0-59901 GCA_963777725.1 uncultured Gammaproteobacteria bacterium
CCACGAGCACGCGGGCCGGCCGCAACAGTCGGCCGTTCAGCAGGTAGCCCTTCTGGACCACCGCGACGACCGTGCCGTCGGGCTGGTCGGCGGCCGGCTGGGTCGCCATGGCCTCGTGAAACTCGGGGTTGAACGGCTCGCCGAGCGGATCCACGACCGTCAGGCCCGACTTCTCGAAAGCCCGGTTCAGGAGCCGCAGCGTCGCCTCCATGCCCTCGACGATCCGTGCCGGATCGCCGTCGGCGCCCGCGGCCACGCCGAGTTCCAGGCTGTCGCGGACGTCGAGCAGCTCGGCGGCAAAGCGCTCGATCGCGTAACGGCTCGCGGATTCCACGTCGCGCTGGCCGCGCTTGCGGACATTCTCGGTCTCGGCCACGGCCCGCAGATAACTGTTCCAGTTCTCGTCGGCTCGGGCGTTTGCCGCGGCGAGTTCCGCCTCGAGGCCGCCGGATTCTTGCACCACCTCGCCCGCGACGGGATCGGCCGCTGGGGATTCGGGATTCGTCGTCATGTCACCTTGCCTGCAGTCAAGACGCTGAGGGGCCGCCCTGAATGACCGGGCGACTCGCAACCTTTCGGGGATATCGGGACTAACGGCGGGAATTCAAGGCGGAACCGAGCAGCCGCGCCGTGACGTCCACGATCGGGATCACCCGCTCGTAGGCCATCCGGGTCGGGCCGATCACGCCGAGCACGCCCACCGTCTCGTTGTCGAGCGCATAGGGGGCCGTGACCAGGCTGCAGTCGTCGAGGATCTGGTAGCCGGACTCCTGCCCAATGAAGATCTGCACGCCCTCGGCCCGCAGGCTCAAGTCGAGCAGGTTGAGGATGTCGCGCCGCGCCGTGAAGGCCTCGAACAAGCGGCGCAACTTGTCGACGTTCGACAGTTCCGCGAACTCCATCAGGTTCGTCTCGCCGGCAATCACGTATTCCGGCGTCTCGCGGGTGCCTTCGCCGAGCATCTGCTGCGCCACGCGAATCGCGTCCAGCATCAGCTGGTTGAGGCGCTCGCCGGTCTGCTGGAGCTCCGCGACCAAGTCCTCGCGCACCCGGCTCAGTTCCTTGCCCGCGAACTGGTGGTTGAGGAAATTCGCCGCGCGACGCAGTTCCTCGGCCGAGTAGTAGCGATCGAGCTGCACGATCCGGTTCTGCACGTCACGGCCGTTGACGACCATGACGGCGAGCACGCGGTTGTCGGACAACGGCAGGAACTCGATCTGGCTCAGGGCCTGGTGGGGCTGCCGGGGGATCGTGACCACGCCGGCGAGATGCGTGATCGACGACAGCACCTGCGACGCCACCGCGACGATGGCCTTGGGATCGCGATCGTGCTCGTCGTCGAGCCGGCGGCGCAGCTCGTCGATCACGTCGTCCGCGGCACCCTCCTGGCGGCGGCGCAACAGCGTGTCGACGAAAAAGCGGTAACCCTTGTCGGTCGGCACGCGCCCGGCCGACGTGTGCGGCGACGTGACGAACCCGTACTCCTCGAGGTCCGCCATCACGTTGCGCACCGTCGCCGCGCTCAGGTTCAGGCCGGAGTCGCGCGACAACGTGCGCGAGCCGACCGGCTGCCCCTCGCGGATGTAGCTCTCCACGAGGACCTTGAGCAGGTGTTGCGCGCGCTCGTTGAGCTGGTCTTCGGCGGTGTCCCGCGCCATGCTGTAAACCCCTGTCCGGACGAATGTTTTCCGGTGGATCGTCGGCAAAACTAGCGCTGCCGTTTCGCGGAAGTCAAGCGCGGCAAAAACGGCGCTTCGCGCACGATTGCGCGCTGGCCCGGCGCGATGCCAGCGTGCTAAAAGACCATACACCGATGGAGACCGGCAACGTGGCCTATTCGACCGTCGCCCTCACGGGCCGCGCATCCGATCCGCGAGTCGGCGACGCCATGCTGGCGCTTGCAGCGCACCTGCTCGAGCGCGGCCGGCACGTGCGGGCCGTCACCGGCATCGAGATTGATTTCGGACTGCTGCCCGTGACGCTCGCGCCCGAGAGCGAACTCGCGCGCGGCTCCGACCTGCTCGTCGCCGTGGGCGGTGACGGCACGATGCTGCACGCCGCGCGGATGGCGGCCGCCTGTTCGGTGCCGGTCCTCGGCATCAATCGCGGCCGCCTCGGGTTCCTCGCCGACGTCGGGCCCGACCGCATGCTCGAGAGCGTCGACGACGCACTCGAAGGGCGTTGCCTTCCCGAAACGCGGATGCTGCTCGAAGCGCGGCTCGATTCCGCCGACGGGTTGGCGACGGCCCTCGCGCTGAACGACGTCGTCGTGGCGAAGCGCGAGACCGGCCGCATGCTCGACCTGCGCACCTGGGTGGACGGCGCCTACGTCAACACGCACGGCGGCGACGGCTTCATCGTCTCGACCTCGACGGGCTCGACCGCCTACGCACTCTCGTGCGGCGGGCCCATCGTGCATCCGAGCCTCGCGGCCATCGTGCTCGTGCCGATCTGCCCGCACACGCTGTCCGATCGCCCGATCGTCGTGGGTGCGGACAGCGTCGTCGAGATCGAGCTCGCGGACCGCCTCGAGGCCCGCGCCCAGGTCGTCTGCGACGGCATGGTTCTCTGCGACCTCGCACCCGGGGAGCGGCTGCGCGTCGCCTGCGCGGCGATCAGCGCGACGCTGCTGCATCCGCCGGGCCACGACTACTACCGCATCCTGCGCTCGAAGCTGCACTGGGGCCGCGGTGGTCGCAACGGCCCGCCGGGCGCCTGAGGTTGCCCGATGCTGTGCCAGCTGCAGATTCGCGATTTCGCGATCGTCGAGGCCGTGGAACTCGAGCTGCGGCCGGGTTTCACGGCGCTCACCGGCGAGACCGGCGCGGGAAAGTCCATCCTCGTCGACGCGCTGCTGCTCGCCGTGGGTGGTCGCGCGGACAGCGGCGCGATTCGCCACGGTGCCGAACGCGCGGAAGTGACGGCAGTGTTCGACGTCGCGCGCAACCCCGGTGCGCTGGCGTGGCTCGCTGAGCAGGAGATCGCGCACGAGGGTGAAGTCGTGCTGCGACGGAGCGTCGTCACCGACGGACGCAGCCGCGCTTACGTGAATGGGCAGGCGATGCCGGTGCAGGCGCTGCGTGCGCTCGGCGAGCACCTGCTCGACATCCACGGCCAGCTCGAATTCCAGTCGCTGGCACGTCGCGGCTACCAGCGCGACCTGCTCGACGAGAGCGGACGCCTCGGCGCCGAAGTGGCTGCGATGCGCGATGCTTACCTTCGCTGGCGCGATCTCGACCTCGAGCGCGAGGCGTTCGCGCAGCGTCTGCGCGATCGCGACAGCCGCATCGACCTGCTGGCCCACTATGTGGCGGAACTCGATGCGCTGAGTCCGCAGGCCGACGAGCCGCGGCTGCTCGCCGAGGAACGCCGCCGCATTTCCTCGGTCGGGCGTCTCGCCGAGGGCACCGCACAGGCGGAAAGCCTGCTTGCGGGCGACGCCGGCGATGTCGCCAGCGCGTTGGGACGGGCCCAGTCGCTGCTCCGCAACCTGTCGAGCCTCGATCCTGAGCTCGCCACCACCGAGCGCCTGCTCGAGGATGCCGCCATCGCCTGCCGGGAGGCGATCGCGAACCTGCGTCGGTACGCGGATTCGCTCGACGCCGATCCGGCGCGGCAGGAATGGGTCGAGTCGCGCCTCGCCGCGCTCGAGGAAGCGGCCCGCAAGCATCGCGTCGAGGCCGGGCGCCTGCCGGACCTGCGCAGCGAACTGACCGCGGAACTGGCCGGCCTGCGCGATGGTTCCGCCAGCCTCGCGGACCTCGAGCGCCGGCTCGAGACCGCCCTCGCCGAGCGGGACCGCGTCGCGCGCCGGCTCTCGGACGCACGGCGGACCGCCGGCGCCGTGCTGGACGAGCGCGTCAGCTCGCTGATGCAGGGCCTCGGCATGCCGGGCGGCGTCTTTGCGACTCGCATCGAGCTGCGCGATCCGTTGCAGTGCACGGAGCACGGCGGCGACGACATCGAGTTCCTCGTCAGCGCCAATCCGGGGCAGCCGCCGCGACCACTGGCCCGGGTGGCGTCCGGTGGCGAGCTGTCGCGCATCAGTCTCGCGTTGCAGGTGGCGACGCTGCACGCGACGCACCTGCCCTGCCTGGTGTTCGACGAGGTCGACGCAGGCGTCGGCGGCGCCGTCGCGGAAATGGTGGGTCGCCAGCTCAAGGCCCTCGCCGAATCCGGCCAGGTGTTGTGCGTGACTCACCTGCCGCAGGTGGCCTCGCAGGCGGACCACCAGGTTCGCGTCAGCAAGCGCACCGCGGGTGGGACGACGCGCACGGCGCTCGAAGCGCTGGAAGGCGATGCGCGTGTCGAGGAACTCGCCCGGATGCTCGGCGGCACGAAGATCACGGCCAGGACGCGGGAGCACGCGCGCGAGATGCTCGAAGGCTCGCAGGCTAAGGCTGCTTCCTCCGGTGCGGGCAGTTCTCGCGCACGCAGTGGCCGTGCAAAGTCAGCGAGTGGTCGCTGATCTCGAAGCCCAGGCGTGAGGCGATCTCCCGCTGCCGGTCCTCGATGCTGTCGTCGGTGAATTCCTCGACGCGGCCGCAATCGACGCAGACGATGTGGTCGTGGTGCTCGCCTTCGTTCAGCTCGAAGACGGCCGTGCCGCCCTCGAAGTGATGGCGCGTCACGAGCCCGGCCGACTCGAATTGCGTGAGCACCCGGTAGACCGTCGCGAGACCGATGTCCTCGTTCGAATCGAGCAGGCGGCGGTAGACGTCCTCCGCACTCATGTGGCGCGGCTGGCTGACCTCGAGGATCTCGAGGATTTTCAGGCGCGGCACGGTGATCTTCAGACCGGCACGACGAAGCTGCGAGGGTTCCAAGTTTTTCGCGTCCTGAAGCAGCCGCGCGGAAAGCGCGGTTCCTGTATCATCCGCGGCCATTATGTCCGGCACGGGCCGGCAACTCCAGACATATGAACACGCCGGATTCCCGCATCGCATCACCCATCGTCCTGACGCTCGCGCTGCTTGCGGCGGCCTGCTTGCTGGGCGGATGCATCTACCGGCCGAACATCCAGCAGGGCAACCTGCTCAGCGCCGAGGAAGTGGACAAGGTGACGGTCGGCATGACGCGCAGCCAGGTGCGCTACCTGCTCGGCACGCCGATGGTCTCCGATCCGTTCGCGCCGCAACGCTGGGACTACGTGTATCGATTGACTCACGGCCGTCCGCGCCGGACGGACTCGGCGCACTTCATCGTCCGCTTCGAGGGCGACACGGTCGTCGCCGTCGAGAAAGTCGACGCACCCGAACCACGGGTCGAAGATGACGCCCCGCCGGCGACACCGCCGGTCATCAGCCAGCCGCAGCCCGACGCCGCGCCTCGCGCGGATCGATCTTGAGCGGCCGATAGATTTCGACCCGGTCTCCGGCTCGCAGGACGTGTCGTCCATCGACCGTGCGGCCGAACACGCCCAGCGCGAGCGCCTGACCGGCGAGTTCCGGGAATTCCTCGAGCAACCCCGACGCACGCACGGCCTCCTCCGCGCTGATCGGCTGATCGAGCGGCAGGCGCACGACGCGTTGTCGCCCGGGCAACGCGTACACGACCTCGATGCCGACGACCTCAGGCACTGCCGTGCAACTGGCGCGCCCGGACGATGAACGCGTCGATCAGTGAATTGCAGCTCTGCTCGAACGCCTTGCCGAACAGCAGCGAGACCACCGGATTCGCGAACTCGAAGCGCATCTCGAGCTCGATGCGCGTGCCGGCGTCGCCGATCGGCGTGAAGCTCCAGCGCCCCTCGAGCAACCGGAAAGGTCCTCGCACCAGCCGCAGCGTCATCGTCGCGGGTCGCTCGAACGTGTTGCGGGTCGTGAAACGCTCGCGGACGCCCGCACGCTGCATCTCCATGCTGGCGAGCAGGTCCCGGTCCGACTTCTCGTGCAACTCGGCGCTGGTCACCCAGGGCAGGAACTGCGGGTAGCGCTCGACGTCGACGACGAGGTCGAACATCTGCTCGGGGCTGAACGTGACGAGCGCGCTGCGCCGGACTTCGTGGATGGCCATGAACGGTGGTCTGCCGATTCGACCGCAAGTGTATGCGGGACGGCTAGAATGCGCGACCGACACCGATGAACCGCCATGGCTGCTCCCAGCAAGGTCAAAGACTCGCCGAACCCCGTGATCGCCCTCAACAAGCGAGCGCGGCACGAGTATTTCATCGAGCAGAATTTCGAGGCTGGCCTGGCGCTGCAGGGCTGGGAGGTCAAGAGCCTGCGGGCGGGCAAGGCGCAGATCACCGAAGGCTACGTGCTGGTCAAGAACGGCGAGGCGTGGCTGATCGGTGCCCACATCGCACCGCTCAAGACCACGTCGACCCACGTCGTCGCGGACCCGACCCGCACCCGCAAGCTGCTTCTGCACCGCCGTGAACTCGACAGCCTCGTGGGCGCCGTGGAGCGCAAGGGCCACACCGTGGTGCCCCTCAAGCTCTACTGGAGCAAGGGCAAGGTGAAGCTCGAGATCGGTCTTGCCAAGGGCAAGCAGGCGCACGACAAGCGGGCCACGGAAAAGGACCGGGACTGGGAGCGGGAGAAGGGACGCCTGCTGCGCAGGAGGGGATAGGGGATGGGGGATCGGGGATAGTGAAGAGGGTCCGCAGTCGCCGACGTCGCAGCCGTCACCTCTTCACTATCCCCGATCCCCTACCCCCTACCCCCTTCCCCTTGCTTTCCTGCCCCCCGCCCCTACACTAGGCTCGACTGGGGGCGACCGGTTTCGACGTGGGTCGCGAAACTCCAGGTGCATGCCGAGGTGCAAGGTTCCTCGTTAAACCGCTTGCAAACAACTAGTTGCCAACGAAGACAACTACGCTCTGGCGGCTTAATCCCGCCTAACCCTCGACTGGCATGTGCTTGTGCATCCAGACCCGGGGGACGCGCTCACAAGCTCGCGGGTCCAGTGTGCTGAGGGCTGGCTCGCTAAAATGCACCTGAGCTGGTCGAACGTCTTCCCTGCCGCTCGGGTAGCGTTCGACGAGATACAAAGAGACGGCTAAGCATGTAGGTCCTGGAATGTAGGGCTTGCGGACGCGGGTTCGATCAAGAAGGGTCGCCTTCACCCGTAAGGGTGAAGTGATAACGGGGCTCACATCGGTGAAGCCTGACGCGCCGGTGATGGCGGCGCGAGGTAACGCCGAGGGGTAGGAAGAGGGCCAACCTCAGGCCTGCCCTGTAGAGACTCATAGACCGGCTGAGCTGGTGACAGCGGAGCCGGCACTAGGATTCGGGCGCAGCACGGCCCGGATAACACGCCCCGCCCCCGATCGAGAGATCGGGGTGATGGCATAGTCCAGCCTGTCTCGGAAGAGACAGATCAGCTGTCCCGCCGCCTCCACCATCACCGTCCCCCGGCCGCAAGGCCGGGGGACACCGCTGGCGAAGTCAGGATGCGGTGCTGCATGGCCAGGAAGGCTGTTCGACAACTGACTCCCGAGGAAGCTGCTTACCTCGCTGGGCTGATCGACGGCGAAGGCACGATCACGCTGACCCGACGCCACGCGAACGAACGACGACAGTTGGTGTTATCCATCAGCAGCACTGAGCGTGCACTCGTCGAATGGAGCCTGACGAGAATCGGGGTCGGGAAGATCACCGGAAAGCGGACTTCCTCCGCAGCGCATGCGCCCGGACTCACCTACACCGTATCTAACCAGCAGGCTCTAAATGTGCTGCGCCAGGTCGTCGACTACCTGCGCTCGTACAAGCAGCGTCGTGCGCGTCTCGCGCTCGCGAGGTACGACGAACTGACTCCGCGCAACGGCAAGTACTCCGGCGCACAAGACGCCGCACGCCGGCTTTTCGAAACTGAATTCCTGTCGATCCGGGCTCGCATAGCACCCAAAGGGTAACCCCGGATTATTGGCCGCACACGATGGACCACCGTGCGAGCTTCTGCTCGAAGCGCATCGCGGCGTGAGCGGGGCTCGTGGACGGCAACGCCTCACAGCGCATGGCTTGCAAGGACTCTGGCAGCGCGGGCAGCACGAACCGTCGATACAGCTCCGCAGCCTTCCGGCCGTTGAAGCAGATCAGACCGATGTCTGGATGCGCTCGGTAGAAATTTGCAAAATCGTTGGCCACGACCGTTGCGTGGCGGATCGACGCATCGAGGCTGCCTGGGCGCTGGGCCGAAGCGCAAACATCCCACAGCGCGATGCGATGTGCCTTGAGCGCCTGCAGTCGATCTGCGTAGAGCGCGCTCCGGCGAGGCGCCGACCAGCACGCCCATGATCTTCCAGAAGTCATTGCGCGGCTGGGCGTAGTACTGCCGCTCGCGCAGCGAGACCTGGCCCGGCAGGCTGCCCAGTACCAGCACGCGCGCGTCGGGCCGTGACACGGGCGCGAAACCATGACACTGCATGCCGTGTTACTGCTGGTGTGGCCGCTCTAGCAGGCCGGCGCACACGCAGCACTGGAGCGCCGGCGACTATTTGCGCTTGCGAGCCGCCGCTGTCTTGCGCGCCGGAGCCTTCCGGGCGGGCGCCTTCTTGCCCGCGACCTTGCGCTTCACCTTGTTCGCGGTCTTCTGCGCCTTCCGGGAGACGGTTTTCACCTCCCGCTTGACGGTCTTCTTCGCCTTGGCAGTCTTGCTCCGAGCCGTCTTGCCAGCCTTGGTTACCTGGCTGCGCGCGCTCTTCTCGGCGCGAGCGACCTTGCGCTTCACCGCCGCCGTCTTGCGACGCAGCGTCGTGCGCGCGGACTTGAACGCCGAAGAGGCGCTCGACGCCGCATCGTCCGCCTGGTGCTTCACCGCATCGCCGATCTCGTGCGCGGCCGCGGCCACGCTGTCGGCGACCTTGGCGAGGGCCGATTTCACTTTCTTGCCATTGCTCATCTTGCCGTGTCCTCTTGAATGTTCAGGCGACCGATCTGGCGCGCCGTCGCGGCCACGCCGGGCCGCAACTTGACATATTAACCGAGGATCGTCGCCTCGGCGCGCTCGACGTCGCCGGCAGATCCAAACAGCACGACGACGTCGCCGGCCTCGAGGCGCATGCCCGACGGTGGCTCGAGCTGGCGTTCTCCGTTACGTACCAGCGCCGTGACGACGACGCCGGGCAGCGCAAGGTCGCCGAGCGCGCGCCCGACCGCCGGGGAGCCGAGCGGCAGCAGCACCGGATGCAGTCTGTCGCGCGCCCGCACGTGCGCGTCGTCGAGAAAGCCGCCGTCGCCGCGGATGAACTCGCGCAACAGCTGATAGCGATTCCCCCTCTGCTCCTGTATGCGGCGCACGACGCGCGTCAACGGCACGTCGAGCAGCAGCAGCGCGTGCGCCGCGATCATCATCGCGGCCTCCAGCGTTTCCGGCACGACCTCGACGGCGCCCGCCTTGCGCAGTTCGTCCACCTGCGACTCGTCGCGCGTGCGCGCCATGACCGGCAGCCCGGGACGCAAATCCCGCGCGACCTGCAGGACCCGGAGCGCGGCGGCCGTGTCGTGGTGACTGATGACCATCAGTCGCGCCGTAGCGATGCCGACCGACTCGAGCATGCCGCGGTCGGCGGCGTCGCCGTAGAAGACGGGCTCGCCTGCCAGATGGGCCTCGCGCACACGCGACGCGTCGAGGTCGAGCGCAACGAAGCGGATCTTCTCCTCCTCGAGGAAATGCCCGACGCTCTGGCCGATGCGGCCATAGCCGCAAATGATGACGTGATCGTGGAGCCCGGCGGCCGTCGCGTCGCTTGCTCGCGGCACGGCGTCGCGCGTGGACGGTCCCTTGCGCGGCACCAGGCGCCGCGCGATCGGATAGTTGTAGCGGATGATGAATGGCGCGACGATCATCGAAAGCAGCACGGACGCAAGCGCGGTCTGACCGAGCTGCTGCGCGATGACGCCGGCCTCGAGAGCGATCGCGAGCAGCGCGAAGCCGAACTCACCGCCTACCGCCAGCAACAGCCCGGTGCGCCAGGCCGTGAGCGCGTCGATGCCCGAGAACTTCACGAGCGCTGCGACCAGGACCGTCTTGACCACGAGCAGGCACAGCGCGCCGGCCAGCGCCCAGTGCCAGACCGCCGGCAGGCTCATCAGGTCGAACAGCATCCCGATACCGACGAAGAACAGGCCGAGCAGCATGTCGCGGAACGGCCTGATCGCCGACTCGATCTGGTGCCGGAACTCCGTCTCGCCGAGCATCATGCCGGCCAGGAATGCCCCGAAAGCCATCGACAGGCCGAGGCGATGCGTCGTCCAGCCAGCCGCGAGCGACACGAGCAGCACGGTCAGCGTGAAGAGCTCGGCCGAGCGGCTGGCTGCGGCGGCGTGAAACAGCGGCCTCAGCAGCCAACGGCCCGCCAGGAAGACCAGCGCGAAGGCGAGGATCGCCTTCGCGACAGCCCAGCCGAGCGACGCCGCGAGCGCCTCGACGCCCACGGCCATGCCAAGCACCGGAATCACGATCACGAACGGCACCGCGGTCACGTCCTGGAAGACCGACAGCGCCGTGCCGAGACGCCCGTGCCGCGAGTTGTCCTCGCCCTGCTCGGTCAGTTGCTTGCTGATGATCGTCGTGGACGACTGCGCGAAGACCGCGCCGACCACGAAGGCCGCGGCTGGCGGCAGGCCCGCCAGCCAGGCGACCAGACCGACGACGGCGGTCGTCAGCACGACCTGCCCGGTGCCCAGCCCGAGCACCTGGTGGCGCAGCGCGTGGATCTGCGGCAGCGAGAAACTGAGGCCGATCGTGAACAGCAGGAAGACGATGCCGAACTCCGCCAGCACCCGCAGCTGGTGGCCCTCGATGACGGGGCCGGGCGTATAGGGCCCGAGGAACACGCCCACCAGCAGGTAGCCGAGGCTCGACGGCACGTGCAGTCGCTGGAAGACACCGACCACCGCCACCGCAGCGGCCAGCAGGATCAGCAGCTGGACGAACGGCTGCTCGAGCATCTACGAACGCCCGACTGGCCTGAACTTTTCGCTCATTTCAATCGCCCTCGCCCACTACAATCGAAACGGGAGCCCGATCCAGGAGGAGCCGCGCGATGAATCGCATCCAGCGCCTGCTTGCAGCGACCGACCTGTCCGCGCCGGCCCGCCACGCTGCGGAACGCGCTGCGCTGGTCGCGAGCGAGCTGGGCGCGGCCCTCGAACTGTTGCATGTTATCAGCGTTGCGCCGGCTGACCGTCTGCGCCGCCTGCTGGCCGAGGCACCGGCCGACCTCGAGGCGCAGGTCGCAGCGGATGCATCGACCGAGGTGCAGCGCCTGGCCGACGGCCTGCGGCAGCAGTACCAGGTCCAGCCAACGACGCACGTCGAGCACGGTGGATTGCTGCGGCAGATCGAGGCGCGGGCTGAGGCGAGCGCCGCGGACATGCTCGTGCTCGGCGCACGCGGTGCGAGTTTCATGCGGCACCTGCTGCTCGGCTCGACCGCGGAGCGCATGGTGCGCCGGACGACCCGCCCGATGCTGGTGGTCAAGCAACCGGCGCGCGGCCCGTATCGGCGCCTGCTGGTTCCGGTCGATTTTTCGCCGGCCTCGCGGCCGGCCTGCGAGCTCGCCCGCGCACTCGCCCCGCGCGCCGAGCTCGTGCTGCTGCACGCGTTCGAGGTGCCGTTCGAGACGCGCTTGCGTTCTGCGGGAGTCCAGGAAGAAACGCTGCGCAAGTACCGTGAGATTGCGCAAAGCCAGGCCGAACGAGCGATGCAGTCGTTCCTGGCCGCCGCCAACCTGCCATCCGGGGCAGCGACGATCCTCGTGCTGCACGGCGATGCGTCGAGCCTGATCATCGAGCAGGAACAGGAGCGCGACTGCGACCTCGTCGTCGTCGGCAAGCACGGCGAGAGCACGGTGGACGACTTCCTGCTCGGCAGCGTCACCAAGCACGTGCTGCAGGGGTCGCAAGGCGACGTGCTCGTTTCCGTCTAGACGCTCCTCGCGGGCCGGGCCTTTACTCCCGGCGTGCAAAGATCAAGAATCGCCGCAAGGCCAGGGGGATCCATCATGCAGCCGATCAATCGTGGGCGAGCAAGCGCGTTGCTGGTACTTGCAGTAGCGGCCGCGGCCGTTGCCGCCGCGCAGGCGCAGCCGAAGCAGGTCGTCAAGTCTCCCGTTGCTCAAGCCTGGATCGACGTCGCCACGTTCGGCGGCATGCCGATGGGCGGCGCCATGGGCCCAGGCATGGGTCAGGGCATGGGCAACATGACGCTCGGCGCGCTGATGGGCGGCGGCCGGAAAGCCACGGCCGAGTTCGGCTACACCCAGATGGGCACGACCGGCCGCTGGATGGACGTGACGCTCTTTACGAGCCGCAATCCCAGTCTCGCCGATGCGCTGCAAGGCGTACCCGCGGGTACGCAGCTGTCACCGACGCTCAAGCTGCAGTCTCCAGAGAAGCCCAAGCCACTCCCTCGGGAGAAAGGCGTGGACGAGCCGGAGGATTGGGACTACGAGCCGCCGAAGGGCAAGTTCGTGCTGTATTGGGGTTGCTCCGAAACGGTCCGGCCGGGACAACCCAAGGTGATCAATCTCGAGACGGCGACGCTGGCCGAACTCGGCAAATTCTTCGAGTCGCGCCGCGCGACGCAGCGCGGCACGCACGCGGCCGCCGGCCGTCCCGTGTGGCCGAGCAAGCTCGACAACCGGGCGCTCCCCGCCGGCGCGTCACTGGTCGGGCAGCACTCGTTCACCGGCCAGGGCGTGCCGGAGAGCTTCAAGTTCGACATCCCGCAGGCGCAGGACCTGATGCCGGAATTCAAGCTGCGCCAGACCGACAAGGGCGGCTCGATCCTGCTCGAATGGGATGCCATCCCGCATGCGCGGGCCTATTTCCTCGGCAGCATGGGCTCGCTCGAGGGCCAGGGCGACGACATGACCCTGGTCCTGTGGACCTCGAGCGAATTACCGGACAGCGGCTTCGGCCTGTTCGACTACCAGACCAACGTCGCCGTCGATAAGTGGCTCAAGGAAAAGGTGCTGCTGCCGCCTGCGACCACCAAGTGCGCGGTGCCGAAAGAGGCAGCCGGCATGGGAATGCTGCGTGGGATCGCCTACGGCACCGAACTCAACATGGCCTACCCGCCTCGGCCGAAAGATCCGGCCGTTGCCTGGGAACCGGACTGGAACGTCAAGATCCGGGTCAAGTCGATGACCACGACCATGCTCGGCATGGAAGGCGCGGGCGGCATGGGCGGCATGGAGGGCATGGACGACATGACGGATGCCCCGGCGCCGGCGGAAGGCGAAGCTGCGGCGGCGCCGGCGGAGGAACCGAAGAAAAAGAAAAAGGGGTTCAATCCGTTCGACGTCGTCAAGGACGTCGTCAAGGACCAGTTGCCTTAGCCAGCACTTCGACCGGCGTGCCGTTCAGCACGGCCGTGCCGGTCAGCGTGTCGACGCGCTGGTCGTCGATGACGTCGTTGATGCTGACGCCGGCATGGCGGCTCGCCACCGCCATGCGAATCCCCGCGCGATCGTGTCCCCAGCCGTGTGGCAGGCACACGACGCCGGGCATCACGTCCGCGGAGATCTCGGCGGGCACTTCGACCTCGCCGACGCGCGACCGCAATCGGACGATGGCGCCGTCCGTGATGCCACGACGCGAGGCATCGTCGGGATGGACCAGCAGCGTGCAGCGCGGCTTGCCCTTCACGAGGCGCTGACTGTTGTGCAGCCAGGAATTGTTGCTGCGCACGTGGCGACGGCCGATCAGCACCAACTCCGGCGATGACCGGTGCAACGCTTCGGCGGCGCGTGCGAGATCCTCGAGATAGGTTGCGGGTGCCAGTTGCACGCGCCGATCCGGCGTGGCCAAACGCCGCGGCAAGCCGGACTCGAGCGGTCCGAGATCGACGCCGTGCGGAGCGGCGCGCAACTTCGCGAGGCTCAAGCCGCGCGGCTTGCGGTGCGGCGCCGCGAGCAGCCGACGCAGCGCGCCGAGTCCAGGCAATGCGGCGAGCAGTTTCGTCCAGCCTCGATACTCGGCACCGTAGGCGCCCGTCCGCAGCATGAGGTCGAGTTGCCCCTCGGGCCCGAGCCGCGACGCGATCCAGTGGCGGATCTGCGCCGACCGCCGGCCCGCACCGGCGCGCGTGCCGAGCCGCAGCGTCAGTTCCGCCAGGATTTCGTAATCGTGCAGCGCGCCCGCCGGTTTCTCGAACAGGGGCGGCGAGTACCTGGCCACGTTGCGCACTGCGAAGCCGCTGAGCGCGATGTCGTAGTGACTGCGCTCCAGCGGGCTCGCCGGCGGCAGGATCAGGTGGGCATGCCGGGTCGTTTCGTTCAGGTACGGATCGACCGACACCATGAAATCGAGCCCGGCCAGCGCACGATCGAGTTGCCGGCCGTTCGGCGTCGAGAGGACGGGGTTGCCCGCGAACGTCAGCAGCGCCCGGATGCGCCCGGCCCCTTCGGTGAGGATCTCTTCCGCCAACGTCGCCACCGGCAGCTCGTTGCCGAACTCCGGCAACCCGCGCACTCGCGAGCGGAACTTGTCGTAGTGGCCCTTGGAGCCGTAGGCGCGCGTGAGGTCCACCGCGGGCTCGGCGAACATCATGCCGCCTTCGCGATCGAGATGGCCGGTCAGCGCGTTCAGGCAATAGATCAGCCAGAGCGACAAGCCACCGAATTCCTGCGTGCAGGCGCCGACGCGCCCATACACCAGCGCGCGCGGCTCGTCGCACAGTTGCCGTGCCAGCGATGCAATGCGCTCGGCCGGGACGCCGCACCGCGCAGCGAGCTCCGCCGTGCCGAAGTCGAGCACGGCCGACCGCAATGCGTCGATGCCCGTGACGTGCGGCTCGAGGTGCGCCAGAGCCACCCGCCCGGACGCGAACACTTCGTGCAGCAGAGCAAGCAGCAGGAACACATCCGCGCCCGGGCGGATCGGCAGCCACTCGTCCGCCACTGCGGCTGATTCCGTGCGTCGCGGATCGATGACGATGAATCGCCCGCCCCGTGCCTGCAGCGCCTCGATCCGTTTCGGAAAGCCGGGGGCTCCCATGATCGAACCGCCTGACGCCACCGGATTGCCGCCGATGCAGACGAACAGCTGCGTGCGGTCCACGTCGGGGACCGGAATCAGGAACTGGTGCCCGAACATCGCGTGCGACGCGACCATGTGGGGCAACTGGTCCACGCTCGTCGCGGAGTACAGGTTGCGCGTCCGCACGGCGCGGATGAAGTTGCCGATGTGCAGCATCGCGCCGAGGTTGTGGACAGTCGGGTTGCCCGCGTAGATCGCGACTGCATCGTGGCCGTGCTGGTTGCGGATGCCGCCGACCCGCCGCTCGACTTCGTCGAAGGCCGCGGTCCAGGAGATTTCCTCCCAGCCGGTCGCGGTACGCTTGAGCGGCTGCCGCAAGCGATCCGGGTCCTCGTGGATGTCCTTGAGCGCCAGCGCCTTGGGACAGATGTGACCGCGGCTCAGCACGTCCTCACGATCCGGCTTGATCGACAGGATCTCGCCGTCGCGGTGCTCGACCACGATTCCGCACATTGCCTCGCAGATCGAGCAGGTGCGGTGATGCAGTCGGGATTCCGCCATCAGGCCCTTCGCGTGCGTCGCGCGAGGCCGAGCGCTCCGAGCAGCAGCAGCAGGCCCGGCGCCATCGAGCCGCTGCCGCTGTTCCTGCGCTGCCCGCAATTGGTGATGCCGTCGACCTCGGCGCCCGTCAGGCTGAACTGGAACAGCGTACCCTGGCTGCAGCGTCCACCGCCCTGCGCCACGCCCACGAAGGTGGTGTCGTTGAGCTGCAGCAGGCGGCCGGTTGGCGTCGAACCATCCGCCCCGTCGAGGCTCAGCAGGCTCGTGAAGCCGGTGCCGTCGCGCGCGATCGAATAGAGCGTTCCCGCGGTGGTCACGGTCCCACCCGCGTTCGTACCTCCGGTCGCCGTGGTGCCATACAGCTTGCCATCCTGGGCGAGCAACAGCTCGCCGGTGGGTCGCGCACCCTTGAAGCCGTCGAAATCGTGCAACACGCTGAACACCCGGCTCACGGGATCGATCGCGTACAACGTGCCATTGCCGAACTCGCCACCGAGGTTGGTGACGCCATAGAGGCGGCCGTCCTGCCCGTCGGTGAGGCCCGCGATCGGCGTGGCACCATCCTCGTTGGTCGGCAGCGTCGACGAGTCCGACTCGACGATCGCCGTGAAGGCGTGCAGGACCTCGAAGCCCGTGCCGTCGAACCGCACGCGGAAAACCGTGCCGTTGCCGCTCGGGCCGCCGTTGGCGGCCGTGCCGTAGAAGTAGTCATCGGCCCCGGCGATCAGTGGGCTCGTCGAGCCGAGGCCGTCCTCATTGATCACCGGCGTCGCGTTGACCGCCGACGTGATCGGTCCGAACGTGTGGAGGACCGCGAAACCGGTGCCCTCCTTCGAGACCTTGAAGATGACTCCGGTGCCGTTCGCGCCGCCCGCTCGCGTGATGCCGTAGAGGAATCCGTCGTTACCCTCGACGAGTTCGGTCTCCGGATTGGCGCCGTCGGCGTTGACGGCGGTCCCCGCCTGGTTCGCGGCAGAGTAGGTCTGGAATCGATACAGGATCGTGAAACCGGTGCCGTCCGGTTGAATCCGGAACACCGTGCCGGCCGTGTTGGCCTCCGTCAGCGCCCCGATGCTGGTCGTGCCGTAGAGCTGCCGGTCACTGCCAAGGGTCAGCCCGCCGACCGGGCTGTAGCCTTCGTTGATGGTCAGCTGATGCAGCGTGACGATGGCCGTTCCGTCCACCTCGGCGCGGTAGATCAGCCCGCCGGTCGTGCTGCTCGCGACCGAGGTCGTGCCGTAGAGCGCACCGTCGGGTCCGCGCACGGGCGCCGCGTTCGGTTGCGAGCTGCTGAAAGCCACGATCGTCGACACGGCCGGGGTCGTCTGCGCAAGCGAGATGACGGGAGCGGACACGAGCAGCACCGCCAGCCAGTGGCTGGCCAGGCGGACGGTCGGGATCGGGGATCGGCGCATCGACGGCATCGGCATTGGGTCTCCATGGGTCCGCCCGGCGGGATCGGCCGTGCGCAAGGGGGCAAATTGTGCCGGATTCCGGCCGCAGCCGCATGGCAACCGCGATCACGGTGGTGAACCGCTAGAATGCGCGGCCCGTCCGGCTGAAACCCCTCGACCCTTGATCCTGCTCAGGCAACTCTCGCTCGCGCGCGGCGCGCGGCGCCTCATCGAGAATGCGGACCTGCAGGTGCACGCAGGCTGGCGCGTCGGTCTCGTCGGCGCCAACGGCAGCGGCAAGTCGAGCCTGTTCGCGCTGTTGAGCGGCGAATTACACCCGGAATCAGGCGACTGCGAAGTGCCGCGCGACTGGCGGATCGCCACCGTCGGCCAGGAAACGCCGGCGCTCGAACAGCCGGCCATCGACTACGTGCTGGACGGCGACGTGGAGTTGCGCGACATCGAGCGCCGGCTCGCGGCGGCCGACCGGGCTCACGACGGCCACGCGCTTGCAGACCTGCATGCCCGGCTCGAAGCGGTCGATGGCTATGCCGCGCGTTCGCGCGCGGCCGCGATGATGCATGGACTCGGATTCTCGACGGCCGACCTCGAGCGTCCGGTCGCCGACTTCTCCGGCGGCTGGCGCATGCGACTGAACCTGGCGCGCGCGCTGCTGAGCCGCGCGGACCTGTTGCTGCTCGACGAGCCCACCAACCACCTCGACCTCGACGCGGTCGTCTGGCTCGAGCGCTGGCTGGCGGCCTACCGCGGCACGCTGCTCGTCGTGTCGCACGACCGCGATTTCCTCGACGGCTGCGTCAGTCACATCGCGCACATCGAGGCGGGCCGCCTGACCCTGTATTCGGGCAACTACTCGGCCTTCGAGGAACAGCGCGCCGCGCGCCTGGCGGCGCAGGAGTCGATGTACCAGAAGCAGCAGCGCGAGATCGCGCACATGACGCAGTTCATCGCGCGGTTCCGCGCCAAGGCGACCAAGGCGCGCCAGGCGCAGAGCCGGCTCAAGGCGCTCGACCGGCTCGAGCGGATCGCCCCCGCCCACGTCGACGCGCCGTTCGACTTCGAGTTCCCGGCACCGGCACGCGCACCGTCCCCGCTGTTGACGCTCGAGGACGCGGTCCTTGGTTACCCGGACCGCGCCGTGCTCGAAAAGGTGCAACTGACGCTGCGGCCGGGCGCGCGCCTTGGCCTGCTGGGCGCCAACGGTGCCGGCAAGTCCACGCTGATCAAGGTGATCGCCGGCGAACTCGCGCCGCTCGCCGGTCGCCGCGTCGAAGGTCACGGCCTCGCGATCGGCTACTTCGCGCAGCACCAGCTCGAGCTGCTGCGACCCGATGAATCGCCGCTCCGGCACCTCGCGCTCGAGGAGCCGAAAACGCGCGAGCTCGAGCTGCGCACCTATCTCGGCCGCTTCGATTTTCGCGGCGCCATGGCGGACACGCCGATCGGCACGTTCTCTGGCGGCGAGCGCTCGCGCCTCGCGCTTGCGCTGATCGTGCGCCGGCGGCCGAACCTGTTGCTGCTCGACGAGCCGACCAACCACCTCGACCTCGAGATGCGCCACGCACTGACGCGGGCTCTGGCCGAGTACGAAGGCAGCCTGGTGCTCGTTTCGCACGACCGCGCGCTGCTGCGCACCGTCTGCGACGGCTTCCTGCTGGTGGCGGACGGCCGCGCGGCCGAATTCGACGGCGACGTCGACGATTACCTCGCCTGGCTCGCCGATCGCCGGACTCGCGAGGGCGCGACGGCTGCCGGCATCGCCGACGAGGTGGACCGGGGCGCCCGGCGCGCGCGCCGCGAGGCCGCCGAATCCGAACGGCAGGCGCGACTCGCGCAGCGTCGGCCACTCGTCAAGGAGTCCGGTCACCTCGAACGCCAGATCGCCAGCCTCGAAGCGGAGAAGCGGTCGCTGGAGACCCGGCTTGCGGACGTCTCGTTCTACACACCCGCCAATGCCGGCGAAGTGCAGTCCGCGACGCGCCGCTGCACCGAAGTGGCGCGCCTGCTCGAGGCCGCAGAGGATCGCTGGCTGGCCGTGCAGGCCGAACTCGAGGCGATTGGCGAACCCTGACTCAGGGCTTGAGGACGACCTTGCCTTGCGCGCGCCGGCTGCTCAGCGCCTCGAACGCCGCGGCGAAGTCATCGAGCTCGTGCGTCTCGCCGACCGAGGGCGACAGCCGGCCCGCCTCGAACAACCCCCACAATTCGGCCACGTTCTGCCGCTGCACGTCACGCTCGCGCTGCGCGAAGCTGCCCCAGTAGACGCCGACGATCGAGCAACCCTTGAGCAGCGGCAGGTTGAGCGGGATCTTCGGAATGTCGCCGCCGGCGAAGCCGATCACGAGGTAACGTCCCCGCCACGCCATGCTGCGCAGCGCGGGCTCGGCGAGCGCACCGCCCACCGGGTCGTAAACGACGTCGACGCCCTGGCCGCCGGTGATCGTCTTCAGTCGCTCGCGCAGGTCTTCGGTGGCGTAATTGATCGTGTGGTCGGCCCCGAGCTTGCGGGTGAGCTCGAGTTTCTCGTCGCTGCTCGCCGCGGCGATGACTGTGGCGCCCATCTGCTTGCCGAGCTCGACGGCCGTCGTGCCGACGCCGCCGGCTGCGCCGAGCACCAGCAGCGTCTCGCCGGCCCGCAGCTGCGCGCGCTGCTTCAGCGCGTGCATCGTCGTGAAGTACGTGATGCAGATGCCGGACGCCTGTTCGAATGACAGCTTGGCCGGTGCCGGCAGCACCAGCGCTGCCTTCGCGGCGACCCGCTCCGCGAGCGTGCGCCCGCAAGCCGCCACCACGCGGTCGCCCGGCGCGAACTGCGTGACGCCCTCGCCCACGGCTGCGACCACGCCGGCCATCTCGGTGCCGACCACGAAGGGCAGCGGGGGACGCTCCTGGTAAAGCCCCTGGATCATCAGCAGGTCGGGGAAGTTGAGCGCCGCGGCCTTGACGTCCACCACGACCTCGCCCGCCGCCGCTTGCGGCTCGGGCCAGTCGGAAACGCATTCGAGCCCACCCACGCCGGTCAGTTCACGGCAGATCACTGCGCGCATCAGTTGTCCCCTTCGATCAATTGCGAATCAGGTGCCGGCCGAGCTCGCCGAGGTTGCGGCAGCCGAGCAGCATCATGACGCGTTCCATCTCCGTGCGCAGCATGCCGAGCGCATGCGCAACGCCGGGCTCGCCCCCGGCCGCCAGGCCGTACAGCACCGGTCGCCCGACCATGACGCCGTGCGCGCCGAGCGCGATCGCCTTGAGGACGTCCGAGCCACGGCGAAAGCCGCCGTCGACCAGCACCGTGATCCGGTTGCCCACCTCGGCCGCGACCGCCGGCAGCAACTCGACGCCGGACACGCATGAATCGAGCTGCCGACCGCCGTGATTCGAGAGCACGATGCCGTCGGCGCCGACCTCCACGCAGCGTTGCGCATCCTCGACGCAGAGCACGCCCTTCAGCACCAGCTTGTGCGGCCAGCGCCCGCGGATGCGCTCGATGTCTTCCCAGCCGAGCTTCGAGTTGATCTGCGTGCCCATGTAGCGCGCGCCGACCAGCGCCGACTCGCTGCCGGGCGGCAGGAACTCGAGGATGTTCTCGAACCGCGGCGCGCCGTTCGGGATCATGACGCGCCGCAGCCAGCCCGGATGCGCCAGCACGTCGAGCACGCTCGCGAGGCTCAGCTTCATCGGCGCGCGATAATTGCGCTGGTCCCACTCACGCGCCCCGAAGATCGGCACGTCCGTGGTCACCACCATGGTCCGGCAACCCGCCTCCGCCGCGCGGTCGATGAGGCGATCGATGACCCTGGCTTCCTTCATCGGGTAGAGCTGGAACCAGGTCCGCCCCGGCACTTCCGCGGCCAGCTTCGCAACCGGATAGTTCGAAACGGTGCTGAGCGTGAACGGAATGCCCGCGTCGGCCGCGGCTTTCGCGAGCGCGAGGTCGCCCTGCGGCCACAGCAGGCCGTTGAACCCGGTCGGTGCGATGACCAGCGGCAGGTGGCACGAGTCGCCGAGGATCTCCGTCGCGAGATCGGGGGTACCGACACTGGCGAGCGTGCGCGGTACCCAGGCGATGCGCTCGAACACGTCGCGGTTGCGTCGCAGCGCCAGTTCGTCCTCGGCACCGCCCTCGACGTACTCGAAACTGAAGTTCGGCAACCGCCGCCGGGCAATGCGGCGCAGGTCCTCGATGTTGACCGCCCGGTGGAAGTCGCGGCCCGCATAATGCGCACGTTTCATCTCACGCCCCCTCAGGCCTGGACCAGCTCGGTGATTCGGATTGCGGTCTCGAGCGCCCGCAGGCCGTCCTCGCCCGACACGACGGCCGGCCGGCCTTCGCGAATCGAGCGCAGGAAGGCCCGGATTTCCAGCTCGAGCGCGTCGCCGCGCTCGTAGCTGCGCTCCTCGATGACGACCTGCCCCGGCGCGGCGTCGCTCCCGGGCGGCGGCTTGCGCACGATCGTCAGCACCTTCTGCTGCAGGTCGATCGACACATAGGCGTCGTCCTGGAACAGGCGCAGCTTGCGCTCTGTCTTCAAGCTGACGCGACTGGCCGTCGTGTTGGCGACGCAACCACCCGCATAGCGGATGCGGGCGTTGGCGATGTCGATCTGCGGCGAGAACATCGCAGCGCCGACCGCGTCGATCGACTCGATCGGCCTGCCCACCAGGCTCTGGATCAGGTCGAGGTCGTGAATCATCAGGTCGAGCACGACGTTGACGTCCGTGCCCCGCTCCTTGAACGGCGCCAGACGGTGCGACTCGATGAAGCGCGGCTGGCCGAGCGTGTCCCCGAGCGCGAGGACCGCGGCATTGAAGCGCTCGAGATGGCCGACCTGCAGCACGCAGCCGTGCCGCGCAGCGATCTCGATCAGCTCGCGGGCCTGCCCGGGAGTCTGCGCGATCGGCTTCTCGATCAGCACGTGCACGCCACGCTCGAGGCAATGCTTCGCGATCGGGTGGTGCAGCGGCGTCGGCGTCGCGATGCTGACCGCCTCGACCTCGTCGAGGACGTCGCGATAATCGTCGACGGCCCGGCAACCGGCTTCGGCGGCCACCTGCTCGCGGGCCTCCTCGAGGACGTCCACCACGGCGACGAGCTGCGACTCTGGCAGCAGGGCAAACTTCTGCGCGTGAAACCGACCGAGGTAACCCGCGCCGATCACGGCGGTGCGAACGGGCTGCATGAGGCCGGATGATACTGAATGCAGGGCCTTGCGGTTCCCGCAACTTCCCCTCAGCATCGCGCCGATGCGCCTGAACCAACACCTGCTCTGGCCCGCAGCCGCGCTGCTCTTCGCCGCCGTCGTGCTGCCGTTCCTGGTCTATTACACCGGCACGCTCACGCTGGGTCCGTATTCCAATGGCGGCCCGCTGCAGTTCGTCGGCGATTTCTACGCCAGCCTGGCGCACCTGCGGGGCGCAGCCTGGACGCTGCTGCTCGGACCTGCGGCGCTCGTCGTCTTCTGGCGCGTCCTGGTCGCCTGTGCGTGGCCAAGGCATGCCCAGAGTCCCAACGAAAGGCGTGAACCTCGCCTAACGTCGCTGAATTCCGGCGAAACTCATTGATTCAGGGTCGCGTTGACCAATACAGGACCGCCAGACCGACGAGCGTGGTCCACAGGGCGGCCTGCGCCCAGCGGCGCCACGGTCGTTGTCGCGCCAAGCCGACGAAACTGATGCCCGCAAGCGCTGTCAAACCGACGAAGATAGCCACGTAGAGCGCCAGCATGGGCAGTTCGGACTGGAACTGCGGGTGCTCCCCCGAGAGGAACAGGAACACAACCAAAGTCGCGCCCAGCCCGAAGGTGGTCGCGACGCAGGATCCGAGCACGATGCCGGTCAATGCGGTCAGTGGGCGCATGTGCGAGTCGTTTGCGTCGTCGGAAGTTTGCGCCGCCGGCCCTTGATTGGCGCCGGGGCTGTCTCTAGCCTAGTTCGAAACCAACGGTCGAGGAATCTCCAAAGTGTATCAGGCAGGCCGCAAGGACGAGACCGCAGCACGCAGCAAGGCGCTGCGCAAAGCAGGACCGATGGCGCTGGCCGCCGTCGTGGTCGCGCTGGCCACGCTGCTGCTCGGGACGGCGCAAGCACCCTCCGCGGCGGCCGGCGCCGCGACGACGGACTTCGCGCCCACCGATCGCCACGCGCGGGTCGCCCGGCTCGTGAGCAGCATGTTCGAGCGCTCGCACTACCGCCAGGCGCCGGTCAACGATCCCGTCTCCTCGCTGGTGCTCGACCGCTATCTCGAGTCGCTGGACGGGTCGCGGAGCTACTTCCTCGCCTCCGATATCGCCGAGTTCGAGCGCTACCGCTACCAGCTGGACGATGCGATCAGCAGCGGGCGGCTGGAGCCGGCGTTCGCGATCTTCAACCGCTTCCAGCTGCGCAGCCGCGAGCGGATGCAGCACGCGCTCGCGGTGCTCGAGAAGGAACCCGATTTCACGCTGGATGAGAGTTTCGAGTTCGACCGGCGCAAGGCGCCCTGGGCACAGGACCGCGACGAGCTCGACGAGCTGTGGCGCAAGCGCGTCAAGAACGACGCGATTTCGCTGATGCTCGCCGACAAGTCCTGGGAGGAAGCCCGCGACGTGCTGGCCAAGCGCTACGAGCGCGCCGCCAAGCGCGGGGAGCAGGTCACCGCGGACGACGTGTTCGAGAACTTCATGAACGCGTTCGCGCACGTGTTCGATCCGCACTCCAGCTATTTCTCGCCGCGCAATTCCGAGGAATACCGGATCCAGATGAGCCTGTCCTACGAGGGCATCGGCGCGTCGCTGCAGATGATCGACGACTACGTGACGGTCATGGAAATCCTGCCCGGCGGCTCGGCGCAGCAGACCGGCGAGATCAAGGCCACCGACCGCATCCTGGCCGTGGGCCAGGGCAAGGACGGCGAATTCGTCGACGTGGTCGGCTGGCGGCTCGACGACGTCGTGCAACTGATCCGCGGTCCGCTCGGTTCACACGTCAAGCTGCTGGTCCAGCCGGGCAAGACGGCGCCGGGCGCGGGCGAGCGCACCGTGGTGCTGCCGCGCGCCAAGATCACGCTCGAAGCCCAGGCCGCGAAGAAGGAAATCCGCACGATCGAGCGCGGCGACCAGAAGCTGCGCGTCGGCGTGATCACGGTGCCCTCCTTCTACCAGGACTACAACGCCCGCGCGGCCGGCGACGAGGACTTCCGCAGCACGACCCGCGACGTGCGCAAGCTGCTCGAGCAGATCGAGGCCGAGGGCGGCGTCGACGGGCTGGTGCTCGACTTGCGCGAGAACGGCGGCGGCCACCTGTCGGAGGCGATCGGGCTCGTCAACCTGTTCGTCGCGAAGGGTCCCGTCGTGCAACTGCGCGAGACCGGCGGCCGGGTCGAGGTGCTCGAGTCCGAGGAAGGTGGCGCGGCCTACACCGGTCCGCTCACGATCCTGGTGGACCGCTTCAGTGCCTCGGCCTCGGAGATCTTCGCGGCCGCGATGCAGGACTACGGGCGCGGCGTCGTGGTCGGCCAGGAAACCTACGGCAAGGGTTCGGTGCAGAACCTCTACCCGCTCGACCGCTATGCGATCGGGCAGGATCCGGGCTACGGCCAGCTGACCGTCACGATCGGCATGTACTACCGGGTGACCGGCGACAGCACGCAGAACCGCGGCGTGCAACCGGACATCCGTTTGCCCTCGGCCATCAGCCCGGAAGAGGTGGGCGAAAGCTCGCGTGACGCCGCGCTGCCGTGGAACCGGATCCGGCCGGCGCCCTTCAAGCGCGAAGGTTCGCTGGCGCCGGTGATCGCAGATCTGCAGAGTCATCACGAGCAACGGATCGCCGGCGACCCGGACTTCCAGCACCGCCTGGAGGAAATCGCGTCGATCGACGAGATGCGCAAGCAGAAGGCCGTCTCGCTCAACCTCGAGCAGCGTCGCGTCGAGCGTGAAACGCTGACCAAGGACCAGCTCGACCGCGAAAACGAGCGGCGCGCCGCGCTCGGCGTGGCGACGCTCGACGATGCCGAGGACATCAAGGACGTTCCCGACGCGATCCTGTCGGAGGCGTTGCAGATCACGGCCGATCTCGCGCAGATCGAGCCACGGTACGTCGCGCGCGTCCGACCGGCGTCGTAAAGGCGGCCGGTCAACGCTTTGGCCCAAGGCAGATTTTGGTGTTGTACTTGACTACAACACTATAGACCCCTAGCATCGCGGAAATTATGTTCCCGAGAAGGGTCCCGATCGTGACGAAGAACCATCCGAGCTGTCGCCTGCCGGTGCTGCTGGCACTTTCCGTTGCGCTGGCCGCCGGTTGCAGCAATGGCAAGGCGAAGGACAAAGGTCCGGCCGATGCGGATGCGGCGGTGCCGGTCGAGGTCCAGCCGCTGCGGCGCGCCGCGATGCTCGCAGTCTATTCCGGCACCGCGCCCATCGAGGCGCACGAGGAAGCCGAGGTCGTCGCCAAGGTCGGCGGCGAAGTCCGGCAGATCTTCGTCGAGGAAGGCGATGCCGTGAAAGCCGGCCAGGTGCTGGCCCGGCTCGACGGAGACCGGTTGCGGCTCGGCGTCGCGCAGACCGAAGCCAACCTCCGCAAGCTCGAGCGCGACTACAACCGCCAGCTCGAACTGAGCCAGAAAGGCCTGGTGGCCAAGGGCACTGCGGAGAACGCCAAGTTCGACCTCGACGCGTTGCGGGCAGCCTACGACAGCGGCCGGCTGGAACTCAGCTACACCGACATCCGCGCGCCGATCGACGGCGTCGTCTCGGCGCGCTACATCAAGCTCGGCAACACGATCGCGCAGAACGCGCCCACGTTCCGCGTGACCGATCTCGATCCGCTGGTGGCCTACGTCCACATCCCCGAGAAAGAGTTCCGCAAGCTCGCGCCGCAGCAGACGGCCGAGATCGTCGTGGATGCACTCGGTGGCGAACGCTTTGCCGGCGCGATCTCGCGCATCAGCCCGACCGTAGACCCGAAGACCGGGACGTTCCGGGCGCGGGTCGAGGTGCCGGATCCTTCCCGGCGCTTGAAGCCCGGCATGTTCGGCCGGGTCAACATCGTCTACGAACGGCGTGAGGACGCGCTGCAACTGCCGCGCGCGGCCATCGTGGACGCGGACGGCGAGCAGTCCGTGTTCGTGATCGAGGACGGCAAGGCGGCGCAACGACCGGTGCGCACCGGCCTTGCGAGCAACGGCTGGGTCGAAGTCGTCGAGGGGCTCGACGGCACCGAGAAAGTCGTCGTCGTCGGCCAGGGCGGGCTCAAGACGGGCACCGCGGTCAAGGTCGTCGACGCGACCACGCCCGCAGCCGGACCTGCGACCAGCGCCATCAAGGCCAAGTAACACCCACCGGCGAGCGTTGCGCCGATTCCCCGGGGATAGACCATGCAGCTGATCGACTTTGCGATCCGGCGGCGCGTGACCGTACTCATGTGCACCGTGGCCATCGCGCTGTTCGGGCTCGTGTCGTTGTCGCGGCTGAACCTGAACCTGCTGCCCGACCTCTCGTACCCGACGCTGACGATCCGCACGGAATTGCCGGGCGCGGCACCGCTCGAGCTCGAGACGCTGGTCACGCGGCCCGTCGAGGAAGCCGTCAGCATCATCCGCAACGTGCGCCAGGTGCGATCCGTCTCGCGGGCTGGCCAGTCGGACGTCACGCTCGAGTTCGTCTGGGGCACGGACATGGACCTCGCGGGCATCGACGTGCGCGAGAAGCTCGACCTGCTGCAGCTGCCGCTCGAGGCCAAGCGGCCACTGCTGCTGCGCTTCGACCCGTCGAGCGAGCCGGTGATGCGGCTCGCCTTCCTCGACGCCGCGGGACCGCAGCGAGCGGAGAACGTCGAGCGGCTGAAGGCGCTGCGACGCCTGGCCGACGATCGCCTCAAGCCGGATCTCGAGGCCGTCGAGGGCTCGGCTGCCGTCAAGGTGAGCGGCGGCTACGAGGACGAGGTGCAGGTGTTCGTCGACCAGCAGAAGCTCGCGCAACTCGGGCTCTCGATCGACACCGTGACGCGCCGCATCCGCGCGGAGAACGTCAACCTGTCCGGCGGGCGCCTGGAGCAAGGCACGCAACGCTTCCTGGTGCGCACGTTGAACGAGTTCGAGTCGATCGAGCAGATGGCGAACGCGATCATCGCGACCCAGGACGGCCAACCCGTCTACCTGCGCGACGTCGCGACCGTCACCCGCGGCTTCAAGGAGCGCGAGGCGATCACGCGCGTCGACGGGCGCGAGGCGATCGAGCTCGCCGTCTACAAGGAAGGCGACGCGAACACCGTGGCGCTCGCCGAGGGCGTGCGTGCTCGGATCGAGTCGCTGGGCAAGTCCCTGCCGGAGGGCACGGAGATCCGCACGGTCTACGACCAGTCGAAGTTCATCGCGGCGGCGATTGGCGAGGTCAAGTCCGCCGCGCTGCTCGGCGGCATCCTCGCGATCCTGGTGCTCTACGCATTCCTGCGCGACGCGCGGGCCACGCTGATCACCGGCATCGCGATCCCGGTGTCGGTGCTGGGCACCTTCGTGCTGATGTACGCGTTCGACCTGACGCTGAACATCATGTCGCTCGGCGGGATCGCGCTTGCCGTGGGCATGCTGGTGGACAACGCGGTCGTGGTGCTCGAGAGCATCGTGCGCAGGCAGGAGCACGGGCTCGACCGGCGCAGCGCCGCGCGGCTCGGAACCGCCGAGGTCGCGACGGCGGTGACCGCGTCGACGCTGACCTCCGTCGCCGTGTTCTTTCCGATGGTGTTCATCTCCGGCGTCGCCGGGCAGCTCTTCAAGGACCAGTCGCTCACGGTCACGTTCGCGCTCGCATTCTCGCTGGTGGTCGCGCTGACGCTGGTGCCGATGCTGGCCGCGGGTCGCCCCGACGGCCCCTCCCCGGCCCATGAGGATGCGGATCTTGCCGCCACCGGCACTCGCCCGCCGCGCCGTATCGATCGGGCACTCGCCGCGACCGCAGCCGGCGCCCGTCGCCTCGGCGGCTGGATCGCGACGGGCACGCGCCTTGCGCTGAGCCCGATCGTGCGGACCACGCAGTCGCTGACCGGCTGGGCCGAAGCCCGGTACCCGGGCGCGATCCGCTGGTCACTCGCCAACCCCGGCAAGACCATTGGCAGCGCGGTCGCATTTTTCGTGTTCACGATCGTGGTCCTCGTGCCGCGCCTCGGCACCGAACTGATCCCGCAGATGTCGCAAGGCGAGTTCAACGTGGACCTGCGATTGCCGCCGGGCGCGCCACTCGAGCAGACCGACCGGATCGTGACCGCAGCCCAGCGGGCGAGCAGCGAACTCGGCAACGTCGCGCTCGCCTACTCGGTGGCCGGCACGGGCAACCGGCTCGATGCCAACCCGGTGGATGCCGGCGAGAACACCGGGCGGCTCAGCATCACGTTGCGCGCGGGCTCCGGACGCGCTGACGAGGACGCGGCCATGCAGGGCCTGCGCGGCAGCCTCGAGAACCTGCCGGGCGTGCAGCACCGCTTCAGCCGGCCGAGCCTGTTCGCGCTGTCCACGCCGCTCGAGGTCGTCGTGTCGGGGTACGACCTCGATCGCCTGCGGGTGGCCGCGGAAGACGTCCGCGGGCGCATGGCGGCGGACGACCGCTTCACCGACGTGAAGACGACGGTCGAGGACGGCAATCCCGAGATCCAGATCGTGTTCGACCAGGAGCGCGCCTCGCAACTCGGTCTCGTCGTCCGCGACCTCGCGGATCGCGTCGTGAACAGCGTGCGCGGCGAAGTGGCGACGCGCTACAAGCTGCGCGACAAGCAGATCGACGTGCTGGTGCGCAGCGTCGACACGCGTGCCGCGTCGATCGAGGAGGTCCGCAACCTGATCGTCAATCCCGGCGCCGACTTCCCGGTGCCCTTGAGCGCGGTCGCCGACGTGCAGCTGTCGGTCGGCCCGTCGGAAGTCCGGCGCATCGGCCAGGAGCGCGTCGCGGTGGTCTCGGCCAACCTGGCGCACGGCGACCTGGGTTCCGCGGTGCAGGCGCTGCATGGCATCGTCGACGAGGTCGCCCTGCCCGTCGGCACGACCGCTTTCCTGTCGGGCCAGAGCGAGGAAATGCAGGAGTCGTTCCGCTCGATGCAGTTCGTGCTGCTGCTCGCGATCTTCCTCGTCTACCTGGTCATGGCGTCGCAGTTCGAGTCGCTCGTGCACCCGTTCGTGATCCTGCTCACGATCCCGCTCGCGCTGACCGGCGCCGTGTGGGCGCTGTGGCTGACCGGCACCACCGTGAACGTGGTCGCCTACATCGGCCTGATCATGCTGGCCGGCATCGTCGTGAACCAGTCGATCGTGCTGATCGACGCGGTGAACCAGGCGCGCGAGCGCGGCCTGGCGAAGCACGATGCCATCGTCGAGGGCGGCCGCGTCCGCCTGCGGCCGATCCTGATCACCAAGCTGACGACCATCCTCGGACTGTTGCCGATGGCGCTCGGCCTCGGCGAGGGTGCCGAGGTGCGCGCGCCGATGGCCATCACGGTCATCGGTGGCGTGCTGCTGACGACGTTCCTGACGCTGCTCGTGATCCCGGTCGTCTACTCGGTGCTGGATCGCAAGACCTACCCGCAGGCGGGTGAGGCGCCGGTCCCTGCCGGGCTGCCGGTCACGGGCTGAGGAACGTCGCATGCATCACACGCGACTCGCGCTGCAGCGGCCGGTCACGACGATCATGGTCGCGCTGGCCGTGCTCGCGGTCGGCATCATCTCGACGAAGCTGCTGCGCCTCGAGGCGATGCCCGACATCACGTTCCCGGGCATGCAGGTGGTCATTCCGTTCCCGGGGTCCACGCCCGAGGAGATGGAACTGCTGGTCGTGCGGCCCGTCGAGGAGGCGCTCGCGACGCTGTCCGGGATCGAGGAGATCCGGGCGACGGCCGGTTCGGACCAGGCGCAGTTCACGGTGCTGTTCGACTGGGACCGCGACCCGGAAACCGCGGCCTTCGAGGTGCGCACCAAGATCGACTCCATCCGCTCGCAACTGCCGGCGGCGGCGGATCGCGTGCTGATGTTCGCCTTCAGCGCCTCCGACGAGCCCGTGATCGTGATCCGGATCGCTTCGGACCAGGACCTCACCGACCAGTACGACACGCTCGAGAAGTTCCTGAAGCGCCCGATCGAGCGGCTCGACGGCGTGGCGCGCGTCGAGCTCGAGGGCGTGCAGCCACGGGAGCTGCGCGTGCTCGTCGATCCAGACCGGATCGCGGCCTACGGGATCGACGTGCAGGCGCTGCGGACGCTGCTCGAGCGCAGCAACTTCTCGGTCAGCGCCGGCGAGATCACCGAGAACGGCCAGCGCTTCACGGTGCGGCCGATCGGCGAGTTCCGCACGATCGCCGACGTGCGCGATCTGATCGTCCAGGACAACGTGCGCCTGAGCGACATCGCGCAAGTCGCGCTGGTCGCGCCCGACCTGCCGATCGGGCGGCACATCGACGGCCGGCCGGCCGTCGGCATCGACGTGTACAAGTCCACGCAGGCCAACGTCGTCGACGTGGCCGACCGCGTGCTCGCCGCGGTCGACGAGGCGCGCGCGGCCCCGCAGCTGCAGGGCATCGAGATCCTCGTGGTCGGCAACCAGGCCGACAGCATCCGGCAATCGCTGCGCGAGCTGCGCAATGCGGGCCTGATCGGTGCAGGCCTGAGCTTCATCATGCTGCTGCTGTTCCTGCGTCACCTGCCGACGACGCTGATCGTCTCGCTGGCCGTGCCGGCCTCGCTGCTCGTCACGCTGGGGGCGATGTACTTCCTCGGCTTCACGCTCAACATCCTGACGATGATGGGCATGCTGCTCGCGATCGGCATGCTGGTCGACAACTCGGTCGTGATCACCGAGAGCATCTTCCGCCACCGGCAGCTGAACCCGGGGAACCCCGTCGAGGCGACCGTCTCGGGGGTCAAGGAGGTCGGCATCGCCACGCTGGCGGGCACCTTCTCGACTGTCATCGTGTTCCTGCCGCTGGTGTTCGGCGAGAAGAACCAGATGTCGATCTTCCTGGTGCACGTGGCCGTGCCGATCGTCATCGCGATGGTGGCATCGCTGGTCGTCGCGCAGACCCTGATCCCGATGCTCGCGGCCCGCATGCCGCCCCCGCCGGGCGTGTCGGCAACCTCGCTGTTCGGCCGCCTGCAGCGCCGCTACACCGCGACGCTCGCCTGGGCGCTCGACCACCCGAAATGGATGGCGCTCGCGACCGTCCTGCTGCTCGTCTCGCCGGTGCCGTTGTTCGCGCTGAAACTCGCCAAGGTGGATCCCTTTCCCCAGGAGGCGAGCCGTACGGTGTTCCTGGCCTACCACCTCAACGGCTCCTATCCGATGGAGCGGGTCGAGCAGGCCGTCAACCGCATCGAAGCGTACATCGAGTCGAACAGGGAGCAGTTCGACGTCGACACGTATTACTCGGTGTGGCTGGCCGACGAGGCCTATACCCGCCTCTACCTGAAGCCGAAGGAAGAGGCGACCGTCCCAGCGGCCGAGGTCATGCGTCGGATCAGCGAGGGCCTGCCGGAGATCATCATCGGCAAGCCGAGCTTCCAGTTCGAGCAGGGGGCTGCGGGATCGACGACGTTCACGTTGCAGCTCGCCGGGGAATCGACCGAGCGCCTCGCGACGATCTCGCACGAGGTGGCGCGGCGCCTGTCGAGCGTGCCTGGCCTCGAAGCCGTGCGCTCCGAGGCCGGCACCGGCGACGAGGAAGTCCAGGTGATCGTCAACCGCGACCGAGCCGCGCAGCTGGGGGTGAGCACGCAGCAGGTCGCCCTCACCGTCACGGGCGCGATGCGCGGCGACAAGCTGCCCGAACTGCGCGCGACCGACCGCGAGATCACGATGCGCCTCGCGTTCCGCGAGAGCGATCGCCAGTCGGTCGACGACCTCGCCAAGGTGCCGATCATGCTGCCGGACGGTTCGCGGACCGAGCTCGGTGCCGTGGCCGAATTCCAGGTCCGGCCCAGCGATCGTGAGATCGAGCGCGTCAACCGCCTGACTACGGTGATCATCAACGCCAATCTCGCCAAGGGCACCACGATGGAGGATGCGCGCAAGCGCGTCGAGCCGATCATGAACGACTACCCGCTGCCCGCGGGCTACTCGTGGAAGTTCGGCCGGGGCTTCGACGAGAACGAAAAGGCCGTGCAGACGATGGCGCAGAACATGGCGCTCGCCGTGGTGCTGATCTTCCTGGTCATGGCCGCGCTGTTCGAGTCGACGCTGTACCCGCTGTCGATCATCACGTCGATCCTGTTCGCGATCGTGGGCTCGATCTGGTTCCTGACGCTGACCGGCACGACGATCACGATGATGGCGATGATCGGCTTCATGATCCTGATCGGCGTCGTCGTGAACATCGGCATCGTGCTGATCGCGCACGTGATCGACCTGCGCGAGGCCGGGCTCTCCCGGCACGACGCGATCATGCAGGCGGGGCGTGACCGGCTGCGGCCCATCGTCATGACGGTGCTGACCACGCTGCTCGGCATGATGCCGCTCGCGATCGGCGACGCGCAGATCGGCGGCAGCGGCCAGGGGCCGGCGTACTACCCGATGGCGCGCGCGATCATCGGCGGCCTGGGCTTCTCGGCGCTCGTGTCACTGCTGATCGTGCCGATGTTCTACGTGTGGTTCGATGACCTGAACCTGTGGCGCAGGCGCGTCTTCTCGGCACGGCCCGCTCTCGCCGCTGCCGAAGTGACGCCGCCGCCGCTCTCCGCTCAGCGCACCAGCGCTTTGTAGACGTCCCAGTACTCCTCGAGGAGTACCGGGGCCGCGGAGTTCAGGCTGTCCTGGGTCGGAATGACCTCGTCCACGCCGCGGTAGCTCGCCGAGCGCCGCAGGTGCTCGGTGCGCGCCTTGATCGCTGCGAGGTCGTCCTTCATCCGCTCGAGGTCGGTCATGCCCCGGGACGCGCGCTGCATCAGCGCGAGGCACTCGTCGTGGCCGCCGTAGCTCGTCTCGTAGACGCGCCGCAGCGTGCTCTGCCGCGCGAGGTCCGAGAGGCCCGTCGCCGCGAGCCGTTCGTGCAGCAACTCTGCATAGGCAATGACGGCCAGGTTGACCGCTCGCCGGCCGTCGACGCTCAGCCCAGCGAACAGGGGCGGCGGTTCCGCCTCGATTTCGCGGCGCCGGTCCGTCAGGTCGGTGACCATCGTCTGCGCCGCGTCGATCCGGAACCGGCGCGATGCGATCGACTCGAGCAGGGACCGCCGGCGGAAATAGTTCCAGAAACCGCCGAGGCTCGCGAGGCGCTGCTCGCCCAGCCGTTGCTCGGCCTGCAGCTGGTCCGCCAGGACCCGTGCCTCGACGAGCTCGCGATCGACGTCGGCCACCCTCGCGCGCTTGGCCCGATCGAATTCGGCCAGCTGGTTCTTCCGTTCGCGGTCCTTCTGCTGGCGCGCGAGCTCGTCCGAGAACTGCTGCAGCCGGCGCGCCGCCGCGCGCCAGACGGCGCGCAGCTGGAAATACGCGAGGCTCTTGTAACCTTCATCGGGGCGGCCGAGGTACTGCTCGAGCGCGGCGAGCTGCTCCTCGACGCGCATCGTGGCGCCTTCCTGCAGCTTCAGGCGGTCGAGCAGGCGATGGCGCTCGTCATCGAGCGCGCTCAGCTCTTTTTTCAGCTCGGCGCGATTGCGGAACAGCGCAACGAGGCGCTCGTCGTCGGCGGGTAGATTCCGTCCGGCGAGGCGGTGCGCGAAGCGCCGCAGTCCATCAGCGAGGCTCATACGGCGCCGCGCCGGCTCCGCAAGTCGCAGCGAAAAGGTGGCCGCGCTCCGCGCAGTAGTCCAGCCATTTGTTGAGCAGCATGTTGCGCAACCAGCGCTCGCCGAGTTGCGACGGCAGCCCGTTGCGCAGGTTCGACAGGCCCGGGTGCCGCACCCAGCGTGCGCAATGGCTCGCCTCGGCGAGTCGCGCGTCGTGATACACGCGCACCTCGAGGTCCGGGTCCGCCGCCGGGCCCGCCGGCTCGTCGAACAGGTACGTGAGGCGCAGGATGGTGGTGTACGGGCAATGCTCGACCGCCGCGATGTGCAGATCGAGGTCGGCGGGCGTCCGCGACACCGCGCAGCCCGCGAGTCGCCTGACGTCGCCAACGAGCGCGCGCAGCCGGATGTAGTTGCTCTCGTACAGCGTCATCAGGCTGACGAAGCTCACCGGTCGCGCACGCCACGATGTAACGCACAGGCTGTCGACGCTCATCGATCGAATATAGCACAGCGGTCTGGCGCGTCCGTGACGCGCGGCACAGCGCTCGCCGGCGTCACGGGCGCAACCGCCGCTCGATGCCCATCCGGTCGATCACCCGGCTCGCGATCTCCTCGATCGAGCACTCCGTCGTGTCCAGGTACGGAACCGAATAGCGATTGAACAGCGCCTCCGCGCACCGCACCTCGAACTCGCACTGCGCCAGCGCGGCGTAGCGGCTGCCCGGCCGGCGTTCGTTGCGGATCTGCTGCAACCGCTGTGGCGCGATCGTCAGGCCGAACAATTTCGCCGTATGGGGCCGCAGCATCGCGGGCAGCTGCTTGCCCTCGAAGTCCTCCTCGGTGAACGGATAGTTGGCCGCGAACACGCCGTACTGCATCGCCATGTAGATGCAGGTCGGGGTCTTCCCCGAGCGCGACACGCCCACCAGCACGACGTCCGCGCGCTGGTAGTCGGCGCTCACCCCGCCGTCGTCGGCGGCCAGCGCGAAGTTCGTCGCCTCGATGCGCGTGCTGTAGATGATCTGGTCGGCAATGCCGTGCGCCCGCCCCGCTCGCTCGGACGACTTCACCTGCAGCTCCGCCTCGAGGGGACCGAGGAATGCATCGAAGAAATCGAGGAACAATCCCTCGCTGCGCTTGACCCGCGAGCGCAACTCGTCCTGGACCAGCGTGCTGAAGACGATCGGCCGCGCACCGTCCGCGACCGCCGTCGCATTGATCTTTCTTACGGCTTCCTCTGCCTTGTCAACGGTGGAGATAAATGGCAGAGTCACCTGTCGAAATTCGAGGCCGTCGAATTGCGTGAGCAGGCTGTGTCCCATCGTTTCGGCGGTCACGCCGGTCTGGTCCGAGACGAAAAAAACGGTTCTTCGATTCATTCGCGCGCAGCTCTCCCGAGCGCCGACCGGTCCGGCAGTCTTTCACCTGAGCCCATGACGTAGCAAGAGGCCCGCCTTGACCCGCTACACGATTCCCTTTGCCGAGCTCGGCCGACACGACGTCGCCACGGTTGGCGGCAAGAACTCCTCGCTCGGCGAGATGATCGCCAAGCTCGCCGCGCTGCACGTCAGCGTCCCCGGCGGGTTCGCCACGACGGCCGATGCCTATCGGGAGTTCCTGTCGCACGAGGGCCTCGCGGAGCGCATCCGCGCCGAACTCGCCACGCTCGACGTCGACGACGTCGCCGCGCTGGCGGTCACGGGGGCACGGATCCGCGACTGGATCCTGTCCACGCCCTTCCCTGCTCGGCTCGAGCAGGAAATCGTGGCCGGCTACGAGGCGATGTGCGACGGCCAGGGCGACCTTGCCGTTGCGGTTCGTTCGTCGGCCACGGCCGAGGACCTGCCCGAGGCATCGTTCGCCGGGCAGCAGGAAACGCTGCTCAACGTCCGCGGTCGCGAACACGTCGTGCGCGCGGTGCACGAGGTTTTCGCCTCGCTGTTCAACGACCGCGCGATCTCCTACCGCGTGCACCAGGGCTTCGATCACTCGCAGGTCGCGCTGTCCGCCGGCATCCAGCACATGGTGCGCAGCGACCTCGGCGCGAGCGGCGTCATGTTCACGCTGGACACCGATTCGGGTTTCCGCGACGTCGTGTTCATCACGGCCTCGTGGGGCCTCGGCGAGACCGTCGTGCAGGGTGCCGTGAACCCCGACGAGTTCTACGTCTACAAGCCGGCGCTGCGCGCCGGGCACCAGTCGATCCTGCGCCGCACGCTCGGCGGCAAGGCGATCAAGATGACCTACGCGACCGGCGCCCAGTCCGCCGAACGCGTGGTCACGGTCGACGTTCCCGAGGCCGATCGGCTGCGCTTCTGCCTGTCCGACGCCGACCTGCTCGAGCTCGCACGCCAGGCCCTCGTCATCGAGGAACATTACGGCTGCCCGATGGACATCGAATGGGGCAAGGACGGCGAAACAGGCAAGATCTACATCCTGCAGGCGCGGCCCGAGACCGTGCAGAGCCGCGCCGGCCGCACGCTGCAGCGCTACACGCTCAAGGGCAAGGGCCCCGTGCTGACCAGCGGCCGCAGCATCGGCCATCGGATCGGCGCCGGCCCGGCGCGCGTGATCCGCAACGCCAAGGAGATGACCCGGGTCGAGACGGGCGACGTGCTCGTCGCCGACATGACCGACCCCGACTGGGAGCCGGTCATGAAGCGCGCCTCGGCGATCGTGACCAATCGCGGCGGCCGCACCTGCCACGCCGCGATCATCGCGCGCGAGCTCGGCATTCCCGCGGTCGTGGGCTGCGGCGACGCCACGCGGGTGATCCAGGAGGGCCAGCCGGTCACGGTCTCGTGCGCCGAGGGCGACACCGGCTACGTCTACGACGGTGCCCTGCGCTACGAGCAGACGCAGGTCGAGCTCGACGCGCTGCCGGCGATTCCCGTCAAGATCATGATGAACGTCGGCAACCCGGACCGCGCGTTCGACTTCGCGGCCATCCCCAATCGCGGCGTCGGCCTCGCGCGCCTCGAGTTCATCATCAACCGGATGATCGGCGTGCATCCGCGCGCGCTGCTCGAGTTCGACCGGCTCGACCCGGACCTGCAGGACACGATCCGCCGGCAGATGGCCGGCTACGGCGATCCGGTCGAGTTCTACATCGAGAAGCTCTGCGAGGGCATCGGCACGATCGCGGCGGCCTTCGCACCCGAACCGGTCATCGTGCGCCTGTCGGACTTCAAGTCGAACGAGTACGCGAACCTGATCGGCGGCCGCCAGTACGAGCCGTCCGAGGAAAACCCGATGCTCGGCTTCCGGGGCGCGTCCCGCTACGTGGACGAGACCTTCCGGCCCTGCTTCGAGCTCGAGTGCCGCGCGCTCAAGCGCGTGCGCGAGCAGATGGGCCTGAAGAACGTCTGGGTCATGGTGCCGTTCGTGCGCACGCTCAAGGAGGCCGAGCAGGTCGTGCAGCTGCTCGCCGACAATGGCCTGAAGCGCGGCGAGGACGGCCTCAAGGTCATCATGATGTGCGAGCTGCCGAGCAACGCGGTGCTCGCCGACCGGTTCCTCGCGTTCTTCGACGGCATGTCGATCGGCTCGAACGACATGACCCAGCTCACGCTGGGCCTCGATCGCGATTCAGCCGTGATCGCGCGCCTGTTCGACGAGCGCGACGACGCAGTCAAGGCGATGCTGCACATGGCGATCCAGGCCTGCCGCAAGGCCGGCAAGTACATCGGCATCTGCGGCCAGGGACCGTCCGACCACCCCGAACTGGCACGCTGGCTGCTCGACGAGGGGATCGAGAGCATGTCGCTCAATCCGGATACGGTCGTCGAAACCTGGCTGTTCCTCGCGGGGCAGAAGGCGCCGGACGTTCGCTGACGCCTCGCTGCGCCGTGGCGTCAGCCTCTTCCAGCGAGCGCAGGATTCAGGCGTCGGTTCCGGGGGAACGTGACGGTTGTTTTTCGAGTCGCGCGCGGGGCGCGCTTGGTCGAAAAACAACCGTCACGTTCCCCCTCGTACCGCGCCTGAGCTGCGTCCTCGTGCCGAGGACTTCGCACGGCGCATGAGGCGTCCAGCGCGGCGCCGGACACCTCTCGCCCGCTCGTCACGCGTTGGCTGGCAACCCACTTCACGCGACGCTGGATCTGGTGGGCGATTCCTGCGCCGTGCGAGTTTTCCGGCTCTGCGGAAAACTCGCTCAGGCGCCGCGTGTCGAGCGCACTTTCCGGGGCTTGTTCCGGCGAGCGTCTTCTTCCCGCTCGCCGGAACAAGCCCCGGAAAGCGCGCCGCCACCCGTACGCCTGGCGAAATTCCGTAAGCGCAGGAGAAAACTCAAACAGACTCAGGAAACCGCCTGCCGACCGGCGAGCGCGTGCGCGAGCGTGCCCCCATCGACGTACTCGAGTTCGCCGCCCACCGGTACGCCGTGCGCGATTCGCGACGCTCGGATACCGCGACGGCTGACGACCTCGGCGAGGAAGTGCGCGGTCGCCTCGCCCTCCACGGTTGGATTCGTCGCGAGGATCACCTCGCGAACCTCGCCCCCACCGAGCAGACGCTCCGAACGCGTCGATGCCGATCTCGCTCGGACCGACGCCATCGAGCGGCGACAGGTGACCCATCAGCACGAAGTAGCAGCCGCGGAAACTGCCGGACTGCTCGATCGCGACGACGTCGGCCGGCGACTCGACGACGCAGAGCAGGCTGCGATCCCGGCTGGCGGACGTGCAGACGGGGCACAGCTCGCCCTCGGCGAACATCCGGCAGCGCTGGCAGTGGCCGAGCTTCTCGATCGCCTGCCCGACCGACGCGGCGATTTCGCGGGCGCCGTCGCGATCGCGCTCGAGCAGGTGGAACGCCATCCGTTGCGCCGACTTCGGTCCCACGCCGGGCAGGCAGCGCAACGCTTCGATCAGGCGGCTGAGCGTCGGCGGATAGAGCATCGCGCGGTCGGGGTCAGCCGCCGAACGGCAGCTTGAGGCCCGCGGGCAGGTTCATGCCGCCCATGAGGCCGGACATGCGTTCCTGCGTCGTCGTTTCGAGGCGGTGCACGGCGTCGTTGAACGCGGCGGCGACGAGGTCCTCGACCATCTCGCGATCGTCCATCGGCACCGACGGATCGATCTGCACGCGCTTCGCCTCGTGGCGCCCGTTGATGGTCACCTTGACCATGCCGCCGCCCGACTCGCCGGTGATCTCCATCGCCGCAATCTCGGCCTGTGCCTTCTGCACGTTGGCCTGCAGCTGCTGCGCCTGCTTCATCAGGTTGCCGATACCGCCTTTCATGCTCGTGTGGACTCCTGGAAAAATCAGTTGAGGGGCTTCACGGAACCCGGCTGCACGGTCGCGCCGAAGACTTCGCGCATCGCGCGCACGTTCGCGTCTGCCTCGATGGCCTGCTCGGCCGCTTTCACCCGGGCGTCGGCCGCTCTTGCCTGCTGCCGGGCCGGGGTGACCTCCTCGGCGTCGCTGACCGCGATGTCGAGGCGTACGGGCTCGCCGAAATGTTGCGCCAACGCCTGCGCGAGCTTCTGCTCGAGTTGCGGCCGGCGGAACACTTCACCGGCGGGATCGAGGCGGAGCTTGATGAGCTCGCTCGTGCGGCCGACGAGCACGCAGTGCGCCGCAAGCTGCCCGGCCGGGCCCTGCAGGCCGAGCGCAGCGACGATCGCTGGCCAGTCGCCACTGGCGAGGACTTCCGCTCGGGCCGCGGCACGAGGCGTGGCCGGCGCGACAGGCGCAGACCGCGGCGTGACTGGCTGCGATGCAGCCGCGCTCCGGCGTGGCGCGCTGGCGGCCGGCGCCGCTCGCGCTGCAGGCGGCGGGCCGGGCGGCGCCGCACCCGACAGCGATTCCGGCCGGAAGGCGAGCATCCGCAGCAGCGCCATCTCGAAGCCACCGCGCGCGTCCGGCGCATAGTCGAGATCGCGACGGGCCATGATCGCGATCTGGTAGAGCAGTTGCAGGTCTTCGGGCAGGAACTTCGCGGCGAGCTGGGCGAGTGCTGCGTCCTGTTCCTCGTCCTCGCCGCGCAACTCGGGCAGCGCCTGCAGCAACGCCATGCGCTGGATTGCGGCGGAGAGCTCGCCGAGCGCCTGGTCGTAGTCCGGGGCGCGCTCGTCGAGTTGCGCCACGCAGGCCATCAGCGCCGCGCCGTCCTGCGCGGCGAGCGCGTTCAGGATCCCCTCGACATGCCGGCGGTCGAGCGTCCCGAGCAGTGTGCGCACCTCGCTCTCGATGGCCCGGCCGCCGCCGAAGGCCAGCACCTGGTCGAGCAGCGACAGCGCGTCACGCATGCTGCCCTCCGCGCCCCGCGCGATGGCGCGCAGCGCCGCGGGCTCGAACTCGACCTTCTCGGCCTGCGCGATCATCGTCAGCCGTTCCTGGATCTGCGCGAGCGGCAGGCGGCGCAGGTGGAACTGCAGGCAGCGCGACAGCACCGTCACCGGCAGCTTCTGCGGATCGGTCGTCGCGAGCAGGAACTTCACGTGCGGCGGCGGCTCCTCGAGCGTCTTCAGCAGCGCGTTGAACGAATGCGTCGAGAGCATGTGCACTTCGTCGATCAGGTACACCTTGCAGCGGCCGCGCGCGGGCGCGTACTGCACGTTGTCGAGCAGCTCGCGCGTGTCGTCCACCTTGGTCCGGGACGCCGCGTCCACCTCGAGCAGGTCGACGAAGCGGCCCGCGTCGATGTCCTTGCAGGCGCCGCAGACGCCGCAAGGCTTCGAGGACACCCCCTGCTCGCAATTCAGCGACTTCGCGAAGATGCGCGCGATGGTCGTCTTGCCGACGCCGCGCGTGCCCGTGAACAGGAACGCGTGGTGGATGCGGCCCGAATCGAGCGCATTGGTGAGCGCCCGGCGGACGTGATCCTGGCCGACGAGTTCCTCGAACGTGCGAGGGCGCCATTTGCGGGCGAGGACGAGGTAACTCATGGGCGGTGCCAGGAACTCCCCGGGCCAGGAGGTAGGGAGGCGGCCCGCGCCAGAATGCCCCCGGCACCCGGTAAGGCCGCTACCGTTGCTCCCTTCCGGGCCTGGCGGGGTTTGCAGCTGACCGTCGCGAGGGATCCGACGCGAGCCACCATGGAAGCTGCAAACTATAGCACGGCGGGCCCTAAGGCTTCGGCAGCGGCGGCGGCCCGTCCGGCACGTACGACCGGTACACGGTGTCGCCCTTCCTGGCCTTGAACTCGGCCCGCACGGCCTCGAGTGCCGCCGGTTGCTCGTAGAGATCGACCATCGTCGCGGCCAGTGTCCTGGCGGCCAGCAGCATGCCCTTGTGGCCGATCGACATGCCGCCGCTGGCCGCGACCGGCCACGCATGCCAGGGGGCGGCGAGCGGCGACGTCGCGACGCTCAGGTGCAGCGTCGGCACGACCCAGCTGACGTCGGCTACGTCGGTCGAGCCGCCTTCCGGCTGCTGCCCCTCGAGCGGCTTGACGCCCGTGAACATGCCGAGTTCGGGCACTCCGGTCGCGCGCTGGATCTGTCGGGCAAAGGCCTGTTCCTGCTCGGTGTAAACGGGCGAGCCGAGCCACGTCAGGTTGTCGTGCAGCAGCCGGCCACCCGATTCGTTGACGAGCATCTCCCAGCTACCGCCCTGGACGGTCACCGTCGCCGCCGTCTCGGTCATCGTGGCTGCGCCCTCGGCGAGCTTGCGGACCCGCGACAGCAGGTCCTCGACTTCGGCGCGCCGCCAGTCGCGCACCCAGAGCCAGACCTTGGCGCGCTCGGCGACGACGTTCGGCACGTCGCCACCGGACGCGATCGTGTAGTGCATTCGCGTCGACGGCCGGACGTGCTCGCGCATCAAGCTCACGCCGTGCGTGAACAACTCGACCGCATCCACCGCACTGCGCGCGTTCCACGGGTCGTAGGCCGCGTGGGCGGTCGTGCCGCGAAACTCGACCGCCACGTCCACCATCGCCTGGCTGCTGGTGACGTCCGCCAGGTTCTCGTCGCTCGGGTGCCAGGCCAGCATGGCGTCCACGTCGTCGAACAGGCCGTCACGAGCCATGTAGATCTTGCCGCCGACATCCTCCTCGGCCGGCGTGCCGAAGAACACGACCGTGCCCTGCAGACGGCCAGCCGCGATCTGCTCCTTGATCGCGATGGCCGCGCCGAGACTGGCCGCCCCGAACAGGTTGTGGCCGCAGCCGTGCCCGGCCGCGCCTTCGGCCAACGGCACCGGCTCGGGGAGCGCCTTCTGCGAGAGCCCGGGCAGCGCGTCGTACTCGCCCATCACGCCGATCACTGGCCGCCCCTGTCCAAAGGTGGCCACGAAAGCGGTCGGCATCCCCGCCACGCCGCGCTCGACGCGAAAACCCTGTGACTGCGCGAAATCCGCCAGCGCCGCCGCCGAGCGATGCTCGCGAAACGCGATCTCGGCATAGGCCCAGATCCGGTCGGACAGCTCGGTGAGTGCCGCAGCATGCCGGTCCACCGAATTGACGGCTTCGAGCTTCACTGCGCTCGGTTCGGCCACGGACGGCGTGGCAAATGCTGCGCCAAGGACTCCGAGCAGCAGCGATGCCGCTCGTCCCGCGATCTCGTGTCGCGCCTGTCTGGAGCTCGCGCTCATGCCGAGCCGACTCAGCCGCGGCCGCGATACGGCGCGACGCCGGTGTCCGGAATCCACAGTCCGGCCGGCGGCCGCCCCGACTGCCAGAACACGTCGATCGGCATGCCGCCGCGCGGATACCAGTAACCGGCGATCCGCAGCCACCGCGGCGCCAGGAAATCGACCAGGCGCCCGGCGATCGCGAGCGTGCAGTCCTCGTGGAAGGCCCCGTGGTTGCGGAAGCTCGTCAGGTAGAGCTTCAGCGACTTGCTCTCGACCAGCCAGCGCGCCGGCGCGTAATCGATGACGAGGTGCGCGAAATCCGGCTGGCCCGTGATGGGGCACAGCGAGGTGAACTCGGGCGCCGTAAAGCGCGCGAGATAGAGCTTGCGGGGGTGGGGATTCGGCACGCGCTCGAGCGCGGCTGCGTCCGGCGACGCCGGGACGGCCGTTGCGGCACCGAGTTGCGTCAGTCCGGAGTAAGTGCCGCTCGACTTGCTGCGTCGTCCGGCCATGGCTCAGCCCTGCTGCCGCGCGAGGATGCGCTCCATCTCGTCCATGATGCGATTCATCTCGCGCATGGCCGCATCGAACGGCTGCGACGTGGTCATGTCGACGCCGGCCTCGCGCAGCAGGTCGATCGGGTACTTCGAGGAGCCCGACGACAGCATCCGCAGGTACGCATCACGGTTCTTCGCGGCCTGCCCCGACTTGACGGCTTGCGGCCCGATGAAACCCTCGGCCAGCAGCATGCCGCCGATCAGGCTGGTCGCGTACTGGTAGACGTAGAAGTTGCTGTAGAAGTGAGGGATGTAGGCCCACTCTGCGCCGACCGCGTCGGCGATGTGGACGACGCCTTCGTCGTGGCCGTAGTACTTGCGCAGCAACCCCAGGTAGAGCTTCGTCAGCGACTCGCCCGTGAGCGGCTCGCCCCGCTCCACCGCCTCGTGGATGCGCAGCTCGAATTCCGCGAACAGGGTCTGGCGGAACAGCGTCGTGCGCATCGTGTCGAGGTAGCTCGCGAGCAGGAACAGGCGCGTCGGGTCGTCCTCGGTGCGATCGAGCACGTGATGGAAGAGCAGGTTCTCGTTCAGCGTCGACGCGACCTCGGCCACGAAGATCGAGTAGCTCGCGGTCGCATACGGCTGCTGCGCGCTGGCCAGGTACGAATGCATCGAGTGCCCGGACTCGTGCGCGAGCGTCGAGACGTCCTCCCAGGCGCCGTTGAAGTTGAGCAGCTGGTACGGGTGCACGCCGTACACGGTGTTGCTGTACGCCCCGGGACGCTTGCCCGTGGTCGGCAGGAAATCGACCCAGCGCGACGCGTAACCCTTGCGGAGCGCGGCGACGTAGTCCTCGCCGAGCGGAGCGAAGGCCTCGAGCGTCAGCGCCATGCCCTGCTCGGGCGTGTAACTCAGCGCAACGCGGTCGACGATCGGTGCGTAGAGGTCGTCATAGCCGAGTTGCGACAGGCCCATGATCTTCTGGCGCAAACGCAGGTAGCGGTGCAGCGTCGGCAGGTTCGCATGCACGTCGTCGATCAGCCGCGTGTAGACGGTCGCCGGGATGTTGTAGTCGAACAGCGCAGCCTCGAGCGAGCTGCCGAAGCCGCGCACGTCCTTCGCAAAGACGTGCGACTCGACGTGGGCGTTCAACGTCGCCGCGAGCGTGCGCGTGAATTCGCCGTAGCGCGCCCAGAACGCCTTGAACACCGCATCGCGGTCCGCCTTGACCGGCGAGGCGCGGTGCAGCGAGTACGCTGCGGCATCGAGCCGCACCTTCTCGCCCGTCGACAGCGTGACCTCCGGGTACGGCAGGTCGGCGCCGGTGAACACCGAGTGCACGGTGCCCGCGGTCTGCGCCAGCGTCCCGGCGCGCGCAATCAACTTCTCCTCCGCCGGCGACAACGTGTGCGGCGCCGCACGCAGGATGTCGTCGAAGAACATTCGATACTGGGCAAGTCGCGGTTCCGCGGCGACGAAGCGGTCGATCTTCTCGCGGCCGACGGCGAGCAGCTCCGGACGCATGAACGCCACCGCGGTCTGGAAGTCCGTGTAGACCTGGCTCGCCTCCTGCTTCATCTGCTGGTGGCGCGCAACGCGGGTGTCCTGGTCGGACAGCTGGAAGGCGTACGAGTAGAAGCGATCGACCCCGAGGCTGACGCGCTCCCAGGCCGACATGGCACCGAGCAGCGCCGCCGCGGACTCGCCGAGCCGCCCTTGCCACTGCTGGAGCGCCGGGATCGACTTCGACAAGTCCTGCTTGGCTGCGACCCAGGCCGACTCGCCGGGATACAGGCTCGACAGGTCCCACTGGTACTGCGCCGGCACCTCGGCCCGCTCGACCGCCGGCGCGACCGCGGCTGACAGCAACAGCAAGGCGGCCACGGCAGCCTGTAAAGATTTTCGGCAGGTCATCGGCATGGCGGATCCTCGGGCGGCCGCGCCGGGGCCGCGGCGAAAAGGTGGAAGCTTGCCTATCGGCGCGCCAAGCCGCAACGCGTCGGGCCGTCCGTGACGTGGTTCAGGTTGTCCGTACATTTGTGCTATCGCTCCGCCCGGCCGGAAAGGTAAGCTTGGCGCGTCGCCCCTTGGGTGGCAGCGCAGGAGAACACGTTCCACCATGGCCAGTCCGTCCCGGCTTTCCAGAGCTCCCCGTGCCCTGTACTCATTGCTCGAAGGCCGGGCGCTGCTCGAGATCGGGGCCCTGCCGCTCTTCCTGCCGCTGCTGCAGACGACCCCACGCGGCGACGGCCATCCGGTGCTGCTCGTGCCCGGGTTCAGCGCCTCGGACGCCACCCTGGTGGGTCTCAGCGTCTTCCTGCGCTCCCGCGGCTACAACGTCGTGACCTGGGGCTTCGGCCAGAACACCGGCTTCAAGCTCAAGTTCAGCCATGCGCTCGAACAGAAGCTGCGCTACCTGCACCACAAGCACCGGCGCAAGGTCAGCCTCGTCGGCTGGAGCCTCGGCGGCGTCTACAGCTTCTACGCGGCGCACAGCGCCCCGGAGTGCGTGCGCACCGTGATCTCCCTCGGCAGCCCGATGCGGTTTTCGGTGGACAGCTACAAGGTGCCGCTGCTGGTGCAGGCGTTGTATCGCTACCTCGCGCACCCGATGGGTCCGGTCGCGCATCTCGCGCACGTTCGCGCCAAGGTGCTCACGTCGCCGCCGCCGATGCCTTCCACGTGCATCTATTCCGAGACCGACGGCGTCGTGCCGCCCGAATCGGCCCGGCTGGACACCAGCAACGGTCATCACGAAAACGTCTGGGTTCCCGGCAGCCACTGCGGACTCGGCTTCAATCCCGCCGTGATGTGGATCCTCGCCGACCGGCTGGCGCAGGCCGAGGGCGCCTGGCGGCCCTTCCACCCCGGCGGCATGGTCGGGTCGGTGTACGAGCGGGCCGCGGGCCTGATGCAGACCGCCTGACCTGGCGCGGGCTGCGGCGCGACGTCAGGCGGCTCGCCGCCGCGACCCGACGCGGGACTTCGCCTTCTTGCCGACTGCCTTGCCTTTCTTCTTGCTGGCCGGCTTGCGGCGCGGTTTCGCCTTGCTCGCCAGCTCGAGGTACTCCTGGAACGACTCGCGGATGCACAGCGCGAAGAATTCGGGATCCGGGATCTGCTCGCGGCACGAGGTCGGCGAGATGATGATCTTGCCGTCGTAGCTGGTCACCGCGAAGACGAGGCCCATGCCATCCGAGATCGGCATGATCGCGGAAAAATACGTCATGCGCGCCCCGTTGAAATAGAGCGGCACGGCCGGCCCCGGCACGTTCGTGATCGTGCAGCTCGCGACGGGCGCGTGCTGGCCGATGCCGATGGCCGTGTCCGCGAGCAGTCGCGCCGAAAGCGCCAGCGTCGCAGCGGGCGCGTGCTTGGTGATGTCGGTGAGTTCCTTGGCTCCGACCGCCTGCTCGATGTCGTCGGCGTTCGACGTGTGCTGGTGAATCGAGCGCAGCCGACGCACCGGGTCCTCGATCTCCGTGCCGAGCGGCACGCGCATCATGCTGAAACCGGCGGGGCCAGCGGCACCCTGGTCCGCATTGCGGATCGACAGCGGCGCGATCGACACCATGCTCGGGCCCGGCAGCTCGTCGTGGGTCATCAGGTAGCGGCGCAGCGCCCCGCCGCAGACGGCGAGCACCGCATCGTTGATCGTCGCACCCGGCACCAGGCTGCGCACCGCCTTGAACTCGTCGATCGTGAAGCGACGGGTCTCGAATACGCGATGCGGCGAGACCTCGGCATTGAAGCGAGTGATCGGCAAGCGCTCCGGGTGCAGCCAGAGCTCGCGCAGCGAGCCGACCAGCGCGGGCGTGAACTGCCGCACCGCTCGGGTCAACGGGGCGGCGAGCATCAGCGGCTGCACGACGTTGTGCAGCGCAGCCCGCGCCAGCAGTGACAGCGATCCGGGCGGCGACTCGGGGAACCACGGCTCGGGCGGCTCCGGATGGGGCGTCACGGCCGTCGTGTCGTGCAGCAGCATCGTGATCTCGGCACCGGCCTTCACGTCGATCGCCGCGTGGTGGATCTTCGTCAGGACCGCGAAGCTGTCCGCCGGCAGGTCCAGGAACGAGTCCAGCCCCTCGACCAGGTAGGTCTCCCACAGCGGCCGCGACAGGTCGAGCGGCCGAGCGTGGATCCGCGAGGCCTGGATGCAGAACTGGCGCCAGTCGCCGGGCTTCGGCAGCGCGACGTGGCGCACGTGATACTCGAGGTCGAAGCGCTCGTCCTCGATCCAGTAGGGGTAGTCGAGCTCGAGCGGCACGCGCAGCAGCTTCTGCCGGAAAATCGGCGACAGGTGCAACCGGCTCTCGATGTGCTTGAGGAACCCCTTGAAGTGGACCCGCCCCCCGGGCGCGGTCGACGGATCGTAGATGTAGACGAGGGTGATGTTCGAATTGGCGTGCCCCGTCTCCGCATAGACGAAACGTGCATCCTCACCGCGCAATTGGCGCATGACCTGTTCTCTTGTCGCTGCCGTCTGCAGTCGAGCCGAGTCTAGCACCGCCCGCTCGCTGGCAACCGTTGCGGATATCGCATACTTTCAATGCCGATGACCCGCCCGATTCCGCTGCTGGACCTCGTCTTCCTCGGCGTCGACCGAGACCAGACTCCGGCCAACGTGGGCGTCGTGATGCTGTTCGACCCGCCACCGGGCCGCTCGAGCCGGGCGGCCGCGCAGCGGATCGTGCGCGCCTTCCGTGCTGCGCAACCGACCCCACCGTTCGACTGCGTCCCGGTGTTTCCGGCGCTCGGACGGCCCCACTGGCGCGCCTTGACCGACTTCGACATGCGGTACCACGTGCGCCAGCAGCGCCTGGCGGCGCCCGGCGACCGCCAGCAGCTGTTCGCAGTCGTTGCTGGACTGCACCAGGAACGGCTCGACCGGACCCGGCCGCTGTTCCGGCTGCACGTCATTGACGGACTCGACTCCGGCCAGGTGGCGATCTACCTCAAGTCGCACCACGCGAGCTGGGACGGTCGCTCCGCGCTGGCGCGAATTTTCGGCACGCTGGCCAATGAGCCCGGGCCGATCCACACGCCCTTCTTCGCGCTGCCGCCACATCCGGCGCAACAGTCTCCGCAGAACGAGTACGCGGGCTTTGCAGACGGCGCGCGCGCGCTGCTCACTCATGCACTTGCGACGGGTGAACTGCTCTCGGCACTGGCAACCCGACGCAGCCGGACCCGCGACGAACCGGACGTGCCGGCGGGCAACCAGCCATTCGGCGGACCGCAGACTCGATTCAACCAGCCGGTCACGACCGAGCGCTCGTTCGCGGCCTTCTCACTGCCGGTCGACGCGATGCGGCGCGTTGCGCGCGTCTTCGGCGGCAAGGTCAACGACGTGCTGCTCGCGGTCGTGGATGGCGGCGTCGAGCGCTACCTGGCCGCGCTCGGCGAGCGGCCGCGACAGCCGCTCGTGGCGATGTGCCCGGTCTCGATGCGCGACGAGGGCGACCTCGAGGCCACCACCAAGGTCGCGACGATGTTCGTGCCGATGGCCCGGCCGCGCTCGGGCGCCGCGCGACGCCTGCAACAGATCATCGCCAACAGCGGCGCGGCGAAGCAGGAGTTCCGCGCGCTGTCGAAAGCCGCGGCGCTGGATTACGCGCTGATCGCGTTCGGCGCCTGGTTCGCCTCGCACACTCTCGGCATGGAGGCCCTCACCCGACCGGTCGTGAACCTCGTGATCTCAAACGTCGGCGGGCTGCCGGGGGAGCGTTATCTCGGCGAGTTGCGGCTGGCCGGCGCCTACCCGGTCTCGATGATCGCGGATCCCGTGGGTCTCAACGTGAGCGCCGTTTCGCTCGGCGAGCGGATGGACTTCGGCATCGTCGCCAATCGCGCCGCCGTGCCGGATGCGGCCGAGATCGCGCGGCATTGCCTGGCCGCGTGGACGCTGCTGCGCAAGGCGGCCGATCGTCAGGACTTGGTCTTGAGGAAGCCTCCGCTGCGCAAGCCGTCCCGCAAGCGACGCATCCCGCCGAGCCAGCGGTCGTAATCCGACGCCTTGCGCTGGAAGAATCCCAGCACCTCCGGGTGGGTCAGGATCAGGAAACGCGCCTGCTCGATGCCGTCGCCGATGGCGTTTGCCGCCTGGTCGACCGTCAACACGCCGGGCAACGAGCCCGGCGCCGTATCCTCGCTCGCCCCGATGATGGCCGTCGCGACGTACTGCGGGCAGACGACGGACACCTGGATCCCGCGGTCGCCGTAGGTGATCGCGAGCGATTCCGCCAGGGCGACCGCGGCGTGCTTGGTCGCGCTGTAGGGCGTATCGCCCGTCTGGCTCAGCAGTCCCGCGGCCGAGGCGACATTCACGAGGCAACCTGACCCGCGCTCGAGCATACCGGGCAACGCGGCACGGCAGGCGCGCACGTGCGCCATGACGTGCACGTCCCACATGCGCTGCCAGGTCGCATCCGGTGCCGACAGCGCGTCGTCCAGGTCGAGCGTGGCCGCGCCGAACCCGGCGTTCGAGAACAGGATGTCGAGCCGCCCATAATGTCGTTCCGCCGCCGCCACCGCGGCGGTGACGGCCTCGGCATCCGACACGTCGCATTGGAGGCCGAGACCTCCGAGCTCCGCAGCCGTCGCCTGGGCCAGATCGCCGTCGAGGTCCGCGACGACGACTCCGGCCGCGCCCCGGCGCATCAACTCGCGGCACACCGCGCGGCCGATGCCGCGACCGGCGCCCGTGACGAGGGCCGTCTTGCCCTGGATCTGCATGCCGGTCGCCTCAGGCCTTCAGGTAGCGCGAGAGCTCGAGCTTCGCGATGTGGTTGCGGTGCACCTCGTCCGGGCCGTCCGCGATCCTGAGCGTGCGTGAGTTTGCGTAGGCCCAGCCCAGGCCGAAGTCGTCCGAGACGCCCGCGCCGCCGAACAGCTGGATGGCCTGGTCGAGCACCTCGCAGGCGATGGTCGGCGCCACCACCTTGATCATCGCGATTTCCTTCTGCGCGGCCTTGTTGCCGGCCACGTCCATTTTCCACGCGGCGTGCAGCACGAGGAACCGCGCCTGGTCGATTTTCAGCCGGGCGTCGGCGATCCGCTCCCGCCAGACGCCCTGCTCCGCGAGCGGCCGGCCGAACGCGATGCGGCTGAGCGCCCGCTTGCACATCTTCTCGAGCGTGCGCTCGGCGGCGCCGATCAGGCGCATGCAGTGATGGATGCGTCCGGGCCCGAGGCGCCCTTGTGCGATCTCGAAGCCGCGGCCCTCGCCGAGCAGCAGGTTCGACACCGGCACGCGGACGTCGACGAAATCCACTTCGGAGTGGCCGTGCGGCGCGTCGTCGTAACCGAAGACCGGCACGTTGCGCACCACGCGCACCCCCGGTGTCTCCATCGGCACGAGGATCATCGATTGCTGCCGATGGCGGCTCGCATTCTGCGGATCGGTCTTGCCCATGAAGATCAGGATCTTGCAGCGGGGATCGCCGGCGCCCGACGTCCACCACTTGCGGCCGTTGATCACGTAGTGATCGCCGTCACGGACGATGCTGGCCGCGATGTTGGTCGCATCCGACGACGCGACCGCGGGCTCGGTCATCGCGAAGCCGGAGCGGATCCGGCCGTCGAGCAGCGGCGGCAACCACTCGGCCTTCTGCGCCTCGTTGCCGTAGCGCACCAGCACTTCCATGTTGCCCGTGTCGGGCGCCGAACAGTTGAACGCCTCGGGACCGATGTGGGAGCGCCCCATGATTTCGCAGAGCGGCGCGTATTCGAGGTTGGTGAGGCCCGCACCGTGATTCGATTCGGGCAGCCAGAGATTCCACAGGCCGTCGGCCTTGGCCTTCGCCTTGAGTTCCTCCATCACCTGCGTGGGCTGCCACGCATTGCCATTGCGACGGTTCTCGGCGATCTCGGCGTGAAAGCGCTCCTCGGCCGGATAGACGTGTTCCTCCATGAACGCGCTGACGCGCCGCTGCAGGTCCTTCACCGTGTCGGAATACGCAAAATCCATGGTGTTCTCCTCAGGAAAGCTTGAGCCGCTCGACCTGTCCCCAGGCGATCTCGGCAAGTGGTCGGGCCGCGCGGCCGGTCTGCAGCGCTTCGGCGCTCGAGGCATTGCCCTGCAGCGCGCGGGCCATCACGCCCTGCAGGATCGCGGTCAGCCGGAACATGTTGTAGGCCATGTAGTACTCCCAGTCGCGCGCGGCGATGCCGTCGCGACCGGTGCGCCGGCAGTAGGCGGCGACGTACTCGCGCTCCGTGGGAATGCCGAGCGGCGCCAGGTCGAGCCCGCCGAGGCCGCGGAAGACCCCGGGCGGAATCCGCCACACCATGCAGTGGTAGGCGAAATCGGCGAGCGGGTGACCGAGGGTCGAGAGTTCCCAGTCGAGCACGGCCAGGATGCGCGGCTCGGTCGCGTGGAAGATCACGTTGTCGATCCGGTAGTCGCCGTGGACGATCCGCGTCTCGTCGCCGGCCGGGATGTTCGCGGGCAGCCACGCGATCAGGTTGTCCATCGCCTCGATCGTCTCGGTCTCCGACGCCTGGTACTGCTTGGTCCAGCGCGCGACCTGGCGCGCGATGTACTCGCCCTTGCGCCCGAAGTCCTCGAGCCCCACCGCGGCGTAGTCGACGCAGTGCAGCGCCGCGATCACGCGGTTGATCTCATCGTGCATGGCCGCGCGCTCGGCAACGTCGTGCTCCGGCAGCCGCGGGTCCCAGAGCACGCGTCCCTGCACGTACTCCATGACGTAGAACGCCGTGCCGATCACGGCCTCGTCCTCGCAGAGCGCGTGTGCGCGCGCCACCGGCACGCCCGTGCCGGCCAGCGACTTGATGACCTTGAATTCGCGGTCCACCGCGTGCGCCGACTGCAGCAGCTTGCCCGGGGGTTTGCGACGCAGCACGTAACGCTGCGAGCCCGCTGCGAGCAGGTAGGTGGGATTCGACTGGCCGCCCTTGAACTGCGTGACTTCGAGCGGACCCGCGAGCGGCGCCACGTTGGCGGCGAGCCACTCGGCGAGACGCGCGACGTCGATCGCGTGCTGGGGTGCGACGGGCCGGGTGGGCGGTGATGAATCGGTCATCTCGTCAGTTCCTCGTCGGTCTGCGCTTCGGCGCAACCCAGCCGGTCGGCAGGATCTTGACCAGCGGCGCAATCAGCGTCCACGGCCACATCGGCACGTAGCGATGACCGACGCGGCGCTCGATCATGCGCGCCATGATCGCCCCACCCCGCTCCAGCGGGATCACGAACGGCCGGCTCGGCGCGCCGCGGTTCATGTCGGTGTCGATGTACCCGGGCGCAAGTTCCGTGACCGCGATGGGCTCGTGGCGTGTTTCGGCGCGCAAGGACTGCAGGTAGCGGTGCAGGCCCGCCTTCGCGGCGGAGTACGCGCCGAAGAACGGCATCCCGCGCGAGCCTGCGACGGACGTGATCGCGACGATCTGCCCGCCGCCCTGGGCCCGCAGCCGCGGCAGCGCCAGCTCGATCGTCGCGATGGCGCCGACCAGGTTCGTGTCGATCGTCTGTCGGACCAGGTCGAGCTTGCCCTTGCCCGCCGGAAACGCGTACCCGACACCGGCATTCACGACCAGCACGTCGAGACGCCCGAACTCGCTGCAGACCCGGTCGAGCGCAGCGTCGATGCCGGCGGCATCGGTCACGTCGAGGACGAGCGGCAGCGCGCGCGCTGCGCCCAGCGACGGCAGTCTTGCGGCGAGCGCCTCGAGGCGCTCGAGACGACGCGCGGCGATCGCAACCGCATAGCCGCGCCGCGCGAACTCGACGGCCAGCGCCTCGCCGATACCCGACGACGCTCCCGTGATGAAGATCGATCGGGTCAAGGGCGCCTCGGTCAGAACCACTCGTCGCGCATGGCGAGCGTCGTGTCGTCGAGACTGTCGAGCAGCGCAAACTGCGGCTGCGTGCGCGGCAGTTCCCAGCGGAAGAAATAACGGCACGCCTGGCGCTTGCCGTCGTAGAAGTCGCCCGGCTTGCCCTGCGCGGCGAGCGCCTGGCCGAGCCAGATCCAGGCCAGCACCACGTGCCCGAACGCTTCGAGATACACGGTGGCATTGGCGAGCGTGAGCTGGACATCGCGGGCCGCGTAGAGCGCGCGCGTCGTCTGCGCGACCTGCGTCAACGCCGCCTCCAGTGCGGTCGCCCAGGTCGCGAGATCGGCATCGCCGCTGGCGCGCGCTTGCGCGATCGTCGCGCCGATGCGCCCGCCCAGCAGTTCGAGCGCTCGACCGCGTTCCATCGTGACCTTGCGCCCGAGCAGGTCGAGCGCCTGGATGCCGTGCGTGCCCTCGTGGATCGGGTTCAGCCGATTGTCGCGATACAGCTGCTCGACCGGGTAGTCGCGCGTGTAGCCGTAGCCGCCGTGCACCTGGATCGCGAGATCGTTGGCAGCCAGGCACCATTGCGACGGCCACGACTTGGCGATCGGCGTCAGGATCTCGAGCAGCAGCGTTGCCTCGGCACGCTCGGCCTCGGTGGTCGCGGTCAGCTGCTGGTCCACGATCTTCGAGCAATACAGGTTGAGCGCGAGCCCACCCTCGACGTAGGACTTCTGCGCCAGCAGCATGCGGCGCACGTCGGCGTGCTCGACGATCCGCACGGGCGGCGCCGAGGGATCCTTCGAGGTCACGGGGCGGCCCTGCGGCCGGTTGCGGGCGTACTCGAGCGCCTCGAGGTACCCGGCATAGCCGAGCGCCACGGCCCCGAGGCCCACGCCGATGCGGGCCTCGTTCATCATGTGGAACATGTACGCGAGCCCGCGATGCGGCTCCCCGACGAGGTAGCCGACGGCACCCGCTCGCCCGTCGGGGCGGAATCGCCCTTCGCCGAAATTGAGCAGCGTGTTGACCGTGCCGCGATAACCCATCTTGTGGTTGAGGCCGGCGAGCGTGACATCGTTGCGGTCCGCCGATCGGCCGTCCGCAGTGAGCAATCGCCGCGGCACGACGAACAGCGAGATGCCCTTGACGCCGGGGGGCGCGCCCGGGATCTTGGCCAGCACCAGGTGCACGATGTTCTCGGTGATCTCGTGCTCGCCGGCGGAGATCCACATCTTGTTGCCGAACAACCGGTAGCGGGCTCCGAGCGGCGAATCGCCATCGGGCTCCGCGCGCGTCGTGATGTCGGTCAGCGAAGAACCCGCCTGCGGCTCCGACAGGCACATCGTGCCGGCAAACCGGCCGGCGAGCATCGGTCGCACGAATGCGTCGACCTGTGCGGGCGAGCCATGTGCAAGGAGCAGGTTCGCATTGGCAGTCGTGAGCAGCGGATACCCGGCGCTGCCGACGTTGGCCGCGAGCACGTACGCGAAACAGGCCTTGTCGACGGCGGTCGGCAACTGCATGCCGCCGAACTCGTAGTCCTGGGCTGCAGCCAGCAGCCCCGCTTCAGCGAACGCGTCGAAGGCCACCTTCGATTCCGGGATCAGGTGGACGCGCTCGCCGTCGAACTCGGGCTCCTCGACGTCGCTCTTGCGGCGATGCGGCAGGAAGACCTCGGTCGCGATGCGCTCCGCCGTATCGAGCGCCGAGTCGAAGGTCTCGCGCGAGTGATCGGCAAATCGCGGCCGGTCGCACAGCGCGGCAACGTCGAGCCATTCGTACAGCAGGAACTCGAGATCGCGGCGCGAAAGCAGCTTGGAGGTCATCCGTGCATCATACCGGCTACGGGCGGCCGCCGACGATGGCGTAGAGTATCGGGTGTGCCAGCGAGCCGCTCATCTGCTAGCTTTCGGGGGAGATGGTGAAGACACCCAGCCTGCTCGACCTGATCGGCCTGGTCCCGGCCCGGGACCTCACTCGCGCCGCCAAGGCCGTGGGCCTGACGCCCGAGGCCCTCAAGAAGCGCGTCGAGTCGGTCGAGTCGATGCTCGGCTTCAAGCTGGTCAACACGGCCGCCAAGGCCTTGAAGCCCGGCGAAGCGGGTCGCCTCGTCATCGACCATGCGAGCCGCATCTTTTCACAGGCCCGCGACCTGACGCGCGACCTCGAGGAACTCGCCGGCCTGCAGGCGCCCGAAATCGTGTTCGGCACCGACATGCTGGCCGCGGAATTGCCGCTCGGCGTGGCGCTCGGGCGCATGGCGACGGTCAATTCGCGGCTCCGGGTGCACGCGGTCGTCGGTGATTTCGAGGAACTGGCGCGGGCCGTGATGTCGGGCAAGCTCGAGTTCGCGATCGCCGACACGACCAGTGCCGAGCGGCATCCCACCCGACTCGCCATCGAACCGATCGCCGAGCACCGCGTCTTCTTCTTCGCGCGCCAGGGACACCCGCTCACGGCCGGGGACGCGCTCAAGCTGGAGACGGTGCTGGTCTTTCCGCTGGTGTCGTCGCGCATCCCGCAGCGCATCGCGGTGCACGTCGCAAAGTCGATGCCGCACGCGAAGGTCGACCGCGACACCGGCGATCTCTCGCCGAGCCTGATGCTGGACAGCTTTGCGGTCGCCAAGGCCGCCGTGCTCGCCGGGGACGCGATCGGGCTCGCACCGCTGACCGCCATCGAGCCCGAACTGCGCTCCGGAAAGCTCGCGCTGGTGCCGTTCGACGCGCCGTGGCTGCACCTGAGCTATGGCCTGTTCTATGCCCGCAAGCGGTCGCTCTCGCGCGCCGCGCAGTTGTTCGTCACGCAATTGCGGCAGGTCGAGACGATCCTGCAGATGCGCGAGCAGCGCGCGGTCGCCCGGATGAACGTCAACAAGCGCAAGTCCCGCAAGCCGCCCGCGAAATCGCGGCGTGCGGCGCCGGCCGGCGGCCGGCGCAAGACGCCGACGAAGCGTAGTCGCTGAGATGCGCGGCCTGAGGAACCTCGTCGCGGTCGTGGTGGCCCTCGCGGCCGGGTCGGCCGGGGCTGCAGAACCGGCCGCCACCGGCACGTTGCGGCTGGACTATTTCCACACCGGCGGCCAGGGCGTCGAGATTTTCGCGGTCGACCAGGTCGTGCTGGAACCGTTGCCATGGCCGGGCCACCCGGCACGCACCGTCGAGGTGGCCGAAACCGGCAGCTATCGTTTCGAGGTGCGCGGCGCCGACGGCAAGCTGCTTTTTTCGCGCGGCTTCAGCTCGATCTTCGGCGAGTGGGTCACGACCGCCGAGGCGGCGGCGGCACACCGGACGTTCCACGAGTCGCTGCGCTTCCCGGTGCCGGACGGACCCGTCGAAATCACGATCTTCAAGCGCAATCCCGAGCAGGCTTTCGCTGCGGCCTGGCGTACGACGGTCGATCCGGCCGACATGAACGTGGTCCGTGCGCCGCCGCCTCGCCAGGAGCCGATCGCCGTGGAGCGCAATGGCACGCCCGCCGACAGCGTGGACCTGCTGCTGATCGGCGACGGCTACACGGCTGCCGAATGCGCCGCCAAGTTCCCCGCCGACGCCCGGCGCATGGCCGACGCGCTGTTCCAACACGAACCGTACGCCGGCCGGCGCAGCGCCTTCAATGTCTGGGGCCTCTGCCCGCCGTCGGTCGAGTCCGGCATCGCGCGCCCTTCGACCGGCACGCACCGTCGCACGCCCGTCGGCGCCGCCTACGATGCTTTCGGCTCCGAGCGCTACGTGCTGACCTTCGACAACCGGGCGCTGCGCGACGTGGCGGCCTGGGCTCCCTATGAGTTCATCACGATCCTGGCCAATGCGCAGACCTACGGCGGCGGCGGCATCTACGGCACGTTCGCGACCGTCGCGATCGACAGCGACTGGGCGGATTACCTGTTCGTGCACGAGTTCGGCCACCACTTCGCCGGTCTCGCGGACGAGTACTACACGTCACCCGTCGCCTACGAGCCCGCGGAGCGGATCGTGGAACCGTGGGAAGCCAACGTCACCGCGCTGCTCGACGGCACGCCTCTCAAGTGGCGCGACCTCGTGGCTGAGGGCACCCCAGTGCCGACGCCGTGGCCCAAGGAGTCCTTCGAGGCCCGGCAACGCGAGTTCCAGGCGCGCCGCAAGCAGATTCGTGCCGAGAACCGCCCCGAAAGCGTCATGAGCGCGCTGTTTCGCGAGGAGCAGGCGCAGAGCACGCGGCTGTTCGCCAAGGCGCAACACGCCGGGCACGTGGGCGCGTTCCGCGGCGCAAACTACGATTCACGCGCTTATTACCGGCCGCAACTCGACTGCGTGATGTTCACGCGCAATGAAGTGCCGTTCTGCCGGGTCTGCCAGCGGGCCCTCGACGCGGTCATCGACCTGTACGCAGGGCCGCGCATCACAGACTGAGGCCCGCGTGATGCCACCCACCGTCGACGTGCAGGCCGTGTGGAACTTCGCCACCGCCCTGTTGATCGGCGCGCTGCTCGGCATCGAGCGCGAACGGCACAAGCGCGAGCACGACGACATCACGATCGGCGGCCTGCGCACGTTCATCCTGTTCGCATTGATCGGCGCGCTCGGCGGCTGGCTCACGCTGGTGCTCGATTCCGCGTGGATCCTGGCCGCGGCACTGCTCGCGGCGCTCGCGCCGGTGCTGGCGGGCTACATCCTCTCCGCGCGCAATCAACCCGACTCCCTCGGGCTCACGACCGAACTGGCCGCCGTCGCTGCCTGCCTGCTCGGTGCCATGACGACGCTGGGCTACCGGGAGCTCGCAGTCGGCCTCGGCGTCACCGTGGCAGCAGTGCTGGCCTACAAGCAGCCGCTGCATGGACTGGTGCACCGACTCGACCGCGAGGACGTTTACGCGGGCCTGCGCCTGCTGATCGCGACCTTCATCGTGCTGCCGCTGCTGCCTGGCGAGGCGATCGATCCGTGGGGCGCGCTGCGGCCACGCTCGTTGTGGATGCTCGTGCTGCTGATCTCGAGCCTGTCGCTGGTCGGTTACGTTGCCACCCGGCTGCTCGGGGCACGGCGCGGGATCCCGCTCACGGGCCTGACCGGCGGCCTGGTCTCCTCGACGGCGGTGACGCTCGCCTTCTCGCGCCAGAGCCGCGACCCGGCCTACGCTGCCTCGTCGTCCGCACTTGCGAGCGGCATCCTGATCGCCTGGGCGGTGATGTTCGTGCGCGTGATCGTCGAGGTGCTGGTCGTGAACCGGGCGCTGCTGGCGCAGGTGGCGCTGCCGTTCGGGGCCATGGCGCTGGCTGCCGTCGCTGCCGCCTGGTTCCACCGTTCCCGTGCAGCAGCCGTCGAGCTCGCCGAGAGCGTGCCGCTGAAGAATCCGTTCAGCCTGACCGCGGCCGCGAAATTCGCGGCGTTCTTCGCACTGGTGCTGCTCGTCGTCAAGCTCGTGCAGACCTATGCGCCCGGCCGCGGCGTCTACTTCGTCGCGGCGCTCGCGGGTACGACCGACGTGGACGCGATCACGCTGTCGATGGCGCAGTTCGCCCGTTCGGGCAGCGCGCAGATTGCCGTGCATGCGATCACGATCGCCGCGCTGACCAACACCGTCGTGAAGACCGTCATGGTCGGCGTGCTCGGTAGCGCCAGCCTGCGCACGCCGGTCTTCGCATCCGCGGCACTCGTAGTCGCGATCGGTGCCGTCGCGCTGCTCTTCGTCTGACGCATCCGTCGTCCGCGGCGCAAACGAGCGAGACTGTCTTTCCGAAACTACGTATTTCCCAAGCCGGGCTGCGAGCCTATTTGGGGGGAACCGTTTCCGCCGAAGGAAGACCCTCATGTCCAAGTTGAAATGCGCCCTCGTCCCGCTCGTCGCCGCCGCGCTCGCGCTGGCGGCCTCCTCGGCCTCGGCTGCCGAAACGACCTACATGGCGACGTTGTCCGGCAGCGAACACGTGCCGGAAGCGATCAAGACCGACGCGACCGGGGACCTCAAGCTCGTCGTGAGCGCGGACGGCCGCAAGGTCCGCTACGTGGTCACCGTGAAAGACATCTTGAATCCCGCCGCGGCGGACGTGCACCTGGGTCCGGCCGGCGCCAACGGCCCACTGGTGGTCAAGCTCTTCCCGGCACGAGGCGCTGCACCTAAGAAGGGCCCATTCAGCGGCGTGCTCGCGGAAGGCACGTTCGATGCATCCGACCTGATCGGCCCACTCGCGGGCGCCGACCTCGAGGAACTGCTCGAGCAGCTTCGCGCAGGCAGTGCCTACCTGAACGTGCACACCAACGATGGCGTGGACCCGCCCAACTCTGGACCGGGCGATTACCGACTGGGCGAGATCCGCGGCCAGATCAAGTAACGGCGCTTCGTTCGCGCTCAGAGCCCGAAGACGCGCGCCGAGTTGCCGGCCAGGAACGCGGCGCGCGTCGCGGGCGACAGCGCGAGATCGTCGAGTCCCTCGAGCGCCTTGCGTGGTGCGATCATCGGCCAGTTGCTGCCGAACAGCACCTTGCTCGCGCCGTGCGACCGGAGGTAGGCCACGAGGTTCGGTGGATAGCGCTTGACCGTGTACGCGGACGTGTCGATGTAGACGTTGGGGTGTTTGGTCGCCACGGCCAGCATTTCCTCCGTCCACGGATAGCCGATGTGCCCGCAGACGATGACGAGCTCGGGGAAATCGATCGCGACCTGGTCGATGTGCGGGATGGGACGACCTACGTCGGACGGCATCAGTGGCCCGGTGTGGCCGACCTGGGTGCAGAACGGGATGCCGAGCTCGCAGCACTCGTCGAACACGGGATAGAAGCGCGCGTGCGTGGGAGGAATCTCCCAGAGCCAGGGCAGCACCCGGATGGCCTTGAACCCGAGCTCGCGCACGCAGCGGCGCATCTCCAGCACGGCCGCGCGCGGCCGGCTGATGTCGACCGAACCCACGCCCACCAGCCGATCGGGGGCGGCGCGAACGAAGGCGGCGACCTCGTCGTTCGAGATCAACGACCCCCGCGGACCTTCCCAGGCGCAGATCAGGCTCCGGGTGATGCCCGCCTCGTCCATCGCGGAGAGCGTCACCGACACGGGCCACTCCGCGTCCCCTTCGGGCCCACGGGAACCCAGCTCGCCGCGCGTCCAGCGCCGCAGCGACTCGAACATAGGGTGATTCAGGTGTCGCAGCGTCGGGTGCTGCGCCCAGGCGTCGATGATCATGCCCGCATGATCACACGCGGTCGCTCGTCCTGCGCGGTTCGCGCGGGCCGGGCCGCGCGATCGAGGATCACGCGGCGCCGCCACTCACGCAGGAAGAGTCGAACCGTGTCTGCGTCCCGCGCTTCCACGACCTCGAGGCCGTCCGTCGACAGCGGCTCGAAATTCTCGTCGGTGCGAGCTTGCTGACCCATGGCGGTCTCGTGACCAACGCCTCGATCGGCCTCATCGTGCCACCGCGCGACGGCCAAGGGCCTGTGGATTCTGCGTATGCCGGCATGCTCGGGGTGGCTGATGTGGGTCGCTGGCACGCCCGCGGCCCTCGGGTCGGGTCGAATGTGACATAA